>NZ_GG668629.1 GCF_000160755.1 Proteus mirabilis ATCC 29906
ACTAAATTAGCAGATAATTTAGCTAGTATCAGTGTCAATTGTCCTTATGCTAATAAAAATATCTATCTCACCCTGAGCCCTTTTAATAATTTAGTCTCAGGCAGTGAAACAGGGATGGAGCTATCCACCAGTAGCACTGAAAATATCACCACACTGCCTTATGTGGTGGCTTCTTTAAAATCTGCACAATCAAATATTTG
>NZ_GG668628.1 GCF_000160755.1 Proteus mirabilis ATCC 29906
TTTTTGAGTCCGCCTCGGTTAATATACTGTATATTTTCCGGGGCTTTTCTCTTTCTGGTATTGGCATAATGCTTGAACCAGATTGATCCAAGCACCCGGCGCAGAGCATAACAAATTATTAAAATGAGACAACAGATTTATTATCAATAATAAATGAAGATATGATTTCTTATTATTTAAATAAAATAATTGATTCGCTAA
>NZ_GG668627.1 GCF_000160755.1 Proteus mirabilis ATCC 29906
TTGAGGCTACACAGATCCGATCATTACCCTTACCACCATCCAACATATTAGCACCATAATAATCAATAAGTATATCATCTCCATCATCACCATAGAGCACATCATTTCCCAATTCTCCGTATATAACATCGTTTCCAGAGCCACCATAGAATAAATCATTGCCATCACCGCCATAGAATAAATCATTGCCATCACCACCGATT
>NZ_GG668626.1 GCF_000160755.1 Proteus mirabilis ATCC 29906
GGTGTCGGTTGAGCCATCTGGTTTGGTAATAGTGAGTGTCAGTGTGTCACCTGCCGCACTGCCTCCCGGTACAGTCACTTCGGTCTGTACGCCATCTTTTAGCTCGTCAGCATTTACCCCGTCCGTAGCTTCTGGAATGGTCACTACCGGTGTTGTATCCACCACACCATCACCGTCTGTGTCGCCTGGGATTTGCGTATCAACCATAAAGTCAA
>NZ_GG668625.1 GCF_000160755.1 Proteus mirabilis ATCC 29906
TTTGTTATCGGGATGGCGTTCAGCATGCTTCTGGGTTTAGCCACTTATTTTATGACTCGTCGAGAACAACGAAAACGCACTCAATTATTTGAAGAGCTTGTTCGTCATGTTGACCCACAAAACCCGACCGAAACCTTAAAAAAGCTTGCTGAATTAATGGTGAAAGCGCCAAAGGATATTTAATGTCTCTCAAACAGAAAATAGCGGTGATAACAAC
>NZ_GG668624.1 GCF_000160755.1 Proteus mirabilis ATCC 29906
AGCGCCCTGCACCATTATGTTCCGGATCTGCATCGCAGGATGCTGCTGGCTACCCTGTGGAACACCTACATCTGTATTAACGAAGCGCTGGCATTGACCCTGAGTGATTTTTCTCTGGTCCCGCCGCATCCATACCGCCAGTTGTTTACCCTCACAACGTTCCAGTAACCGGGCATGTTCATCATCAGTAACCCGTATCGTGAGCATCCTCTCTCGTTTCATCGGTA
>NZ_GG668623.1 GCF_000160755.1 Proteus mirabilis ATCC 29906
CCAGCAGGTACGCTACGCCACCGCACGCTCAGTCTTCAAATGGGATGGCACCGATACCGTCAAAGTCGGCAGCGATGAAACCCCGGTTCGCGTGCTGGACGAAGAAGTCTCCACCGACCAGGCGCGCTGGCATAACCGCTATTGGATCGACAGCGAAGGGCAAATTCGCCAGTCGGAACAGTATCTCGGCGCGGATTATTTTCCGGTAGAAAACCACTCTTATCAAGGCG
>NZ_GG668622.1 GCF_000160755.1 Proteus mirabilis ATCC 29906
GTTTATGGCGGCTTTTCGCGACAAGTTTAATGACAAAGTGGTTGCTGAAATGCGCGGGGTGATTGACGAACACGGCTATTCACCGTTCTGGCAAAGCCTCGGTAAACGCTTCTTTTCGATGGATTTTAGCCGCGCCGATTTTCTCTGCGGCACCGGGCAAAAGGCATTTATTGCAGAACTGATGCCGAAACATCCGATCTATACCCACTTTTTTATCCCCAGGAAGCCCAG
>NZ_GG668621.1 GCF_000160755.1 Proteus mirabilis ATCC 29906
GGGTATCTTCGCCGCCTTCGCGGAAGAGCCGATCGAGGGCGTAGAGAAATGCTGCCAGCGTTTTCCCGGAGCCGGTCGGTGCAATCACCAGCGCATGTTCGCTTCGCGCCGCCACATGCCAGGTTTGCGGCTGGACAGCGGTCGGCTGTTTAAAGGCGCGAAGAAACCAGTCGCGGGTCGCCGGTGAAAACACGTCCGGCAGGAGCGATGAAGGGTCTGGATTATCTGCCTAA
>NZ_GG668620.1 GCF_000160755.1 Proteus mirabilis ATCC 29906
TTTGTCTCCTGACGACGCCACAGACGTTGGATGTTGTCATGATGACGCAGCAGGATCAGGCAAGAGAGCATCGAAACCGGGAAGGTGAATTGTGGCTTAAACCACCAGACATAAAACGGAGCAATCAGTGCACTGACAATCGCTCCCAGCGACGAGTATCCGCTCAATAGCACGGTCAGTAACCAGGTTCCCGCCATTACTCCGGTGAGATCCCAGCCAATGGGTGCGATGGCACCAGTT
>NZ_GG668619.1 GCF_000160755.1 Proteus mirabilis ATCC 29906
GCCCGTTATCTCGTAAGAGGTAACGGGTTTTTTCTTATCTTTTTCTCGCCTTTATTCATCGCTTTTATCTGTAAAGCACCATCATCACAAAGCAAAAACTCACAAAATTTAACCACTAAATTAATAAGTTATCGTTTTTTAGGCAAAATTCGACTGAAGTTTAAGCAAACAAATAAAAAAAACATTTTTTTTATCATCAGGACTAGACAGCAAGCTCAGAGATAGGCATAATTGCGCGCC
>NZ_GG668618.1 GCF_000160755.1 Proteus mirabilis ATCC 29906
GAATTCCGGGTTTTTAAAAACCCGGAATCAAACCCTTTCGGTTCCAACGGTCCGTGCCGTCGTGCCATGTTCGCGCAGTTTAAACACGCGTTCCAGCATCCCCTGACCAGAAGTCTGGGTGGTATGTTGATGACTCATTATCTATTTCCGAACAAGGAGGGAAAATCCGTCGCTATCGTATACCAAAATGCGACAATAGGCGCGTTTGTGAGAGACTTTTTATTGGATTTACTTATACGGC
>NZ_GG668617.1 GCF_000160755.1 Proteus mirabilis ATCC 29906
ACGGACCGAACCGGGTGCTGCTGTTGCTGCGCGGTGACGGGCGCGGGCGTTGGCAGCTGGCCGCGCGCAACGACAAGCTGGTGCCGTGTTCCACCCGAGGTGGCCTGGCCGGCGACCCTTTTGCGTATGCAATGGTCGAGGAAGGCACCTTCAGCGTGATCACCAACGGCGGTAGCCGCGAGCGCTGGAGCAGCACCACCGGTTCCGCTATGCGCCTGCGGACAAGGCCTGCTGGGTGGAT
>NZ_GG668616.1 GCF_000160755.1 Proteus mirabilis ATCC 29906
AACTTCCTGGGCTACGGCAACATCAGACTCGGTAATCACCTGCGGCTGTTCAGTTACCGCGGCAGCGATCACTTCAGGATGCGTCGTTTCAACCACTTCCGGTTGCGGTTCGGCAACCTGAACGGGGGCTTCTACGACACCGGCCACTTCTTCAACAACTGGCGCGCTAACAACCGGTTCGATAGCGGCGGCGACAGGGACCTCAGTCACCATCGGCTGCACATGTACTTCTTCCTGTTCG
>NZ_GG668615.1 GCF_000160755.1 Proteus mirabilis ATCC 29906
CCACTTCATCTGCAGTCAGTGTGTGTTCAACAGTATCGGTTGATCCATCTGGTTTAGTTATAGTGAGTGTCAGTGTGTCACCTGCCGCACTGCCTCCCGGTACAG
Source organism: Proteus mirabilis ATCC 29906 (assembly GCF_000160755.1). GTDB lineage: Bacteria > Pseudomonadota > Gammaproteobacteria > Enterobacterales > Enterobacteriaceae > Proteus > Proteus mirabilis. The sequence goes on from NZ_GG668615.1 coordinate 106, forward strand.
TCACTTGTGTCTGTACGCCGTCTTTTAGCTCGTCAGCATTTACACCGTCCGCAGCTTCCGGAATGGTCACCACCGGTGTGGTATCCACCGTACCATCACCGTCTGTATCACCCGGAATTTGCGTATCAACCATAAAGTCC
>NZ_GG668614.1 GCF_000160755.1 Proteus mirabilis ATCC 29906
CTATTATTCTCCGGCTTCTAACTTAAGTCAAATATATTATTGGGTATATATTCTTAATTATTTAACATATTGATATTAAACAATTTTTTAAAAAATCAAAATAATTTATTACTTTGTGCAAAACACTGAAATAAATTTTTTTACTTTTTTAACAAACTATAGTATTTGCACTTAGAATTATATCATCTTTTTCCTAAATTTTAAGATGAAAAAATCTAAATAGTCATACTTGCAAGATGAAAATCTTTAAC
>NZ_GG668613.1 GCF_000160755.1 Proteus mirabilis ATCC 29906
CCTGCCGTCACTTCATCTGCAGTCAGTGTGTGTTCAACGGTGTCGGTTGAGCCGTCTGGTTTAGTAATAGTGAGTGTCAGTGTGTCACCTGCCGCACTCCCTCCCGGTACAGTCACTTCGGTCTGTACGCCATCTTTTAGCTCGTCAGCATTTACCCCGTCCGTAGCTTCTGGAATAGTCACTACCGGTGTTGTATCCACCACACCATCACCGTCTGTATCGCCCGGAATTTGCGTATCAACCATAAAGTCA
>NZ_GG668612.1 GCF_000160755.1 Proteus mirabilis ATCC 29906
CCTCGCCAGAGCTGCTTGTACTCAAGCTGACGGCGCATTTCATACCAGCCCTGCTCCAGTATTGAGCGGTTTAAACCAGATTTAGCTTTTACGTTCCGTCCATGCCGTTCTGTCGTACCTTTTGCCGATTTAGACATGTTACTGACCTTTAAGTCCTCAATGACAATCATTGCGTGGTTTTTGCTGATTTCGCTGGTGACTTTGTGAAGGTAGTCTTTCCTGATATTGGCAATATGAGAATGCAGACGTTGAATT
>NZ_GG668611.1 GCF_000160755.1 Proteus mirabilis ATCC 29906
GTTGAGTTATAAATAAAAGAAGAGGTAACATTAATTTGTTACCTCTTCTTATAAATTAGGGTGCTTAGATTAAAACACAACAATCGAATTAGGAAATTGTGGGGGATAACTCCCCCACAAGATTAATACTCAATTAGTGAAGTATTAACCTGAACCATTAAATACTCCTTATTAGCGGGGAATAAACAACAGGCTTCTGCTCTAATAATAGATTGCTCGGTGTTATCATGGCGACCATTATTAGCCCGATTAAAGAATATTTTTTCATTTCCTCTTGCGCTCCGATAAAAATGGAGGCAGAATCAAATTGTGTG
>NZ_GG668610.1 GCF_000160755.1 Proteus mirabilis ATCC 29906
CGTCAAGCGCAACTTGAAGCTGAACAAGCACGCCAAGAAGCGCAAAGAGCAGAGGCAGAACGATTAGCAGCTGAACGTGCAGAGCAGGCACGTTTAGCCGAAGAAGAAGCCCAGCGTCAAGCGCAGCAAGAAGCTGAACAAGCACGCCAAGAAGCGCAAAGAGCAGAGGCAGAACGATTAGCTGCTGAACGTGCAGAGCAGGCGCGTTTAGCTGAAGAAGAAGCCCAGCGTCAAGCGCAACTTGAAGCTGAACAAGCACGCCAAGAAGCGCAAAGAGCAGAAGCTGAAAAATTAGCAGCTGAACGTGCAGAGCAAGC
>NZ_GG668609.1 GCF_000160755.1 Proteus mirabilis ATCC 29906
TACCCATTCATATAAAGAGAGACTGGCAAAAAAGGCCGTTAGGCCTGCTGTTCCATAAGTTACATTGGTTAATTTTTCCATACGCATAGTCACCCCCTGAGGAGTGTCCGTTAATGATTAGTGTGAGAAAGTTAAAAAATTAGGCGGGTATTGATACTTTAAGTGCTTTTAATAAATCTTCAGGCAACTGTTCTTCCAGTGACGCATTAGAAACAATCACAAGGCCGTACATGGATATCCATGTATTCGTTTGTTGTAAGTGTCCTTGAATAAACTGTTTTGCTTTCTCTAAAAAATAAATACAACTCTCTTGTGTGTTTTTACGCCAATAA
>NZ_GG668608.1 GCF_000160755.1 Proteus mirabilis ATCC 29906
TCCCCATTCATATAACGAAAGACTGGCAAAAAAGGCCGTTAGGCCTGCTGTTCCATAAGTTACATTGGTTAATTTTTCCATACGCATAGTCACCCCCAGAGGAGTGTCCGTTGATGATTAGTGTGAAAGTGTTAAAAAAATTAGGCGGGGATTGATACTTTAAGTGCCTTTAATAAACCTTCAGGCAACTGTTCTTCCAGTGACGCATTAGAAACAATCACAAGACCATACATAGATATCCATGTATTCGTTTGTTGTAAGTGTCCTTGAATAAATTGCTTCGCTTTCTCTAACAAATAAACACAACTCTCTTGTGTGTTTTTGCGCCAATAG
>NZ_GG668607.1 GCF_000160755.1 Proteus mirabilis ATCC 29906
AGAAAGATAATGGAGTATATAACTAATAAACATTGGGCCAAATATATCAAGGGATATATTTTTACTGGTTGTGCAATCCGAGATAAAAATATTGTGTACTTTTGTTTGCGCAAAGATATTCCATACGAAAAGGCTCGAAACTTATGGAACAGCGAAATCCCCTCACAGTTATTATGTATTTATTTAGACACACCAGATGACCCGATTGATTATATTAGAATTGAAGGGTTCGATAATCCTAAAGTAGGTATTTGTTTAAAACCGAAAGAACAAGGGATGCTTGCATCTAGAGGCGATGGTGGGTTTGTCAAGTGTATGGGCAGTGGATCTAAATTTCCGCTAGAAAAAGTTATG
>NZ_GG668606.1 GCF_000160755.1 Proteus mirabilis ATCC 29906
CGAGAAATTGTGGGGGAAAATTCCCCCACAAAGCTATTTATCGCAAGATAAATTCGCTTGAACTAGGGTGTTACCACTGCTGATATTAAAAGAGCACAATCTTTCATGTCTCAGTAGAGTAAAACACAAAACTGTAATACATACAGTAATCAGCCCAATAAGGGCAAGCTTAGTCATTTCTCTTGACACTCCTTGTTAAAGGAGACAGAATCAAGTTGTTGGACTTGAGACTGCCTCGAATTTTATGTAAATAGAATTCGGGGCTTTCGTCTTTTTGGTCCTTGCAAATGCTTGAACCAAAATGATCCAAGCACCCGCCTGTATACTAACAGAAAATAGCCGTGTGTCTCTGTTTATTTTGCCAAAATAAAGCTAAAAAGATTTATTAAATCAATG
>NZ_GG668605.1 GCF_000160755.1 Proteus mirabilis ATCC 29906
TTTAGATGCAAAAACAAGAGAATTAATCGCATTAGCAGTTGCAGTCACAACACGCTGTGATGGTTGTATCGCCGTACATGCTGACACCGCTTTAAAGTTGGGTGCTAGTCATGAAGAAATTGCAGAAGCACTCGGTGTTGCTGTTGCATTAAATACTGGTGCTGCGATGGTTTATTCTGCTCGAGTATTGGATGCTATTGCACCTGAAAATTAATTCGTAATAAATCAATATCAGGGATATTAATTCAATAATCTCAATATATGACCCCAAAAATAATTGGGGTCTATTATTTAAGAGACTTATCATTACACATTGAGATTTTCATTTCCTTCTTCAAAGTAAATGCTCCATACCTAACTCTCTTAAAGTAAAACTCAACTAAATTAACGAAGAATTTAATCAATAAGA
>NZ_GG668604.1 GCF_000160755.1 Proteus mirabilis ATCC 29906
CAAGTTTCAGTAGCACCATTTTTTGTGCTGTACTCCCCACCTGTAATTGCATGGCTTTTGCCATTAGAAGCATACTCATTTTCGCTCTCCTAATAACTTATCCCGATGTGCTTTCCTTAATTTTGCGTCTTTCAATGCTTCCTTTAAACGCTGACAACCTAGTGGGGTTATTTCTTGTAATAGCCTATTTCTCATGATGTTTTTATGCTCATCACAGCCATTAAATTCATGATTTATTCTTTGTCTCATGGTATAATTTCTCCATTCCAAAGCTGTATCAAAAAAGGGAAACCGAAGTTTCCCCTTGTGATAAAAACTGGATATTGATACAGTGTATTTGTACGTTAAATGGTGAATTCCATTGAACAACACGCCTCGTTTGTTGCCGCAATCGAGGCGTGTTCTTTTATTTTCATTTGAGAAAGTTCACCCATTTGTTTCCACAAAAATCGGTACTCTTCTTCTGAGATTTTTCGTTCTCCTTCCATCACAAAATCAATAATTCCCGATGCGACAAG
>NZ_GG668603.1 GCF_000160755.1 Proteus mirabilis ATCC 29906
AGCAGGAGCAACAGCCATCGCGTTAGTAGTAATAGCCCATTTTGAAGGTGTACGTTATGAACCTTATCGTGATGTGGCAGGTGTTCTAACTGTTTGTTATGGACATACAGGCAAAGACATTATTCAAGGCAAGAGATACACACAACAAGAATGTGATGCGTTATTACAAATCGATTTTATTAAGACACAACAGCAAGTCGATGCATTAATCAAAGTATCACTCGATGACTACACCAAAGCTGCTTTATATTCCTTTGCTTTTAATGTGGGTACAACCGCATTTGCTCGCTCAACATTACTCAAGAAGCTAAACGCTGGTGATAGAGCGGGTGCCTGTGAAGAAATGAAACGTTGGATATATGCAGGCGGAAAGGTCTGGCGAGGGCTTGTCAGTCGTCGAGAAGCGGAGTCAGCACTATGTCATGGAAACCTTTAATCATCATTATCAGCTTTATCCTTGCATTACTCATTACAGTCGCTGGTGGCATTTATCTCTTGATTGATAACTCATGTACTAAAGACCAAGTGAGTTTAGAAAAGCGCTGTCAGAT
>NZ_GG668602.1 GCF_000160755.1 Proteus mirabilis ATCC 29906
CTCCTACTGCTTGTACGTACACGGTTTCAGGTTCTTTTTCACTCCCCTCGCCGGGGTTCTTTTCGCCTTTCCCTCACGGTACTGGTTCACTATCGGTCAATCAGGAGTATTTAGCCTTGGAGGATGGTCCCCCCATATTCAGACAGGATAACACGTGTCCCGCCCTACTCGTCGAGTTCACAATAACAGCATCTTCAGATACGGGGCTATCACCCTTTACTGCCGGACTTTCCAGACCGTTCTCCTGACACTGCTATTGATTAAGACTCTGGGCTGCTCCCCGTTCGCTCGCCGCTACTAGGGGAATCTCGGTTGATTTCTTTTCCTCGGGGTACTGAGATGTTTCAGTTCTCCCGGTTCGCCTCATTAACCTATGGATTCAGTTAATGATAGTATCCATTGGATACTGGGTTTCCCCATTCGGATATCGTCGGGTATAACGGTTCATATCACCTTACCGACGCTTTTCGCAGATTAGCACGTCCTTCATCGCCTCTGATTGCCTAGGCATCCACCGTGTACGCTTATTCGCTTAACCTCACAACCCGAAAGTGTCTCTTTCAAAG
>NZ_GG668601.1 GCF_000160755.1 Proteus mirabilis ATCC 29906
GGTTTACTGGCTCATCAACGAGCAGGGCGAGGCACCGAACAGTTTTTACAATCGATACAAGCCCATCCCCAACAACCGCCATTTTGTACGGATGTGCACCGCAGTTATCAATATGATCGCGCTTATAATGTGGTGGGTATTGAAGATGATCGCTGGCGACAGACACGTTATCACTATAATGCCAATGACCAAATCACTAAGACACAATACAGTCCACAATGGGGTAATCAGGACGAAAAATTCCAGTATGATAACAACCTCAATATCACGGAGCACTTAACAACGCCGTCCTCGTCGATGGTGCCTTCAGAAGCACAAGGGGCGATGCTACAGCTATTTCAGCAACAGCAAGCAGGACGGGTGACTCGCCGTTACACAGCGAAGGGATATCAAGATTACCATTATGATGTTAATGGGCGATTAGCTAAAAAAATTGTCCATACACGCGGTTTTCGTCCCAGAGAGTGGCGCTATTTATGGAACACACAAAATCAGCTAACCGCATGCTTTACACCGAAAGGGGATTGTTGGCACTATACTTATGATGCTTTTGGTCGACGTCTGAGTAAAACCAAAACCGTTGACAGTGACTTAGCCCATATA
>NZ_GG668600.1 GCF_000160755.1 Proteus mirabilis ATCC 29906
GTTCGCTGCCGCAGCTTCGGTGCATGGTTTAGCCCCGTTACATCTTCCGCGCGGGCCGACTCGACCAGTGAGCTATTACGCTTTCTTTAAATGATGGCTGCTTCTAAGCCAACATCCTGGCTGTCTGAGCCTTCCCACTTCGTTTCCCACTTAACCATGACTTTGGGACCTTAGCTGGCGGTCTGGGTTGTTTCCCTCTTCACGACGGACGTTAGCACCCGCCGTGTGTCTCCCGTGATAACATTCTTCGGTATTCGCAGTTTGCATCGAGTTGGTAAGTCGGGATGACCCCCTAGTCGAAACAGTGCTCTACCCCCGAAGATGAGTTCACGAGGCGCTACCTAAATAGCTTTCGGGGAGAACCAGCTATCTCCCGGTTTGATTGGCCTTTCACCCCCATCCACAAGTCATCCGCTAATTTTTCAACATTAGTCGGTTCGGTCCTCCAGTTAGTGTTACCCAACCTTCAACCTGCCCATGGATAGATCACCGGGTTTCGGGTCTATACCCTGCAACTCATTCGCCCAGTTAAGACTCGGTTTCCCTACGGCTCCCCTATACGGTTAACCTTGCTACAGAATATAAGTCGCTGACCCATTATACAAAAGGTACGCAGTCACCCCA
>NZ_GG668599.1 GCF_000160755.1 Proteus mirabilis ATCC 29906
TGTAAATGTCACATCAAAAGTAGGTAAAAACATAATTTTGATCATAGACACTTATGATGTAATTATTTTATATGAATATATGTTAATTTACTTAATTTGTTATTTTCTATAACGTATTCTTTTACTGTATCAATATAAGATATCAGGTCGTTGTTAGATATTTCTAGTAATGTAGCTGGGACAATACTACTCTTTAATGAGAAATTACAACAATCATTAGGATTTCCAACTTTATCAATAGAATCCCAAAACATGGAATATTCATCACAATAAAAATAAATTTTATCATTATGAAACTCGGAATTTTGCAGAACTCAACACCATCACTTTGTCGTTCATAAGCATTTGTATCTTGATAAACGAAATATACTAATCTCATATTATCTCCCTTATATTATTTGTTCTAAATTGGAAAAGCAGTTACTACTCTATTTGAGTTAGCATCAGTGACTATTTTTATTGTATTTAAAGCTTGACCGTGTTTTGGTAGCCTTTTTCGGCTTATTAAAATCAGAAATGTATCATGGGCATCATTTTCAAAACGCTGATGAACTGATTGATAAAATTGAGGAATATATCGAGTATTACAATACCAAACGGATCAAGGTTAAATTAAAAGGCCTGACTC
>NZ_GG668598.1 GCF_000160755.1 Proteus mirabilis ATCC 29906
CTGAAAGTCGGAAAATCAAACGCAAAGTCGGTGATATTGGGTTTATTGGTGTCGATTACCTCACTCTGATGCAAGCGGGAAAAGCTGATCGTAATGATATTGCCTATGGTGAAATCACTAAGGGGCTAAAGATATTAGCGAAAGAGCTCAATACGGTGGTTGTGTTGCTTGTACAACTGAATCGGGGATAGAAAATAGGGCAGATAAACGTCCCGTACCAAGTGATTCAAGAGACACAGGACAAATCGAGCAAGATTGTGATTATTGGTTAGGTATTTATCGTGATGCGGTGTACCACGATAATGCTGATGAAACGCTGACCGAAATGATTTTAAGGCTCAATCGACACGGTAAAACAGGCACCGTGTATGTTGATCAACAAGGATTGAGTATTACACCGGTTGATCAATATATGGCTGCTTATCGCGCTCAACCGAAACGAGAGCCTAAAAGGTATTGTGAAAAATCGTTTTAACTCATAAAGTAAAAAGGAGGCCTCGTGACAGATGATATCTGTCTCCATAAATCCAATCTCAACAGTATTTTCAAAGTGCTCTCCGAAATCGTGACAACAGGTAAACGCTATCGTATCAAAATCACCGAGTGGCGTGATTTAAGAACCATACCCATGAATAAAACATGGCGTATGTGGATGGAAACCACAGGCGAGTGGTTACGTGCGCGTGG
>NZ_GG668597.1 GCF_000160755.1 Proteus mirabilis ATCC 29906
TGCCGACTCACAGCTCTTGTGTGAACGTGATAACGAGGGTGATTGATTCTGTGGTCGGCATATACGAAAAAAGACCGCCTAAGCGATCTTTAAGAAATTTATAACAGATTAAGGTTGAACTTCCTTATCTACTCAGCATCATTTTCTTTAGTTAAACAATAACGCAAATTTTGTCTAATCGCTTCAATTGACCAGATCCAAAAAGCGGTTCCAACAAACTCAGAAATTAATGCTTGATAACCTGCTGTCCAAAGCCAGCCAGACAATCCTAGTAGAGGTACGACTAAACCATGAGCAAAAACAGAAACGCCAATACCAAAACAAATACCGTGTAATAATTTAACCTTTGGCAAGAATTCAGCAATAACACAATATGTCACAGCGATAACTATTGAGAATAATATATGAACACCATTACCGCCCCAATTAATACTATATCCCATCCAATGATAAGTCATAGTATCTATATTTAATCCAAGCTTTTCGAGTAAGACGACTGGCGGGGGTGTCGTTTCAAGTGTTCTCGGGGGAATTAGGTCTTCAAAACCAGATTTAACTAAAGCTGAAAAGATACCCGCTATAATACCAACATATATTGCTATACCAATATGCCTAGAACTTTTTTTCGTTAACTTAAACAAATCAATCATTATATATACTCGCTCTATAAATTGAATATTATGAGTATAGTAGAGATAAGAATACCTGTTTATTATTTTAATTATTAGTTAAACACTGCAGGTTTATTCTTATAGGATAACAATAAATTTCATCTT
>NZ_GG668596.1 GCF_000160755.1 Proteus mirabilis ATCC 29906
TGGTTGAATATCGAAATCAGGCCTTACAAGCCGCTTAACTTAAAGTATCCAACTTTATGGGGTCACTTCACTTTTCCGGCCTTATATTTAGAGAATTTTAAATTGAAAAGTGTCTTGGTCAAATTTTCCAAATTCACTTATGCTATTTAGCACAGAGACAAGCTGTGCAAATTCTTTAGGATACTTTTCCTTGAAAATACTACTATTATACCACAATATAATGACTGGTTTATCTTCTGCATCAATAGGCACCATAAAGTCATATAACGCATCAGGATTATTTCCAAAGTACGGGCCAAAATCAAATTCCTCAGAAAAAAGTTGATACACTTCAATAGGTGTTTTTTGTTTATTCCCATCTAGTGTTATTTCTTTCATTACTTATTAACCTCCTTTACAACAGTTCCAAATGCCTAATGCCTCGGCAGTATCGTAATGATTTGAAGTTACGTAAGTTAACCCGTCATTAGAATACAAAAGTCTGGTACCTGGTTGCTTCGCTCTAGACATGCTATTATTCAGTCCGATATCAGCTTCATACCATACCCTTCCAGGGGCATCAGGTAAGATCTTCGTGCTATTAGCAAAAATATCCCCTCCTATTTGACCTCCCGGAACATAATTTCCTAACGCTTTTCCTCTAGACCACCCAGCAGCCTCTGCCTGTGCTTTTGTTACATAGTTATCTGGTAATTTTCCTGTCGCTTTTAAACTATTTACAACATCATTAGCACTTTCTGCGGTGCTGTAATATTGTTTAAGCAGAGCTCCTTGTGCTGAGCTTGTAGAGTGACTATTTCCTGATAATGAAGCATTTACAACTTGCAACCCAAACGGATCAACCCACCCCGTCGGGCAATGCACATACCCATAGGGATTCAGCCCACCCAATAGCCCTATGTGGTCTGGGGAAAGATACTGCCCTGTCTCCTTATCATAATAACGAAAGCAATTATAAAGCCACTTTCTTCATCTTCATATTGCCCCGCAAAACGAAAAGGACATTCGGTGTAATTAGGGTCATTCTCCGCCTTACCCTCTCGGTAACGCCAAAACTGCATTTGGCCCCACGTATTCAGCCG
>NZ_GG668595.1 GCF_000160755.1 Proteus mirabilis ATCC 29906
GCGCTTTTGTTTTTGCCAGTTGGCACTGAATTTGATTTTACGGCTTAATTTCCGTTGAAGCCTTGCCAGCTTTCGCTGGTTTACTTTAAAACTGCTGACGGGCGGGTATACCGTACCGTCTGAAAGCGTGGCCAGTTTTGTAACGCCTGCATCAAGCCCGACTATTGAGGTTGATTCATGTTGTGGTTCTGTCGCTTCATACTCAGTCTGAATGCTGACGTACCATTTACCGCATGACTGACTGACCGTGACGTTTCTCACTTCTCCGACGACTTCACGACTGTTGCGGTAGCGCATCCATCCCAACTTTGGCAATGATATACGACTATTGGATTGATCGAGCTTCACGCCCTGCGGGTAGCGAAAAGCGTCATTTTTACCGCGTTTCTTGAATCGAGGAAAAGCGGTACGCTTCTGGAAAAAATTCTTGTAAGCCCGTTCCAAATCTTTAAGTGACTGTTGTAACGGTTGTGATGGGGCTTCCTTCAACCATTGTGTCTCTGTGTCAGATTTCCACTCAATGAGCCATGAAGCCATTTTTGTATAGGGAATGTATTTATTCCCTGCTTCGTAATTCTCATTCTGACGTGCTAATGCCCGATTGAAAACAAAACGACAAGCCCCTGCAAAGCGTCTCATCTCACGCTCTTGCTGACCATTGGGTCTTAACTGGAATTTAAAGGCTTGTAGACGTTTCATATTACCTATTATACTTTGGTCTATGAAAAATGAAACTAATATTCGCCGTGGCAGACATTGTGTATTCCTGATGCACGTCCATTTGGTCTTTGTCACAAAATACCGGCGAAAAATATTTGATCAGGATGCAATTGAAAAATTGCGAGGCTACTTTGCCAGTGTTTGTGCTGATTTTGATGTTGAACTGGTTGAAATGGATGGGGAACGGGATCACGTTCATTTACTGATTAATTACCCGCCAAAACTGGCGATATCTAATCTGGTTAACAGCCTTAAAGGGGTATCGAGTCGATTACTTCGACGTGATCGTCCTGATATTGCCCAACGTGATTACTACAAGGGGGTTCTTTGGTCGCCGAGTTATTTCGCGGGGAGTTGTGGTGGCGCACCAATATCCATTATCCGCCAGTA
>NZ_GG668594.1 GCF_000160755.1 Proteus mirabilis ATCC 29906
GGTAAAACAACTCTGACTGCTGCAATCACTACAGTTTTAGCTAAAACTTACGGTGGTGCTGCTCGTGCATTCGACCAAATCGATAATGCGCCAGAAGAAAAAGCGCGTGGTATCACCATCTCTACTTCACACGTAGAATACGATACTCCAACTCGCCACTACGCACACGTAGACTGCCCAGGTCACGCCGACTATGTTAAAAACATGATCACTGGTGCTGCGCAAATGGACGGAGCTATTCTGGTAGTAGCAGCAACTGATGGTCCAATGCCACAAACTCGTGAGCACATCCTGTTAGGTCGTCAGGTTGGTGTTCCTTACATCATCGTATTCCTGAACAAATGTGACATGGTAGATGATGAAGAGCTGTTAGAATTAGTTGAAATGGAAGTTCGTGAACTTCTGTCTCAATACGATTTCCCAGGTGATGACACTCCAGTAATCCGTGGTTCAGCGCTGAAAGCACTGGAAGGCGAAGCAGAGTGGGAAGCAAAAATTGTTGAATTAGCAGAAGCACTGGATTCTTATATCCCAGAGCCAGAGCGTGCAATTGACAAACCATTCCTGTTACCAATCGAAGATGTATTCTCAATCTCAGGCCGTGGTACAGTAGTTACTGGTCGTGTAGAGCGTGGTATCATCAAAGTAGGTGATGAAGTTGAGATTGTTGGTATCAAAGAAACCACCAAAAACAACTTGTACTGGCGTTGAAATGTTCCGTAAATTACTTGACGAAGGTCGTGCAGGTGAGAACGTAGGTGTTCTGCTGCGTGGTACAAAACGTGAAGAAATCGAACGTGGACAAGTACTGGCGAAACCAGGTTCAATCAACCCACACAACAAATTTGAATCAGAAGTTTATATTCTGAGCAAAGATGAAGGTGGTCGTCACACCCATTCTTCAAAGGCTACCGTCCACAGTTCTACTTCCGTACAACTGACGTAACTGGTACTATCGAATTACCAGAAGGCGTAGAAATGGTAATGCCAGGCGACAACGTGAACATGATCGTTGAACTGATCCACCCAATCGCAATGGACGAAGGTTTACGCTTCGCAATCCGTGAAGGTGGCCGTACAGTAGGTGCGGGTGTTGTTGCTAAAGTATTAGGTTAATT
>NZ_GG668593.1 GCF_000160755.1 Proteus mirabilis ATCC 29906
TCCGTGTAGCAACTTCTTATTTTTTTCATTATAAAACACTAACCCTTTATTAAAATACATTCATAAATGTGCTGGTTGTTGTCGTTCAATTTCTACGGCAACAACTGGTATATTGAGTTGTGTTTATATTTTATTGAAATAAAACATGTAGCCACAATTAGGACCTAATAAGATTAGGTTCTTCTTAAGCTTGTGTTTATTTTATTTTGCAACGTAAGAACAACTTGGGCAGGTAACTTGTACTGGTGCGTCTTGAAACATTCTTATCACATTAAAAGCTTTCATATCTTTCACCCATTATAGGGATATCGTGATTCAGTGTACGCTACTTTGTATTTAATTGCTCAATTTTTGTTCTTTTATTTGTGGTGACAATTTTTATTACACCACATGATAAAGCACAGCAAGTACGTTTGAGTATTTAAGGTGCCAGAAACTGCCTGTTGGTTAGCCAACTACCACACACTCACCTTCAATAAAATCCTCTCCGTCATCTTCGCATTTCACAAGACGACACTTTCCACATAAGCCATATCGACTAACGACACAACGAACACCAGGAGAGCTACTTGAGCCTTGGTGTTTGTTTTGTCGTCTCTCATAGCTGGATATTTTTTCTAACAAGCCATCTTTAACCATGCTATCTAATGTTCTGCGAGTAGATTCGAGAATACTTTTCTTGTTAAAAGAATCCTATCCTTTAAGCATTAAGCTACACCAGAAACCTCAAAAGGAGGGGCGCCTATTTCGCCAGCTACTCATGCAAAATTATCAGGCTTAAATAATTCCATTATCTTTTTTTCTTTCTGGATTAGCTTCATGAGGTTCATAACAGCTCCAGTTAGTTTTTGGATAGGTGGAATTAAAAATGAGGAGGTGGTATAAAAGTATCACCTTTCTTTTTTTTGCATTCATGTCTTATCTAAAAATAACCTCTAAAAATCCAAAAGGGGTATTTATGGGGGTATGAAAATTTATTTGTATGTTTATTTTTATATAAATCAGTGTGTTAACCTATTTATTTTGTTCTCTCCTCCTCCGCCATTTCAATGTCTCCTAGTGTCTCCTTAACTTCCTTTGATCCACTAAAAAATTTCCTAGTTAATAGTTTTATTCATAATTATTCAAATTTCTGTTTGTATAAAGAGTATTGAGCATTATTGTAACCTCTAAATATTTCGAATAGATTATGGTTGAATATATTTACGACTGGGGACACTCAATATGATGATTTATTGTTATGATGACAAAATAAGTGAAATTAAAATAGAACAACTCACCAAATTGTTATATAGATGTGTCCTTGGTGGGGCAAGTGTTGGGTATACTGACGCAGAAACTCAAGTAGATGATATGAGAAATTATTGGCTTAGTGTTAATCACTCATTATCAACAAATACGTTTAAATTAATTGCTGCAGTGATTGACGGACAAATAGTCGGTGTTGTTGGTCTTGAATTATGCACTAAACCAAATGGCAAACATCGTGGGGAGATTTGCAAACTATTAGTATCCCCTGATCATAGGCATAAAGGAATAGCACAGCAATTGATGCAAAAGGCTGAACAAATAGCATGGGAGAGAGGGATAACACTTTTAACTTTAGATACCATTACAAAAGGTATGACGGTGAGTCTATATCGCTTTCTTGGTTGGCAAGTTAGTGGTGAAATTCCTGAGTTTGCTCAAGCAGTTGATGGTAAGTTTGAGGCTACAACCATTATGTTTAAACTTAAGCCTGAGAGTAATAGTTAAATAAAAATAAGTTAATGTCATTTTGCTATATATGATATTTTTCTAAATACACCAAAATAAGCCCCAGTCCTAGAGCTTATTTTTAAATTAACGATTAAAAAATTTAATTATTAATAATCGTTAATGTACTAAATGATGAATAAGATATTGTATTCATCATTTAGTAGCTTATTAACTCTATTTCCTTTATAGAATGAGATAGTGACTGCTTTAATTGTTGATTAATTTTTAATTTACCAACCACAAACATTGGCTTCTTCATCCATATCATAACCACGGACGATATTGATTAAATCTTTAACCATTAGACTCGCCATATCAGGATCAAGTAAATCTTTTATCTCGCATTCTTTATCCACTGAAACACCATTATTTTTATTGGTGAGCGTTAAAGTCAGCGCTTGGGCTGAGAGATCTATTTTGCCCTTTAATTCGTTAGTTAATAACAAAATTTCTTTAGCGGCAACATCAGGAATATAAAGTATCTTAGGATTAAGGAAGATTTTCTCTACTTTATCATTACTGTTATCACAAATAAGTGTCAATAAATAACCTTTATTATCATTTTTCATAGTCATTTTTAACCTTCAGCAAGTATTTTGGGGTCAACATAAAAGTCGATATTAAACACGGTGTCTTCAGTTTGTGCTTCAATTCTGTGCCAAGTTTCTGGTGGAAATACACCAAACTCACCCTCCTTAATCACTAAGGTTTCGGTAGGCTTTGGGCTATATTGATCGGCATAGGCATAATAAATAATAGTGCCTTGCATCACGGATAATCTAGGGTATACCCCTTGCTGGGTGCCTTTGTCTAAATGTCTCTCCCAGATTGATTTAGGGGCTGTCTCCCTTGTCCAAAAAGGCGTTGTTCGTATATGAATATAGTTTGTGGGAATAATGATACGTTTCATTGCTTCTCCCTTATTATTGCCAGTTATTTTGTTGCTTTTTATCTTAGTGAAAATAAAAAACAGAGATAAATCACCTGATAAATTATTTCTTCTTTGACCAAAATTTACCGCCAATAAAGAAGTATTTCAAATGCAATTTAATGATATTTAGATGATTAGTTATTCGATTTAGCTCTAACTATTTGTTTTTATTTATTTAAAATATTTAATAAATAAAAAATTTTTAATTTTAGCTCTCTAATGAGCTTAAATAGGGATTTATGAAACTTATTTTGGTTAACAAAAAAGCGTTCTCTGTCCTATAATCTATAGATGTAGGGTATTTAATGTTTAACATAATCGAGATATCACTATGGAATTAAAGGATTATTACGCCATTATGGGGGTAAAACCCACTGATGACATGAAAACAATTAAAACTGCTTATCGCCGTTTAGCGAAAAAATATCACCCAGATGTAAGTAAAGAGCCAGATGCTGAGGAGCGTTTTAAAGAAATAGCGCAAGCTTGGGAAATTCTTGGTGATGAACAGCGTAGAGCTGAATATGACGAACTTTGGGCTCACCGCAATGATCCGAAATTTAAACAATTTACACAGCACAACAATTCACATTCAAACCAACAAAGTTTTAGTCAGGAAGATTTTGACGATCTTTATGCTTCTTTCTTTGGTCAAGGTTCACCTTTTGAAGGGCGCCATTCACGTCAAGCACCTAGACAACGTGGACAAGATCTAGAAATTGAATTACCGGTTTTTCTTGAAGAAGCACAAGAAGAGCATAAGCGTACCATTAGCTATCATTTACCGGTTTATAATGTCTTTGGCATGATAGAGAAAGAAATTCCTAAGACCTTGAATGTCAAAATTCCTGCCGGTGTTGTTGATGGACAACGTATTCGTTTAAAAGGCCAAGGTACTGCTGGGGAGAATGGCGGAGAAAATGGTGATTTATGGCTAACTATTCGTATTGCACCTCACCCATTATTTGATGTAAAAGGGCATGATCTTGAAATTGTGGTTCCTATTGCACCTTGGGAAGCCGCATTAGGTACTAAAATTGCTATTCCTACACTTAAAGATAAAATTTTACTTACTATTCCTCCCGCTAGTCAGGCAGGTCAACGCCTGAGAATTAAAGGAAAAGGCTTAGTAAGTAAGCAAAAGAGTGGTGATCTCTATGCCATTTTGAAAGTCGTCATGCCACCTAAAGTGGATGAAAAAACACATTCATTATGGCAACAACTCGCCGAAGCCCAAGCCGATTATAATCCACGTAAAAACTGGGAGAATAAATAATGGCACAATTAACAACAATATTTACTATGACTGAGCTTTGTCATCATACTGGTGTTTCCAAAGAGGAACTTCAAGAAATTGTTGAATTAGGGGTTATTGAGCCTGTAGAAATTACCACACAGGAGTGGTTTTTCAATGATGATGCAGTTGTTGTTGTACATCGGGCGTTAAAACTTCATCGAGAGTTAGCATTGGATTGGCATGGTATTGCAATCGCCTTGACATTGTTGGATGAAAATGAACGATTAAAGCAAGATAATAAACAACTTCGACAACAGCTTATGCGCTTTATTAATAATGAATAAAGTGTCAGATAATATATCGCTAATTGCTTGAGAGAAACTAACTATAAAGATATGGAAATAATTTTTTAAAGCAATTAGCGTATATATTATATAATAAGAGTGATTCACCATTAGGTTATTATTCACTCGTTTCTAAGGTCAATCATGAAAGCCACCTCAGAAGAAGTCCAAGTTTTTATTGCAGTAGTTGAAAGTGGTAGTTTTACACGTGCTGCAGAAAAATTAGCATTAGCCAATTCTGCTGTTAGTCGTACAGTAAAAAAACTTGAGTCAAAGCTAGGCGTTAATTTATTAAATCGGACTACGCGACAATTGAGTTTAACGGAAGAGGGGGAGCATTACTTTCATCGTATGCAAGTTATCTTGCAAGATATGAAATTAGCTGAAGATGAATTAATTAATACACAAAAAACACCACAGGGTCTATTACGTATTGATGCCGCAACGCCGGTTGTTTTGCATCTACTGGTGCCTTTTATTAAACAATTTCAGCAAAAATATCCTCAAATAACCCTCTCTTTAGTTTCATCTGAAACATTTATCAATCTTATTGAACGTAAAGTAGATATCGCGATTAGAGTCGGTAATTTAACGGATTCCAGTTTACGGGCAAAACCACTATTGAATAGTTATCGAAAAATCGTTGCGACCCCGGACTATCTCGCCCGTTATGGACAGCCTAAAATCGCAGAAGATCTGCTTGACCATACTTGTCTAACTTTTACTGAACCAGTATCACTAAACACATGGCCTATTGAGCGAGAGAATGGACAATTATTAGAAGCTCCTATGGGAATATCGTCGAATAGTGGAGAAACGATAAGACAATTGTGTCTCGAAGGTAATGGTATTGCTTGCCTTTCCGATTTTATGGTGGTTAATGATATCGAAAATGGTCGATTTATCGAATTATTCCCCGATAAGCTGCGACCTATAGCTATGCCTTTTAATGCCGTTTATTATAGTGAAAAAGTGGTTAGCCAACGCATCCGTGTATTTATTGATTCTCTGAGTGAGTATATTGCTAAAAAAGTAGGTTAAAACATATAGGTGATAAAAATAATATCACCTATATTACGATTTAAATTGGTTAATCTTAATCCCAATGAGGCGCTAAACCTTCTGGGCTAACTAAACGATCATGACAATCTAACTTTGCAATCGCTTGTTTATCTTCACTATCCAATTTGATATTTACGCTGAGTAAATTACTGGCTAAATTTTCACGTTTTGTTGAAGATGGAATAACAGAATAACCTTCATTCATAGCCCAAGCTAAAATGATTTGTGCTGGTGTTGCATTGTGTTTTTTAGCAATGGTTTGTATTGTTTCATCTTTTAATGCTTTGCCGTAAGCTAGAGTCATATAAGATGTAATATGAATGCCATGCTGTTTAGCCCAATTTACCACTTTATGATTTTGTAAATAAGGTGATAATTCGATTTGGTTTGTTGCGATATTTTCAACACCAACGGCAGCAATAGCTTGTTCCATTAATGGAATGGTAAAATTTGAAATACCAATTTCTCGCGTTAATCCCATCTGTTTCGCAGCTAATAACTCTTGCATAAATTCTTTAACAGAAACTGCATCATTTGGTGATGGCCAGTGTACTAGAGTTAAGTCAACATAATCTGTTTGTAAATCACTTAAGCTTTGTTTCAAACTAGGAATTAATTTATCTTTACTTAAATTTTCTACCCAGATTTTTGTTGTGATGTAAAGCGCGTCGCGAGATATACCACTTTCTGCAATAGCTTGTCCTATAGCAGATTCATTTTCATAAATTTGTGCTGTATCAATAGCACGATAACCTAGTTCTAGTGCAGTTTTTACAGAATTTATAACCGCATCGTCTTTTAAACGAAAAGTACCAAGACCTAAAACGGGAACACTCATACATCTCTCCTGAAAGGTAATAACAGTAGGGGAATTAAGTTGATATTTGTGACACCTTATTGGGTGCCTCATCGTCATGGTGGACAGTATAGTCTTTTTTATTGTTCTAAAAACAAGCTATAAAGCAAAAGACTTTTGTGATAAAAGCAATAATCAAAAATATCAGTTTATAGGGGATAAAAAGTTCTTGGTATAAACATAATTAAAAATAAAATAATAAATTTATAATTATATTTTAGGTAAATAAATACGTTTTTTTATTAACGATATATCATATGATTATATTTTAATACACAATTCAATCAACATAGTTTGCGATATTTTTTAATATTTGACCACATCATATAATATTATTTGATTTTATATGCACTATAAAAAATGGTTGTTAGACTGATGCGATTTTTATTTTTTAAATAGTTAATCATTGAGATGTTAATCACGGTAATTGATTGTTTCTCATTGCTAATATTCTGCAGACCAAAAAATATCAAGTTTTTTACTCTAAAATAGAGATAATTAATTGAGATATAAATTATAAATAACAAGCAAATGAGGCATTATATGTTTTTATTTAAAAAAGCTGTTATCGCTTTGTCAATTAATATCGCATTAGTTTCTTCGGCTCTGGCCTGCACAACGTTATTAGCAGGGAGTGAAGCAACTAATGACGGCTCTTTGATTGTAGCTCGTAGCGCAGATAGTGATGCTTTAAAAGCACAACATTTTGTTATTCATCCAGCTAAAAGTAATCAGACTGGCATTTATAGCACTCAAGCCCATCATGGCGCTAATAACTTTACTTATCCACTACCTAAACACTCATTACGTTATACCACTGTACCTAATTGGAAAACTCAATTGCATGGTGCAACGGGTTTTAATGAGCTAGGCGTTGGGGTGAGTGGCACAGAATCCATTTTTGCCTCACCTAAAGCATTGGCGTTCGATCCTTATGTTGAAGATACAGGGATCACTGAAGATGATATTCCAGATATTTTACTCTCAAGGGCAAAAACTGCCCGTGAAGCAATTGAATTACTGGGGAACATCATCGAAACACAAGGTGCGGGAGAAGGATTTGGGGTTGCCGTCGTTGATAAAAATGAGGTGTGGTACCTAGAAACTGGTACAGGTCATCAATGGATGGCGCAAAAACTACCAAAAGATAAATATTTTGCGACGGGTAATCAAGGGCGTTTACAGGCTTACCATACAGATAGTAATGATAATTTAGGTTCTAAAAACTTAGTTGAGTTTGCAATAGAAAAAGGACTTTATGATCCTGCCACTGATGGCGAATTTAATTTTTCTAAAGCCTATACGCGTGATGATGAACGTGATCTCACTTATAATTACCCGAGGGTTTGGGTTATCCAGCAACAATTTAACCCTTCTCTGAAACAGAATGTGGCAGATGGTCGTCAATTTGCACCTATGCTGACACCGGAGAAAAAAGTATCAGTAGAAGACGCCAAAGCGATGTTACGCAACCATTTTGACGGTACAGAACATGATCCTTATACCAATGGATTGAATGGCAATGAACCATGGAGACCAATAAGTGTGTTTCGTACTTATGAATCTCATGTGATGCAAGTAAGACCTGAATTACCGCAAGAGATTGGTGAAGTGACTTATGTTGGTTTGGGAATGGCTGATCTAACCGCTTTTGTTCCTTATTACAGTGGATTAAAAGCATATCCGCAACACTATGCTATTGGAACAGATAAAGCAGATAATGACTCTATCTATTGGAAATATCGTAAGTTACAAACATTAGTAATGACAGATTATCCTCAATTTGCTCCTATTGTTAAAAAAGCATACCAAGAATGGGAAGCTAAAACAGCATTAGAACAAAAAGAAATGGAGGCTAACTATTTGTCAATGAGTAAAAAAAATAAAAGCAGCAGCGGATAACATGCTGAATGAATTTAATTTACGTGTAATGGCTGATGCAGAGCAATTAACTGAAAACCTAACTAATCAACTCTTTACTCTTAAAACTAAAAATATACAAGATGAGATCTTTTTTGCTAATCAATCTAAAAAAGATTAATTACTTTAACGTGTTGTAAATATTAAAAAGATCTCAAGATGCGTAATCAGATTGAGATCTTTTTATTTCTATTAGCGACTAAAGAACAGGGATATAGTAACTAATTTCTTGTAGATGTTGCTCACTATGACCGATTAACTTATCATAGCTAACCGATTGTTTTAAGGTATAGCGCTCAATATCAGGACCAGCTCGACGTAGCAAATTCATCTTTGGCAATACTTTGGTATATACAGTATAAATAATATCATCATACCCGGTGAGGGAATCTAAAATATTATCCATCTCGAAAGTAATAACTAAATATTTCCCATTGGGTAATTCTACGTTAGACATAGTGGAAATATTAGCAGAGCTTGTTAATTGTTCTTTACTTACTGCTGTTGTATAAATATAAGTCGTATCATCTAGCGAGCCTGCAGAAGCACGATGTGTGGCATACATTTCTGTAGGGATGGTATGTATTTCTTTTAAAAACTTCTTCCAGAATTCTTTTCTAAATTTTTTCTTATCATAATTCCATGCTGAAATATTTTTATTGTATTGATGAGCCATACCTATCAACTCTTTAGAAGGTAAGGTCATTACTTCATATTTTGCTTTAAGTTCAACAGTTTCTAATGCTGGAAAGATAAGCTCACTAATATCCCAACCTTGCTTTTTCCTGTATTCAGAAGGGGTGATATTAAATTGTTTTTTAAACGCACGACAAAACGTTTGTTGCGAATCAAAATGGTATTTTAAAGAAATATCTAAAAGGCTACTACGAGTGATCCTCAATGCATAAGCGCCACAAGATAAACGGCGTGCTAGGACATATTTGCCTAAAGATATTCCTGTATATGCTTTAAATAAGCGCTGGAAGTGCCACTTGGTATAGCCTGATTTTTCAGCAATAATATCTAATGATAAACGTGAATCTAAGTTTTGCTCGATCCAAACAATGATATCTTTAACTACATTTTCTTGAAGCATTGATCTTCCCACTATTTCACTTTATCGATATTATTAGATTAATCTATTGAAAATTAATCAAATTATTATTTGACAATAATATCATATTAGGCAGATTCTGTTACTCTAATTAAGGTAAAAGTTAATAACAATAATGTAAAGTTATGTATTTGAGTTGGTTTATTCTTAAAAATTAAGCTAGTAAAACTAATCTAGACTATTATACAGTGGGAAATAATTGCTTAGAAAATCGCTTATTTCTTTATATTACCCCTATAATTAAATACGGAGATATCTTATTTTTTATTTTAAAAAAGCTATCTAACCTAATTGGACTAACCATAGTTACTTTAATTATTTTAGGAGATGTAAATGCGTAAATTACTTTCTATCTCTGCAATTGCTTTATTAACTTCAATTATTGCAACACCTGCATTAGCTGCTAAAACAGAAACTTACGACTGTGAAGGGCAAAAAATCAGAGTTTCTTTCCCTAATGATGATTTGGCCGTAATGGATTATAATGATGAATTAATCGTGTTAAAATCTGCAGTCGCTGCAAGTGGTGCGCGTTATGTTGGAGAAAGTTTCCAACTGTGGGGTAAAGGTAGTGAAGAGTTCAATTTAGCGACGATGTCAGAAGATGAAATAGTTAATGATCGTATTGCTGAAGATACAGGGCGTACTTGTAAAATAGTAAAATAATTTAATGATTATTTATTGAGATAAAGGCGAGCTAGACTCGCCTTTATTTTTAAGTCATTATATATTTTTTATCGGCAGTTTGTTAGGATATCTAAATATCGATTATTTTATCTCAGATAAAATATAACTGTATAAATCAATGCATACTGAGAGTTAAAATGAAATCTTATCCTTAGCTAGTTTCAATATTAATTTTAATATCAGTTTTAATAAGAAACTGAAAAATAATTATTATATCTATCATTTTTTAATGACGGGTATTCTATCTATAAATTAATTTTGGATACAGTCTAATGAAAGTTACAAGTGCCGAAAAACATGCATTGTTATTACCAGATAATCGAACGTTAACTTGGTATGAATCTGGCCCATCAGATGGTCAACCGGTATTATTCTGCACAGGTGCAGGGATGAGTGGGCTATTAAGTATGGATGCTGATCTGTTAACTAAGTTAAATATTCGACTTATTACACCGACTCGTCCTGGTTTAGGTGAATCAACTTTTGATCCTAAAAAGACATTAAAATCGTTTTCTAGCGATGTATTATTCTTATTAGCATATCTTAATATTAAGAATATCAGTGTGATAGGATCCTCTCAAGGTGCTGTTTTTGCAATGGCCATTTGTTACTATGGTAAAGTGGATAAGCTGGCAATTGTTGCTGGTCAAGATCAACTAGATTATCCTGAAATAAAAAAACTGTTGTCCAGTGATGTGGTTAATATGCAACAACAGGCATTATTCGATCCTGATGGATTAAAGACCTGGATCATTGAAAATATCACCGCTGACTGGTTAATGGATTTTATTTTGAATTATAGTGCTGATGTTGATTTGGCTCTTTATCAAGAAAATAAATTTTTTCCTGTTTATCAAGCTTGTATGAAAGAAGCATTTAAATATGGAAATAAGGGCTATGCTCAAGATTTATTAATCACGATGCAACCTTGGGGATTTACTCCAGAAATGATTAGCACACCTACAACATTATGGTATGGACTAAAGGATACGAGTACTGTTCACTCGCCTGATTTTGGCAAGTTATTGTCTCAACGTTTTCCCCATGCACAACGTTATGTCTATGATAATGAAGGTGGCTCTTTGTTGTGGACTAAAACATCACAGATTTTAACTAATCTTATTAGTTAATCTGAGCAAATAAGCAATAAAAACAGTAGATGGTATAAATATATCAGTAGATATTGATTGTTTTGTAAAATTATCAGTATCTACTTTGAGTAGGCTTATTCCCAATAAATAGCTATCTATTTGTAAAGGTTAACAATTTCATGGTAAATAAATCAAATAAAAAATAAATTTACACTTCTATAAAAAATAAAAGTGAAAATAGTTTGCTATAAAATAAATTCTATGACTTAATAGCGTCATTGGTTTGGAAGTACAGACCTATTTATGTTAGTCCAGTTTTTAGTAGTTCACCGTTTAGCGCTATCCTTGATACCTCTTCGTTGCGAATTCCTTCAAATAGTACCCATAAGTAAAAATCCGAAATCAAACCGCAATTAGCCTTATGGCATAACTAAATTTATTAAAGGAAATTCTATGTCTAATACAATGACTGGTACAGTTAAATGGTTTAACGACGATAAAGGCTTTGGCTTTATCACACCTAAAGATGGTAGCAAAGATGTATTTGTTCACTTTTCAGCAATTCAAAGCGATAGCTTTAAATCACTGAAAGAAGGCCAAGAAGTATCATTTTCTATTGAAAATGGTGCAAAAGGTCCAGCAGCTGCTAATGTTATCGGTCTGTAATAATTATGGATTATTGCGTCTAAGACTTAAAGACACTTATATAAGTGTATCTTACTAGACGAAATAACTTAAAAACCTCACTGATGTGAGGTTTTTTTATATCTATTATTTGCTAATAAAAATAAATTTTATTCTAACTGATATTATTAAAGTTTGGTAAATATTCACCATACATAAAAAAAGAAAATAAAAATAATTTTACTTACTTTGCTATTACATATTTTTCCAAAAAGATTAGAATAAAAGCAATCAGAAAATAAAGCTATGACTGGTAGTTTTTTTTTAAGAAAAGAATAGGAAAAAGCCGTTTAAAATAAACTTATATAAGATAAATGGTAAATTTTATTAAGTGGTATTCACTAAGTAACTTATCTTAAATAAACTATCTTAAATAACTGTTGTCTAAATTAACTTAAGCTTAAAAGAAGTCTTTTAAGTGACGAAAGGACAAATCTTGTGTACGCTAAAAATTCTTTTTCACTACATCTGTTACACCCTAAATATTTTCTTACTTGGCTAGGCGTATTTATTCTTTTTTTATTAGTACAATTACCTTACACGTGGCTTTTATTCTTAGGAAAACATTTAGGATTACTATCGCGTTTTTTTATTAAAAGAAGAGTTTCGATAATAAAGAAAAATTTAGAGTTATGTTTTCCGAATAAAAGTAAAAAAGATATCGATAAGCTAGTTATGGAAAATTTATCAGCATTAGGTATCGCTTTATTCGAAACTGGCATGGCATGGTTTTGGAGCGATAACAGACTGAAAAATATCTATCAAGTCGATGGAATAACAAATTTTACTGAGGCTAATCGAAAGCATACCGGTATTTTGTTGATTGGTATTCACTCCATGTCGTTGGAGCTTGGAGGGCGTATTATGGGGTTGTGCTTCCCTGTAAACGCAATGTATCGGCCTCATAATAATAAAGCGATGGAGTTTATTCAAACTAGGGCAAGATGCCGTTCTAATAAAGGTATGATTGATAGACGTAATTTAAAGTTTATGGTCACTGAATTAAAAAAAGGGAAGGCCATTTGGTTTGCACCAGATCAAGATTTTGGCTTAAAAGGAACCACCTTTTCACCATTTTTTTCGGTGAAGGAAACGTCTACTTCAAAAGGCGCTGTTATATTAGCAAAGTTATCAGGAGCTCCTTCTTTAACGGTAACATTGGTACGTAATCATGGCCATGATAATAAAAAATATAGCTTAATTATAGGTAAAGAGCTTCATAATTATCCAACAGAAAATATTCAAAATGATACAGATAGAATGAATCATCTGATTGAAATTGAGATTATGCGAGCGCCAGAGCAATACTTATGGGCTCATAGACGCTTTAAGACCAGACCCAAAGGTGAAGCCAGTTTTTATTAATAAAAAAAGACCAACACATTAAGTGTTGGTCACAGTAAATACTGGAAGCAATGTGAGCAATGTCGTTGCAAATAGTTTAGTAAAACACTCAACTATTCACGAGTTAAAAGATAATCATTCTCAACTAGATTGTCAACCTTAAATTTTATAAGGGGATAAGTAGTGTGAGGGTAATGTAAAGGCCTACTCTAGATACCTTGGTGCCTTGTATAATTTTTTGTTTTTAATAAGATACATAAAAATTGGTACAGACTAAGGGATATTATGCAGAGTTATCACTCTCTATCGGCTCAAGTTTATCAATTGGATAAACCGATAGGATGCAGTTTCGGCGATGTTGAATACTATCAACAGCGATTAAAAGATGTTAAAGGTAAAATTTTAGAGCCGGCAGTAGGAACAGGACGCATCCTTATTCCTTTATTGCAATCAGGTTTTAATATTGAGGGATTTGATCTTTCCGAAGAGATGCTTGAATTTTGTAAGAAAAATCTAATCGAGCATGGGTTTACAACCAACTACGTAACTCAAAATAATTTAGTCACTTTTGAAGTTAATACCCCTGTCGAGGCTATTATTATTCCTACAGGGACATTCCTCTTATTAAATACGCAACAGCAGGCGATCCAAGCCTTAAAACAGTGTTATCAAGCGCTTGAGTTTGGTGGGCGCTTATTGGTTGATATTAGTCTTGCCCATCATTTTGTTAAAGGTGAATGTACTAGTCGCCAATTTAATACACCAGAAGGCGATCTAATTACCTTACAGATAATTAATGCTGAAATTGATTATATAAATCAGTTAACTACTTCACACCATCGTTATGATAAATGGCGAGATGGCAAGATCATTGAAAGTGAATGGGAAGTTTTCAGCTTAAAATGGTTTGGTGTGTCTGAATTTGAACAAATACTACGCTTGATTGGTTTTAAACAGATCACAATATCAGCCGATTACCAGTATCTGCAAACCCCCAGTAATACGACAGAAATTATGACTTTTGAAGCGTATAAAAAATAGCATTAAATAATAAGAGGCTGTATTTAAAGCTAATTTTTATAGCCTCATTTATTTCGCCTTTCTAAAGTTAATCAGAATATTGGCAGTTGTATTTTTATGTGTGGAATTATAACGTTGTAAGGCGTCCTTTTAAGGAATAACTCACATGAAAATACCCACTTTATTAAAGCATGGCTTAATAGCTACTTTGACCTTTATGGTTTCTTTGAATTCCTTCGCCGATCCCGGAAATGGTAAAGGTAATGGAAACGGTAATCCCCATAGTCATCAAAATCAAAGAGGTAACAACGGTTTTAATAAAGGACACCAGAACGTAAACCAACAAGATGGATTTTCTTCGCAACTGCGTATTGATAGTCGAGGAGGGCTCTCTGTCTCAATCACTTATGATGATGCAAGAGCATTAGCAATAAAGAACAATCTAACTGGATATAAAGGTCTTCCTCCGGGAATAGCAAAGAATTTAACAAGAGGTAAGCCATTACCTCCAGGTATTGCGAAAAAAGCCGTACCCAGCATTATGCTAAGTCAGTTACCGCATTACGATGGATATGAATGGCAGATAGTGGGTAATGATTTGGTGTTAATCGCAATAACCACATCAATTATTGCCTCTGTTATTAATAATGTTTTTGATTAAGGTAAAACATAGCCTCATTTTAATGTCATGTTATATCTGCTTCAAAACTATAAAACCTTCCTACTAACAGGGAAGGTTTTGTGTTTATTGAAAGGCAAAAATAAAAAAAAGACCAACGCTAGGAGAGTTGGTCAATAAATACTAGAAGCAATGTGAGCAATGTCGTTGTGAAAGACCGAGTAACGCACTCAACTATTCACGAGTTAAAAGATAATCATTATCATTTGAGTTGTCAACCCCACTGAAATTGTGACTACTATTTTTTGATATAAAAAACCAAGTGCTTAGCTATTTTATAAAAACAAGTGTTGGGTTTTTATTAATAATAACAAGTAGATCTGCTTCTTTATTACAATTAATCGCCTTTTCTATGGCACGCATTTTTTTTATCTTTTTTGCTAAATTCTTAACATGCTGAGAGCGTAATGACATTGTTGGTTTAACCATGATATTTCTCCTTAGTAGTAGAAGAGATAACAATAGTAGGGATATTGACTAAATGCAAATGATAATTAATATCATTTGATGGCTATTAATACCCTCACTTATTAAATGTGATCTGTATGGAGCGTTTTTATTGCAATTTTTCTTGCTTTTTCCCGTCAACAGACTAAAAAATAAGGATAAAGTACTTGAGATAAATTTTTTATCAGAACTACCTTCTGTAAACATTCTATTTAGTGCTATAAATCTCAATAATTAATATTAAAAATTACTCCGTAAATATAGAAGTATTATATATTGTATAATTTATATTTTAACCATACTTTATTTGAAATTTTTTATATAAGTAGTATGGTAGTTAGCAGCTATTAAAAAATAGCAAAGAAATAAAAAATTTATTTTTAACAAATCTAAGAGGAACCTATTTACTCTAAAATAATTGAGGAAAATAATAATGGATAGTAGTGATAAGTTTTTTTCTAACGATATATGTCCTAAAACTGCTTTATATGGACAATTTTATGGGAATGATCAATACGCAGGCCGTGAACACGAAAGAAAAATATACTACGGCAGAAAATTTCCTAAAACTAAAAAAGGTTATTATTTTAAAAAGCTAATGAATTTTTAATAATAAAAATCACTATATTAAATAATATATATTTTCTAAGTGCTTATAAGATGGGTAGTCTTATATAAGGTTATCCATCTTAGATGATTTTATATATTTATCTGTGGATATTAAATTTATATAAATATAATAATTTAAAAGGTATAGCCCGTTTAGACTATACCTTTAGTGTTATTTTATCGAGCAATTAATACAAATACCCCCCAGCCTAAGTATTCTCGTGTAAAACTAACATGACGTTTAGGGGCTATAGTCAATTCTGTTCGAATTTCTTGAGCAAAATTATCGGCACTATTTTTGTCAAGCCAACGGCGCATAGTCATCCATTTAGCAGCTTCATATCTATCCCAACCCTCTTGATCTGCCAGTACCATTTCGACTAGATCGTATCCTTGATTGTCGAAAGAGACAACAAGCTCAGATAAAGTTAAAAAATCTGATATGGATGAAGCACCACAAGCTTGTGCTATCTCTTGTGTTGTTGGAATTTGTCGCCAATATGGTTCTCCGATAAGAATAAGCCCACCTGTTTTAATACTTTTTGCTAGTAGCTCGATAGTTTCAATTACACCACCAGCAATCCAAGTTGCTCCTATGCATGCTGCTATATCACATTTTTTATCACTAATATAATCTGAGGCATCATGATGGATAAAATGTACTCGATGGCTGACGCCTAACTCTTCTGCTCTAGATTTTGCTTGTAGAGTAAACAGCGGGCTTATATCGATGCCAATACCTGTAATATTGTAATCGTGAGCCCAAGTACATAGCATTTCACCAGAGCCACTTCCGAGATCAAGAATTTGCCAGTTTTCTTTCATTCGTAATACTCGACCTAAGGTGGCATATTTCTCTGGTGTGAAAGGGTTATGAATACGATGCTCACTTTCGCTAATAGTGAAAATACGAGGAATATCCATTTTAATTTCCTTTAATTGTTATAAAAGAGAGTGTGGACATTATTAAACCTAGTAATATTATTGATATAATATTACTATCTAACTGATTTAATTTGCTTTTTAATTTTTTTAGAAAGGTAAGCTTATACGTTAGGACATCTAGATTTTGGCAATAATCTTTAATAAGAGTGATACAACTAGCTATAGCGCCAATAAACGTAAATTGGGTAGAAATAAGTAAAGAATAGTATTTTTGATGTGATGGATCCATACTAGAAAACCTGTTTAATCATCATATGCAATATAAGCAAACATATTGTGGTGCTTGCATGAGAATACAGCGCATTGAAACCAGCTATTCGCCCTAAAAGGTCGAAATAGTGGTTATTAGATGATTACATTTTCCAGCATCAAAGCCTCAGATAGGAATTAAAGGTTGTTTACACTAGGACATTTTCATCGATTTTTTAGATTTGTAAATGCGTAAGTCTGTAAAGTGTGAGCCGGATGATAGTTTTATTTTGGTTGAGCCATCTATTTACAATATATCAAAGTAAAAGATAGTGAACAGGGGAACCCCGGACCTTGGCCGACGCTTATCTTGCAGACCAAACTATTTCATGTGGTGTTTTATCAGGTGTATCGTAAAACCTTGTCCTCAGTGAAGAGAGTAGTGCAGAAGCTATGTTTAATAAGAATACAAAATAACTGGTTATAAAAACAGTACTTGCTTGTGTTGTGTCCGTGATTATCTTATTATTTCTAAATCGTGGGTGACTTATTACTTACCATACTAAATTTTATCAATACCTAGGGTATACAGGTATTAAACTTATTATTTTGATAATGTGTATCTATATAGGAGGATGAGTGAAAGGCAAAAGAGTTGTTATTGTTCATGGCTATACTGCATCTCCCAAGGATAATTGGTTTCCATGGTTGAAAGAAGAGCTTGGATCATTAGGATATGATGTCAGTATACCTATGATGCCTGAGCCTAATCATCCTAACCCTAATGAGTGGCAACAAAAACTTGCCGATGAAAACATAATACTTGATAAAGATACTATTCTTATTGGGCATAGTCTGGGATGTATAACTTTATTACGTTTTCTTTCTGAACAGGCTTGTGAAGATATAACAATAGGCGGGTATATTTTAGTCGCTGGTTTTAATAGTGAACAAAAAACTTTACCTGAGTTGAACTCTCATATTTATAATAACCTGAATTATAGTAAGTTAATTAAAATATCGGATAAAAGGGTATCATTAATATCATCCAATGATTGGATTGTGAGTCCTGATTCATCCAAAAAATTAGCTAGTCAATTACAAACTCAAATTGTTATTGAAGAAGATGCGGGACATTTTCTTGATAAAGAAGGCTATATTAAATTGCCAGTCATGCTTGATATTTTTAAATATATGCTGAATCAATATAAGCTATAAATACAATATCAGAATATTCGTCAATTGGTTTTTATCAGTCATTTAAATAAAAGAAAGAAAAGTCGCCTTTACCTTTATAAAAGGCGACTGTTTACTCAGCGTGTGGTGTTATTTAATGGCTTTTCTGTGAAACTAAAAGCCCAATCCCTGCACTAGCTAATAAACTTGAGCACATACGATTGAACACTTTTTTAGCATGTGGTTTTTTTTGCAACTTTTTCATGTGTAAGCCTAACCAAGCGTAGAGCATTATTGCAATAAACTCGAGTAACAAGAATAAAGAACCAAGTATTAGAAACTGGGAACTAGCCGGTAATTGTGGGCTAACGAATTGCGGAAGAAAGGCCGTAAAGATAAGTATTGCCTTTGGATTTCCTGCTGCAATAAAAAACTCTTGCCTTGCTAATAAGGTTATTACTCGTAATTAAGATGAAGCACTTGGAATGGTTGCACAGCATTTAGGTATGTTGAAAAAATAGAATTAACTGGTGCCGATGGTGAACCAATTCAAGCAACTGGGATTGGCCTAGGGCACCTAAGTTTTGAATAACTAATGAAGTTGAGGAGTAAAGATAGAAATTTAATGGGCAGCATTATTAAAAGCTCCGTTCCTGATGAAGTTATATCAGTAACACCTGCTTTTTTAGCTTCTTCACGTAAATTTGTAGAGGCCCAATTACCGCAGAAAATGAAAATTGGAGTTTGAATTTTAAGATCTCTTATTTTTTTGTAAGAGTTATGCCAGCTCGATCGTCTTCGGGTCTCCCCATATCTGATATTATAACATCAAAGTTATTGCTTTTTATTTTTTCAATGGCATCACTTGTTGAAAGTGAAGTATCTACATCTATATGATTTATTTTTAGTGTTTCAATCAAATAGCTATTATTTGAAGGGTTATCATCAACCCATAAGACCTTTTTTTTCATTGGAATATTAGGCAGTAAAATTTTTTCTGAATTAGGATGTAATGTGTGTATTTTCTTTCCCATTTCAACAAGTTTAGATTGTAGATCTAGAATAATGTGACCTTGTTGTATTGAATTTTCTTTCAAATTTAGTTCAAATCCTGAAATTTTTATATTTAACTTGCCATCAAAGAAAGTATCTATTAGCTTTAATAGATGCTTTCTAAAATAAAAAATTAAAAAACATACAATCAATGGCCATAATAAAGAAGATATTACCACATTCCCGTTTTCTGGCCATGACGCAAGCATTACGCGATTTATATCAGAAGAAAAAAGGTAGTTTCTTTACAACTAAAAGATGATAGAGATTACCTCGCCTATACAGGCGAGGCTTATAACTATTATTAAATATTCTTTTGGAGTTCTTTACGGGTTGCTGTGGCAATAAATCCGCTACGACTCCCATATTCAGGATTTGTTTTTACGATAGTATCGATGCGACTCAATAATCGATGTGGCAATGTGATATTAATACGCTCTGCTCGTCCGTCGTATTTATCCATATCAACATCAACTAAAAGCCATATTCCATTATTGTAATCACCACTAGAATTAATTAAATGCTCTTGTTGAGATTTTGGAGAGGGGATATCTAAACCCTTCTCGCTTAACAATTCAAAATGGGCATCAATAGCGCTCCTCGCATCTGCGTGAGCTTCTTCAATACTGTCCCCCGCAAAGATGCAACCATCAATATCAGGGAACCAGCCACTTGCGCTACCATCTTCATCAATTTCAATAAAGGCTGGATATAACATAATTTCATCTCCATAAAGAGCGCGCCCTATATGAGCGCATTCTTAATTAATTTTTCAGTTTGGCACTTTTAATAATTTGATTTAATGTTCCTTTTTTTAAATCTTTTCTTGGATGCGGTACTGTTACAACAAAAGAAAAATCAGGGTGAGTAAATTGATGATGACTTCCTTTTATTCTATCAAGTATCCATCCGTTTTTTTCTAACAACTTAATCAGTTCCGAACTTTTCAAACTCCCTCCATTCCGTCAACTGATATACACACTATACACACTAAGACGTAGGCAATCAAATATTTTGTGTGTATGGTGTGTATTTTATTATCTATAATAAAAGATTTGCCATGTAGCCGTTTAAAAGAAAAAATTGCAGAGCAGATTTCACCGCCACAGAGGTCAGCATTCACAACTGACTTATATCCTGCGCTGGCGCGAGAACAAGGCTTTGATGGGATTGATTTACCCCAGCCCACAATTGCAGGTGTTGCGATGGATAGCATTGATAGCTATGTGCCCTCATTTAAAGGGGAACAAGTTTACGGTGTGCCAGAGTCACAGGCCTCATGGTATGCCTCACAAATGTTTATCGGCAACAATATGTGTGCGGTTATCGCTAAACACTGGCTGGTGGATAAAGCCTGTAATATGCCCGCGCGTGATGCGATACGTCAGGGTTACGATATTGATTGTGATAACGACGATGATCGTGCTATCAGTAAAAAGCATCGCAAACGAGATAAAAATACCGCATTACACATCAGCTTAAAGAGCAGGTTCACTTTGGGCATGTATACGGTGATCGTTTAGCATTATTCGTTGTGGAGACATCAAATCCGAAAGAGTGGTATGAAAACCCGTTTAATATCGATGGTGTGACCAAAGGCATGTACAAGGGGATTAAACAGATTGATCCACAATGGGTAACACCTGATTTAACGGACGCCAATGTTCAAGATCCTGCCAGCATGGATTTCTACGAACCAACCTATTATGTGATTGGTGGGCGCAAGTATCACAAATCTCACTTTATTAAGTTTGTACCGTTTCCTGTGCCGAATGTCTTGAAACCAATGTACAACTACTTTGGTGTTTCTGTTCCTGAGCGCATTTATGAGTGACACACTATGCAACGGCTGGAAGTAGCTACACAAAAGAGGAAAGTGACGGGCGTTATCAAGGTTAGGGAAATTATCAACTAGCGGGCAATTATGCGCTAGTAGGTGCTTCGTATACTAAGGCTGAGTCTGACGGTAAATATCAGCCTAAAGGGAATTATGTCCCAGTAGGCAGTAGTTATACTAAAAATGAATCTGATAATCGATATAAAAAACTAGGTAATTTAAAACAGTTTAAAAAAACTGCGTCAACAGTTAATGCAGATAAAACAATAGTTAAATTCGAATCAAATATGATTGGTAAACAGCTTTTTGCTACTGCTAGCGATAATAGAGCATATCCTGTCACTGTGTTACCACCTCCTTATCAATCTCTCATTTTATGGTATGGTGGCAATCAGTTCTGGGGGACAACAGTCACTACTCTAGTGACGGTAAAACATTAACAATACACCATCCGGGTTATACTGGGCCTACCGATATGTATGTCTTGGAATAAAATAGAATGACTTAAAATTTTTATCATACGGACACCGATAGAGTGTCCGTTATTGAGAATTATAAATTAAGTAATTTACTTTTTTGTTCTTGGAACTCTTCTTCTGTCAGTACGCCACTTTCTTTTAGTTTTCCTAATTTTTCTAATTTTGATAGCAAGTCATCACCACTGTTATTTGAAGATTGCGATGAAGAGTTATTTTTTTTAGATAGGATAATATCAACTAGTGGTTGTACTGAGTTTTTTTGTAGTGTACCAATTTCATAAATAGTACCAGGAGTATTTATTTTTATTTTACCTCCTGTCAATCCGGAAGATGAGTCAATAGAAGTAATTGCATCATAGTTTACTGAAGATAAATCAACTTTTTTATGGAAAAGCCCACTCTTTTTATGCAGAAAAATAATTCGTTTATTTGTAGGTATAATCAACCAAATATTAGATTTTACGATTCCGCTATTAACACATAAAACTGTTTCATCATTATTTAATAATTCAGGTAATCTAGTAAATATATCAAAAACACCCATTGTTGATTTATAACTTGTTAATGCTGTAAGTCGATTAAACTCTTCTTTTAATTGTTTTTTATCGCATTGTTTTTAAGTCCATTATAATCTCTCTTTTTATCTAAACACTAAAGAAAATTTAATGGAAATAGATACTAACAAACTCCTAAGTAACAAGCGAGAAAGATGGTTTTAAATTACTCAAACTACATAAGTTTTTTTATGTTTTTTGATGTTAGTACCATATTTTTATGATTGAAATACCTCTCCAACTTCTCAAACAAATCCCTTGCTACAGCTTCCGTCATATACGTTCTCATCGGTTCCCGCTTAACATTCTTCATTTCAAACGTATTCTTATCAAACCTTGGATCAGAAAAGACAATGTCCATAAACAGGTAACCATAAGGGTTATCTGCAGATAAACGAGCCTCTTCTAACTGAGCAATATATTCCGCATTATTGATTTCAAGCTTAATCATGGCATCACCTATTGCACTGTGTTTTTATACAGTATCTTATATAAGGTAACGAATAGAATAGCAAGGAGAAAAGGGCAATTTTATGAGCTAAAGAAAGGGGGATTTTGAGAGATGATTTGTCGTCGTTTTACCAGAGTTTTACCAGAGTTTTACCAGTGACAAATTCCAGACATAAAAAAACCAACCGTAAGTGGTTGGTTTTCTTAAATAAAAATGGTCGGCATGATAGGATTTGAACCTACGACCCCTGACACCCCATGACAGTGCGCTACCAGGCTGCGCTACATGCCGATTGTGCTTAGTATATTACTGTTTTTTACTGCTAAAGCAACCCCTTAGATACTTAACTGCTGTATTTTTATTCATTATAGTGACGTCAGTTGTTATTAACTTTTTACTTATAGTCTTTTTTTAATACTAACGCTCAATAAATCGTTTTTGCTCAGCCAGTACTTGCAATAATAGGCGTAAATCAGGTTTGGCGGATTGGATCTCTTTGCCTGATTTATCAAACAAAGCATATCTGCCATGTTTATCTATCATTAACGTATTATCTTGTAAAAAGACCACTAGAGTTTCATTATCACCAGTAAAAATCCAAGGGTGATTACGCGTATTAGCAAATAGATCTTCGCCTTGAGAATAGTTATCTGCAGGGCTAATAACACCTAATACATGTTGCATTAGCGTTGTCATTATATCTTGGTGACTGGTTAGTTTATCTAGTTTTTGTGGTGTAACATTAGGCCAATGTATTACCAGCGGAACCTGCGATTGACTTAAGTTAAAAGTGTCTTTGCTAATAAGCCATTGGCTATCTTGTTTATCATTGTTCTGATGATAATTTGACGTTACGACCACAACGGTATTATCAAGTATGTTGCTTTCTTTTAAAGTAGTAAAAATGGTCTCTAATTGACTATTTAACTGTGCTTGAGAAGCTGATGTATGCTTATCACCGTTGATTTGTAAGAAAGAGAACCAAGGTGTGCTTTGTTTATTTTTTAACAACCATGAACGCCAACTATTAATCGTTGTGTCGTTATCCTCACTACGTGAAGTAGGTAGTGAGTAATCAGCCAGCACCGCTTGTGTAAATAATGGCGATTTAAATCCGTTAGTTGAAAATAGTGCTAATTGATAGTGACGATAATTTAAAGCATCAAAGAGCGCTGAGTTTTTGCGGCTACTTAACACACTATCTAAATAAGACGGTGAAATGCCATAAAATAATCCAAACAGCGCCGTTTCGTTATTTATGCCTGCTGAATAGTGTTGAGAGAAAGAGAGGTTATTATCAGCAAATTGTTGCAAGCTCGGTAGTTTGGCAACGTCTTCATTACCTAATCCATCAACCACAATCATAAGTAAGTTATATGAGCTTTCATCTTTAGAATAATCAAGAGGTGCAAGCGGGTAGGTGATACTCTGTGCCGCAGGATTACCCTCGCTCATTAAGCGCTGTTCATACTCAGATTGATTAATAAAACCATGCCGTTCAAGGAATTTACGTGCAGTCATTGGATAAGACAGCGGTAAGTTTGCACGTTGCATAGTAATAGGGCGATAAAAATTAGCATCTGCCCAAATAGACATAGAGTGGGATAAAATAAAGCAACTAATAAATACACAGGCTAATGGTTTTCCCCATCGCTGGCGGTTTAAGCTGCGAAGCTTTTGCCAACTCCATGTAGCAAATAGCATTTCGATAAGAAAGATAATGGGGATGCCAATAAAGATAAGTTGCCATTCTCGCGCCATTTCACCTTCATCTGGATTGATAACCAAATCCCAAACCAACTGGGTCAAATGAAGTTGAAATTGCTGGTAAACAGCTATATCAAAAATAAGTAATGTCAATCCTGCGCTAGCTAAGGCGCAGGATATCACCCTAAGTAATCGTTGCGAAACTACCACAAAGGTCAACGGAAAAAGAATAAGGATATAAATAGCAAACACAATAAAACTAAAATGGCCCATCCAACTGACAATAGCGTAAAGACGACCTGCAAAGGTACTTGGCCAATCAGCAATAAACAGGTAACGGCTCCCAAGCAAAAGGCTTAGAATAATATTAAACAGCGCAAACCAGTGACCCCAACTGATCATTTGGGATACTTTTTCACGATAGGACTGATTTCTCGTTACCATGTCTATAAATATTTCTGTGTTTATTAGTGAATATTGCCTTCATCAATTGAAGCACGTAAAGCGTGAACAAAAGAGTCTGCAATCAGCATTCGTTGAGCAGGGGCAATACTTGTATTGATTAAGTTTGTCACCATGTTCCCCAACACCATCAAAGAAAGATCTGTAGGAGTATGATGTTTTTCAAGAACGCTGACAAGTTCTGCAAGTAATTGCTCAACTTGTTCATCACTATAACGGGATTTTTGTGGCATAAAATCTGAATTCCTACTAAATGGATAAAACGCTATATGTTACCGCAAGGCGTGTTATTTTTCTGCTATTAAATTAATTATTTTGCGGTTATACCCCTTGATAGTAAAAGTAGGGGATGTTTGAATACGCGCACAAAAAGAATCGGGATAAAGGAGGGCGCCCATGAGTCTAGATATTAACCAGTTAGTCTTGCACCAACTTATTAAGCGTGATGAGCAGACATTAGAAGTGGTACTTCGTGATTCACTCTTAGACATTGAGCCGGTTGTTCAAGAGATGGTCGAAGAGTTACATCGTGTTTATAGTGCAAAAAGTAAAGCCTATGGTTTATTTAATGAAGAGAGCGAATTAGCTCAAGCATTACGTTTACAACGTCAAGGTGAAGAAGAATTTTTAGGTTTTTCTCGTGCAGCGACGGTTAGACTTAAAGATGAGTTAGCGAAATACCCTTTTGCTGAAGGGGGAACGGTTCTTTTTTGTCATTATCGTTATCTCGCGGTGGAATATTTATTAATCGCTGTATTGAATAGCTGTAATAGCATGTGGGTCAATGACAGTCTTGATGTATCTTCAACACGCTATTTAGATATTCCTCATGCAGATATTATCGCTCGTATTGATTTAACTGAATGGGAGACTTCACCCGATTCTTTACGTTATTTAACCTTCTTAAAAGGGCGTGTAGGACGCAAAGTTTCAGATTTCTTTATGGACTTTTTAGGGGCGCAAGAAGGTTTAAATACTAAAGTACAAAATAAAGGCTTATTACAAGCGGTTGATGACTTTTGCGAAGCATCAGACATGAATAAACAAGAGCGCCAAACTTGTCGTGAACAAGTCTACAGCTATTGTAATGAGCAATTGCAATCGGGTGAAGAGATTGCATTAACTGAACTTGCACAAGAGTTACCGCCATTAGGTGATCAAAACTTTGCACAGTTTACAGAAGAAAAAGGGTATGAATTAGCGGAAACTTTTCCCGCAGATCGCAGTACATTACGCCAATTAATGAAGTATTCAGGAAGTGGTGGGGGGTTAACGGTTAATTTTGATGCGAAACTGTTGGGAGAAAGAATTTTTTGGGATCCTGCTACCGATACACTGACGATAAAAGGAACTCCACCTAATTTACGCGACCAGTTACAGCGTAGAGTCTCAGAAAAATAGGCAATAGATAGAAACAAATAACGCCACATTAAGTGGCGTTACATGCTCGGCGTCCCGAAAAATAAAGCTCGAAGGTTGGCTTATTAAGCGCGCAGGAAGTCAATATGAGTAATTTTTGGCTTATACTCGTGACGTTGCACTGCTTTAACTTTAACTTTAGTTGCTTTACCATCGATAACGAGGTTAACGAAATCAGCGTAGAACTCAGATTTGTGTTCTTGGTTGATAACTTCGTTGTGATCTAAATCGATAGCGATTGGCTCTTCATTTCCGCCATAAACGATAGCTGGAAAACGGTTAGCCACACGCAGGCGGCGGCTCGCACCCTTACCCTGCTCTTTACGTACTGTTGCATTAATAGTTAACATCTTTTTTCTCTTATGAAAAAGAAAATACATACTTGTTACAGGCGACCCAGCAACAAGCTCGAGATTTGGTTTATCT
The DNA here is from genome assembly GCF_000160755.1 of Proteus mirabilis ATCC 29906. Taxonomy (GTDB): domain Bacteria; phylum Pseudomonadota; class Gammaproteobacteria; order Enterobacterales; family Enterobacteriaceae; genus Proteus; species Proteus mirabilis. The sequence goes on from NZ_GG668593.1 coordinate 26,482, forward strand.
AAAAACAGATAAAGCGGGGCGCATTTTAACGAAAAAGCACTCTAACAGCAAATATAAATCGACTTTAATATAAGGTATCTGCTTTACGAAAGCGTCCATGATAGTCAAATAACTTATTACGAATTTGCCAAAAGCCATCTTTTTTATTTTTTTGTGCCACAATAAAATCAGGATAACGTAATAAATCAAACTGATTAATAATATCTTGAGCGTTATGCCATACAAAAGGAACGCCAGGGGCGCGCTGGTGTTCGCGTAAAAACTTGAGTTCAAATACTTTACGTTGGGCAGGCGTTTTTAAACGAAATCGTTCTGAAACAGAAGTACCTTCTTCATCATAATAGTTGATTTTAAGCCACTCACCTTTTTCATCTTGACCACTGAGTAATTGCATTCCTCCACAGCGAAGGATAAGGGCGCCTTTTAGCTTTAAAGCAGCTTTGAGCATATCATCAGGATCAACTAGGATTTCATTACAGTGCACACAACGCCGTGCGGCGATATCATTTTCTTCATTACAGTGTGGGCATAATTTAAAACGAAAGCGATAATCACACTGTTTTTTTTGTCCTTGCTCATCAAGCTCCCAACCTTGGCAACGTCGCCCATAGTGCTCAATAATATCGCCATCTGCATCAACTATGCCCCAGAAAGTGTTAGCGAATTGACAGAGAGGACAAAACACTTGTACCGGTTTGCTATTTGGATTGGGTTTTTTACTACCCACTTCAGGAAGATAAAGGTCGTGAGGGTTACCTGCATAATCTAAGATTAAACATTCTGTTTTTCCTGCAAATAACCTTAATCCTCGTCCTACTATTTGTTGATATAAACTGACGGACTCCGTTGGGCGTAAAATAGCAATTAAATCAACATGGGGCGCATCAAAGCCTGTGGTTAATACAGCAACATTAACCATATAACGTAGCTGTTGCTGTTTAAACTGTGAAATTAATGCGTCACGCTCAGAAGAGGGGGTCTCAGCACTGACTAACGCGGCTTGTCCTTGGGGTAATAATGTGAAGATTTCTGTCGCATGTTCGACTGTTGCCGCAAATATCATCACACCACGGCGTTGTTCACCGTATTCAATTATCTGTGACACAATATGGGGTGTAATACGCTGTTGTTTTTTTACTTCGCGATTGAGATCTTCTTGATTAAAAATACCATTTTGGCTAGTTCTAACTTGGCTAAAGTCATATTGCAAAATAGGCATATCTAAACGTGTTGGTGGGACTAAGAAATGGTGACTTATCATGTAGCGTAAAGGTAATTCATAAATACAGTCACGAAAAAAACAATTGTCATCTCCTTTTACCATACCGTGATAGTGATATTGGTAAATCCAACCAGTCGGTAAACGATAAGGAGTAGCCGTTAATCCTAAGATGCGTAGTTGGGGGTTAATGGTTTGAAGTTGTTTGATCACTTGTTGGTATTGGCTATCTTCAGACAGACTAATACGGTGACATTCATCAATAATTAATAGAGAAAAAGCATGCTCAAACTGTGATAAGTTGCGTGCTACCGATTGCACACTGCCGAAAACAACCTTGCCTCGACTCTCTTTTTGCTGTAATCCGGCGGCATAAATATCCGCAGATAGACCATAGGCTTCATATTTGCTATGGTTCTGCTCTACTAATTCCTTTACATGTGCTAGAACCAATACCCGCCCACGTGCTCTTTTAGCAAGTTCGGCAATGACTAAGCTTTTTCCAGCACCGGTAGGTAATACAATAAGTGCTGGTGTTTTATGTTGGCGAAAATAAGTGATTGTCGCGTTAACCGCGTCAAGCTGATAAGGTCTAAGTGTAAAAGCCATAACCATACATCAAAAGCAAAACAGAGCACCAGCGTAGCACTTTTTAGCGATGAGTGCGAACAGAAAGACTGTAATTAAATACAGTGAAAGGCTAAATGATTTAAGGGTAAATTAATTAGTTGTTTTATTGTTAATATTCATTTTTAATAGATGCCTCATATCAGATGGTACTCTTCCATTTTTCAGAGAAATTCATGCGATTAGATAAATTTTTATCCCAGCAATTGGGGATTAGCCGTAATTTAGTAGCTCGTGAACTTAGAGCGGGGCTTGTGACTATAGATGGTGAAATGGTAAAAACAGGTGCGACTAAAATCACACCTGAACAAGAAGTTGCTTATGATGGCAATGTGTTGACACAAATTTTAGGCCCGCGTTATTTTATGTTGAACAAACCTATTGGTTATGTGTGTTCAACGGATGATCCTGTTAACCCCACCATTCTTTATTTTATTGATGAGCCACTAGCACATAAATTACATGCTGCGGGGCGTTTAGATATTGATACTACAGGGTTAGTGCTATTAACCGATAATGGTCAATGGTCTCATCGTATAACGGCACCTAAACATCACTGTGAAAAAACGTATGTCGTAACGTTGGAACAGCCTATTGCTACGGATGTTGCTGAGAAATTTAAAACAGGTGTCCAGTTAAATGGCGAAAAAGAATTGACTAAGCCTGCTACATTGGAAGTAATAACACCGACTGAGGTAAAACTGACCATCAGTGAAGGGAAGTACCATCAAGTTAAACGTATGTTTGCTGCGGTGGGTAATCATGTTGTCGCGTTACATCGAGAGCGTATCGGTGATATCACATTAGATGATGCTTTAGCGCCAGGAGAATACCGACCGCTAACAGAAGAAGAAATCAATAGCATTCATCTACCTAAATAATAATTATATTTTGTCGTTTTTTGGAGTTTAACTGCGTGCAAGAGCAACGTCCGTCGTACTTTAGCCTCATTTTAATATTGGGACTTATTTCCATGCTTATGCCACTGGCTATCGATATGTATCTGCCAAGTTTACCTACTATAGCACGGGATTTTGGCGTGCCTGGTGGCCAAGTTCAGATGACATTAAGTAGCTATATCTTTGGTTTTGCTATTGGACAAATGGTCTATGGGCCGATGGCAGATAGTCTAGGGCGTAAACCGGTTATTCTAGGTGGTGTGATTGTTTTTGCATTAGCATCGAGCGCTTGTGCATTATCTGACTCGATCGATATGCTAATTGGTATGCGTTTTCTACATGGATTTGCTGCCGCCGCTGCAAGTGTTGTCATTAATGCTTTAATGCGGGATATGTTTTCAAGAGATGAGTTCTCAAGAAGCATGTCATTTGTTGCATTAGTCATGACGATTGCTCCATTATTAGCGCCATTACTTGGTGCTTGGGTGATGAACTGGTTCTCATGGCATGCTATTTTTTGGAGTATTGCTATTGCGGCGATCATTGCTGCTGCATTAATTGCGCTCTATATACCGGAAACTTTGCCCAAACAGCACCGCCAACGCTTTAGCCTACGAGTGACATTTAGTCAATTTATTAGCTTATTTAGAGCACGTCGAGTACTTTGCTATATTCTGGCATCGGGATTTTCTTTTGCAGGGATGTTTTCATTTTTAAGTGCAGGGCCTTTTGTTTATATCGAACTACATGGTATTCCATTCGACCAATTTGGCTTGTACTTTGGTTTTAATATTATTTTCTTGATTGTCATGACCAGTATCAATGGGCGCTATGTGCGCCGATTTGGTGCACTGAATATGTTACGTTTTGGGTTAACTGTGCAGTTTTTAATGGGCATATTCTTAATATTGGTGGTCGCCCTTAATTTACATTTTTACTTCCTTGTTGTGGGAGTGGCTATGTATGTTGGTGGGATAGCCATGATAACCTCAAATGCGATGGCCGTTATTCTTGAAGACTATCCACATATGGCGGGTACGGTATCTTCTTTAGCCGGTACTATCCGTTTTGGTGTGGGGGCTTTAGTTGGAACCGCTATTGCAATGTTACCCGCTAAAACTGAGTGGCCGATGGTGAGTTCGATGGCATTTTGTGTTATCTGTGCCATGAGTTTCTTGTTACTTGCTCGTCGTTATAAATAAGAATATCACGCTATAAATACACTGTGTTTATAGCGTTTTCCTTTCTATTTATCTTTAAAATGTCATTATCGCCACGTTTTTCACTAAATTTTTCTCTAAATTCTTTCCCTTCAATGTAACTTATTTGATTTGTATCAACACTTAATGTTGTGTTTTTGTTAAATTAACTAGGGTTTATTTTAATAATCATCTACTATTGTTTTAGTAATATGAAATATCATGATAAAAATTGATAGATTGTTTTACTTAAATGCGTAAAATTTTATGCAATTATTTTATATAGTTGATAAAATGTTAAATAAATGAAAGAATAATTGAAAAGAGTAATCAGGGCTGATAGGAAGGTTGATAAAGGTTAAGCGAAATAAATAGCTTAAAATACCTCTCTTTTTGTAAGATTATTGTAACGTTCATGCTTTATTTTTAACAATATTTTAATATGTGTGTGAGCAAGTCAGTTCAAACTCGTATTGATGATGTATTAAATTAACGTGTTGATGAAACAGGATTGATTTGTGGAAAATGTTCAACTTTCGGTGGTTCATAAGCTGCCGCTGAGTTATCGGTGGCTAGCAGGCTTTACAGGAACAAGGGTAGAAATTCTACCTGAGAATGATGCTAGTAGACAAAATACCTTGATTGGCTTAAAACTGCTAAGTCATGATGGTATGACTTTAGATGAGGCAATACAGAACTTACAAAAGTATCTGAATAATCTCAATATTGAAAATGTGATTATTGAGTGGGATGGCGTACCTTGTTTATTTTTACATAGTGATGATGAGTGCGCAGCACTTTGTTGCTTAAAAAATGCTGGGGTTGCAATTGCTGAGCCATTTCCAACAGACTACTCTTATCTGTAGTTCTTTTTTGTTCTTAATGGGTATTTCTCTACGACATATGCACAATCTATTGCTATGTACTTAGATAAAAATACTCACTAACGATGGCTATATGGCTCTGTTATGCAAGAAAAAACAACATAAAAAAGCCCCATACTCAATAAGTATTGGGGCTTTTTTATTGCGATAAGATATAAGGGAAAATTTTATCTTAATGACGCTTGAGAATAGTTATCAGCAAGACTTGTTGTTGTATTATTATCAATGATCCGACGCGCTGTATAGAAACGGTTTTTCCAATAGACATTGGACATTTCAGAAACGATAACACCACTACTGGTTGACGCGTGAACAAACTTATCATTACCGATATAAATACCAATATGGCGCATAGTGCGACCAGTCTTAAACAGTACTAAGTCACCCGCTTTTAAGGTTGAACGATTAACTTTGGTACCAGCAAATTGCTGATCGGAGGTTGAACGAGGTAATTCGACACCAAATTGATCACGAAAAGTTCTTTGGACAAAAGCGGAACAATCAATACCACTTTTTGTATTGCCACCTAAGCGGTATGCAACACCTTTCCAGTCTGCATATTGGTCAAGTATCTTAGATTTTATATCGAGATTCTTCACCAATGATTCAAATTCATCTTGAGATGCTTGGGAAATAGATGTGCTTGAAGATTTATTAAGTGGGGCAGTTGTTGAATTAGCTAAGCGTGAAGACGCGTTTTGTGAACTACAGGCTGATAACGTAGCTACGACAATAAACGCCGGTATGAGCTTAAGCATTCTCATAAACGGTTTATTTCTCATTGTGACAGATTTCCCTTACATCCTTATGTGCCAGATGAGCACATGAATATTCACCAAATAACCAGAGAATATAGTGTAATTTAACTCTGGCAACCCTATTTCGCGAAAAACGTGCTCTAAAGCACGTAAATATCCACATTAAACAATAAATAATGTGGAAACGTAAAAAGTTTACATAAAGAAAAGTCAAATGGCGAGAGGAAAGAGGCTTAATTTACAAAACATTAGATAATAAAGAACACATACTAAAAATGATTATCTTTTTGTTATAAAACTATCCTTTTACAGATAAAAAATAAGCGCTCAGTAGGGCGCTTATTTTTACTTTTACTTATTTTTTATACTTAATTAGCTAAATGCTTTTTTGCCTTTAAAAGGGAGATGTTCATCTAGCCAATGAATGATGATATCGGATGCAGGGGTTATTAATAACCAGCTTGTTGTGACTAAAGTGAGCGAGATAGAGCCAACTAAGATATCAGAAGCCCAATGTGCGCCAGCCATAACACGAGGTAATGAAAAAATTACCGTAATCAAAAGGGCACATAAAAAAGAGCGAAATGAAAGATAACGTAATATAAAGCTACAAAAGATCAGTAGCATCAAACCATGATCGCCAGGAAAGCTATCACCTGATGCATCTTTAGTCGGTATTCCTGTCACTACACCTACGCGGTGCACATCGTGAAAATGAAGTGTTGGGCTAGGTCTTTCGATAGGAATATTTTGTCCAATCTGATTAATTACGATTGCACTTAGCACCATGACTATTCCCACAATAATGAGATGGCGTTTGCCCTGATAATCTTTCTGACGAAAGGTATGGTAATACAACCCTCCCATCGCCAGCAGAATAATCACATCGAATGCTCGATTATTGACATAAGCCACAAACATAGCAAAAGAAGAGTCTGGCAATAGTTGCCGATTAAAAAAATAAAAGATATGTGTATCTATTGAAAGCCAAAAGCCATGTTGTGCGGGAAGATACCAAGATAAAAAAAGAGTCAATCCAACCAAATTTAACAGCAAGATAAGAGACAATTTTTGTTTAGCAGTAGAAAGTTTCATAAGGATAATTAAAAAATTCGTTGATTAATTGTGATCTAAATCACAAATATTCCAAGTTTATGGCAGGGACTATAGCCAAAATAAAAAAAAATATCTTTGCAATTAATTGCTAAGGCAAATGTTATCTTTTTGTTTCAGGCTTGTTAGCTTCTCTTATCTTGATATAAGTCAAATATAGAATATTTTTTATTGATAGTCTTAATTTGAGTATTTTATAATTTCTTTCTAAACTTTAATCAAAGATAAAAGTTAAATAAATAAAGTTACTAGCCGATATTAGTTATTAGTTTAATAGCATATTGGCTCGTGGACATTCTGTACTTAAATAAATGAGAGGAGGTTTATTTTGAAAAAGATACCGATAGTTTTAGCATGTCTAGGTCTATTATTAACGGCACCTAGTTTAGCACGTGAAAGTAAAGTGTTAGGTTCAACAACAATTACTTTTGTTGGTGCTATTGTCGAAGGCGGATGTTTTGCATCATCAGAAGAAAATACTGTTAAAACAAGTTGTTGGAATGGTAAGGAGATGAAAGACTTCCAATATAAACTAGATGCTAATCAGCAGTTTAACTCGCAATTAATTAATAATAAAGGTTTTATGGATATCGAATGGATTAACGATCATCTAGCAGTAATGAATATTGTTTATAATTAGTTAATTAATACTAATAATAAAATAAATTGTGTTAATTAAATAGAAAGTTGATGTTTAAATAATTAGGTTATTAAAGTTATGAATATTTGACTTAAGCTTAAATCAACGTTGATTTTTTATTTATAAATAAAAACCACTCATATTTGATAGACATCAAACATTCTTATTGTGTCTATATGAATGTCATATTTTATTGCTATGATAAAAGTATGTCGAGTAGGCGTGATCCTCATACCTACTGCGCAAACAAGAAGTGAGGTCGTTATGAAAAAATATCTGACCATTTTATGCAGTCTTCTCGTTTCCAGTTCGATATCATTTGCTTGGGCGTCAACAGCACAGCAAACCACAGGACAGATTTATGTACGAGGAGCAATTGTTGATCCAGCTTGTGAAATTAATTTCACACTCGATCAAGCTGAGTACCAATGTTACAAAAATAACAAAGTCTTTACATCAACCCAGTCTATTTTCCCTACCTCTTTTGAACAATCATCATCAATTATACTGCCTCAAAATATGGGGAAAGCTGAAATCCGTTGGATGGATGGCGCTGAAAAAAATGGATTGATTAATGTGCAATATTTTTAATTGTGTATTGACAGGGAATGATTAGGTAAACAAGTCAAATAATCGTTGTCACAGTGGGTTTCTTACGATTATCTGACCTATTTAGCATCACATCAGTAAAATATTACTTTGTGAGGGAGGTTTTTGGCGGTTAATTAATCAGCACGCCCCATATAGCGACGTTCAGCAATATGAATACGGATTTTATCCCCTGTAGAAAGATATTCAGGGACTTGAATGACTAATCCAGTAGGTAGAGTCGCAGGCTTAGTACGAGCGCTCGCTGACGCGCCTTTAATGCCCGGTACTGTTTCGATAATTTTCATATCAACAGTTTGCGGTAACTCTAAAGCTAAAACTTGTCCATCCATAGTTAAGACCTGCATTCCAGCTAAGCCTTCTTCTGGAATAAACAGCAGCTCTTCTTCAATCTGATCTTTTTTGAAGGTGTAAGGTGTATAATCTTCATTGTCCATAAAGACATATTCATCACCATCGATATACGAGAAACTGACTGCACGGCGTGTTAAGTTGATAGTATCGAGGATATCATCCCCTTTAAAACGTTCTTCTACTTTTTGGCCTGTACGAATATCAGTAAAGCGCATTTTATACAAAGTACTTGCACCGCGAGCACTTGGCGCTTGGATGTCGATATCTTTTACCAATAATAATTTATTGTTATAACTGATAGCCATACCGCGCTTAATTTCATTAGCTTTTGCCATAGGTAACCTTCTATAAATAGCATTGACGATAATGGCGACAAAATTACTCGTAGTACTGAAACTTGGCAAGTATTTCGCAATATTTTTTTGGCAGAAGAAGGTTCAAGCCAGCATATTGCTGGCTTGACGGAAGATCAGCGGTAAATAGGTAGGAGATTAAAGTTTGCTAATATGTGTGCAATCGCATTAATTGCACCAAATAAGATCACAAAGATAATCATAAAGGTGCCACCAGGTGCTTTAAAGCTTTGTTGCTGATGACGTTGACGACTGGCTTTTGCCATTAATGCTGGAATTATCGCCGCCCAAATTGTGGCTGCAAGTCCTGCAAAGCCAATAGCATACAAGAAGCCATCAGGAAAAATAATCGCTAAAATGGTGGGTGGTACAAAAGTTACGATGGCCGATTTTAAACGTCCTGTCCCAGTATTTGAGAATTTAAAGAAATCAGCTAAATAATCAAATAACCCTAAAGACACGCCTAAAAATGAACTCGCTAATGCCATATATGAGAACAAGTCTAATAAGAATGAAACGGAAGTATTTGCTGTATTGATACGCATTTGTGCCAGTAAGTTACCAATATTTCCGCCTTCAGCAATGACTTGTTTAAAGCCTTCACGAGGAATATTACCTTGTACAACAAACTGCCATAAAATGTAGATAGCCAGCGAAATCAAGGTACCAATTAATAGACTTTTCATCACGGCTTTACCGTCTTTACGGTAGTAGGTGACTAATCCAGGAATATTGCCGTGATAACCAAAGGAGGTTAATAAATAAGGTAATGCGGCTAGTGCATAAGGTAAATAACTGGCATGGCTTTCTGTTGTATTAAATAATACTGGCATTTTCACTTCGGTAAATAATCCACCGATAGCAAATACAAAAGCCACAATCATACCGCCAATTAATATGGTACTTAAGCGATCAACGGCTCGGGTTGATAACCAAACGAAGAAAGCAACAACAAGGGCAAATACTAAGCCTGCAACGGCTTGTGGCAAGCTAACCACATTAGCAAAATTTTGCACAATGATGGAGCTACCTGCAGAAATATAGGCATAAGTTAAAATATAGAGAACAAAAGCAATAGAAAGACCATTAATGGTACTCCATCCCTTACCTAATAAATCTTTGGTAATAGTATGAAAGCTTGATCCTAGGGGGTAGTGAAGATTAACTTCTAAGATCATTAAGCCAGACATAAATAGGCAAAACCAAGTATAAATGAGTAAAAAGATAGAGCCGGTAAACCACACACCGGAAGTCACAATAGGGATGGAGAACATACCGGCGCCTACCGCCGTACCGGCAATAATCATCGCACCACCGAGTATAGATGGGCGTTTAGCAATGGATGTGACTTCTGACATAACATGTCCTTATAAAAAATGACTCAATGTACTAGCTTGATAGTGTAGAGAATACACGCTTGATCTGAGGGTGTAAATAGAGCACTTCCTTGTTTATTAAATAAAAAATGAATAAAAATAGTACAATAAGTTTTTATCTTTATATAAATCAATGGGTTAAATCATTTGTGCTCAAAAATAAGCCAAATATAATAAAGGACATTAAACAGAAAAAAGATCACGTTGAATAATAACTAAGTAGGGGAAAAACATTATTCTGAATAAAGAATATTCAGAATAATGATGAAGAGTGTTAATTAAGGTTGATAGAAACGTTTACTTTTCCATAAAGCAATAGAATTACGGCTCGCTTCAAAATGGGGTTCAGGTAAATCATCAGGTGAGCACCAGCGTAGTTCAGAACATTTATCTGGCTCCATTAACTTAGGCTCGCCACCTTGATATTGCGCTATCATACAGATAGATACGGTATGTTTACCTTCTAATTGATAAGTTTGTAGATTGTTGCTGATCCCAATCACTTCAGGAGTAGGGATGGTAATGCCAATCTCTTCTTCAATTTCACGAATAGCACATTGCTCAAAGGTTTCCCCCGGATCAACATGGCCACCAAAAATTGACCAATAAGGAGCGTGTTTACCACAGCGTTTACCTAATAATACTTCACCTTTTTCATTGACGATGATCACTCCAACACCAACGACTACAGACATGAGAGACTCCAAAATAGCATACGGATAAAAAAATAGAGGCTTGCGATTTTAGTACATCAAATCGCAAGTAAAAAAGAAATAAGGTTATTGAGTTTGTTGTGATTTTAACCAAGCTATTTCTTCTGGCCAAATATCAGGATTAATTGTTTCTAAGATAAGTGGGATCCCATCAAAACGGATATCTTGCATAATATAAGTAAAGGGTACTTTGCCAATATTGCCTTGCCCTAAACTATGATGGCGATCGACACGACTAGCCAATTCGCTTTTAGCATCATTTAAGTGCATGGCTTTTAAATATTGAAAGCCGACAATATTATCAAATTCAGCAAAGGTCTTTTCGCAGTCTTCAACAGTACGTAGATCATAACCTGCAGCAAAAGTGTGACAAGTATCAATACAAACGCCCACTCGAGATTTATCTTCTACACCATCGATAATGGCGGCGAGATGTTCAAAACGATAGCCTAAGTTAGTGCCTTGTCCAGCGGTATTTTCAATCACTGCGGTCACATTTTGGGTTTTATCTAAGGTGATATTAATTGATTCAGCGATGCGTTGCAGACATTTATCAACATCGATTTTTTTTAAATGGCTACCTGGGTGAAAATTAAGTAATTCAATGCCTAATTGCTCACAGCGTTGCATCTCATCGAGAAAAGCGGCTCTTGATTTTTCAAGGGCTTCTTCTTCTGGATGCCCTAAATTAATCAGATAGCTGTCGTGTGGTAAAATTTGTGCTGGACCATAGCCATAGATTTCACAATTTTTTTTAAATTTATCAATCGATTCAGTTGATAACGGGGCTGCTTTCCATTGGCGCTGATTTTTAGTAAAAAGAGCAAATGCCGTTGCTTTGATCTCATGAGCTCGTAATACAGCCTGATCAACACCACCTGCAGCACTGACATGTGCGCCAACAAATTTCATCATAGTTCTCCTCTAATCTTATTTCACACTACGATAACAAATCGTGGGCTTATTGACATCCGAATATGAGGAAATATAAAAAAGCGCAACTTAAACTAGAATAAGTTGCGCAATACGGAGGTACATACTCAAGGATAGATTAAACAATCACATCAACACAGATTGGATAAAGATATTAATAGCAGCACCACCTAACGTTAGCCAGAAAAAGAGAAATAAAGCTAGCAGTAGTGGTTTTACACCCGCTTGACGTATCGCACTAATATGCGTTGTTAAACCTAGTGCTACCATCGCCATTGCCAATAAAATAGTATCAATAGTAACGATATAGCTCACAATAGCGGCAGGAATTAAATTAAATGAATTAAAACCAGCCATTAAGATAAAGAACACAGCAAACCAAGGAATAGTTATCGGACTTTTTTCTGTTGTCGCACCTACTGTTTTACGGCCCTTTTTACTAATATAAGTAGAAAGGATAATTAAGAAAGGTGCCAGCATCATCACGCGGATCATTTTACTAATTACGGCTGCATTTTCTGCATCTGGACTAATTGAATGACCCACCGCAACAACTTGAGCGACTTCATGTATGGTTGAACCAGCGAAGATACCAAAAGTTTCTTCACTAAAAGGTAACCAACCCGCAAAAGCGTTAAGATGGAAAAACCATGGGTAGAGGAAAATACCGATAGTTCCAAAAATTACGACAGTGGATACAGCCACCGCAACTTGGCTCGCCTGAGCTTTGACAACAGGCTCTGTTGCCATGACCGCAGCCGCACCACAAATACTACTACCCGCACCAATTAACATGACGGTTTGATCATCAAGACCAAAATATTTTTTCCCCACCCACATTGCAATGAGAAACGTTGAGGTCAACATAATAGCGTCAATAATTAATCCTGTTGCACCTACATCTGCAATTTGCTGAAAAGTGAGTCTAAAACCGTATAGGATGATCCCCGCACGTAGTAAATAGTGTTTGGCAAACTTAACGCCTTCATCACTATAAGGTTTAGCGATGGGATAAACCGTATTACCCGCAATAATGCCAAATAAGATAGCCAGTGTAAGAGCACCTAACCCCATACTGGAAAACCATGGAATATCACCTACGTAAATAGCGAGGGCGGTTAATATACCTGTTAGCAGCAAGCCGGGGAGCCAGCGATAAACAGGAATAAAACATTTTTTAGCCAATGTGGTTGTTTGACTTTGCTCTGACATAGAAAAACCTTGCTTATGTAAATTTTGCATAAGCATATAACAGATACTATTATTTATTAAATTCATTATTTTTATAATAATAACCACTAAAACTAATATGGATATATTTTCACAATTGTTCTTGGTATGTTATTGGTTTGTGGATAGTATGTTATTACTATGACAGCTAAAAGGTGGGATGGACATGCGTATTACATTGCGACAACTGGAAGTATTTACTGAAGTACTTAAAAGTGGTTCTACAACACAGGCTTCACAACAGTTGGCATTATCTCAATCCGCTGTGAGTGCTTCTTTAACTGATCTAGAAAATCAGTTAGGAGTACAACTTTTCGATAGAGTGGGGAAGCGCTTAGTGACTAATGAACATGGGCGATTATTATATCCAAGGGCACTCTCTTTACTTGAGCGTGCTACTGAAGTAGAGCAGTTATTTCAAGCCGGAAATGGTGCTTTACGTATTGCTGCAAGTACCACTATTGGTAATTATATTTTGCCACAAATGTTGGGTAATTTTCATCGTAACTACCCCGATATTCCACTTGAAATGAGTATTGGCAATACGGAAGAAGTCGTCAAATCAGTCAGTGAGTTCCGTGTTGATTTAGGCCTTATTGAAGGGGCTTGCCAAAGCTCTGAATTGATCAGCCAAAAATGGCTACTGGATGAAATGGTCATATTTTGTTCCCCTGAACATCCTTTAGCTAAGGCGAAAACAGTGACATTAGCCGATCTTCAATCCGCGCCGTGGATCCTACGTGAAAACGGTTCTGGGACGCGAGATGTACTCAATCATCTGCTGTTTGCTTCATTACCCGGATATCGAATCGAAATGGAATTAGGTAATTCAGAAGCGATAAAACATGCTGTAATGTATGAAATGGGGATTAGTTGTTTATCTCGCCGAGTGATCCAAGATCAAATAGAGAGTGGCTCTTTAAAAGAGATAAAGGTCGAAGGTCTAAAATTACAACGTACTTTATATTTGGTCTATCATCGCCAAAAACATGTCTCTGATGCCCTCAAAAAATTACTTTCATATTGTAATGCTGAACATTTAATCGACAACGCTTGATAAGTTACTAATAATTGAAGCCCGATTATGAAGGTATCTTATAATCCTAGATCCTTGCTATTCACCACAGCCAGATTTGTTACAATTGATGCTAGGAATATGAATATAACCGTGGAATGATAATGTCAGAACAACAAACAGATACCGCAAAATCGGGTGCGGTACGCACTTTGCGTCGAGAATTAAAGGCGCGACATTTAGCGATGATCGCTATTGGTGGTTCAATTGGTACAGGGCTTTTTGTCGCATCAGGTGCAACTGTTGCTCAAGCAGGGCCAGGGGGCGCATTACTCTCTTACGCATTAATAGGACTTATGGTCTATTTCCTTATGACCAGCCTTGGAGAGTTAGCGGCATTTATGCCTGTTTCCGGATCTTTTTCAACCTATGGCTCTAAATATGTTGATGAAGGATTTGGTTTCGCACTAGGCTGGAACTACTGGTACAACTGGGCTGTGACGATTGCAGTTGACTTAGTCGCCGCGCAGCTCGTGATGCTGTATTGGTTCCCTGATGTGGATGGTTGGATTTGGAGTGCGTTATTTTTAGCCGTTATTTTCTTGCTTAACTATATTTCTGTAAAGGGATTTGGTGAAGCTGAATATTGGTTTTCATTAATTAAAGTATCGACCGTGATTATTTTTATTACGGTGGGTATTGCGATGATCACCGGTATTATGAAAGGCGCTGAAAATGCAGGTTGGCACAACTGGGAAATCGGCGATGCGCCTTTTGCTGGTGGTTTTGCCGCCATGATAGGGGTAGCGATGATTGTTGGGTTCTCTTTCCAAGGAACTGAACTTATCGGTATCGCAGCGGGGGAGTCGAAAGATCCTGCGAAAAATATTCCTAAAGCAGTACGTAAAGTTTTTTGGCGTATTTTACTGTTTTATATCCTAGCTATCTTAATTATCAGTTTAATCATTCCTTATACCGATCCTAACTTGCTACGTAATGATGTGGGTGACATCAGTGTGAGTCCGTTTACACTGGTATTTAAAAATGCAGGGTTACTTTCAGCTGCCGCTATCATGAACGCAGTTATTTTAACGGCGGTGCTTTCGGCAGGGAACTCCGGTATGTATGCATCTACGCGTATGTTATTTACCTTAGCAAGAGAAGGTAAAGCGCCGAAATTTTTTGGTAAATTATCCAAAAACGGTGTTCCACGTAATGCACTTTATGCAACAACAGTGGTTGCGGGTTTATGCTTTTTAAGCTCAATGTATGGTAACCAAACGGTTTATTTATGGTTATTAAATACATCAGGTATGACAGGATTTATTGCTTGGTTAGGTATTGCAATCAGTCATTACCGTTTTCGTCGGGGTTATGTAGCACAAGGTCGAGATCTGAATGAATTGCCATATCGTTCAGGCTTCTTCCCTGTAGGACCTATTTTTGCCTTTATTCTCTGTTTAATTATTACATTAGGTCAAAACTATCAGGCATTTTTAGAAGATACTATTGACTGGTATGGTGTTGTGGCAACCTATATTGGGATCCCATTATTCCTGCTGATTTGGTTTACCTATAAAATAGTGAAGAAAACACGTTTTATTCGCTACAGTGAAATGCAGTTTCCTGAGCATATTGAAAACAAAAAATAGTTAGTTTTATCACTAAATAGAGAGCCGGCTAATTTGTGAACTTTATCACAATTTAGCCGGCTCTTTTTCTATTCTATGACTAATAATTACACAAATAAGAGAAAATTCTAATTTATATTCGCAATCGCATTGATAAGTATTCTTATTTGCTTTATTGTTAGCAAACAGTTTATTGCATAATAATGTGACGACAGTGTTATTGGTTATAGAAAATAGATCTGATGTATGTAAAGCGTCATCATCCACTCTCTAGAGCGATTTTTAGCTCATCTAATAACGCATCGTTGTATAAGAAGTCATATATTGAATATCGCGTATTATATCAATTAAGCGAATTTTCTTCTTATTTGTCACATTATTCTCAATTAATCAATTTTAATGCAAAAAAGTGATGAATAAATTATCAGGTTAAACTTTGGCATATTTATCTGTTAATGAAACAGCTGGATAGAAAATCAATAGCAATATGCAAATAGATGTAGGTATATATTTGTTTGATTAATCTACAGACAAGCCTGATAAATATATTGTCTCTATTAATAGGATTTTATTAACACATTGTTTTAAAAGAAAATTTATATGTCAAATTACTTGAATGATAAAAATCTTATAGAAGCATAAAACAATAACAGCAGAAGTATAGGAATTTAGTCAATAGGGATATAAAAATAATATCAAAATAACTAAGGGTAATTAAATTAATTACCTTCATTGTTGAGCAACTGTCGATCTGTCCATCTATATAAAACTTAAAGAATATATATTCTTGGAGAATCGGGAATGGTAGTGTTAAAGAAAAATAAAATTGCGCTTGGCGTTGTTGCTGCTCTTGCATCAAGTTTTGTGATGACAGCTTCCGCAGAAGATCCTGAAAGGTTACTGGTGACAACCGCTTCGGGATTTAAACAGACTGTTGAAGATGCTCCAGCTTCTGTTTCAGTTGTAACTCGTGAACAATTAGAAACAAAATCATATCGTGATGTGACTGATGCGCTAAAAGATGTTCCGGGGGTGCTAGTGACGGGGGGCGGTAGCAGCTCTGATATTAGTATTCGTGGTATGGATCCTAAGTATACCATGATCTTAGTCGATGGTAAGCGTGTTGCATCTCGTGAAACGCGTCCTAATAGTGATAACTCAGGTATTGAACAAGGTTGGTTACCTCCTTTACCCGCGATTGAGCGTATTGAGGTAGTAAGAGGCCCAATGTCTTCTTTATATGGCTCTGATGCCATGGGAGGCGTTATCAATATTATTACGCGTAAAGCGCAAAAAGAATGGAACTTTAGTTTACGTGGTGACACAACGTTGACTGAGCGTAAAAATGAAGGAAATACAGGACAAGGTAGTTTCTATGCTGCAGGTCCATTGATTGATAATGTGTTAGGTCTAAAGCTGCAAGGGCAATATTCTCACCGTGGTGAAGATAGACGTGTTGATGGCTATAACCGTCAGATCACGGCAAGTGGTGGCGGTACATTAAGCTGGACACCAGATGAGAAAAATACCGTTGAATTTGAATTTAAAAAAGATAATCAACATCGTGATTCACGTGTTGGCTATTCAAAATCAGCTGAACTTGTTAAAGGGAAAAAACCACAAAGTAGCTTTACTGATTATGAGTTAACGCATTATGCCTTAACCCATGATGGTATTTATGATTTTGGTACTATGAATACCTATGTTCAGCGCGATGAAAGCCGCAATCCATCACGTAAAATGGATTATGATGATACAACTGTTCGTAACCAAACCGTCTTTATGTTTGGTGATCATATGTTAAGTGTCGGCGGTCAATATCGCTATGAAGAGCTGAAAGATGAAGGCAATAAGCTTAAAGGTAATAATAAGCTAGATCGCTATAGTTGGGCGCTGTTTGCTGAAGATGAGTGGACATTGACAAACGACTTCGCTTTAACCGCCGGTTTACGGATGGATAAAGATGAAAACTTTGGTACTCACTGGACACCGCGAGTTTATGGTGTTTGGCATTTAGCTGATGAATGGACATTAAAAGGTGGGGTATCTACTGGATATCGTTCACCGGATTTACGTCAAGCGACAGCCACTTGGGGACAAGCTACAGGCGGTGGTCGTTATGATGCGGTTATTTACGGTAATCCTGATTTAAAACCAGAAAAATCGGTGACAGAAGAAATTGGTATTATTTGGGATAATCGAGATAATTTAAATGCAAGTATTACGATTTATAATACTGATTTTAAAGATAAAATAATGGAAAGGCGCGTTTGTGACAAAGACTCATCTAAACCATGTAAAGCGAGTGATGGATTTGGACATGTTTATGATTTTGTGAGTACTCGTGAAAATGTTGATAAAGCCAATATGCGCGGTGTTGAAGTTACTGCTAACTGGATTATTTCCCCAGAATGGAATTTAGCAGCAAACTACACGTTCACAGATACGGAACAAAAGAGTGGCGATTTCAAAGGTAAGCCTCTGAATAAGCAACCGCGCCATATGGCAAACGCGACCTTAAATTGGGAAACCACACCTGAAATGGAAACTTGGGCACGCATTAATTTCCGTGGTAAGACATCAGACTATTTATCACGTACTTCAATGGCTAAGAGCACACCTTCATACGCCTTTGTTGATGTAGGTACTAGCTATAGTCTAACGAAGCAACTAAATCTGATCGGTGGCGTCTATAATGTTTTTGATCGTCGCATCGAAAGAGATAATTACGGTTCAACCTTAGAAGGCCGTCGTTATAACATCGGATTAAACTACAACTTCTAGTTTTATCCCTCAGTGTGTGTCAATCAAGCTCCACATTATGTGGAGCTTTTTTTGTTATTTAATTAAAGCCAATACTGGCAAAATGCATAATAGGCATTTATATTTAGTTTAATGAATCACCTAAAAATAAGGTTCATTTGTTTTAACCACTGACTATCTTTACTGAATACTTAATCTTTTTTTCTTATTACTGAAAATCATTTTTGATTACTCTATATGGCTTGTTGAAAAATAATGGTATTTCAGTTATCTGTATCTTTTTTAGTCTTTATAGCGTGAAAGAAGCAATTAATTTACATTAGATTTGTTTATGTATCATTGATGCTTTATTTTGGTTGGTATTGTTGTATATAACATGCAAAATTAATTAACTTTTTGATTGTTAATGTATTAATGATTTTTGTTGTTTAATACCAAACGACAATAGGCTATATCTCAAAGTTAGGCTTTGTGATAAAAACGCAAATATTGTCAATGAAATGTGACAGTAAAGGCTAACTTAGTTTGCTATTTAAAAAGATCGTAAAAAAAGGTGGTTTTTTGATGAAAATCTATTGCTATTTAAGTCTGAGACGTGCAAAATGCGCCCACTAAAAATATGACTGATGCGTTTTAACTGCATCGGTTTTTTTTTGCTTTTTACTTATTACTACACCAAGAGGTCAGACTTATTTTAGTCTGAATAGATAACATAATTTGATTAGCAGCCAGCCCCTTAGAGAAAGGGTTGTCGTGATAGAGGAATGCTAATATGGTACAATTATTCTCTTTCGCAGTCGGGCCTAACGGCACCTGCGGTAATGATGACTACGGAGCACGGCGTCTCCTAAACTCACTCCTGTCCTCAAAAACTTCTTTCTATTCTGTTTATAGACAGATGCGAAGTCTTCCCAGTAACTGTCGGTTGAGTTTATCAAGTACTCAGTTCGAAGTTATGGGAGGGTTCGCTCATGTCAGATAATGTCATCTCCTCTATCGGCACCAATCAAACTGGTGTTAATAACCGTGTTCAATTACGCAAAACATTGACGCTAATGCAAGTCGTCATGATGGGGTTGGCATTTTTACAACCTATGACGATTTTTGATACTTTCGGTATTGTATCAGGCATAACCAATGGTCATGTGGCAACATCATATGCTATTGCGTTAACCGCTATTTTATTTACCGCAGTGAGCTATGGGAAATTAGTCAAGCGTTTCCCTTCAGCAGGCTCTGCTTATACTTATGCACAAAAATCCATGAGTCCACATGTTGGTTTTATGGTTGGGTGGTCTTCATTATTAGACTACTTATTTATGCCAATGATAAATATCTTATTGGCTAAAATTTATTTACAAGCCATATTCCCAGGCGTTGATCCGTGGATCTTTGTTGTTGCGTTAGTCGCGTTAATGACATTTTTTAATCTACGCGGAATTAACGTTGTGGCTAACTTAAATACCGTTATTGTTGTTATTCAAGTAGCTGTAATGGTGGTATTTGTTGGTTTATTAATTCATGGCGTATATAACGGCGAAGGTACAGGGGAGTTATGGACTTTCCGCCCATTTGCGTCAGTAGATGCTGAATTAATCCCAATGATAACCGGCGCGACAATTTTGTGCTTCTCGTTCTTAGGGTTTGATGGCATTAGTACCTTATCTGAAGAAACACCCAATGCCGGTAATGTGATACCAAAAGCGATTTTCTTAACTGCGTTAATCGGTGGTTTAATTTTTATCGCTGTTTCTTATTTTTTACAATTATATTTCCCAGATATTTCACGTTTTAAAAATCCAGAAGAGTCACAACCTGAGATTATGCTGTATGTAGCAGGAGCCTTGTTCCAGTCTATTATCTTAGTGTTTTCTTGTGTGACGGTATTAGCATCGGGTATGGCGGCTCACGCAGGTGTTGCGCGTCTGCTGTATGTGATGGGACGTGATGGTGTATTCCCTGAAAAAGCGTTTGGTTATGTTCATCCCAAATGGCGTACACCGGCATTTAACGTACTGTTAGTTGGCTTTTTAGCGCTAGGGGCGATCTTTTTTGATTTAGTCACTGCTACAGCGTTAATTAACTTTGGTGCGTTAGTGGCATTTACCTTTGTCAATTTATCTGTTATTTCGCAGTTCTACATTCGTGAGCGTCGTAATAAAGGGTTAATGGATCATATTAACTATCTTATATTACCGATTATTGGTGCCGCGACAATGGGGGTACTGTGGGTAAACCTTGAACCAGGCTCTATGGAATTAGGACTGATTTGGGGGGCAATTGGTATACTTTATATGGTGTGGATCACTCGTCGATTCCGTCGACCTATGCCTCAAATGCCAGAGAAATAACATTGTATTTAGTGTGTTGATTGTTTAAAAATGGCCTCATCAGTGAGGCCATTTTTTGTTTATGTTAGAACGCGATAGAGAGTTTCATATCAATACCATTATCGTGCTGATTTCTTGCCGCTAGTCCGCTGTATCCAATTGAGACTTTTGATGTCTCATTGATTTGGATAGTTGTTCCAGCTTTTACCACCAGTGCATCTCGAGCAGCATCAACACTATTCGCTATAAATGTAGGCTGGGTTTGTGTGAAGCGTAAATGGATCCCTCGTTCTACATCGTTATATTGGTGTCTCCAGCCTAGCTCACCATAGAGAGAAACCGTTGATTTATTGTTAAATTTCCATTGGTTATTTAAACGTAGCCCTGTAGTGGAGGTGGTTGACTCTAGAGTTTGCGAATGGGCTTGTAAGGCTGCTCGTCCACCTTGCTCGTTAATGGTAGCATTTTTCGTTTTGGCATATTCAAGATTAACAAAAGGCTCTAATTGTGTATCTGAGAGGGTGATGGGATAAGCTGCTTCAATAAAGATTTGGCTAGTGTTCCCATTGTAATTCGCCTTATTTTTATCTGACTGTACACCATAGTTGACCGATTTTGTTGTATGGATACGATGAAAGGTATTAGATGCACCAGCACGTAACACGATTGTGTCAAAATCATAGCCACCATAGAGTGATAAGTGGTAATTTTCGCTATTTGCGTGACTGTTATCACCAGATAGTGAGGTTTTGGTGACCCCTGTTGCAATACCAAGCAGCATTTTATCGTGACTAACCCGCTGATCTGCACCTAATAGTACGCCATAGGTGGAAGCATCATAGCTATTTGCATTGCCATCATTGGAAGTCTTTTCCCAATTAGAGAGAATTTTAGCCCAAACATGACCTTTGTTACCTGCACTTTCTTTCTCTCTATTAATTATTTCTGCATTTTTAATCTGAGAGAGGAGTGTTTCTTTTATTTGCCGGCTATTGTTGAGTTGGTTAGATAAGATATCCGCATGAATTTGACCTGTTAATTGATTATAGGCAGAGCGGGCATCATTCCCTGTATCCATTCTTATAATGCTTTCATAAATAGGATGTCCCAAGGGTAATGCGTCTATCGCATTGGCGATTGATAGTTGGTTTTTTGTTTTAGCCACACTTGAAAAGGCGGTGTTATTTCTTCCGACATTTAGTATTACTGAATTTTTATCGTAGGACAGTGTGGTACCTAAAAAAAGATAGTTTGGATTTACATCAGTAAATTGACCATTAACACCGTGATCTGCCGTTAAAATGGTATATTTTGTGTTATATAAACTTTGAACATCATCTTTTGTTAGCAGATTTTGGCTATTTTCAAGCGATACATTAACCATTCCACCATTCAGTGTCGCGGTACCCAAACTGATTATTTTATCGCTATCACCTTGTGAATTTATTTCAACATGGTAGTTGCCACCAGAATTAAAAATAACAGTATCATCGATATTAATTGTACCTATTGAATGACCCGGTGATACGATGCCTCCTGAATAAACGGCCAGCTTATTAATTTTTCCTTTACCAGAAAGTATCCCTTTGTTATTGATATTGACTTGAGAATCAACGCTCCCACCATTTAATAGCAATGCTCCTTTGTTGACATCTAGTAAAGTGTTTAGTGTTCCTTCAAGAAGCAATGTACCACCATTAATGGAAGAATTTTTTGCATAGTGGTTTTCACCAGTGAGCAGTAAATGACCCTGATTAACTTCAACGCCAGCAAAATGGTTATTGCCTGATAAGATCAAGGTGCCATTACCTTGTTTGATTAATTTGCCAGGCCCACTAATATCATTTTTCCATTCATCAAGTTGACCAAATTCAGCAAAGTCAAATTCATTAGTTATTTGATTAACAATAAAATGATTGTAGAAATAACTAGGGCCATTATAGGCTTTCGGGAGATTAATTAATCCCCAATTGGCGTTTGGATCATCTTTGTTTGCAGCCCAGCCAGCCAATGAATTACTCGGGTAGGCGGTACTCGCTAAGATAGATTGCCGTTGCTCTTTGGTTAAATAGGCAAAGCGTAAACGCAGTAAAGCGTTGGCAGATGTTGGTATTTCATTAGGGGTAATGCGTGGTGCAGGCTCTGGATCTTTGGTTGCGTAATAACCTGTTTCATCGTTAGTGATTGTTGTCGAGGTCGTTAAGCAATGTTGATTTTTGCATTGGCTAGCAACATTTTGGCGGACTTCTTTGGCAAGCTCTACAAAAGTGCGGGTGGTGTCATCATCTGCAAGCATTTGTGACAGCAGGTAATAATTGCCTATTCTGGATGCGATGGTATCTGTTGCGAAGTGTGCCCCGACAATAACTCGACTTTCACCATATTCTATTGCTCGGGCAAACATTTCACTGCCCTTTTCAGGGAATAAGATGGATAACACTGCAGCTTGTTTGTATCCGTTCCACGTATGACCACTGGGATAAGATGAGCCTGTTATAGAGGTGTAGTTATCAAGATAATGACCTTCTTTATCAAGTACTTGGTAAGGTCGGCCACGTAAAAAAAGTTCTTTTAAGATAAAATCTATCGAGCGTACTCTTTTTTTATTTGTATCATAAGCATAGGTGCCTGTGCTATGTAATTTATTGAGATCTTGATAAGCTTGAATATCGCTAAAGTTGATCGATTTAGCCTTATCACCAAATAAAATATTAGCATAGGTATTCAACACATAAGTATGAGACTGTGATTTATCCGCTTCGGCAAGTTCTCTACGTTTGCCGGTAATGGCTTGATAATTATTACTGATTATTCTATCTAATTCGGCGGTTCTCGATCCTTTTTGAGGGCTAGTTGTGATAACACCATTTTTGATTTCATCTAACCAATAATTACGTTGGTCGATAATACGTTGCTTGGTTTGTGAAATATTGGTTTCAGACCATGTTGAATGGGAAAAAAGTAAAAAAAAGCAGCTTAACGAGGTAGGTATTACGATATTTTTCATAAAATAAGCCATAGTCTCTAAAAAATTGAGAGCTAATTTATATTAGCTATGTTTAGTTTTTATGACAGGCATTATTATATTAGAGATATTTTCTAAATTGTTTGGTAGTAATTTATTCAGAGTTTTTTTATTATTTTTACTAACATTATATGATAGTTTGAATATAGTGTGACCAATGTAGTAAAAAATATCGGCATATTCTCTATATTAAAAATAAAAATTAGAGTATGCCGATGATTTAAATTATACCTTATTTATTAAGCAAATTAGCTAAGCTTTATCTATTTTGTACTGTTAAATGCTTAATTAGTTATTCTACTTATTCATTTTAGAATGAATATAATGAACTTTTTGATTCTTTTAATTTTTGCGCTAATTCAGAGGCCTCATATCGCTCTGTGACTATCTCAATATAAGATGCGCTATTTGTTAGTGCGGCTTTATTTAACGCATTATCTAGTCCACTTGCTGTAGTTACTTTTTCACTATACCAATCTGTTGCACCAAAGGCTTGCGGTAACTGATGATAGTTCCACTGAGCTAAATCATTATAATAAGCTTCGGGGTAATCACATAATAATCTCTCTATTAAATAACCATCGTTATTTAATACTAGAATAATAGGTTTTAAACCGAAACGAACAAATTGACTAATTTCTTGTACTGTTAATTGATGAGAGCCTTCACCGGTAATTAAAATAATGCGTTTTTCTGGTGCCGCTAACGCAGCGCCTAATGCAGCCGGTGTTGCCCAACCAATAGAGCCCCATAGTGTTTGATTATGAAATTGTGCACCTTCAGGTAATAAAGCGAAGCCTAATCCCATGGATGAGGTTCCTGTTTCTGCAATAATAATATCATTAGGTTTAAAGAATTGTTCTAAACGAGGATAGAGATATTGTGCTGTAATTTTATCATTATCAGATATAACCGCTTCACCTAATCCTTTCGCTGTTATTTTATGATAAGTTTTATTTGGTAGTCGTTGGGTTAATTCAGAAAGAATATCTGTCATATAAACGCAGGAGTAGATCACAGAATCAATTTCAACATAATCTGGCATAATACTGATTAATTGTTCTGATTTAATATTAGCAGTGAAGCTGCCTGTATTAAAGTCAGTCATTAATGTACCGATCCCTAATATATATTCACTACTTTCGACAAATTCTCTGACCTCTGGTGTCATTAATTGTCCGTCATACATACCAACATATTGCGCGTTAGATTCACTTAATATGCTTTTATCCATAAACATAGTGGCATAAGGTAAACCTGTTTTATCAATAAAATGCTGGATTTTATCTGTTAACCCTAAACGTGCAGATAAAAAGCCTGGTAATACACAGACATTATTGCTGTGGGTGAGTTTCTCAATGATTGCTGATACTGCTTTTTCTAATGTTGCTTTATCACTTGTTGGCTTTTGTGGTGCGGTAACAGATAACGGCGCTACTACTTGGCTATTAGCATAATCTGAAGGTATACCAATATAAACAGGACGACGCTCTTTTAATGCTGCTTCTATTACGCGCTCCATTTCTTCCACACAATTTTCGGGTGTTAAAATAGTATGAGCGCAAGCAAGGCGCTGAGCAATCTGATAAAAAACATCAAAATCACCATTACCTAAAGTATGATGCACAAGGCGTTTACTTTTTTGTACGCCACTTGCTGGCATGCCAACTAAATGGAAAATCGGTAAATTTTCAGCATAGGCACCAGCAATAGCGTTAATCGCACTTAATTCACCTACGCCAAAGGTAGTGGATAATGCTGCCATACCTTTAATTCGGGCATAGCCATCTGCAGCATATGCCGCATTTAATTCATTACAGTTACCAATCCAACGTTGTTGTTGGTTGTTGCAAACAGTGTCTTCAATAGGGAAGGCGTAATCACCAGCAACACCAAAAATATCTTTGATACCTAAATCATATAATCGGTCTAAAACGTACTTAATAACTGTGTTTGTCATATAATCTCCAGAAAATCTGAAATAATAATCTACTAAATGATAGTAAAGTTCCTACATTATGCTTAATGTTCTATCGCTAATTTTGTTTTTAAGGAAATGGTTTATTATTATTGGGGGTATAACCAAAAGTAATAAGGTAAAAATTATTTATGGATATTCGTGTTTTACGCTATTTTATTGAAGTTGTTCAATTAAATGGATTTAGCCGAGCCGCTGATGCTTTATTTATTACACAACCAGCCATTAGTCGTAGCATTAAAAAATTAGAGGATGAATTAGGCACTGTTTTATTAATAAGAGAAGTGGATGGGGTAAAATTAACTGATGACGGTGCTATTTTATATGAGCATGCAAAGCAGATCCTCGCTCAATTTAATAGTATGAATAAAGCATTAAATGATAAAGATGAACCTTTAACAGGCGCCTTAAATGTCGGATTACCTCCTGTTATAGCCTCAACCTATTTTGCTGATATTATCATGGCGTTTAGCTCTCGCCATCCCAATGTTGAACTTAAAATTTTTGAGCTGGGCACCAAACAGATGGAAGATGCGATGTTAGAAGGCACGGTAGAAACTGCTGCAGTGATGTTACCTTTTAATGATAAAGATTTTGAATTAACCATTTTTTCAGAAGATCACTTGATGTTATTAGTAGCACAATCCCATCCTTTGGCTAAAGATAAGAAGGTTAATTTTAAACAACTTATTACAGAGCGGTTTATCTTTTTTTCAGAAGATTTTCGTATTAATGATTTGGTACGTAGTGCTTGTGGGATTTATAACATTGAACCACAAATTGTGGGGAGAAGTAATCATTTAGATTTAATTATTGCAATGGTTAAAGCCGGTGTCGGGATCACACTGTTGCCTAATAGCATGTGTAATAAATATCCTATCGATGATTTAGTGGTTATTCCCATTACTTCCCCTAGGTTATCTTATCAATTAGCTTTAGCCACCAATCAAAATAGTTACCAAAGCCGTAGTTGCCAAGCATGGAATAAATTAGCAATAGAGAAATTAATGAAAGAGAATATTTAATCATGGAATGATAAATACGCTTTGTAAAAAGCGTTTTATTAATGGTAGCTATAATTATTTTATCAAACTAGTGGCTAATTTATTGTGATTAACTTGCTCACAATGGTATAAAAGTGGTTATATTGATAATACATTTCTTTTTATCTCATTATTTTTAAATAAAAATTAAACAGTGATAAATAGAAAAATCAGACAAGACAGGAATAGGATAGGGACAATGAATGAGAGTAGCAGCTCCACAAACCAGCATTTTATTCGTAAGTTAGAAGGTATTGTCGGTAAAAAACATGTATTAACCCAAGAGCATAAAACAGAGCGATATCGTAAAGGGTTTCGTTCCGGACAGGGAAAAGCACTGGCAGTGGTATTCCCCGGCTCTTTATTAGAACAGTGGCGTATTTTTAAAACCTGTGTTGAAGCCGATAAAATTATTATTATGCAAGCGGCAAATACCGGGTTAACAGAAGGTTCAACCCCCAGTGGTGATGACTATGATCGTGATATTGTTATCATCAGTACCTTGCGCCAAGATAAAATACAAGTTCTTTCTGAATATAACCAAGTTATTGCCTTTCCTGGCAGTACATTATGGCACTTAGAAAAAGTATTAAAGCCATTAGGAAGAGAGCCACATTCAGTGATAGGCTCTTCTTGTATTGGTGCTTCGGTAATTGGAGGCATTTGTAATAACTCAGGGGGGGCATTAGTGCGCCGCGGCCCTGCTTATACTGAGTTATCACTTTACGCCCGTGTTAATGAACAAGGTGAAGCAGAGCTTATCAACCATTTGGGAATTGATTTAGGTGACACTCCGGAAGAGATATTAACCAATCTGGATAATCGACATTATCATGCGAAACAAATTCATGCGACGGATAAACTGGCATCTGATCATGAATATAGTGAGCGAGTACGTGATATTGATGCAGATACACCATCTCGATTTAATAATGACGAAAGACGTCTCTTTGAAGCGGCGGGAAGCGCCGGTAAGCTCTCTGTTTTTGCCGTAAGATTAGATACTTTTCCTGCTGATCATCGCACTCAAGTTTTCTATATTGGGACCAATGATCCTGATGAGTTAGAAGATATCCGTCGCCATATTCTCAGTCAATTTAAGGTATTACCCGTTGCGGGTGAGTATATGCATCGAAGTTACTACAAAATGGCAGAAGTTTATGGCAAAGATACCTTTTTAATTATTGATAAGTTAGGTACAGATAAGATGCCAGCATTATTTGCTATTAAAGGGCGTGTTGATGCTGTTCTTAATAAAGTGCCATTTTTACCTAAGAATCTAACTGATAGAACAATGCAATTGATGAGTAAGTTATGGCCTGCTCATTTACCTGCTCGTATGACAGAATATCGCGATAAATATGAGCACCATTTAATGCTAAGAATGGCGGATAGTGGTATAGAAGAAGCCTCAACTTATTTAAAAGAATACTTTAAACATGCCACGGGGGATTATTTCGAATGTACAGAAGAAGAAGGTAATAAAGCCTTTTTACATCGTTTTGCCGCCGCGGGTGCCGCGGTGCGTTATCATGCCGTTCATATTAACGATGTGGAAGATGTGCTACCTTTGGATATTGCATTACGTCGTAATGATCGAGATTGGTTTGAAAAACTGCCTCCTGAAATAGAAAACCAATTGCTCTATAAATTGTACTGTGGTCACTTTATGTGTCACGTTATGCATCAAGATTATATTATTAAAAAAGGTGTTGACGCTAAGGCACTTAAAGCACAGATGTTAGCCTTACTAGACAAACGTGGTGCGGAATATCCAGCAGAGCATAATGTAGGGCATCTCTATTATGCAAAACCGCAATTAAAAGCGTTTTATAAACATAACGATCCGACAAATAGCATGAACCCAGGCATTGGTAAAACCTCCAAATTAAAATATTGGGGAGAAGAGTGTGGTTGCGGGCATAATCATAATCAAGCTGAAGTTAATCATATAGAAAACAAAGAATAAGTTTTTTATTCTATGACAGCTAAACATAATAAAGGCAGGGAAACCTGCCTTTTGCGTAATTTAATTGCTTATCTGATGTTATTAACTCGCAATTTCTTGAGCATATAAATATAGCTCTTGCAGTTGTTTTAGCTTTTCTTCGTTATCGCTATGTTCTTCTGCTAACAGCTGAATGGTATTGATATATTCAGTCAGCTTTTCTGGCGTTAATTGCTCTTTTCTATGCGCTAACCAACGTTGTTGTTCATCATAAGTTAATGTGGCTGGGAAGTTTCTCGCACGGTAACGGAAAAACAGCGGCTCCATACGTGGATCTTCAAAAGTTAAATTAAGTGCTGGTAAGTTTTGTGGCTGTGTTGAGCGAATAATTTCCATCGCGCTACGATCATTATCGCTAAAAAAGCCATTGTATAATTGAGCATCAACATCATCTGCAGGGGTAAATGGTGTTTGCTGAGCAAAAATCTCGACGACTTTATTGCGGATCTCAGGATTAGACAGCAATATTGCTTGGTTATTTAAACAATTATCAATATCTAACCCAATTCTATCGGCATCTTGAGATCTGAGGGTATTTTTAGGTGCAACGATAGGGCATTTATTAATATGCAGTAATTTTATCGGAACTGGTGGCTCATCGGCAGATAACTCACTGCGAGGAGTATATAAGCGCTCACGCAATTGCTCTGAAGTGAGGGTTAATAAAGGGGAAATATCCGCAGCTAAATCACAAACAATTACCGCATTACGATTATCTGGATGCCAAGCTAAAGGAGCTACAAGGCTTAAATTAGAACGCGCTGCACCAAACATACCAGAGACATGCACAAGCGGCGTCATGGTTGGGATATCTATCAGTGCTTGTACTTTACGTTTATCACGTAAATTAAAGAAATAATCAAACATACGAGGTTGCGCTTGTTTGAGTTTTTTTGCCATCGCAATAGTTGCATAAACGTCTGACATGGCATCATGCGCATTTTCGTGGGAGATCCCATTTGCTTTAGTTAATAGCTCAAGGCGAAAACTCGGAAAACCATCATCATTCTCAGGCCAATTAATTCCCTCAGGACGCAATGCATAACATGCACGTAAAACATCAAGTAAATCCCAACGTGAATTTCCTTTTTGCCAACTATAAGCATAGGGATCATAAAAATTACGATATAAGATATTTCTGGTGACTTCATCATCAAAGCGTAAATTGTTATAACCCATAATACAACTGTTAGGCTGGCTAAAGGCTTGATGAATTTGGCGAGTAAATTCAGCTTCTGATACACCATTCTTTAGTGCTATTTGTGGTGTGATCCCCGTTATCATGACGGCTTCTGGCTGAGGTAAGTAATCATCATTCGGTTTGCAATAAATGACCAGAGGATCTTCAATGATATTAAAATCCATATCTGTTCTGACACCGGCAAATTGCGCAGGGCGATCCATCGCAGGATGCGTACCAAAGGTCTCGTAGTCATAGATATAGAAAGTGGGGGTATTAGCTGAATTTGACAAGGTTTCCTACCGTAATTTATCTGCTTAATTAATTGATTTTTAAATGAGTTTTAAAGCATTAAACCTTGCACTATTGAGTTGCATCGGGTTTAAACAATGGATATAACGACAAAGTTTGATTGATGATAGTGTCACAAATATCAAATTGTTAACAATGCTTAACTGCGATAAAAGGTATGGTAAACCATATTGACTAAAACGTGAAATATCTAATGAATAAGAAATAAAAGGAGCATAGCGTTGAGTATAGGGAGAACCTCGTTTAATGGGGATATACAAATAGCGATCTATCGCACATAACTTATATGTTAACGTTAACTTTAGTGCGTTAAATCACATAATGGTAAATATTTTCTACGTTATAAATAGAGTTAACGTTAACATTCTGGTCGCAAAATGACTTTATAAGGCGCTTAACAATGAATAAAGATGCTAAAAAATACTATGTGATCTTAAGTGCGTTGCTATTTTTCTTCTTTTTTACATGGTCTTCATCGTTTTCATTAATCTCTATTTGGTTACATCAATATGTTGGACTTAAAGCAACAGATACTGGTTTGATATTCTCGGCTATATCATTGATTGCTTTATGTGCCCAGCCACTCTATGGCTTTATTCAAGATAAACTGGGTTTACGCAAAAATTTACTGCTGGTTATCGCGGTATTGCTTATTTTATCGGGGCCTTTTTTTCTTAGCTTTGCGACAATATTGCGCTGGAATATTTTTATTGGCTCTATTCTCGGAGGGCTCTATGTAGGAATGACTTTTAATGCCGGGATCGGCGTTTTAGAATCTTATACTGAGCGTGTTAGCCGTATTCGTGGTTTTGAGTATGGCAGGGCGAGGATGTGGGGCTCTTTGGGATGGGCATCGGCAACTTTTATTGCTGGGCATAATATCAATATCGATCCTAACTATAACTTTTTTATGGCATCGATAGCGGGGGTGATCTTCTTAATTCTGTTGGCGTTACTAAAAACAGATAAACCAGATGCTTTTAATCAATTAGAGCATGGTAAACCTTCTGCACTCACCATCAATGATGCATTAAACTTACTGTCATTACCGCGCTTTTGGGCATTAATATTATTTGTGGTCGGAACCTGTATTTATAGCGTCTACGATCAACAGTTCCCGGTTTTCTTCTCTTCACAATTTGCATCATTACAGCAAGGTAATGAGATGTACGGGTATCTTAATTCCTTACAGGTTTTCTTAGAAGCGGGAGGAATGTTTGTTGCGCCTTTCTTAGTGAACAAAATAGGGGCGAAAAACGGTTTATTATTGGCGAGTAGTGTGATGGCTGCGCGTATTATTGGTTCTGGATTAGTTGAAGGGCCGATAATGATCTCTTGTATGAAGTTATTACATGCCGTTGAGCTTCCTATCCTGTTAATTTCTATTTTTAAATATAACAGCCAACATTTTGATAAGCGTTTATCTTCTACATTGTATTTAGTCGGTTTCCAATGTGTCAGTTCCATTGTGGCAACATTGTTATCCCCATTAGCGGGTTATGGCTATGATCATTACGGTTTTGCCCCTACGTATATGGTGATGGGATGTATGGTCGTCGGTACTACGTTACTTTCTGCTGTGTTGTTACGTGCTGACTCGAAAGCATTACCACAACATGATATGACTGATCTCGATAGTAACAATAAAGCTCAACCGATTTAAGCGGGTAGGCATTAGCTATTACAGCGCTGCTAGATAATTTTTATGGCTACCATTCGTGAGTGGTAGCTTTTTTTATCGATTTTATTTAGGTTTACGAATATCGGCTGATTGACTATATTGAATAGAGCGTATCATTCTAATCTACTGTTTATTAAGCCAAATCAATTAAATTTATAAACTTTACTTGTTTATTGACACGATTAAGCGATAATCTTAAACAGTACTATTTTTCTTAAATATCAATTGTAAAGGTGTAGGAAATGGATAACGCAAGCAAGCCGTCTTTCCAAAACGTACTGGAGTTTGTGCGTATGTATCGTCGTAAAAACAAAATCCGTCGTGAGATCACTGACAATGAGAAAAAGATCCGTGATAACCAAAAACGTGTTCTTTTATTAGACAACTTAAGTGAATACATTAAGCCTGGTATGTCAATTGAAGATGTACTCGGTATTATCGCTAATATGCGTAGTGACTATGAAGATCGTGTAGATGATTACATCATAAAAAATGCCGATCTCTCTAAAGAGCGTCGTGAATTGTCAAAACAATTAAAAGCGATGGGTGAAATTAAAAATATTCCTAATATTAAAAATTAATTATATTAGCTGGCAAATTCAAAGGCCTCTGAATGGTTGTTCAGAGGCCTTTTTTTTCGTTTTTTCATCATAGTTATGGTCACACAAGCCATAAAACAAAAGAGCCTGCTAATTAACAGGCTCTTGGATTAACAACGGATATTTTTATCGCGTTATATTATTGCTTCTTTTCTCTTATGACTCACTATGCGTTGACGCTTTAGTCATTTCAGATGAAGCATGATTAGTTGAACAATGACCACCCGCACCGCTACGGCCTTGCTTATCAAAGGCTGGACGTGCATCCCATGCTTTGATTTCAATTGCTACAGGCGCATCTGTAGATGCCGGAGCTTTCGTCATTGGCGAGCTGGCATGTAACTGGCGTACTGTTGGCTCTTGACGAATAACGGTCACTTTAGCTGGCTGCTTAACTTCAACCGATGCGACTTCGGTTTCCGTTTTAGTTTCAGCAACAGGCTCGGTCACTTCAGGCTGTGTTTCTACAGGTGTAGATTGAGAAGCAGTTTGCTCTACATGTTGCTCAGCCGCACATTCAGTCGATGCTTGGGTTGTTGCTGGCATCTCAGGTACAGGCGCTTGCGTTGTCATGTCACTATGGGTGTCTTCACTAGCGGTTTCATGATCAGCATTAGCTATGACTTTATTATGAGCGGTTTCTGTTTTCTCTTCGGCAACATCTGCTGGCTCAGTCACTTCATGTAGATAAGCTTCCGTTGTATTTAATACCGCAGAGATATTCTCTTTACGAGTAACATGCTCTTGGGTATTAACGTCAGCAATAACGTTGTTAACAGCGTTTTCTTCTACATGATCGGCAGTTGACTCATTAACATCAGCAGTCGTTTCTTGCGGTGCAATCGCGACAATTTCAGCTACAGCTTCAGTGGTTGATTCAGTACTAACTGTGACCGAATAAGTCGCTTCAGTTGCTTCAGTATTTGCTGTTTGAGCCTGAGCAACATCTGCAGCAATGGTTTCTGATACTTCTGGTGCAATAGCAACCATTTGTGGATCTTTATGAGTAATGAAGTTTTTAGCAACTGTATTGTCAGTGCTATTTTCAACATTATTGTCAACAAATGGTGCATCACTAATTGGTGTGACAGGGTAATGAATACATACTTTACCTGACGCAAGCTCTGGAGAAGCTACGGCCATCGTTAGCGGCATAGGGGAGACTAATGTACGTTCATCACGATAACGGCGACGACGTTGCCCACTAACACGTAAATGACGAGGTGAACGGCGAGAGCGACGTGGCATCACATTTTCTTGTTGGCCCGCATTATCTTCTTTTTTCACTTCTTCTTGTGCTTTTACAGTATCAGTTAACGCATTAGCAGAAACTTGTTCTTGCTCATCTTTAACCGTCGCTACTGGTTTCGCAACTTGCTGTTTTTCTGATGATGGTAATTGACTAACCACTGTCGCTGGTGGCTCAGAAACCGGTGAGTCGCTCACAGCAACATCAATAGCAGGTGTTGCGACAGCATCAGTAACACGAACAGATTGCGTTAATTGACGGCGAGCACGACGAGGCATAACAGGGCGACGAGGTTCTTCTTTCTTCTCAGCCTGTTTTGCTGCATTGTCATTTTCCGCTGTATTTTGTGCGGCTTTCGCAGCTTCTTGTTGTTGCTGACGTTTTTCTTCCTGACGACGACGTTGTTCTGCACGTTGTTCACGGCGTTGTTGACGACGGGCTTCACGTTCAGCGATTTCTTGCTCATTACTGACTTCAGTATTGGCATTTTGCGCTTTCTGATTACGGTTCTTACGATTTTCTTCGCTCGTTACGTTATCGCGATTGCGCTCGTGGTCACGATTGCGATCATTATCGCGTTCACGGCGGTTATTATTGCGACGATTGTTATTATTTCGGCGCTCACGACGGTTTTCATTATTCTCTTTTTTGCTTTCTTGCGGTTTTTCTTCAACGACAGGCTCTGGCTGACTCGCAAATAAGTTAGAGAAGAATTTTGCAATAGCACTAAAGAATCCACCACTCTCTGTTGTTTCGCTTTTCTTCACCTGTTTAGCTGGAGTTGGTGCAGATTTTTTCTTATTGGTGGTGTCAGCGCTATTATCTTGTAATGCAAAAGCGGATATCGCCGGTTGCTCTGGCGCTTTACGCTCAGGTACGGCTTCATCTTCTGCTTCATTTAACTGAGTTTCGTGATATTGCGCTAAATTGTAGCTTAATGAAGAGATCTCTTCGCCCTTGCGCACACGAATAACTGAGAAATGCGGTGTTTGCATTTGATCATTAGGAACAATCACTACTTTGACATTGGCTTGGCGCAACTCAATATCGGTGACTGCCTTACGTTTTTCATTGAGCAAGTAAGAGGCAATTTGTACGGGCACAATAGCGTGTACTTCATGAGTATTTTCTTTTAATGCTTCTTCTTCGATAAGACGCAACACAGAAAGAGAAAGTGACTCATTATCACGGATAGTCCCTGTGCCTAAACAACGCGGACAAACATGATGGCTTGATTCACCTAATGAAGGACTTAAACGCTGACGTGACATCTCTAATAAGCCGAAACGCGAAATGCGACCTATTTGAATACGTGCGCGATCTTGGCGCACAGCCTCACGCATTCTATTTTCTACTTCACGCTGATGACGAACAGGGGTCATATCGATAAAGTCGATAACAATCAAACCACCAAGGTCACGTAGACGGAGTTGGCGCGCAATTTCATCAGCAGCTTCTAAGTTAGTGTTAAAGGCTGTCTCTTCAATATCGCCACCTCGTGTTGAACGAGATGAGTTAATATCGATAGCGGTTAATGCTTCTGTTGTATCAATAACCAGAGCGCCACCCGAAGGTAAACGGACTTCACGTTGGAAGGCTGATTCAATTTGAGATTCAATTTGGTAGTGACTAAATAGTGGTACAGCCCCTGTGTAGTGGCGAATTTTGCTAGCAAAATCACCACGACCAATGGCTTCAATATGGCTACGAGCCATTTCAACTACTTTAGCGTTATCAATTAAGATCTCACCAATATCTGGTCGTAAATAATCACGGAAAGCACGTACAATCACGTTACTTTCTTGGTGGATCAGAAAAGGAGCAGGGCGACTTTCCGCTGCTTTTTTGATAGCATCCCAATGTCTTAAACGGTAGCTTAAATCTTGTTGTAATGCTTCTGCGGATTTACCCACACCTGCAGTACGAACAATCAACCCCATTCCATCAGGAATATCAAGGCTAGATAATGCTTCCTTTAATTCAGTGCGATCTTCCCCTTCAATACGACGAGAAATACCGCCAGCACGAGGGTTATTTGGCATTAATACCAAATAGCTACCTGCAAGGCTAATA
This sequence comes from Proteus mirabilis ATCC 29906, assembly GCF_000160755.1. GTDB lineage: Bacteria > Pseudomonadota > Gammaproteobacteria > Enterobacterales > Enterobacteriaceae > Proteus > Proteus mirabilis. The sequence goes on from NZ_GG668593.1 coordinate 62,276, forward strand.
AAGGTGGTTAAAGCAGCACCTTTATTTCCGCGCTCTTCTTTATCTACCTGTACGATTACCTCTTGACCTTCTTTTAAAACATCTTTGATGTTAGGACGACCATGTGAGTGATAATTACTAGGAAAATATTCGCGGGCAATTTCTTTGATAGGAAGGAAACCGTGGCGTTCCGCACCATAATCAACAAAAGCGGCTTCTAGACTGGGTTCAATTCGGGTGATTTTACCTTTATAGATATTGGCTTTTTTTTGCTCATGTCCGGGGCTTTCGATATCCAGATCATACAAACGTTGCCCATCAACAAGGGCAACACGCAACTCTTCCTGTTGAGTCGCGTTAATTAACATTCTTTTCATATTGTGACTTACTCGTTATTTTCACGTTTTATAATGTGCCACTGACATACGTAATTACACTATTGATAACCGATGACCTCGTGTCTTTTACAAAGGCGTCAACCTCACGGTTGTCGATTGTATAGAGGTGCAATTTGTCGGTGAGTCTGATTTTCAGTTCTAAAATTCAGCACTCTTTAATTGAGACGTAATGTGCCAACTCAATAAGTGATGTATTTATGGCATACTAAATTGTTTGATATTCGACTATGTCTTACGCCATTGCTGCATTTGAATATCAAACAAACAAAATTTCATAAATATACCTGATAAACTTAATCAGGAGAGTCTGCATTATTCCATTGGTGTTGGGGTTATAGCAAGATGACTTTTCCGCTTTGGTGACTTTTTCTGTATAAATATGAGAGATTAGTTAATGTTTCGTCTTTTTCCCATTAATCAGGTTAAAATAGGCACCCAATTTGATGTTATTTTGTGCACCAATAATTTGTTTGTCATTTTTTATTTTAAGAGAGCTAAAAAATCGCCACTATGAAATCATTTAATCAAGTTCAGTTCGTCACCATTGATGGCGATGAAGCAGGCCAGCGTATTGATAATTTTTTACTGGCACGCTTAAAAGGTGTACCGAAAAGTATGATTTACCGAATTATCCGCAAAGGTGAAGTTCGGGTTAATAAAGGGCGCATTAAGCCTGAATATAAATTAGCTGCAGGGGATAGCATTCGTATTCCTCCTGTCCGGGTAGCAGAAAAAGAAGAACATGCGGTATCGCCTAAGTTAGAAAAAGTATCAGCACTTGCTGAGTGTATTTTATATGAAGATGAACATGTGATGCTGATTAATAAGCCATCAGGGACGGCAGTACATGGTGGTAGCGGACTCAGTTTTGGTGTGATTGAAGGTTTAAGGGCATTGCGTCCAGAGGCGAGATTTCTAGAATTAGTGCATCGCCTTGATAGGGATACCTCTGGGGTATTATTGATTGCTAAAAAGCGCTCAGCCCTGCGTTCACTACACGAACAGCTAAGATTAAAACAGATGCAAAAAGATTATTTAGCCTTAGTACGTGGTCAATGGCAATCTCATACAAAAGTAGTACAAGCCCCGTTATTGAAAAATATCCTACAAAGTGGTGAGCGGGTGGTTAAAGTAAGTAGTGAAGGTAAACCATCAGAAACACGCTTTAAGGTAGAAGAGCGCTTTGAATTTGCGACCTTAGTTAAAGCAAGTCCTGTCACGGGACGAACTCATCAAATTCGTGTCCATACATTACATGCCGGCCATCCTATTGCTTTTGATGATCGCTATGGTGATCGTGATTTTGATACACAATTAGCTTCAACCAAGCTTAATCGTCTCTTTTTACATGCGAGTTCATTAACCTTTATTCATCCCTCAACAGGGGAAAAAATGCGTATTGAAGCGCCGATGGATAAAACGTTACGTTACTGTTTACAAGTATTACGCAATCAAAAATCTTAATACTACTGTTTTCAAACTAGCAAAGTGGGAGAAAATTTTTTCCCACTTTGTTTGCAAATGATTTACCGTTGTCGTCCTAGAAAATAGGATCAGTATCCAGCCAAGGTTATTTGGTGATGGTTGATATACATTGCTCAACAATTTTATCGATATTCCACTCTTTCGGAAGCGATTTAGAGCCGTCTTTTCTCATTTCCATATCAACACGAATAAATTCGGTCATACCATAATCTTTGATGATGTTGTCGTAAGTACAGCTACAAACTTCGGTAATTTGTGGTATTAGTGCATCATCAGTCACACCAGAACCGAGTATGCAACTACTAATAAAGTTCTTTTTAAATGAAGATGCACTTTCATCTTCTTTTTTGGGATCAGTATTTTGGGCAACATTACTACTGTTGTCTGCTTTTACGGCTGAATTGTCAGGTGCTTTCTCATCAGAGCAACCTACTACCGATGCCGTAAGGATTAAAGCTGCCAAAATTGATGCTAATTTATTCATAATACGCTTTATCGCTAAATAAGATTAAAATAAGACAATCACGACTATTCCTGATTATCTGTGGAAAGTAATGGGTTAATTCTTTGTGAGAGTAACATTTTATTCAATCGGATAAGTGGTAATCCGATTAAAGAATTTGGGTCATCACCGCTTAATTTATCGAACAGAGTAATTCCTAACCCCTCAGATTTGAAACTTCCTGCGCAATAAAACGGCGTTTCTTTATTTAAATAGCCGATAATTTCATCATCGGTTAAATGCCGAAAGTGAACTTGAAATAATTCACAATGACTTTCATAGGCTAATGTTGAGCTATTATATAAAGTTAATCCAGTATAAAATGATACACATTGACCGGATGCTTGTTTTAATTGTGCAAAAGCGTTTTCAAAATTAAGGGGCTTACCCGTAATTTTTTTATTGAGTACACAAACCTGATCTGAACCAATAATTAAGTGATTTGGGTATTGTACCTCTAAAGCACGCGCTTTTTCATAGGATAAACGAGTGACTAACGCTTGTGCACACTCTGTGGGCAAAGGGGTTTCGTCAATGTTTGGGGAGGCCTGTATAAAGGGCATTCCAAGCTTTTTCAGAAGCTGAGCTCGGAAGGGCGAAGTCGACGCAAGAACTAGTGGCAACATATTTTTTATAAAATCCGTAGCAAAATGATGCCCGACATTCTAAACTATGCGCCGCTGATAAAGCGAATTTTGGTGGAAAGGTGTAGATAACCCGCCTTTTTCTTTGACTATATTCCATTACAAAGATAATATGCGCGCCTTATGCAAAAGGTAAAATTACCCCTGACCATTGATGCGCTGCGAGCAGCACAGAAGAATTTAGACTATGACGGTCAATATTCCTCTGAGCAAGTTAGCCGCTTAGCTGAATCGGTGGTCAGTGTGGACAGTAATATTGATGTGGCTTTATCATTTGATATTGACCATCAACGTTTGGCAGTCATCAAGGGGCATTCCGATGTGGATGTCACTTTAGAGTGTCAGCGTTGCGGGGGCCATTTTCCCTATCATGTTCACACAACATATTGTTTTAGCCCTGTTGTTAGTGATGAACGGGCTGAAGCATTACCGGAAGAATATGAGCCAATCGACGTAGACGATTTTGGTGAAATAGATTTGCTGGCGATGATTGAAGATGAAATAATCCTCAACTTGCCGGTGGTTCCGGTACATGATTTTGAACACTGTGAAGTGTCCGACGCGGAACAAGTGTTCGGTGAACTCCCTGAAGAATTATCAGAGAAGCCGAATCCATTTGCCGTATTAGCCAGTTTAAAGAAAAGTACTAAGGAGTAAGGTCAATGGCCGTACAACAAAACAAACCAACTCGTTCTAAACGTGGTATGCGTCGTTCTCATGACGCACTGACAGCAACTCATGTTTCTGTTGACAAAACTTCTGGTGAAACTCACCTGCGTCACCATGTAACTGCTGACGGTTACTACCGTGGCCGCAAGGTTATCAACAAGTAATTAGCTTTATAGCTCGTTGATACTTTGACAAATCTAACCATAGCGTTAGATGCGATGGGCGGGGACTTCGGTCCTCGTATCACAGTGCCTGCATGTTTGCGGGCGCTGGCATCTAATCCTCATTTAAAAATATTGCTGGTGGGTCAACCAGACTCTATCTCTCCTCTGCTTGCAAATCAAAATGCTGAGCTAATCTCCCGTTTACATGTTATACCGGCTGAACATATTGTCGCCAATGATGCCAAACCTTCACATGCTATTAGAGCAAGTAAAGGCACATCAATGCGCGTGGCACTCGATCTGGTGAAAACAGGGGAAGCACAGGCATGTGTAAGTGCAGGTAACACCGGTGTGTTGATGGGGTTAGCAAAACTTCGGCTAAAAGCGATTGATGGAATAGAACGTCCTGCATTGGTTTCTGTGTTACCTAATCAGAAAAAAAGCAAGACCGTCGTTCTTGATTTAGGCGCGAACGTTAACTGTGATAGCCAAATGTTAGTTCAATTTGCTGTTATGGGTGCCGTGATGGCAGAAGAAATTGCAGGTATACATTCACCTAAAGTGGCACTTTTAAATATTGGTGAAGAAGAGAGTAAGGGATTAGATAATATCCGCGAAGCCGCCACCGTTCTTAAGGCGACACCAAATATAAACTATATTGGTTATGTGGAAGGTAACGAGTTACTGACCGGCAAAACAGATGTGTTGGTGTGTGACGGCTTCGCAGGTAATGTTTCCCTTAAAACAATGGAAGGGGTGATTAGAGTCTTCCTTTCATTGATTAAATCTTCTACTGGTGACAATAAAAAAACGTCGTGGTGGATGAAATTATTGAAGAAATGGTTACAAAAACGCCTAAATAAGCGTTTTGGCCATATGAACCCCGACCAGTATAACGGTGCTTCTCTGTTAGGATTACGCGGTATCGTCATTAAAAGCCATGGTGGCGCAAATGAAAACGCGTTTACAGCAGCAATAGAACAGGCTGTTCAGGCCATTGAGCGACAAATTCCAGAACGAATTGCCTCACGTCTGAATACAGTATTACCCAAGAGTGATTGATAGTATGTATACAAAAATCTTAGGTACTGGTAGTTACTTGCCTGTACAAGTGCGAACTAATGCCGATTTAGAAAAAATGGTTGATACATCAGACGAGTGGATTGTCACCAGAACAGGTATTCATGAACGTCGTATCGCAACAGAAGAAGAAACTGTTGCCAAAATGGGTGCGAGTGCCGCTGAGAATGCATTAGAAATGGCTGATATTGATAGACAAGAAATTGGCTTAATTATCGTTGCCACAACATCAGGCTCTCATGCGTTTCCGAGTGCGGCATGTCAAATTCAACACGCCCTCGGTATTGCTGATTGTATCGCGTTTGATGTTGCAGCCGCGTGCTCAGGATTCGTTTACGCGTTAAGTATCGCTGATCAATTTATTAAGGCTGGCACGGTGAAACAAGCTTTAGTGATTGGTGCTGATCGCTTATCACATGCGTTAGATCCTAACGATCGCGGTACAATTATTCTTTTCGGTGATGCTGCTGGTGCCGTCGTTGTCGGTGCTTCTGAAGAGTCAGGTATTATTTCTACACATTTACATTCTGATGGGCGTTTTGGTGAGCTGTTAGCTCTGCCTTATCAGGATAGAGAAAATCAAGACTTACCTGCTTATGTCACCATGGCAGGGAATGAAGTCTTTAAAGTCGCAGTTCGTGAACTTGCCCACATTGTGGATGAAACATTAGAAGCGAATCATATTGATAAATCGGAACTCGACTGGCTTGTGCCTCATCAAGCAAATTTAAGAATTATTTCAGCAACAGCCAAAAAGCTGGATATGACAATGGATAAAGTCGTGGTGACATTAGATCGCCACGGTAATACGTCAGCAGCATCCGTTCCTACAGCATTAGATGAAGCTGTAAGAGACAATCGCATTCAACGTGGGCAGTTAATTCTGTTAGAAGCGTTTGGTGGCGGCTTTACTTGGGGCTCTGCACTTATCCGTTTTTAATATTATCAGGAAAATAAACATGACTGATTTTGCAATGGTTTTCCCTGGACAGGGATCACAAGCGATTGGAATGCTTGCAGAACTTGCCGAGCATTATCCAATAGTGACAGAAACATTTGCTCAAGCATCTGATGTATTGGGTTATTCTCTTTGGGATTTAGTGCAAAATGGTCCTGAAGAAGAGTTAAACAAAACATGGAAAACACAGCCGGCATTATTAGCAGCATCCGTTGCTATTTGGCGTGTATGGCAAGAAAAGCAAGGCAAAATGCCACAAATGATGGCAGGTCACAGTCTTGGTGAGTATTCTGCTTTAGTCTGTGCTGGCGTAATTGATTTTGCTGCGGCGATTAAACTAGTAGAATTGCGCGGTCAATTAATGCAAGAGGCTGTACCTGCAGGTACTGGCGCCATGTATGCAATTATCGGATTAGATAATGATGCTATTGCAAAAGCTTGTGAAGATGCGGCTCAAGGACAAGTTGTCTCACCTGTGAACTTTAACTCACCCGGTCAAGTGGTGATTGCGGGTAATAAAGAAGCCGTAGAGCGTGCAGGGGCATTATGTAAAGAAGCTGGAGCAAAACGTGCGTTACCTTTAGCGGTAAGTGTGCCTTCTCACTGTGCTTTAATGAAGCCTGCTGCAGATAAGTTAGCTGTTGCATTACAAGAAATTGAATTTAAACAACCTGAAATTCAAGTTGTTAATAATGTTGATGTGAAAACACAAACCGATGCTAATGCTATTCGAGATGCATTAGTTCGTCAGCTTTATAACCCAGTCCGCTGGACTGAAACGGTTGAATTTATTGCTGGCAAGGGCATCACACAATTATTAGAAATAGGACCCGGTAAAGTATTAACTGGTTTAACGAAACGTATTTCTAAAGAGATGAACGCTGCGGCAGTTAATGATATTGCATCATTAGACGCTGCATTAGGAAATGACTGAGGGATCTCATGGGATTTGACGGAAAAATAGCGCTAGTTACTGGTGCAAGCCGTGGTATTGGCCGTGCGATTGCAGAAAAGCTAATAGCATGTGGTGCTACCGTAATTGGTACAGCAACGAGTGAAAACGGTGCTAAAGCGATCAGCGAATATTTAGGCAATAAAGGTAAAGGTTTTGTGTTAAACGTCACAGAAACTGACTCTATTGAAAAATTTTTAGCTGATGTGCGCGCGGAATTTGGCGAAATTGATATTTTGGTCAATAATGCAGGTATTACTCGTGATAACCTGTTGATGCGCATGAAAGATGATGAGTGGCAAGATATCATTGACACTAATCTTTCATCAGTCTTCCGTCTGTCTAAAGCAGTTATGCGTGCTATGATGAAAAAACGTTATGGTCGCATAATTACTATTGGTTCAGTAGTTGGAACCATGGGTAATGCTGGACAGGCAAACTACGCGGCAGCAAAAGCGGGTGTGATTGGTTTTAGTAAATCATTAGCACGCGAAGTTGCTTCCCGTGGCATTACGGTAAATGTTGTTGCTCCTGGCTTTATCGAAACTGATATGACCAGAGCGTTAACAGAAGACCAAAGAGCCGGTATTTTATCTCAAGTGCCAGCTAACCGTTTAGGTGATGCCAAAGAGATTGCCAGTGCTGTAGCTTTCTTAGCTTCTGATGAAGCAGGCTATATCACGGGTGAAACATTGCATGTCAATGGCGGCATGTACATGGTCTAATTACGGGGACGTCTTTATATTTGCTTTTTGCGTACAATATAATGCAAAATATAGCGAATAAAGTAGTCCACACAGTCGGGATTGGTTAGATCTTTTCCTGTATTTATAAACTAAGAAAATCATCGCGCAAGCGAGTTTTGATAGGAAATTTAATAGTATGAGCACTATCGACGAACGCGTTAAGAAAATCATTGTTGAACAACTGGGTGTTAAAGAGGAAGAAGTTGTGAATTCAGCTTCATTTGTTGATGACTTAGGCGCTGATTCTCTTGACACAGTTGAGCTGGTAATGGCTCTGGAAGAAGAATTCGATATCGAAATCCCAGACGAAGAAGCAGAAAAAATTACTACAGTTCAAGCTGCTATTGATTACGTTGAAAACGCAGGTAAATAAGCTTGCTAATCTAGGCGGTCACTCGACCGCCTATATTCTTAATCCTAAACTTTTTCCCTCCTTGGAGGATAAGCGTGTCTAAGCGTCGTGTAGTTGTGACCGGACTAGGCATGTTATCTCCTGTCGGTAATAACGCAGAAGCTTCTTGGAAAGCTGTGTGTGCCGGACAGAGTGGTATCGGCCTTATCGAAGAATTTGACACCAGTCATCATGCGACTAAATTCGCAGGATTGGTAAAAGATTTCAATCATGAAGATTACAATCTTTCGCGTAAAGATGCGCGCAAGATGGATCTCTTTATTCAATATGGTATTGCAGCAGGTGTTCAAGCCATTGCGGATTCAGGTCTTGAAGTAACAGAAGCCAATGCAAGTCGTATCGGAGCTGCTATTGGTTCTGGTATTGGTGGCTTAGGCCTTATCGAGGAAAATCATTCATCATTAATCAATGGTGGCCCTCGTAAAATTAGCCCATTCTTTGTTCCTTCAACCATCATTAATATGGTTGCTGGCCATTTAAGCATTATTTATGGCTTACGTGGACCGACCATTTCTATCGCAACTGCATGTACATCAGGTGTGCATAATATCGGGCATGCCGCTCGTATTATCGCTTATGGTGATGCTGATGTGATGTTAGCGGGCGGCGCTGAAAAAGCAACAACACCATTAGGTGTTGGTGGTTTTGGTGCAGTACGTGCATTATCAACACGTAATGATGATCCTCAAGCGGCAAGTCGCCCATGGGATAAAGATCGTGATGGTTTCGTGTTAGGTGATGGTGCAGGTGTGTTAGTCCTCGAAGAGTATGAACACGCTAAAGCACGTGGCGCTAAAATTTATGCAGAAGTTGTTGGTTTTGGTATGAGTAGTGATGCTTACCATATGACCTCTCCTGCAGAAAATGGTGCGGGTGGTGCACTTGCAATGGAAAACGCATTGAAAGATGCGGGTATTACTGCTGCTGATGTCGGTTATATCAACGCGCATGGTACTTCTACTAATGCGGGTGATATTGCAGAAGTGCAAGCTGTTGAAACGGTATTTGGCAAAGGGACTGATGTATTAGTTAGCTCAACAAAATCGATGACGGGTCACTTATTAGGTGCTGCCGGGGCGATTGAGTCTATCTTTACTATTTTGTCTTTACGTGACCAAATTGTACCGCCAACAATCAATCTTGATAATCAAGATGAACATTGTCACCTTGATTTCGTACCACATAAAGCGCGTAAAGTTGAGAACATGGATTATGCACTATGTAACTCATTTGGCTTTGGCGGTACCAACGGTTCGATTCTCTTTAAGCGTGTGTAAACCGCTTATTCGCGTATTGAATTAGTCTAAAGACCCAGACATCATGCTGGGTCTTTTATTTTATCTATAGCTTTGTCCTTTTACATTAACTTGTTTATCATGTACAAAAAATATCAATAACATAGATTATAAATAAGGTGTTTGATGTATTGGGTAAATGGACAACAGCAACAAAGCATCAATGTGAGTGATCGCGCGGTACAATTTGGTGATGGCTGTTTTACAACACTTGCCGTTGAACAAGGTAAACCTATTCTATTATCTGCTCACCTTAAGCGTTTACAACGCGGTTGTGATGCACTGTTTTTACCCTCACCAGACTGGCAATGGTTAGCCAGCCATCTTCTACAAATAGCGTCCACAATCACTGAAAAAAGTGTTATTAAGGTGATTATTAGCCGCGGAAGCGGTGGGCGAGGCTATTCATCGAAAGGCTTTGACACACCCACAGTGATCACATCCTGCTCAACTTACCCGTTTTATTATCATAACTTACAAAAGCAAGGGGTTTCTTTAGCCATTAGCCCAGTGAGATTGGGACAAAATAGTTTATTAGCCGGTATCAAGCATCTTAATCGCTTAGAGCAAGTGCTGATTAAACACCATTTAGAAACAACCCCATTTGATGACATGTTAGTGTGTGACAATGAAGGATATTTAGTTGAAGCGAATGCCGCAAACCTTTTCTGGCGTAAAGGAAATCAATTATTTACCCCGGATATTAGTCTTTCGGGTGTGAATGGGATCATGCGCCAGCAGGTATTAGATTTTGCGCAACAATTGGACTGGGATATTCACATTGTGCGAGAAAAACCGCAAACGCTCTATCAAGCAGATGAAATTTGGTTAACCAATGCACTGATGCCCATTATTCCCGTAAAACAGATCTATTTTTCAGATGATAAGCACTATCAATATCGCGATAGAGACGCTTACCATGTTGTTTTACAACACTGTTTGTCACTGACTTAACGTTTGATGAGTTATAAATGAAGATAAAAAAATTAGTTTGGATAGCCTTTTTTGCATTATTGATTAGCGCTGGCGCAGCCACATTATATATTATGCAAAGCCTTCGTGGGTTAGAGAACAATGTTGTGGTAAAGCAAGATGAAATGCTGCTTACTGTTCCGGCAGGAACAGGGCGTATTGCGATGGAACAATTGCTTATTAAGAATAATCTTCTTAAACAAGGAGATTATTTTCAAATTTTATTAAAAGTAAAACCAGAACTCAGTCAATTTAAAGCAGGGACTTATCGTTTAACAAAAGGTATGACACTGCGGGATGTTTTGCTGTTAATAAAAAGTGGCAAAGAGGCGCAGTTTACGATTCGATTTATCGAGGGTAGCCGTTTAAGTGATTGGCAAGCTATTTTTGATAAAGCCCCTGAGTTAAAGATTGTCGCAAATGGTATGGAAAGCGATAAGTTACGCCAAGAGATAGGAATGAAGCCTGAAATTACCCATCTTGAGGGTTGGTTTGCTCCTGATACTTACCATTACACCGCAGGCACGACGGATATCGCCATTTTAAAACGTGCTTATCAGCAAATGGAAAAAACATTAGAAGAAGAGTGGCTAAAACGCGATAGTGATTTACCCTATAAATCTGCCTATGAAATGTTGATTATGGCATCGATTATTGAAAAAGAGACTGGCATTGATGCAGAAAGAACCAAAGTGGCCTCGGTGTTTGTTAATCGTTTAAAACGTAATATGCGCTTACAAACTGATCCCACTGTGATTTATGGGTTAGGTGATAAATATCGCGGTACAATTTATCGCAGTGATCTTAATGGCTATACGCCTTACAATACCTACCAAATTGATGGGCTACCGCCAACACCGATTGCTATGCCAAGTGTTGCTTCCATTAAAGCCGCAGCACATCCTGCGGATACGCGTTATCTCTATTTTGTCGCAGATGGCACTGGGGGACATAAGTTTTCTACAACGTTGGCGGAGCATAATAAAGCCGTCGCACAATACCGACGCTTACAACAAAGATAATTATGAAAAACAGCAAATTTATTGTTATTGAAGGATTAGAAGGGGCTGGCAAAACCAGTGCTATTCAAACGGTTGTTGATACATTAAAACAACAAGGGATCACCGATTTGGCCTTTACGCGCGAGCCGGGGGGAACTCCGCTTGCAGAAAAATTACGGGAATTGATTAAACAAGGTATTGAAGGCGAAAAAGTTACCGATAAAGCTGAATTGCTAATGTTATATGCTGCACGTGTGCAACTGGTTGAAAATGTGATAAAACCAGCTTTAGCCCAAGGTAAGTGGGTGATAGGGGATAGACATGATCTCTCTTCACAAGCATATCAAGGTGGTGGTCGAGGAATTGACAAAGCCCTGATGAAGTCACTACGTGATACGGTATTAGCAGATTTTAAACCTGATCTTACCCTTTATCTTGATTTAGATCCGGCAGTTGGTCTAGCCAGAGCACGAGCAAGAGGTGAATTGGACAGAATAGAAAAAGAGTCTATGGACTTTTTTTACCGCACTCGTGAACGTTATCAAGCATTAGCAAAAGAAGACGCCTCGATTATTACCATTGATGCATCACAAGATATTGATAAAGTACAAGCGGATATTCGCGATGTACTCAATCAGTGGCTGACTCAGGAAAATAGCGCATTATGAATTGGTATCCTTGGTTAAATCAGGCATATCGACAACTGGTAAGTATGTACCAAGAAGGGCGTGGTCATCATGCGATTTTGTTGCATGCATCTCAAGGAATGGGGGCTGATGCACTTTCTTATGGATTAAGTCGTTGGTTAATGTGTCAGAATAAGCAGGGTTCAAAAAGCTGTAATGAGTGTCATAGTTGCCGTTTGATGTTGGCAGAAACACATCCAGATTGGCATATCTTGCAAAATGAAAAGGGAAAGTCATCAATAGGGATCGAAGCGGTTAGAAAAGTCACCGAAAAGCTTGAGCACCATGCACAACAAGGTGGCTCACGAGTGGTATGGATAAAAGAGGTTGAGGCATTAACAGAAGCGGCAGCCAATGCGTTATTAAAGACCTTAGAAGAGCCACCAGTTAATTGCTATTTTTTATTGAATTGTCAACAACCTGAAATATTGCTAGCAACACTACGTAGTCGCTGTTTCTATTACCATTTAGCACCGCCTGAGATGAATTATGCGATACATTGGCTACAACAACAGCTACCTAATATGGCTTATGCCGATGGTGTCACAGCATTAAACCTATCTCAAGGTGCGCCCGTTTTAGCGTTATCATTACTAAAACAAGAATGGCAAGAAAGGGAAGCCTTCTGCCAAGCGTTATATGTTAGCTTACAACAACAAAATTTATATGGGTTGTTAGCTCAGTTCAATCAAGATAATGCTGAACGTAAGATCTATTGGTTATTATCATTACTGTTGGATGCTTTAAAACGACAAACTCATGCTGAAGTGTATTGTGTCAACCAAGATAAGCAGCCATTAATTATGGCGTTATCACAGTTGCCTTCTGCAATGTTGTTAGCGGTGAGCGAAAGTTGGAAACAGTGTCGCCATCAATTAGTTACCATTCCAGCAATCAATAAAGAGCTATTGTTGGCAGAACAGTTACTTGATTGGGAAGCCCAGCTAGTTGCTCTAGGGAAATAATTTCCCTTTCCATTTAGCAGACAAGTAAAAGAAATAATATAAAGTTATATAACGATGAGAGTACATTATGTTTTTAGTTGATTCACACTGCCATCTTGACAGCTTAGATTATGAAAAACTGCACAAAAATATTGATGATGTTGTAGAAAAAGCACAACAGCGTGATGTCAAATATATGTTAGCTGTCGCAACAACATTACCTGGCTTTAAAAATATGCGCGAACTGATCGGCAAGCGTGATAATGTGGCTTTTTCTTGTGGGATTCACCCATTAAACCTTGATGAGGGACACGATGTCGCTGAGCTTGCGCGCCTTGCAGCTGAGGCCGATGTTGTTGCATTAGGCGAAACAGGTTTAGACTACTATTATCAACAAGAAAATGCGTCACTTCAGCGTGAAATTTTCCGTGAACATATTCGCATTGGGCGCCAAGTTAATAAACCTGTTATTGTACATACGCGTAGCGCTCGTGAAGATACGCTAACTATTTTAAAAGAAGAAAAGGTTCAAGACTGTGGCGGTGTATTGCACTGTTTTACGGAAGATAAAGAAACAGCAATGGCGCTACTTGATCTTGGTATGTACATCTCTTTTTCAGGCATTGTGACATTTAGAAATGCCGAGCAAATTAGAGAAGCTGCACGGATCGTACCACTTGATCGTATTCTGGTTGAAACGGACTCACCCTATTTAGCGCCAGTGCCTCATCGTGGTAAAGAGAACCAACCCGCTTATGTACGTGATGTTGCTGAGTATATGGCCGTATTAAAAGGGGTGAGCATAGAAGAGCTTGCTCAGCAAACCACCCGTAATTTTGCAACACTTTTTCAAATACCAAACCTCGCGGACTAAGTTGTTCAATAGAAATGTTGGCGAGTGATGGCTAGGAATGAAAATAAATAATAAGGTGATAAAAATGGCAGAAGAGACAATTTTTAGTAAAATTATTCGTGGTGAAATTCCTGCAGATATCGTTTTTCAAGATGATACTGTCACTGCATTTCGTGATATTTCACCCCAAGCGCCTACTCATATTTTAATTATCCCCAATAAACTTATTCCAACGGTAAACGATGTTACTGCACAAGATGAACAAGTTTTAGGTCATCTATTTGTTGTGGCAGCTAAAATTGCTCAGCAAGAAGGTATTGCAGAAGAGGGATATCGTTTAGTAATGAATTGCAATAAACATGGTGGGCAAGAAGTTTTCCATATTCATATGCATCTTTTAGGTGGAAAACCATTAGGGCCATTATTAAGCAAATAATCTAATGTGATAATAGATCATCATGGCAACAAGGTAGCAGCATGATAAAACAAGCTAAAAGGGTTTATTCATTACTTATAGTATTGTTGATGACAACGTTATTGGCTGGATGTTTTGCGTCTCATTCAGACAATAAACTCTATTTTAATCGTCAACAATCTATTGTGATGGAGCCGTCGGTTTTAGCTGTAGGTATTGTGGCAGGCAAACCATTATTAACGCGTTATGAACAGGGGAGTCGCGCCACGGTGACGTTATCGAATACGCGATCTTATCCTGTCTCTATTCGTTATCGTTTTTATTGGTATAACGAGCAAGGACTGGAAATTTCGCCGGCAGGCCGCGTAAATGATGTAATGATTTTGGGCGATGGTGATACTGAGATCAGTGCTGATATACCCAATAAAACAGTAAGTTATGTCAGAGTCTATCTCTTTACTTAGGATAAGGTAGTCATATGAAAAAAATGCTATTTGTGGTGGCAGCGGTATTTTTACTGGCAGGTTGTCCATCGATGTTACCACAACAACCCCCGGCACCTGTAGAGCCTGTTACTCCCACAGAGCCAACAGAGCCACCTAAACCTATCGAGCCACCCATAGAGGTTGTACCAACACCGCCAAAAATAACCAGTATTAATTGGAACGCGGCCATTCAGCCATTAATTAGAGAGATGTCTGTCACTGATGATTTAGCAACTGGCAAATTATTAGTGGTTGATAATGTAAAAAATAATTCGGGCGGAAACATCCAAGCGGTTAATGCTACTAACACAATTATCGACTCGGTAAATAGTATTAGTGCATTACAAACAGTTCCTTATGCACAAATGATGTCAGCAAGAAAAGCATTAGGACTATCCGGTGAAGATAGCTTAGGATTGCGCAGTGCGGCAATTGGTTTAGCGCGTTATTTGCAAGCAGACTATATTTTGTTTTCTACTGTCGATGGTAAGAAAGATAATCGTGTGATCAGCATGCAATTAATGTCGGTTGCGAGCGGAGAAATACTCTGGAGCGGGCGCCATAAGGTTGAGTAAGTCTTATCAACAACAGTTATTGAGCCTATTGCGGGAATGGTTTCCCGCAATACCCTTATCACAGTGGCAAATAACCGCCTTAGCGGGATTAGGGGGCGGCACTTTTCGTTTGCAAAGTAATGGGATAGATTGGGTTGCTCGTTATTATGGCACTGAAAAAACGGCACTTTTTGTCAGGGCTAAAAAAGAGTCTTCGATTTTAAAACAGTTATTAAATACTCAGCTTGCACCAAATATTATTAAACGCCATGGTGCATGGTTTTTTTTCCAGTGGCTAGAGGGTGAGCATCTTACTCATCAGCAGTTATTTGGCTCCCATCTCAAATCATTAGCTCATCAAATTGCTAAGTTACATCAGCAAAAACCTTTTGGGTTTCCTCTTGATTTGTGGCATGAACTTTCAGTCTATTGGTATCATATTGACAGAAAACGATTATCACCAAAGTGGTTACGTTTACATCACGATTTTTTATGTCAACCTCGACGTACACTCATAAAATACGCGCCAGCTCACATGGATCTTCATCCTGAGAATATTCTTCTGAGCGATTCAGGTATAAAATTTATTGATTGGGAATATGCCGCTGATATTGATACGGCAGATTCATTAATGACATTTTTTGCCGCAAATCAGTTAAACAGCGCACAACAAACAGCATTTTTACATGAGTATTGTGCATATCATCACTATACTGAATTAAATAATGATCAGCAAAATAGGCAACACCCACAACAGCAGCCGTTTTATTCGGTTAACGTATTAAAGCAGCGTATTTTATTAAGAGAACCCTTTATCTTGTATATGATGCTGATGTGGTATGAGGTTCGTTGGCAACAAACCAAAGATAACGCGTTTTTGGCTATGTCTGAACCTTTACGTCGCTATTTTAGTCTGATGAATTGAAAAGATTTTATTATTGCAATAACAAAGAGAGGAATGTTATGGGTCCTGTAATGCTTGATGTTGAAGGATATGAGCTCGATAACGAGGAGCGTGAAATTTTAAAGCATCCCCTTGTTGGTGGTTTGATCCTCTTTACCCGCAACTTCCACGACGCTGAGCAGTTAAATGAATTAGTGCGCCAAATCCGTGATGCTTCCCATGAGCGTTTAGTGATTGCCGTTGACCAAGAAGGAGGACGAGTACAGCGCTTTCGTGATGGTTTTACTCGCTTACCTGCTGCGCAATCTTATGCTGCGCTTAATGAGCGCTATCAAGCTAGTCGCTTAGCACAAGAGGCTGGTTGGTTAATGGCATCAGAAATGATCGCAATGGATATTGATATTAGCTTTGCTCCTGTCCTAGATCTTGGTCATGACTGTATTGCTATCGGTGAGCGCTCTTTCCATGAGTGTCCAGAAATCGCTATGGATATGGCGGAAAGCTTTATTAAAGGAATGCGCTCTGCAGGTATGAAATCAACAGGTAAGCATTTCCCTGGTCATGGTGCCGTCAGAGCCGATTCCCATAAAGAAACGCCACGTGATGAGCGCTCTTTAAACGATATTCGTCAACGTGATATGGCTATCTTTAAAGATTTTATCCAACGTCAATTATTAGATGCCATTATGCCAGCTCATGTTATTTATTCTCAGATTGATGAGCGTCCAGCAAGTGGCTCTCCTTATTGGTTGAAATCAATTTTACGTGAACAACTCGGTTTCCAAGGCGTTATTTTCTCTGATGATTTATCTATGGAAGGTGCCGCTATTATGGGAAGTTATGCGCAGAGAGCACAACGTTCATTAGATGCGGGTTGTGATATGCTTTTAGTGTGTAATAACCGTAAAGGGGCGGTAAGTGTGTTAGATAACCTGTCCTTTGTCAAAGCAGAACGCATTTCGGCGTTGTACCATCACCGAGGTCGTTACACATTAAGTGAACTGCAAGCATCTGATCGTTGGAAAAAAGCGAATCAAATGCTGACCCAATTACAGGAGCAATGGCAGGAGCGCGCATGATTATATATTTACATGGCTTTGATTCCACCAGTCCGGGAAATCATGAGAAGGTATTACAGCTACAGTTTATTGATCCTGATGTCCGTTTTCTCAGTTACAGTACGTTGCATCCACGTCACGATATGCAACATCTACTCAAAGAGACGGATAAACTGATTAAATCGACAAAACAGCCGGTGCTGATTTGTGGTGTAGGATTAGGTGGCTACTGGGCAGAGCGTATCGGTTTTTTATCTAATATTCGCCAAGTAATGATTAACCCCAATCTTTTTCCATATGAAAATATGACTGATAAGATTGATAGACCTGAAGAGTATTTAGATATTGCCACTAAGTGTATTCAAGATTTTCGCTCTAAAAATAGAGACAATGCATTAGTGATTTTATCCCGTCATGATGAGATTTTAGATAACCAGCGTTCTGCTGATGAGTTATCACCTTATTATTCGATTATTTGGGATGAAACGCAGACACATAAGTTCAAAAGCTTGTCAGAACATCTTTTTAAAATTAAAGCATTTAATAGCAAAATCCCCGCTTAAAATTGGCTTATGTAAGATGGACAGAGTGCATTTTGTCCATCTTTTTTGATTTATATTTTTCCTTTTCTTTATTATTTTAAGCCCCTCTCATATTCCGACTGAATTATTCACTTATATCCTATATCTAATTGATATTTATGGTAAAAAATAGCCATATGTCAATAAGATGTTCTATTGGTGAATGAAAAACAACCTAAATGACTCGATTCATCAAAAAACAGGTATGAAAATTCAAATTTTTTTGATATAAATCAACTTTGGTATGACCATATTGCCAATGAGCTTTGGCTATTATCAAAATCATTGACTGAAACGTTTTAACTGTCGTTATTTAAGTGGATTTAACCAAGATGACTTAAATAACAACAGTAAATATCTTTAGGAGTGACGTTATATGTCATTAACAAAAATTGTTATAGTCGGTGGTGGAGCTGGTGGATTAGAACTAGCGACTAAATTGGGTGATAAGTTAGGGCGCAAAAAAAAAGCAGAAATTACCCTTGTTGATAGAAATAATAGTCACTTATGGAAACCTCTGTTACATGAAGTTGCCACAGGCTCGTTAGATGATGGTGTTGATGCATTAAGTTATCTCGCTCATGGTTATAACCATCACTTTAATTTTCAATTAGGCACTTTAACAGGGCTTGATCGCCAACATAAAAATATCACTTTGGCTGCTATTTATGATGAAAATCAAGAGCTATTAGTTCCAGAGCGTCAACTCGATTATGATATTTTAGTCATGGCCTTAGGCAGTAAATCTAATGATTTTGGCACCCCAGGGATCAAAGAGCACTGCATCTTTTTAGATAGCCCACAGCAAGCACACCGTTTTCATAATGAAATGCTCAATTTATTTTTAAAATATTCAGCAGACTCCAACGCAGAAGCTGAAAATCGTAAAGTAAATATTGCGATTGTGGGTGGTGGTGCAACTGGAGTGGAATTATCTGCCGAATTACACAATGCTGTTCGCCAACTCAATAGTTATGGTTTAAAAAAATTAGCGCCATCAGCCCTTAATATCACGCTTGTTGAGGCGGGTGAGCGAATATTACCTGCATTACCCGTGCGTATTTCAAGTGCAGCACACCAAGAGCTGACTAAGTTGGGTGTGCGCGTGATGACGAAAACCATGGTAACAAGCGCCGATGAAAAAGGGTTAAATACCAAAGATGGCGAGCATATTGATGCTGATCTGATGGTTTGGGCTGCGGGGATCAAAGCCCCAGACTTTATGAAAGATATCGCTGGATTAGAAACCAATCGTATTAACCAATTAGTCGTTAAGCCGACATTACAAACAACATTAGATGATGCGATTTTTGCGATTGGTGATTGTGCATCCTGTCCGCGAAAAGAGGGAGGTTTTGTTCCGCCAAGGGCACAATCCGCTCATCAAATGGCAAGCCGTTGTTATAGCAATATTTTAGCCATGTTAAAGGGTAAAACGTTAAAAGAATATGTGTTTAAAGATCATGGCTCGTTAGTTTCGCTCTCTAAATTTAGTACGGTAGGGAGTTTGATGGGCAACTTAATGAAAGGCGATATGATGATAGAAGGGCGTATTGCACGTATCGTTTATATTTCTTTATACCGTATGCATCAAATCGCGTTACATGGTTATCTTAAAACGGGTTTGATGATGTTAGTTGGATCAATCAATCGTGTGATTAGACCAAAACTAAAACTTCATTAGTGAATAATGGTTTATTTTTCTAACTTTTGTTTCTTTTAGCAAACAAAAGTTTATTTTAACCCCCCGCAGTATTTATATTGTCGGGGGTTTTATCTATCTAAAGAGTAGTAATAATTGTGAACAGTCAAAATAAGAATCTCTGAATTAGATGATTAATTCAGTAGAAAATATTTATGTAGATATCGAATTAATTTTTTAATAATATTAAGCTTCAATTTCAAATAACTTTATGAAAAATATAGTGTTATTTCTATAAATTTAATTATTTATATATAAAAATAATCTTCAATAGAATAGGGGTTTTTCATAAATTAAGATTTTTCTTAAATAGAAATAGGCGCTTTTAAGAATTTATTTAGGTCATAAAATGTTATGGTATTTAAAGATACATATTAAAACTTATAAATAATATATGTGAATAAAAAACATGTATTTAATCTATTATTTTTATTATCTTTATGTACAAACCAGTCTGTTACGCATAGTGAAAAGCAAATCGACTATGTAAAGGTTAATGAAGAAGTTTCTTAAAAGAGATTACATTTGTTAACTTGATGTTATCATTACGCTATATTTATAAATATGTAAATGAAATCAGCTTTCATTGATGAGATAAGAAATATTTAAGTTCATTCTTAATATTTTTGAAAATAATTAGAAAATAGCGCGTATTTAATTAACTGATTAAAACAATAATTAGTGGTGTATTTACCATGTTATAAGTACATAGTTTACTTATGATGTTAATCAGCAAGGACGTAATAATATATTTTTTCATATAAGCTTATTCATTTAACATATTGAATTACAACATGGTGATAAAAGAGTGAAATCCGCTTATAACAAAAAAATAGTAAAATAGGGATAAACGCATAAAAAGGGGAAAAAGTGAGTGTTGATAGCAAAAAGTTCACACTAATAGGACTAATCCTTGTATTAGCTATTCTTTTATTTGTCGCTTGGAAGTGGATATTTCCACGGCCACAATTTGCTCATGTGGTTTCAGCAACACCGATTAAATCAACCGTTTTTGTGACAGAAGAGTATTGCCATCGTATTGGACTGCCTACACAATTTACACCAGAAAAATTATCGCGTTTTCATCCCGCAGAGCAAGAGTGCCGTGTTTTCTATATGATAGAAGCGCTAAACAATAAAAGTATTGCTCACTTCCCTTATGCTCAATTTAGAGAATGTATTCCCATTTACCGCCAAGAAAGGCGAGTTATCGGTTATGATGTGCTTTACACAATTGATGGTACACCGGGTAAAGTGAGAACGACATTTAAACCGGGCGATATCATTGCGCTAGATAGCGATGGCCGACTTGTTTTGGAGCAAGAGCCATATTGTTCTATGAATGAAAATATTCCTTGCCGTAAAGAGTAACGGTTTTCTTTTTAGCATTAACGCTGATAACTGATAAGATAAAAAAGGCCTAATATTTATTATGTTAGGCCTTTTTGCATTTTATTATCTAAACAGATAATGCGTTTATTTTGTGTTCACTAAAAGCGGTGAGCATATCGTCGATAAAAGTGAGTCGTTTTTCTCGATCGGTTAGGCTTATCATAAATTTCAATTTGGTAGGGCCATCTAAACGGAAGACACTCGGTTGCTCTTGCAATAAACCGATTAAATAAGTCGGGTCGACATTATTTTTTTCACCAAACTCAATAAAGCCACCTTTGTCATGGGCTTCAATGCGAGATATACCTAAACTCATGGCGCTTAATCGAATAGCCGCATTACGTAATAAGTTGCGTCCTGCATCAGGTAAGGTGCCGAATCTATCAATAAGCTCTGCCCTTAGATCATTAAGTTCATTTAAGTCTTTGGCACTGGCAATACGTTTATAGAAAGAGAGTCTTACATTGACATCAGGAATATAGTCATCGGGCAATAGCACCGGCATTCTTAATTCAATTTCGGTTTGCTGATTGGTCAGATCTTCTAATGATGGCTCTCGACCCTCTTTTAATGCTTCAACTGCACTTTCTAGTAACTCCATATATAAAGAGAAGCCAACGGTATTCATTTGACCGCTTTGCTCTTCACCTAATAACTCTCCCGCACCACGAATTTCTAGATCATGTGTGGCTAAAGCAAAACCTGCGCCGAGATCTTCTAGGGAGGCAATCGCTTCTAAGCGTTTATGGGCATCTTTAGTCATTGCTTTGGGATGAGGGGTTAATAGATAAGCATAGGCTTGATGGTGAGAGCGACCAACGCGTCCACGTAATTGGTGTAGCTGTGCTAAACCAAAGTGATCAGCACGTTCAATAATAATGGTATTGGCACTCGGAATATCAATACCCGTTTCTATAATGGTGGTGCAGAGCAATACATTAAATCGTTGATGGTGAAAATCGTTCATCACACGTTCAAGCTCACGTTCACGCATTTGCCCATGGCCAATACCAATACGAGCTTCAGGTACTAACTGTGCTAGCCTATCACGCGCTTTCTCTATATTTTCAACATCGTTATATAAATAGTACACTTGCCCGCCACGTAATGTTTCACGCAAGATAGCCTCTCTAACAACCAGATCATCATATTCGCGGACAAATGTTTTAACGGATAAACGGCGAGCGGGTGGGGTGGCAATAATTGACAGATCACGCATACCACTCATCGCCATATTTAGCGTACGAGGAATAGGGGTGGCCGTTAAGGTTAATATATCGACATTGGCACGCATTGCTTTAATACGCTCTTTATGACGTACACCGAAGCGATGCTCCTCATCAACAATTAATAACCCTAAGTCTTTCCATTGAATGCCCGGTTGTAATAATTTATGTGTACCAATAACGATATCAATGGTGCCTTCTGCTAATTTTTCGGTGATCTGCTGTTGCTCTTTGGCACTACGAAAACGTGAGATCATCTCAATATTGACCGGCCAGTTAGCAAAGCGATCACGAAAGTTTTCAAAGTGTTGTTGAGCCAGTAGGGTAGTAGGCACCAAAATAGCCACTTGCTTATTGTTGCTTATTGCAAGAAATGCCGCACGCATAGCAACTTCTGTCTTACCAAAACCAACATCACCACATACTAACCTATCCATTGCAATGGCTTGGCACATATCACTTAATACGGCATTAATTGCCATCTCTTGATCGGGTGTGGTTTCAAAGGGGAAGCTTTGGCGGAAAGTGTGATATTGTTCTTTATCTAATTTAAACGCAAAACCAGATTTAACGGCTCGTTGAGCGTAGACATCTAATAATTCCGCCGCCACATCACGCACTTTTTCAGCTGCTTTTTGGCGCGCACGAGTCCAAGCATCACCCCCTAATTTATGAAGAGGCGCATTTTCATCCGCCCCACCAGAGTAGCGACTGATCAAATGCAGTGACGAAACAGGAACATAGAGTTTGTCATCTCCCGCATACGAGAGGATCAAGTACTCTGCTTTTACGCCACCCGCTTCTAAGGTGGTCATACCTTGATAACGACCCACCCCATGCTGAAGATGGACAACAGGTTGTCCGGGACTTAATTCTGCCAGATTGCGGATCAGTGTATCGGTATTGATGGTGCGACGATTATCTTGACGGCGACGGTGGACTCGCTCACCTAACATATCATTTTCGCAGATCAGCGCTAACTGACGATAATTGTCAATAAAGCCATGCTCTGCAGAGCCAATAATAAAATAACACCCTTTCTCTTTAGCATCCGCTAATTCAATAATTTGTTTGGGGGCAATTTTAATTCTAGATAAGAGCTCTTGAACGGTTTCCCGCCGGCCTTCACTTTCAACCGAAAAAACAATACTGCCAGAAAATTGCTCTTGGAAACGGCGTAGATTATCAAGCGGTGATTTACTTTGTGCATTGACTGATAAATCAGGCAGTGGTTGATAACCTAAATTGGTATAACCCGCTTTTTCCGGCAGTGCTTGCGTTTTAAGTTGAATACGTGGCCACTGTTTTAACTGTTGATTGAGCGTTTCGACATTAAGCCAAATATCATCTGGTGGCAGTAATGGCCGCATGGGATCAACACGACGGCTTTCATAACGTTGGTTGATATCTTGCCAAAATTTATCAGCGCAATCTTGCAGATCTTGCGTCACAATTAAGGTGTTTTGTGGGAAATAAGCAAATAAATTGGATAATGGCTGACTAAAAAAGAGCGGTTGCCAGTATTCAATCCCTGCGGGTAATACTTGCTTACTTACTTGTTGATAGATATGTTCAGGATCACGTCTTACTTCAAAACGTTCACGCCATTGGCTACGAAAGAGTTCAATCGCATTAGGATCAGTTGGAAACTCATGAGCCGGTAATAGTTTGATCTGCTCGACTTCTGTTAAGGTGCGTTGCGTATCAACATCAAAAGTTCTTAGGCTATCTATCTCATCATCAAAAAAGTCAATTCGATAAGGAAATTCACTGCCCATCGGGAATAGGTCAAGTAATGCGCCGCGTGTTGCATACTCGCCATGCTCTAACACTTGTTCTACATGACGATAACCCGCCTCATCAAATGTTTTGCGTAAATTGTCGCGAGAAAGTTGCTCTCCTTTACTCATTATTAATGCATGACTTGCGAGATAATCTGTTGGGCAGACTTTTTGCATTAACGTATTGACGGGTAAGATTAAAATTCCCTTGAGAAGTGATGGAATACGGTATAGCGTAGAAAGGCGGTTAGAGATTATTTCTTGATGGGGAGAAAAACTGTCGTAAGGCAATGTTTCCCAATCAGATAATGTCTCTACAGGATAATCACAAAACTGACGGATTTCATCTTGTAAACGCAGTGCATTTTGCATATCACGAGTGACAAGAACGACTAATCCAGCATGACGTTTGATGATTTCTGCACATTCTAGGGCGCAAGCGGCACCTGTCAGCTGACCCAGCTGGCGAGTATCCCCTTGTTTTACAGGAAGTTGATAACGATATTCTGAGGACATAAGCGTGTAATGTGAACTCTTGGTTGTAGTTAACTCCCAACACATCTTTAGCGACATCGCCAAAGCTTAAACTGGCGGGCAGGTTAAGATAAAAGAAAAAACCACAGTTTGGGAATAGAGTGGTTCCATTCAGTAAGACTACCCTTTATTATCCCTGAACACTTAGCATTAGCAACAGGAACAGCACAGTTTTCATGTACAATTCTGTCTCATTTTTTATAGGGCTCCGTTATATGCGGGGTCGCGCAGTCGACAAATTTGGTCGATTCGTCTCATGGCTATCCGCTTTAGGGATTATGCTGGGTGTTGCGGCATTGATCACAGTGACTTCTGTGATGAATGGCTTTGAACGCTCATTACAAAACAGCATTTTGGCCTATATTCCACAAGCTGTTATCACAACACCCAATGGGCAGCTACCCAAACAAGATAGTACTGCACAAATGTTATTAAAACGAGAAGATGTTATCAATGTCGTTCCTTTAGTTGAAGGGGATGTGGTATTACAAAGTAAAGATAATATCGGTGTTGGCGTGATGTTAGGGATTGATAAAGCACAAGATGAACCCCTAACACAGTTTATTCGCTATGGCGATTTCTCGTTATTAAAACCGGGAGAATATGGTGTGATCCTCGGTAGTGGTTTAGCTAAACAGCTAAAAACCAAAGAAGGGGATAGCATTCGCCTTATTGTTCCCGGCGTAAGCCAACTCACCCCAATGGGCCGAGTGCCTAGCCAACGACTGTTTACTGTCAAAGGTATTTTCCAAAGTGGCGGTGATGCTGATGCTTCTCAACTTCTAGTCAATCAACAAGATGCGGCGCGTTTGATGCGCTATCAACCCGGCAATATTACCGGATGGCGTCTATTCTTCTCAACCCCCCTTAATATTGAAAAATACAGTGCTGAACCTTTGCCAGCAGGTTTAAGTTGGAAAGATTGGCGTGAACGAAAGGGCGAATTTTTCCAAGCAGTGAAAATGGAAAAAAATATGATGGGCTTATTATTAAGCCTAATTATTGCGGTCGCCGCGTTTAATATTATTACTTCGCTTTCATTACTGGTGATGGAAAAACAAGGTGAAGTGGCAATATTACAAACCATGGGCTTAAAGCGTTCACAGATAATGTCTATTTTTATGCTACAAGGAGCAGGTGCCGGTATTTTAGGTGCTATTGCCGGAGGTTTGTTAGGGGCGTTACTATCAAGCCAACTAAATGTGATTATGCCTGCGGTAGGGCTTATTCCTCATGGGGTAGAATTACCCGCGACTTTAGAGTGGAGCCGAGTCTTTATGATTGGTTTTGCCGCTATTGTGATTTCATTATTATCGACTTTATACCCGTCTTGGCGGGCCGCAACTATTCAGCCAGCAGAGGCGCTACGTTATGAGTAATACCCCTTTATTACAATGTCATGCACTTTGTAAGCAGTATCAAGATGGTGCTATTTCAACACAAGTCTTAAAATCCGTCTCTTTCGCGATCAATCAAGGTGATTTTATGGCGATTGTCGGCAGCTCAGGTTCAGGTAAAAGTACCCTATTACATTTATTGGGTGGTTTAGACTCTCCAACCTCAGGTGAAGTGATATTTAAAGGGCAATCGCTCAATAAATTAACTTCAACGGCAAAGGCGGATTTACGTAATACTCAATTGGGTTTTATCTACCAATTCCACCATTTGTTACCTGATTTTACTGCATTAGAAAATGTTGCAATGCCTTTAATGATTGGTGGAATGAGTGCAGTAAAGGCCAAACAGAAAGCGATGTCTTTACTTGATGCCGTAGGATTAACTGCTCGTGCGCATCATCGTCCTTCTGAGTTATCTGGGGGAGAAAGACAACGTGTTGCTATTGCTAGAGCCTTAGTAAACGATCCGGCGTTAGTTTTAGCCGATGAGCCGACAGGTAATCTTGAACCAAAAAAATGCGGAAGGTATTTTCGAATTACTCATGAAATTAAATAAAGAAAAGAAAACTGCCTTTTTGGTTGTTACTCATGATTTATCTCTCGCGGCACGCTTTCAACGTCAACTTGAAATGAAAGATGGTCAATTAGAGTCTCAAGAAGCGATTTCAGGAGTGGAATAATGGCGCAGTTGCCACTTGCTTTAGTTACCGCATTACGTTTTTCAAAAGGACGAAAACGTGCTGGTATGGTGTCATTAATTTCGATTATCTCAACGCTGGGCATTATGTTGGGTGTAGCGGTATTGATTATCGGATTAAGTGCCATGAACGGTTTTGAACGTGAATTAAAAAACCGCATTCTTTCTGTGGTTCCCCATGGACAAATTTATTCGGTAGAACAACCCTTTATATCTTGGCAACCGGCACTATCTCGGATTGAAAATACTGAGGGTGTTGTTGCTGCTGCCCCCTATATTTTATTAACCGGATTACTTGAAAAAGGAACCGAATTAAAAGCGGTACAAGTGATGGGGGTTGAACCGAATAAACAAAGTGATATCAGTTTATTACCGAGCTATGTGCAAAATAATGCATGGCAACATTTTCAAGCGGGTCAACAACAAATCATTATTGGTCAAGGTGTTGCCGATGCCTTAAAAATCAAACAAGGTGATTGGTTAACTATTCTGATCCCTAACAATGATGATCCGAAAAAGCTATTACAACCTAAACGCATTCGTTTACAAGTCAGTGGTATATTTAAACTCAGTGGTATGCTCGATCACCAATTAGCGTTAATTCCATTGGCAGATGCGCAACAGTATCTTGATTACGGCAAAGGAATTACGGGTATTGAAGTGAAAACAAGCGATCCATTTCTAGCTAATGAAATTATTCATAATGCAGGCTTAAATAGCCAAGCCTATGTTTATGCTAAAAGCTGGATCAGCGATTATGGTTATATGTATAGCGATATTCAGATGATCCGCAGCATTATGTACCTCTCAATGATTTTAGTGATTGGGGTTGCTTGTTTTAATATTGTCTCGACGCTGATTATGGCGGTAAGAGATAAGAGCGGAGATATTGCTATTTTACGAACGTTAGGTGCAAGGGATAGCCATATTCGCAATATTTTCTTATGGTACGGACTGTTGTCAGGCATGATCGGATGCGTGGCCGGTGTTATTATGGGGGGAGTCGTCTCACTAAATTTAACCCCTATTGTCTCGGTAATTGAATCCATGACAGGGCATAGTGTGTTATCAGGAGATGTCTATTTTGTCGATTTCTTACCTTCAGAAATACATGCAATTGATGTTTTCTCCGTATTTTTGACGACGGTTATTTTGAGTTTGATTGCCAGTTGGTATCCTGCTCGTCGAGCAACTAAACTCGATCCTGCTAGAATTTTAAGTGGACAGTAAGTTTATTGACATAAAATGGATATAAACGGAAATAAGACAGTAAAGTTATCAATTTTTATTGATTGTTAAATATAAAAACCAAGGATTGCCATGATGAAACTTAAACTTCGTCATCGTCGGCTTAGGAAGTTTCGTAAGATAAAAAGTTTACGTAGACAACACTCACGTTGTCGTTATTTTCATTTAACCCATAAAACGGAACATGAAATGAATTTACCCAAAGTAGTGGTGCTAACCGGGGCGGGCATTTCGGCTGAATCAGGTATAAAAACCTTTCGATCAGAAGATGGATTGTGGGAAGAGCATCGCGTTGAAGATGTGGCAACGCCAGAGGGATATCACCGCAACCCTAAGCTGGTTCAGCAGTTTTACAATGAGCGCCGTCGTCAATTACAACAACCCTCAATTCAACCTAATGAAGCACATTATGCATTAGCAAAACTTGAGCAATATCTTGGAAAGGACAATTTCCTGCTGGTCACGCAGAATATTGATAACTTACATGAAAAAGCAGGGAGTAAACATATTCTCCATATGCATGGTGAGTTATTGAAAGTCCGCTGTCCGCAATCAGGTCAAGTTTTTGAATGGAAAGGGGATTTATCAACGACAGATTATTGCCATTGTTGCCAATTTCCCTCTCCTCTACGTCCACATATTGTTTGGTTTGGCGAAATGCCAATCGGCATGGATGAAATTTATCACGCTTTAGCACAGGCAGATCTCTTTATCGCTATTGGCACTTCGGGGAATGTCTATCCTGCTGCTGGGTTTGTCCATGAAGCACGGTTAACAGGGGCTCACACGGTTGAGCTTAACCTTGAACCTAGCTTAGTGGAGAGTGAGTTTGAAGAAAAACATTATGGCCCCGCAAGCCAAGTGGTTGATGCATATGTCCATAAATTGTTTGATTTAATTAATGATCCTAAAGCTGATTTGACGCAATAATTATTTTATAGAGTTCCCTATTATTGTTATTAGAGAGATTTAGGGGGCAAAATGGATAAATTATTAGAACGGTTTTTTGAATACATTAGTTTTGATACACAATCGAAACCATCATCGAAAATGTCACCAAGTAGCGATGGTCAGCTAAAATTAGCGAAGGCACTGGTACAAGAATTAAAAAAACTGGGTTTTTCTGATGTGACACTCAGTGATAAAGGATGCGTTATGGCGAGTTTGCCCTCTAACGTATCTTGGCCTGTACCTGTTATTGGCTTTATTTCCCATCTTGATACTTCACCTGATTTTTCAGGTAAACATGTAAAACCTCAAGTGCTTGAAGATTACCGTGGTGGTGATATCGCGCTAGGTATTGGTGATGAAGTATTATCACCGGTTATGTTTCCAATTTTACACTCAATGATTGGTAAAACATTAATTACAACGGATGGTAAAACTCTATTAGGTGCTGATGATAAAGCCGGTATCGCAGAGATAGTCACTGCGATGGTACGTTTAAAAGCACAAAATCGACCTCATGGTGATATCCGTATTGCATTTACGCCGGATGAAGAGATAGGGCGTGGTGCACATTATGTCGACCTAAAAGCATTTGGTGCTAACTGGGCATATACCGTTGATGGTGGTGGTGTGGGCGAATTGGAATATGAAAATTTCAATGCCGCTTCTGTGAGTATTAAAATCGTTGGTAATAATGTTCATCCCGGTAGTGCCAAAGGCGTGATGGTAAATGCGTTAGGACTCGCTTCGCGTATTCACCAAGAATTACCTGTTGAAGAGACCCCTGAAAACACAGAAGGCTATGAAGGTTTTTATCACCTACAAAGTATTAAAGGTACGGTGGAAAGAGCCGAAATGCACTATATTATTCGTGATTTTGATCGCAATCAGTTTGAAAAGCGTAAACAAAACATGATCACGATTGCTGAAAAAGTAGGTAAAGGTCTACATCCTGATTGCTATATTGAACTAACTATTGATGATAGCTACTACAATATGCATGATAAAGTGGTTCAGTATCCACATGTTATTGATATTGCAAAACAAGCAATGATTGATTGTGATATTGAACCTGATATTAAGCCTATTCGTGGTGGTACAGACGGTGCTCAACTCTCTTACCGCGGATTACCTTGCCCAAATATCTTCACGGGTGGGTATAATTTTCATGGCAAACATGAATTTATCTCTTTAGAAGGTATGGAAGCCGCAGTAAGTGTTATTATGCGAATTGCTGAAATTACTGCCGAAAGAGAAAAAGCAAAAGTTATTTGTTAATAGAGCAGTTATGTAAAATAATTGCCCCATAATAGCCGACAATCTCGGCTATTATTTTATCTTTGTCTTTTAAATATAGGTTTTTTTTCATATTATTTAAAATTAAACTTTAAAAATAAGTTTGTTTTTTATAAGTTATTGGCCGATTATTTCAAATAATATTCTTTATAATCTAAATAAAATGATATAAGGATATTTGCGTAATGGCTGTACTCTCCAAAATAATAATAAAACAAACAAGATCAGAATGTCTGTGTAAAAAAATACCGATAACCAGTGATAATACTCTTAGTAAACAAGAGTATAAAGCATCGTTTATTATCGTTATCAGCTATTTTTTAATTACCCATCTTATTATATTTTCTTTATATTTATCAAATGATAAGCATACCTGGTTACTTTTAGGGCTACAGAGTGCGTTTTTTATCGTTTTGCCATGGTTATTTTATGGCACAAGAACGTTACTAAAAGAGGCGATGTATTATTTAATAAGATAACAGTTACTGTTTATTAACATAGTTAAAATAACACCCAGCTATAATTAGCTGGGTGTGTTTGTATAAAAATAGTTTATTTATACTTAATCTTCAAAATACCAATAGCCTTGGTTAACAAGATGCGTCAATAAGCGTATAAATTTTGGATCTGCTAAAGCATCACCTAAATGTTGTTTATCAATACAATCATATTGGCAAAGGGCATCTGCAGCTTCAATATGATGAGTATCCATTAATTCACCATTAACAAAGCAACTATCACCAACACGCAGTGCGCGAATACCGTTTAAACGATGAAGTTGTTCACCTTGTTGCAGTAAATCGTGGATCTCAGCATTTTCATATAAAGGTTCAGGAATGGCCAAGTCAAGTTCATGGCGAGATTGAGAAATAAACTCCCCAAACCAATGACGGAATACTTCGGGTTGGGCAAGTAAGTCTTCCATCATATCATGCAACTTATTTAATTCTTGATGCTGGACTAATGCCGGATTATCTCGAGGAGTAAGATCAGGATCACTGTAACGGTAGCTTCCTAAGTCATTTGCTAAAACATAGTCAGCAAAACCGCTAAATAGCTCTCGTGCATTAGGTGCTCTAAAGCCAACAGAATAGTTTAGTGATTCTTCAATGGCATAACCTTCATGAGGAAATCCAGGTGGAATATACAGAATATCACCCGGCTCTAATTCTTCATCGATAATGGCGTCAAAAGGATCAACTTGAAGTAAATCCGGGTGAGGGCAGTGCTGTTTCATTGGGATTTTCTCACCCACACGCCAACGACGACGACCTTGCCCTTGAATAATAAATACGTCATATTGATCAAGATGAGGACCCACACCGCCTCCGGGAACAGAGTAAGAGATCATCAAATCATCAATACGCCAATCGGGCAACACACGAAAAGGTTTCATCAATGCCGCACTTGGAAAATGCCAGTGATCGACCGCTTGAACTAATAACGACCAATCTTTATCGCCCAAACCTTCAAAGTGCTCAAAAGGCCCATGTTTAACTCCCCATTGCCCATCTTGACAACTCACAAGACGGCTATCCACTTCATCTTCCATTGCAAGACCCGCAAGTTCATCAGGAGATAAAGGATCAATAAAACCAGAGAAGCCGTTTTTGATTAATAAAGGACGTTTTTGCCAATGGCTTTCTAAAAATGATTGCCAATCTAAATTAAGTTTATAGTCCATTGTGTATTTCCTGAATTTGGGAAGCCTAAAAATATCATATAATGAATTACAACTTCCTGCTAAACATTCCTTGGTGCAATGTGAGTAATAACGAGTAATATACTGACAACTGCGTAGTTATCATACATCTCGCAATCTTATTGTGATAAGACCTAAATTAAATCAGCAATAATATAAGTTGATAGAGAAGAGCGTTACTCTATTTCAGTAGTGAGTTGTTGCTCAGCAAAGGTGACGATGAGTCTCGCCCCCCCTAATGGACTATCAGTAATGGTGATATCACCGTTATATTGCTCAATAATATCAACAGCAATTGATAATCCTAAGCCTTGTCCTGGGCGCAATGTATCTGCACGTGTACCACGCTGAAAAATAAGCTCCCTTTTTTCTGGGCTGACTCCTGGGCCATCATCATCTACGGTGATAATCACACAATTGTCATCATGACTTACATTGATCTCGACAAACTCTAAGCAGTACTTACAAGCATTATCAAGTACATTCCCCATGACTTCCATAAAATCATTCTTTTCACCTAACCACATCATTTCAGGGGAAACATTTAACGTTATATCAACGCCTTTGGATTGATAGACCTTATTAAGTGCACTACAAAGATTGTCAAGTAAGCCTGATAAAGAGTGGAGCTTGCGTGTTGTTATATCGTGATCGCCGTGAAGAGAAGCTCGATGTAAATAATAACCAACTTGCTGTGAAATTCGTTCAATTTGACTTTGCATAATTGGCTCAGCTTGTTCTATAGACATTTGTTTGCCAGCACGTAGAGCACGTAATGTTGATTGTAAAACAGCAAGGGGGGTTTTTAAGCTATGGGTCAGATCAGATAAACTGGTACGGTATTTACTATAACGGTTGCGTTCATTACGCAATAAAATGTTGAGATTATAAACTAATCCTTTGAGCTCTTTAGGAGGATTTTCATCTAAATTATCGCGAGTGCCTTTTTCCAACGCGCTGATCTGCTCAATAATGGATTTAATCGGCCTTAAACTCCAATGGGCTGCTAACCAAATTAATGGGATCACCAAAAGAAAATTAGCTAGTAATATATAGAGAAACCAATCCCAGACTCTACTTACATTTTGCAGACTTTGAGGAATAGGATCGATAACCGCAATGGATAGATAAGGCATATTATCCGCCGCAGGATAGTGATTAATAACCACGGAATGCGTTAAGGTATCATTACTTGAATATTCGTTGAGTTTTTTTAGATAGGCACGATATTGAGGCAGTTGCTGTAACATAAAACGTGTCGTTTTAACATTCACACTAATTTCAAATAAGCCTTCTTTATTGCGCCATTTTGGCGCGATACTGTTTGGGATCACCTGAGGTAAATCCGTTGGCGTCCATAGCACATTGCCTTTCTCGTCGAAAATAACCACCAGCGATGTGTTGTTGTTATTGAGGTTAGTCGGAAATTCAATCTGCAATTGCCCATCTTTCCATTGCGCTAAGCTATAGTAGAGATTACTTTGGCTACGCATTAGCATAAAAGTCGTTTTATCAAAACTGACAATAGAACCGACTATGGCAACCAAACCATAAGAGAGTGTCAGTGCTAAAATAATGGCGCTGGTGGCAAGTAAAAATCTTGTTCGTAAAGAGAAGGGCGAACGTTGTTTTTTACGCATATTAAGCTTTCATATCAAAACGATAACCTTGTCCACGTACAGTTACAATGACATCATTATCATATTTTTGGAGAATTTTTTTGCGCAGACGCCCCATAAGCACATCAATGGTATGACTTTCTCGCTGCTCTGCATCAGGATAAAGTTGGCGCATTAGCACATCTTTGCTCACCACTTTGTTTTGATTACGCATTAATGTTTCTAAAATAGTATATTCGAATGCAGTGAGCTTGATTTGCTCACCTAAGATCATGAACTCTTTACGTGATAAATCCAACTCAAAAGGGGCAATAGTCAGTATTTGTGATGCAATGCCCATGTTTCTTCGCATTAATGCCTGAACGCGTGCCACGATCTCTTCAAAATGAAAAGGCTTTGTCACATAATCATCAGCACCGGCATTTAATGCGGTCACTTTTTCCTGCCAGCTTTCTCGAGCCGTTAATACCATAATGGGAATAGTAATATTATTTTCCCGCCATCGACGAATAAGGCTGATACCATCTTCATCAGGAAGACCTAAATCAACAATGGCGACATCAGGTGTACTTTCTGCGATAAAGTGATCGGCTTCTTTCGCATCTTGTGCTGCATCAACTTGATGTCCTGCATCGCGAAACTGCACAGATAAATGATGGCGAAGTAAGATATTATCTTCAATAATTAAGATCCGCATATTCCACCTTGTGTACATCAGTAAAAATCAGTTGCTGTAAGAGAAATTAAGATAATGATAGTCAATCTAGCACTTAAAGAATACCGTAACGGACAATGTGTTTAAGTTATAGATAGTTTTTATCTTATTTAGGACGGGTCATCGATATAAAAAAAGGCAGAGATTATCTGCCTTTTAAGTATTGGATAAATTAATCTAATTTATCAACAAGTTGACTGGCAAAACCAATATAGCTTTCAGGTGTCATCGCTTTTAAGCGTGCTTTTTCTTGTTCTGGTAGCGCTAAACCGTCAATAAACACAATCATATCTTGTGCCGTGATCCGTTTACCACGAGTTAACTCTTTAAGTTTTTCATAAGGCTTTTCAATACCATAGCGACGCATAACCGTTTGGATTGGTTCAGCAAGAACTTCCCAGTTGCTATCTAACTCTTCACGAAGATGACTTTCATTAACTTCTAATTTATTTAAGCCTTTCATGGTTGATTGGTAAGCGATTAATGCATAACCGATACCGACACCTAGGTTACGTAGTACGGTTGAGTCAGTTAAATCACGTTGCCAACGCGAAACCGGTAATTTGCTGGAAAGGTGACCCATAACGGCATTAGCTAAACCTAAATTACCTTCAGAATTTTCAAAATCGATAGGATTCACTTTATGAGGCATTGTTGATGAGCCAATCTCACCGGCAATGGTCTTCTGTTTGAAGTGATTAAGAGCGATATAACCCCAAATATCACGGTCAAAATCAATTAAAATTGTATTAAAGCGGCTGATGCAATCAAAAAGCTCGGCAATATAGTCGTGTGGCTCAATTTGAGTAGTATATGGGTTCCATGTGATCCCCAATGAAGTAACAAATTCTTCACTAAATTGGTGCCAATCAACTTCAGGATAGGCAGCTAGGTGAGCATTATAGTTACCTACTGCACCATTAATTTTACCTAAAATTTCTACTTGAGTAAGTTGGCGATATTGACGCTCCATACGGTATGCAACGTTTGCAAACTCTTTTCCTACCGTTGAAGGTGTTGCCGGTTGTCCGTGAGTACGAGAGAGCAGGGGTAAATCACGATATGCTTGCGCCATTTTACTGATAGTATCAATAAGCTCGCGCCATGCTGGTAGTAGCACTTCTTGGCGTGCTGTTTCTAACATGATGGCATGGGATAAATTATTAATATCTTCAGAAGTACAAGCGAAGTGAATAAACTCAGAAACTTGCTGTAGTGCAGGGATAGCTGCCACTTTTTCTTTTAAGAAATATTCAACCGCTTTCACATCATGATTGGTGGTGCGCTCGATAGTTTTGATACGAGCAGCATCATCTTCATTGAAGTTAGCAACAATTGCATCAAGGTAATCGATTGCGTTTTGTTCAAAGGCGGGAACTTCTTTAATGTCGGTGCAAGATGCTAGCTTTTGTAGCCAGCGAACTTCTACCTGTACACGGAATTTCAAAAGACCGAATTCACTAAAAATAGTCCGTAACGACGAGGTTTTACTACCGTAACGACCGTCAATCGGTGAAATCGCTGTCAGCGAAGATAATTCCATTGTTGGCAACTCCCAGGTTGAATTTTAAAGTATTAACATTGAGCGAGAAAATCATCAGTTTGTCGTAAGATGGTTTTTTGATGGAGTAAAAAATCAAAACGGCGACCACCTACTTGACGCCAAAGTACGGCACTACGAAGACCTGTCAGAAGTAATCCACGAACTTTGGCTTGAATAATAGGGTTTTTAAGCAACTCAATCGAACCATTAACTTGAATTTTTGGCCCTACAGGGCTGACCGCATCACTATAAACGCCAGCGAGAGCATTAAATAATCCGTCAGAAAGCGGTTCAAAATAATTTTTTTGTCGTTCAAGTTGAGATATTTTTTGTGACAAATGCGAACTGTAATCGTTATTTTTGTTGATGATACGTTCAAGGTTAATCAGGCCTTGTTGATAAGTCATCAACTCAAACGTGAGTTTTTCTCTTCTTACCGCTTGATGGATAGCTTTTATGGTTTGAAAACCTAATTTCAAATGACTTATTTGATTACCATAAACATCCAAGGTTGAAGTTGGGTTGATATTAAAAATGCTGTTAACCATGACTTCAACATATTTCTCGTCTGCATTCCCTTGATAAGCAATTTGCTGAACAAGACGACTTGCCTGGCAGATACCTGCCAGTGCAAGGGTAATATCACGAAAATCTTTAGCCACATCTACTCCTGAATACGTGTTTCAATAATACCGCCACCTAAACAGACTTCGTCTTGATAGAAAACGGCCGATTGCCCCGGTGTAACAGCAGCAACAGGATAGTCAAAACGGACTTCAATTTTATCTTCATCTAATGGTGTTACTGTACACGGAATATCAGCTTGGCGATATCGTGTTTTCACCGTGCAACGAAAAGCTTCGGTAATAGGCTCTCTTGCGACCCAATGAAGTTGTTGAGCAATTAAGCCTACGGACATTAATCGAGGGTGTTCATGACCTTGTGCGACAATTAATATGTTATTTGCAACATCTTTATCGACTACATACCAAGGATCTTCGCTACCTTCTTTTGTGCCACCGATACCCAGACCTTTACGTTGACCTAAGGTGTGATACATCAACCCTTGATGTTCACCAATGGTTTCGCCATCTACGGTGACGATAGGACCCGGTTTGGCAGGTAAATAGCGCGATAAGAAATCAGTAAACTTGCGTTCACCGATAAAGCAGATCCCCGTAGAGTCTTTTTTCTTGGCGGTGGCTAAATCAAGCTTCTCGGCAATTTTTCTCACCTCAGGTTTTTCCATTTCACCGACAGGGAAAAGGCTTTGGGCGATTTGCTGATGACTTAATGTATATAAGAAGTAGCTTTGATCTTTGTTGTTATCAACACCGCGCAGTAATTGGCTTTTACCATCAATATCACGGCGACGAACATAGTGGCCCGTTGCAATATAGTCGGCCCCTAAATCTTCGGCTGCATATTCTAAAAATGCTTTAAATTTTATCTCTTTATTACATAGAATATCGGGATTAGGGGTGCGGCCAGCTTTATATTCAGATAAAAAGTGTTCAAATACATTATCCCAATATTCAGCGGCAAAATTGATAGTGTGAAGTTCTATGCCAAGCTTATCGCACACGGCTTGCGCGTCGGCAAGGTCGGCAGAAGCTGAGCAATATTCTGTATCGTCATCTTCTTCCCAGTTCTTCATAAACAGACCAACGACCTGATATCCCTGTTCCTTAAGAAGATAGGCTGAGACGGATGAATCTACGCCACCGGACATTCCAACGATGACTTTTTTTTGGCTGTTATCTGACATGAATGGATCTCACTGCGGAAAAATAAGCGCCATACTTTACCATATCACTATCAAGGGTGCATCAAACGAATACATTTTTTGCCTTCTTAACTATGAAAGTCATTGTTAAGAGGCAAATGTTGAACCAAAGCTATCCAGTAAAGAGAGTGGATAACGTTCATTTTGTTGATAACAAAGAATACTTTCTTTTACCAGCGGTGAACGTAATTGTTGGCTATTGATTATCTCTTGCGCGGTCACCCAGTAGCAGCCATTAATATCATCGTCATGTGGTTGTGTGGCTAATTGTTCTGGTGCTTCTATCAAAAATAAAAAACGCAAAAATGGCGTATTGTCCGGTGCCACCCACTGATGTAATTTCAAAAAATATTGTACCGGCAAGGTTAAACCGGTTTCTTCCCATAACTCTCGTTGTGCCGCTTGGATCAGGGTTTCATTTGCTTCTAAATGTCCTGCGGGTTGATTCCATGTGGCTTTGCCATTTACCGTTTCTTCAACAACTAAAAATTTATTGTTTGCATGAACAATACAAGCAACAGTGACATGTGGTTTAAACAAAATTAATCTCCTTCCATTGACCCGGTAATAGATTATCCAAGGTAATATTTCCCATGCTAAAACGAATTAAGCGTAATGTGGGATAACCAATATGGGCAGTCATACGTCTAACTTGGCGGTTTTTTCCTTCAAATAAAGTGATTTTTAACCAGCTAGTCGGAATAGATTGACGCTCT
Organism: Proteus mirabilis ATCC 29906; assembly: GCF_000160755.1. Lineage (GTDB taxonomy): Bacteria > Pseudomonadota > Gammaproteobacteria > Enterobacterales > Enterobacteriaceae > Proteus > Proteus mirabilis. The sequence goes on from NZ_GG668593.1 coordinate 100,315, forward strand.
CTAATAGGTGGAAATCGCGTCCAAACCCACGTTGGCTGTTCTACCCTTTCAATTTTTGCAGGTAGTGTTTTCCCATCCTTTAGGTTAAGTCCTTCACGAAATTGTTGTAACGCTATCTCTGTGGGAATGCCTTCTACTTGAGCATAGTAGACTTTCCCTGTTTTTTTATTTGGTTGAGTTAATTTGGCCTGTAATTTGCCATCATTTGTTAATACTAACAGACCTTCACTATCTCTATCTAACCGTCCTGCCGCATAAATATCAGGAATGGGGATAAAATCTTTTAGCGTTTTTCTACCGCTGTCATCGGTAAATTGCACAAGGACATCGAAGGGTTTATTAAAGATAATCACTTTACGCTCACCTCTAGGGCGAGAAGGTTTTTTTTGTCCTGCTAGTGCGTGAGATTTGCGTAGTTTCGATCTATTGTTAAATTGATTTGCCATAGCTATTTTTTGTCAAAAATGGGAGATTGATTATACCTTAAAAGAGAAGCGATTGGCGTTAGCTGAATAATCAAGTAGTATTGACAGGTCTCTTACAAAAAATTAACAAAGCGTGCGCTTACATGAAAGGAGAGGTAAATGGAAAGCAAAGTAGTTGTTCCGGCTAATGGTGCTAAAATTACATTAGATGCTAAAGGTAAGCTTGTTGTTCCAAATAATCCGGTTATCCCTTATATCGAAGGGGATGGTATCGGTATCGATGTCACGCCAGCAATGTTAAAAGTTGTTGATGCAGCGGTTGAAAAAGCTTACGGCAATGAACGTAAGATTGAGTGGATGGAAGTCTACACCGGTGAAAAATCAACACAAATTTATGGTAAAGATGTTTGGCTGCCAGAAGAAACCTTAGATCTTATTCGTGAATATCGTGTTTCTATTAAAGGTCCTCTTACTACACCAGTAGGTGGTGGTATCCGTTCATTAAATGTGGCACTACGCCAACAACTCGACCTTTACGTTTGCCTGCGCCCAGTGCGTTATTACAAAGGCACTCCAAGCCCAGTAAAACACCCAGAACTGACGGATATGGTTATCTTCCGTGAAAACTCAGAAGATATCTATGCCGGTATTGAGTGGAAAGCCGGCTCAGCAGAAGCTGATAAAGTGATTAAGTTCCTGCAAGATGAAATGGGTGTAACCAAAATTCGCTTCCCACAAGATTGTGGTATCGGTATTAAGCCGTGTTCAGAAGAGGGGACTAAACGTTTAGTTCGCGCAGCGATTGAATATGCAATTGATAACGATCGCGACTCCGTTACATTGGTGCATAAAGGTAATATTATGAAATTTACCGAAGGTGCCTTTAAAGATTGGGGTTACGAATTAGCCCGTGAAGAATTTGGTGGTGAGCTGTTAGATGGTGGTCCTTGGGTTAAAATTAAGAACCCTAAATCAGGCAAAGATATTATTGTTAAAGATGTTATCGCAGATGCATTCTTACAACAAATCCTGTTACGCCCAGCCGAGTATGATGTTATCGCTTGTATGAACCTAAATGGCGACTATATTTCTGATGCATTAGCAGCACAAGTTGGTGGTATTGGGATTGCTCCTGGCGCTAATATTGGTGATGAGTGTGCATTATTTGAAGCGACTCACGGAACAGCACCAAAATATGCCGGACAAGATAAAGTTAACCCAGGCTCTATTATTCTCTCCGCGGAGATGATGCTACGCCATATGGGTTGGACAGAAGCCGCTGACTTAATCATTAAAGGTATGGAAGGCGCGATCGAAGCGAAGACCGTTACTTATGATTTTGAACGTCTAATGGACGGTGCTAAACTGCTGAAATGTAGCGAGTTTGGTGACGCGATTATCAAACATATGTAATTGTTGATTTGATAAATAGTTAACGGGAGCTTATTAGTTCCCGTTTTTTATTATCAATATTGAAACGGTTATCAAAAAGTTATCAAAACGAGTTATCAAAACCGCCTGAAATTTGAGCAATTAAATCACGATTTTTATCCAATCTTTCCCTCGATCATCATGGTATTTATCCGTTTGAATTTGGTTTTTATGACCCAGCAAATCTTTAGTGTTTATACCTTGTGCTCGATATAACCTTTCAGATAAAGAGCGCTGTTCGTGAAATGTTGCAGGTGTTCCTTCTCCCCAATCAATATCCGTTTTATTTCTCGCCTTTTTAAAGTTAGTCGTTAGTGTATTTGCTGTAACTTGTTCGCCACGTTTAGATTGTGAAGTGGTATGAAAATAATGAATAAGATAAGGGCTAATAACGCGATCACGACAACGAGCAACAACTTCACGTAATGACATATTTAATTGTTCAGAACGTAGTGATAATGGAATAGCTAATTTGGTGCCAGTTTTTTCTTGGATAATATGCAAATGATCATCCCAAATATCACTAAACTTCATTGCCGAGATATCACCTAATCGTTGGCCTGTAATAAGTGCAAGCAACATGGCATTGCCCATATAACGATGTTGTTTGTCAGCAATCTCAAATATCTTTTTCCATTCATCAAAATTAAGGCGTTGGCGAGTTACTTTTCGTTTCGGTTGTTTAGTGGCGAGGGCAGGGTTATAACCAGGAGGAACTTCACCTGCATGTTGTGCTTCTTTAAATACATCAATTAAAACAGAACGAATAACTTGTGCCATTCTGTGCTGGCCATTAGATTTATATTCATCAAGGATCCCAGCAATATCTCTGGCATCAACTGCGGGTAATGGTTTCATGGATAAGGCTTGCCTCATTAAATCGACTGGCTTCCTTTTTTGTTTATAGGTATTTGGCTTTATATCACCTTCTTTTAAACGCTCTTCTTGAATAGCCCAGTATTTATCTAACCAAGTATTAACCGTGATTTCTTTACCTTTAATTTTTGCCACTCGATCACTAATAGCCATAACTTGTCGGCTTCGTTGTTCTGCTAATCTTGTATTAGCTTCAATGGCTATTGCTTTCGCCTCGGCTTCATTGTCACCGAGGGCATGATATTTACCTGTTACAGGATGGCGATAACGCCAATAAACCTTGCTGGATTTACGACTAAGTAATGGGTAAAGATTAGGAATATTGACGTTATTTTTACGAGGTCTGGCAGCCATCTTTGAGGATCCTCTGTAAAATAAGGTTATCGTTGTTATTGATAACCGGTGATGTCAAATTACCGACAAGGTCGGCATCTTCTCTCACGCGCCAAATGCCACCTTCTTTCCTTGCTGGTGGGTAGAACAGGCCACCACGAGCATATCGTTGTAGCGTTCCTAACTTTGGTGGACGACTTTTATATCTTTCTTGCGCCCACTCCTCTAAAGTCAACATTTGCATATTTTTCTCTCCACACTGTCCGTACACAGTTTAAATAGATATTAGTCAATGCTGGTGGTTATTAGCCCTTTTTCTCTTTATAAAGTTCATTAAAACGGCGTAAGAATAGGGATTTTGCTTGTCGAGGGGTTAGCGGGGTGACAGCAAAATCGCTAGCTGGAATACCTTCAAGCATTAACCAGTTACTACCTGCATCAATGTCTAAATCACGCTTTTCTGTGGCTAACATCACTAGGTCTGCAAAATGGACTTCATCAGATATATTTTCAGGTAACCCAAACTTTTTGCGGATCATTTTTTCCACACGCAATTCAATTAATTTATATTCAGGCAATAACTTTTTAAGTGGTGACGGTAGGTCTTTGACATAAGCTTCACTGGCATCATGAAGTAGGGCCTCTAAAGCAAATTCAGGTGCAACTAAATAACTTGCATATACAGAATGCTGAGCAACAGAATAGAAATTATCAATCTGTCCATTAAAGCGACACTCATTAGCTAAACCTGTCGCAATATCTTGAATGTCTATATCTTCGATCCGTACATCTAGGTAATAGAAATGTTTATTTGTTGCTGTTGCAATATAAGACATTATTCTCTCCACACAATTTACAAATGCCACCAAGTTAGTGGCATTTGTGCGATTAATTACGCTGAAAATTTACCAATGAATGTTTCGATTTTGCTTTCATTGAATTCATTGCAAAGCATATCTCGAAACTCTTGAGCGATTTGTTCTTCAAGTTTTTCAAGTTGAATGATTCGAAGAACTAAAACGGGAATATCATCACCAGTGAGTACGCTATAACGTAATTTAATGCTACGTTCTTTTAATTCGTCATAAGGAGTACAAGTAAACTGGAATGTAGCAGGCATAATGTCTTTGCTTCTTGCTTCAACATTTTCTAACACTGAGCGTTTAGCACTAAAATCAGCATTTTCATGTTCAGCAGAGCGTGTTGATTCAATCGTAATACGACGAACAGCAGAAATAGCTTGTTTGATATCTAAAACATTACCGTCAGCATCAAATGCCATTAAATAATCGTGCCAATCTTCTAACCACTCGGCTAATTGTTTTTGACGATATTTAACACCATCCATTTTTAATAATGCTGTGAATGGGGCGGTTTGTTTTAATTTCACAATAGCAGTGTTATCAGCATGACCTGCTTTACCTATTGTGCCGAGATTAAAAATAGTTTCGGCACTCATTTCATCGGCATCAATAAAGCAGCTAACACCTTCATCAATTGCATTCTTGATTGAGTATTTAACAAAGTCGCTGATACTGGTTGTTTTCATTTCCCCGCGAAAACGGAAACGACCTTCTTGTAAATTTTCTAAACTACTTACTTTAAAGTCATTCGGAAGCACAATCGCTGGACAAAGAGATTTTTCTATTGCTTCGAGGCTTAATGAAGCCACGGTCATATCTTGAATTTGCGAAATAGCATTACCGTCTAATTGAGACATGAGTAGACTCCTACTTATTTAAAAGTATTAAATTAAATGGATAGGTTTAATTAAAAATAAGAAAACTAATTAATGGCTTTTAATTTACCATCGGGCTGACCTTGTAAAGAAAATAATTGACCTTGATCTTCTTGCATAATGGTCAACTTGCCGCCTTTACCCACGTACATAGGTGTTTTGGTGGTATCTTCCTCAGTCCGTTTTCCTCTAGGTGTTGGTGCAGAGAATTTAAGCTTATGAGTTATTTCAACTCGTTTTTCTTCCATTGAATTACTAAGGCGAGCAAAATCTAATTCAATAGTGACTTTGCCTTTTCCACCATTATTTAAAACGCCTAAAGCCACATCATTTAAAACAGCAGAGACTTTATTTTCAAAAACGCCAGCATCTAATTCAGAAAGAAAGTCAGGGACATTTGTCTTACGATCTTCTTGGCTCATTTCTATAACCTCATGTTATCTCTTCACACAATAAGAAAGGGCACTAGCGAGTTGATACAACCCGGATAAGACATTTCACAAGTAATATTAGTACCCTTACTTATTGTTAGAGTCATAATCAAAAAGAGTGGACCACCTGTGGTTGCATCAGCCCGATTGGGATTCGGATTTCTAGCTGGCTGCAGGTTACTTTTTTTCACGCCCACGCTCTTTGGTTATAAAACTAACTTTATAAAAATGGCTGACTGAGCAGAACATTATCACCACAACCCCTTTTAATGGTAAAAGACTCAGTCAGCCATTGTTTCTCTTCACACGTTCTCTTCACACATAAAAATCATTTATTTTGTGTTTGAATAGCACTTTTGATTCTGTACTCGTCTATTTCAGCATCTAGTTTGCAATATCTTCATCAGTGAAACTTACTGGAAGTATGATTACTGGTTCAGTTATCATTTACTTTTCCTTCACATATAAAAATTTAGCTTATTGTTATAAATGATATTAGGCTAAGCCTAATCTTTAGTCAATAGGCTATGCCTAATAAATTAAATGAAATTAGACGATGATTATTTTTTATATCAAAATCAATTGAGTAGATAATTAGGAAAGGCCTAGCTTAACAAGTTTCCATCAGACCAAATGAGTTTAAGCTGGACGCTTTGAGGATTTTTTATTGCTTTTATTGTTATTTAACCATTCAGAGGCTTGTCGTTCTAAAGTTATAATGTATGCCCTAGTATCACTATTAACCCAAGAAGGTTCTTTTGTATTATTTTGCAGCAAAAGATATTTTATTATTTCTTTTCTTTCTGCCGAAGCTGACATATAAGCATGAATAAGGCTATTAAGTTGATGTTCATCATGTGTACATCTTGATTCAGCTTTATTTACTGGTAGGTGAAACTCCTTTAAGCCCCAATGTTCAGGTCCAACAACATCAGAAAAATAACTCCATAATTCAGGTAGCTTATCTTTTGAAATGGAGCCTTTTTTTATCCAATCATAAATAGATGGTAGCTTTACATTGAAATGTCGAGCAATCTCAGTTTTTGATTTAACTGATCCTGATGATAGTTTTTTATTAATTGCCTGCTCTATCGCTCGGCCTAAATCTTTACCATTAAGCATAGCCTAATTATCTTATCTTTATATTGTGTAGGCAATTCCTATTGATTTAACATTAGGCTTAGCCTAACATTGTATTTCAATATAGGCCGGAGGTAATTGAATAATGGATCAAATAAGTGCCACAACCGCAATAAAAAAAGCATGTAATTATGTCGGTGGGCAGTCTGAAATGGCTAAACGCTTGGGTATTTCACCGCCTACAGTAAATCAATGGATCAATGGAACTCGAAAAATTCCAGCACGACGTTGCCCTGAAATAGAAAAAGTAACTTCAGGAGTGGTTCGATGTGAAGAACTAAGGCCTGATGTTGATTGGTCTTATTTACGGGGAACTCAACAATGATTTTTATACTTACTTTATTGAAATAAACAATAGCAAAACCGTTTAAAGCAGTTAACTACAAGAATCTATCAATGGTGGTAGGAAATGAGTTGTCAATCAATAAAACAGGTAGTGAAAGCGATGTGTGAGGCGACAGCTGGTGGACGTGAAGCAATGGCTGGTGCGCTCGGTCTGTCTTTAACATCATTCAATAACAAGCTTTATGAGAAAAACGGTTGTCGTTCATTTGATTTAAATGAGTTGTTAGCGATGCAAGATATTTCTAAAACCGTTTTGTTTGCTGAGTTTGTTGCTCGTGAATCCAATCGCTTGTTAGTGGATAGAGTCAATCCAGCTGAACTAGACACAACCGAGTTATTCACATTACGCAGCAATGTTGATGAAATGCAAGGGCATTTAGCGTTACTGATGAAAAATAGTTTGGCTGATGGTGTTATTGATAACGAAGAAGAGCAGAAAATAAAAATGATGTTGGATGGATTAATTTCGCAGATCCACACATTTATGAATGCGTTTGTTTTGTTACATCAAAAGAGAAATTAAAGATGGCTATATCCAGAAAGGGTGAAGCCAAAGGTGTACGGCCTCTGGCTTCGGTTTGCCAAATTTCAATTGTGTGAAGAGAAATTAGCATGAGTAGATTAGCGCATTTAGTACCTAAAAAGCAATTCCGATGTTTACCTGTCTCAGGTCGTCAGTCATTCCGCTATGTAGAAATCATAGTCTCTGACGAACAACCAGACAACTACAAGAAATCTGCATGTTTGGTAGATAGACAGTCTCTTAAAAAGGCATGGGCTGATTTTTATTTTTCAAGTGGAGAGCGGGACAATGAGCAATGAGAACCCAAACCAACTTGATCGCTACTATAAAAATCACCGAGGTATCGTTGTTCATGTTGTTCGTTATGACAGAGAAAAACAGCGCGTTATTTTTATGCTTGATGGTTGTGACGACCCACAGTGTGAACCTGTACAGCGTTTTAAAGAGAAGTACACACGTATTAAGTAATGAGGTGGCAAGATGAGTTTATTATTACTAAAAAGTCGCCCTTTAGTCGTTATTCCTGAATTAGCGGTACGCCTTGGTTTAAATGAGGCGATGCTGTTACAGCAAATTCAATATTGGCTAACTGAAACCACTTCAGGTGTTGAATATGACGGCTCACGCTGGATTTATAACACAGTTGAGGAGTGGAAGAATCAATTTCCTTTTTTCTCTGAATCAACGATTAAACGTGCTTTTACTAATTTGAAAAAGCAGGGTGTTTTACGCATCGAGCAAATCAATAAATCGAACCATGACCGCACTAATTATTATGCGATTAACTACGATCACCACTTGCTGACCGATGAGGTCAATATGACCCAATCGAATGGTGATAATTCATCTGATCGAACAGTTCAAAATGACCTTATCGATAAGCGCAAATTGAAACCATCAAACAGTGCAAAATGCGCTGTTCTGAACGGGTCAAAATGGCCTGTTCTTACAGAGAATACAACAGAGATTACTTCAGAGAGTACAACAGAAACAGATCATTCGTCGCAGAATTCTGACGAATCCAGCGACCAGTCGAAAAATGATTTTTTAACTCGTTATCCTGAAGCAGTGATTTACAGCGCTAATGGGCAGAAATGGGGGGATGAAGATGATTTAAAAACGGCGAAATGGATGTTTGGTCGTGTTAAAAAACTGAATCCGTCCGCGTTAGAGCCTACTTGGTATGACTGGGCGAACGATATCCGCCTGATGCGCCAAATCGATGGGCGTACCCATGAGAAAATTTGTGCCTTGTTCGATTGGGCTAACAAAGATTCATTCTGGCACAAAAATATTTTAAGTCCTCGAAAATTACGTAAACACTTTGATGAACTCACTATCCGTAGCCAAGAGCCAAGGAATGAACCAAAAGTTCAAGTTGACACCATTGAACGCGATAGTGCCTTTTCCCGCTTGATTGGCTCTCGCTCTAAACCTAAAAACCGCATTGAAGAAATTGCACTTGAGCTAGCAGGTAAAACAGGCATTCGTCGTATGAGTGAGTTTTCAGGTCGCCAAGCATGGAACAGCATTTGGAAGCAAGCGATAGAAATGTTACAGGAGACTCAGTAATGCTAACTAAATACATTTTGTTCGTTGGTTTTTGGTTTGTAGTGACATTATTGATTGGGTTATGGGGTACTTATGCCTGAGTTGATGTTAATGGATATTGTGAAGGAGAGAATAATCTGCCCATTTAATCACGTGATGTACGGTCACGAGTAAAACGTGGAGAGAAATAGCATGATGCAAAAAATAATGGAAGTTTCAGTATTACCCATAATGAATCGTGAATTAACTATGTCGAGTCGAGAGATTGCCAGTTTAACGGGAAGTAATCATTCCGATGTTAAGCGTTCTGCCGATAGGCTTTTTGTTGCTCAAATTTTAACCCAGCCATTGGCTGAGTTCCCTTTTGAACATAACGGCAATCAATATACTGAATATCGTTTTAATAAAAGAGACTCTCTGGTGTTGGTAGCTCGATTGTCACCTCAGTTCACAGCAAAAATAGTTGATCGCTGGCAGGAATTAGAATCAAAAATGCAGCCAGTCATTCCTCAAACATTACCAGAAGCATTGCGATTAGCAGCAGACTTAGCAGAAGAAAAACAAAAATTGGAAAGTGAACTGGCGATTGCGACACCTAAGGCTCAGTTTGTTGATAATTATGTTTTATCCCATGGTTCTATGACATTTCGACAAGTGTGTAAATTACTGCAGGCGAAAGAAACCGATTTTCGTTGTTTTTTAATTGATAAGAAAATTATGTATCGCTTGAATAATACGTTTACGCCTTATCAAACTCATGTCGATCTTGGTCGCTTTGAGATAAAAACGGGAACGAACCAAAAAAATAACCACGCTTTTGCACAATCAAGGTTTACTACTAAAGGTGTGAAGTGGATTGCAGGGTTATGGGCTGAATATAAAGTTGAGGATGAGATTTAATGAAACTACTCTTAACGCCCTATATTCAGTCTGACCTTGGCGTTGTTTTATTGAAGCCTGGAGCGGAGTTGCTTAAGCAATTTAAACCACATTCGCGCGTGATTATTAGCGATGTACCAAAAAGTTTAGATAAATGGCCTTCTGGGGCATTAACAGGAAATGAACAGCCATTATTGGATAACAAGGGCATTGTTGATTTTTTGAATAATAAAAAAGTTCTCCAAGCTATGGGAGGATTGTCATCGATGAATATGTGGATAGGCAGAAATATCCATTGTTGTCAGATTAACGATAAGCATGACAGTTATCATCATCATGAATTAACAACCACATGGCATAAAGACGGTGTGATACGGACTTGTTGGTACCATGATAATCATATTCGCCATTCATCAGCTGAGTGGGTTGCTGAATTGGCTCATAAAAATCGTATTGCTTGGATGGTAGACACTATTCGCAGTCGTTTAAGATTGGATAATGGCCACCAGCTGACAGTACCCGATTTTTTCTCATTTGCTGTGATGCATAAACTGGTTGATGAATTACCTGATGCGATATTACGTCAAATTTTGGATTGGTCTGAAAAACCTAAAGAGCGCAGGGTACATGGTGGTTTTCCTGAAGCAGATATTATTCCAAGCAATGTAACAGCACTATCAACAATGAATGAACGATTAGACATGATAAGACCAGTCATAAAAGTTGCTATCGATCCTGAGCCACTAGCGTCATTCCTTTTGAAACCTAAAATGCAACGTTGGGAGAATTCCCAATGGCTTCAATGGGTGAAAACACAGCCTTGTTGTGTTTGCGGACAACAAGCTGACGATCCACATCACATTATCGGCCATGGTATGGGAGGTATGGGAACGAAAGTTCATGACTTATTCACTATTCCATTATGTCGGCAACATCATGATGAGTTACATCGTGATCCCAAGTTGTGGGAAGCCACTTATGGCAATCAAATCGAATTGTTATTTTCTTTTCTAAATCGTTCATTAGGAATAGGGGCATTGGTTTAACGTGTATACGGCACGGGGAGCATTAGTATGAGAGATATGCAGGAAGTTTTATCGCGTTGGGGAGCGTGGTCAGCTAATGAGGGAAATAGTATCGATTACTCATCAATTGCCGCAGGTTTTAAAGGGTTGATTCCAAGTTCAAGACGAAGCCAAGAGCAATGTTCAGATGATGATGGCTTAAAAATCAATAAAGCGGTATTACATTTAAAGATAAATAATAGTTACTTGTTTCAATTGGTTATTATGTACTATGTGAAGAATTATCCTTTGCGTTCAATGGCTTCAAAACTCGGTATTTCGCATAATGAAGTGGCTAAGCGATTACAGGCAGCGGAAGGATTTATTGAAGGGTGTTTATCGGTTGATAATGTAAAATTAGATATGGATAAAATAATTAAAAAATACCCTATTTATAGTCTTGCGTAATTACAAAACACAATATATTGTATTAATAATGGTTTTGATATTACATGGTTTATCTATTAAGAAAAGCTCGTGAGTATAACGAGGTTGTGTTTTTTAGAGGTGCACGTAATCTGATTTACAGCTAAAAAATAAAGTTTGCTATCTGAATTTTTCTATGGCTTAATAGCGTCACTGGTTTGGAAGTACAGACCTATTTATGTTAGTAAGTTTAAAGTTGTTCCCATTTAGCGTTATCCTCGATACCTCTTCATTGTGAATTCCTTCTAATTAATACCCATAAGTAAAAATACAAAACAAACCGCCTATGCCTTATGGCAAATTAAATAAATTAAGGGAAATTCTATGTCTAATACAATGACTGGTACAGTAAAATGGTTTAACGATGATAAAGGTTTTGGTTTCATCACTCCTAAAGATGGAAGTAAAGATGTATTTGTACATTACTCTGCAATTCAGAGTGATGACTTCAAATCTCTGATGGAAGGCCAAGAAGTTTCATTTACCATGGAAAATGGTATGAAAGGCCCAGCAGCAGGCAACGTGGTGGCTCTCTAAAGGCGCTATTACTATTTACCTCTATTTTAAATGCCCTTGTTGTCGCGGTTCACAATATAGAACATCACAATTTGATGTCACAGTGAACAATCCGCACGGCGCAAAATGTATCTTTTGCAAAAGTGTGATGACAGCTCAAATGAGTTGAGCATTAAATAGTTGAATATACAAAACCTCGCTTTGGCGGGGTTTTGTTTTTTTTAAATATATTTATAATTATTAATTAAAAAATTTGTTGGAAGTTTTTCGTTTTCATTGATTGTTTGTTTATATTC
>NZ_GG668592.1 GCF_000160755.1 Proteus mirabilis ATCC 29906
CCTATTGATTGGGCCAAGCGCAATACGGGGATACGTTTTCGGGGAAAACAGATTTTTGTGAGCGAACAATACGTGATGCTCATCGGCAACATCATGTAGAGCAACGTATTCCCTTTTATGTCCTTAATGGTTCACATTATTTTTAATAAAATGAATACCTGTCTATATTTATGTGGGATACATGTCGCTTTTCTTTATTGGCATAATGCTTTCTGCTGATAATGATTGTTTTGCTTTAATCATTTCTTTTTCATTTGAAAATTTATAATTAGGCAATAGTTCTTTAGGTTTGACACCTAAAATAAACGCGATAGAGAATAAATGTTCTACTGTTATTTTGGTATGTCCATTCTCTATACGTGAATAGTGCTGTTGACTTATTTCCAATGAATGGGCTATTTCCCTCCCTGTCATCCCTAATTCTTTTCTTTTTTGCATTATTCTATAAGCAATAATGGAATTAATTGTACTCATGAACTTCATTCTCCAACAATAAACAGATTTTTAAGTTTAACAGAGTAAAAAGCATTTGTTATAAAAGCATTTTACTCTACTTATAAAACTCAATTAATTTTTATTGATATGAAAAAGTAATCGTTGCTACTGCTTTTACACTTCCTGGCGTAATAGTATTTTCTGTTTTTATATAATTAGCTTTTAATTTTATACGTGGATTTATCTCTCCTCTATAATTTGAAAAATGCCATTGATTTTGATTTCCTTTGTTAGGAGTGTCTGAACCATAACTAATCGCAGTTACTTCATTATTTTTATATAATCTTAGCCCAACGCCTTTTGCCGTAGAATCCGTTGCTAATGTTAATATATCAGAACGATTCCCATGTTGGGTCGCATCATTTAATGTAGCATAAACATCAATACCGTCTTGGCATTGAAGTTGTATATTAACTTCCCCTCCTTGCACTTCTTTATACAAAGACGTGAACTGGGATTGATAGACAGTATTTAATGGAACAACATAATTCTTTTGATTCATCGAGCATGTTTGGCTTTGCACTTGGATGCGCCCTCCATTTAACATAACAGGAGCTGTTAATCTTTTATTATTCAAACTTGCCCGATTAGATTCCAATAAAATATGGCCCAGTTGTTTGGTTGGTATCGTTACATACCCATTAGGTAATCGTCCTGTTGCGACAAAAGCAACATATAAACGAGCACCAAAACTTCCAGTTGCACCATTATAAGCATTTGGATTTGTATTGGCGGCAACAGGATCAATATATATACTTGAGCTGTTTATGGGAACCAATGGCGTTGCAGGCCAATAGCCCGCCATACCAATAATAATACCTAGCCCTGGAACTCCAGTATCAAATATATCGAAATCGGAAGATTGAGTGTTATTTCCTTGGCGAAAGTTATATGTGATTTTGCCTATTTTAGGTAATGTAGGAGTAAATTTTCCACGCATTAATGCTATTAAACTACCGCCGTTAAATATATATTGATTACTTGTTCCGGTGAGTTCCCCTATCACTCGAGGGTAAGTATGGGCATCAGCAGGACCAATAACAACAACAGGGAGGGTAGATGTGTTGATTGTTATTGGAGACGGTACGTAGTCATCTGCACCAGCAACAGCTAGACTAGGGAATAGATTAAAAGAAATAATATAACAAATATTCTTTTCATGGTTTGTTCCTAATTAGAGTGCGGTATACACTGAACAGGAATGGTTTGAGGTCGCATGTCAGTTTCATTGCGTGTCGCATGATATGTAAATGAGCATTTATCGTCATGATTTGGTCCCCATATCACATCAAGTTGACCTTGTTTAGGAAGACCGCGGGTAAATAAGCGTCCAGCTTGAGCCACATATCCGACTAACTGCTTATGCTCATCCAAAACCTCGGAAGCCATTGGAGGAGTACTACCATCTGGCATTCGAATATCAAATAGTAGGCTTCTCCCTGTTTGAGTATTAAATGTCACTAACGTGGCACTATTAGCGCGAGGAATGATTTCTTGTTCTGTTGCTGATAACTCAACATTCAAATCCAAATTAGTGGGGTCGATGCTAATTTGATTTTTTTCATAAGGCGTGACATAAGGCACAATACCATTTCCCCAAAAATCTAATCGGCTACCTGGTGCATTATTAATGACCGCACCTTGTGCTCCTTTTGCATGGATAATGGTAAAAGTATCACTTAAATCATTACTTAACGTCACTCCATAAGGATGTACGACAACGGCCCCCGACGCACCCAATGACATTTGACGATTATGTTGAGTATCTTGCCCGACGGTTGCGGTTACATTTACATAAGGTGAACGATAGCCTCCATTCATCGCATAGCCGGAAGGTCCACTTTCCTGACTATTACCTGAAATACCATAAGAGAATTGATTATCTTCCCCAGCGATACCGCTGATGGATGTTTGAATGCTGTTTTTCTCGCCTTTATTATAATTTAAGACAGTAGAAAAAATGGGGCTTTGAACACGCTCTCCCAAAGGAAGCGTAAAGTTCACATAAAATCTGTCATCTCGGCGTTGTTGCTCATTATCTCGTGATTGAGAAAAGCCAATCTGATAACCAAGTTTTTTCCAAAAATGGCTATATCCCATCTGATACTCATTACGACTTCCTTTATGCTCCCAGTAATTATAAGTGGTACCAGTTAAAAATATATTTCCCCATTTTTCACCTAATTCTTGATTAATTGAAACTTGGAATTGATTTTTAGGGCGATAAAATGCGGCACTTTTTATGGAAACATCATCAATAAATTCACTGTGATTAGCCAATAGCGCATCTTTCAAATGGTAAAAATCTTTAGATGAATAACGATAGGCTGCTAACGTGATATTTGTACTCGTGGTCGGAATATTGACGCTATAGCTAGTATGTAAACTGTAGCCTTTACGCGTTACGTTAGAGTGATTAAATGTTGTTCTGGACAATGTAATGTCAGATGCAATTGCCCCAATCGGCGTGTTAAAAGCAACACCAGCCAATCCTGCGGTATATTTTGAGCTTGTGGTCAGTCCACTATTTAAAGTGATATCATTTGTCAAACCATATTGATATGTGCCTTGTGCAATTAAATCATGATATGTCTCATTTGCATAACGATAGCGTCCCACTGACATTTGCCAACGGCTAAATCCGGGACGAATAAGTTGGGCAACAGAAGCAAAAGGAACCGTAAATGTTCTTGTTTGTCCATTAGATTCGGTTATTTGCACAAGAAGGTCGCCAGCATATCCACTGGGATACAAATCATTAATGACAAAGGGGCCAGCAGGCACAGTTGTTTCATAAAGGATGTGAGCATTTTGATAAATCGTAACTTTAGCATTACTATTAGCAATGCCTCGCACGATCGGAGCGTAGCCACGTAAAGAGTTGGGTAACATTCGTTCATCCGATGCTAATCGAATTCCCCGTAAGCTAAGGCTATCCATTAACTCGCCATTCGTATAAAAATCACCTAATGTGAATTGTGCCCGTAACTGAGCAATATCATGCGTCACATTTGTTTCGATATTCTGATACCCAGTAGAATGACCATTATTCCAGCTTTCACCACCACGGTGACGAAAAGCCCATCCCCATAAATTGAGTCCCGCTTTTAACCCAAGGTAAGTCTGCTCATTATTTATATCCGGAGTATTGTATTGATAATAGTTAACATCATAGTTGACAAATGCGGCAGGGACTCCACTTTGCCACTGTGCAGGGGCAATATATCCTCGAGGTCGAGTATTCACTTGTGCCTGAGGAATTTCTATATTCAGCTTTAAAGTGGATAAATCAAAATGAAATTTTGCTGAGGGGAGTCCTTCTGAGGCGGGATAACAAGTGGCTTTATAACTGTTTTCAGGAACAGTGCCTTTGACGACATCAATTAATGAAAGTAATTCCGGCGTTAGACATAACGTCGACGTATTCGCATTGTCAGTATATAAATACTGTACATTAGCTTTTCCTTTCCATTCATTATTGAGATAGATATCAGCGTAATACTTGCCCTCAGGAATAGGGTTGCCATAATTAAAGCGACGTATATCAATCGCATTCTTTCCTTGCACTGAATGCAAAAAGCTAGGATCAAATTCAGCTTCTTCAGCAGCGAATGAAGAAGTTGTTATCACCCCAATCCCTAAAGCGACACAAAACGGAAGAGAATAACGATAGGAAATGAGGTGTAATTGGTTATTAAAATTCATTATATTACCTTATTCCAAAGTAGATTCACCTTGTTGGTATCCACCATAATCATTAACAACAACCCAAGTGACTTTATTTGTTAATATTGGCTTCTCTTTAAGTGAAAATATTTTTGAAGAAAAAGGAGCTATCATCCCACTTTGTTCAACAGGCGTTAGCTGTTTATCCTGACCCACTGAGATTTTGTTGTAAGTGATGTAATAAGGTGTTGGGTTAATCGCTTTAATGCGTAGTGCTCCTTCCTGATGCCAAGTCACTTTTTGGTAAGCATCATCAGGCGTTACGTTGAGATTATCAGGGCGAAAGAAAAACTTAATGCGACTACGAACGGCTAATTGTAATTAATTGTTATTTCCCTCTGAGTTTTCCGAATTTTCTTCCACTTTAGGTTTTGCTGGAATGTCTAAGACATTTAGATAGAAAAGAGACTCTCTATCTTGTGGTAATGATTCACCGGTATAGACAATCCGGATGGTTTGCCCTGATTTCGGCTCCATACGAAATATGGGAGGAGTAATGATAAAAGGAACGTGAATTGAATCTGGTGCTGCAGCTGCGTTTCCGGTATCTAACCAAGACTGAATTAATGCGGGGGATTCATCGTTATTATTTAATTGAACATTAATGCTTTTTTGCGTTGCGGGATAAACAACGCGGGTCCCCATAATAACCACACTGGCTTGAGCCACTGTGGATACAAACAGAGTCAAGAAAATAAGAATGAACTTTAACATAATACCTCTAGAAGGAAATGGGGCAGTTTTTTCTGCCCCGTAAAATAAAAGCAATCCAATAAACCTTACTCATAGGCAATGGTGTAATGAACGGTTGCTTTTACATCCCCAGCGGTAGATTGTCCGGTTGCATAATATTGAGCAAAATATGGGAGGTTTACATTAGCATTGTCGATTTGTACTGGATGGACATCTTGTGTTGCAGAATCAGTACCTAACTGGATTGTTGTTGCTGCATCTGAGTTAAGTAATTGAACTTGAACATTATCAGCTTTAGTTTGTGCAGTATTTTTTAAGTTGTGTGTGGTTACATCAATGTCACTTGAAGGTTCAAAATATGTTTTGACACTTTGTGCACCATCCATACCAACAGCGCAACCAGTTAAATGAATAGTAAATGGAGTAAGACCTGCAGTAGCCGCATTTTCATTTAATGTAGTGGTGGATACTGTAGGTAATGTTACCGCTAAATTCTTATCATTTGTATTGACAGAGCAGGTTTGCGCAACAACTTTACCTGTAAATGTAATTGTTCCGTCATACGCCATAGATGAGCCAGCAAATGCAGCAGAAAGAATAGTAGCTAGTGCTATAACTTTTCTTTTCATATATTTATGATTCCTATTTTAAATTAAAGTTAAGTTATTTTTTGTTTTTCAAAAAAATGAAAAGTATTATTGAATAATAAAATATATATAATCCTATTAAATAGAGTTTATAGTGAGGTTTATATTTGTAGATTATATAAATAATAAAGATATTAAGTTTTTTAATGGTGATGTAGCAAATATAAAAATAAATAATTGAAATTATTATTTCAAATATCACTTAAGTAAAGATGGTTTTTTCGATCGATGGTGTTGATTTTGATAGTTACGACCTATTAATGGTTGGTGAAATGATCGTTAAAATCGATCTTGTTATTGTTGTTCAATGTGTTATATCAATGATTGATGATATATATATGAGAAGGTTATTAGTCAAAACTTGAGTTTTAATATAAATCAAATTGCTTAGCTCTTTCAGATATGGTGCAGAATT
>NZ_GG668591.1 GCF_000160755.1 Proteus mirabilis ATCC 29906
GATTAGTTTTTTTACCTGCATTGGAAAGTGCTTGGTAGCCAGTAACCGTATCTGGTGTTAATTTTCCTAACTCACCAATACGCCCCATTAATTGTTTTCGATATTCATTCCAATTAAGCATGATATTAACCTTATTGAGTTAACTGAATTATTGGTTGACATTATGGGATGAAAAAAAAGATGATGACATCATCAAACGAATCAATTTTTAGTGAATTAGTCTCATGGATACGTTGAGCCAACTCTTATACCTTTCTCAAGGGCAATTGCAATTAGATGTGTTTTGTCAAATGAAAGGACATTTTTCCTTACCGCATGTTTCATCTGTTGAACATGAAACTATTTTTCACTTAGTTCTATCAGGGCAGTGTTATGTTCAGATTGAAAAATCAGCCCCTATAGTTTTATCCGAAGGCACTTTTTTAATGTTAAACAGAAGGCAATCACATACCCTTTGGAGTGGAGAACGAGATATAGAACCTCTCCCTTTTTTGCATAAAAATAATGGCTTCTTACCTGTTAAGTACACAAAATCTGAAGATCAGACTCAACATGTTGATTTGCTTTGCGGGCGAATGACTTATGCTAAAGGAAGCGGGTTACTATTATTAAATGGGTTTCCTGATATGGTAGTGGCAAATTTGGTGGAAATGCCAGGGCTAACAGTATTGAATTTATTTAGCCAGTTGCTTCGAGAGGAAGCCATTAATGCAAATCAAGGGGCGGCTGCGATATTAAATGGGCTTGCTCAGACTTTATTCGCTTTTGCATTACGTGTTTATGGGCAAAAACCAGATATAAACTCAAGTTGGTTAGCATTATTAGCTGAACCTCGGTTAAGTCGTGTATTTAATTCTATGTTAAATGAACCACAAAAAGGGTGGACACTTGATTCTTTAGCTAATGTCGCTTCAATGTCACGAGCGACTTTTGTGCGTCAATTTAAAGCAACGGCGAATACGACACCTGGCGAAGTTCTACAATCCATTCGTATGCTAAAAGCACTTTCATTATTACAACAAAATAAATATACATTATCAGATATCGCAGAAAGAGTCGGATACCAATCTGAAGCTGCATTTAGTAAAGCATTTAAAAGTGTATTTAATTGCAGACCAGGGCAGTGGAAGAAGCAACAGAGTAAAGTGTAAAAATTTGCACAGAGTAAAGAAGAATTATTACTTTCTTTTGAAGTCACTTCGGTGACTTTTTTGTTATCTAAAGTAAAAACGAAATTATATTTGCGCTTAAATTAATCGCTGAGTAAGGGAATTGAGAAGCAGAAGAAGTTCACTATTACTTAAGTGACGGGAATGCTGTTCGAGTTATCATTCCCGATTTGAGTAAAAAAAAGCCGACGCGCTAGGAGTCATGTCGGCATAAATCTTCGGGAAAAGTGTTAATAACGAGAGCGATCATTAACTATAAAGCAATGTATCAATATCGGAGAAAAAAAAGGACACATTTACGAATAATAATCATTATCATTTAATTGTCAATTATATGAGGTCACTACAGTGACCTTTTTCTTGTCTAAATATGATATATATCAATAAAAGGTGTGTGTTATGTCAAAAGAGATAAGCGAATTACAGTTTAGTCTTCACTATGCCTCAGAAACAGACAGTGAAAAGAATACCTCCGCC
>NZ_GG668590.1 GCF_000160755.1 Proteus mirabilis ATCC 29906
GGGCAGTCAGACCGCCCGTCGAAGCAGGAACCCGCCGAGGTGATTCAGACATCAGTCTGAACGCAGTAGGGATCCACATCCTTTAGGGCGTGGAGGATGTCAATTGCCATAAAGCTGTCATCTAAATCGCTTTTTTCTTTCATCTGTTTGTCATTTTACTCTCGTAAGCTCTTTGTGACTTAAAACATAAACCCCAAAATTCTTTATTTTTTTGCGTGCAAGGAAAAAGCTATGTCTCTACGTTATCAACGTTCTGCGTTATCTGTAGTCGTCGCAACACTCTTTACAAGCGTGAGTTTCTCTTCTTTTGCAGCCCCCGTCACTGCCGATACTATTTTGGCGCAAGATCGCGCAGCAAAAGGTAATATTACGGAATTTGGTGGTGCTCGTCGTATAACCTCAGATCAAACTGAAGCATTAAAAGCAGCACTTAATAATCATCAAGCTAAAAATGTGATCCTATTTATCGGTGATGGGATGGGGGATTCTGAGATAACGGTAGCACGTAACTATGCCGAAGGGGCTGGTGGCTTCTTTAAAGGGATTGATGCGTTACCGATGACCGGCCAATATACTCATTATTCTTTAGATAGAAAAACACAAAAACCTAATTATGTAACAGATTCGGCCGCATCAGCAACAGCATGGGCTTCAGGGGTTAAAACCTATAATGGGGCATTAGGGATTGATGTGTTTGGTAAAGATCACCAAACGATTTTGGAATTAGCAAAAGCGAATGGTAAAGCGACGGGGAATGTCACTACCTCTGAAATTCAAGATGCAACACCGGCTGCGCTATTTTCACATGTTACCGGGCGTAAGTGTTATGGGCCTGTAGAAACGTTAGCAAAATGCTCAACGAATGCGCTAGAAAATGGCGGTAGAGGTTCAATCTCTGAGCAATTGTTAGTGACTCGTGCAGATATTACACTGGGAGGAGGCGCGAAAAGTTTTGCTCAAACAGCAACGGCCGGTGAATATAAAGGGAAAACGCTCGAGCAACAAGCAATAGAGCGTGGCTATCAAATTGTGAAAGATGCTAAATCGTTAGAGGCGATTACGCTAGCAAATCAAGATAAACCTGTGTTAGGTCTATTTCATGACGGTAATATGGCCGTCGCTTGGGAAGGGCCAAAAGCCACTTATCAAGGTAATTTAAAGAATCCTCCTTTAGAGTGTAAACCGAATTCAAAATTAGACCCGAATGCACCAACATTAGCGCAAATGACCAAAAAAGCGATTGATTTGCTGAAAACGAATGAAAATGGTTTCTTCTTACAAGTCGAAAGCGCCTCCATTGATAAACAAGATCATAATGCTAATCCTTGTGGTCAAATTGGTGAAACGGTGGCATTAGATGAAGCGGTACAAATTGGTTTAGATTTCGC
>NZ_GG668589.1 GCF_000160755.1 Proteus mirabilis ATCC 29906
CGAAACTCAACAACTCACACAACTAATTTGCACGACATCTCCCGCAGGTAAAAAGCAATATCGGATCGGCTTGCAAAAAATTAGTGATGCTGGTGCTCCATTGCTGGTGGCGATTGAATCCTATTGGCGTAAAAACACACAAGAGAGTTGTGTTTATTTGTTAGAGAAAGCGAGGCAATTTATTCAGGGACACTTACAACAAACGAATACATGGATATCCATGTACGGCCTTGTGATTGTTTCTAATGCGTCACTTGAAGAGCAGTTGCCTGAGGCTTTATTAACATTAATTCATTCAAAATATGCTAGCCTTTCTTGAATGTAACTTATTGGTTTAAATTAACTTTATAAGCTATCTAATATATGAGTCTTTTAATGATCGTGATCTTATAATAAAAACATCTTTAAAGTAAAAAGACTAATAAGTATTATTTTTATATTGATGAGGCTAACAATAAGAGTCGATATGAAAATTAAAGAACCAGATGAGCTTATAGCGGATGCGGATAAATATGAGTCAAAAGTAATGTTTAAATCAATGAGAATAGCTTGGTTGATATTTACCATTGTACTACTTAATTTAATACCAATGCTTATTCATGGTGGAGTATTGTCATTATCTAACTTTTTGATTTTAAATATGTTTATTATTTGTATCATGCTATGGATATATATCAGAAAAATATTTTATACATATTCCAAGAGAAATTCACATTAAGATAATGTTACTCATAGTGTGAGTAAAAAGAATTTTAAAAACAGTTTTTCTAAAGGTATTACTTAAATTTTAGAAGAGACAACCTTACCTTAGATAATGAATGCTGTGATTTAGGGAGAGTAATGATCGTTTCATGAGATTTATAAAAAAGAAGCCCTCGGATGAAGGCTTTAATAGCGATACTATATAATAATTAGAAGCAATCGATAACTAAAATAGATTAGTTATATATCAACTAAACTTTAGCCATCTCTCATAGTTTACTCGTTTTACTAATGTAGAAACTTGCACTAAGTCAAATAAGTTTTTTTTGTAAAAATACTATCCTTAAGAGAACTGTAAACTTTCGTTTTAATCTAAATCATAACGTTAGTTCAAGTTTCACCTTCACATGTTTAACTCTTTCACACTAATCATCAACGGACACTCCTCAGGGGGTGACTATGCGTATGGAAAAATTAACCAATGTTACTTACGGAACCGCAGGCTTAACGGCATTTTTTGCCAGTCTTTCATTATATGAATGGGGATTTGTTATCGGGATGGCGTTCAGCATGCTTCTTGGTTTAGCCACTTATTTTATGACACGCCGAGAGCAACGAAAACGCACTCAATTATTTGAAGAGCTTGTTCGTCATGTTGACCCACAAAACCCGACTGAAACGTTAAAAAGGCTTGCTGAATTAATGGTGAAAGCGTCAAAGGATATTTAATGTCTCTCAAACAGAAAATAGCGGCGCTAACAAC
>NZ_GG668588.1 GCF_000160755.1 Proteus mirabilis ATCC 29906
CCAAGCCAATGCACAAGAGGCCTTGCGATTCGTCGGTAGTAATAAACTAGCACAACAAAATATGAAGAGTTTTACGCAAAATATAATTTTTAACCTTTGTGCTAATGGCAATATCAAAGCCAATAAATATACAGGGGCAATTAATGTAGCAATTTTAATTGAATAGCGGTATTTCGGTATTATTGATAACTGGCTTGTGCACTACATGTTATGTTAAAGAGGAGTCTTGAGGATTTAGGTAACTAGACTATTTATTCTAATTTCAATAATCTATTAATGAGGGGTTTAATTTATTTTTCTATCTTTATTTTTAATTATCTTAAAATAATGAAATGGCTGATGTAATCATATTTAAAAGTGATATTATTATTTTAAAATCATTTATATATATTTACATTATTTTTATTTTAATGCTGGAGATACACGTGAATAAAAGAGCACTTTCGACAAAGTATCGAAATTCGATGTATCCATCAATGATAAAAAAAATAGGGGGATACGGTTTATCGTTATTCTTGATACCAATAATATTCTTTCATTCCGCTAATGCGTTAGAGTTATCCGTTCCTATTGGCTCAACAGGTTATTTAGGGGAGGTCACTCCGCCAGTTGGTTCAACAACGAAAAATTATGGGATGGTAAGTTCAGTGCTTCAGGCGAATAGATCTTATATAAGTTTTCGGTGGGAGCCTAGTCAATTTGTGATAAGTGACCTGCCTTTTTACCCCGAAATCGGTCGAGTGGGTGTGGCTATCTACAATAAAAGCAATCCCAAAGGGGCCTTTATTGTTTTAGCACCCAGTGGATATGGTTTGTTGCGTTATAAACGGGCTAACGATACATATGAGAATGCTTCATTTTCATTTAGTCGTTCCAAAACCACCGCTATGACAAATATGTATAATAATTTTCCCTCTAATTCTGATGAATTAAGTTGGGGTCTTTTGCCCAGACAAGGCAATAGTAATTTTTTCTCAGCACGATACGTAGATGGTAGTGATAAAGTTCATTCGTTAACATTAACAATATCCAGTTATTCCGCGTATGCCATCGGGCCATTAGAGGCCGGTGAATATGCCATGCGTGATGATTCAAAATTTTATGCCGTCATTCGCACTAGTTCAGGTTCTTTTGCAAGATCTAAAACATTATTAAGTTCAGCGGATAATGTGAATATTAAAGCACTCAAAGCCTGTGACGTTATCCCCCAAACGTCTACCAATATTCAGTTTCCGACTCAAATCGCGAAAAATTATGCAACACCC
>NZ_GG668587.1 GCF_000160755.1 Proteus mirabilis ATCC 29906
GACGGGGTTACATTATAATACGTTCAGGTACTATGCCCCGGATTTAGGCCGTTTTACCCAGCAAGACCCAATAGGGTTGGCAGGGGGGATAAACTTATATGCCTATGCGCCGAATGCGTTGACATGGGTGGATCCGTGGGGGCATTGTGCGGTCAAACTTTCTAAAAATATGGTAGCTGATGGTACGCCTAGACCTGCCAATACTGCAGCTCATCATATTGTTGGTGATACATCTAAAGGTGCCCAGCCAGCCAGAGATATTCTGAAAAAACATGGTATTGATGTTGATGATGCTAGAAATGGTGTTTTCCTGCCAAATAGAAATAATGTTGATGAAGCATTGTCAGGAATAAAACATAATGGCAGACATCCAAGTGATTATATTGACGCAGTAAATACAAGAATTATTGATGCTGATAAATTAAATGGAAAACAAGGTGTTCTGGATGAGTTATCAAAAATTCGTGACATCCTGTCTTCTGCAAATCGAGATGCAAGCTGGTATACAATATTATGATAAATAACGTTTATTATTTAAAATCGGATATGGTAAATTATTGTTCTTTTATTCAAAATTATCCTGATGGTGAAGAGAGCATTATGGGAAGGTCGAGAGATCAGGGATGGAGACGGTTTGGCAATGATTATACTGAAATATCATTAGAATTAAGATCAAATGATTTTGGTAAGAAAAACTATCAATTTGATTTTAGTAGCGCTCTATCTCCATTTTTTGTTTTCAGTGAATCAGGTGCTAACCATTTATTTGATATCTTAAATCCTAGGGGACAATTTTTAGGTGTTAGAACAGCAAGTAAACGGAAAAAATTTATTGGGTACTATCCAACTAATGTTTTGTCTGAATGTGTAGATAAAGAAAAATCTATTTATACTGAATATCCCAAAGGATTTATGTTTGAAAAATTAATTCTAGTTAAAAATAATATTACAGATGAATACTTATTTTCAATAAATGAAAATATTAGTGGTGTTTTTGTCACAGATAAGTTTAGAAAGCTTGTTGAAAAAATTGGATTGTTAGGTTTTGATTTTTCTAAAGAAATAGAGTTATCGTAAAGATATTATCGAAGCTACGACCTAGATTATAGATATGTGTAATTACCAGCTTTAGCTATAAAACAGGTAAATGACACCACATCACTCGCCGATTAGCGTATTAGTTTTCAAGCTTAAATGTAGTTTTCTGGTGCTTATTTTGTATTTATTTGTCCGGATATCTTCACTGTTCGGTATTAATACCAAATAACTGTTTAAAATATCCACTACAAATGTGAAATAGGTTTTAAAATCTGCCAGTTGGAAACGGATTAAAGGACTTTGATCCTGCTGGTAAAGGTAGATTTTATGTTACGACAGACGGAGCTCAAGCAGAAAGATAGGCGCGGATGAGAACAGACTGGAACATGTCGATAACTCTAATCATGTAACTTACAAATTAATACCTTGTAAAGTAATAGTATTACTTCGAATGAGAGAATTAAATGAATTACCTATTAATAATATTGATCATCAACTAATAAATAGATTTAAGATGTTTTTAAATAAAGATATACCTTTAAGTAATTTTAATCGTTCATTAAGAAAATCTATTTTACATAAAGCATCACATAAAATTAGTCAGAATCACTGAAAACTCGTTGAGTTGTAGTTATGCTCGGGGGTATAGAACAGATAATTCTCATTATTATATGCACAGTAGTTTAAGTGGCTTACCGGAAGCGTTTACCAACAGTGACGGTGAAATCGTTTGGCAAGGGCAATACAGTGCTTGGGGGCATTTACAGCGTCAAACCCGCCCCACAAGCACA
>NZ_GG668586.1 GCF_000160755.1 Proteus mirabilis ATCC 29906
TGACTGTTTTTACAGCATGATATAGCGATATTTCAACCAGTTTACGCTAAGTGACTTATCCTAGAGAGATACAAAAAAAACGGGCTGTTTACAGCATATTGATAAGATTTTATTATCCTTTACCGAAGTCTTACCGTGCGCACTGGCTAAGATGACAGACATGACTAACGGATTGTTTTTAAGACAATCATTTAATTTAATTTGTCGTTTTTGATAAAAGGATATTGTTATGCCAACTCCTTGCTATATTTCCATTGAAGGAAAAACTCAGGGCAACATCACTGCAGGCGCGTTTACTGCAGATTCTGTCGGCAACATTTATGTACAAGGTCATGAAGACCAAATGTTGGTACAAGAATTTTCTCACGTAGTGACGGTTCCGACTGATCCGCAATCAGGCCAACCTTCTGGCCAACGTGCGCATAAACCGTTTCGTTTTACCGTGGCATTAAACAAAGCCGTTCCTCTGCTGTATAACGCACTGGCTTCCGGCGAAATGTTGCCAAAAGTTGAGTTAAAATGGTATCGCACGTCTGTTGAAGGTAAACAAGAGCACTTCTTTACCACCACACTGACTGACGCGACGATCGTGAACATCGATTGCCAAATGCCTCATTGCCAAGATCCGGCTAAAGCCGACTTCACGCAACTTATCGAAGTCTCCCTCTCTTACCGCAAAATTGACTGGGAGCACACTGTTGCTGGAACGTCTGGTGCGGATGACTGGCGTGCGCCTCTCGAAGCGTAATACCGTTATGACGAGTCCTTGGGGGCTCGTCCTTATTTTGTATTGTTCCCTTTTCTTTATCCATTTTTGCATGGAGGCAGATTATGCTTAGCAAAGATCCGAAATCAACGCCCATTGACCCGGCATCCGTTTTAAAAGATGAAGCCATCAATCAAGTAAAAAATAGGGTGCAATCCAAAGTGAACGAAACGCTATCGACACCCACGCAAAAGGTCGCCGGGATGGCCTCAGCAGCGGCCTCGCTCACGCAATCAGCCAGCGCATCGGCCAATCGCGTGACGGCTCATCCCCTGATCCACGGTGGCGGTTTTACCGGTGGACAAACATTCGCTGAAAACCAAGCACTCCAAGCGGCCCATGGGGCGTTACTTGATGCATTAGGCATGGACAGCCTCGAAAGTGGTTTGGTGTTCACTTGCACCATTGGTGGATTGCCTGACGACACCTTTCAAGTCACCGAATTTAATCTTACCGAAGGATTATCCTCGCTATTTTCACTGTCCATCAGTGCGGTCAGTGCCTTACCCTTTATCGATTTCCAGCGCCATCTTGGCTTAGCCTCATCATTAACGGTCAAACGCGATGGGGTGTTGATCCGCAAAGTCAACGGTATCTTAGCTGGGGCAGTACAAGGCAATACCGACGGAGTGAAAACGTGGTATCACTTCGATATTCGCCCTGAAATGTGGGTGATGACCCTCAATCAAGACAGCCGTATTTTTCAACATCAATCGGTGCCGACCATCTTAAAAACCTTATTGGATGAGGCCCATGTTAAAGCGGATTGCCAATTCTACCGTGAAGATCTACACCCTGAACGTCTCTACACCACCCAAAAACGCGAATCGGCATTTGATTTTTGGTGTCGACTGGCGTTTGAAGAGGGCATTAACTTCTGGTTTGAAGAAGAACAACTGTTTTACAGCGATGAACATANGGGATGACGGCGGGTATTCACCTCACCTATAACCCGCAGGCCGACACCGATATCAGCGATAGCACTGCCATGACTTGGCAATATGGCGAATATTTGTGTGTGGATGAAACTATCCATAAAGACAACAACTTTGTGCGTCCTTCTTATCCGCTGTCTCATGAAAACAATTGAGCAGGGAGGACAGCACAGTGTGTTTGAAAGTTATGGTCGTTTTCAATTAGACGATGAAGGTCGACCTCTGACACAGGTGCGCTTTGAGCAATTACGTAACGGCAGCAAAGTGGGGCAAGCGACAACAAACTGTTTTGCACTGATGCCCGGCAAAATTTTCACCTTATCTCAGCATCCCCATCAGCCGATGAATGATCGCTGGCAAGTGATCAGCGTCAGCCATCATGGTGTACAGCCATTGGCGGACAATAGCGGGGGCGAAGGCACACAACTGTCGAATAGTGTCTCCTTTATTCCGGGCACGCAAGAGTGGCG
>NZ_GG668585.1:0-25124 GCF_000160755.1 Proteus mirabilis ATCC 29906
CTGTTCGCTCTATTTTTAAGCTACACGTCTATTTTTGACACTAAAACCCCGCTAGTAGCACAAAAATTATACTACCAATAACCGTTTTGTCTATTCGTTATCTTCTATCGATCATCATCGATCCACTTACTTTTATTATCATCGCTATTTATTTCAGTTAAAAATAATACTCTGGATTATTCTCTCGTCAGATATACCTGCTCACTGCTATGCTTTTCTATATTACAATTACAGCAAAGTACCGCCACAATATTCGTATGAGGTCAATCATGAGCCATTCCACTATTAGAAGTTACTTACACTTATCACCTTCCATTGCTAAAGATGTTTATATTGACGTGACAGCCACTGTTATTGGTGATGTACGCCTTAGTGAAGATGTCAGCATTTGGCCAATGGTTGTGATCCGCGGTGATGTTAACTATGTCAGTGTAGGAGCAAGGACTAATATTCAAGATGGCTCAGTGCTACATGTTACACATGCATCAGAAAATACCCCTAATGGTTTTCCTCTCATCATCGGTGATGATGTGACTGTTGGACACAAAGCAATGTTACATGGGTGTACAATCGGAAACCGAGTATTAGTCGGCATGGGATCAATCTTACTTGATGGTGCAATTATTGAAGATGATGTTTTGATCGGCGCAGGAAGCCTAGTACCACCTGGTAAACGACTAGAAAGTGGTTTTCTTTATTTAGGTAGCCCAGTAAAAAAGATCCGCCCACTCACGCCCGCAGAAATACAACACTTTATCTACTCTGCTAATAATTACGTAAAGTGGAAGAACGACTATTTATCAACGGCTCATTCCGCCATTGATAAACAGTAAAATGGATGAAGAGTTGACACTTCATACAGCTTAGCCAACTCTTCAAATTCTTCTTCAATTTCCCATCGATGCTGCTTAAACAAACAAAAAGCATTGCTATTATCACCAAAGCGTGCCTTTAGCTCTTGTTCAGTGATTTGGCAATCAAATAACATTCCATTGACCATGATAGGGAAAAGAACGCAATTTTGATCTTCAAGCCACTGCTCACGATCAGGAAATTGAATGGATTGATTCATTTATTCAAATTTTCTCTTAAAATATTTATTGTTGGATTAATATCAGGTACTCGCTCATACCATAACTCAACGGCATAAGCGGCTTGCCCTACCAGCATACCTAGGCCATCAGATAAGCGTGTACTACCATTTTTTAATGCATGGTATAAAAAAGAAGTCATACCTGCCTTATAATACAAATCATAACAAGCAGTTTTAAAACCATAAGCACTATCAGGTATAGGTGGAATATCGTCCGTCATACTAGATGAAGAGGCGTTAATAATTAGATCGTAATGTTTATCTGTAACATTTTGTGGAGCACTAGCTCTAATTGTACCAAATTGGCTAAATTCTTGTGCTAATTGTTGTGCTTTTTCAACAGTGCGATTAGTCAAAGTAATATCACAATTATAATTTAATAATGGTAATAATATCCCTCGTGTAGCACCACCAGCCCCAATAACAAGAACCGATAATATTTTTCCGGGGATAATAAAATCCAACCTAGCTAAATCAAGAATTAAGCCCTGACCATCAGTATTATCACCTAATAACGTGCCGTCATCTAATTTTAAAATAGTATTAACAGCACCACAGGCTTGTGCTCTTTGTGTTAATTTATCCACAAAGCGAAAAGCATCTTCCTTAAAAGGAACGGTAACATTAGCTCCACGTCCACCTTGAGAAAAAAATTGCGTTGCTACTTTATCAAATTCGCCTAATGGAACCAGTAAACGCCCATATTCATAATCAATCCCTGACTGTTTCGAAAAAAGCTGATGAATAAAAGGAGATTGACTATGTTCAATGGGATTGCCCATCACTACATATTTTTCCATAGCATCATTATCCTTGTCGATATAGCTCACCTGTGAGTGCATCTCTAATTTCAGAAGGATTTTTTCTGCCACCAACCTCGCCATTTACAATAGCAATTCGATTACGAAACTGCTCTTGTACTTCTTCAACACTACGGCATGGAGGAAGTCCGCTTAAATTTGCGCTGGTTGATACTAATGGTTTGCCATAAGCCACACATAATGCTTTCACAATAGGGTGATCCGTAACCCTTACAGCTAAGGAAGAAAACCGCCCT
This sequence comes from Proteus mirabilis ATCC 29906, assembly GCF_000160755.1. Classification (GTDB taxonomy): domain Bacteria; phylum Pseudomonadota; class Gammaproteobacteria; order Enterobacterales; family Enterobacteriaceae; genus Proteus; species Proteus mirabilis. The sequence continues at coordinate 2,151 of NZ_GG668585.1, forward strand.
GTTAGCCATTTTGGCGTTATTGACTTAGCTGGAATAACCCAAGTGATTGGGCCTGGCCAAGAGGCAAACATCCGCTCCCGCTGTTCTTGAGTCAATGCGTTATCATCAATATAAGGTTTTAATTGTTCATAGTTATCAGCAATTAAAATAAGCCCTTTCTCAATGGCTCTCTGTTTTAACTCAAGTAATGCCATTACCGCGCTTTCACTATCAGGATCACAACCGACACCAAACACAGCTTCTGTTGGATAGGCAATAACTTGATTATTTTGCAGTGCTTCTATAATTGTATTATTTACAGGTGATACTTCGTTATTCATGTTCTTCTCTTTTTGTTTGTTGCTTGCCACACAATTTGCTGGCGCACACTAATCTTACTCCTTGAGAAGACCTCTTTTCCATCAATAATGGATAATGACAATATTCGCACTCACCATTAATCGGTTTATTATTTAGTACAAATTGACATTCAGGATATTGGTTACAAGCATAAAATATTTTACCAAACCGAGACTTACGCTGTAATAATTTGCCCTTCTCGCACTGAGGACAATGAATCACAGTCTCATCAGGTTTATCAATTTGTTCTATATGCTCACAAGCAGGATAATTGCTACAGCCTATAAACATGCCAAACTTACCTTGTCGTAAAACTAAATCTGCGCCACAACATTGGCAAGGCTGTCCTTCTAATACTTTAATAACCTGTCCATCGCCTTGAGATTTCAACGCCTTAATATAATGGCAATTAGGATAAGCAGAACATCCTAGAAAAGGGCCATGACCACCATTTCTTATAATTAAATCACTGCCACATTCAGGACATTTTTCTTGCTCAGATGGATACGTAAACGGCATTATTTTTGCCATTGTCTTACCTCATAACACTTATTCCAATCGAATATAGCCACCCGCCACAATAGCGACTTTTTCGATAAGCTCAAGCTCTAATAAAAGAGGAGCTAAATCTGATGTGGATAAACCGCTCTTATTCGCAATAATATCAATCGGGATAGCTTTATCAAAACCTAACAAAGGCAATATCAAATTTATTGATTGCTGTTGAGTGGGTGTAAGTTTTTCAATTTCTAATGGCATATTGCTGGACTCTTTTTTATTGGCAGCTGAGCCAACCTCTGCAATATGCTCGTCCTGTAAATCATCATTATGATTAAAGATTAACCACTGCCAAGAGCTATTTAAATATTCCATAATATCATCTGGCGAAGAGGCTAAATTCGCCCCCTGTTTTAGCAACTGATGATTTCCTTCAAAGTGTGAATCACCCAGTAATCCGGGTAACACAAACAATTCTTTGCCTTGTTGTAGAGCATAATTGGCAGTGATTAAAGATCCACTTTTTATGCCAGCTTCTACAATTAAGAGAGCTGAACTCAATCCACTAATAATTCTATTCCTTTGCGGGAAATGACGAGCTAAAGGTGGTGCCATCGGGAGATGCTCTGAAACAAGAACACCCGACTCTTTGATTTGCTCTGCTAGTCGACGATGAAATGATGGGTAAATTTGTTCTAAACCACTCCCCAATACAGCAATAGTGACGCCATGATGTTTTAAAGCACTACGATGTCCAACACCATCAATCCCTTGCGCCAACCCGCTTGTAATTGTGAATTTATTTTTCACGAGCTGTTGTGCAAAATAAGTCGCCCACTTAGTTCCATACTGTGTAGCATCTCTACTACCAATTAATGCAATTTGTGTGCTTTTTAAATGCTCTTTATTACCTGCAACAAAAAGCAAAAGAGGTGGAGAAGATATTTGCTTTAATAGCAAAGGATAATCTGAATCAGAAATTGTTAAGAGTGATGATTCATTTTTATCTAGCCACTTTAATGTACTTTTGACACAATTTGCCTGAAGCCTCATAAATTGGTGACTTTGTTGTTCTGATAGGCCACATTCTAGTAACACTTTACGATTTAGTTGCGTCAATGATTGTAAGTATTCCACCACCTTAATCGCTTTATTTACTGGCAATCTTGAAACAACATTAAGTCTTATCCATATTTCTCTGGCATCCATGCATTATCCTAGTGTTATTTTTTAACATACAAGGTGAGTGCTAAACTCAGCAAATACTGTCAATCCAGACAATAAATGTCTAGAATAGACGTTAATTCTCATTCACATTTTAGAAACAGTCCAAATAAATTATGGCAGTATTACACGTATTACATTATCCAGACGAGCGCCTTCGCACCATTGCAAAGCCAGTCGAAAAAGTTGATGCCGAAATTCAAAAAATTGTCGATGATATGTTTGAAACAATGTATTTGGAAGAAGGTATCGGTTTAGCTGCGACACAGGTGGATATCCACCAGCGCATCATCGTCATTGATATCTCTGAAACACGAGATCAAAAACTGGTACTCATTAATCCAGAACTTCTTGATCAGGAAGGTGATACCGGAATAGAGGAAGGTTGTTTATCAATACCTGAACAACGCGCATTTGTGCCTCGTGCAGAGCGCGTAAAAGTAAGAGCGCTTGATTACAACGGACAACCTTTTGAATTAGAAGCTGATGACTTACTCGCTATTTGTATTCAACATGAGATGGATCATTTAGTTGGCAAATTATTTGTGGATTACTTATCTCCATTAAAACGCCAACGTATCCGCCAAAAAGTTGAAAAGCTCGATAAGAGAAGAGCAAAAGCGGGACAATAGTGATTTACTTGTAACAGGAAAAAAACGTGTCTGATTCATTACGTATTATCTTTGCGGGAACACCCGACTTTGCAGCCCGACATTTAGCTGCTCTGTTATCAACTCAACATCATATTGTTGGGGTATTAACGCCACCAGATAAACCCGCAGGAAGAGGTAAGAAGCTGACGATTAATCCAGTGAAAGAACTGGCATTAACTAATAACATTCCTGTTTATCAACCGACATCGTTAAAACCAGAAGAGAATCATGAGTGGATCAAAGCACTACAACCTGACGTTATGATTGTTGTTGCTTATGGTATGATTTTACCCAAAGCAGTACTTGATATCCCTCGTTTGGGTTGCTTAAACGTCCATGGCTCTCTTCTACCTAAATGGCGAGGTGCTGCACCTATCCAACGTGCCTTATGGGCGGGCGATACAGAAACTGGCGTCACCATTATGCAAATGGATGTTGGTTTAGATACTGGCGATATGCTTTATAAAGCATCATGCCCAATTACTCATCAAGACACGAGTGCTTCTCTTTATGCTAAATTAGCAGAGCTGGGGCCTAAAGCACTAATTAATACATTAGATCTTATCATTAGCGGTGAGTTAAAAGCGGAAAAACAAGATGATAGCCTAGCGAATTACGCAGAAAAGCTATCAAAGGAAGAAGCAAAAATTAATTGGTCGTTATCTGCACAACAGATAGAACGTTGTATTAGAGCGTTTAATCCATGGCCTATGAGCTTTTTTATGCTCGATGATCAGCCGGTGAAAGTATGGGAAGCACAAGTTATCGCGTCGGATAATACCAATCAAATACCAGGTACATTATTGAAAGCAGATAAAACAGGCATTTATATCGTAACAGGTGAAGGCATTTTAAATATCACCAAGCTTCAACCATCAGGTAAAAAACCTATGGCATCAGCCGATTTCCTAAATTCCAAAAGAGATTGGTTTACCCCTGGGAAAATCATTCAATAATGATACTACCCCTTGAAATAACAATATTTCAGGGGGATCTTTTTTTTACGCCAATATTATTCTTCTCTGGCGGCCAATATATAAACGCTAATTCACTATGAAAACGTCATACAACTTACGCAGTATTGCAGCAAAGGCAATAGCTCAAGTTTTAGATCAAGGCTTATCATTAAGTTCGGTGATCCCTGAATTACAAAAAAACATTTCAGATAAAGACAAAGCGCTCTTGCAAGAGCTCTGCTTTGGTACCTTACGTACCTTGCCCCAGCTAGAATGGATCATCCAACAACTAATGGATAAACCACTGAAAGGTAAACAACGAATTTTACATTACCTCATTATGGTCGGTTTATATCAGCTCCTTTATACTCGAGTTCCTGCCCATGCAGCACTCGCTGAAACTGTTAACGGTGCGATCGCACTGAAAAAACCACAATTAAAAGGGTTAATTAACGGTGTATTACGCCAATTTCAGCGTCAACAAGATGTATTAATGGAACGTTTCCAAAATAATGATAGCCGTTATTTGCACCCTTCTTGGTTACTCACACGAATAAAAAATGCCTACCCTGAGCTATGGGAAAGTATTATTGAAGGAAATAACCAAAAGCCACCAATGTGGTTACGGGTAAATCAAATACATCATTCACGTGAACAGTACTTAGCGCTGCTTGAAAAAGAAGGGATCAGCGCGTTCTCCGATGACCACCACCCTAATGCTATTCGTTTAGAAACACCTTGTAATGTTCACCTGTTACCGGGATTTAGTGAGGGCTGGATCACTGTTCAAGACCGCAGTGCTCAGCGTTGTGCAGAATTATTAGCGCCACAAAATAACGAACAAATTCTTGATTTATGTGCAGCTCCTGGGGGAAAAACAACCCATATCTTAGAAATAGCCCCTAAAGCACATGTTCTCGCCATTGATATCGATGAGCAACGTTTAGCCAGAGTTAAAGAAAATCTAAACCGCTTAAAGCTACATGCCACAGTCAAAAGTGGTGATGGACGTTATCCAGAGCAATGGTGTGCAAATATGCAATTTGACAGGATCTTACTTGATGCTCCTTGCTCAGCAACTGGCGTTATACGTCGCCATCCAGATATCAAATGGCTACGTCGTAATGAAGACATAGCTCAGTTAGCGCAAATTCAAAAAGAAATATTACATGCTATATGGCCATACCTAAAATCAGGCGGCACATTAGTTTATGCTACTTGTTCTATTTTACCGGAAGAAAATAGCCAACAAATTGCAGCCTTCTTATCGTCAATGCAAGATGCTCAATGTGACTATCAGCATCAATGCTTACCGGAGAAATATAGCGGTGATGGCTTCTTTTATGCGCTGATCAACAAAAAATGATCTTCTGATAAAAGATGATATCAGATCTAAAAGAAGCTACTATTCCAACACAAGATCGATGTGAACAGACATTGATCTTTTATTTGTTAATCGAATATTCTGAGAACTGACGATGAAAATTATTATCTTAGGCGCAGGTCAAGTGGGTGGCACTCTCGCTGAAAATCTTGTCGGTGAGAATAACGATATTACTGTTGTCGATACTGATGCTACCCGTTTACGTCAACTTCAAGATAAATTTGATTTAAGAGTTGTAAATGGTCATGGATCTCATCCGAGAGTCTTAAGAGAAGCGGGGGCTGAAGATGCGGATATGCTAGTTGCCGTCACAAATTCTGACGAAACAAATATGATAGCATGCCAAGTCGCTTATACTTTATTTAATACTCCCAATAAAGTTGCTCGTATCCGAGCCTCTGAATTTGTTCGTGAAGCAGATAAACTTTTTTTACCAGAAGCAATTCCTATTGATTACCTCATCTCCCCGGAACACCTCGTTATAGATTATATCTATAAACTAATTCAATACCCCGGTGCCCTACAGGTAGTAAACTTTGCTGAAGGTCAAGTCAGTATCGTGGCAGTAAAAGCCTACTATGGTGGATCACTTGTGGGTAATGCACTATCCACTCTACGTGATCATATGCCACATATTGATACTCGTGTTGCGGCTATCTTTCGCCAAGATAGACCTATTCGCCCTCAAGGATCGACCATTATTGAAGCGGGTGATGAGGTCTTTTTCGTGGTGGCATCACAACATATTCGCGCAGTAATGAGTGAGCTACAACGATTAGAAAAACCTTATAAACGCATTATGATTGTTGGTGGCGGAAACGTTGGAGCAGGATTAGCGGCAAGATTAGAAAAAGATTATAGCGTTAAGCTGATTGAGCATAATCAACAACGTGCTACCGAGTTAGCAGAGCTCCTCCATGATACTATCGTGTTTTATGGTGATGCATCTGATCAAGAGCTACTCGCTGAAGAGCATATTGAGCAAATCGATGTCTTTATTGCACTCACTAATGATGATGAAGCAAATATCATGTCCGCAATGCTCGCAAAACGTATGGGGGCAAAAAAAGCCATGGTACTTATTCAACGCAGTGCTTATGTTGATTTAGTCCAAGGTGGAGTCATTGATATTGCCATCTCTCCGCAACAAGCCACTATTTCAGCTCTATTAGGTCATGTTCGCAAAGCAGATATTGTCAGTGTATCCTCATTACGTCGCGGTGTTGCTGAAGCTATTGAAGCCATTGCACATGGTGATGAAAATACCTCAAAAGTTGTCGGTAGACGTATTCAAGATATCAAACTTCCGCCAGGCACAATTATCGGCGCCATTGTCCGCAATGAAGATGTCATTATTGCCAATGCAAGTCACTCAATAGAACAAGGTGACCATGTGATCATGTTTATTACAGATAAAAAATATGTTCCTGAAGTAGAAAAACTGTTCCAACCTAGTCCATTTTTCTTATAACTCTAGTGTAGAAATAAGAATAGTAGTGATTGTTACTGATACTGATCTATTATTATTATCTAAACACATATTTTTATATCTAGATCCATACTAATAAGGGGTGGTTATGGCTTTTTTCAAAGAGTTTCGTGAATTTGCAATGAAAGGCAATGTTGTTGACATGGCAGTCGGTGTCATCATTGGTGCCGCATTCGGAAAAATTGTTTCATCCTTAGTAGCTGATGTGATTATGCCTCCATTAGGCTTACTCATTGGAGGGATCGATTTTAAACAATTTAGTTTAGTACTAAGAGAGGCTCATGGGGATATACCTGCCGTTATCTTAAACTATGGTGCCTTTATACAAACTGTTTTTGATTTTGCCATTGTCGCGTTTGCTATTTTCTGTGCGATTAAATTAATTAATAAGATGCGCAGACAAGAAGAAGAGCAACCTAAAGCACCACCTGCACCTTCAGCAGAAGAAACTTTATTAACAGAAATCCGTGATCTATTAAAAAATCAGCAAAAATAAAAACTAAAAGGCCAGTGATAACAATTGAAAATATTTGTTATCACTGGCCTCCCAGTTACCTTTCTTATTATGTTTTGCCTTTCTCATATAGCTGCCTTTGCCTTTCTTATTTTTTTCTACCCGTTGTCTAAATAAAGGATCATGAACAAGTGCAGCTAACGCATTATCTTTGATCACACCTTTTTGGTGCTGATATTTGCTAGACATAAAAACCTCTTAAATTATTAAAGAACATAAAGCATAGAACAACAATCTTCAGTGCAGATATTATTGCTTTGTCGCTCCAGATTCAAGTATTTCTAGAATTGAACAATATGTACTTTCATGAGCGGTTCCACAGCAAGCATTGCTTAACATTTTTAAAGAATCACGCATCTTTTCCATTTCTTTTAGACGAGCCTCAACTTCTGCTAGCCTAGCATCAACAATATGTTTTGATTCTACACAAGTATGATGCGCAGGATCGACTCTAATTGAAAGTAACTCAGTAATAGCATCCAGAGTAAAGCCTAACTCTTTGGCATAACGAATAAAACGTAATCTTTGCAAATCTTGTTCTGTATACAGACGATAGCCACCTTCTGTCCGTCTATCATGTTCCATCAATCCTTGTTTTTCATAAAAACGGATAGTGTCTGTTGTAACATTCGCTAATTTTGCAATTTGGCCGATGCGATACATTGATCACTCCTCAAACTAATGATAAGTAAGCATAACAAATAACAAAAAAAATAGAATTGAAATATAGTGCGATACTCAATACTTACTTTCGCACAATAGCAGCATATTCAGAAGTAAATATATAGCACCCACATAAATAAAGAAGTAGCGAGTCATTAAAGGGAGGAACCAATAAATTTAAATTTATTGCTAATCTATAGCAATAAAAAAACCGGATTAAAAAATCCGGTCTTTTTATTCGCTTCGCTAAATAATAATTTTATTATTCAGCAGCTGCTTCTGTTTCAGAATCAGCACGGTCAACAAGCTCAATGTAAGCCATTGGAGCATTGTCACCTGCACGGAAGCCACACTTCAGAATACGAGTGTAACCACCTGCACGGCTCGCAAAACGCGGACCTAATACTGTAAACAGTTTTGCCACGACTTCGTTGTCACGAGTACGGGCGAATGCCAGACGACGATTAGCTACGCTGTCGGTCTTGGCAAGAGTAATCAGCGGCTCAACGACGCGACGCAGTTCTTTCGCTTTAGGCAAAGTTGTCTTGATGATTTCATGACGAACTAAAGAACCTGCCATGTTGCGAAACATAGCCTGACGATGGCTGCTGTTGCGGTTCAATTGACGACCACTCTTACGATGGCGCATGACCTTATCCTTCTCAGTAAAACCTTAACCTGTGATCTTATTCATCAGCGATACTTGCAGGTGGCCAATTCTCAAGGCGCATGCCCAGAGATAAACCACGCGACGCCAGTACGTCTTTAATCTCAGTAAGAGATTTCTTACCAAGGTTAGGCGTCTTAAGTAATTCAACTTCAGTACGCTGTACCAGATCACCGATGTAGTGGATTGCTTCTGCCTTCAGACAGTTAGCAGAGCGGACAGTCAATTCAAGATCGTCAACTGGGCGCAGCAGGATCGGATCGAACTCTGGCTTCTCTTCTTTAACTTCAGGCTGACGAACATCACGTAAGTCAACAAAAGCTTCAAGCTGTTCAGCCAGGATAGTCGCTGCACGGCGAATCGATTCTTCTGGATCGATAGTACCGTTAGTCTCCATCTCGATTACCAGCTTATCCAAGTCGGTACGTTGTTCAACACGCGCTGCTTCCACAGTATAAGCAATTCGCTCAACTGGGCTATAACACGCATCTACTAGTAAACGACCGATAGGGCGCTCATCTTCTTCCGAATGAATTCGGGCAGAAGCCGGCACATAACCACGACCACGCTGAACTTTGATACGCATATTAATAGATGCGTTTTCGTCTGTAAGGTGGCAGATAACGTGCTGCGGCTTGACGATTTCGACATCACCGTCATGGATGATATCGGCTGCAATAACAGGGCCAATGCCAGATTTGCTCAAAGTAAGAATTACTTCATCTTTACCATGAACTTTTACCGCCAACCCCTTAAGGTTGAGCAGTATTTCTAGGATATCTTCCTGAACACCTTCTTTGGTGCTGTACTCATGCAGTACACCATCAATCTCAACCTCTGTTACCGCACAACCCGGCATAGACGAAAGCAGAATACGGCGCAGTGCGTTACCTAGAGTGTGGCCGAAGCCTCGCTCTAATGGCTCAAGGGTCACCTTGGCGTGCGTCGAACTCACTTGCTCGATATCAACCAGGCGCGGTTTTAGAAACTCTGTCACAGAACCCTGCATTGTGTCCTCTCTTTGGTGCTAAGCCTTACTTGGAGTAAAGCTCGACGATCAGGTGCTCGTTAATGTCCGCAGACAAGTCAGTACGTTCAGGAATACGTTTGAACACACCTTCCATCTTAGCAGCATCAACTTCCAGCCATGTTGGCTTTTCACGCTGTTCAGCCAGCTCTAAAGCAGCCTTAATACGAGACTGTTTTTTCGATTTTTCACGAACGCTGACTACGTCATTCGGGGAAACCTGATAAGAAGCAATATTAACCACGCGACCATTTACCATGATTGCTTTGTGGCTAACCATCTGACGTGCTTCTGCGCGAGTTGCGCCAAAGCCCATACGATAAACAACGTTATCCAGACGACCTTCTAACAGAGTAAGTAAGTTCTCACCTGTGTTGCCTTTCAGACGTGTTGCTTCTTTGTAGTAGTTACGGAATTGACGCTCTAGAACACCGTAAATACGACGTACTTTTTGTTTTTCACGTAACTGAACACCGTAATCAGACAGACGCGGTTTACGTGCGCCGTGCTGACCTGGTGCTTGTTCCAGTTTACACTTGGTGTCAATCGCCCGAACGCCAGATTTCAGAAATAAATCTGTACCTTCGCGACGGCTCAGCTTGAGCTTAGGACCCAAATATCTTGCCATTTTCTTTCTCCAACTATCCTAAAAACGAAACCGTTATTAAACGCGACGTTTTTTCGGTGGACGACAACCGTTATGAGGAATCGGAGTCACATCAGTAATATTAGTGATGCGGAAACCAGCCGCGTTTAATGCACGGATAGTTGACTCACGACCAGGACCAGGTCCTTTTACCATAACTTCCAAGTTCTTAATTCCGTACTCTTTAACAGCTTCAGCGCAACGTTCTGCTGCAACCTGAGCCGCAAACGGAGTAGATTTACGAGAACCACGGAAACCGGAACCACCGGCAGTAGCCCAACCCAACGCGTTACCTTGACGGTCTGTAATAGTAACGATTGTGTTGTTGAAAGAAGCATGGATATGAGCCACACCGTCAGAGACTTGTTTTCTTACACGCTTACGTGCACGAATAGGTGCTTTTGCCATTGTTCAAATACCCCGATTATTTCTTGATCGGCTTACGCGGACCCTTACGGGTACGTGCGTTAGTCTTAGTACGCTGACCGCGAACTGGTAGACCACGACGATGACGTAAACCACGGTAAGTACCAAGATCCATCAGACGTTTGATGCTCAGGGTAACTTCACGACGTAGATCACCTTCTACAACGTATTTGGCAACTTCGTCACGCAGCTTGTCGATTTGCTCTTCAGACAGCTCACTGATCTTAACATTTTCAGCAATACCCGTTGCTTCACAGATAGCCTGTGAACGAGTTTTACCAATGCCGTAAATCGATGTTAAAGCGATTACGGTATGTTTATGATCAGGAATGTTAATGCCTGCTATACGGGCCACTATGCACTCCTAAATTAACTTTATACAGTACTATTCTGAAAAGCCCGTTTTCAGGATACTCAAACAATACTGTATGATTATAAATGATTGGGCTGGCTAATTTAGCCAGCTCAACCGAACTTTGCAAGAAAAAAATGCAATAATTTAGCCTTGACGCTGTTTATGCTTAGGGTCAACACTGCAAATTACACGCACGTGGCCGTGACGTCTAACGATTTTGCAGTTACGGCACATTTTCTTGACGGAAGCACGAACTTTCATTTTTACTCTCCGTAACTTCTAAAACAAACCCATCTTATCGGTAATTAGCCTTTAAGGTTTGCTTTTTTCAATGCAGACTCATACTGACTTGACATCAGGAGAGTTTGCACTTGAGCCATAAAATCCATGATGACCACAACCACGATTAAGAGGGAAGTACCACCAAAATAGAAAGGTACTTTCATTGCGTCACGCATGAACTCCGGGATGAGACAGATAAAGGTAATGTACAGGGCACCGATTAAGGTTAAACGTGTCATCACTTTATCTATATATTTAGCCGTCTGCTCTCCCGGGCGAATTCCTGGTACAAATGCACCGGACTTCTTCAGGTTATCTGCCGTTTCTCTTGGGTTGAAAACCAACGCCGTATAGAAGAAACAGAAGAAGATGATTGCAGCAGCGTATAGTAACACATAAATAGGTTGACCAGGCTGTAAATTTAAAGAAATTGTCGTCAGCCAACCCCATCCTGTACCATCGCCAAACCAAGAGGTTATTGTACCAGGAAACAGAATAATACTTGAAGCAAAAATTGCCGGTATTACACCCGCCATATTTACCTTAAGTGGTAGATGTGTACTTTGTGCCGCGTATATTCTACGCCCTTGTTGACGTTTTGCATAGTTAACAACGATACGACGTTGTCCTCTTTCTACAAAAACAACAAAGAAAGTTACCGCGAACACCAATACTGCAACCAACAATAACAGGAGGAAGTGCAGTTCGCCTTGCCGCGCCTGCTCGATGGTTTGACCAATGGCAGGTGGAAGACCTGCAACGATACCTGCAAAGATAATGATTGAGATACCGTTACCAATACCACGTTCAGTGATTTGCTCACCTAACCACATCAGGAACATTGTCCCTGTGACTAAGCTCACAACAGCCGTAATATAGAATGGTAAGCCTGGATTAATAACCAGACCTTGCATTCCTGGCATATTCGGTAAGCCTGTTGCGATACCAATAGATTGGAATATCGCCAGCACCAAAGTACCATAACGGGTATATTGGCTGATCTTACGACGACCGGCCTCCCCTTCCTTCTTAATCTCCGCTAACCGAGGGTTAACCACTGATAATAGTTGGATAATAATCGATGCCGAAATATAAGGCATGATACCCAGCGCAAAGATAGAAGCACGGCTAAGAGCACCACCAGAGAACATGTTAAACATTTCAATGATGGTGCCTTTTTGCTGATCGAGCAATTTGGCAAGCACAGTGGCATCAATACCAGGGATAGGAATAAAAGAGCCAATCCTAAAGACAATTAGTGCACCAAGAACAAACAGTAATCTGCGTTTTAGTTCACCTATACCACCTTTAGCACTCTGAAAATCTAACCCTGGTTGTTTAGCCATCTGTCACTTATTCCTCAATTTTACCGCCAGCTGATTCGATTGCTGCACGGGCACCTTTGGTAACACGCAGACCACGAATAGTCACTGCACGGTTAACCTCGCCAGACAGAATTAATTTTGCAAATTCAATCTGTGGGCCAACAACGTTTGCGGCTTTCAGTGCATTCAGATCGATTACATCGCCTTCAACATAAGCCAAATCAGACAGACGGATTTCCGCAGTCACGAATGATTTACGTGAAGTAAAACCAAATTTTGGTAAACGACGGTATAAAGGCATCTGACCACCTTCAAAACCACGACGTACGCCACCGCCAGAACGAGATTTCTGACCTTTGTGACCACGGCCGCCAGTTTTACCTAGGCCAGAACCGATACCACGACCTACACGTTTAGGCGCATGCTTGGCACCTTCAGCCGGAGACAGAGTATTTAAACGCATCTCTTACTCCTCAACTTTAACCATATAGGAAACCAAGTTGATCATACCGCGAACTGCTGGTGTATCTTCGCGTTCTACAGTGTGACCGATGCGACGCAGACCTAAACCAGCCATAGTTGCCTTATGTTTAGGCAGACGGCCGATTAAACTGCGTGTTTGAGTAATTTTAATAGTCTTAGCCATGGTCATTACCCCAGAATTTCTTCAACGGATTTACCACGCTTAGCTGCGACCATTTCTGGAGACTTCATGCTATCTAAAGCGTCCAGTGTTGCACGAACGACGTTAATCGGATTCGTGGAACCATAGGTTTTAGCCAGTACGTTACGAACGCCAGCCACTTCTAGAACTGCACGCATTGCACCACCTGCGATGATACCAGTACCTTCATGAGCAGGCTGCATAAATACGCGAGAACCTGTATGAGTACCTTTAATAGGGTGGAACAGAGTACCGTTGTTTAAAGCGACGGTTTTCATATTGCGACGGGCTTTTTCCATCGCTTTCTGGATTGCTGCCGGAACTTCGCGAGCTTTGCCATATCCAAAACCAACGCGGCCATTACCATCACCAACTACTGTAAGAGCGGTGAAGCTAAAGATACGACCACCTTTAACGGTTTTCGATACGCGGTTTACCGCGATCAGCTTTTCCTGCAGTTCGCCAGCTTGTTTCTCGATGTGAGCCATCTTACACTCCTACCTTAGAACTGAAGGCCAGCTTCACGGGCAGCATCTGCCAGTGCCTGGACTCGACCATGATATTGGAAACCGGAACGGTCAAATGATACTGATTTGATACCTTTTTCCAGAGCGCGTTCAGCAACAATTTTACCAACTACTGCTGCTGCTTCTTTGTTTCCAGTGTTTTTCAGTTGCTCAATGATAGCTTTTTCTGTAGTAGAAGCGGCCACCAAAGTTTCAGAACCGTTTGGTGCAATAACCTGCGCATAAATATGGCGAGGGGTACGATGTACCACCAGGCGAGTCGCACCCAGTTCCTGGAGCTTACGGCGTGCGCGGGTCGCACGACGGATACGAGCTGCTTTCTTATCCATAGTGTTACCTTACTTCTTCTTAGCCTCTTTGATACGCACAACTTCGTCGGCGTAACGAATACCTTTACCTTTATAAGGTTCAGGGCGACGGTAAGCACGCAGTTCAGCTGCTACTTGACCAATCACTTGCTTATCCGCACCTTTCAGTAGGATTTCAGTTTGTGTTGGACATTCAGCAGTGATGCCTGCTGGCAGTTGGTGTTCCACTGGATGTGAATAACCTACTGATAAGTTAACTGTGTTGCCCTTAACAGACGCACGATAACCTACACCTACCAGTTGCAGTTTCTTAGTGAAGCCTTCGGTAACACCTACAACCATTGCATTTAGCAGTGAACGAGTAGTACCCGCTTGTGCCCATGCATCAGCATAACCATCGCGTGGTGCGAAAGTTAGTTGGTTGTCAGCATGTTGAATTTCAACTGCATTATGGATAGTACGAGTAAGCTCGCCGTTTTTACCCTTAATCGTAATTACCTGACCGTTGAGTTTAACCTCTACGCCGGCAGGAATGACGACGGGTGCTTTTGCCACACGAGACATTCTTTCCTCCCGAATTAAGCTACGTAGCAGATAATCTCGCCACCAAGACCTGCTTGGCGAGCTGCACGATCAGTCATAACACCTTTTGAGGTAGAAACAACAGCGATGCCCAGTCCTGCCATAACTTGTGGCAGCTCATCTTTTCTTTTATAGATGCGCAGACTTGGACGGCTTACGCGCTGAATGCTTTCTACTACAGCCTTACCTTGGAAATATTTTAAAGTGATTTCCAGTTCTGGCTTAGTGTCGCCTTCAATTTTAAAATCTTCAATATAACCTTCTTCCTTAAGCACGTTGGCAATCGCCACTTTCAGCTTGGAGGAAGGCATTGTGACCGCAACTTTATTCGCGGCCTGACCGTTACGGATACGGGTCAGCATATCCGCGATGGGATCTTGCATGCTCATCTGTCTTTACTCCCGTGATTCAATTAGGGTGATTACCAGCTAGCCTTTCTAAGGCCCGGGATTTCACCGCGCATAGCGGCTTCACGGACTTTAATACGGCTTAGGCCAAATTTCCGCAGGAAACCGTGCGGACGTCCAGTTTGACGGCAGCGGTTACGCTGACGTGAAGGACTTGAATCACGTGGCAGTGTTTGCAGTTTCAGAACAGCATTCCAACGATCTTCATCAGATACGTTTACATCTGAAACGATAGCTTTCAGTTCTGCGCGTTTTGCGAAGAATTTCTCAGCTAAATTCGCACGTTTTACATCACGTGCTTTCATAGATTTCTTAGCCATGAATGCCCTGCCTTACTTGCGGAACGGGAAGTTAAACGCTGCTAACAATGCGCGACCTTCATCATCAGATTTCGCAGTCGTAGTAATGGTAATATCCAAACCACGAACACGATCCACTTTATCGTAATCGATTTCAGGGAAGATGATTTGTTCACGCACGCCCATGCTGTAGTTACCACGTCCATCGAATGATTTAGCGGACAAACCACGGAAGTCACGGATACGTGGTACAGCAATAGAGATCAGACGTTCAAAGAACTCCCACATGCGTTCGCCACGCAGGGTCACTTTACAGCCGATCGGATAGCCCTGGCGGATTTTGAAGCCTGCAACAGATTTGCGTGCTTTGGTGATCAGAGGTTTTTGACCTGAGATTGCTGCTAAATCAGCTGCTGCATTATCCAGCAGTTTTTTATCAGCAATTGCTTCACCAACACCCATGTTCAGGGTGATCTTCTCGACCCGAGGGACTTGCATGACAGAATGGTAACCAAACTGAGACATCAGTTTTTGGACTACCTCGTCTTTGTAGTAATCATGCAGTTTCGCCATCGTATACTCCAAATTACTTGATAGTTTCTTTATTAGATTTGAAGAAACGAACTTTTTTGCCGTCTTCGAATCTAAAACCTACACGGTCAGCCTTGCCGGTTGCCGCATTGAAGATTGCAACGTTAGAAACTTGAATTGCAGCTTCTTTTTCAACGATGCCACCTGGTTGGTTCAGAGCCGGTACTGGCTTCTGATGTTTTTTAACCAGATTGATACCTTCAACGATAACTTTACCAGAAGAAAGAACCTGTTTTACTTTACCGCGCTTACCTTTATCTTTACCAGTTAGCACGATAACTTCGTCTTCACGACGGATTTTCGCTGCCATTGCCTGCTCCTTAGAGTACTTCAGGTGCCAGAGAGATTATTTTCATAAACTTCTCGTTACGAAGTTCACGAGTAACCGGCCCAAAAATACGCGTACCAATAACTTGCTCGCTGTTGTTGTTTAACAATACACAAGCGTTGCTATCGAAGCGAATGACAGAACCGTCAGGGCGACGAACACCCTTCTTGGTGCGCACCACTACCGCTTTCAGTACATCACCTTTCTTAACTTTACCACGTGGAATTGCTTCTTTAATGGTAATTTTGATGATGTCACCTACATCTGCGTAGCGACGGTGCGAGCCACCTAGAACCTTGATACACATTACGCGACGTGCACCGGAGTTGTCGGCCACGTTCAGCATAGTCTGTTCTTGGATCATTTTAGTGCTCCGCTAAATGTCAACTACTACTGAGCCACTTCCACATTAGAAGAGGCCGTTCAATATCCCATAATACGAGGGAGCGGCATTATAACACCACATTCTCGATATGGACAGAAAAAATAAACGGCTCGTTCAGTTTTGAGCCGTTTATTTCGTACGAAAAGGCTATTTTATTACAGAACAGCTTTTTCTACAACGCGAACTAACGCCCAAGACTTAGTCTTAGAGATAGGACGTGTTTGACGAATTTCTACTACGTCACCCATGCCACATTCGTTGTTCTCGTCATGTACATGCAGTTTAGTCGTACGACGGATGAATTTACCATATAATGGATGTTTCACCATACGATCGATAGCAACAACAACAGATTTTTCCATTTTGTCACTTACCACACGACCTTGCAGAGTACGGATTTTATCGGTCATTACGCACCCGCCTTCTCAGTCAGTAAAGTCTTAACGCGTGCGATATTACGACGCACTTGTTTCAACAGATGAGACTGTTGTAACTGACCACTTGCTGCCTGCATACGCAGATTGAACTGCTCACGCAGTAAGTTCAGCAATTCAGTGTTCAGCTCTTCAACGCTCTTTTCGCGCAGCTCTTTTGCTTTCATTACATCACCGTCTTAGTTACAAAGGTGGTTTTGATAGGCAGTTTTGCTGCCGCTAGCTGAAATGCTTCACGGGCCACTTCTTCAGGCACACCATCCATTTCATATAGGACTTTACCTGGCTGGATCAAGGCAACCCAATACTCCACGTTACCTTTACCTTTACCCATACGGACTTCGAGCGGCTTTTCAGTGATTGGTTTGTCTGGGAACACACGGATCCAGATTTTACCCTGACGCTTAACTGCACGGGTCATTGCACGACGTGCCGCTTCGATCTGACGTGCAGTCAGACGACCACGGCCCACAGCTTTAAGACCGTAAGTCCCGAAGCTTACATCCGTACCTATAGCTAAGCCACGGTTGCGGCCTTTATGCACTTTACGGAATTTTGTACGCTTAGGTTGTAACATCAGCGACTCTCCTTACTTGCGGCCTTTACGCTGCTGCTTTTTAGGTTGAGCGGCTGGTTTTTCCGCCTGTTCAACCGCAGCCATACCACCCAGGATCTCACCTTTGAAGATCCATACCTTAACGCCGAGCACACCATAAGTAGTATGTGCTTCTGAGGTATTGTAGTCGATATCTGCACGCAGAGTGTGCAGAGGTACACGACCTTCACGATACCATTCAGTACGAGCGATTTCAGCGCCGCCTAAACGACCACTTACTTCCACTTTAATACCTTTAGCGCCTAAACGCATTGCGTTCTGTACCGCACGCTTCATAGCACGACGGAACATAACACGACGTTCCAGCTGTGAAGTGATGCTGTCAGCAACTAATTTTGCGTCCAGTTCAGGTTTACGTACTTCGGCGATATTAATTTGCGCAGGAACGCCAGCGATATCCGCTACGTTTTTACGCAGTTTTTCTACATCTTCACCTTTTTTACCGATAACGATACCTGGGCGAGCAGTGTGAATAGTCACACGGATGCTTTTCGCAGGACGTTCGATAACGATACGAGATACAGATGCTTTTGCCAGTTCTTTAGTTAAGTACTGGCGCACTTTAAAATCGCTGTCTAGGTTGTCAGCGAATTCATTGGTACCCGCATACCATGTGGAATTCCAAGGCTTGACAATGCCAAGGCGGATACCATTAGGATGTACTTTTTGACCCATTGCTAGTCTCCAGAGTCTCAGCGATCGGACACAACCACAGTGATGTGGCTGGTGCGCTTCAGAATACGATCTGCACGGCCTTTTGCACGAGGCATAATGCGCTTCATAGAAGGACCTTCGTCAACAAAGATCTTAGCTACTTTCAGATCATCAATGTCAGCGCCATCGTTGTGTTCTGCATTAGCAATAGCAGACTCGAGTACTTTCTTCACTAAACCAGCAGCTTTCTTGTTGGTATAGGTCAGAGTTTCCAGAGCTTGCGACACTTTCTTACCGCGAATCAGGTCTGCCACCAGGCGAACCTTCTGAGCAGAAGAACGAGCGTGGCGATGTATAGCGATAGTTTCCATCTCTTCCTCCTACCTTATTTCTTCTTAGCCTTTTTATCGGCTGCATGACCGCGATAAGTACGGGTCGGCGCGAATTCACCCAGTTTGTGACCAACCATTTCGTCGGAAACGTAAACTGGAACATGCTGACGACCATTATGGACAGCGATGGTCAAACCGATCATGTTAGGAAAGATCGTTGAACGACGGGACCAAGTCTTAACAGGCTTTTTGTCACCGCTTTCCACCGCTTTCTCTACCTTCTTCAGCAAGTGCAGGTCAATAAATGGACCTTTCTTGAGAGAACGTGGCATGGCTTATCCTCTAATTATTTCTTAGTACGACGATGAACGATAAAGTGTTCAGTGCGTTTGTTTTTACGAGTCTTCTTACCTTTGGTTTGAACGCCCCAAGGTGTTACTGGGTGTTTACCAAAGTTACGACCTTCACCACCACCGTGTGGGTGGTCTACTGGGTTCATCGCAGTACCGCGAACGGTAGGACGAATACCACGCCAGCGACTTGCACCAGCTTTACCCAGAACGCGTAACATGTGCTCAGAGTTACCTACTTCACCGATAGTTGCACGGCAATCAGAAGGGATCTTACGCATTTCACCAGAACGCAGACGAATAGTGACATAAGCACCATCACGCGCAACGATTTGAACGTAAGTACCAGCTGAACGAGCTAACTGACCACCTTTACCTGGTTTCATTTCTACGTTATGAACGGTAGAACCAACCGGGATATTACGCATTGGTAAGGTGTTACCCGTTTTGATAGCAGCATCAACGCCAGATTGAACTTTATCACCCGCTTTCAGGCCTTTTGGAGCCAGGATGTAGCGGCGTTCACCATCAGCATACAGCACTAAAGCGATGTTAGCTGAACGGTTTGGATCATATTCCAGACGTTCTACTGTCGCAGGGATACCATCTTTGTTGCGTTTAAAGTCAACAATACGGTAAGCCTGTTTGTGACCACCACCGATATGACGGGTAGTGATACGACCATTGTTGTTACGACCACCGGATTTGCTGTTCTTTTCCAGCAATGGCGCATAAGGTTTCCCTTTATGCAGCTCTGGGTTTACCACTTTAACTACGTGGCGACGGCCCGGAGACGTAGGTTTACATTTAACAATTGCCATTGTTCTTTACTCCTCCGACTTACTCAGCGCCGCCGACGAAGTCCAGATTCTGGCCTTCCTTCAGGGTGACGTAAGCTTTTTTCCAGTCGCTACGACGACCAATACGCTGACCGTGACGTTTCACTTTGCCTTTCATCAGCAGAGTGTTAACACTTTCAACTTCGACTTCAAACAGTTTTTGTACAGCTGCTTTAATCTCTGCTTTGGTCGCGTCTTTAGCAACTTTGAGAACGATGGTGTTTGATTTTTCCATCGCGATAGAAGCTTTTTCAGATACATGCGGCGCGCGCAGTACTTTCAGCAGACGTTCTTCACGGATCATGCCAGCATCTCCTCAACTTGCTTCACAGCGTCAGCAGTCATGACGACTTTGTCGAAGGCGATTAAGCTAACTGGATCGATTGTTGCTGCATCACGAACGTCTACTTTGTATAAGTTACGTGCTGCTAAATACAGATTCTCATCAACTTCTGCTGTGACAATCAGTACATCTTCCAGAGCCATATCTTTCAGTTTCTGTGCTAAAAGCTTAGTTTTAGGCGCTTCAACAGAGAACTTCTCTACGACGATCAGACGATCTTGACGTACCAGTTCTGACAGAATGCTCTTCAGAGCACCGCGGTACATCTTTTTGTTTACTTTTTGACTGTGGTCCTGTGGTTTAGCTGCGAAGCTAACACCACCAGAGCGCCAAATTGGGCTCTTGATTGAACCTGAACGTGCACGACCTGTACCTTTCTGGCGCCATGGCTTTTTGCCTGAACCAGAAACTTCAGCACGAGTTTTCTGAGCACGAGTACCTTGACGAGCACCAGCAGCGTATGCAACGACTACTTGATGCACAAGCGCTTCGTTAAAGTCACGCCCGAAGGTAGTTTCGGAAACAGTCAGCGCGCCTTGCGCGTCTTTCATTACCAATTCCATTCCTATCTCCTCGACGTTACGCCTTGACAGCTGGTTTAACGATCAGGTCACTGCCAGTTGCACCTGGGACAGCACCTTTGACCAGCAGCAGGTTGCGCTCAGCGTCAACACGTACTACTTCCAGGCTCTGAACGGTAACTTGTTCGTTACCCAGTTGACCTGCCATTTTCTTGCCTTTAAATACACGACCCGGAGTCTGGTTCTGACCGATAGAACCCGGAACGCGGTGAGACAAGGAGTTACCGTGGGTAGCATCTTGAGTACGGAAGTTCCAGCGCTTTACAGTACCAGCAAAACCTTTACCTTTAGATGTTCCAGTAACGTCGACTTTTTTAACGTCAGCGAAAATTTCTACACTAATGCTTTGACCTACAGTGTATTCTTCGCCTTCGTTCAGACGGAATTCACGCAGTAAGCGGCCAGCTTCAACGCCAGCTTTAGCAAAATGACCTGCTTCAGGTTTCAGTACACGGTTCGCTTTTTTGCTACCTGTAGTCACCTGAATTGCACGATAACCGTCTTTCTCTAGATCTTTGACCTGAGTAACACGGTTGTTTTCAATTTCGATAACGGTTACAGGGATTGAAACGCCATCTTCAGTGAAGATACGAGTCATTCCTACTTTTTTACCGACTAAACCAATCATTGTTTCAACCTCTCAATCGCTTGATGACCTGATTAACCTAGGCTGATCTGCACGTCTACGCCGGCAGCCAGATCCAGACGCATCAGAGCATCAACGGTTTTCTCGGTTGGCTCAACGATGTCAACCAGACGTTTGTGAGTGCGAATTTCATACTGATCACGCGCATCTTTATTAACGTGCGGAGAAATCAACACTGTGAAACGCTCTTTGCGAGTCGGCAGTGGGATTGGACCACGAACTTGCGCACCTGTGCGCTTAGCAGTCTCTACGATTTCCGCAGTTGATTGATCAATCAGACGATGATCAAAAGCTTTCAGGCGGATACGGATTCTTTGGTTCTGCATGAGACCAGAGCTCCAACTATTTTTTATAAACGTAAATGATTACTACTCGTACCCATTTCGATTGATGAGAGAGTGTAATCGTTCTGCATATAACTCCCCAATCGGAAGTATTATATTAATGCAATAAAAAAATCTGCATTAGCTGATAAATCAGCCCCACTAAATCAGTGAGCCTGCGCATTATACTTGCCTGAGAGATGAAATCAAGCCAAGAATAAAAAAACAGCGATAAAAATTATCTAGCCACAGCAAATTGAACTTAAAAAATAAAAAACAAAGGCAACAATAGCGTTACCTTTGTTTTTATAAATTCGATAGATAGCAATAAAGAAAGATTAATACTTCTTTTTTGCTAAAAGATGAGATCACTCTTCAATCATTTGCGCTTGAAGATAGTTTTGTAGTCCGATACGTTCAATAAGCTCTAGTTGGGTTTCAATCCAATCGATATGCCCTTCTTCATCCGTTAAGATTTCTAGCATCAGATCTCTGCTCACATAATCATGAATTGAATCAGCATAAGCGATAGCTTCACGTAAGTCTTTTGCTCCCCCTAGTTCGAGTTCAAGATCTGAACGCAACATCTCTTCAACATCTTCACCGATATTGAGTTTTCCTAAATCTTGTAAGTTAGGGATACCTTCTAAAAATAAAATACGCTCAATATATTTATCAGCATGCTTCATTTCATCAATAGACTCATGGTATTCCATCGCATTAAGGCGAGTAAATCCCCAATTTTTAAACATACGGGCATGCAAGAAATACTGATTAATTGCAACAAGTTCACCACCTAATAATTTATTAAGGTGGGCTATCATTTTTTTATCACCTTTCATTTTTATGCTCCTTTGCTTCCAGTCTTTTTAGTGTAGACCTTTTATACAAAGTAGAGAGAAAGGAATATTAAAAACTGTTATGCAACTTCAGAAATTTGAGGATAAAGGAGGTGTTGTTCATCATCTATAAGTTGACGAGCTTGACGTATACATTTACCACAACAACTGCCTACAGGTAGGATTTGACGCAATTGATTGATTGTTCGAATTTGATGTTTATGAACAGTAGAGATAATTTTTTTATCACTCACACCATGACACAGACAGACATACATAATAACGACCTCATTAACTACCTATCAAGATAGTAAATGATAATCATTGTTATTTCAATTTCTATTTATCGTACAGATCTATCTAAGTGTGCTGATGATAATAAAAAATGAATAATGGCAATAAGCTAGTTATCGTTAATAGAGGCATAAACTAAAAAAGGGCATCATCAGATGCCCTTTTCAAAAATAATAAAGCTAGG
>NZ_GG668585.1:26242-31124 GCF_000160755.1 Proteus mirabilis ATCC 29906
ATGGTCAACGTGGCCGATAGTACCAACGTTAACGTGCGGTTTTGAACGTTCAAATTTTTCTTTAGACATTTAAATTGTCCCTCTAAGACACGGAATCGGTGGTTACACCACATCAACCAAGCAGTAATTAAACTAGCGATTAGCTATGCTTGTTAAGATTTTTAATCAGGAAGGCAAGAACATTGGGGAGTGGTGCTGATAGGCAGATTCGAACTGCCGACCTCACCCTTACCAAGGGTGCGCTCTACCAACTGAGCTATATCAGCACATCTGGAGCGGGCAGCGGGAATCGAACCCGCATCATCAGCTTGGAAGGCTGAGGTAATAGCCATTATACGATGCCCGCAGAACTCGGCTACCTGACTTAAAATCAGCTTTGTATTCTACTCAAGTGTTCACGGTTTGAAAACACTTAAGTAAGGAATTAATGGTGGTGGGAGAAGGATTCGAACCTTCGAAGTCTGTGACGGCAGATTTACAGTCTGCTCCCTTTGGCCGCTTGGGTATCCCACCAAATCTAAATTTTAAATGGTGCCGGCACCAAGAGTCGAACTCGGGACCTACTGATTACAAGTCAGTTGCTCTACCAACTGAGCTATGCCGGCTAAGTGGTGCGCATTCTAGGAGGACTTTCGCCATGATGCAACAAAAAAATTGCGATATTTGTTCTTTTGCTTAGATTTTGTTCATTTTTGTATGTATTGTTGATTTTTTAGGAAAAAAACGACCAAAATGACAGCAAAAAAAATAAAAGAAAATCCAACGCAATATTCTCTCTGCAATCCTAGATTTATCACTAAACAGTAAAATTCACCTAAAAGAATTATTTTTACGCTTTTATTCTACGCTTATTTTTATTTTTTATGACTATTTTTTGTACTTTTTTTACAAATTTATTCAGTTCGCGTCAAAAAAAGCAGAAAAAAAGTAAAAAATCTCTACGCCTCTGCCACATCACTCGTTATGATGCTGTTTATTTTTTATCGGATACGGGTGTTTTAAACAGCCTGTCCAACCTGCGAATACTAGGCAGATGTTGGCTTATGAATAACAAAGAACGCTTTACAACCCCTTATTTAGAATTTGATAGAAAGCAGTGGGCTACGTTAAGGAATTCGGTCCCCTTAACATTAACAGAAACAGAAATTGCCGACCTTAAAGGCATTAATGAAGAAATCTCAATTGATGATGTCATTGAAATTTATCTTCCATTATCAAGGTTGTTAAATTTCTATATCAGTTCAAATTTACGTCGTCAGGCTGTCTTAGAACAGTTTCTAGGCACAAATAACGCCAAAATTCCTTATATCATTGGTATAGCGGGTAGCGTAGCGGTGGGTAAAAGTACGACTGCCCGTTTACTTCAAGCTTTGCTAACTCGTTGGCCTGAACATCGGAAAGTGGATTTGATTACCACTGATGGATTTTTATTACCTAATGCGGAATTAAAAAAACGCGGAATAATGAAGAAAAAAGGGTTTCCTGAATCCTATGATATGCATAGTCTTGTCTCTTTTGTCTCTGATATTAAATCGGGCAAAAAGCAAGTGACTGCACCTGTCTATTCTCATTTAGTGTATGACATTATTCCAGACAAAAAACAGGTCATTGAGCAACCCGATATTTTGATCCTTGAAGGACTCAATGTATTACAGAGTAATCAAGACTACCCTCATGATCCACATAATGTTTTTGTATCAGATTATGTCGACTTTTCCATTTATGTTGATGCAGATGAAGCATTATTGAAACACTGGTATATCAGCCGATTTTTAAAATTCCGTGAAGGGGCATTTACCGATCCCGAATCCTATTTCAATAATTATTCCAAGCTGAGTCGCGAAGAATCTATTGAGATCGCGTCTTCCATTTGGCAAGAAATTAATGGCTTAAACCTAAAGCAAAATATTTTACCAACCCGTGAAAGAGCCAGCTTGATTATGACTAAAGGTGATAACCATTCGGTTAAAAGCGTTAGATTACGTAAATAAATCTTACCTATTTAGAGAATAGATAAATTATCAATTCTCACCCTATAAATAGGCGGATTAAATTTAAATATGCTCTCTTTACCTATTTTAGAGAGCATATTTTAATATGAAAATTGTAGCAAAATAAACCAATTATGGTGCACTTCGTAGCGATATCTCACCACCAATATAGGGTACTATTTTATTGTTTTGTTCTAAAAGTAACGCCCCTTGCTCATTAATACCTTTAGCGATACCAAAGATCTCTTTGTCACCAATAATTAATTTAACACGCCTATCAATAAAATTATCTAAACTTTTCCAACGTTCAATAAAAGCAGATAACCCCTGTTTTTCAAATTGTACAAATGCTTTTCTTAGCGCATTAGTGATTTCACAAGCCAACTGATTCCTATCTATTTTTATCCCTACCTGCTCTAAATTAATCCATTGTTGGTTTATTGCATCTTTTTGATTGTTACTCATGGCGATATTAATACCAATGCCAGTAACAATATGCGCAACATCACCTGTTTTTCCCGTTAATTCAACCAAGATCCCAGATAATTTTTTATCATTTAAGTAAAGATCGTTTGGCCATTTAACTTTGACACCATTCGCACCAAATTGCTGTAAAACTTCAGCAAGGATCACACCAACAACTAAACTTAGCCCGATTGCTGCAGCAGGCCCTTGATCCAATTTCCAATACATACTGAGATATAGATTACGACCAAAAGGAGAGATCCATTGCCGCCCTCTACGCCCACGCCCTGCAGATTGATATTCAGCAATACAAACATCACCGGAGGTTAATTCACTAATACGCTGTATCATATACTGGTTAGTTGAATCAATAACCGGTATCACACGAGCTGGTGCACCTTGAATGCCTCGATTGACACGTTCACTGTTTAACAGGTTCATCGGTGCATCTAGCTGATAACCCTGACCTGCCACTGTATGAATGTCGATACCCCAGCTACGCAATGTCTTGATATGCTTATTAATCCCTGCCCGTGTCATCCCCAAACTTTCGCCTAATTGTTCTCCTGAATGGAGCTCACCATCAGCAAGGATATTGATGAGTAATAGAGGAGTTGATGTCTCTTTCATGAAATAGCATCCACCGCGTTAATCTCGCCATGCCGTCCAATAAAACGCACTTCCGGCTCTAATTGGACTCCAAAACGTTCAAATACCTTTTGGCGAATATAACTTGCTAAATTAACAATATCGCGCCCACTTGCCTTGCCTTCTTTATTAATTAATACCAATGCCTGTTTTGTATGCACAGCAGCGCCACCGCTCTGATAACCTTTCAAACCACATTGATCAATAAGCCAGCCTGCAGCAAGTTTTACACCATTATGTTGTACATATTGAGGGCAAAATGGATATTTACTTTTTAAGCGTTGTGCAAGTTTTATATCAACAATAGGATTTTTAAAAAAACTACCCGCATTACCTGTAAGAGCAGGATCCGGCAATTTACTTGTCCTCATACCGCATACAGATTCGAATACTATCTGTGGTGTGACTGTTTCTGGTGATAATTTAGCTAAATCACCATAGGTCAAAATAGGTTCCCAATGTTTATTCAGCACTAAACCAACGGCAATAATTGCATAACCTTGCTGATAGTGATGTTTAAAAATACTGTCGCGATAGCCAAATTGGCACTCTTCATTTGTTAAACGCGTGACTTTACCAGTGCTTAACTCAACAATATCAACATAGGCGCAAACGTCTTTTAATTCTTTACCATAAGCACCAATATTTTGTATGGGAGCAGACCCAACATTACCAGGGATTAAAGCGAGATTTTCTAACCCATAAATATGCTTTTCAATTAAGCTCTTTATAAGGTTATGCCAATTTTCACCTGCCCCAACATGAATATGCCATTGTTGCTCATCTTCTGTAATTTCAATGCCAGAAATACAGTTTCTAATCACCGTACCGTTAAAATCTTCAATGAATAAAACATTACTCCCTCCGCCTAAAATAAGAATAGGCAGTTTTTGGTCTTGAGCATTTTGCCAGTACCGACAGAGTTCATCTGTATTCTTTGCCGTTTCTATATGACGAGCATTGGCTTTCAAACCAAATGTATTAAATGATTGCAATGAAATAGGTTCATTCATGAAAGTCGACCTCATTTAGCTGATAGCTTAGTTTAGCAGTCAACCTGCTGTGAGGATAGCGCGAGTGAGCTGTTGGTAGGTAATAAGAGTAAGTTAAAAAGATACCTATATTATTCTAGGTGTGATGATCATTAAGAATAAAGAAAAACAAATGCAAAAAAGCCAACCCATTGGGTTGGCTTTCTCGCCTTATTTAATGCTTAGCAGTTCCCTACTCTCACATGGGGAGACCCCACACTACCATCGGCGCTACGGCGTTTCACTTCTGAGTTCGGCATGGGATCAGGTGGGACCACCGCGCTATGGCCGCTAAGCAAATTCTGTATATAACTATCTGTTTATGTAGTTATCAATAATTTTTTATGGTGCTGATACCCAGATTCGAACTGGGGACCTCACCCTTACCAAGGGTGTGCTCTACCAACTGAGCCATATCAGCACTAGTGGCTTATTGTCACCGGCTGACACAGCCTAAATATTGATGCTTGGCAGTTCCCTACTCTCACATGGGGAGACCCCACACTACCATCGGCGCTACGGCGTTTCACTTCTGAGTTCGGCATGGGATCAGGTGGGACCACCGCGCTATGGCCGCCAAGCAGAATTCTTCAAATTCTGTAATTATTCGTCTCATCCTGAGACTCACCCCTTCGGGGCCAGTGCTCCGCACTGTTCCAGTTTGTTCCAGACAAACTGGTCTGTCTATTACTCGCTTCCTTCCTTTCGGTGAGTCGCCAGTAATTTAATCTTGAACAAGCTGACTTT
>NZ_GG668584.1:3208-4974 GCF_000160755.1 Proteus mirabilis ATCC 29906
GTTCGTTGGGTAGGGGAGCGTTCTGTAAGCCTGCGAAGGTGTACTGTGAGGTATGCTGGAGGTATCAGAAGTGCGAATGCTGACATAAGTAACGATAATGCGGGTGAAAAACCCGCACGCCGGAAGACCAAGGGTTCCTGTCCAACGTTAATCGGGGCAGGGTGAGTCGACCCCTAAGGCGAGGCTGAAAAGCGTAGTCGATGGGAAACGGGTTAATATTCCCGTACTGGTGGTAACTGCGATGGGGGAACGGAGAAGGCTAGGTTGTCCGGGCGACGGTCGTCCCGGTTCAAGCAGGTAGGCAGAGTGATTAGGCAAATCCGGTCACTTAATGCTGAGATGTGATGACGAACCACCAAGGTGGTGAAGCAATTGATGCCCCGCTTCCAGGAAAAGCCTCTAAGCTTCAGGTTACCAACAATCGTACCCCAAACCGACACAGGTGGTCAGGTAGAGAATACTCAGGCGCTTGAGAGAACTCGGGTGAAGGAACTAGGCAAAATGGTGCCGTAACTTCGGGAGAAGGCACGCTGGCGGTAGGTAAAGTCCCTTGCGGACGGCGCTGAAGCCAGTCGAAGATACCAGCTGGCTGCAACTGTTTATTAAAAACACAGCACTGTGCAAACACGAAAGTGGACGTATACGGTGTGACGCCTGCCCGGTGCTGGAAGGTTAATTGATGGGGTCAGCCGTAAGGCGAAGCTCCTGATCGAAGCCCCAGTAAACGGCGGCCGTAACTATAACGGTCCTAAGGTAGCGAAATTCCTTGTCGGGTAAGTTCCGACCTGCACGAATGGCGTAATGATGGCCAGGCTGTCTCCACCCGAGACTCAGTGAAATTGAACTCGCTGTGAAGATGCAGTGTACCCGCGGCAAGACGGAAAGACCCCGTGAACCTTTACTATAGCTTGACACTGAACATTGAGCCTTGATGTGTAGGATAGGTGGGAGGCTTTGAAGTGTGGACGCCAGTCTGCATGGAGCCAACCTTGAAATACCACCCTTTAACGTTTGATGTTCTAACCTAGGCCCATAAACTGGGTCGGGGACCGTGTCTGGTGGGTAGTTTGACTGGGGCGGTCTCCTCCTAAAGAGTAACGGAGGAGCACGAAGGTTGGCTAAGCATGGTCGGACATCATGCGGTTAGTGCAAAGGCATAAGCCAGCTTGACTGCGAGAGTGACGGCTCGAGCAGGTACGAAAGTAGGTCTTAGTGATCCGGTGGTTCTGAATGGAAGGGCCATCGCTCAACGGATAAAAGGTACTCCGGGGATAACAGGCTGATACCGCCCAAGAGTTCATATCGACGGCGGTGTTTGGCACCTCGATGTCGGCTCATCACATCCTGGGGCTGAAGTAGGTCCCAAGGGTATGGCTGTTCGCCATTTAAAGTGGTACGCGAGCTGGGTTTAGAACGTCGTGAGACAGTTCGGTCCCTATCTGCCGTGGGCGTTGGAAGATTGAGAGGGGTTGCTCCTAGTACGAGAGGACCGGAGTGAACGCACCACTGGTGTTCGGGTTGTCATGCCAATGGCATTGCCCGGTAGCTAAGTGCGGAAGAGATAACCGCTGAAAGCATCTAAGCGGGAAACTTGCCTCGAGATGAGTCTTCCCTGTCGCTTTAAGCGACCTAAAGGAACGTTTAAGACTAAGACGTTGATAGGCTGGGTGTGTAAGCGTAGCGATACGTTGAGCTAACCAGTACTAATGAACCGTGAGGCTTAACCTGACAACACCGAAAGTGTTTTGTCAGAGAGACGAAACGAT
>NZ_GG668583.1:0-11005 GCF_000160755.1 Proteus mirabilis ATCC 29906
ATTCTATTTCACTTACGTTAAATTCTTTATTTATCGTAATAAAACTAGACTTAATAAACTCCCTCAATTTGCCACAGTAATAAATTGTTTTTATTAAAAAATAATCATAAATACCCTTTATATTCCCATTTCTTTATTTCTTGAAAACTGTAAATTTATAAAAAAAACACTTATACACATATATTTAACATTATTTTTATGCAACACTATTTGTCATACAAATGAGTTTATAAATGAGTCTCGGCTTATTTACTTACTCTACATAGATAAAAGCAATGGGAGCATAAGTATGGATGTTAATTTTTATGTAACATGCATTGGTGACGCCTTAAAGTCTCAGATGGCAAGAGATAGTGTATTGCTGTTAGAAAAACTAGGCTGTCAAGTTCATTTTCTCGAAAAACAGGGCTGTTGTGGTCAACCTGCTATTAATAGTGGATATATTAAAGATGCCATTCCAGCGATGAAAAACTTGATTAAAACCTTTGAAGTTAATGACTATCCTATTATTTCTCCTGCTGGATCATGTTCTTTTGCTATTAAAAGTTATGCTAAATATCTGGTAAATGAACCTGACTGGGCTATTCGTGCAGAAAAAATAGCTAATCGCATGTTTGATCTCACCTCCTTTATCGTTAATCAATTAAATATTGTTGATGTAGGTGCAAGTCTTAAAGGAAAAGCTGTTTATCACCCGTCTTGTAGCTTATTTCGTAAAATGGGAGTGAAAGAAGAGCCACTCACATTATTACGTCATGTAAAAGGGCTAGAATTATTACCTTTTGACAATATGGAAACCTGTTGTGGTTTTGGGGGGACGTTTTCGGTAAAAATGGCTGAAATTTCAGGTGAAATGGTCAAAGAAAAAGTTCACCACATTATGGATGTTCATCCTGACTATTTAATTGGTGCGGATGTCAGTTGCTTATTAAATATAGGTGGTCGTTTAGAGAGAGAAGGTCGTCCAGTTAAAGTGATGCATATTGCGCAAGTATTGATGAGCAATGAGGAGGAATTATGTCATTAAAAACAAGCTCTCTTCCTTTTAAAACGCTAATTGATCGTCAAGTTCACGATCAAATTATGCAAAAAGCCGTTGCTAATGCGCAAGAAACTATTGGCCGTAATCGTCAAAAAATGGTTGATGAATTAGGACACTGGGAGGATTGGCGGGATAGAGCGGCACAAATTCGTGATCATGTACTTGCTAATTTAGATGCCTATTTATATCAATTATCTGAAAAAATAGAACAACATGGTGGGCATGTTTTCTTTGCTCAAACGAAAGAAGAAGCCTCTCAATATATTCTCAATATTGCAAAAGAGAAAAAAGCCAAAAAAATAGTCAAAGCCAAATCAATGGTGACGGAAGAAATTGGCTTAAACCCTGTATTAGAAAATGCAGGTATTAATGTTATTGAAACCGATTTAGCCGAGTTTATTCTTCAACAAGCAAAAGACGCCCCATCTCATGTAGTGGTCCCTGCTATTCATAAAAATAGAGCTCAAATACGTCAAATATTTCATGACAAACTGGGTTATAACGGCTCAGATACACCAGAAGAAATGACGCGTTTTGTTCGCCAGAACATTAGAGACGATTTTTTTACTGCCGATATCGGTATTACGGGGTGTAATTTTGCGGTAGCAGAAACAGGTTCTGTTTGTTTAGTCACTAATGAAGGTAATGCACGATTAAGTACAACATTACCCAAAACGCATATTGCGGTGATGGGGATGGAACGTATTGCACCTACTTTTAAAGAGGTAGATATCTTAATTACCATGCTGGCCCGTAGTGCAGTAGGGTTACGTTTAACGGGCTATAATACATGGCTTACTGGCCCTAAAGAGAATGACAACGTTGATGGCCCAGAAGATTTCCATCTTGTTATTGTAGACAATGGCCGCTCGAAGATCATTGGTTCTGAATTTAAAGATATTTTACGTTGTATCCGTTGTGGTGCTTGTATGAATACTTGCCCTGCTTATCGCCATATTGGCGGTCAAGGATATGATTCTATCTATCCAGGCCCTGTTGGTGCCGTCTTAACGCCACTACTTGGTGGATATAAAGACTTTAAAAACCTGCCTTATGTCTGCTCATTATGTACTGCT
Source organism: Proteus mirabilis ATCC 29906 (assembly GCF_000160755.1). GTDB lineage: Bacteria > Pseudomonadota > Gammaproteobacteria > Enterobacterales > Enterobacteriaceae > Proteus > Proteus mirabilis. The sequence continues at coordinate 2,119 of NZ_GG668583.1, forward strand.
TGTGATAGTGTTTGCCCAGTAAAAATACCTTTATCAAATCTTATAAAGAAACATCGTGAAGTCATGGTAGAGCAAGGTATAACACCGACAACTGAACGTAATATTACTCGGGTATTTAATTATGTGAACCGCCATCCTATGTTATGGAAAGTTGGGATGAATATGGGGGCTCATGCTACAAAATGGTTTATTAAAGAAGGTAAAGCGCCATTAAATATCGGTGCAATAAAAGCATGGACAGAAGCGAGAAATTTACCTGAAGGTGATGGTGAAAGTTTTCGTAGTTGGTTTAAAAAACACCAAAAAGAGGAGAAATAAGAGATGGATAACAATATGGATAACAATAAAGAACGCTTTTTATCAAATCTTGCTTCTCAATTAGGTAGGTCGTTAAAAACGCAACCTGAAGCTTTACCTGAACCAGTAAATTTATATCCAGAACAACGATTAACGGAGCTTTCTGATGATGAACTTTATCAATATTTTCTCAATACAGCTCAGTTAGCAGGAAGTACTTATGAAACGACAACATTGTCATCTTTACCTAAGCATTTAGAGACTCTTTGTGAACAGTATGGTTTACCAGTGATATTAACGGGTGATCCACGATTACAGGAAAGTGGGGTGATTGATTATTTATCAGAACACTGTCATGCCAATATTTGGGATCATACTGAGGGTAAAAAAAATATTGAACGGGTAAAAGAGGCAAAAGTCGGAATTGTATTTGCTGAATATGGACTTGCAGAATCTGGCGGTGTTGTTTTATTTTCTGGGGCTGACAAAGGAAGAAGTGTTGGATTGATCCCTGAAACCACGATTTTTGTACTAAAACGCAGTACGATTTTACCTCGAGTTGCTCAGTTAGCAGAAAGATTACATCAAATGGCATTAAAAAATATAAGAATGCCTTCTTGTATTAATATTATTAGTGGTCCTAGTTGCACATCAGATATTGAATTAATTAAGGTTGTTGGTGTTCATGGCTCTTTAAATGCGATTTATGTGATTATTGAAGATTGTTAAATTAAGTCATGCGCCTCTTTATTGAGGCGCTTGTTCTTCTGATTCTAATAGTGCGTAGTTTAATAACTTCTTATTACCATCGATGACCATCATTGACGTTTTTGTTTGATAGCATTCGCTTAAAGGTGAGTAACATTTTTTCGCTGAGTTATGTTCAATACCTAGCCATTGGCTTAATAGCCAATAATTATCTGCGGTAGAAAAAGGTTTATTCAAATTTTCTTCATTGATATTTGGTCGCGTTGCAGATGCGCTATACCAAATAAAGAGCGGTATATTATAAGCTTCTTGGCGAGGACTGTTCACGCCATGGTGATAACGTACTTCTCTATTTTTATCTAATCGTTGTAATGCGTGATCTGAAAAATAGAGTATAGATGCGGGTTTATCTTGTATTTTTTCAATAATTTGGCTGATAAGTTTGTCAGTATAAGCGATAGAGCTATCGTAGCAGTTATCATCTTCTTGTTGGGAAAAGGTTTTAAGGTAAGTGCTAGGAAAACGATTACATGCTGGCTCATGACTACCATAAGTATGTAGGACAATGAGCTTTTTATTTGATGAGTTATCATTAAGCGCATTATCTAAAAATGGCAATAATTCTTCATCATAGCCAATAAATTCATTCCATTTTTTATGTTGGGCCATATTGGCAATAACAGAAATCACACTCGTTTTTGGATTTCCTTTACCTTGGTTACTTAACCAATATGTTTTGAAGCCAGCATGATTGGCAAGAGAAATGATATTATCAGCGTAGTGTTTCTTATCATATAACTCTGTTAGGTTGATATTAGAAAGGGATATGGGTACTGATAATATGGTCACAGGCGCAGGAGAATAAGCTTGCTTAAATAATAAAATATTATTTTTTTCTTTCTCTAAATTAGGGGTAGTATCGTACGGATACCCATAAATTCCTAAATGATCACGTCGTACTGATTCACCAATCAAAAGAATATAAATTTCTGTTTTTTGATCCACTTTATCATAGTTAAAATTAACTTTTTCTGATGTGATCTTTTTGATTTGTCTATTTTCGTGGAAAGTCCGCACTAAAGCTGCTGCATTGTAAAAAGGGGTATTAAGTAGATAATACTCAGCAAGTAATTGGGTTTTACTCTCTGATCTTATTGCTAAGTTTTTGTATAGAGAAATAAGAATTATTAATATAAAAATAGCAATTAAACATCTTTTATTAGTTTTGTTATTTAAATAACGGGCGCTAATATGTATTAAATAGAAAAAACTGGTAAATATAACAATATAAAAGAGTACATAATATTTATTATAAGAGAGCATACCAACAGTTTCACTTCCATTAGTATTAATGAAAGTTTCTGCTATTGATGATGAAAAGGGAATATCATGTTCACGATAAAAAAACAGTGAGATGGAGAGGTTTAAAGACCATAAAGCTGCAACAATAAAAGTAATCACTTTTCCTATAGTAAACCGATAGATACCTGCGCAGAGCAACATCAGGAGCCAACCGATAATCACCATAGAGAACTTTTGTTCAATATGCAGGGTTGAACCCGCTAATAGTGCAGGTACTATAGATAAAATAAATAAAAGAGAAAAGTTTATTACTTGAGACATGCTTTTATCATTATCACCTTTTTCCATATAGAATAAAAAGTTAACCATTTAGCATTTCATAATACAAGTCTTGTTTAGCTAAAACGAGTCTGAAATTGATATTTCAGTACTTATCTTATCTTTTATTGACTTATTATACTGTTACTTATAGTTATATTTACACTTTTAATTATTGTTATAATAATTTTAATTAATTGATCTTGCTTGAAATTTTCCAATAGACTTAAAATTAAACCACATTAGTCAATAGTAATTTAAAATATCGTATAGATATGTATTTTTAAACCGATATTAATTTAATTAAGTAAAGAGTAAAAAAAAGTGCCAACATTGTTGGCACTTTAAGAATAAAAAACTATTTTACAGATGTTTAATGAGGTTTACCTTGCTCTGCACCAATACCTATTTGTGAGCGAATAAACTGAGCTTCAAATTTCATACGCTCTTGAGTTGCCAGAGAAGAATTATCGGTAATGGAGAATAACCATGAAACGATAAAGGCAATGATCATAGAGAAAAGAGCAGGGTACTCGTAAGGATAAATAGGTGTATCATGACCAAGAATACTCACCCAGATCGTGGGACCTAAGATCATTAAGGTAACGGCAACAATTAAGCCAGACCAGCCACCAATTACAGCCCCACGTGTTGTTAATCCCTTCCAATACATAGAGAGTAAGATAATAGGGAAATTACAACTTGCAGCGATAGAGAAAGCTAAACCGACCATAAAGGCAATATTCTGTTTCTCAAATAAAATACCTAAACCAATGGCGACAATGCCGAGAATAACAACCGTTATTTTCGAAACTTTTAGCTCTTGTCGCTCATCTGCTTGGCCATTTTTAATTACATTGGCGTATAAATCATGAGAAACGGCAGATGCACCTGCTAAAGTTAATCCTGCAACAACGGCTAAAATAGTGGCAAAAGCGACTGCAGAAATAAAACCAAGGAAGAAATTACCACCAACAGCATCCGCTAAATGAACAGCGGCCATATTGGTGCCACCAATTAAAGCACCAGCGGCATCTTTGAACAGAGGATTAGGGCTAACGAGTAAGATAGCCCCGAAACCAATAATAAAAGTAAGAATATAGAAATAACCGATAAAACCTGTCGCATAGAAAACACTTTTACGAGCCTCTTTTGCATCGCTAACGGTAAAAAAGCGCATGATAATGTGGGGAAGTCCTGCGGTACCAAACATTAAGGCAAGACCTAAGGATAATGCAGAGATAGGATCAGAAACTAACCCTCCTGGACTCATGATAGAAAAGCCTTTTTGATGGACGTTAACAGCTTCTTTAAACAAAGTATTGAAGTTAAAGTCTGCCGCTTTCATTACCATGACCGCCATAAAAGTTGCACCGGCGAGTAATAAAATAGCTTTGATTATTTGTACCCAAGTGGTGGCTAACATGCCGCCAAAAAGGACATAAAGAACCATTAAAATACCGACTAAGATCACCGCAATATGGTAGTTTAAGCCAAAGAGCAGCTCGATTAATTTACCCGCCCCTACCATTTGAGCAATAAGATAGAGGGCAACAACAACTAATGAACCTATTGCAGAAAGTGTTCTAATGGGCTTTGGACTTAAACGGTAAGAGACAACATCAGCAAAAGTATAGCGTCCTAAATTACGCAAACGTTCAGCGATAATAAATAGAATGATTGGCCAGCCGATTAAAAAGCCAATAGAGTAGATAAGTCCATCATAGCCAGAAGTGTATACTAACGCTGAAATTCCTAAAAAGGAGGCGGCAGACATAAAATCACCAGCGATAGCCATACCATTTTGAAATCCGGTAATTTTGCCACCCGCAGTGTAATAATCAGACCGTGATCGTGTTCGTTTAGAGGCCCAGTAAGTAATATACAGTGTTAAGCCAACAAAGATCAGAAACATGATAATGGCTTGGAAGTTAATTGGCTGTTTTTCACCCCCTTCGGTTATCGCTGCGGCTAATACATTGGGGGATAATAACGTTAATAGTGATATGGCGTAGTGTTTATTTTTCATTTTTCTACCTCACCAAGAATTTCTGCCGTTAATTTGTCAAACTCTGTATTTGCTCTAATAACGTAAATCCCTGTTAGTAGAAAAGAGGCGATAATTAAGCCAATACCGATAGGAATACCTCGAGTAATGTAACTGCCTTCATAGAGCGGTGTACCTAACCATTGTGGATAAAAAGCAATCAGCAATATAAATGAGACATACATAACAAGTGTAATAATCGAAAGTCCCCATGAGAAACGACTACGTTTTTTAACCAGTTCTTTAAAGCGAGGGTTATTTTCTATCTCTTGATAAATATTGGGATTCATCAGAGTTCTCCTCAAAATAATTATTTGGTTTATTACATGATTTAGAGGTGTTTATCCCCGCATGTCATGAATTTGTGGTAAGAGAGCCCTGCAAAGGCATAAAATGCCTTTGCATAGTAGTATTCTGGTTTTATTGACTGCTGTATTATTTGAGCACTAGCACTTTAAATGGTCAGTGATAGAGACTGTTTTTCTTCTAACAGTTTTTCTACAACGCCTGGATCGGCGAGTGTTGAGGTATCTCCAAGGTTAGTTGTGTCGCCAGAGGCAATTTTACGCAAGATACGACGCATAATTTTCCCTGAGCGTGTTTTAGGTAAGGCATCTGTCCAATGAAGGATATCAGGTGTTGCTATTGGGCCTATCTCTTTACGTACCCAATTGCGCACTTCTGTATAAAGCTCTGCCGTAGGCTCTTCACCATGATTTAGCGTGACATAAGCATAAATAGCTTGTCCTTTTATATTATGGGGAATACCAACAACAGCCGCTTCTGCAATTTTAGGATGGGCGACAAGTGCGGATTCAATTTCGGCAGTACCTAAACGGTGACCAGAGATATTTAAAACATCATCAACACGGCCTGTTATCCAATAATCACCGTCTTCATCACGACGGGCACCGTCACCTGAAAAGTACATGCCTTTAAAGGTCGAAAAGTAAGTCTGTTCAAAACGGTCATGATCGCCAAATAATGTTCTTGCTTGGCCCGGCCATGAATCTACGATCACCAAATTACCTTCACAAGCACCATCTTGTATTTCTCCCATATTGTCAACAATCGCAGGTTGTACACCAAAGAATGGACGAGTCGCTGAGCCTGGTTTTAGATCCATTGCTCCCGGCAATGGGGTTATCATGAAACCTCCTGTTTCTGTTTGCCACCATGTATCAACAATAGGGCATTGGCTACGTCCCATTTTTTGATAAAACCATTCCCAAGCTTCTGGGTTAATAGGCTCTCCTACTGAGCCTAAAATACGTAAAGAGGTTCGTTGCGTACCTTCAATGGCTTTGTCTCCTTCCGCCATTAATGCGCGGATCGCAGTAGGTGCGGTATAGAGAATATTAACTTGGTGTTTATCAACAATCTGGGCCATACGATTGACGGAGGGGTAATTGGGGACGCCCTCAAACATCACTGTTGTGGCACCATTTGATAGCGGGCCATATAACAAGTAGCTATGGCCAGTTACCCAACCGACATCCGCTGTACACCAATAAATCTCACCATCATGATAGTCAAAGGTGTATTTAAAGGTCATTGAGGCATAAACAAGATAACCGCCAGTGGTGTGCAATACGCCTTTGGGTTTCCCCGTAGAGCCTGATGTGTAGAGAATAAAGAGTGGATCTTCTGCGTTCATGACTTCCACATCACATTCAGTACTGACGCCTTGAACAATTTCATCCCACCATAAATCGCGTCCTTCAATCCATTGTTCTGTTTGCCCTGTTCGACGTAAGACCACAACATGTTCAATAGGCGGGATATCCACATGAGTGAGGGCATCATCAACATTTTTCTTTAAGGGGATTGCTCTACCAGCACGTAAGCCTTCATCTGCAGTGATCACTAATTTTGCTTTAGAGTCAATAATGCGCCCTGCCACTGCTTCTGGTGAGAAACCACCAAAAATAACAGAATGAATAGCCCCAATACGAGTACAAGCCAACATCGCAACAGCCGCTTCAGGAACCATTGGCATATAAATAGCCACCACATCGCCTTTTTTGATACCCAGTTTTTTTAATACATTGGCGAATTGACAAACATCTTGATGAAGTTGGCGATAGGTAATGCTTTTTGATTCATTAGGGGAATCACCTTCCCAAATAATAGCAACTTGATCCGCGCGTTTTTCTAAATGGCGATCAAGACAGTTTTGGCTAATGTTAAGTTGCCCATCTTCAAACCAGCGAATACGGACATGGCCTGGATCAAAGGAGGTATTTTTCACGATAGTATAGGGGGTTATCCAATCAACAATTTTCCCTTTATCTGCCCAAAAGGCCTCAGGGTTTTCGATGGATAATGCATAATCTTTTTGGTATTGCTCTTTATTAATCAGGGCGTGCTCTGCAATGTTTGCAGGAATGTGATGTTGGTTCATTTTTGTCATAATTGTTCTCCTTACTGTTGTTAATACTATGTCAAAAAGTCGTTAACAAAAGAGGGTAAAGAGACATTGTTTCTTTTTTGCGCAGAAGATCACGAAATAATGGAAATGCTTTTCATGGCGTGATCAATTAGTGCTAAAGGTTGTTATGTATAATTTATCTACCTTTTGAGTATTTTATGAAATATTAAACCAATGATAAGCTTTTTATTTAAAATAAAATACTGTGAAAATTGATGTCACTGGGTTGGATAAAAAAACCACAAAAATAATATGGATATGATAATGATTTTCATTAACATTTTTTTCACTATAATAAAGAGATAAATCACATGGCGTGATCGAATATAAAACAGCACTGGAGATTAATATGAGCTATACATTACCTGCACTCCCTTATGCTTATGATGCGCTAGAACCTCATTTTGATGAGCGCACAATGGAAATTCACCATACTAAGCATCATCAAACTTATGTGAACAATACCAATACTGCGTTAGAAAAACTGCCTGAATTAGCGGGTTTAGAAATTGATGAACTCGTTAAGAATTTACATAAAGTACCTGCTGATCAACGTACCTTTGTACGTAACAATGCGGGTGGTCATTCTAACCATACTTTCTTCTGGAAAGGATTAAAGCTAGGCACTCAATTACATGGTTCATTAAAAGATGCCATTGAACGTGATTTTGGTAGTGTTGATGCATTTAAAGAGTTGTTTGAAAAAACCGCTGCTAGCCGTTTTGGTTCAGGTTGGGCATGGTTAGTATTAAAAGATGATGGAAAATTAGCTGTTGTTTCTACCGCAAACCAAGATAGCCCATTAATGGGTGAAGAGTTAGCAGGTGCATCTGGCTATCCAATTATTGGCTTAGATGTATGGGAACATGCGTATTACTTGAAATATCAAAACCGTCGTCCTGATTATATCAAAGCATTCTGGTCTGTAGTTAACTGGGATGAGGCGCAAAAACGCTATCAGAGCAAAGCATAATATTGCTATCATTCTCTTTTCTCTCTATTTATCAATGCCGACAATTATTGTCGGCATTGTTTATTTAGCCTGCTCTCTTTATTATAAAAGGACTTTTTTTCATTGAGGCAATGAGTTATGCGCTATTTCCCCAGTGTTTTTATTGGCAATATCACGACGACTGCAAATGGATTTACCAGTGCGATCACCAAAAGGCTGGTGGATGGGCATATTAAACTAACATCACTGGGCTTAGCAGGTGATGAGCAAGCAGAAAAAGGGTTTCATGGTGGGCCTGATCGCGCTTTGTGCCATTATCCTCAAGAACATTATCATTACTGGTCTGAGCAATTTCCTCAACTGGCTGACTTATTTAATGCTCCAGCGTTTGGTGAAAATATTTCGACTACCGGTCTGACAGAAGAGAATGTTTTTATTGGTGATATATATCAATGGGGTGACGCTTTAATTCAAGTGACCCAGCCTCGTTCACCTTGTTATAAGTTAAACACGGTGACTGATATCAGCGATTTTTCACAACTGATGCAAGATAGCGGTTTTTGTGGCTGGTTATATCGCGTGATAAGTCCCGGCGAAGTAGGCTGTCATCATCCTTTGGTTCTACGCTCAAGAAATAGCGATATCTCGGTCAAAGAAGCAATTGCTATTGCTTTTCATATGCCATTTGATGAGGAGTCGTATCGTCGCTTATTAGCAGCGGCAGGACTATCCGCTAGTTGGTGTAAAACCATGCAGTTAAGATTGCAAAAACAAACTATTGAAAGTTTTGATAGAAGGCTATTTAAGAAATAGTCAGAAAATAGGCCAGCAG
>NZ_GG668583.1:11891-248104 GCF_000160755.1 Proteus mirabilis ATCC 29906
CTGGCCTATAATAACGATTATGGGTGAGCAATAAACCCAATAGCCTCATAAACCTTATCTAAGGTTGTTTGAGCGCGCGCTTTCGCCTTATCGGCACCTTCTTTCATGATTTTATTTAATAGTGCTTCATCATTACGGAAGGTGTTAAAGCGTTCTTGAATATTTGTCAGCATATCTGATACAGCCTCAGCAACCGCGCCTTTTAGATGACCGTACATTTTGCCTTCAAATTCAGCTTCGAGTTCAGGGATAGTTTTACCTGTTACACCCGCTAAAATATCTAATAAGTTAGAGACACCGGCTTTGTTTTCTAGATCATACGCAACGCGAGGTGGCTCTTCTGAGTCTGTAACAGCACGTTTTATTTTTTTCGCCGCCGCTTTGGGATCTTCAAGTAAAGCGATAACATTATTGCGGTTATCATCAGATTTAGACATTTTCTTAGCGGGATCTTGTAGTGCCATCACGCGTGCGCCACCTTTTGGAATAAAAGGATCGGGTACGGTGAAAATGTCCCCATAGATGGCATTAAAGCGTTGGGCAATATCACGGCTTAATTCAAGATGTTGTTTTTGGTCAATGCCAACCGGTACTTGGTTGGTTTGATAAAGGAGGATATCGGCTGCCATTAAGACGGGGTAATCAAATAATCCTGCATTGATATTTTCAGCATGACGAGCTGATTTATCTTTAAATTGGGTCATACGGCTTAATTCACCAAAGTAGGTGTAGCAGTTTAGCGCCCAGCCTAATTGTGCATGTTGTGGAACATGAGATTGTACAAAAATTGTGCTTTTTTCAGGATCAATGCCACAAGCGAGATAAAGAGCCAGTGTATCTAAGGTTCTTTTTCGCAGTTCGGTAGGATCTTGGCGTACAGTGATGGCATGTTGGTCAACGATACAGTAAATGCAATCGTAGTCATCTTGCATTTGTACCCACTGACGTAGTGCTCCCATATAGTTCCCGATAGTTAACTCACCAGAAGGTTGTGCACCACTGAATACAATAGGCTTTTGAGCCTTTTTTTCTACTGAAGTCGTCATGTTAGTTCTGTTCCACTGTTGTCATTGACGTAATATCAAGGATAGAGAGCAAATCAGCAAAATCGTCGAGTATAAAATCGGGTTTGCTATCTGCAATGGGTTCACCGTAGTTATAACCATAAGTTAACCCCACACAAGGGCACTGTGCTGCTTGAGCGGCGATAATATCGTTACGGGAATCTCCGACAAAAAGAAGCTCTTCTTTTTTAACACCAAACGTGCCCATTGTTAAATATAATGGTGCTGGATGGGGTTTTTTTTGTTTTACATCATCACCACCAAGCACCAATGAGAAGTCGTTGTCTATACCTAATTGCTTTAACAGTGGTTGGATAAAAGGAGTGGGTTTATTCGTCACTATGCCTAAGGAGAGAGAATACGAAGCAAGTTTTTCTAGTGTCTCTTTAACGTGTGGAAATAGATTGCTTCCTGTTTTGACAGAGTTTGCATAGCACTCATCAAAGAGATCACGTACCTCTTTTAATAAAGTATCGGTGACATCTTTAACACCACTATGGTGCAGGGCGCGCTTTAATAGCATATCAACACCATTACCAACCCAAATGGTGACATGGTGTTTATCCACTGTTGGGAAGCCTTTTGCTTTTAGTGCATAGTTTGTGGCTTCTGTTAGCCCAACAGCGCTGTCAGTTAGTGTACCATCAAGATCAAAAGCGATAGCACGAATACCTTTGAGTTTTTTTTCTGTCATTTCGATACCTTATCTAATTCTCGGCGCATATTGTCGATAACCTGTTTATAATCTGGCTGATTGAAAATAGCAGAGCCAGCAACAAACATATCCGCACCTGCTTGAGCAATTTCGGCAATATTATCAACTTTGACACCGCCATCAATTTCTAAACGAATGTCATAGCCACCATCATCAATCATCTTGCGAACTTGACGTAATTTATCGAGTGTCTTTGGTATAAATGATTGACCACCGAAGCCAGGGTTTACTGACATCAGAAGAATAAGATCTAATTTATCCATTACATAATCGAGATAGTTGAGAGGCGTGGCAGGATTAAGGACTAAACCTGCTTTACAGCCACAATCTTTGATTAATTGAATAGTGCGATCAACATGCTCACTGGCTTCGGCATGAAATGAAATATAGGTTGCTCCTGCTTGTGCAAAATCAGGAATAATACGATCAACCGGTTTTACCATTAAGTGGACATCAATAGGTGCTGTGATCCCGTAGTTGCGTAGCGCTTTACAAATTGGTGCACCGAACGTTAAGTTAGGGACATAGTGATTATCCATTACATCAAAATGAACCACATCAGCACCTGCAGCGAGCACTTTCTCCGTATCTTCACCAAGGCGGGCGAAATCTGCAGATAAAATAGAAGGGGCAATCAGAAAATCTTTCATCGCGTTCTCCTGACAACACTCCCATTGTCGGGAAGTGTTAACGATTATTTATATAAGGCTAGTAATTCGTTCACTTTGCTACGACCTAGTGTGTTGCTACTAATTGTTCTTCTGACTTTCACACTATGTAGCTCTTTCGCGTCTACATACCACTCTTTTGTTAACGCAGTTTCATGATTTGATATTAACACGGGTATCTGTCTCTCGTAAGCCAACATTGAGGCAAGTTGAGCTAGATGCTGTTGTTCTTGGAAACTAAAGCTATTTGTATGGTATGAGGTAAAATTTGCCGTCGGTGATAACGGTGCATAAGGTGGATCACAGTATACAACAGAACCTTTGGTGGCATTTGTCATGGTTGATGAATAGCTTTGGCAGACAAATAAGGCTTTTTGCGCTTTTTCTGAAAACCAAATCAATTCGTCTTCTGGAAAATAAGGTTTTTTGTAGCGACCAAAAGGAACATTATATTCACCTTTGGAGTTGTAACGGCATAATCCATTGTAGCAATGACGGTTTAAGTAGAGAAAAAGCACACTGCGTTGGTATGGATCTGTTGATTGATTAAAGTCTTGTCGTAGTTGATAAAACTCTTCTGCATTATTCATCTGAGGGGTGAATAATAGTTGAGCATCCTTCATAAATTTTTCAGGATACAGTTTTACCGTATTATAGAGATGGATGAGATCGCTATTTATATCGGCAAGAATATATGAATCATATTCTGTATTTAAAAATACAGAGCCAGCACCCATAAAAGGTTCAATTAAACAGTTACCTTGAGGTAGATGACGCTTAATGTCATCTACCAAAGGGTATTTACCACCAGCCCATTTTAGGAATGCGCGTTTTTTTTTCATGCCGTCCAAATTTCTCAATCGTTTCAGAGTCGCCGATTGTACTCTGTTTCAGACAGCATATCAGCGGTGAACATCGTTAACTTATTTTTTTAGATCCTGATGAACATGTTTCATAGGTCTAACCCAAGGTTTTTTAGCTTGCACAGCCGCCGGTAATGAAGCCACGGCCTGTTTTGCTTCGCTTATATTACGATAGTTACCATAGATGAGTACATACCAAGGATTACCATTACGCTGGGTTTTATAAATAGCGTAGTTTCCATTAAGATTTTTTTTAGCGAAAGCCTCTAACGTATCTTGGCGACTCGCACCACTTAACTGCAAAGTATAATTTGTTGCAGGAATGGCTGCTAGGTTATTTGCTGATAAAGCTCCTGATGCAACGGGTTTTGTGGTTGGTTTTGCCACAGGCTTAGTCTGTGTGGTTGCAGGAGGTGTTACCGGCTTGGTTGGTGTAGGTTTGACCTCTGGTTTTTGTGTTGGTGCCGGTTGCGGTTTGGTCACCGGAGTTTGTGGCGTTGTCGGTTGGTTTTGTGTATTTTGCTGTTGTTGATTAACAGCTTGGTTAACACCTGCTTGTTGTTGATTGAGTGAATCAACAATATCTCCTGGGATCTCAACACGTTGACCTTGAGAGTCAATCATTGGGGGGAGATTTTGAGATGGCTGCGTTGTAGGCTGCTGTATTTGTTGGCCCGTCAGCTCCTGAGGTGTGGATGTTTGATTGTCTGTTGATGTTACTGAAGGCTGAGACAGTTCAATATTCTTTTCTGTTCCTGTTGTTGAGGCCGTTGTTTCTTTATCACTGTCTGGTGATTTCAGTGCAGAGCTTATCGCAATAATTAAAAGAATGAGAACCAGTACCCCAACACCTATCATCATCTGTTGACGGGATACAGAGAAACGAGCATTTTTTAATGGGTTATTACGAGGTCGATTAGTGCGACGTTCGGGTCTATCCGAAGTATCAGGTTTGAGTGAGTTATCGCCACTCTTAATTTCATTTTCAGGTTTGAACTCGTCCATTATGCCCTCCGTCAGAGCGTCAAAAAGCGAAAGTTAGCCATTACCTCTAGTATAAGGATGAAACGCTTTTTCTGAAACGTCACATTTGAGATTATTAACCAGAATTTTCCTTAAATAGACTTTCCAGTTTATCTCTCGTTAGGTGATGGTATGCTTAATTTGCATTAATGCATGATGTTATCGCTTTATACACTTGTTCGCGAGATATATCCGCACGTAGTTCTGATTGACCGATACCTTTTGGTAATACAAGGTGCAATTTACCCGCGGAAACTTTTTTATCTCGCATCATATGAGGTAAATAGTCTTCAGGTTGCATCTCATCAGGGCCATTGACGGGAAGATTTGCTGTTTTAAGTAATTGGATCACTCGCTGAGTTTCTGCCTGAGTAAATTGACCCAAATCTTGTGCGGTTTTAGCCGCCATAACCATACCCGCAGCGACAGCTTCACCATGTAGCCACACACCATATCCCATATGTGCTTCAATTGCGTGACCATAAGTATGACCTAAATTAAGTAAAGCTCGTAGACCACTCGTCTCTTTTTCGTCTGCTGCGACTACTTGTGCCTTAAGTTCACAGCAACGGCGAATACAGTAAGCCATGGCTTTAGGTTCAAGCGCTATCAGTTTATCAATATTGTTTTCAAGCCAGATAAAGAAGTCTTTATCTAAAATAATGCCATATTTAATCACCTCCGCTAAGCCTGATGACAACTCACGAGGAGGAAGCGTTGCAAGACAATCGAGATCGATAACAACAGATGCCGGTTGATAGAAAGCACCAATCATATTCTTACCCAGTGGATGGTTAACTGCTGTTTTTCCACCGACAGAAGAATCGACCTGTGATAATAACGTGGTAGGAACTTGAATAAAACGTACACCACGTTGATAACTTGCAGCCGCAAAGCCTGTTAAGTCACCAATAACACCACCCCCTAGTGCGAGCAGTGTTGTATCTCGATTGTGATTTTTTTCTAATAATGCAGTAAAGACATCATTCATTACCGTCAGGGATTTATACTGTTCCCCATCAGGTAAAATCACGCTATCAACCAAAACACCTTGTTGTTCTAAGGTGTTTGTTACCTTGTCTAGATAGAGCGGCGCAAGTGTCACATTTGTGACAATCATCACTTGTTGCCCTTTTTTTAAAGGTAAAAAGGTTTCAGGCTGGTGAAAAAGGCCAGAAGCAATGGTAATGGGATAGCTTCTTTCACCTAAAGTCACAGTGATTTTTTCCATAGCAACGGCCTTCTTCAAGTAGTCTTTACTTTCATCTCATCTAAAGAATTTATTAGTTTTTCTCTAATAATTCAATAATTTGATTTGCAACGATTTTTGCACTCTGATCATCAGTATGAATGGTGATATCAGCAATCTCTTCGTAAAGAGGATTACGTTCTTCTGCGAGGGTTTCCAGTACATCACGTACGGGTTCAACACCTTGCAATAAAGGACGTTTTTTATCTCGCTGAGTACGAGCAAGTTGTTTTTCAATGTTGGTTTCTAAATAAACAACAACACCGCGTGCTGATAGTCGGTTACGGGTTTCTCTTGATTTCACCGAACCACCACCTGTTGCCAGTACAATGCCTTGCTTTTCAGTAAGTTCGTTGATTATTTTTTCTTCACGTTGACGGAAGCCTTCTTCGCCTTCTACATCAAATACCCAACCTACATCTGCACCTGTACGTCGCTCAATTTCCTGATCGGAATCATAAAATTCCATACTAAGTTGTTGAGCTAACTGACGACCAATAGTGCTTTTGCCGGCACCCATAGGCCCAACCAGAAAGATATTACGTTTCTCTGCCATGTTTTTGGTATTACTAAGATATTCGTTAATGATAACCCGCCCCGCCAAATTCATTCAGCGACGGGACCTAAACTGAAATTTATGAGTGTTTATTTCATTCACGCCTGATAACGTGTGTATCTACTCTCATATTAAAACTGAGTTTTTTCAGTAGAACGCTATTAAATAACCACGTGTTGTCGCAAGCGACAACACAGGATAAAAATCCCTTTGCCTACAGTACATAACAAGATATGACCTATAAAAATTATATTATCTTTGTTGGCAATGCGGAGATTCTAACACAATTTAGCCGGAAAACCGCATCTGATCACTTTGTCTTTTCTGTCATCAGTTGATCAATATTACATATAAAAAGCCCTACCTCCAAGAAAGAGGAAGTGCATAAAATGTATCCGTATTATCGTTGTGATGTTTCAGGCCCACTCAATTAGCTAACCCTTGTAAGCTAAATCGTCCTCAGCGTCAAATCTATAAATAGAGATTATAAGAAAAAACAATGAATAACTTACAGTTTTATCTTGGCGGAAATAAGGTAATTGTTTGTATTATAATAAAAAAATAAATCACACTAAGAAAATTAGATTAATTTGGGTGTAATAAAAATAACCAATTCATGACGACTATGTTGGTCACGCTTATGGCTAAAAAGTATCCCTAGTAATGGCAGTGAAGATAAAAAAGGAATTTTTGCTGCATGCTGTTGCTGCTTTTGTTGAAATATTCCTCCTAACATCAGAGTCTCACCATCATGAATAGTAACTTCTGTCATTATTTCTTGTTTATCTATTGAAAGGTGTTCACTACCTCCTTGTACTAAGGCAATACCTGGTGTGTTTTGACTAATTTTTAATAGCAATCTAATTTTATTGCTTCTTTGAATGATCGGCGTTACCTCCATCCCCAAAACAGCCTCTTTAAATTCAACTCGGATGGTGTCGTTATCTCTGCTGACATAGGGAATTTCGGTTCCTTGCTTGATAGATGCCGTTTTTTCATGTGCAGCCGTTAATCGAGGACTGGCAATGATGGCGAGTTGTTTCTCTTGTTCTAAGGCGCTTAGTTCTAATTCTAAAAGACGACTATTAATTCTGGCGATATTAAAGGCTATGTAATGTAAGGGGTTTTTTGTTTTTTGATGCAGTGCCAACGCGGCAAGAGAAGGTGCTGTGAGCGGTGCTGATGCTATGTTATGGGGTGTTGTAGTATTGTTTGATGTACCTTCTAAATTTGCCGATTTCATATTGAGTAATCCCCACTGCGTTCCTAACTCATTTAACGCATCCTGACTGCTACTGATGATATGTGCGGTAATATGTACCTGTTGCTGTGGTGTTTCTTTAATTTTTAACCAATCAGAAATTTCAGTATGTGCTTTTTCTGTATCAATAATGGATAAGCTATTTGAATCTTTATCTATGGCTATTCGTCCATGATCACTGAGTAATGAAATTCCATAGTTCGTTAACTGCTGTGCCACGGTGGTTACATCAGCATACTGTAGTGGGTAGATACGATGGTGTAATGTGCTGTTTTGGTGTTGAAGAGTTTCACTATTATCTGTTTTATCAATGAAATGGTGAGTGTTATTACTATCAATAGGTTGTTCTGGATAAAAAGGATCTCTGGATTGAGCAAAACCAGCAAAGCACAAGATAGATAGTAGTAACAGCAAATAAAAAAAGACGCTTTTCATAATATTTCACTCTGACTTCAAAGGCGCTAGAACATTTGGTGTCGTTATGTCGACTAAATTCAATTCAACTGAGAGTAAATCAGGGGGGATAGGCGAAATGAGCAGTGCAGAAAGAGCGCAACCTGCTTGATGTAGATGCGCTAATAACGTTAGTAATTGTGAGTAAGAGAGTGAAAAACGTAGCTTAAAACTATTATCGACACTATGTTGCCAACTATGAGGTATCAAGTGATGGTTATCGATTATCTGTTGTAAACGCTGATAGGCTGAGCCTGTTTGTGGTGGAAGTTTATAGTCATGTTGTAACGCTTTTAATAAGGCTATAGCAGGAGACGAATGCAATATCGACTGCAGTTGTTGTATCTGCGTTTGGTGTTGGCTAATAAGCTGTTGTTGCGCGGTTATGTCCTGCTGATAGCCCGAAAAGCTGAATAGATAACATAACAAACTCACTATTATAGAAGGGGCTAAACTTAAGAGTGCCTTTTGCCAAAAAGGTAAAAGGGCGAAATAAATTACCCAATTAGTCTTTATTTTCATTGTTATCGACATCCTGTTCGCTATGCCTATGTTGAGATACTTGATATTGCCAACTCTGCCACTTACCAGAAAACCTTATTTCGCTGTAACGGGGATCTTGTTTGCTCTGTTGAAAAGAGGAGAGTGTTAATGATGTCAGGTTGGGGTGTTGGTTAACTTTAGATATAAAAGTAAGTGCCTGCTCACAAGGAAGCCGCACCTGAAGCGAAAATGTTGCATCATTTTCAGAAAACTGCGCGATATAACCTTCCGTAGGGAGCAGTGTTTCTAGTGCTTGAAAGAAAGCGAGGTAATTTAAATAGTGAAGCCAATGTTGATAATAATGCCAATAACGCTGTTGATATAAGCGGGTGACTTTCTGTTCATGTTGGTCATTGTGATATTGCTTTTGTAGTGAGTACTCACGTTTTTGATATTGTGATTGTAAAAGTGAGAGTGTTTTTACTTGTTGTACTAAATAATAAGCGTAGTAACCGCAAGCACTGAATGTAATAACAACGAGTATCATGCTCCAATAAAGCCACCGTTGTGCTTGATGTCGATATAAGGCTTGACGCCAAGGAAGAAAATTTATTTGATACATGCTGTCTCCCAAGGACGCAAAGCTAAACCAATGGCAATTAGAGGTAGCGTCTTTTTGGGCGGTATAGACATAAATAGCCGCTCTTTTTGGGTTGGCCAAATAGGCATTTGTTGGCGAAAGTATTCTGCATTGTCACCTGAGAAATAACATTGCTCCTGTGGCCAATGATGCTTGATGAGTAATTGCTGTAATTGTTTTTCTTGCTCTTGGTGGTCTTGATAAGAAAGAGTACCGTAATGGGGCATCTCTTTATCTGCACAAACCCAAAGCATTTGATTATTTTGACAAAAAATTAATATGCTGTGAGGCGATATGTTGAGATGTGTGGCAACATAACGCAACGCACAAGCTGGAATATCAATCGCAGTGATGGTTAAGTTTATTTTGGCGAATAAGGCAATATAAGTCTCTATCAGTGTCTTGTTATGTAAATGGATGGCGAGATGTTGGTTATGTTGCCGATAATCGAATTGTACCGCTTGTTTGGTGACTTGTTGATGAGATGTGGCTCGGAGTTGTGCTAATCGATAATAGGCTGCTGGTGTCAGGGAAATCAGGTTAGATAAGGCAATGGTATGATAACTTGCCACTGTATCGGGTAATGCCAATGCAATACGGTTGATTGGCGGTAGAGATTGTTGCCATCGTTTTAAGATAGTTCTTAAATTTATATCACCTATATTATCATTAAGAGGTAAAGGGAATTGCCAAAATGCATTGATCTTCCATTGCTTATTCTGCTGAAATACTAAAACGGCATTGATATGATTGATATTAATTTCAATACCAATCTGATAATTATCTGTTTTCATAAATGATATCCATATCTATTGAATGTGTAATAGCCTATTTTCCAAGAGGCGTTACCTTTATACTACGCACTGTTTGTTTATAAACTGCCCAATTCACATTACATGGGAAATTTAAGGTGAAGTTCTTAAAATATTTTTTCATCTTCGTTTTTGCTTGCATAATTTTGGGAGCAGCCTCGATATATGGCATGTATAAATATGTCGAGCCTCAACTACCCGATGTCGCGACATTAAAAGATGTTCGTTTACAAACTCCTATGCAGGTCTTTAGCGCAGACGGAGAGTTAATGGCGCAATATGGCGAAAAACGTCGTTTGCCTCTTACCTTGCAGGAGATGCCTCCGCAATTAATTAATGCCTTTATTGCCACTGAAGATACGCGTTTTCGTGAACATCATGGTATTGACCCTATTGGCATCTCTCGTGCTGTTGTTGTTGCGTTAACATCGGGGCAAGCATCGCAAGGTGCCAGTACCATCACGCAACAATTAGCGCGTAATTTCTTCTTAACACCTGAGAAGAAATTAATGCGTAAAATCAAAGAAGCCTTTTTGGCTATCCGTATTGAGAAAGAGCTTACAAAAGATGAGATCTTGGCACTTTATCTCAATAAAATTTATCTAGGAAATCGCGCTTATGGTGTGGGTGCTGCTGCATATGTTTACTTTGGTAAAAGTGTGCATGATCTTAGCTTAAGTGAGATGGCTGTTATTGCAGGTTTACCTAAAGCCCCTTCGACACTAAACCCACTTTATTCGTATGATCGTGCCTTAAAACGCCGTAATTTAGTGTTACAACGCATGTTGGAAGAGAACTATATTACCCGCGAAGAGTATGACAGTGCTAAAGCTGAGCCTATTGTGGCTAAATATCACGCCCCACAAATTGATTTTTCAGCGCCTTATTTGACTGAAATGGTCAGAATGGAGATGTATCAGCGCTATGGCGAAAATGCCTATACGGATGGTTATAAAATTTACACTACAGTTATCCGCAAAGATCAATTAGCCGCTGAACAAGCGCTACGTAATAATGTTATTGATTATGATATGCGCCATGGCTATCGCGGTGCTCAAGAGGTGCTGTGGCATGCAGGGCAAACTCCTTGGGATGATAAAGCCATTAACGATAAGCTAAAGGGTATACAGACTTATGGCCCATTAATCCCCGCAGTGGTGTTATCCGCTGATGCTAAAGAAGCTCAGGTGGTATTAAAAAATGGCGATAAAATAACACTCGATTTAAAAGCGGTTCGTTGGGCGCGTAAATTTATTTCTGATACGGCTCAAGGGGCCACGCCGAGCAAAGTTGATGCTGTTGTACATGCTGGTGAGCAAATTTGGGTACGACAAAATAGTGAAAATGATTGGTTATTAGCACAGCTTCCTGAGGTTAATGCAGCTTTTGTCGCATTAGATCCACTTAATGGCGGTATTATTGCGCTGGTGGGAGGTTTTGATTTTGAATTGAGTAAGTTTAATCGCGTATCTCAATCGTTACGTCAAGTTGGTTCAAATATCAAACCTTTCTTATATGCGGCAGCATTAGATAAAGGGTTAACATTATCGACATTACTAAATGACTTACCTATTAGTCGTTGGGATGCAGGAGCTGGAACTGATTGGCGCCCTAAAAACTCACCACCTACTTATGCAGGGCCTATTCGTTTACGTCAAGGTTTAGGTCAATCTAAAAACGTAGTTATGGTACGCGCTATGCGGGCGATGGGAGTTGATTACGCTGCAGATTATCTATTGCGTTTTGGTTTTCCTAATCAAAATATAGATAGAACAGAGTCATTAGCTTTAGGCTCACCTTCATTTACACCAATGCAAATGGCTCGAGGTTTTGCGGTAATGGCAAATGGTGGGTATCTCATTGAGCCATATTTTATTCAGCGTATTGAAAATGCTGATGGTGAAGTGATCTTTACTGCTGAGCCGAAAGTCGCTTGTCCTGAATGTACCGATATCCCCGTGATTTATGGTGATACTACGCGCTCTATTGCATTATCTGATGATTATATGGAAAACGTCGCACAATCTCAGCAAGCGCAACCGGCAGAAACGGCGCCTGATATTGAGTTAGAGCAAGCACCTCTTGCTGAAACAGTCAAAGAAAGCCCATATGCTCCTCATGTGATAAGTACGCCACTGGCGTTTCTAATGCATGATGCGTTAAGAACCAATCTCGTTGGTGAGCCGGGATGGTCTGGTACAGGATGGCGTGCATTGCGAGATTTAAAACGTCAAGATATCGGTGGTAAGACAGGAACGACCAATAGTTCTAAAGATGCTTGGTTCTCTGGATATGGTGCTAATATTGTGGCGACTGCATGGATTGGTTTTGATGATAGTAGTCGCAATTTAGGGCGAACTGCCGCAACGGGTGGTGAAGCGGGTGCCAAAACGGCACAACCTATTTGGAATGACTTTATGAAAGTTGCTTTAGAAGGTGTTCCGGTACAAATGATGCCGATGCCAAAAGGCGTTGTTGCTGTTCAAATCGATCGCAATACCGGTAAGTTGGCGGGAGATGGACCATCAATGAAAGAGTATTTTATTGAAGGTACTCAGCCAACAGAAAAAGCAAAAAGTGAAGTGGGTACACGGATCTTTGAGGATAATGGCGAATCTAACGAGCTATTTTGATTAATATAATAAACAAAAAGTTAGATTAAATAGCGATCTAACGAATAACTAAAGCGGGATAACAGATTGTTTTTCCCGCTTTTTGTTATCTAATAAATAGATATAGATACATCTCATCTTCCAACATGAAAATATTTCATGTTTTGTGTGTAAATCTATTTTGATCTCTCCACTCTTTCCCGTTATAAATAACTATCTAAACGTCTAGATGTCTAAATACATGTTGGTATATAGTATAAGTAGTCCCCTTGATAGCATAATAAAAACATTAAACTTAATAATAACAATAAGTTATAAACAATAAGAGTGACATGGTCGATTATTGGAGAGAAGATGAGAAAATTATTATTAGTGGTGCTTTTGGCCTGTACTTCATTGGTTTTAACCGCTTGCTCACCAGATGAAGGTGACAAACCGTTAAAAGTGGCAATTAATACAGGGCCAGATCAGCAAATTTGGGATGAAGTTGTTAAGTTGGCAAAAGAAAAGCAGGGATTAGATATCAAGGTGATCACCTTTAATGACTACGTGTTACCTAATGAAGCTTTGCGTAATAATGATGTTGATGTGAATGCGTTCCAAACCGTACCTTACTACGAAGCTCAAAGCAAAGAGCGTGGTTATCAATTTGAAATCATAGGTAAAACGTTTATTTTTCCTATTGCAGCTTATTCAAATAAAATCAAAAATATAGAGGCGCTTCCTGATGGTGCTACCGTCGCCATTTCTAATGAAGCAACCACCCTAGGTCGTAGTTTATTATTACTGCAGGCTCAAGGATTGATTAAATTAAAAGATGGGGTGGGGTATTTACCAACGACACTTGATATTATTGAAAACCCTAAGAAACTTAAATTTGCAGAAATTGATACACCACAACTGACTCGGACGTTAAGTGATCCTAATATTTATCTTTCTATCATCAATAATAACTTCTCTTCACAAGTGGGACTATTAGCCAAACGAGATGGTTTATTTATGGAAAATACCGATTCTCCTTATGTTAACTTGATTGTTGCTAGAGCCACAGACAAAGATAACGAGCGATTAAAAAAACTCGTCGCGGTTTTCCAAAGTGATGAAATTTTGCAAAAAGCGCAAGAAGTTTATAAAGGTGATGCGGTGAAAGCGTGGTAACGCGCTATTTTCTAATAAAAAGAGATGATAGATATCAAGGCCTCCCTATTTGGTGGCCTTAATTTTATCTGGATATCGCGAGCCAATTATTATTTTGGACAAACTTGTTGCAAATAACGTTGTGCTAAAAAGAGTGCACTGACATTACGAGCTTCGGTAAAGTCGGGATGATCTAATAAGTCCATCATCTTGGCGATAGGCCAACGTATTTGAACTAACGGCTCAGGCTCATCGCCTTCTAATTGTTCAGGATAGAGATCTTGAGCAATAACAATGTTCATTTTGCTGGAAAAATAGGAGGGCGCCATAGACAGTTTAGCTATCTCGGTTAAAGAGCCGGCACCGTAGCCAATTTCTTCTTTTAATTCACGATTGGCCGCTTGTAATGGGGTTTCACCCGCATCAATAGCCCCTTTGGGAAAGCCAAAGTCATAATTTTCGATGCCAACAGCATATTCACGAATAAGGATCAGGTCATCATTGATGATAGGGACTATCATTACCGCTTCCCGGTTAGCGGGTTTCATTCGTTCATAAATACGTTTTTCGCCGTTGCTAAATTCCAGATTAACGGATTGGATCTGAAATAACCGAGAACGGGCAATGTTATCAATATTGAGTATATTCGGTTTTTTTAGTTCTTTCATAACAGCCCCTGATAGGAATAGAGATTAACCTGAATTTAACACATTAATGATAAAATAAATCCAACAATTAGATTTAGCTTTTTAGTGAAAATTGAGTACACTCCGCTACTAAACCCAGTTATTGATTGATTTTTTGGGAGTATTATTATTTATTGATGCGCTATTTTATCTGAAAATGGCATGGTTGGCGGATATAAAATTGATAATATATATAAATTATAACGCAACAACACAAATATAATTCATTGTATTTTAATAAAAAAATAGAACTAAAGAATAGGAATTGCCTTATGTTAGGTGGCATTTCAAATTTGTTATTGTTACTAAGCAACACCAGCATGAGTATGGGGAAAAAATGAGATTATCAGTCATTATATTGGCTATCTTCATGATTAGCCTATTTATAATGGCCGCCTTTCTATTCTTTAAAAGAAGGCGGCTTGATGGCTCATATCATCTTCCATCCCTCGCCAAACCGACTTACCGTAAACTAACACAAGATGATTATGGGGTAATTAGTGACTATTTGTCCTATTTTGGCACCTCTAAGTTTTCTTCTGGGTATTCGTTACAAAACTTTCCTGAAATACCCACTAAAGGTGAAGTCGTTACGACACTGCGTAATATTGTTAACCGGTTTGCGGGATCATCAGAGGGGCTCAATCATTGGCGCTATTACATTGATGCGGTAGAGATCCATATTCCTCCATTACTGGTGCCTTATCTGCAACAAGAAAATGTCCTCGATGTCGTTTGTACTCCTTCTATCCCCATTGTCATTGGTGTGAATGGCCATTTTCTTAAAGATGAAAAATCACATTTTTCTGCGTTAAGTTTAAAACAACTTTCTGAACCCATACTGTCAAATGGCACTTCCACTATCCAGAAAAATGAAGGTGATGCGGCGCATTTATTACATATTCGCCAAGAAACCAACGAAGAGTATCGGTTACATCATTCTTCAGGTTTTTGGAATGGCTCGTTAATTTGCTTAGGGTTAATCTTATGGTTAACGGCATTAATGATGCCACAAGTCTTTCTCCCTTGGATAATGGCTGCAGGAGGGACTTTTCTTGTTTTAGGCTTGTTTCTTATTTATCGACCCATCATCAAATCACGAAAACAAGAAGTACACTGTTTTAAAGGGCGTTTAAAACGCTGGGGACTGTTTGGTAATTTTGATCATGGGCAGGTAAAAAATATTTCGTTGGGGGGAATTGATTTAGTTTATCCTCCACATTGGGAACCTTATATTCAAAATGATATTGATAAGGTGACCTATTTAGAAATGTATCCTAATCATCATGTTATCAAGCAAGGGCCTTATTTATCATTGCATGATGAAGAAAAAAACTAATCCGTATAAGCGTTACATTAAAAATATTATCTTTGTTGTTTGTAGCCTATTTATTATAGGTATGCTGTATCTCTATCAACCGTTATCATTATCAATGAAGTTAACTTTTTCATGGATAAAAGAGAGTGAACCTCATTTAGTGACTAACTTTACGGAGTTAGAAACGGCCAAGCTGCATGTAGGGGATATTATTCAGGCCAAAGGTGTCGGAATGTGTTATATGCCTCCAAACCTTTCCAGTAAGAATAATAAAACAATATTTGCACCTTTTGATTGTTCGGGGATTTATTGGAACAACAGCAACCCAATGCCAATGCCTGAGTCTAGTACGATTGAAAAAGCGGCAGCATTATTATATTTGGTTGAAGAGCAGCTACACCCCGTTTCTAACAACCGTGTAAACCCAAGCTTAGGTCAAGCTATTACTAAATCTGGCATGAATCTTTTGGATAATTTTGATGGCATTATCTTGAAAACACAAGATTTATGCCCGAGAGAAAATGAATGTATTCGGCTTAAAATGGCCTTGGTAAACCTAAGTAATGTCAATGATTGGCCATCATTAGTTCAACGTGCAGAAAGTGGCAAATTAACAGGAACCAATGTTTTATTACGTGCTGTTAGTGCTGAGGCCTTGGAAAAGCTCGTTGACACCACCACATCATCTTTTATCTACCGAGAAATAGATAAGGCCGCAATACTGTTAAATAGTCCACCACCGGGTGGTGTGCTTTTAATCAGTGATGAAAGAAAACAGCTCGTTGATTATGCTTCAAATACCAATTCTGTATTTGAACCTACACCATTAGAGCAATGGCGAGAATTACAGCGATTATCTGATATTTTATTACACACACCTTTTAATACTGGAGGTGTAATAACGGGGATGGTAATTGATGCGAATGGCACGTTACAAATCTTTTTGCATAGCATGCCTGACTCAATGACCCTGTTATATTATATCGGTAATACGTTATTATTATTCTTTGCTATTGGATTTTTGATCCTGAATTTATTTTTTATCATCCGGCGCCGGCGACAAAATAATCAACGCATGCATAAAATCAGTCAATATTACGAGCACTGTTTTTATCGCCCTCCTCAGTAAGTTCCTTGTTGTGGAAGGCAATGTGTTTACTCTATCGCCTTCATGAAGAAGTTGAAGTTAAGGAGAGAAAGGGATGAGTCAACCATCGCAAGAAAGCGCTGTCCGTTTAGATAAATGGCTTTGGGCTGCACGTTTTTATAAAACGCGTGCCATTGCTCGCACTATGATTGAAGGGGGTAAAGTCCATTACAATGGTGTGCGAGGCAAGCCAAGTAAAAATGTTGAAGTTGGGGCTGAAATACGCTTACGACAAGGTAATGATGAACGGACAGTTACAGTCTTAATGGTGAGTGCACAGCGCCTAGGGGCGGCCCAAGCACAATTGCTCTATTGTGAAACACCAGAGAGTATTGCCAAGAGAGAAAAAATCGCTCTAGCAAGAAAAATGAATGCGTTAACGATGCCTCATCCCGAACGTCGACCTGATAAAAAGGAAAGACGCACCTTACTTCGCTTGAAACAGACAAATTTACCAGGATCGGATTAAACCGCTCCCCAGCAATGAGAGAAGATTATGTCTAAAAAAGACGCTTTATCACGCTTTTTATTTGAAAAAAGCGCGGTACGTGGTGAATTAGTTACCGTAACGGAAACCTATCAATCAATACTTGAAAATCATCATTATCCTGAGCCAGTTCAACATCTGTTAGGTGATTTATTGGTCGCGACAAGTTTGTTAACAGCTACGCTGAAATTTGATGGTGATATTACCGTTCAATTACAAGGTGATGGCCCAGTACGATTAGTGGTTATTAACGGCAATAATGAACAACAGATGCGCGGTGTTGCACGTTTTAGTGATGATGTTAAAGCCGGTAGCAGCTTAAAAGAGATGATGGGCAATGGCTTTATGGTTATTACCATCACACCTAAAAAAGGTGAGCGTTACCAAGGTATTGTAGCGTTGGATGGTGAAACGATAGAAGCTTGTATTGATAACTACTTTAATCAATCAGAGCAGTTACCTACCCGTGTCTTTATCCGCACAGGTCTGCAAGATGGAAAAGCGGCGGGTGCAGGTATGTTATTACAAGCCTTACCTGCGAGTGCAGAACATAGTGCTGATGAGACAGCAGAACACTTTGAGCTATTAACACAACTTACGCACACCATTAAAGCTCAAGAGCTGTTTACACTTGATACTAAAGAGATTTTACATCGCTTATATCATGAAGAAGATGTGACATTATATGATCCACAACCGATAGCATTCCATTGCACGTGCTCTCGTAAACGTTGTGAAGATACATTAGTAACATTATCTAAAGAAGATGTAGCTCATCTGTTACAAGAACAGGGTAAAATTGATATGGAGTGTGAATATTGCGGTGCTCATTATATCTTCACTGAAGAAGATATTAATAATATCAATAAATTATCTAGCTCTAATTTGCACTGATTCGATTTAGCAACGTAAATCACCCTAAAGGACGCTATTTTGCGTCCTTTTTTATTCAACAATTTTTCTGTAGATTTGTGCATTAGTTCTCGTTATTAACATAAAAAAAATATAAATTTTCAAAATATTGATAACAATCGCTGTTAATTAGTTGTAACACCTTAATAATGCTCATAGAAAAGCCTATTTATCAGGAGCAAAACTATGAACGTTAAAGGTCTTACCCCTAAGGATCTCGAGCAGTACGGTATTCATGACATTAGTGAAGTCATTTATAACCCTAGCTATGACTTATTATTTGAAGAAGAAACTAAGCCAGGATTAACAGGTTATGAGAAAGGCACATTAACCTCGTTAGGCGCTATTGCTGTTGATACGGGGATTTTTACTGGACGTTCTCCGAAAGATAAATACATTGTTCGTGATGATGTTACTCGTGATACTGTGTGGTGGGCTGATCAGGGCAAAGGTAAAAATGATAATAAACCACTCTCACCGCAAGTATGGGCTGATTTAAAATCATTAGTTACTGAGCAGCTATCAGGCAAACGTTTGTTTGTCGTTGATGCCTTTTGTGGTGCTAATGCAGATACGCGATTAAAAGTGCGTTTTATCACCGAAGTGGCTTGGCAGGCGCATTTTGTTAAGAATATGTTTATTCGCCCTACGCAAGAAGAGTTAGAAAATTTTACACCTGACTTTATTGTGATGAACGGTGCTAAATGTACCAATCCAAATTGGAAAGCGCAGGGATTAAACTCTGAAAATTTCGTTGCTTTCAACTTAACTGAACGCATTCAGTTAATTGGTGGTACTTGGTATGGCGGAGAGATGAAAAAAGGTATGTTCTCTATGATGAACTACTTCCTGCCATTAAAAGGTATTGCTTCTATGCACTGTTCGGCAAACGTTGGCGAAAGTGGTGATGTAGCCATTTTCTTTGGTTTGTCAGGGACAGGTAAAACGACATTATCAACAGATCCTAAGCGTAAACTGATTGGTGATGATGAACATGGCTGGGATGATGATGGTGTATTCAACTTTGAAGGAGGTTGTTACGCTAAAACTATCCATCTATCAAAAGAAGCTGAGCCAGATATTTACGGTGCCATTAAACGTGATGCCTTATTAGAAAATGTCGTGGTATTAGCAGATGGTAGTGTTGATTTTGATGACGGCTCAAAAACAGAAAATACCCGTGTATCTTATCCTATCTATCATATTGATAATATTGTCAAACCGGTATCGAAAGCGGGTCATGCTAAAAAAGTTATTTTCTTAACCGCCGATGCTTTTGGGGTGCTACCTCCGGTTGCTCGTTTAACACCCGAGCAAACTCAATATCACTTCTTATCAGGCTTTACTGCGAAACTTGCTGGAACAGAGCGTGGTGTGACAGAGCCAACACCGACATTCTCTGCGTGTTTTGGGGCAGCATTTTTATCACTCCATCCAACACAATATGCTCAAGTGTTAGTAAAACGTATGCAGGCTTGTGGAGCACAAGCTTACTTAGTGAATACGGGCTGGAATGGTACGGGCAAACGTATTTCAATTAAAGATACTCGAGCGATAATTGATGCCATTTTAAATGGTGATATTGATAAAGCGGAGACTCAAACTCTGCCTGTATTTAATTTGGCGATCCCAACAGCGCTTCCTGGCGTTAATAGCGAAATTTTAGATCCTCGAGACACCTATGCGGATAAAGCACAATGGGATGTTAAAGCGGACGATCTTGCTGATCGCTTTGTGAAAAACTTTGATAAATATACTGATACGCCAGTAGGGCAAGCGTTAACAAAAGTGGGCCCTAAACGCTAGTTACTGGTTTTATTGATAAAAAATTCCCTGAGATGAAAGACATCTCAGGGAGTTAACAAGAAAACAAAGTGAAATAAATTGTTTGAGAAAAAGTGGCTTTAGGTTGGTAGCCCAACTATGCTGTTACAGGAGGTAAGTCAAACAGCAAGACTTCACTGTCTTCATCACCAACGAAATAGATAATATCTTCATTCGCGATGGCGATGCCATCACTGGTGGTCGCAATAATGTCATTAATTGCTATCTTTCCTTTAACGACTTGCAACCAAACATTTCTTCCTGCTTCTGGCTGATATTGTGCCTCTTCTCCTTTTTTTAGGTTCCAACGCCACAGCGTCATATCTTGGAACACTTTTAACGAGCCATCACGTGCATCTGGTGACAAAATAAGCTGTTTACTCTCTGTGGTATTAAAACGACGTTGATCGTAACGTGGTGTAATACCGGTGGTATCAGGCATGATCCAAATTTGATAAAAATGCAGGCCTTTATCACTATTTGGGTTGTACTCGGAATGAGTGATACCTGTACCTGCGCTCATTATTTGAAATTCACCGGCGGGTACATTTTCTTTATTACCCATACTATCTTTATGCTCAATATTACCTTCAAGCACATAGGTTAAAATTTCCATATCTTTATGAGGATGGGTACCAAAACCCTCACCGGGCATCACTCTATCTTCATTAATGACGCGTAAGGCGGAAAATCCCATAAAGTTAGCATCGTAATAGCTTGCGAAAGAGAAGGTATGCCAGCTATCTAGCCAACCATGATTAGCGTGGCCTCTTTCATTTGCTTTGCGTAAATAAATCATAATGTGTTTCCTTCTCTGAAGTTGTTGAACACAGTTTACGCAATTAAGCTAAGTAAAAAAGCGGAGGAATTTAATCTGAGGATCCAAATAATTTGAATAAGGGAGCATTGAGTTGATACTGTGCATATATAAAGTATGAGGCTACTATTACTTAGGTATTAATTGAAACTTCTTTCAGGAGGGGGCTTCTTATCTTTTCTTTTAACTAGCTCTGAAGTAAAAATAATCGCTAAATAAGTTTAGATTATTACTTTCTGAAAATGTAAGTGATTAGTTTTTTTATTTTTATTTTTATAAATACATATGTTATTTTGTTTGCTAGATATAGACTACCAAATGAATGGTATGCGCTAAATATATAGATAAAAGATATCATCCCACCGCTAAGTGCAATTTTATATTTTAGAGGTAAGTTTTCGTTGTTGATAAAAACTAATGAAATCAATGAAATAAATAAAATAACTTGAATGTTACATTTTACATTAAACTTTATATTCTTATATTTATTATTTTTAATTAGCTGATCTCTATCATTTTTATTTAGCATGTTTATCTTCTTGCTTTTATTGGTTTTTATATTTATTAATGAATGAGCACTAATGTTGTATAAGAAGAAATATCATAATAATAATATGATAAAATGTATACACATTCATTTTTATACTAAAAATTAGGTAATTAGCCTAAATTAGTTTTTCGTTATTAGAAAAATCAAGAATAAAAGATATAAAAATATGGCCTCTTTCTTTACCAGTTTCACTGGTTTCTAAAATTTTTTAATATCATATCTATTCATAGATAATGAGCATAAAGTTATATGAAATATATATATTTATTATATGGATGTTGATATTTTGTCCATTCTAACAAAAAGAAAAAGCCAGCACCCGGCTGGCTAAAGTAAAACACTGGAAGCAATGTGAGCAATGTCGTTCTTTCATATGACCCTGAAGGTGGTGCATCTGAAAGTGATTTAATGATAATAGTTCTCACTATCATTTGTAAAGTGTTTTTTTTAATCAAAACAGAAAAAAATAATGCCAATTTCGTTAACTCACTGATTAACGAGTTATTTTATTTTGTTTTTAAAAAAATCATTATAACCAATAAGTTAGCCTATACTTTGTGTGGTTATTTATAAAAATAACGCGCCTACTTAGTCATGTGTCGAGAGATCAATGCTTGGGCACAGGCATAAGCAGAGCTCCATGCCCATTGGAAGTTATATCCTCCTAACCAACCTGTGACATCAACCACTTCACCAATAAAATAGAGACCTGTTATCTTTGTCGCTTCCATCGTTTTAGAGGAGAGATTACGGGTATCAACACCACCTAGGGTGACTTCTGCAGTGCGATAACCTTCTGTACCATTAGGTAAAACAAGCCATGCTTGTAGCAACGTCGTTATTTGTGTAATACGTTCATTGCTAAGTTGAGCCAGTGAGGTATCAGGCAGTTGATTATTTTCAATCATTATCTCTATAAAACGCTTCGGTAGTAGGCGAGAAAGTGTATTTTTTAATAATTGATTTGGCTGTGCTTGTCGTTTTTCTTGTAAATAGCCTTCCAAATCCGTGTCAGGAAGTAAGTTAATGCTCACATTCTCTCCCGGATGCCAATAACTAGAGATTTGTAAAATAGCAGGACCGGAAAGCCCACGATGAGTAAAAAGAATATTCTCTTTAAATTGGGTGCCATTTTCAGCGGTGACAATAGCAGGGATCGCCACACCAGAGAGCGGGCTGAGTTGTTCAAGTTGTGGCTTGTGTAATGTAAAAGGGACTAAGCCTGCACGAGTGGGCAATACATTAAGGCCAAATTGTTGCGCAATTTTATAGCCAAAAGGGGTGGCACCTAAACCGGGCATTGAAAGTCCTCCGCTGGCAATCACTACAGAGGAGGCGGTTATTGTTTTCCCTCCTACCAAAAGAGTAAAGCCTTCGGCGGTTTTCTCTATTTGAGTCACCTCACTACGTAAGCGAATACTTACTTTTCCTTCATGGCATTCTGCGAGTAATAAATCAACAATTTGCTGGGCAGAATCATCACAAAATAATTGCCCTAATGTCTTTTCGTGGTAAGCAATATGGTGCTTTTGTACTAACTCGATAAAATCCCATTGTGTATAGCGAGCAAGTGCTGACTTACAAAAATGAGGATTATCGGATAAGTAAGCTGATGGCTCGATATACATATTGGTAAAATTGCAACGTCCACCACCAGACATTAAAATTTTTCTGCCGGCTTTTTTGCCATTATCTAAAACTAAAACAGATAATCCCGCTTGTCCTGCTAAAGAGGCACAAAAAAGTCCAGCGGCCCCTGCACCTATAATAACTGTATCGAATGATCCCACAATGATGTCTCGTTCTTGGTTGTCTCTGACTACTTAATCAGTGATCTTCGTGTAAAATCAGAGTATTTTGTAAAATTATATGGAGAAATCTGTATTTTTCACCTAAATTCGTATTTGCAAGCAAAAAATTTATCAGAAATTTACTTTTTTTTTATGTTTATTAATTAAATGATATATAAGGAATTATCTTAAAAACCCGTCATTTTCCTTGGTTATCAAATCAAAAAAAGGTTAAATTTCGCTTCCACCGTTCGCATTTGTCGCTGATAATGCGCCGCGTTCATGTCCAACTAACTGGCTTAACGTCTATGCTACATTTGTTTACTGACCTGGAATTTCATACAGGTTTAATGTTGGTTTTAGCACTGATTTTCGTGCTATTTTATGAAGCCATTAATGGCTTTCATGATACCGCAAATGCGGTAGCAACTGTTATTTATACTCGTGCTATGCGTGCGCAATTTGCGGTCGTGATGGCGGGTGTATTTAACTTCCTTGGAGTTTTGCTCGGTGGATTGAGCGTGGCTTACGCTATTGTTCACTTATTACCGACAGATCTTCTGCTAAATGTGAGCTCGGCTCATGGCCTTGCCATGGTTTTTTCGTTGCTGTTAGCTGCCATTATCTGGAACTTAGGTACATGGTATTTCGGTATTCCAGCATCCAGTTCACATACGCTGATAGGTGCTATCATTGGTATTGGTTTAACAAATGCTATCGTGACAGACTCGTCAATCGTTGATGCATTAAACATACCTAAAATGATCAGTATCTTCCTTTCTCTTATCCTTTCCCCAATTATTGGCTTGGTGATTGCTGGCGCGATGATTTTCTTGTTACGTCGCTATTGGAGTGGCACGAAAAAACGTCGTCGTATCCACCTAACCCCTGCCGAACGTGAGAAAAAAGATGGTAAACGCAAACCACCATTTTGGACTCGTACCGCGCTGATTTTATCTGCGGTAGGGGTGAGTTTCTCACATGGTGCGAATGATGGTCAGAAAGGTATTGGTCTTATCATGTTAGTTTTAATTGGTGTCGCCCCAGCAGGGTTTGTCGTCAATATGAATGCTAGCGGATACGATATCACTAAAACTCATGATGCCGTTGTACACTTACAACAGTATTATGAGAAGCATCAACCAGCTCTACAACATGCGATTGAAAATACCCCGGTAGTATCAGCACAAGCTGATCCTAACGACACGGATTTTCATTGTAATAGCGCAAGAACGCCAATTGTTCTCAATCAAACAGAACAAATGTTGTCTGGTATTAGCTCTTATGATGAGCTGAGTGCAGACCAGCGTGCTCAAATGCGTCGCTTACTGATGTGTATTGCTGATACAGCTACGGAAGTTGCTAAACTACCAGAAACTAGCGCCCAAGATGCACGGTTCTTAAAAACATTGAGTCGTGACCTGCTAAATACAGTGGAATATGCACCAATTTGGATCATTATCTCTGTGGCTTTAGCGCTCTCTATCGGGACAATGGTAGGTTGGAAACGCGTTGCGGTAACTATCGGTGAGAAGATTGGTAAAAAAGGTATGACTTATGCGCAAGGTGTTTCTGCTCAGGTAACTGCTGCAGTTTCTATCGGTGTAGCAAGTTATACAGGTATGCCAGTATCAACAACACAAGTGTTATCATCTGCGGTTGCAGGTACGATGATTGTTGATGGTGGTGGGGTGCAGACCAAAACCGTGAAAAATATTGCGCTGGCCTGGATCTTAACATTACCAGTGAGTATTGCTTTATCCGGTGTGCTTTATTGGATTTCACTTTCACTGCTGGTGAATAGCTGATAATAATAAGCATCCTAATAGTATTGAGAAACGGTGACTAACTCGTCACCGTTTTTTTATCCCTATAAAACCTACCAAATAATCATGGCGATCAAGCTTGCTACAGCAAGAATACAAAAGCGACTTACTAGGTAGAATTGTCGATAAATCCGTTCACAACGCATAATCACTTCAGGATCATGGTGGTTAGTATATTGGCGTTGATTTATATATCGAATAAGTCTTAACTGTTTTGAAAATTGACCATGCATAGTGAAAAATCCATTCCCATCGACAGATTGGTAAAGTAATGGATCAGATTGGCGCAATATGGTGAGTAATACCCGAATTGATGAGAAATAACGCATCATATTAATCAGGCAAAGAATACACAACGCCCAAAAGATAACAATGACACTAAACATAATCCCCTCCCTAGAATAGCTGATTCTGAGATGAGAAAACCTTTTGCATTTACATGGAAAGGTTAATTTTTCTCTTATTTAAGTCTAGGTGATATTAAGCAAGAAATAAAAGCGAGTTGTTCAAGTTGTTCGCTTTTTCAAAAAAATGATTAAAAAATAACTCTAATAGGGTGTTTTTATTGTGCCTTGTGCATTATTCACATTAATATGTGGATATTGTCGAAGAACGACTCCTCACTTATTTAAAATGGTGTATATTGTTGTTACCGATAGATGCTTTCTTTGATGGTATTTGCACTAAGTTGTGATCAAGGCAACATCTAACTTTCATCATAAAACGTTATATTTAATGTAAAGGATATAGGCGTAATAGCCTTTCCGACCGATTAATCAGCTTATGGAAGGAGTTTACGATGGCTTATAAGCATATTCTAGTTGCAGTTGATTTATCCCCTGAGAGCAACGTCTTGGTGCAGAAAGCTGTATCTATGGCAAAACCCTATAATGCCAAAGTTTCCTTAATTCACGTTGATGTTAACTACTCTGATCTGTATACCGGTTTAATTGATGTTAACCTTGGTGATATGCAACAACGCATCACTGATGAAACACGTAATGCACTAAAAGATCTCTCTGATAACTCAGGTTATGAGATCCAAGAAACACTCAGTGGTAGCGGGGATTTAGGCCAAGTTCTTGTTGATGCGATTAAAAAATACGATATGGACTTAGTGGTTTGTGGTCATCACCAAGATTTCTGGAGCAAATTGATGTCATCAGCACGTCAACTAATTAATACCGTTCATGTTGATATGTTAATTGTTCCTCTGAAAGATGATGAAGAGTAATCAACTGATTATTTAAGCAAAAAAAATGCCTGCTTATGCAGGTTATTTTTTTGTCCAAAAATCCTGATTTTATTAGCCTTTAGTGAGGTCAAGCTTTTTTTTTTGTCTAATTATAAAAAAAATGTCTTGAAGTAGGAATACATTTTAATGATATATTCAATAGGCAAAACAATATCAACCTCACATAAATCCCAAAAATATTCCGAATAAATGAGGTTATGCCAACATCACATTACATAAAAAGGAATAGCTGAATGAATAGATCTGGCTCATTATCTTCGTTTTTAGAAGAGGTAGAAAAATATAACGCTCATCAACCTGAATACCATCAGGCGGTACGTGAAGTTTTTACCACTCTGTGGCCTTTTTTAGAGAAAAATCCACAATATCGTGAACAATCATTACTTGAGCGCTTAGTTGAGCCTGAACGTATTATTCAGTTTCGCGTCTGTTGGTTAGATGATAAAGGACAAGTTCAAGTTAATCGCGCATGGCGGGTACAATTTAACTCTGCTATTGGTCCCTACAAAGGTGGAATGCGTTTTCATCCATCGGTAAACCTCTCTATTCTAAAATTTTTAGGTTTTGAACAAACCTTTAAAAATGCACTGACAACACTGCCGATGGGAGGCGCTAAAGGGGGATCTGATTTTAATCCCAAGGGGAGAAGCCACGCAGAGGTAATGCGTTTTTGTCAGGCGTTAATGACTGAGCTCTATCGTCATTTAGGGGCTGATACTGATGTCCCCGCGGGAGATATTGGTGTGGGAGCAAGGGAAGTTGGCTTTATGGCCGGAATGATGAAAAAGCTCTCGAATAGCAATGAATGTGTCTTTACGGGTAAAGGTTTATCATTTGGTGGCAGTTTGATCCGCCCAGAAGCCACAGGGTACGGTTTAGTCTATTTTACTAACGCAATGCTTAAACGTCACGGCATGTCCCTTGAGGGAATGCGTGTAGCCGTTTCTGGTGCTGGCAATGTGGCACAATTCACCATTGAAAAATGCCTTGAGCTGGGTGCGAAAGTGGTCACCGCTTCAGATTCTGGCGGAACCGTGGTGGATGAAGCTGGATTTACAACCGAAAAACTGGCTCGCTTAACTGAAATTAAAAATAATTATGGTCGTATTGAAGAGTACGCCAAAGAGTTTGGTTTAACTTATCTTGAAGGGCAACAGCCTTGGGCTGTCGCTGTTGATATTGCACTACCTTGTGCTACACAAAATGAATTAGATTTAGACGCCGCAAAAGTGTTAATTAAAAACGGTGTTAAAGCTGTTGCCGAAGGCGCAAATATGCCAACGACCATTGCGGCAACCGATGCTTTTATTGAGGCGGGAGTCTTGTTTGCACCGGGTAAAGCCGCTAACGCTGGAGGGGTAGCAACTTCGGGATTAGAAATGGCGCAAAATGCAGCACGCTTGAGTTGGAAAGCTGAGAAAGTTGATGCTCGCTTACATCATATTATGCTGGATATTCATCACGCTTGTGTAAACTATGGCGGTGAAGGTAAACAAACTAATTATATTCAAGGAGCTAATATTGCAGGTTTTGTTAAAGTTGCTGATGCAATGTTAGCGCAAGGCGTGCTGTAATTTTTTAAGTTAGTGCGAGTGCATAGCGCTCGCTCTGACCGTTTCAATCATTTTCTCTTCCCCCTTAGGCCTAATTTTCATCTGCTATGCTTAAAAGAGTGACTATTTATTTTTAAGCTGGAGGTTATATGGCTACGCAAATTGATTTTACTCTCTCGAATAAAGTGGCTGTTATTACTGGTGGTGCGGCTGGAATTGGCTTATCTATCGCACAGATGTTTATCGAAAAAGGGGCTAAAGTCGCTTTGTTGGATAGATCAGAGCAGGTTGAGCAAGTGGCGCATCGTTTAAATAGTGCGGTGGGGATCTGGTGTGATGTTTCAAGTGAAGAGTCCGTAAAACAAGCGGTACACTCAGTCATTGAAGAGTTCGATCGCATTGATATTCTTGTTAATTGTGCAGGTATTGTCGCTTTAGCTCCCGCCGAATCGTTATCTCTTGAAGATTGGAATAAAACCTTATCAGTTAATTTAACGGGGACTTTTTTACTGTGTCAGCAAGTGGGGCAGCATATGCTACAACGCGGGCAAGGTAAGATAATTAACCTCGCCTCTCAAGCAGGTATTATCGCTTTACCAGAACATATTGCCTATTGTGCAAGTAAAGCCGCCATTATCAATATGACAAAGGTGATGGCGCTAGAGTGGGGACCCAAAGGCCTACAAATCAATGCGATATCCCCTACTATTGTGATGACCGATTTAGGTAAAAAGGCTTGGGAAGGTGAAAAAGGTGAACAGATGAAAGCGCAAATACCGGCAAGGCGATTTGCTGAGCCAGAAGAGATTGCTGCCGCGGCTGTATTTTTAGCAAGCGGTGCAGCGGATATGATCAATGGCCATAATCTGGTGATTGATGGTGGATATACTATTCAATAGATAGCGATATTATAATTAAAAAGTTATGGCAAAAGAGGGGGAGACACGCCCCTCTATGGGTTATCTATGGTTAGATACAAGGATAGATATCAAAACGGTGATTTTTGGTGGTGACACTTGCATGTGCGGGTTGATTGTTTAACGGCTCAGCATAATCAGGACGCTTAACAACCACTCGTTTTTTAGCCAGTGCCATGGCTGGTGCTAATAGTGCATCAGCATCTTCATCCGCACCGACAAGAGATTGGAATACCCGCATCTCTTTTTTCACTAATGCGCTTTTGGTTTTATGGGGATACATAGGATCAAGATAGACTACATCAGGTGCAGGGCTAATTTGCGTGAGTGCCTGTGCAGATGAAGCATAAATGAGCTTCATACGCTGTTGCATCCACTCACCAATATCCGCATCGAGATAAGCGCGTTTCAAGCCATCTTCAAGTAATGCAGCCACCACAGGATGACGCTCAACCATTCTTACGTTACAACCAATAGAGGCTAATACAAAGGCATCACGGCCTAATCCTGCTGTTGCATCAACCACATCGGGTAGATAATCCTTTTTAATACCTACTGCTTTTGCTACCGCTTCACCACGACCACCGCCAAATTTACGACGATGAGCCATAGTTCCCGCGACAAAATCCACGTAGATCCCACCAAGTTTAGGCTCATCTTGTTTACGCAATTCAAGGTGAGTGGGCGTTAAGACTAACGCCATAGTTTGTGTGGCGTCGTGAATTAATCCCCAACGTTGCGCTAAAGCAGATAAGGCGCTGTTATCAGCGCCTTCTTCACAAAGTAAACAGATATTCACATATCATCCTTTAATACCGTAGCCTTTGAGCATAGCATCAAGTTTCGGCTCACGACCACGGAAGCGTTTGAACAGCTCCATTGGCTCTTCTGAACCACCACGGGTTAAAATATTATCAAGGAATGATTGACCTGTTTGGCGATTAAAAATGCCCTCTTCAGAGAAGCGAGAGAAGGCATCAGCAGCCAGTACATCAGCCCATAAATAGCTGTAATAACCTGCTGCATAACCACCGGCAAAAATATGGCTAAAGGCATGAGGGAATCGCGCCCAAGGTGTTGCAGGTACTACCGAGACTTTCTCTTTTACGCTATTTAGTATTTCCATGATACGAGCACCTTTAGCCGGATCATATTCAGCGTGTAGGCGGAAATCAAACAGACCAAATTCTAGTTGGCGTAATACAAACATCGCAGACTGATAATTTTTTGCTTTGAGCATATTATCAAGCATAGCCTGCGGTAATGGCTCGCCAGTTTCATAATGACCAGAAATAAAGGCTAACGCTTCTGGCTCCCAGCACCAGTTTTCCATAAATTGGCTTGGTAACTCAACCGCATCCCATGGTACGCCATTAATACCTGATACATCAGCGGTATCAATTTGCGTTAGCATGTGGTGTAGACCATGACCAAACTCATGGAATAGCGTGGTTACTTCGTTATGGGTGAAGAGTGCGGGTTTATCACCTACTGGTTTATTAAAGTTGCAGGTAAGATAGGCGACAGGATTTTGTAGTGTGCCATCAGCATGACGCATTCTACCAATGCAATCATCCATCCAAGCACCACCGCGTTTATGTTCACGAGCGTATAAATCAAGATAGAAGCTACCGCGCAATGTGTTGCTTTCATCATATAATTCAAAGAAACGTACATCATCGTGCCAAGTGTCGATATCATGACGCTCTTTAGCCGTTAAACCATAGATACGGTGAACCACTTCGAATAAGCCACTTAATGCACGGTGCTCTGGGAAGTAAGGACGTAACTGTTCGTCATCAATGGAGAATAGGTGTTGTTTTTGTTTTTCGCTGTAGTAAGCCAGATCCCAAGGCTCTAGTTTCTCCACACCATAATGTGTTTTGGCAAAGTGCGTTAATTCAGCCAGCTCTTTTTCACCTTGAGGATGAGCTCGAGAGGCTAAATCAGTTAAGAAATTAAGTACTTGTTCTGGTGATTCTGCCATCTTAGTGGCAAGTGATTTTTCGGCATAATTTTTAAAACCGAGCAACTGAGCTAACTCATGGCGTAATGCTAAAATTTCCGCCATCACTTCACTATTATCCCATTGACCTGCATTAGGGCCTTGATCAGAGGCGCGAGTGCTATAAGCAATACTCATCTCTTTTCTAAGCTCACGATTATCAGCATAGGTCATAACAGGTAGATAGCTTGGCATATCGAGCGTTAATAGATAACCTTGTTGCTCTTTTGCTTGTGCCATTGCTTTGGCTGCGTCAATGGCGCTTTGTGGCATACCAGCAAGTTCACTTTCATCGGTGATAAGTTTAGACCACCCCATGGTCGCATCTAACACATTATTACCAAATTTGGCGCTCAGTTCTGATAGGCGTGCACTGATTTCACCAAAACGCTGTTGTTTCTCTTTTGGTAAACCGATACCGGATAATTCAAAGTCACGTAACGCATTCTCAACGGCTTTTTTTTGTGGTTGAGTCAGTAAGGCAAAATCAGCGCTTTCTTTGATAGATTTATAGGCTTGATATAATCCTTCGTGCTGACCCATCCAAGTACTGAACTCAGACAGTAAAGGTAAGCTTTGCTCGTAAGCTTCGCGTAATTCAGCGCTATTTTTAACGGAGTTTAAATGGCTAACAGGAGACCAAACACGAGAAAGTTTATCACCCGCTTCGGCTAACGGTTGGCAAAGATTATCCCAACTAAAAGCGGTGTTGTCAGCGAGAAGTTTTTCTACGGTTGCACGATAATTAGCTAAAACTTCTTTAACGGCAGGTACAACGTGTTTTGGTTCTATCTGGGAAAATGCAGGTAATCCCGTTGTGCTAAGTAATGGATTTGACATAAAAAACATCCTGTATCTGGGTTTACAGTGACATGGCATACATCACTGAGTTTATTCGTCATAGGTAATAAGATGAGGATGAAAGTGCATAAGTTCAATAGTATCGCGTTAATTATCAGTTTTTTTACTCAAAAGCGGGATTATTTTCTTTGAAAGAGGTTTTATTGATTTAGTGCACTTGGGAATGATTTTATTTCAGCGTATAATCATCACGTTATTTCATACAAATAATCCTATATGGAAGATCATCGTCCCCGGTGGGGCGGCTGGACTTCAAATCCAGATGGGGCCGCCAGCGGTCCTTGGCAGGTTCGACTCCTGTGATCTTCCGCCACTTAAGTTCAATACACCTCCCAAAACTCAATCAATCCCTTAATGATCAGTTATTAAGCTATTTTTAGTTCAACAAATGTTAAAACGTTTGCAAGAAAATTGACTCACAGGAGTGCTATTAGGCAGAAATGTGAAAAGTAAGCATACTCGTACATGTTCGGTGAATGGTATTGATAGTGATAGTAAATTGAATAAGGCGCTATGGGTGATGACTGAAAAATGTACGAATATTATTCAGAAAGATGGATAGTATAGGGGATCGTATTACATTGTTTTTTCATAAAATAATGTGCTTGCTATCTATTTGCTGGTGGCCTTATTTTTTTGTTAAATATGCTATATTGTTGTTCACAGTTTATGCATAACGTATAGAGAGTGGAGGCCATGTAATGAGTGATAATCTTCCTGAAGCACCACAGGGTGAATTTGTTTTGTTCCGCAGTGAAGATGGTCAAACTCGCGTCGAATGCCGCTTTGAGTCTGATACTCTGTGGTTATCTCAATCATCAATTGCTGAGCTGTATGGAAAAGACGTTCGTACAATTAACGAGCACCTTGTTAATATTTTCTCTGAAGGGGAACTTGCTCAAAACGCAACCATCCGGAAATTCCGGATAGTTCGATTAGAGGGAAATCGTCAGGTTTCCAGAGAGATAGACCACTATAGTTTACCTGCCATTATTGCTGTTGGTTACCGTGTCCGCTCTGTCCGTGGTACTCAGTTTCGTCAGTGGGCAACGCAAACGCTGGAACAGTATCTGATCAAAGGGTTTGTGATGGACGATGAACGGCTGAAAAATCCGCCTATCGGTCAGTCAGTCGTGCCGGATTACTTTGATGAGATGCTCGAACGCATCCGTGATATTCGCGCCAGTGAGCGGCGGGTGTATTTACGGGTGAAAGAGATCTTCACCATGGCAGCGGATTACGAACCATCCAATAAAGAAACAACTCGTTTCTTCCAATCTATCCAAAACAAATTACATTTTGCTTGTACCGGCATGACTGCCGCTGAGCTTATAGCTAGTCGCGCAGATGCCAGTCAGCCGGATATGGGCTTAACCAACTATAAATTTGATGAGGTGCGTAAAACCGATGTCACGATTGCGAAGAATTATCTACGCGAAAATGAGCTGAAAGAATTAAACCGTATCGTCAATATGTGGCTGGATTTTGCTGAAGACCAAGCGCTGCGCCGTAAGCAAGTTTTTTTACAAGATTGGGATACTAAGCTAGATCAGTTTTTAAGTTTCAATGACCGTGATGTATTACAAGGCGCAGGTGGGATTAGTAAGAAAGCCGCTGATGAAAAAGCCAGAGAAGTATTTGATATTTATGCTCAAAAACGTCGACAATTAAAAGAAGCTGAAGGGGCGAGGGCGAATATTGCAGCATTGAAAGATTTGCTAAAAAAAGGTAAGTAAGATAATAAGATAAGTAGTGTATTTACCATCCTCTAAAAATAAGTGAAATTACCACTACGGGTAGAATGTTCTTAGATAAAAATCTCTACGCTGTGTCACTCAGAACCTCGGCTGACGTTTAGTCTTAAAGACTAAGCTTATTTTTTAACACTTCATACGGTGTTTTACCAGCATGCGCTGAGTGAGGGCGATGACAATTATAAAAAGCCTCCCATTCAGCTAATTTTTCATGTAAATCGACATCATTCTTATAATCGATATATTGATAAACTTCTTACCATATTATTAATGCAAAGAAAAATATTTTTGCATAATTATATATATTATTTTTATTAAAATAACTTCTTAGGCATTTAATTACCGTTAAAGATTAATAAAAATATAATAACAGAATACTATTATTGATCTAAATCAATAATCTAGTTAATCAGTAATATAATTACTTATTAAAATTGATCTCTATTTTCATTAAAATGTGTTTTTACACTTTATATTAGTATTAATGGAATTAAAAAAGATATTTAAAATCATGTGATTACTTTACAAATATATTGATACTAATTCTTTGATTAAGTGCTATTTTTGGACTTAAGTGTTCTTCATGAATATAATTACAGGATATTCAACCAGAAATGCGCTTTTATCAGAGTATTATAGTACTCTAATTATTAGTACTTAAATCGCTATTTGATGAATTATGTAACAAATTGTAAATGTATATGATCAAATATATCAATTAGGCTATATCAATAATGCGTTATTCTTTATTTTTCTGCAATTCTATAAAAAATATATTTTTTAAATTATTTTTTAATTAAAGACTTAATTTATTTAATTATCATATAATTAATAAAAATCTTTTCTTTTAAATACAAATTATTTGCGTAAGCTAATAAATTAAATCGATCAATAACTAATATTTGATAGGTTATAGCTATTAAGTTAACTAACTTCGATCGGTATAAACGTTTTTACTCTTATTTTTATATATTTATGATTGATTTAAATGAAATGTTTAGTTAACAATTTTCTATTGGAGTGTAATTAATGAAATCTAATATGATTAGTGGTCATGTTGGTATTTTTTTAAGAAAAGCACGTAAAGAAAAAAATATGACAGGAAAGCAGTTGGCAAGATTAATGAATGTTAGCCAACAACAAATTTCACGATATGAAATAGGAGCTACTGCAATTACCGTTGATCAATTAGCAAATTTTTTATTAATTTTAGATAAAAAATGGGTAGATGTATTTAAATATCTTGAAAATGAATT
This sequence comes from Proteus mirabilis ATCC 29906, assembly GCF_000160755.1. Classification (GTDB taxonomy): domain Bacteria; phylum Pseudomonadota; class Gammaproteobacteria; order Enterobacterales; family Enterobacteriaceae; genus Proteus; species Proteus mirabilis. The sequence continues at coordinate 46,386 of NZ_GG668583.1, forward strand.
TTCCGATGAGAGAGAAATAAACAAAGTCGATAATAAAAAGAAATATATTTTATGGAAAGGTTGTCAAACAAAAAACTTCATAAATAACTTTTAATTACATTAAAAATTAATAAATCACATAAAATAATTATCATTGCAATTATTTTATTAATTATATTTTATAAAAAGCACAATTAAAGGTGTTTTTTATACTATGTAATTGTTTTTTATAAATCAAAATTAGAGAGAATAATATGTTAAATAAAAAAATAGCATCGGTGATGCTATCAACAATTATTGCTGCTTCTTTTGCTACGGCTGCTAATGCAGATACTCGTGTTGCACAAGCAACCGCGACTTGGCAAGCAACTGCAATTAAAGATACAACCAGTATGTTAGTTGTCACTCCATTAAAAAGTCTGACTTTTAATTATGCTGAAGGCCAAAAATCATTTAACCAACAAAATGGTGCATTTGATATTGCTATTCAAGGCCAATCTGGCGCAACCGATTTTAAATTATCATCAAAACTGATTGCTAATACGTTAGCAAGAACAACTGATGATTCAACATTAACAGTTGGTGTTAAATGGAATGGGGAAGACCTTTCTAAAACAACTGATGTCGTGTTAATTGATACATCAAAAGGGTTAACCTCAGGTTTAGATAATTTAGCTGCTGATGGTATTTACAATGGCTCTGAGCGCGCTACAGATCGTGGTGAATTCACTTTTGTAATTGCCAGTGCACAAGCAGCAGGAGCAACAGCCGATTTTAAATCACTGGCTGATGGTGTCTGGGATGGTGATGTAAAAGTGCAATTTACTGCCACTTGGGATGGTGACTTTTCTACCGTTAAACCTAATCCAGAACCTTAATTCTCCTTTATTGGCTAATTGATATTACGATAAAGATACTATAGGGAAGTAATATCTTTATCGTTATTTATTTTAGAAACTGACTATTATGAATAAGATAAAATTAATCCTTTTTTTATTATTGTGGTTTCCATTAAAAAATAGTTTTGCAGTAAATGTAGGTAATATAACAGAGATAATATCTTCTGATGAAAGTACTCTTGCCAAAGAAATTGAAAATACAGTAAATACGGCAAGATTAGTCAATTTGACAATAGAAAAATTAGACTCACCACTTGAAAATGGGAAAGTTATTCCGGTTACTGATCCCAATGAAATTCTATCAACACCGGCTAATCTGATTCTTCCCGGTCATGCAAGTGATGTATTTAAAATCATTTATCAAGGGCCTAAGGATGATAAAGAGCGTTATTATCGATTAAATTGGAAAGATGATCCTATTGCTGAAAATGGTATAACACAAAGCTCAAAATCAGCGACAGCAACAACATCTGCAACTATTAGTACAATTTTAGTGGTTGCACCCAGAATTGAGAATTTTAATTATCAGTATCATGATAATAAAGTTTCTAATATCGGTAATAGTTCATTTCGTGTTGTGGCTTCAGGCCCTTGTCTAGCAGAAAAACAACAATATGGTGTGGAGGGGATGTGTCGCGAGCGTTATTACCTTATGCCACATTTAGCCGTTAAATTACAACTTGTCGATCTCACAAATAAAAAATCTAGCGTAGGCATTTGGCACAAAGGAGAGTTCATTGTTGTCAAATAAAAAATAAAGAATGGGCTAAATCATGCGTAAGAGTATTATCGCTTTATCAATATTAGGTATTATTTTTTCGAATACGATTAATGCTAATGAAATAAAAAGAATTAAAGTGGGCGGATATATTATTCCTCCGGCATTTGTTAATGCTTTAGAGGAAGGTATGTCGGTGCCCGTTTTCTTACGACTTAATGATGCAAATAAACAAAACCAAAGTGAAAAGAAAATTGCAGATGCGATTATTGTTATCGATAATGATAAAATAAAACTATCAAGTATTCAATTAATCGAAAATAATCAAGGCGCAACACTAAATCAGTTATTAGTTGATAAAATTGAAGGTAAAAAAAATGCTATCTTTAATGAAAATAATAGTATAGCTATTGATAGTAATGCTATTCTTCAATTAAATGTCTCTTCATTTAATTTATCATTAGATGTTGATAAGTCAGCTTTTGCACCCAAAGAACATGCTAGACAATCCATATTAGGAAATTCATCTGTTAATTCATTTTCTGCTGTGGCCAACTATGATTTAGGCGTCTTTCAAAGTCGTGTTAAAAACGCCCAAGATTCATCCAGTAGCTACTTTAATTTAGACACGTTATTAGCTAAAGCTGAACACCATTTTAATATTAATGCATCTGCCTATAGTATAGGTAAATCCAATTCCAATATTGAACTCTATAGAGCAATGTATGAACGTGATTTTAATGGATTGCGTTTTGCTATCGGGTTAATGAGCACTTGGAATTTACAGTCCTTAGCCAGCTTAACAGTATTGAGCAGCAGTAAAATTTATGCAGCATCAATCGGGAATAATTCATCAAGTAGGGTGGTGAATAAACAGCAATCATTAACTCCGATTTATGCTTTTTTAAATAGTCCAGGTGAAGTTCGTATTTATCGCCAAGGTAAATTATTAAATATTCAAAATTTCCCGATGGGTAATTTTGAAGTTGATACCAGCATGTTGCCTTATGGTATTTATGAAGTAACGATTGAAACCGTTATTGATGGCAAGGTAGTGACAACACAACATCAAACCATTAATAAGTCTTTTGGCACCGCTAACGGTAATTTTGACCAATTAAATTGGGAAATTTATGGTGGCTATATTGATTTTGATAAACGTCATTATATCAAAGAGGGTGGCGCTTATAACCAAACTCCCGAAAAAAGTTATTTAATCGGTAGCTCTTTTGCTTATAACTTTCCTCTGTTATCCGGTATTCGTTTTCAAATGTCTAACTATGGATTTGATAAATTTATTGTACAGGAGACGAATATCAGTGTAGCGGTAAATAACTATCTTTCTATTGCTTGGCAAGGAATGTTAGAGAATCATGGTAGTCACCGTAATATTAGTACGCTTTCTATTAATATCCCAGAAGGCTATGGTTCATTATGGGCATCTAAAGAGAAAACTATCGTAAGAGGTGATTTACCGCTATATGAGGCTGACAGTTACTCTTATGGAGGAACTGTCAATTTCGATAAGATAATGGATAGAACGGGTTCATTTACTATCAGCAATACCAAAGATAAGCGAGTTGGTAGTGATTCTATTAATTATGAATATGCAAATACATTATTTTCGGGACGTTATGGCACGGTAGGATTAAGAGCTGGGGTTCAGCGTTATCATTATGATAATCAAAATAGCACTAATGAAAAATTTATTAATCTTGATTTCTCTTTACCTCTTTCAACGTGGTTAAGTACTGGGATCTCTTCAACCAATGGCAATGTAAAAGCCAATATTTATGTGAATAAGAATTTTGAAAACTCCGTGATCACTAATGCGGGCGTTTCTGTTTCTAAGTTAGTACATGATAAAGATAATGGTGAATCTGACTTCTCAACACTAGGTTACGCTTCTTATGATACGAAGTATAACTCTGGTACGGTGACCATTAATCGCCCTGATAATAAACGACTCAATGGTAATTTAACTTCTCGTGGCTCTATAGCTTATAGTGAAGGGATGATCACACCCAGTGGTCAACAAGGTAAATCTGGCATTATTATCAATTCAGACATTAAAGGTAGTGGCAGTATGCTCGCTAAAGTTAACGGGCAAAATTACCCGATTAGTGGAAAAAATACCTTTATTCCATTATCTCCTTATTCAGATTATGACATCCAATTAATGAATGATGGCAAATCGAAAGACAGCTTTGACATTATTTCTGGCCGAAATAAATCCGTCACATTGTATCCAGGAAATATTGCCTTTTATCAACCGGAAGTGAGGCAATTAGTCACGGTTTTCGGACGTCTGAAATCCCCTAATGGTGAACTTTTAAAATATGCTTCAATTCGAAACCATATTGGTCGAACTAAAACAGATCAAAATGGTGAGTTTTCAATGGATGTAGATGTCCGTTATCCGGTGATCTCGTTACTACAAGAAGATCAGCAAACAATCTGTGAAGCAGACTTAGATCTTAAAGGTGCACAAGGGGCTATGTGGGTCGGAGAGGTAACTTGTCAACCTCAGTCTAGTTTCGTAAAAAGATAACGAGAACTTTATTATGAATAGCAAAATATTTTTTTTACTCGTAGCACCTTGTCTTTTAAATTTATCGCTGTCTACAACCAGTCAAGCCGCTACGGTAACTAATAGTTACGTTTTTATTGAGAATAATGTGGATAATGAATATTTTATTACCCCAAGAACAACCGATCCGCGTTTTTCGGGTGCCAATAAATATACGCGTTATTCAAAATCTTCACAGCTCAGTTTAGGTTATATGGGGTATACCAATACATCCATTCAGGCCAATCAATATGTCGATATTTGGCTAGAAAATTCTCAAATAGATAAGCCATTTGTGGGTAACCGATGTATGAGGCGTTATTGTACAGATGATAGTGGCTATTGGCCTGCGCAATATATAGGTAAAGATGGGGCTTATAAAATAGTTCAGACTAATACTAACGGTGAATCGGCTTATGCTCGGGGGATATTTAGTGATTCGGCATACCTGTATTTTCGCCAATTGCCTGTAGGCACTATAGAGACATATAGTTATAGAGCCTGTATGACAAAAACAGACTATGATCCCAGTAAAGGCGGATCTTGCCAAAGTGTTGGTGGCAGAATGCTTGCATCACATGAATTTAATATCACTAAGTCAGGGCATATCACGTTAACTTCAACAGGTGCTTTACAAGAAATATTTATTGATAGTAACGGTAATCCCACGATTGGCTTAGGCTCTCAGTTTTGCCGAGTGGGTATTGTATCAAACCAAAATGGTATTATTTGTCAGGTGATTGATCATGAAACTACTGGGGATATATTTACCAATATTAGGCTTAATTTAAAAATTAATAATACACTGATCCCTTTTACGCCAGCGGCAAATACAATAAAAATTGGCCCCGATGATGGCAGTAATAACTGGTATAATTATAATACAACATATCCCGCTAATTATTATTTTAAAGTTAATAATAAAAATGTTTCTATCTTTTTATCTAATACCTTTTTAAAAAGACTCGTCTCTAGTAATGTCGATTTTAAAAATAGCCAAGACTTTTTTACCTTTTCATTTACCAATACAGCCGTGCCTCAATCTGGGTATTATGAGTTCACCCCCTCAAATACACTTATTCTGAAACCGAGAGATTATGGCATAAGCATTATTCCTGCTGATTTTAACCCTCATCAATCTAAAACGGGAAAAGTGGGTAATGAAGAGCCACCCATTGAGTTTAATTATATTGTTACCACCAGTGGCCCTAGACAAGCAGACTCTATTACTGCATCTGTAGAAGGACCACAAACAACATTAAAAGGGCAATCCTATTGTTTATTCTCCTCCAGTGATAACCGACTTAATGTGCCTTTTCCGGCTTATCTCTCATTTAAAAATAGTGATGGCACGGATGCAAAATATAGAGCGAGTTGTGATAGTCATGAAATTTCATTAAAAAATGCGTTATGGACAGAAACACCATGGGATAGACCTGATGAAGACTTAGGCTCTTTTTATAGAACGAACCTAGATTTATCTTTTCCAATGAATGATGCTAACTCATTTTTCACTTTAGATGGTATTGATTGGCTAGGAACAGTCTCAGCCAGTGGAACGGTAACAGTTAAGGCTATATGGACTGGGCCTGATATTAACTAAAGTTGATTATTTTTATGTTATGGCGACTGATAAGAACGTACTGGTTTTTTATTTCAGTCGCTTTCTATTATAACGAATACTGAAATTTTAATATGAAACTAATATCTTGGTTTAAGATACTTTGCGGGATGTTGTTAGTCTTCTTTTATCACCATGCATATGCACTTTATATTAGTGCAGATATTTCCTCTATGGAGTCGGGGGAACCTTTCTTTTCTAAGCCCTATATTAATGATACTAAAAAAACCAATTTGTATACATTTAGTGTTTACCAAATTGATAGGCCGGGTTATCAAGAGCAGGGCACACCTATTCAGAATGGAGAAATTCTTTTTACTCCCCTTAAAAAAATTCTATTACCCGGGGAGCAGGAATTTTTTAAAATTTTCTATCGAGGAGAGGCGGATGAGAAAGAACGTTATTATAAAATTATTATTAGTGAAACGCCACTTGATATAAGAAATGATGAAGGGAAAAAAAAACAACCACTGTTCTACCCCACAGTAAGTTTAGAAACCTATTTTGTTGTTAGACCTAAAGATCCAGATTTCAAATATGATTTAAATATTAACCAAGGAATATTAAAAAATACAGGCAATACTTATTTTAGGGTTTTGTTACATCAAAATTGTGATGGTGATGATGACTCAGAGCCTTATGTATTTTATTTATTACCCAATCAACAAATTAAAGATCTGCGCATAAGTCAAAAAAGTCGTAAGTATATTGTTATCTTTGATAAATATTACTCTATAGGGAATTGTGAGTAATAGTGTGACTTTAAAGTGTATTGGCCATGATGATCATGGCCAGTGTCCGAGTCACCTATAAGAATGATTGTGGGCATAATATTAGCTATATAACAGGAATAAATTTCTATTTATAATTTTGCATTAAGTGAAGCTCTTTTCTTAGCTATCTCCTCCTCAATCGATAAAACGCATCGGCGTTGTTACCTCTAGATTGACTTGATAATACCAATATATAAATTTAAACAATTTCAACATTTCTGATAGCGCGATAGTCAGTTATCGATAAGATAAAAATAATAGTTTTACTAATATATAGAGTAGCGGGGGATATGAATTATTGGCAGTGTATTAACGTTCTATAATAGATTAACACACTGCAGTATCTGATTTATTTCTCAGTCGCGATAACGATTAGATCACTTTTTCTTATTCAGCATTGCTTTTAAATCAGCAAAAGGGTTATAGGTTGCTTGCCCAACATCATCTTGGGCATCTTCCCCTGCTACAACGGTAGAGCCGTACTCTTCTGCTTCTGTGTATTTTGAGTGCTCATGATCATGACAATACAGACACAGTAACTCCCAGTTACTGCCATCTTCGGGATTATTGGTGTGGTCGTGATCAATATGATGAACGGTTAATTCACGCAGATTTGAATAGACAAATTCACGAGCACAACGTCCACAAACCCAAGGGTAGAGTTTTAGCGCCTTTTCGCGGTAACCGCTTTCTAGTTTTGCATAGTTTTTGGGGATCACAGCCATGGTTTATTTTGCCTGTTATAAATGATAGAGAAAGTTTTTTGGTTACTTCTCAATATACCCTAATGCATTAAGGGAGCCAATGTGATTAACACAACGCTTACTCAGCAAATAACATCGATATGGTTATGAGTGTTATTATGATAATTTGCGTTGTTGTAACGAGATGCAGTCTTAAAAATTACAGGTATAATTTCGGGCATTATTGAGCAAAATTAGGCATAAAAATGGCAAAACTTACCTTACAAGAGCAGATGCTAAAAGCGGGATTAGTGACAAATAAGAAAATGGCTAAAGTACAAAGAACGGCGAAAAAATCGCGGGTTCAGGCCAGAGAAGCGAAAGAGGCTGTAGAAGAAAAGAAACGTTTACAGCTTGAGCGTGATAAACAACTCAGTGAACAGCAAAAACAAGCAACCTTATTAAAAGAGTATAAAGCGCAAGTTAAACAACTTATTGAGATGAATAGAATTACCCCTGCTAAGGGCGATATTGATTTTAAATTTACCGATAATAATGTGATTAAAACGCTTGAGGTGGATAAAGTAACACAATCTCAATTAATTAATGGTCGTTTAGCTATTGCACGTTTAGTGATTGATAGTGCCGGAAACAGTGAATATGCCATTATTCCTGCGAGTGTGGCAGATAAAATCATGCAAAGAGATGCAGATTGTATCTTATTAAACAACACATTAAGCCAAGCAGAACAAGACGAAGATGATCCTTATGCTGATTTTAAAGTGCCAGACGATTTAATGTGGTGATTTTAAGGGTGGCTTGATATTAAAACGGCGAAGGTGGATAAATATCCATCGGTTGCTCACTAACAGGGTGAATAAAATGTAACTCACAGGCATGCAACATTAGCCGTGGGGTATGCTCTGTTCCTGATAATAATAGGCCACCATACAAATCACACCCTAAAATAGGGTGCCCTATATATTGGCAATGGATACGCAATTGATGTGTTCTGCCTGTTTCTGGCGTGAGTCGCACGCGCGTTAAAGGTAAGCGAGTGCCATCAGCAAGAGTCTGATAAAACCGTTCGATAACTTGATAGTAAGAGCGCGCAGCTTTGCCTTGTGTGGTGCTAATCGACATACGTGGAAAGTGTTGTGGATCTTTCGCGATAGGCGCTTCTATAACACCACTATCATTTTGCAAATGGCCACATAATAGGGCGTCATAAGCTTTAGTGACGGTTCGCTGGCTAAATTGTTGACAAAGTGCACGGTTAATCGCTTTATTCAGGGCAATAACCATCACCCCCGATGTGCCAAAGTCTAAACGATGAACTAATGTGCACTCGGGAAACAATGGTACTAAGCGATAATGAACAGAATCGATATTTTGCGGGTTTTTACCTGAAAGGCTTAGTAAACCTGATGGTTTGTTTATTACCAGTAGATGTTCATCTTGATAAAGATACTCAATCTTGTCATGGCAAATGGGGGCAATAAAGGTATCAATAATCGTCGACATCAAATTATCCTGATCACAAAAGTGCACTGATCATAGCTAAATTTCAGCCGATTGGCGACTTAAACCACAATATGCTTAGTGACTCAATTTAAAGACTAATAGGCAAAGGCATAGTCTGAATGCAGATTGTGCTTTATACTGCATAGAGAAAATTGAGTAATAATGATCATGTAGGCGGTAATGGCAATGAATGGAACAATCACAAAATGGTTTGAAGATAAAGGTTTTGGATTTATCAAAGATGAAAATGGGGATAATCGCTATTTTCATGTGATTAAGGTTGCCAACCCTGATCTTATTAAAAAAGATGCAATAGTCACGTTTGAACCCACGACCAATATGAAAGGGTTATCAGCCTATGCAGTAAAAGTGATCCCAGACAGTAAATATATCTTTATTGCCGGAGAGCGCGTTAAGTTAACGTCAATTAAGTCTTATCGTGTTTATAGCGAACAAGTACCCGTTAAAACGCATATTGATAAAGAAAATACAATATTATCAGTTGGTATGCTAATGAACAGTATTAAGCCTAAATCTGAGTCGGCAGCAGATCAAACGCGTACTTTGAAAAAAATTGATATCATTACTTATCACGGCAAAGTATTAACCTTTACTGATGATGAAGTCGATATTGATGCAACAGTCAAAGTGATTAAGGCTTAATTGAGATAATGCGCATCTGTTTTTAACTCAATAGTGCAATGGATCACCTTTGTGATTAAGCATATTATGCAGTAGAGTGTAATATGCTTAACTGATTGTTTTATCATGATTATTAATTGATTAGGTGAGATATGCTGGATTTTTTAAAAAATTATGACAATTTAACCGTCAGTGAAAAGAAAGTATTAAAGTATCTTACCGATAATATCGCCGATATCCCCTATTTAAATATTAATGATTTAGTCGCTAAAACCTTTGTATCAAAAACGGTAATTATTAATTTATCGCAGAAGTTAGGTTTTAGTGGCTTTAAAGAGCTAAAGTTTCAAATTAATAATTATATTCTTTCGCGTAATAAAATAGAAAAGAGTGATCACTCATCTTATAAAAAACAACTAGAGAAGAATATTAATAAAAGCTTTACCCTCATCAATGAAGAGCAAATTAAAGAGTGTGCTAAAACCCTGCGCCATTCTCGTAATATTTTTATTGTGGCAAGGGGAACAAGTAAAGCAGTCGGTTATTATCTTGAACACTTATTGTTTGCACTGGGCCTGCATTGCTTTTTTATTAATGATTATAACTTATCAGATTCATTTACACGTTTAGTGAATGAAGATGACACGGTTATTTTTATCTCTCTTTCAGGGGGAACTAAAAAGATCATTGAAACGGCAAAAATTGTGCAGTTAAAAGAGGCAAACATTATCAGTATGACAGCCTTTAATACCAATGAGTTAACCAGTTATGCGACGCATACGCTATTTTGTTTCGCGGATAATCATGATACGAAAAAAGATGATACCAAGTCACGAATTGGTTTTTTTATTTTGGTTGATTTGTTAATAAATGAAATAGAAAATCTACTTTAAACATTATTTTTTAGTCTCAGAATGATCTCTTCAAGATTAACTTTTTCACGGCCTTATTCTTTACTATATTAACAAATTTAATGTGTTTTAAGCTAAAATAACAATTTATTTTAAAAACACCTTTATTTTCAATTTGTTCAATATCTCTTTAATGGGCTATTTATTAATAATAGAACATTCTATCTTCAAAAATTTATTATTTATTAAATTATTTTTTAATTTAAAAGACCTAGGTCATAATAAATGACCTAAGATAATATTTAAAACTAGCCCGCCATTCATTTTATAGATAACTCAATGCTAGAGTACTTTTGTCATTTTTCTATATTCGAGAAGTCATAAGGAAAAAATATGGCCAAGAAAAAATTCAGCGAATCCATACAGCGCTTTGGTAGGACCCTACTCCTGCCAATCGGTGTTTTAGCGCCTATCGGTATGATACTGGGTATCAGTGGCGCTTTAGTTCAGTCTTATATGATTGCACGCTTTCCTTTCCTGGGGAATGAAACAGTCAATGCATTATTAGTGAGCATCCGCTCTATTGCAGGGGTCGTGTTTGATAATATTCCACTGCTATTTGCTATGGGTGTGGCTTATGGTATGAGCCATAAAGACAAGGGGATCGCCGTGTTTGCCTCCGTTGTCGGCTATTTAACCTTGATTAGCACCATTAATATTTGGCTCGTTTTGACGGGGAAACTCGCTGATCCTGCCGTAATGACTCAAGTGGGGCAGATCAAGGTGTTAGGTATTCAAACCATGAATATCAGTGCCGCAGGGGGGATTATCACCGGATTAATTGCCGCTTGGGCGACAGATAAATTCTATAACCTTGAACTTCCTACCGCTTTTGCCTTCTTCTCCGGTAAAAAATCCGTTGCCATTATTATGGTGGGATTAATGATTGGCGTAGGGGCATTACTACCCTTTATCTGGGAAGTCTTGGTGATGGGATTAACAAAACTTTCCGCGGTCTTCCTGAGTCCTGTCGGACCATTCTTTACAGCAGGGGGAGAGCGACTGTTTATTCCATTTGGTTTACACCATGTATGGAACGTGTTGTTTAGATTTACCGAAGCAGGTGGCTCTTATGTTATTGATGGACAAACCTATGTGGGTGTTGTTCCTGCCATGACAGAAGTGTTGTTTAACCAAGGGCCAAGTAGTGAATATTGGTCAATGATGCCAAGCTTAACGCGTTTTATGGCACAACAACAAATGCTGGTCACTCTGTTCTTATTCCCAGCAATTGCCTTAGCAATTTATAGAACGTCGAAAAAAGAGAATCGCGCAGAAGTTAAATCTATGTTGGTGACCATGGTATTAACCGCCATGTTAGGTAACGTCACTGAGCCACTCGAATTTACCTTTGTGTTTATTGCGCCACTTTTATATCTGATTTACGCCATTATTGTTGGTATTGGTGCGGTTTTACTCTCTTTTGCTGGCGTGGCGATTGGCTATATCCGAGGTACGGTATTTGACTTCACCATCTTTGGTCTGCTCTATGAACATACCAACTGGATCTACTTAGTGATTATTGGTTTAGGTCTGGCGGTTGTCACTTACTTCATTTTCTACTGGGCCATTATTAAGTTTGATATCAAAACACCGGGTCGTGAAGAATCAAGCAATATGAAAAATACGCTTATTAAAGAGAAGCGTTATGGCGAAATTGCGGAGATCTTAATTCGCGCTTTAGGCGGAAAACAAAATATTCGTAACGTTGATAACTGTATTACTAGACTCCGTGTCGATATCGGTGAAGTAAATCAAATTGATAAAGAGTTAATGTTGGAATCAGGTTGTACAGCATTCTTTATTCCTGCAGCGAACCATGTCCATATTGTTTATGGACCAAAAGTTGAGTTTGTTCGCAATGCTGTTGATGAAGCAATGAAGAAATAACAAAGGATACAAAATGAGAGCGTTATACGATTCTAAAAGTAAAACAATCGATGATCGCGGTATTAAAGCGCTGTTATCCAATGAAGCTAAATATTCAACTTGGTTGATGTTTGAGGCGATGCTCGCTCAAGCTCAAGCTGAACACGGTTTTATTCCACAGTCAGCGGCTGATGAAATTAAAGAAAAAGCGGTTATTGAGAATATCGATTTTGAAGAAATGAACCGCATTTACCAAAAAATCGGTCATGGTTTCGTGCCCTTTTTAAAAGTGTTAGTTAAGGCATGTTCCCAAGAGAGTGGTAAATATGTGCACTACGGCATTACCACGCAGAATATTCAGCAAAGTTCACAGCTTTATATGATGAAGACAGTGCACCATAAATTTATGTTGCTACTTGGGGAGATCATCGAAAATTTAGCTAACTTGGCAGAAAAAACCAAACATATGGTCATGCCCGGTAGAACACATGGCCGCCATGCTATTCCTATTACTTACGGCTATAAAGTATCGGTCTGGATCAGTGATTTTATCGACTGTTATCAGCGCATGAGAGAGTGTGAAAAACGCGTCTTTACTATCATGATGGGCGGTGCTGTGGGTGCATTTAACTCAATGCCAGAAGTGGGTATGAAGGTGCAAAAACGTGTGGCTGAATTAGTCGGTATGGAAGCGATGGAGGTGCCCTCTCGTAACCTTAGTACACATAAATTAGAGTATATGGCTAATTTGGCATTGATGGCTAATATCTGCCATAAAATTGGTGAAGAAGTTTATAGTACGACACTTGAGGAAATTGCGGAAGTTTCGGAAGGGTTTACCAAAGGTACTGTTGGCAGTAGCACTATGCCGCATAAAATTAATCCTAAACTGGCTAAAGGGATCATCGCTAACTCACAAAAACTGTATTCTTTACCCAGTGTGGGTATGTATTCTGCGGTAAGACCTTATGAAGGGGATAGTAGCTCCTATATGTTATTTGATGGGTTACTGGAAGAGGCATTAGAGCTGACAACAGAAATTCTATTAAGAACAGAAGAGCTTTCCAGAACAATAGTACCGCATGAAGAGAGAATGCTACATAACGTCATGAGAAATAAAGGATTAGATAATACAGAGTACGTTATGATGAAAATGGCAGAAAAACTAGGCAAAGATAAAGCACACTCTTTATTGTATGAAGAGGCGATCAAAACAGCAGCAGATGGCGAAGATTTCTATACTAACTTGATAAAAAATCCCGTTATCTCTGCGGCATTTAGCCCAGAAGAAATTAAAGCAATGCTTGATCCAAGAGCCTATATCGGTTTATCGGTGGAAATTGCGGAGAAAGAAGCTAAACGCGGGCATGTGGCTAGCCAAGAAATTAAACAAAACTATCAATAAGTCTATTAATAAATAAAGTTATCAAGTATCCAAACATCGGGGATAATTAGTCAGAGAGCTTCTTAAATAAGAAGCTCTCTTTTTGTTTTTTAACCAATCAAACCATGTACCAATATTATACCGATACAGATAGGGCCGATATAACGCCAAACTAATAATAAGCATTGGCGTTTTGCTCCAGTAATATTATCTGGAATAACCGCATTGGCTCTACGTGACCAGCCAAAAATTAAACACATCGCAATACCAAACAGTGGCATTAAGATATTGGAGGTTAAGTAATCCAATAAATCAAAGAGTGTTTTGCCCCCTAAAGTTACATCACTCATAGGACCAAATGATAATGAAACTGGGATACCCATTAACATAATAGAGGCTGTGACCACTAAGCCAGCTCTACGGCGAGTCCACTGAAAACGCATTTGTACATAAGCGACGATATGTTCGAGTAATGAAATTGCAGAGGTTAATGCTGCCATTAATAATAAAACAAAGAAAGTGACCGCCAAGATATTGCCACCAGGCAAGTTAGCAAAATAGACTGGCATGGTCATAAAGGTTAAGCCTGGGCCAGCATTTGGCTCTAATCCAGCAGCAGTTAACGCAGGGAAAATCATTAAGCCTGCTAAAACACACACTAAACAAGAGAGGATCACAACCCACATACTAGAGTTAGCAATAGTCTTATTATCCGCTAAATAGGCGCTATAGGTAATATGAATACCCAAACCGATAGACAGCGAGAAGAAGGCTAATCCCAGCGCATCTAATACCCCTTGTGGGGTTAATTTACTAAAATCAGGATATAAGAATAATTTTAAACCTTCTGAAGAGCCGGGTAAGCTAATACCGACAATAATCAAAATAATCATGATAATAAACAGTAATGGCATCATGATCTTGACGGCTTTTTCTAATCCGCGTTGAACACCCGCTAATACGACAAAACACGTTAATCCGGCAAACACCAAGTGAGCAAGAATAGGCCATAAAGGGTCACTGATAAAACGGGTGAAGATCCCTGTTAATTCACTGCTATCAGTAATATTTAATTCACCAGTAGCTGCCATAATGGTGTAACCAATGGTCCACCCCCCGACAACACTATAAAAGCTATAGATACACCATGAACTAAATACACCAATGACACCGATAATTACCCAATTACGTCCCATCATCTTTTTGAAGGCATTCACGGCTTCGGCATGGGTGCTACTACCCAAAATATTTTCAGCTAATAAAACAGCTAATCCGATAATAAAGCTAAATAACAGAAAGACGACGAGGAATGCACCACCTCCATTATTGGCGGCGACATAAGAGAACTTCCAAATTGCACCAATACCAATGGCAGAGCCAGCGGCTGCTAAAATATGGCCTACACGAGATGTCCATTGTTGGCTCATTTTGCCTCCGATTTCATTATGTTAATGATAGAAACGGTTGCCGAACAATAGTGTATTGCAAAGGTGTGATAACCCTTAATCCTTGTAGTGGAACGAGACATCATAAAAACTCCCCTAAAAACAGTTCCACCAGCAGGGTTATAAAAAAACCACCTTACTGGTGGCTTTAGCAAAAAATGAACGAGCTTGGCCACCCTAATAAAGTAGGAGTAGATATAGGCCTAGAAGTCGATTGTTAGTGTTAATGTTCATGTTTTTGCTCTTTATTGAAATGAATTTGGTTTGTTGCACTGATTTATTGAATGCCACTGCTAACAAATAACTATTTTGTTATATCATAAAAACAAATTAATGAAAGCCCTTTTTTTAAAAAACTTGATAACGTTTTGATAACTTTTGCTCAGAAAATCTTGTCGACAAAAATGTCGATATAACCTTGGTAGCCAGTGACAGAAATACTATCTACTTATTTTTACATGGTTTTTTACTTGGCATAAATCGTGCTTAGTTGGATGTTCTTTATGACTCTTTTACTCCCTAGTTAGGGGAAAGGATATCAAATGAACAAAATCAACTCCGTCTGTCCTTATTGTGGCGCTGGCTGCAAAATCAATCTCTGTGTCGAAAATGGTCGAATAATCAAAGCTGAAGGTGCCAATGGCGTCACTAACCAAGGCGAGCTTTGTTTAAAAGGTCTCTATGGATGGGATTTTTTAAATGACAATAAATTACTGACAGCCAGAATTCATCAACCGATGATCCGCCGACAAAAAGGGGCTGATTTTGAAATTGTCAGTTGGGATGAAGCGATTGAGTTTACGGCTAAAAAGTTACTCGCAATTAAAGAGAAATACGGTGCTAAATCTATTATGTGCACCGGCTCCTCTCGGGGTACAGGTAACGAAACCAATTTTGTGATGCAAAAATTTGCTCGTGCTGTACTGGGTAATAATAATGTTGATTGCTGTGCCCGTGTTTGTCATGGCCCTTCTGTTGCTGGTTTACAAGAAACACTAGGCAATGGGGCAATGAGTAATTCCATTGCTGATATTGAAGATTCAGATTGTTTGTTGGTGTTTGGTTATAACTGTGCCGACTCTCACCCTATTGTGGCGCGTCGTGTGGTGAAAGCGAAACAAAAAGGGGCCAAAATTATTGTTTGTGATCCTCGTAAAATAGAAACAGCGAAGATTGCTAATCAATATCTTCCCTTAAAGAATGGCACCAATATGGCGTTAGTTAATGCATTTGCCTATACGCTGATTGATGAAGATCTTTATGACAAAGAATATGTGAGTCGTTACACCGAAGGTTTTGAAGAATATAAAAAACAGCTGGTGGATTATAGCCCTGAAGCAGTAGAACGTATTGTTGGGGTTTCTGCAAGCGAGATCCGCCAAGCTATGCGCACTTATGCAGTCGCAAAAACAGCCACCATTATGTGGGGAATGGGGGTAACACAATTTGGTCAAGCGGTAGATGTTGTGAAAGGGCTAGCGAGTTTAGCGTTATTGACGGGTAATTTAGGCAAACCACATGCAGGGGTTGCTCCTGTTCGCGGGCAAAATAATGTACAAGGTGCTTGTGATATGGGGGTTTTACCCAATATGTTCCCCGGCTATCAAAGTGTGACAGATGAAGGTATTCGTCAAAAATTTGCTCAAGCTTGGCATATTCCGGTTGAAAAACTCGATCCGCAAGTGGGTTATCGCATCACTGAAGTCCCTCATTTAGCCATTGAAGGTAAAGTGAAAGCTTATTACATCATGGGAGAAGATCCACTTCAAACTGAGGCAGATTTAGGTCTGGTTAGAAAAGGTTTTCAAGCGCTCGATTTTATTGTGGTTCAAGATATCTTTATGACGAAAACGGCAGAGCAAGCAGATGTTATTTTACCTTCTACCAGTTGGGGTGAGCACGGTGGTATTTTTACTTGTGCTGATAGAGGTTTTCAACGTTTTGAACAGGCAGTACAAGCACGTGGTAACGTTAAACGTGATTGGGAAATCATTAGTTTATTAGCCACGGCTATGGGCTATCCAATGTCTTATACAGATAATGAAGAAATTTGGCATGAGGTAAGAGCATTATGTCCGCTATTTTTCGGTGCGACCTATGAAAAATTAGCGGGATTAGCCCATATACAATGGCCTTGTCCTGAGCTCGATCATCCGGGAACACCCTATTTATATTCAGATAATCGATTCACAACGCCATCAGGTAAAGGCCAGCTTTTTGCTACCGCATGGCGCGCTCCTGCAGAATTGCCTGATGAAGAGTATCCAATGATTTTATCAACGGTACGTGAGGTAGGGCACTACTCTTGTCGCTCAATGACGGGTAACTGTAAAGCATTAGCATCATTAGCAGATGAACCGGGGTATGTGCAAATTCACCCTGATATTGCTAAAGCGGCAGGTATTGCTGATCAAGAAATTGTTTGGGTTGCATCTCGTCGAGGTAAGGTGTTGTCACGGTGTAATCTAAACGAAACCGTTAATAAACAAGCTATTTATATGACTTATCAATGGTGGATTGGTGCATGTAACGAACTGACACAAGATAATCTCGATCCTGTCTCAAAAACTCCAGAAACTAAATATTGTGCTGCACGAGTGGTGAAGATTGACGATCAAAAATGGGCAGAAAGCCAAGTCGCTCAAGATAATCACGCCATGAGAAGTCGTTTAATTAATTTAGTCGAGCAAGCAAAAACAGCGACACACTAAATTAATCACTCAAGAGAAATATAACAAAATCAATGGAGGCTATTTAGCCTCCATTTTTATTCTGTTTATTTATCATCATGTTATATCAATTTGGTCATTGTTTGATCTTCTTCACAGATCGTAGTTTTTTCGATTGAGAAATAAAACTCCGTAAAATAATATAATTCGGAGTTACATTTCAAAAAAAGAGAGCAGTGAGTTCAACATGGCACTAATTGAAAAGATGACTAAAGATATTCAACAAAAAGGTGGGTTAATTGTTTCTTGCCAACCTGTTGATAATAGTCCAATGGATAAACCTGACATTGTAGCCGCAATGGCTCAAGCAGCAGTAAATGCAGGTGCCGTCGCAGTACGTATTGAAGGAATTGATAATTTAAAAGCAACACGTCCTCTTATTGATGTGCCAATTATTGGAATTGTAAAACGTGATTTGCCTGATAGCCCTGTCAGGATCACGCCTTGGTTAAATGATATTGAAGCATTGGCTGCAGCTGGTGCAGATATTATCGCTTTTGATGGTACTGATCGCCTACGCCCAGTTCCCGTGAAAGCATTGCTAGAGCATGTTCATCGTTTAGGAAAACTAGCGATGGCAGATTGTGCCACTTTTAATGAAGGGATGTATTGTCATCAACTCGGTACCGAATTTATTGGCTCAACGATGTCAGGTTATACCGGTGGGGAAATACCAAAATTACCCGATCTTCAACTGGTGACCGCATTAGCAGAGCAAGGATGTCGAGTGATTGCGGAAGGGCGTTATAACACACCAATGATGGCGGCAAGGGGTATGCAAGCGGGAGCTTGGGCTGTCACCGTTGGCTCTGCATTAACTCGTCTTGAACATGTCTGTGAGTGGTTTACTCAGGCATTAAAGTGGCAGCAGGAGTTAGATAGATGAATACATTAGCGATTGATATTGGAGGAACCAAAATCTCGGCAGCATTAATTAGCCGAGATAACCAATTGACACAACATCGACAAATAGCAACACCAGCAAGTCCATCTCCAACACAACTTTATGAAGCATTAGTTAGCATTATTACACCATTAAAAAACCATGCCGATAGTGTTGCCGTTGCATCAACAGGGATCATTTGTAATGGCATTTTAACCGCATTAAACCCCGATAATTTAGGTGGATTAAACGATTTTCCTTTAATGGAAACACTATCAACCCTTACCGGATCACCTTGTTGGTTACTTAATGATGCCCAAGCTGCCACATGGGCTGAGTATTATCATCGTCGTGACACTATATCTGATATGGCGTTTATTACGGTCTCAACCGGCGTTGGCGGAGGCATTGTTCAGCAAGGGCAGCTACTAATAGGAAAACGTGGTCTTGCAGGCCATTTAGGTCATACCTTAGCTGATCCTCGAGGCCCTCGTTGTGGATGTGGCCGCTATGGTTGTGTTGAAGCCATCGCATCGGGGCGTGCGATTGCCTCACAGGCCGAAGGGGAACTTGCTGGTAAAGATGCTAAGGCAATTTTCAGCGCTTTTCATCAGGGAAACTTACAGGCTACCACCATTATTAAACGCTCTGCCAACACCATAGCTAATTTGATCACAAATATTAAAGCTACAACAGATGCTGATTGTGTTGTGCTTGGTGGCAGTGTGGGGCTTGCTAATGGCTATCTCGAATTGGTTCAAGTTGCTATGGCACAACAACCATTAGCATTACAAGTGCCGATTGTATCAGCTCACTATCATCATGATGCTGGATTATGGGGCGCAGCCCTATGGTCTAGAGAGCAATAAAAAAACTGTCGTAAAACTTACCTTTTACCCTACATATGGCAGGACTAAAAAATGCAATTACATGATTTTGGTTTTATTAACTATGCAGTGCTGTTTGGCTATTTGGCAGCTATGTTACTCGTGGGTGTTTATTTTTCTAAACGTCAAAAAACTGCGGATGACTATTTCCGTGGTGGAGGGCGAGTTCCTGGGTGGGCCGCTGGAGTGTCTGTATTTGCGACCACATTAAGCTCGATTACATTTATGTCCATTCCTGCTAAAGCTTATACTTCTGATTGGACCTTTATTATTGGACAGTATTTAGCTATTGCAATTTTACCTTTAGTTTTTTATTTCTATATTCCTTTTTTTAGAAAATTAAAAATCACCTCCGCTTATGAATATCTAGAAGCTCGTTTTGATGTTCGTAGTCGTTTATTTGCTAGCCTTTCATTTATGTTATTCCATATTGGGCGTGTTGCTATTATTACTTATTTAACCGTACTAGCTTTACGTCCTTTTATGGGGATTGATCCGGTCGTGTTAATCGTATTAATAAGCTTATTATGCATTATTTATACTTGGATGGGGGGCATTGAAGGCGTTATTTGGACGGATGTTATTCAAGGTTTATTACTTTCTGGTGGTGCTGTACTGATCTTTATTATGATCTGTTTTAAAGTTGATGGTGGTATTAGCGAAATTTTTACTACTACAGCACAAGCAGATAAATTCTTTCCTACCACACAATGGCGCTGGAGTTGGACAGATAGCACTATTCCTGTATTAATGATTGGGTTTTTATTTGCCAATATTCAGCAATTTACTGCTAGTCAGGATGTTGTGCAACGCTATATCGTTACCGATTCTATTAAAGAAACTAAACGTACATTGATAACTAACGCTAAATTAGTGGCTATTATTCCTATTTTCTTTTTTGCCATCGGCTCTGCATTGTTTGTTTACTACCAACAAAACCCAAGTTTATTACCCGCAGGATTTAATACGGGGGGAATTTTACCACTATTTATCGTGACGGAAATGCCTATCGGTATTGCAGGGTTAATTATTGCAGCTATTTTTGCTGCTGCACAATCAAGTATTTCTAGTAGTTTAAATAGTATTTCAAGTTGCTTTAATTCTGATATTTATACTCGTCTTAGTAAATCATCCCCTAGTCCTGAACAAAAAATGAAAGTCGCAAAGTTAGTTATTATTGTGGCAGGGATATTCAGTAGTTTAGCGGCAATTTGGTTAGTTTTATCCGATGAAGCTGAAATTTGGGATGCATTTAATAGCCTTATAGGTCTTATGGGCGGACCAATGACAGGCCTATTTATGCTGGGAATTTTTGTAAAACGTGCTAATGCCGGTAGCGCCGTTGTTGGGATCATCGTGAGTATTATTGCAGTATTGGCTGCACGTTATGGCAGTGATCTTAACTTCTTCTTCTATGGAGTCATTGGTTCAATGTCAGTGGTGATTGCAGGAACCATTACGGCACCACTTTTCGCACCAGCAAAACAGCTTTCCTTAGATGACAGTGAAACATCAGAGAACTAAGAAGGAATAATCTATGTTATTTGGACATTTATCTGATTTGGCGACTATGCCAGAAATGAATCCAGCGTTACGTCATGCAATGGAAAAAGCATTAGCACTTGATCCCGCGTCACTTGCACCGGGCAGCTATAAAATTGATGGTGAGACGTTGTTTATGAATGTTATGACTTTTGAAACCGTGCCTCGTGAGCAAAAACAAGCCGAATTGCATCAGCGTTATATCGATATTCAGATCTTACTATCCGGTGAAGAGACAATTGATTTTGGAATACAAGGTTCGGCACAAGATGTGACACCTTATAATGAAACGGATGATTATCAGTTGACTGATAACATCATACATCGTCAAACATTATCCCTTACACCAAATATGTTCGCCATTTTTATGCCTTATGAGCCACATAAGCCAGGTATTGCGCAGAAAAATGAGGCCAGTACATTAAAGAAAGTGGTTATTAAACTAGATGTTGCCGCGTTAACTCACTAATCATTATTATTTAATAAAACGCTTTATTTCTCATGTATCAGTTAGTTGGAGTTATAGTGATACTGAGAATAAGGCGTTTTGTTATTATCACATTATTGTCTTAACAAGGCTTTTTTTAACCTGTTGGAATTGGTACTCTTGTGGGCAAAATTCTATTCTCGTGTATTTGCTGCAAGCAAGGATAATGTCCATGACAGAACAGGCAACAACTCGATTAAAGCCGGGTAAAATACTTGATACGCTAGGCGCCATGAAAAATAGCTTAACTCGCGTATCGCAACGTATTGCAGACTATATCCTGTTCCATCCTACGGAAGTGACTCAGTTGTCTATTGCCCAACTCTCTCAAGCAACCAAAGCAGGTGAAGCGACGGTTGTCCGCTTTTGTCGGACATTGGGTTATAAAGGTTTTCAAGACTTTAAAATGGATTTGGCGATTGAAATGGCAACATCAGATAATGATGAATCGCCAATCCTTGATGCAGAAGTCAGTCACCAAGATGA
The DNA here is from genome assembly GCF_000160755.1 of Proteus mirabilis ATCC 29906. Taxonomy (GTDB): domain Bacteria; phylum Pseudomonadota; class Gammaproteobacteria; order Enterobacterales; family Enterobacteriaceae; genus Proteus; species Proteus mirabilis. The sequence continues at coordinate 68,417 of NZ_GG668583.1, forward strand.
TATCCACACTATTGGCCTAAAATTGCAAGCAACAATAAATAATGTGTTATCAGAAACATTAAATTTGCTCGATATGCAGCAAGTGCAAGGGGCGGTCAATGCACTATTATCAGCAAACTATGTTTTTATCTGCGGCGTTGGCTCTTCGGGGATCACTGCGGAAGATCTGAAAAATAAACTTATGCGTATTGGTTATCGTGTTGATGCCGTAACTAATAACCACTTTATGTATATGCAAGCCTCATTATTAAAATCTGGTGATGTCGCTATCGGTATTAGTCATTCGGGTAATTCATTAGAAACGGTTCATGCATTGAAATTGGCTAAAGAAGCGGGCGCAAGCACGATTGCATTGACGCATAATTTAGGCTCACAAATTATGGAATATGCAGATCACCATTTAATTAATGGTAATCGACAAGGGAAATTACAAGGCGATTCTATTGGCACAAAAACAGCACAACTTTTTGTTTTAGATTTGCTTTATACCTTGTTAGTTCAGGCTAAACCTGAAACAGTAAAAGAGCAGAAATTACGTACTCTCAATGCGTTAAAACAGACGCATTCAGCATAAGTTTATTGCTATTTTAAAGCATCTTGAGCAGAAAGTAGCTAAAGATCACAATTTCACCTTTCTCTTTCCTTCAGAGCTATTTTCGTTATTGCGTTATGACTAGTCGCTCTCTAATATAGAGTTAAACTCCATAAGTTAATTAATAAAGAAATTAATCTCCATAGGAAGTGATCATGAACAAACTCTCTGGACTGATTGCCGCGCCTCATACTCCTTTTGCTGCGGACGGTAGTGTTAATTACCCTGTTATTGATGATATTGCTAAGCACCTAATTGCGACAGGGGTAACAGGGGCTTATGTCTTAGGTACTACTGGTGAAGGTATACATTGCTCGGTTGAAGAGCGTAAAAAAGTCGCTGAACGTTGGGTTACAGCGAGTCAGGGACAACTTGATCTTATTATTCATACTGGTGCATTAAGTATTGCTGATACGTTAGAACTTGCTCGTCATGCTGAAACATTAGATATTAAAGCCACATCAGTGATTGGCCCTTGCTTCTTTAAACCTAGTCATGTTGATGATTTAGTAGAATATTGTCGTTTAGCGGCGGCAAGTGCACCCTCAAAAGGTTTCTACTATTATCATTCCACCATGTCAGGATTAAGCATTGATATGGAAAAGTTTTTACAAGCAGCAGGTAAAGTGATCCCCAATTTATCTGGTATGAAATTTAACTCCCCTGATATGTATGAATTTCAGCGTTGCTTACGGGTAGAGGGAGGCAAATATGATATTCCATTTGGCGTTGATGAATTTATTCCGGCAGGATTAGCTTGCGGTGCATTAAGCGCTGTAGGTAGCACCTATAACTACGCTGCACCGTTATATCTTGAGTTAATTGAGAAATTTAATCAGGGTGATCACCAAGGTGTGGCAGATTGCATGGATAAAGTTATCGCTATTATTCGAGTTTTAGTCGAATACGGTGGCGTTGCTGCAGGCAAAGTAGCAATGCAATTGCATGGTATTGATGTTGGCGCTCCTCGTCGTCCTTTACGCCCACTGACAGCTGAACAAAAAGCAGATGCATTGGCGAAATTTAAGGCGGCAAATTTCTTATCATAAATTGCGTTTTGCTTAGAGCATAACATTGTAGATAAACCTATCCTTTAACATCTCCCCCATTGGATGTGACAGTGGCTTTCTCTTGAGAGCCACTTTTTTATTATCTACTTTATGACTTGATTTTAAGTACCATTCAATTCAATGTACTAATAACAATCTTCGTTACCGAGGTTTATCGATGGCCTATTCATTTTTAACCCAAGCAACAGTTAAAAAATTATCGCGCAATGAAAAGTGGTTACAACAGATTAATAATGAAGATATTATCGATTTGAGTTTAAATGCGGGGCAGCTCATTATTGATAAACCAAAGGTGGATGAGGATTTTATCCCTTTTAGCCAACAATTAGATGTTTATTGTCAGCAAATTGCTCAGCAATTTCCTTTTATAGCGGTGACTCCACAATTACAACTTCATTGCACTTTGTTGACCATTTTTAATCAACCTATAGCGTTATTTGAGCCTCAGAAATTAATGTTACTGGCTTGGTGTCAAAAAATAACGAATATCTTTAATAAGATAGGAAAGATTGAGATCCTATTTAATGATATTATTTTAACGACTAATGGAAGCGTGATATTAATAGGTGTATCAAAAACATTAACGCAGTTTAGACAACAGGTTTACCAGCAAATCCCCATTGATCATCATCTGCATAAAAATATTATTCACATTACGCTTGGGCGCTTACAGGAAAGCGTGTCATCAGAAAAAATAACACCACTTTTTCAATTTTTAGCACATAATCGATTATCACTTCCAATCAATATTAAAACCAGCATTAACTATCCTAAATTTGTGGTGAGCAAAGGCTCACTATCGTCTGAGATATTGTTAAATAAGACGATAGAGTTTAATCAACAGTAACAGTAGATATTTGAAATCATTTATATCAATATTAAAAATATTCTCTTTACAACTAAAGTGATATTTTTAATTGATGTATAATCCAGCAATTCTTTTTATTTGGATAGTACATTGAGTTATGAATATAAAATATCGTGCTGATATTGACGGTTTAAGAGCAATTGCTGTTATTTTGGTTATCTTCTTTCATTTAGATAATCGCTTAATACCATCAGGTTTTATTGGTGTTGATATCTTTTTTGTGATCTCGGGTTTCTTGATCTCGTTAATTATTAAAACATCACTTTTACAAGGTCATTTTTCATTTGGTGATTTTTATATTCGCCGATTATGGCGTTTACAGCCACTCTATCTTTTTGTTTTAGTAGCAGTTCTTGTAATTTCAGGTATTTTCTATCTACCTAGTGATTATCTTGATATCACTAATAGTGAAAAATATGCTTCAGCTTTTCTGTCTAACAAATATTTTGCAAGAGCAACGACTAGTTATGCAGCGCAAGATGCACTCTTCTTACCGTTATTACATACATGGTCTTTAGCAATAGAATGGCAGTGGTATCTATTCTTACCTTTTGTACTCTATTTTCTTCACAAAATTAATCATAAAGAGAAAATAAATAATTTTTATTTTATTGTTTTTATTACAATAATTTCTTTCTCCTTGGTGCTTGTTTATCAAAAAGATCAACCTAAGAATTATTATTACTTTAGTACGCGTATATTTGAGTTTATGTTAGGGGCTTGTGTTGCTTATTTACCCGTAAAAGTAATCATTAATCAAAGAGTTAATAGTGTTATTAGTCTCATCGCCTTAGGGGTTATCTTTTGGGTAGCCGTTCAAAAAGATGTGATTGCTGGTTATCCGAATTTCAATACGTTATATGTTTGTCTTAGTGTTGCACTAATTATTTATACAGGACAACATGGCAGTATTATTCAAAAAGTGTTGTCATTAAAGCCAATAGTGATCATTGGATTATTATCTTATTCACTTTATTTATGGCACTGGCCCTTATTTGCTATTGCGCGTTATATAGGCGTATTTAACACCGAGATACAAAAAGGGTTATTTTTAGCATTAACATTTTTACTCTCTATTTTTTCTTACCTTCTTATTGAAAAACCGTTTAGAAGACAGCGTTTGAACTTTAAATATTCGATAACATTATTGTTTGTTATACCTATTTTATTGGCTTTAGGATTAAATGCATTAAATGAAAAGTATCATGGATTTGGAGTAAGGCTTGGGCAAAATTACGTTAATTTAGAAAACAAACTCAATCAATTCGATTATCCCAATCGAGGTAATTGTATGAATTTTCAAGCCTCTGATCCTGATAAGATGTGTCATATTGGTAAAGTGGGTAGCCAGAAAAAAGCCTTTTTATTAGGGGATTCCCATGCTAATCATTTTTGGGGATTTATGGATATTTTAGGTAAAGATGCTGAGCTTGATGTCTATGCGCAAGCAACTTCATCATGCATTACTATTCCTAATATTTATCTTTATGATTGGTCTAATCATAAGAATACGGTTTATCAACGTTGTTATGATCAAACAGCAAAATATTACCAGATTATTAAACATAATCGGTTTGATTATGTGATTTTTGGACAGGTTTGGAATAATTACGCCTCAAATCATGTTATTAATAAAATAGGTGATAAAAGAACGGTTGAGGCATCTCGTCAACGTGTGGAAAAATCGATGCGTGAAGCGCTTGATATCATTGTTGCTACTGGAGCCAAACCTGTTTTTATAAAAACCGTTTATTCAATGCCTAGTGGTTTTATGACCTGTTTTTATGAAAATGCCAAGTTAAGAAAAGATTTTGCTGATAACAACTGTAATCCCAAAAACTATAAAGGTGAGGGGAATACATGGATGAACCAATTATTTGCTAAATTAAAACAGGACTATCCAAGCTTAATTATTATCGATCCTAAAGATGTACAATGCGATAAAGATACCTGCTTAACAGATATTGAAGGAGTGCCGGTTTATCGTGATGTAGGACATATTACTGATTATGCATCAACGATTTTTGGCATGATGTATCTTAATAAGATGGGTAATCCATTTAAAGAGAACCAATAACCAAGCTGTTTTTACTTAGATTATAATAGTGCCACCTATTTAAGAATATAGGGGCACTATGGTTGTTTCTCTATCAATAATAGAATTAATTTAATGATCTAGCGAAACAGAATGTACATGCTGTAATTGTTTTAATGAGCAATAAAACTCTGGTAAGGTTATTTTTTGTCGCACAAGTAGTTTTAAGTTAACTTCAACGCGCTCCTTTTTAATATCACGAATAGTCAGGTTTTCAATAACGTTTTTGTTGCTTTTTAAATAGTCAATTAAAAGAGGAACACCACTTTCATGAGTAAATAGCATTCGCACTTTAATTTTACCTAAGCGTTGATTATTCATTTGAAACAGCACTACTTGTGGGCTCAGTTTAATAGCCATAAAAAAGAGGAAAGTCACAACGATAGCATGCCAATAAAAGCCGGAGCCACAGGCGATACCCACTCCCGCAGATGCCCAAACAATGGCCGCAGTCGTTAATCCTGAAATGGCATCATCTCGTCGATGTAAAATAACACCAGCGCCCAGAAAGCCGACCCCACTGATAATTTGTGCAGCTAACCGCATGGGATCACTGCGAATATTGTCAGAAATATTGGCGTAATATTCGGCTGATTGAATAGAGACAATGGTTAATAAACAACTGGCAACAGCAATAATGACACAAGTTTTAAAACCAACTGGTTTTCCCTTTGATTCACGCTCTAAGCCAATAAGACCGCCTAAGATAAAGGCGGCCAGTAATTTAGCAATACTTGATAGTGATAATGGGCCAATAGTGTCAACAAACTGTATTAATGCATCCATGGTTTGCTCCTGACGTTGGCTTATTTTTTATTTTAAAATTAAGGTGCTGTAATTCCTCGTGATGTTTCTTTATTTTCACTATTTCTTTTTTTAGAAACATCATCTTTAAAGAAGAAAATAAAGAATAGGGTTACCACCGCCGCTACAATGGCAGGATAGACCCAGAATGTTGACCATTGTGGTAATGCTGCATCACCTGTTTCAGTTACGGTTGTGTTAAAGATTTGACCACAAATAGTGGAAGCAAATAGTAAGCCGAAACCATTAGAGACAATAAAGCGCAGACCTTGTGCTTGTGCACGAATTTCAGGTTTTGCTTTGCGATCGACATAGATATCTCCTGCAGTAAAGAAGAAATCCCAACATAATCCCTGTAGCATTAATCCGATGACGATAAAGTAAAGCTCTGTATTTACTGCAGCATAAGAGAAAAACATAGAGCGTATGATCCAGCTCACGGCTCCTAGCAGTAGTGTAATTTTGAAGCCAAATTTCATTAAGAAGAATGACAAAACAAACATAAACAGAACTTCGCAAGCGATCCCTATTTGCATAATAGAAGCTGCATTATCAAAGCCTAATGCTTTAATAAAGACAGGAATATAAGCAGAATAAGCTGTTTTGGGGATCATTAAAATAAAGATGCTAAACATCAAAATAGCAAAGTGGCGATCTTTAAATAAAGACAATGCATCTAAACATAAAATATCGCGTAGTGAGAAAGGCTGGCCTTTCGCTTTAGGTGGCGTATTAGGTAATGTAAAACAATAGAAACCGAGTAATACACCAACTGCAGAAGCGATATACCAAGTCATTGTGCTACCAGAGAAGCCCATTTCACCCAATATAAAACCAATTGCCATAAAACCAAACGTACCAAATACGCGAATAATTGGGAAATATTTAACCCCATTAATATGGGAGAAACTAATGCTATTAGATAGCGCAGTGGTTGGATAAAACAATAAGCCAATAATAAAAATTAAAAATAATGTCATGCCACTGTTTTGTGCTTCAATAAATTGGGGAACACAGAGAATAACGACGGCATTAATTAAATGAAGTATCCCCATGACTTTTTGTGAAGCAAAGAAACGATCTGCGACCATACCAATAAATAAGGGGGAGATAATTGTCGCGACACCTAATAAGGCATAAGCATTGCCGATAATGCTTGCCATACCATAACTACTTAATACGAGTCCCATGGTCATATTCCATGCTCCTTGCATGAAATATTGCACAAACATCATAATAAGTAGGCGAGAAGTTATTTTCATATCCATTGTCGTACCCCTCTTAATTGGTTTCTAACGTTAATCCGTCGTAGGCAACACGGATATGATGAGGAGCACAAACCGTTTCTAATTCATGATGCAGTAATTTACCGCTATGTGAGATATGCGAAACGACAATCTGTGTAGCTTGATGTAAACAGCCTTGTTGTTGCAGTTTTTCTTTGGCGGCAAAAACCGTTTCTAAGCTCATATGATTATCTGTACGATCTTTTCCATTTAAGCCATAAGTACACTCAAAAACAACAATATCAAGCGGTTTGTTTTCTAACCATTGCCAAGTTAATTCTGGGAACCAACCCGAATCATGGCCATAGAAAATAGCTTTGCCGTCTTTTTCAATATGATATACATAACAAAGTTCCCATTTCGCATGATTAGCAAGCAGCGGCGTAATTTTATAACCATTTCTTTCGACCGTAACGAAAGGGATTAAGCAATGAAATGCAAATCGCTCTTTCGTATAACCTGGTAATACTTCAATACAGCCATTGATAGCGCGATCGTTACCGAAAATATGTAAAGGATGGTTAATTTTAAAACCATAGCCTTCCATTCTGCTAAATAGTTCACCAACATTAAAATGATCAGGATGAGTATGAGTAAATAGCAAACTTTCAAAATGTGTTGCGTCCATACCATCACGCATCAGTTGGTAACTAAAAGTGGGGGAGACATCGATCAACATAATGTCATCCACAATAGCAGAAGAGTGCGTTCTAATATCTTTACCGGCTAATTTTCTTGCTTTCAGACAGTGTTCACAACGGCAGAAGGGATTCGGTATGCCTTCTGAGGCAGCCGTCCCTAAAAAATGAAGCTTCATAATAAATCCCCTTATCTTATTGTTTATTAGTATTTTATTAATTTTCTGGTGTTGGCTATTTGTAGGTTACAAACAAATTTGAACGTTCCAATAATAAAATGACATGTGTTATTTGCCAATAAATGAAGATCAGATCAGTGATCTTATTCAAATATTATTTACTAATATATTGATTAATATATGTATTTATTTTAATTGGTATTGATAATTATTTATTATCTTTAATTTTTAATAGATTGATTTATCAGCTAATTGTAAGTGGAACGTTCAAATCAATTATCAGTAGTCGTGATAAATAATTCAGGTATGCTAGTGAAGGTGGAAATAGAGGTGAAAGAAGAGAAATGGCGACGATCAAGGACATTGCAAAACTAGCGGGTGTTTCGCATGGTACGGTATCTAACGTATTGAATAAACGTGGAAATGTAAGTGTTGAAAAAATTGAAGCAGTCTATCAAGCTGCTAAACAGATGGGCTATCAATTAAATACACAAGCCCAACTACTAAGAACCAATAGAAGCCATAAAATTGCGATCTTATTACCCCAACTGGTTTCTGAAAAATATGCGATCTTCTTTAATGCTTTTAGACAGTCGATCGTTAATTTTCCAGAGATCAGCTACGATCTTTTTTTAACAGATCTTCTTGAGACCACTGAGCGTGATCTACTACAAAAAATTGCTGCAGGTGGCTATAAGCAAGTAGTCACCGTAAGTTGTCTTAAAGATGCTAAATACTATTTTGACACGTTAAAACTTCCACCTTCACAAATTATCTTTATTTATCACAAACCCCTCAATGCACAACGTTTTTTTACGTTAGATTTTGCACAAGCGGCGGAGTCAATTTGCCAGCAAGTGTCACAAACAGCTGGCAAGGTGGTGGGGATTTTTGGCGATAATCAAGATGAATTAAATAGTCAGGTTTTTGCTAATCAATTGCAAATACGGCTTTCTCAAACTGCACCCGATAAAAAATGTGTCATACTTAGCGCTTCTGATGAAGAGAGTTATAAAATTGCTTTTGATTTCTTTTCTATGGAGCAAGTCCCCGATATCTTTGTCACACAAGATATTGAGAAAGCTCGCTATTTAACACAAGCAAGCTATTTTGGCAGTTCTTCAGATTGTCCTATTATCTTTGCTCTAAGTGATAATATTCCGCCGGTAATAAAAGGGTTATATTGTTTTCCAATGAACTATGCTCAGCTTGGTTTGGAAGTCGCTGAGGCACTATTAATCGCAGAGCCGCATGAGTATAAAAATAATAATGTATCTGTCGCAAATCGAAGTTCATATCTGTATACGGCAACACCAGCAGTAATGAGTGATGATAAATCACAAATTAGTCTTAATTTACTAACGTTGCCAAGCCCTTCAACAACGGCATTAAAAAAACTACTTCCTCATTTTTATCGTCAAACTGGTATCAAGGTGAATTTAGCTATTCATCCTTATGATGAAGTCTATCAAATTTTAAGCCAACTTCATTTACACCCTTATTATGATCTGTTGCGTATTGATATGGCGTGTTTTCCATGGTTTGCTGAGCGAATATTGCGACCATTAGATAAAATTGGTGATGGATTAACTGATTTATTGAGTCACTTTTCCTTACCTACGCAACAAAAATTTGGTTTGGTTAATGATGTCGCTTATGCAATGCCGTTCGATGCTAGCGCTCAATTACTGTTTTATCGTAAAGATCTGTTTGAAGATACTATTTTAAAAAGAATGTATTACGAAAAAACAGGTAATGAATTAACTGTGCCGACAACCTTTGAAGAGTACGATAATGTGACTCAGTTTTTTACTGAGTTGCATCAAGCCGGGCAAGCTCATTGTCCGATGGGAGCTTCAACCACATTAGGAAGTGCGGGATTAATCGCAACTGAATACTTATTACGTTATTACGCTAAAGGTGGGCGTTTAATCGGTAGTGATAATATTCCGCGCTTAGCGATGCCCTTGGCCGCTGAGGTATTAGCAGATTATTTGCATCAGTTGTCGATCACCGAAAATATCAACCATAAATGGTGGAGTGGCTCGGTCAGACAATTTGAGCAAGGTCATCTGGCAATGCTTATCTCTTATATGAATTTATTTAATGATGTCGCACATAGCGATATTTTACCTAAAATTGGTTTTGCTCCCGTTCCAGGTGGTGTACCACAATTAGGGGGTGGGGTACTTGGGGTGTCGCGTTACAGTAGAAAATCATCTTACGCTGAACTGTTTTATCGTTGGCTTTATTCTCCTGTTGTGATGGATCACTTAATTTTATTGGGTGGAAATAGTAACCATGAAAATTTTAGTCATAACCAAGAAATTAGCCACCGTTATCCATGGATGACACTAGCTTATCAGGAAATTAATCAAGGAATACGAGAATCATCAGTGCCGAATGGTAAATTATTTAACTTAAGGCAAGCTGAGATTATTATTGGTCAGGGTATTACTAATGTGATTAATCATATTATGACAATAGAAGAAACGATTGATTATATTAATCAACGTCTATTGATTGATACTCAGGGTGAACGATGATCTTTGATAAAAAAATCAGGGGCTAATAATTCCCCTGATAATTGTCATCTTCAATAACTGGCTGATCGTGATTTAGTGAATTGAATAAAACACATAACGCAAAGCAAATTCTGCAATAATTGCCATGATACCGCCATAGACAAAAATGGACTCCGTTGATTTTTGCTGAGTTTGGCCCATCAAATATTTTACTAAACTATAGCCACACACCAATACAGCCAAAGTTGCTAAGATCCAACTGGTCATACGTAATGGGCCAATGGAGTAATAGACTTCAATAGGTGATAACGGAAAGGTTACCGATGTTTGGCTATAGAGCGTACGAGTTAAATAGTGTTCATAAAAAGGTTGATAGAGTAATCGGCCAATTAAACTAAATGCCATGATCCCCCACAATTGCCATTTCCAACGGATAGGGAAAGGGGCTGATGGTATTTCTATCCCTAATTTATTGCCTATACGCTGCAATATCTTTAGCAGCAAAAAGAATATTGTTGCCCCTAATGTGAGCATCGCGCCAAAAAACATCACATAAGTGTTGTTATCCATCCATGTTAAAATGGAAGTATGGCGATAAATGGATGCCATGCAATAAATGTCAAACAGACCAATCAGAAGGCTTGCACTAAATAGCAGCATCGAAAATTTACCGGTACGCCATAGCCATAAAAAGGTGATCCCTAAACATCCTACAAAAATGGCAGTGACAGCAACTTCGCGACTTAACCAAGCTGAAAAGACATTTCTAATGGCATTCGGAGCATTTAACGGTACGCCTAAGTGAGTAATGGAGGCAATAGAGCCTAAACCGGCTAATCCACAAATCACCAATAAGGTTAGTAACATAAAGCGATAATAGCTTTCAGCACTGAGATAATGTGCAAGACGGCGTGCAAAAAGGCCTGTTATGAGTGTTAAGCCAATAGTGGCATTCATCATAAAGGTGAAAATCAATAATGACCATTCATTCATTTTATTTCTCCTTTATTATTTATAGTGTCATTATTTGCCCCTTGGTGAGGGTTGATCACTAGGTTTGGATGAGTTATTTCAGGAGAAGGCAAACCAGTGACATAATTAACTTCACCATAGCGTTCACGTAGTTCATCAATTGGACCAAATTGAATGGCCCCAAGTGGGCAGGTCGCAACGCAAACAGGCTGTTCACCTTTTTGTTGTAAGTCGATACAAAAATCGCATTTTGACATCTGCTTGGTTTCAGGATCCATTTGCGGTGCGCCATAAGGACAAGACCACGCACAGGCGCCACAACCAACACATTTGTCAGTATCTACCATCACAATGCCATCACCTTCGCGTTTATGCATTGCGGTAGTTGGGCAGTTTTTAACACAAATGGGATCATCGCAATGATTGCAAGAGATAGATAAAGTGTAAGCAAAGACATTATTAATTAATGCACCGTTAGTATTACGGCTATAACCACCACCAGTGATTTCATATACACGGCGAAATTTGCGGCCAACATCGAGGTTATTTTTATCTTTACAAGCAACCTGACACGCCTTGCAGCCCGAACAGCGAGCACTGTCGATATAAAACCCTAGCTGTTTACTGCTTACTGCGGGATAAACGATAAATTTACTCATGCTTTTACTACCTCGACCAATAAAGTTTGGTGAGCATTACCGTGTGCCATAGCGGTGCTACGGGATGAGGTTAAGACGTTGGCACATCCCCCTTGATCGATACCTTGTTTATCTGGTTGCCACCAAGCACCTGCTTGTAAGGCAACGACACCAGGCATAATGCGTTGTGTGAGTTTGACGGGTACTAAGGTGATCCCACGGTCGTTATAGACTTTGACTTTATCGCCTTGTTTGATATTTCTATCTTCGGCATCTAATGGGTTGATCCATAATTCTTGACGTTGTACTTCTTGCAGCCAAGGATTAGCAAATTGTGTTGAGTTTGCGCGGTTACGTCCTTTCCACGTGATGAGTTGTAGTGGAAATTTATCTGTTAACGTATCTTCGGGCCCTTCAATGGCAGGCACATAATGAGAAAGTGCGGGGATCTCGCTATTCTTCATCTCATATAAGCGTTTAGAGAAGATCTCAATCTTTCCTGATGGGGTTGGAAATGGATTATTTTCTATATCTTGAATATTTTTCTCAAACGCAACATTTTGGGTATGAGGGCGATGTTTTAGCAGATGACGACGTTTAACCAATAATTCATCAAAGGTAGGAATACCATCTTCAGGACGTTTAATACTGGCATCATTGACTAAATATTCAATCCAGTCGCGATCAGTGGCTTTACCTTCGCTAAATTGTTCACCGACCCCCAGTTTATCAGCCACTTCACGTAACCAATCGTAGTCGGTACGACGTTCAAACTCTGGCTCTATCACTTTTTCGGACAGAATAATATAATCGCCATAACTCCATGTGCCTCCAATATTCCAGCGCTCTAAAAAGCTGGTTTCAGGCAGTAAGATATCCGCATATTTGGCGCTAGGTGTTAAATAGAGGTCGCTACAGACGATAAATTCAACTTTTGATTCATCTTCAAGCACTTTAGCGGCATGAAGAATATCGGTATTTTGATTCACCATATAATTACCCGCCATTGAGAAAATCATCTTGATTTCAGTATCAAGTTTCTCGGCATTGAGTAAGCCATTTTGTGGTGTGACCAAATTTTTATCTTCACACGCTTGCACCCAATTGGTGATATTGATTTTTGCTTTAACGGGATTGGTCAATAAACTTGGGCCGGCAATGGTTTTACGTAACTCAGAGTTTAATGCCATGCCATAGCCAGCCGCCCAGCCACCGCGTACACCAACGTTGCCGGTAATAGTCGCTAACAGTGTCGCACCGCGTGCCGTCCGTTCACCACAAATATGACGTTGTGGCCCCCAACCTTGGATTAATGCTGCCGGTTTTGTAGAAGCATATTCACGGGCTAATTGACGAATAGTATCTGCGGGTACTTTAGTGATAGGCTCCGCCCATTCAGGGGTTTTCTTGATCCCGTCTTTCTTCCCCATTAAATAGGCAACTAAAGACTCATTTTCACCAACGCCTTCTGGCATCTGATGCTCATCGAAACCAAGGGTGTATTTGTCGATAAAGGCCTGATCATGCAGGTTTTCACTGACAATGACATACATCATGGCATCTATCATCGCGTTATCAGTGGTCGGTAACAGCGGGATCCACTGGTCAGCTAAAGAAGAGGCAGTATCGGAATAACGTGGATCAACGACAATAAATTTAGTGCCGTTTTTTTTCATTTTTTGGAAGTAATGATTGGAATGCCCAAAAATAGTTTCATTAGGATTATGTCCCCATAGAATAACTAAAGGGGTATTTGCTAATGTATCTAATGTACTTCCGCTAGCGGCTGTACCGTAAGTATAAGGGGTAACGGCAAGGGTGTTACCATTACTCACGGAGTGATAATTCTCCAGAAAGCCGCCGGTTAGGTTAAACAGACGGCGTAGCATATTAGCACCAGAAAAAATGCCACCAGTCACCCCAGTGCTTAAACTGACAAAACGTGAGGCAGGGCCATATTGCTTGGTAATGCGTTGCATATTTTGTGCAATAAGCGTCGTAGCTTCTTCCCAAGTGATGCGCTCAAATCGACCTTCACCACGCTTACCTACTCGCTTCATGGGATATTTTAATCGATCAGGATGATAGACAAATTTACGATAACCACGACCCCGTACACAGGCTCGCATGATAGGCATCTCTTCATCTAAATCGGCGTCAGGTCGAGTGCTAATACGTGTCACTTTGCCATCTTTAACGTGCGCGCGAATATCACATTTTCCGCCACAGTCAAAACTACTACAGGTAGAGACAACACGCTCATTCTCTTTGGCGTCAATCGTTTTTTCAGCTATTGCATGATCTTGTGTTGCCGCCATCGTGTTGGAGGAAAAAAAGGGCAGTGTGACTAATGCCGAACTCGCTTGAATAAAATGGCGACGACTTATATCACCGGAAATTGGCTTAATACTATGATGATCGGACTGATTGCTCATATAAATGCTACCTTAGACATAATAAGCGGAAGCCAATTTACCCGATACTTGATATAAAGATGTGTATGCGTTTTCTAGACTATTGATATGGGGATATCTGGTTTCCGCTGCATTATTATTGAATGCATACCGCGTTGCAGAGCGCCTGAAACAACCTCTGCAAGAGGGATAGTAGAGGATTAATCGCTTTCCAACATGCCAAGATCAGACAATGACATTAGAATTTCGGCCTATTTATTGACAGTGTTAATAATAAGTTTTATAGCTGTTAACGGGATAGGGTGGCTAAATAGCGAAAGGGGTTAATTCGCCATCTTGCAATGTGATAGTGACCAGATTTGCTCATCAGCAACAGTAGACAAGTTGCGCTATTAATCAGTCAGCAAGAAAGATAAAAAAGTAGGTTTAATGTGAGAAATGTGCCGTTAGAAAGTGTTGATCTCCTTGAGAGAGATGTGATTGCGCTGGGTACAGATTATCTGCCTAATACGCTATTAGAAACGCATCGACATCGACGAGCGCAATTTTTATATCCCGCTACCGGATTGATTGAAGTGAGCACAAATGATGGGGAATGGGTTATCCCTCCCTCTTGTGGTGTGTGGATCCCTCCTCAGACGGGGCATGAAACACGCATGTTAGATGTGAGTACCAGAAGTTTATATATTGAGCCAGCGGCAGCTCCTCGTCAGAGTCAACAGTGTGAAGTGTTAAGAGTGTCACCGCTTTTACGTCAATTACTTCTTGAAGCCGTTGATGTGCCTGCGCAATATGATAAAAAAGGGCGCGATGGTATTTTAATGCAACTTATCTTATATGAGTTAGCGAAAGCAGAACCTTTGCCTTTCTTTGTTCCTATTCCACAGGACAGTAAATTAGCTAAATTATGTCGCGATTTTATTCGTCAGCCCAAAATTGACGCTCTACCTCAGCAGTGGGCCGAGAAATTACATAAAAGTGAACGCTCGTTTAGCCGTTTTTTCCGCCAACAGACGGGAATGGCATTTTCACAATGGCGTCAGCAAGTCTGTCTTTTAAACTCACTCACGCAAATTTTATCAGGGCATAGCATTACCGCTGTGGCTTTTGATTTGGGCTATAACAGCGCTAGCTCTTTTTCTACTATGTTTAAAAAGCAGATGGGACAATCACCTTCTGATTTTGTGAGAAACGCGCCATAACGGCGCGTTTTCTATGAGCTTGAATTAGTGGCTGGGCTTGTTTTCTCTTACCGCATTACGCAAGCAATAAGGGAGTGCAATTAAGCTTATTGTAGTCACAATGGCTGTGGCGATCAGAACGATAGAAAAAGCATATTCAAACGCACTATTAGCCTGTGCGATTAAGAGGGTCGCCGCTGCTTCGGGAAGCTTTTCAGCGACAATAAGTGCTTCATCTAAACTATCATAAACGACACTATTGACGTTAAGCGTATCCGGTAAAGTTAGTTTTAAGGTATAGAGGGTGCTCATTAAACTCCCCATAAAGGTCACGCCAATCACGCTACCCAACTCATAGGCGATATCTTCAATAGAAGCGGCCATACCTGCTTGTTTATCGTCGACACTTAGCATAATAGAGGTCGATGCGGTGGTAAAAATAATGCCTAAACCAAAGCCAATCAAAAAGAGGCTACCCATTAGCATTATCGGTGAGTTTGAAATGGCAATTAACCATAAGTTACCCATTAATGTTAGGGCGAATCCGATAATAATTAAGCGCACTGCACCTAAACGCGCTAGCCAAAACCCAGCCAAAGGAGAGGCTAATACTGAGCCGATAGGGATAGGTAAAATCACTAAAGCTGCATTCAGTGGTGTAAAGCCGGCGACTAACTGTAAGCGTTGGCTTAGCAGAAATTCAATACCCACGATGATCACCATAGAAAGAGTCGACATTGCCACACCGACACTGAAATAGCGCTTTTTAAATAGGCTAAAATCAATCATTGGATGCGTTTGACGACGTTGGCGCCGCGCAAATAGTGTGAGAAAAATAATGGCAATAAGGGTGGCGATGATCACTTCATTCCATTGTGTATAAGCCTTACCTATCTCTTTTAAGGTATAAATAGCGCTGACTAAGCCAATCAAAATAAGTATTGAGCTTAAATAATCAATTTTATGCTGCCGTTGTCCCGAAAAGTGAGGAATTAGCCAAATCGAGAAAGGAAGCACAAGTAGTACAATAGGGACATTGATCAAAAAGACTGAGCCCCACCAGAAATGGTTTAATAGCAACCCACCAATTAAAGGCCCTAATGCCGCGCCACCAGAAGCAACAGCAGACCAAATACCGATGGCGACGGCACGCTCTTGTGGATGAGTAAATACTTGTCTCACAATAGACAACGTTGCAGGCATGCTCATAGCAGCACCGATGGCCAAGAAACCACGAGAAATAATTAAGCTGGTGGCACTAGGGGAATAAGCCGCACATAATGAGGCGATGGCAAAAAGGGGTAATCCGCTAATAAATAACGTCTTATGACCTATTCTATCAGTAAGCATACCTGCTGCTGGCAACAGCCCTGCGACAATCAGCGGATAGGCATTCATGATCCATAGTTTTTCTGAGGCGCTCGCATTGAGATCATGAGTTAAACGCGGTAGTGCGGTATAAAGTACGGTAACATCAACAACAATTAGAAACAGCATACTTGATACTAAAAGTAAGACTATCCAACGCTTATAATCTTTTATCATATAAAGTCTCAGTGGTTATCTTAGGTGTTATATTTAGCTAGGAATAATAATTTTAAATCCATACGGTCGTATTGAAAAGAGGTTTTTTTAAATGGGACGCCAAAGAACGATTGATAGAGAAAAGTTACTTGAGGCTATTTTTGACATCGTGATGGAGCAAGGGGCTGCCGCTCTGACTATCGATACGGTGGCCAAAAAAATGGGGATTTCTAAAGGTGGTGTCCAATATTGCTTTAATAGTAAAGAAGCGATGATTGATGCCATGTTTGAACATTGGGAAGGAGGATATGAAGCGCGATTTAATCAGGTGGTTGCCAATGATAACTCAGCCAATAATCGCGTTAGAGCACATATTCATGCAACTCATGATCACGATAAGCTCTCTTTTGCCAAAGGAGCCAGCTTAATGGCTGCGTTACTGCAAACGCCAGAATATTTGCAAAGTACTAAAGCGTGGTATCAGCAAAGATTAGCGGGTGTCGATACCACAACAGTAGAGGGAAAACGGGCGAGACTGGCTTTTTTAGCCACCGAGGGGGCTTTCTTGCTACGTTATTTTGGTTTAATGGATATTGATGATAATGAGTGGGAAGAGATTTTTAGCGATATCGATTCTGAACTGGTTACAGTGACTACGAAGTAATTAAACAGCATATTGTTTAAAAGTAACAATATGCTGTTTGGCTTTTGGTGAAATAGCAATATTAGTAATACATCGCGATAAGCTTATCATCCAACTCTTTAACGTCGACGGGAGTATCGAAAATATCTTCGATAATATCGGATTTCATGATCTCTTTAGGTGAGCCATGATAGTAAAGTTGCCCGTTGCGCATGGCTAAAATATAGTCGGAATACACAGAGGCGAAATTGATATCATGAATGACGATGATAATGGTTTTTCCTAGCTCATCGGCGGCTTTACGCAGTAATTTCATCATAATGACCGCGTGTTTCATATCAAGATTGTTAAGCGGTTCATCAAGCATCACGTATTCAGTATCTTGACATAATACCATTGCGACATAAGTACGCTGGCGTTGCCCTCCGGATAATTCATCAAGATAACGGTGACGAAATTCAGTCAAATTAAGAAAATCGAGTGATTCATCAATCACTTTCTTATCTTCTAGCGTTAAGCGTCCTTTACTATAAGGGTAGCGACCAAAACCGACTAACTCTTCAACAGTTAAGCGACTCACAAACTGATTTTCTTGGCGTAGTATGGAAAGGTTTTTGGCTAATACATCACTCTCTGTAGCCGCAACATCCATGCCATTTACACTGACCATACCGCTTTCTGGCATCAGTAGACGGCCTATTACAGAAAGTAAGGTAGATTTACCCGCACCATTGGGTCCGATGATTGAAGTAATACCGCCACGTTGAATGGTTGTTGTAATATTATCGAGCACCGTTGTGTCTTGATAACGTTTTGATATCTTACTGATTTCAATCATATTAAAGTCTTCTTAATACCAAATAAATAAAGAACATACCACCAATAAACTCAATCACAACAGAGAGAGTACCTGTCATTTTTAAGCCATACTCTAAAATCAATTGTCCGCCAATCAGTGCGATAGTGCCTAATAAGAATGCCACAGGCATTAAAAAGCGGTGCTGACTGCTACCACTAATATGATAAGCCAGATTAGCAACAATTAAGCCTAAAAATGTCAACGGCCCTACTAATGCTGTTGATACCGCAACCAGAACAGAAATAAGTAATAGAATATAAGTCGTTTGCTTACGATAATTAATACCAAGATTAATCGCATTCGCCTGGCCTAAGGCCATCACATCAAAACTATAACGCATACGCCAAAGTAATACGCCGACGACGACAATAATGGCTAATGCACATAAGATAAGATCAGGAGTGGCTCGAGTAAATGTCGCAAACATACGGCTTTGTAAGACAGAAAACTCATTTGGGTCCATGAGGCGTTGTAATAGCGTTGCACTGCTACGAAATAGGGTGCCTAAAATAATACCAATCATAAGGACTAAATTGATATTAAAGCGCACTGAACTAAATAGCCAACGATATAGAACCACCGAAAATAACACTAATAAGGCCGACTCTAAAAAGAACTTCGTCAGATTGGCCATCCAAGAGGCGGGCATATCCCCTTCAAAAAAGATAAAGAGCGTTTGTAGCAATACAAACAGAGCTTCTAAGCCCATTAATGAAGGAGTAAGAATGCGGTTATTGGCGATAGTCTGAAACAGTATAGTAGAAACGCCTGCCGCAAAGGCGACGATGATCATCGTCAGAATAATATAAGCGCGGTGTGTCAGAATATAAGAGATATTACCGTTTAGGTTGATCGTCATAAACAGCGCAATGGCTAATAATGAGACGCCAAGTAAGAGCCAAATACGCGCCATAGGTGAGAGGCGCACTTTCTTAGGTTGAACAGCGCCAGTATATTTGCTAATCATGGATGAATTAACTTTTTGCATAACGTTGCTGCTTCAGTAGTAAGAAAAGGAAGATCACAGCACCTACCGCCCCTAAAATGACACTTGCGGGGATCTCAAATGGATAACGGATCAGGCGACCAATCACATCACAGAGTAAAACAATGGCTCCACCGCTTAAGCATACCCACGGGATGGTTTTGCGAATATTATCTCCCATCACTAGGCTAACTAAATTTGGCACGATCAAACCAAGGAAAGGTAGAGCACCAACAACAGACACCACCACACCACTAATTAAAGCGATAATAGATAAACCGATAATCATCACTTTACGATAGTTAAGTCCAACGTTGATGGAAAATTCACGTCCCATACCTGCCACGGTAAAGCTATCCGCGACCCAACACGCCATTAATGCAAGGGCACCGACAAGCCATAGCAGCTCATAACGACCTTGTAAGACACTGGAGAAGTCTCCGCTAGTCCACGCATCTAGTGATTGTAGTAAATCAAAATAGACGGCAAGAAAGATGGTTAGAGCACCTATCACTGCACTTAGCATAATACCGACAAGTGGCACGATTAATGCGGTCTTTAAGGCAATTCTCTGTAGCAACAACATAAATAACACAGTGCCTAAAAGTGCAAAAACAGTGGCTACCATCATTTTGGTGAAAATGCCTGCCGCGGGGAAAAGCAACATCACGACTAATAAACCGAGACTGGCTGATTGTGTTGTACCTGCAAGAGAAGGCTCAACAAAGCGGTTTTGCGTGAGCAGTTGCATGATTAAACCAGCAACACTAATTGCGCCCCCAGCAAGTAATAATGACAGGGTTCTTGGTACGCGACTAATAAAGAAGATATCGCGCATATCGGGATCAGTAAAAAGCGAAGCAGGAGTGATATCTCCTGCGCCGATAAATAGACTGATCATTGAGAGGATAGCGATAAGTCCTATCCCCAATGATAAATGGAACGTTTTCATTCAGTTACTTTATTTTTTTTGATCCAACGCCTGATTAATTGTATCCATTAAGCGAGAGTAAGTTTGTATCCCACCTGAGATATAAATCGAGCTGGCATCAAGATAGATAATTTGGTCTTTATTCCATGCATTAACCTTTCTAACTAGGGCATTATCAAGCACTTGTTTTGCAGGTTGTGAATCTTCACGACCAATTGCTGCATCACGGTCAATGACAAACATCCAGTCTGGATTAAGTTTTAGCAGTAGTTCTGAGTTAACAATATTACCGTGAGAGCCTGGGCTATCGAAAGTATATGCAGGTTCAAAGCCCAATACATCGTAGATAAAACCAAAGCGAGAGCCTGGGCCATAAGCGGAAATTTTACCGCCACTGACTAATACGACCATTGCTTTACCCGCATCTGGGGTTTTTGCTTTTACCGTATCAATTTTGCTATTGAAGTCAGCTAATAATTTTTTAGCTTGTTCTTCTTTACCAAAAATTTGACCTAAAGTCGTTGTACGCTCAGTGAGACTGTCAATAAAGCGTGTGCTGTCGATATCCATAGAAATGGATGGTGCGATTTCACTTAATTTGGCATATGCATCGCGAGCACGACTACCCGTTAAAATCAGATCAGGGGCAGTAGTACTGAGTTTTTCGTAGTTTGGTTCAAACAGGCCACCTTCGTTGATGTACTCATTTTCGTTGGTGTATTTCTCTAGAAATTTAGGTAGGTGGACGTTTGTTTGTGGTAGGCCAACAACAGGTACGCCAAGAGCATCAACAATATCAAGTGTTTCCATGTTCATCACAACCACTTTTTGTGGGTGAGCAGGGATCTCAGTGGTGCCTTGAGCATGTTCGATAGTGAGAGTTTGTTTCTCTGTGGATTGCGTTGTTGAGGTATCTTGTGCGTTATCACAACCTGCGATAACCAGAGAAGACAGCAATAAGAACAGTGGGCTTAATGATTTTTTAAACATTCTCTTTCCCATATTGTTGCGATATGAAATAGCACAGTTTACTAGCTGTGACCTAATAATGAGCTTCACAAAGGAAACAATGATTATACCAAAAAACTAAAGAGTAATGATACTAATTCACATTCTCACAATAATAAAGGATTAACTTATATTATTGTGCTGAATCTTTGCATCAGATCATGTGAAGAGAAGAATGGACAAATTTTGTAACGCGAAACAATGCTAAAGATTTTTTGCTTAATTTGTGAAGAGGGTCAATACGCTAGGTCAATCAGAGACAATTATGAGTCAGTAAAAAATATCGTTAGTGAGTATCATTGCGTATACTTTATTCAATCAGAAACAATCTTAATTGCTAAATTTTACTTTAATTCTGTACTGACATCTTAATCAATGCACATGAGAAAGTAGCATTATCTCTAGGGCAGAGTGTGGCCAATTTGAGAGGGTTTTATGCAAAAGAAATATATTTATCTATTTTGTTCTGCTGGCATGTCAACATCTCTGTTAGTGACAAAAATGCGTGCACAAGCAGAAAAATATGATGTACCCGTTATTATTGAAGCTTTTCCAGAAACATTAGCAGAGCAAAAAGGCCAAGAAGCGGATGTCGTTTTATTGGGGCCACAAATTGGTTGGATGCTCGCTGATATTCAAAAATTATTACCCAATAAACCTGTCGAAGTCATTGATTCATTGTTATATGGGAAAGTGGATGGATTAGGTGTATTAAAAGCAGCAGTAGCTGCCATTAAGAAAGCATCAGCAACAACTAATTAATTTTTTTATTGTTATTTTTATTTATTCCAGTCAAAGAGTGAATTTTTCAGCTAGCCGAGCAATTAGCGGCATTTTAAGGGTATTTTTCTATGAGTAAGGTCATTGGTTCACTTGAAAAGGTACTCCTTCCTTTTGCGGTTAAAATTGGAAAGCAACCTCATGTTAATGCGATAAAAAATGGTTTTATCCGTTTAATGCCATTAACACTTGCCGGGGCAATGTTTGTACTTATCAATAATGTTTTTCTCAGTTTTGGTGAGGGCTCCTTTTTTTACTCTCTTGGTATTCGTTTAGATACCTCAACAATTGAAACACTTAATGGTTTAAAAGCCATAGGTGGTAATGTCTATAACGGTACGTTGGGAATAATGTCATTGATGGCGCCGTTCTTTATTGGTATGGCGCTGGCGGAAGAGAGAAAAGTCGACCCTATTGCGGCGGGATTACTTTCTATCGCCGCCTTTATGACGGTAACACCTTATGACGCTGGTGGCGCTTATGCTGTGGGGGCGAACTGGTTAGGAGGTGCCAATATTATTTCAGGGATTATTATTGGCCTTGTGGTTGCCGAAATGTTTACCTTTATAGTGCGTCGTAATTGGGTTATCCGTTTGCCCGATAGTGTACCTGCCTCCGTTTCGCGCTCTTTTTCTGCCTTAATTCCTGGTTTTATTATTTTATCAATTATGGGAATTATCTCTTGGGGATTAGCGCATTACGGTACACATTTCCATCAAATCATTTTAGATTCTATTTCAACGCCATTGGCTTCGTTAGGATCAGTTGTTGGGTGGGCTTACGTTATTTTTACCTCTTTGCTGTGGTTCTTTGGTATTCATGGTTCACTGGCGCTGGCGGCACTTGATAGCGGTATTATGACACCTTGGGCATTAGAAAACGTCTCTATTTATACCGAGTATGGTTCAGTTGAGGCGGCACTTGCTGCAGGCAAAACGTTCCATCTTTGGGCAAAACCGATGCTAGATTCGTTTATCTTCTTAGGAGGAACAGGGGCGACGTTAGGTCTGATATTAGCTATCTTTATTGCATCGCGTCGAGCAGATCACCGTCAAGTGGCGAAGTTAGCATTACCTGCAGGTCTATTCCAAATTAATGAACCTATTATTTTTGGTTTACCTGTGATTATGAATCCAGTGATGTTTATTCCTTTTATTCTTATTCAGCCAATCCTTGCTGCTATTACCGTAACCGCTTATTACCTTGGGATTATTCCGCCGGTCACAAATATTGCACCTTGGACGATGCCAACAGGGTTAGGGGCATTTTTTAATACCAATGGCAGTATTGCCGCACTGTTATTAGCACTCTTTAACTTAGCTGTTGCAACACTGATTTATCTGCCTTTTGTGATTATTTCGAATAAAGCACAAACCGAAATTGATAAAGAAGAAAGTGAAGAAGATATTGCTAATGCATTGAAATTTTAACGAATAGACAATGGCTGTGCAGCGCTTATTTTGCACAGCTAAGCACCAAAGAGGGGGAATGATGTTAGATATTGAGAGTTGTGTTGATAGCTCAGCGACAGATGATGAATTTGAAGAAATTATCATGGGGTTAATTATTAATTCAGGGCAAGCACGAAGTATCGCTTATGCAGCGTTAAAAAAAGCGAAGCAAGGTGATTTTGCACAAGCCAAGAAAATGATGGAACAATCTCGAGCAGCATTAAATGAAGCTCATAAAATACAGACCCGCTTAATTGGTGATGATCAAGGATTGGGTAAAACGAAAGTGAGCTTGGTACTGGTGCATGCTCAAGATCATTTAATGACATCTATGTTAGCCAGAGAGCTTGTCACAGAGCTTATCGAGTTACATGAAAAAATAAAGTAAGGCGAATGATGATGCACTCATTAAAAGCGCAAGCTGAAATACGCATGGTATATGAAAACCAATTATTTAATGGTAAGAATTTTCATGTGTTTATTTATAACAAAACAGAAAGCGTCAGTGGGTTGCATCAGCATGATTATTATGAATTTACTATTGTTTTAACAGGGCGCTATTATCAAGAAATTAACGGTAAAAAGGTGTTATTAGAGCGTGGTGATTTTGTCTTTATTCCTATTGGCTCGCATCATCAAAGTTTTTATGACTTTGGTGTAACTCGTATTTTAAATGTGGGAATAAGCAAAGCTTTTTTTGATAAACATTATCTTCCTTTATTGCCCGCTTATTTTGTTGCTTCTCAAGTTTATGCATTAAAAAATGAGTTTCTTTCTTATATTGAATCCGTGATTAGCTCATTAAATTTCAGACATACAGAATTTAATGAATTTATTGAAATTGTCACCTTTAATGTGGTGAATAGATTACGACATTATAGAGATGATGGTATTGAAGATGATATTCCCTTATGGCTAAAAGACGCCATTGATGGAATGCATGATAAAAGCCGATTTGGGGAGAATGCATTAGCAAATATGGTGCAATTATCAGGAAAATCGCAAGAGTATTTAACTCGAGCAACTCGCCGTTATTATGATAAAACGCCGATGCAAATTATTCATGATATTCGAATTAATTTTGCTAAAAAACAATTAGAAATTACGAATTACTCCGTTACCGATATTGCTTTTGATGCAGGTTATAGTAGCCCGAGCTTATTTATTAAGACTTTTAAGAAGATAACATCGCTCACACCAAATAGTTATAGAAAGAATTTATACAGTATTAAAGAGACTAACTAATTTATAATTAAGCGTAAAAAGCAATCAATAATATCAATTGATTTTTATTAAATAGAGAGAGAAAGAAGAAAATAACGTTATTTTCTTTAGGGATTTTTACGCCTTAATTTTGCCATTAATAGACAAATAACAGCATGATTGTGCTGTATGGGAGTATTTTATGAGTCATAAGTTAAAAGTGGTCACCATTGGTGGAGGAAGTAGTTATACACCTGAATTATTAGAAGGATTTATTAAACGTTATCATGAATTGCCGATCACGGAATTATGGTTGGTTGATGTTGAAGAAGGCAAAGAAAAACTGGATATTATTTTTGCGCTTTGCCAGCGTATGATAAAAAAAGCGGGTATCCCTTTAACCATTTATAAAACACTTGATCGTCGTGAGGCATTAAAAGAGGCTGATTTCGTCACAACACAGTTGCGAGTTGGTCAATTAAAAGCAAGAGAATTGGATGAAGCCATTCCGTTAAGCCATGGTTATTTAGGCCAAGAGACCAATGGTGCCGGTGGGCTATTTAAAGGATTACGTACTATTCCGGTTATTTTTGACATTATTAAAGATGTTGAAGAAATTTGCCCTAATGCGTGGATCATAAACTTTACTAACCCTGCAGGTATGGTGACGGAAGCGGTTTATCGCCATACCAATTTTAAGAAATTTATTGGTGTTTGTAATATTCCTATCGGTATGAAAATGTTTATTACTGATGTGCTTAAGCTAACGGAGCAAGATACGCTTTCTATTGATCTGTTTGGCTTAAATCATATGGTGTTTATTAAAGATGTAATTGTTAACGGTCAATCCCGTTTCCCTGAATTATTAGAAGGAGTTGCTTCGGGGACGTTAACCGCAGGCTCGGTGAAAAATATTTTTGATTTACCTTTTAGTGAGGGGCTAATTCGTTCTCTTAATCTGTTGCCATGCTCTTATTTACTTTACTACTTTAAACAAAAAGAGATGTTAGCCATTGAAATGGGGGAATACTATAAAGGTGGTGCTAGGGCTAAGGTTGTTCAGCAAGTCGAAAAACAACTGTTTGAATTGTATAAAGATCCGCATTTAAATATTAAACCTAAAGAGTTGGAATTACGTGGAGGGGCTTATTATTCTGATGCTGCTTGTGAAGTGATTAATGCGATTTATAACGATAAACAGGCGGAACATTACGTCAATATTCCTCATCATGGTCATATTGATAATATCCCTGCAGACTGGGCAATTGAAGTGACGGCTATTTTAGGTAAAGACGGAGCCAAACCACATCCACGTTTAACCCATTTTGATGAAAAAGTGCTGGGGCTTATTCATACTATCAAAGGGTTTGAGATCGCAGCCAGTCAAGCGGCTATTAGTGGTGAGTTTAATGATGCATTACTTGCGATGAATTTAACGCCGCTGGTACTTTCCGATAAAGATGCTGAAGTACTGACTCGTGAGATGTTATTAGCACACAAAGCGCACTTACCTAATTTTGCTCATGCGATTGCCCAATTAGCAGCATCAAACTAAGTGATTTAGACTCAATAAATCATAAAAAGGAGACAGAATGGCACATTTGTTAATTGTCAATGCCGATGATTTTGGGCTGAGTAGAGGGCAAAATTATGGCATTGTTGAATGTCATCGTCATGGCATAGTGACATCAACGACAGCGTTGGTGAATGCTGAAGGTATTGAGCATGCTGCACAATTATGCAAGGAGCTACCTCATCTTGGTGTCGGGCTTCATTTTACATTGACTATGGGACAGCCGCTGTCTCCTATCCCTTCTTTAACGCGTAATGGGGTGTTAGGTAAATGGCTATGGCAAATGGCAGAGCAAGAGCAGTTACCTTTAGATGAGATACGAGTGGAGCTTAATGCACAATATCAGCGCTTTGTTGAGTTGTTTGGTTGTCCCCCCGACCATATAGACAGCCATCATCACGTGCATATGTTTAAACAAATTTTCCCCATCGTGGCAGAGTTTGCACAACAAAAAGCATTACCGATACGTGTTGATAGACTGTTGGCACAAAAAGAAAGTCTTAATACTCAAGGGGTTATTAGTAGTGATGGTTTTGATAGTCAATTCTATGGTGATGAAATCAGCCAAGCCTTATTTTTAAAGACACTGGATGACGCTAAAGCACGTGGTGAACAATCACTTGAAGTGATGACACATCCTGCTTTTATTGATAATCCTTTACGTGCGAGTGGTTACTGTTTCCAACGTTTAACGGAATTAGAGGTGTTGACGCAATCATCGTTAAAACAAGCGATTGCTGAGCGTGGATATCAATTAGGTACTTATCAAGATTTAATTTAATAATATTATCTCGTATTTTAAAAATATCCCAGAGTGTGTCTGTGAAATAATTTGCCTCTGTTATTGATAATGACAGAGGCTTTTTTTATAATTTAATTAAATCAATAATTAGAAGCTATAACCAATATTTGCAATAAAGCCATCAATAATTAATTTATTATCACTTAATTTATTCATTTTATAACGGCTGTTTTCATAGCCAACGGAAACAGAAAGCATATCGATAGGGTTAATGGTAACACCGGCTCCCCAGCTAAAAGCATTTTTCTTGATTATACTTTCAGGTACTTGTCTAGTATCTAAACCTTTAAATTCGATTTGAGCCATACCTGCCACACCATATACACTAATATAGTCATTGAGGCGCAAGGTTGGCCCCGCCATCACTGAATAATAGCGGG
Organism: Proteus mirabilis ATCC 29906; assembly: GCF_000160755.1. GTDB lineage: Bacteria > Pseudomonadota > Gammaproteobacteria > Enterobacterales > Enterobacteriaceae > Proteus > Proteus mirabilis. The sequence continues at coordinate 95,818 of NZ_GG668583.1, forward strand.
CATCAACATCTTTTATTAATTGTTTTAAAGGCTTATTTAAATCATATTCATTTTGCGCATAGGTAGCAATTGCCATAATACCTAGCTGTTGATTGAATTCTTGACGTATAGAGAGATTACCACCGCGCATAATGCCTGATTGGCCGGCAATTTTTATTTGTGCATAACCTGCAGAAATTGTTGTTTTATCTAATGAGGTATTTTCATGTGCTTGAACGGTAGAAATAGAAAATATTCCACTGATAAATAATGCTGATAATAGTTGTTTTTTCATTTTTAATATCCCATTTGCTTACTATTTAGAATGGTGAATTATAGTAATGACAATTGTTTAAATTGGAATAAAAAAAGATAAATGAGATAAAATAGGTTTTTTTATATAAAAATAATAATTTATTGGCGTGTTTGTTTTTATAAATAAATAGCGTTTATATCAATATAAAACGCTATTTTTTATTTTATTTAATACCTAAGTTATTTATTTGTTGTTAGGTTATCTTGCTTATTAGTCGTATTAGTTGTAGCTGTCATCGTTGAGGTAGAGTGAGTTGCGACAGCGGTCGCTGAAGTATTATTGATAGAAGGCGTTGTATTGATATCAAAACATCCTCTTAACCATGAGACTAAGGCAATTAAAACCAATAATAATACCAGTAACCAACGTAACCAACGGTGGCGAGTTTTTGGTGATATTTTTGCAAGCGCCGCTCCGGCAGCCGCTGCACTAGAGCCAGCAGTGACTTGTGCAACAGTCGGCGCTAAAGGTGTGGTACGAGGCCACCAAGTAATAATGGGTTTTCCATTAATGATATAGATGCTCTCTGCATCGGGTAGGGTTGAGGCGGTATCAAGCAGATGGCGCTCTTCATCGGTAATGCGTTGCTGTGAAGCAAGTAATGCCGTTTGCTCTTTAAGATTTTTTAAATCATCATCGAGAGCATCTCTTATCTCTTGGCGTTGTTGCTCTGACAATGCATTTAATGCCACTGGCTGACCGGATAATTCACCATACCATTCAATAGTATCTTCTGCGGTTTTTTGCGGGGTTGCAAACAAGGTGTGATATTTAGCAGGAAAGTGTTGTATCAGTAACTGTATTAATTGCTGTTGATGAGCTAAGGCAAAATCAGCACGAGTGGTATTGGTTGTTAATCGTGAAATGAGATCCATATGAGAGTGCCTTTATTGATAGCGAAAAGAAAATTATCAATCAACATGACTATCTAATCACTATAGCGCTTTTGTGTGCAAGAAGAAATCAAGGCCGCTATTTTTTATCCTTAATAAGAACACTATTTGGGCGACGTAATAGCGGTTATTAAGCTATCTGCGCAAATTGTTTCTAGATCTTCTCTATCGTCAGTATTAGCCTAAATTCTGTTTGCTTGGTATCCATTTTACACCTTACGATAACGCGTTTCGGTAAAAATCGATGTGAGTCAACGAAAGCCAGCTTGCCTTTGGAGAGCTAAAAATCATTGATATAGCACATGGAGGATCTCGAAACTAAAAGGTAAGGTGGCTGACGAAGACACACAATCCCCTTCTTTTTCTCGTTTAGGGAATTTTTACCTCTCTTATGTTGATACAACAGCAGGTTTTTGATGACAAATAAAATCGATAATAACCAATTACTTCATGATGTGACCCGTTACTGGAATATCCGCGCTGAAAGCTATAGTGCTGCCAACCAGCAAGAGTTATTAAGTGAAAAACAGCAAAAATGGCGTCAATTATTGTTAAGCCATGTCAAAGAAGGGGAGACATTAAATGTTCTTGATATCGGTACGGGGCCGGGATTCTTTGCTATTTTATTAGCGTTGTCTGGCCACCAAGTCACTGCAATTGACGCCACGTCTGGGATGTTGCTTGAGGCTAAAAATAACGCCAGCCAGCATAATGTTTCTATTAACTTTGTTTGTGGTGATGTGCAAGATCTTCCCTTTGGCGATGAACAATTTGATTTGGTCGTCAGCCGTAATGTGACATGGAATTTAAAATCACCCTGTGAGGCTTATCAAGAGTGGTTTCGCGTATTAAAACCTGGGGGAAGCTTAATTAATTTTGATGCCAATTGGTATTTACATCTGTTTGATGATGAATATTGGCAAGGTTTTCTTGCTGATAGAGAGCGAGCGGCGCAAAAGCAAGTTGCTGATCACTATGTTAATACCGATACAAAAGAGATGGAAAGAATTGCTCGCCAATTACCATTAAGCCAAGTTAAGCGTCCACAGTGGGATATTAATACACTACTAGATATCGGTTTTATTCGTTATAGCGTGGATATTCGTATTGGTGATCACGTTTGGGATGAAGAAGAAAAAATTAATTACGGCTCAACCCCTATGTTTATGATCCATGCTCAGAAAAATAATCGATGAGAATGATAAAAGGAAAATAATGTGAAACCTCTATTTACAGTTATTCCTACACTATTATTAACATTGGCGTGCGTATTTCCTGCTTTTGCCAATCAAAGTAATAATATATTGGATTATGCCAGTACAAAAGATATCCGTGATATTAACCCCCATCTTTATTCCGGTGAAATGGCTGCACAAAACATGGTATTTGAACCCTTGGTTTTAAATACCGATAAGGGTGTTGCACCTTATTTAGCACAACGCTGGGAAATTTCTCCGGATGGTAAAAGTTATACCTTTTTCTTGCGCCAAGACGTTACATTTAGTGATGGCGAACCTTTTAATGCGCAAGCGGTAAAACTTAATATTGAGGCTGTATTAGATAATTATCAGCGTCATGCATGGCTAGAATTGGTACGTCAAATCGACAGTGTCGAGGTTATCGATCAGTATACTGTTAAGCTAAATTTAAAAAATCCCTATTATCCAACCTTAACTGAACTTGGCTTAACTCGCCCATTTCGTTTTATTTCACCTAAATCATTTATTAACGGTAAAACTAAAACAGGGGTGAGTCATTATATTGGTACGGGGCCTTGGGTGCTCACGGAACATAAGAAAGATCAATATGCTGAATTTAAGGTTAACCCTCATTATTGGGGGCAAAAACCAGCATTAACTGGGGTGATGTGGCGAGTGATCCCCGATAGACAGACAATGCTATTATCCTTACAAAAAGGAGATATTCAGCTAATTTTTGGTGCAGATGGCGACATGTTAGATATGGACTCTTTTGACGCATTAATGGCATCTGATAAATTTAAAACACAAATGAGTGCACCTATTGCTTCTCGTGCTATTGTGCTCAACAGTAGTCGCCCTATTACTTCAAGCCAAAAAGTACGCCAAGCATTAGAGTATGCCGTTGATAAAGAAGGGATTGCTCAAGGTATTTTAGCGGGAAGTGAAAAAGTCGCTGATACATTAATGGCAAGAAGTGTACCTTATTGCGATTTTGATTCACCAACTTATATTTATCAACCGGAAAAAGCTGCCTCGTTATTAGAAGAGGAAGGCTGGCTATTACCTGCGGGTAAAACAGTGCGTGAAAAACAGGGAAAACCGTTGCAGTTATTGCTCTCTTATAATGTGAATAATGCGGTTGAAAAAGAGATAGCCGAACTATTGCAAGATGATTTTAAGAAAATTGGCGTTGCACTGACGGTATTAGGGGAAGAGAAACAGGCCTTTTTAGATAGACAGAAAAGTGGTGATTTCGATTTACAGTATTCTCTTTCGTGGGGAACACCTTACGATCCCGCCTCTTTTGTCTCATCCTTTAGAATTCCAGCTCATGCTGATTACCAGGGACAGAAAGGGTTAGCCAATAAAGCACAATTAGATGCGATGATTGGCGAGTTGTTGATTACGCCAGATGAACATCGCCGTCAGACATTATATCAACGCTTATTTACCTCATTAGCGGAGCAAGCCGTCTATATACCATTAACCTATTCGCGTACTAAAGCGATTTACCGTAGTGAATTGGAAAACGTTGGTTTTAATCCATCTCAATATGAAATACCTTTTGAAAAGATGCGTTTTAAAGCCGAATAACCGATTAATTTAAGAGGTTACTTCAATATGGCACTGATCCGGTGCCATATTGGTTAAAGCAGATGTTACGTTATCTATGTTGGCGCCTATTGGCGATATTGCCACTAGTGTTGATTATTTCGTTTATTGCCTTTGTTTTGCTGAATTTAGCACCGTCTGATCCGGCAGAAGTGGCTTTGCGTGTTAACGAAATTGTACCGACGCCCGAAGCGATTGAAGGTATGCGCCGTGAGCTTGGTTTAGATAAGCCTTTTTTCACACGCTACTTTTTATGGCTTTTAGCGGGATTTCAACTGGATTTTGGCACCTCTTTTTTGACCCGAAAACCGGTGATACAAGAGATGTTAACTGCTCTCCCCCCCACGCTTTGGTTAGCGGCTACCGCATTATTATTTACGCTTATTATCGCGTTACCTTTAGCCTTATGGTGTGTGGCAAAACCACATAGCTTGATAGACAAAAGTATTCGGCTGATTGTTTTTGTGTTAACCGCAATTCCTAATTATTGGTTAGGGTTGTTGTTAATTTGGGCGGTGGCGGTTCATTTAGATTGGTTACCTGTCAGTGGTATGTTGACACCACAATCGGTCATTTTACCGGCATTTGCACTCTCTTTAGGTTATATCGGCACTTATTTACGTTTGTTACGGGGCGCAATGCTTAATCAATGGCATCAGCCTTATGTATTTTATGCCCGAACAAGAGGATTACCTGATAAGCTGATTTTGCGTCGCCATATATTACGTAATTCACTCGCTTCTGCGCTGACGGCGCTAGGAATGAGTATTCCGAAACTTATCGCGGGCACGGTCGTGATCGAGAATATTTTTGCATGGCCTGGGGTGGGGCGACTGTGTATTAGTGCCATATTTGGACGCGATTATCCGATGATACAAGCTTATATTTTAATGATGTCATTGTTATTTCTCTTTTTTAATTTTCTGATAGATATCATTCAGATGAAAGTCGATCCTCGTCTAAGGCGGTAACAATGTGGCGGTTATTCTGGCAACGACTTGCGCAAGATAAAAGTGCACAACTCTGTTTATTGGTGATAGTGATGATTACCATCGCCGGAATAGGCGCACCTTGGTTTGCACCTCATGATCCCACTTTAACATCGATACGCTTAAAATTTCAGCCAATCAGCTTTCACTATCCACTGGGTACAGATAATTTAGGGCGTTGTGTGTTTTCACGTTTACTCTTTGGTATTCGAACCACCGTTTTTTATGCCATATATGCGATGGGTATAACACTGCTGATCGGTTGGCTAATGGGGATGTTGGCGGGCTATTTTCACGGTAAAACGGATACAGTGATTATGCGTTTATGTGATGTGGTATTGTCATTTCCTGCGGAAATTATGATCTTAGCCTTAGTGGGCATAATGGGGCCTGGAATAGGTAACATCTTGATTGCGGTGATCTTGGTTAAATGGGCTTGGTACGCCAGAATGATACGAGGCATTGTTCGACAATATTCACATCGTCACTATATTGCTTATGCTCAAGTGATTGGCGCACCACCAACACATATTTTACGACGCCATTTATTACCCGTGACATTAGCTGAAACTATCGTTTTAGCCTCAAGTGATATTGGTAGTGTTATTTTAATGATCTCTGCTCTTTCATTTCTGGGGTTAGGGGTACAGCCACCCACCCCAGAATGGGGTAATATGCTGAGTGAAGCAAAAAATGTCATGGTATTACATCCCGAACAAATGCTACCTGCGGGGATAGCGATTACGGTTGTTGTTACGGCATTTAACTTTTGGGGCGATTTTTTACGCGATGTGTTCGACCCCGATAATCGTCAATCAGTCGGGGATAAATATGAACAATTTACTGACGCTTAATCAAGTCTCAATCTATGATCCTCACAGCGAAAAAAAGCGGGTAGATAATCTCTCCTTTAGCCTTAAACAGGGGCGAACGTTAGCTATTGTCGGTGAGAGTGGTAGTGGTAAAAGCTTAATCAGTAAAGCCATTATTGGCTTACTTCCAAGTACACTTGCACTATCGGGAGAAATTTTTTTTGATGAAAAGCCCCTTCATTTATATTCAGAGCAACAACGGCGTGCCCTATTAGGGACATCGCTAGGTATGATTGTGCAAAACGGCATGAGTGCTTTTGATCCGTTGATAAAAATAGGCAAGCAAGTTAGCCAAACTTTAATTTACCATTTTTCTTATACTAAATTACAAGCATTCAATGCCACTAAACAAGCATTGGATGAGGTGTTTGAGCATCAATCTTTAATGATTATGCAGGCATTTCCTCACCAATTAAGTGGGGGGCAATTACAACGTGTGATGATTGCCATGGCTTTGGCGTTATCACCAAGGTTATTAATTGCTGATGAACCTACTACCGCATTAGACGCTCCCTTGCGCAGAGAAATATTACAGCTATTGCAACGTATCACGATATCTAAAAACACCACCTTAATTTTTATCTCCCATGATCTAGGATTAGTCAGTCAGATTGCTGATGATATTTTAGTGATGAAAGAGGGAAAATTAATCGAGTTTGGTGACAAAAACAGCGTATTAGATACACCTAAGCAAGCCTATACCCGTTATTTAATTGAGGCTAGAGCTAAGCTTTCCCAACGTTTTGCACAGGTGCTTTATGCTCGGTGATCAGCATGAAACGGCGATAAACAACAAGAGGATCGAATGCTATTACGAGTAGACAACGTCAGTAAATATTATTATCAAAAAGGGGCGCGCTTTTTTAAAGAAAAAGTGACTATTCTCGATGCGCTCTCTTTTAATATACAAAAGGGTGAAGCTTTCGGGTTAGTTGGAGAAAGTGGCAGTGGAAAAAGTACCCTTGCACGGTTAATCAGTGGCTTAGAATTACCTGATCAAGGGGCTATTTATTTAAATGATAAGCCAGTGACGAAACGATGTTATCGACAAGGTGTAATAAGTATTGTGTTTCAGGATCATATCGCTTCAGTCAATCCGACTTTTACAGTGGGTGAAATGATTGCTGAACCTATTAAACTGATTAATCCGACTCTCCGTCATAACGAGTTAGAAACAATTATTTTTTCTTTTTTAGAGAAGGTGCAATTACCTAAAAGTTGTTATCAGCGTTATATTTTTGAATTGTCTGGTGGGCAAGCTCAACGAGTTTGCTTATGTCGTGCGTTAGCATCTTACCCACAACTAATTATTTTAGATGAGGCAATAAGCTCTCTCGATATACCTACACAAGTTGAAATATTGGATTTATTAAAATTATTAAAAGAGGAACTCCAATTATCCTATCTTTTTATTAGTCATGATATTCAAACAGTGACTTATTTTTGCGATAAAGTCATGTTTATTTTACAAGGTCAACAAATTGAATTATGCGAGATAAATAAATTAAGTACTGTTACTCATCCTTATGCTAAAAAATTAATTCAATCTGTTATTTAATCAACAAGCAATAATGTATTATCGCATCATTGCTTGCTGTATTTACTCTATTTAGAGATTATTCATTAAATGCGTTTGAATAGCGTTGGCATCATTTGCAGCATTAAAATCAATACCAAAATTCAGTGTCCCATCTTTAAGTTCAATACTACGAGGTGACGCTTTAGAGCAGGTAATATTCTGTATTTTCTCTTTTACGGTTTCTTGTGCTATTTTCTAGCTTTCACAGGTATTAATGACACCTTTTAACCCTTCACTGCAATAACCATCAATACCTGTTGTTTTTAGATCCTCAACAGTAAATGCCGACCAATCAAACGCAACTTTTATATTAGCATCACAGCTTTTATTTAAGTCAACAACACGAGATTGAATATTTTCTTCAAATTTCTGTTGTAATTCTCTTTCTGCCAGTGTGGCTGAAAAAGCCGAAGAAGTGATAAGAAGTAAAGAAAGACTGATAGCAATATTTTTCAACATAATTTAATACTCCAAAAGTGAATATATAACTAAAGATTAGTCTATTAAAAATAAAATGATTGAATATGATAAAAATAGAAAAATGGTTATTTTTAACATATTACTCTTTTTAAAAATAAATTTTACTATTAGTTAGGTATATTTTAATAACATCCTATATTGATAGTGATATTAATATGTTAACCACGGTTTTTACTCTCATTGATAGTTAAATGTTCGTTTGTTTTATAACGAACATAATCGTTTCAGTTCGCTATTAAAATGGTGAACAAAGTGAAATAAATAAATTTCTTTCTAAATCAATGTATTAAATTATTGATGTAGATCTGCATCACAAACCAATCCTATTGTGATTGTTTTTTCTCCATGCTCGAATTAACTTGCTAACTCGAAGTAGCAAAAATTAGCATAGCGTTAGCAAATGATGAGGGTTCGCATGGAACAACAATATTTTATTGGCGTTGATGTTGGCTCAGCCAGTGTCCGTGCAGCAGTATTTGATAGCTTTGGAAAGCGTCTGGGCTTTTCAGTGCGTCCAATTGCACAATTTCGCCCGAAAACGGATTTTGTCGAGCAATCTTCCGCTGATATTTGGCAACAAGTATGCACCACTGTAAAAGAGTCGGTGAAATTATCAGCCATCGATCCTCTCCATGTGAAGTCTATTGGTTTTGATGCCACCTGCTCTTTAGTGGCCGTTGGTAAAGAAGGGCAAGCACTTTCGGTTTCACCCAGTAATAAACCTGAGCAGGATATTATTATGTGGATGGATCACCGGGCAGTACAAGAAACAGTGACCATTAATCTGACTAACGATCCCGTTTTGCGGTATGTCGGGGGCGAAGTGAGCATTGAAATGGAATTGCCTAAAATTCTATGGTTAAAAAATCACTATCCGGAGCGTTATAAACATGTCTGGCGATTCTTTGACTTAGCTGATTTTTTAGTGTGGAAAGCAACCACTGCTGATGTTGCCAGTATCTGTACATTAACGTGTAAATGGAACTATTTGGCACACCAAGGGCATTTTAGTGAAAGCTTGTTAGCTGATGTAGGTTTGGATGAATTATTAGAAAAAGTACCACAAACCATTTTGGCTTTAGGTGAATCGGCCGGATGTTTAACGACCTCTGTGGCTGAGGCTTTTGGATTACATACTGGCGTCATAGTTGCTAGTGGCATTATTGATGCTCATGCGGGTGGGTTGGCGTTAACCGCATCACAACCTGAGGGAAGTTTGGCCATTATCAGTGGTACATCTAACTGCCATATGATTGTCAGCCAATACCCGATTATGGTGCCCGGGGTGTGGGGGCCTTACTTTGGCGCAATGTTACCAGAGTTATGGCTAAACGAAGGGGGGCAAAGTGCTGCCGGTGCGCTCGTTGAATGGTCTATCCGCCGTCATGAGTCATGGGCTGACTTAGAACAAGAAGCGAAAGAAAAAGGTGTTAGTTACTATACCTTATTAAACCAAGCCGTCGCTGAATTGGAAGAAAATGAACCTTATCCAACAGCACAATTTCATGTTTTAGCTGACCATCATGGCAATCGCTCTCCACGCGCTAATCCTGCCGCCAAAGGAATGGTCAGTGGATTAACCCTTGAAAGTGGTCGGGTTGCCTTGGCTCGTTATTATCTTGCGACACTGCAGTCTATTGCCTATGGCACTCGCCATATTATTGACACCCTTGAAGATGCAGGGCACCAAATTAATCGCCTTGTTATGTGTGGGGGAGCGACCAAAAATCCACTGTGGTTACGTGAATATGCCAATGCAACAGGTCGTGAGATCCATTTAGCGCAAGAAGAAGATGCGGTGAATCTAGGCGCTGCTTTATTAGGCGCCGTGGCATGTAAAGCCTTTAATAACTTTTCTCAAGCAGCAAATACCATGGTACGAGAAGGCGGCGTTATTACACCTGATAGTGACACCTTTGCTTTCCATCAAGCGAAATACCAAGTTTATTTACAGATGTATCAAGATCAGCAGCGCTATAACGACATGATGGCAGATTGCTGACCATAAATTTTTCCGATTATGAATCGAGTTTACCTTACCAGGGATATCTTATGTTGAACTTAAATCTACCAAAATTACCGGACGTTATCAGTGCAGAAGCTAATGAGATCCTGATGGTTACTAATGCAGACTTACGTGAGCCTGCAAACGTAACATGCTGGCCTGTGCAGAAAAAATTTGAAGATAAGCTAGCCGCTGCATTAAAAGCACAAGGTTACACCATGAAACGTGCACATAAAATTGATGAAGCACGAGGCCATGGTTTTATCAGTAGTCAGCGTGAAGGTTGCGATATGTTTGCGGCTATCGATCCTGATGCACCCGTTATTGTGCTATTAACCGCATGGCAATACTCACACCATATTGCCTCTTCATTAGCGCATCATCGCGGGCCAATTCTGTTGCTGGCTAATTTTGATGGTACATGGCCGGGGCTAGTTGGCATGTTGTGTTTAGCGGGGACGTTAACCAGTTTAGGTAAAAATTATTCACGCTTATGGTCAGAAAATTTTGACGATACATTTTTTATTGATGGCTTAGCTACATGGTTGAAATATGGTTATGTAAATCATCAGCTTAGCTATCTTAAAGAAGTTGCGCCAACACACAGGGTAATGGCGACAGAAGCTGGCGAAGTGGGTCGAAAAGTCGGCGAATATATAATTAAAAATAAAGAAATAATAGGTTTGTTCGATACATTCTGTATGGGAATGATTAATGGGGTCTTCCCACAACAGGCAATGATCGATATTGGTATGCCCATTGAATCACTCTCTCAATCTGCATTATTGGTCGAAATGGCAAAAGTACCTGATGCATTAAGAGAAGAGTGTGTGCAATGGTACGAAAATAATGGCATGACGTTTAAGTTTGGTACAGATGATAAAACTGAACTGACTCGTGAACAGGTGAAAGAGCAGTGTGCCATGATGATTGCAATGGCGCGTTTCGTTAAACGCTTTGGCTTAACCGCTGTAGGCGTGCAATATCAGCAAGGATTGAAAGATTGTTGTCCTGCCTCTGATTTTGCCGAAGGTGCAATTGGGTCAACGGCACGCTTCCCGTTACCGGATGAAAATGGCGACATTATCAGCCCTAACACACCGATCCCTTGTATCAACGAAGTCGATATGGGTACAGCTATTCCACAAACGATGTTATGGCGTTTATTAACCTCGTTAGGCTTGCCTGCAGAAACAACATTACACGATATTCGTTGGGGGAGTGAGTATCAGGGAACCTTCTACTGGGATATGGAAATTTCCGGCTCTGTGCCTTTTGAACACCTTAAAGGTGGGATCAAAGGCGCAACAGGTTACCGTCAGCCAGCTATGTTTTTCCCTAAAGGGGGATCAACTATAGCGGGTCAAGGTAAAGCAGGGCGTTTGTTATGGGCACGTGCACACTATCAAGGTACAGATGTGATTATGCATATTGGTACAGGTATGGCGGTGGAATTACCGGAGGCAGAGTTTGAACGTCGCCGTCGAGCCACTAACTACGAATGGCCATTACTCAACTGTACTTTAGATGGTGTAACTCGTGATGATCTTATGGCGGGACATCAAAGTAACCATATTACAGTGGCTTATGTTGATGACGATAAATTGGCGTTTGTGCTACAAGCCTTTGTTGCTCAAGCACTGACTCAAGGTATTCAAGTGAAAGTGGCAGGTGATGCCATTAATTTACTGTAAGGAATTTATAATGAGTCAGCAAAAATACGTTGGTGTTTGGCCTGTGATGCTCACTCCTTTTGATACTAAAGGAGAGATTGATTGGGCGTCATTAGAGCGCCTTGTCGATTGGTATATCGATGCAGGTGTACATGGGTTATTTGCCGCCTGTCAATCAAGCGAAATGTTTTATTTGAGTGATGAAGAAACACAAGCACTCACCCGCTTTATCGTTGAAAAAGCGGATGGAAGAGTACCTGTTGTTGCTTCTGGCCATACGGCAACGGCCTTAAGCCAGCAAAAAGAACAACTGCAGGCAATGGCGAGTACCGGCGTTGATGGTGTTATTATGATCAGTAATCGCTTAGCGCAAGTGGGCGAGTCTGATGATAAGGCGCTGGAAACGCTACAATCCTTAACCCATGCTGTACCTAAAGAGATTGATTTGGGTATTTATGAATGCCCTTATCCTTACAAACGCTTGTTATCTGAAGAGATAGTAGAGTGGTGCGCACAAAGTAATCGCTTTACCTTTATTAAAGATACTTGCTGTTCTCTTCCTCTCATAGAACGTCGCTTAGCATTATCAAAAGGAAGTCGTTTGCATCTAGCCAATGCTAATAGTCAAACCTTATTAGCGTCATTCCAAGCAGGATGCCAAGCATATAGTGGTGTTATGGCTAACTTCCACCCCGAACTTTATGTCTGGCTGTATGAAAATTGGCAGGATAAACCAGAGCAAGCTGCGCTATTAGCTGATTATTTATCAACAGCTGCGATGACTGAAACGCTGGATTATCCTGCCTGCGCTAAATATCATCAGCGCCTGATCGGCAATTTCGCGACACTGGTTTGCCGCTCTCGTAATAGTAGTCAGTTTGAAAACTCATTTTTCCCTTCTGCTGTTAATAGCATGACGGCATTGGGTGAAAATATGAAGAAGTGGCTTTCGTTAAATTAATTTAGGACACAGGAGTAGGAATATGCCTTTCGTGATGAAGGAAACCCAGTTTGTGCTGGATAATGCACATTCACTTTTTAATCACTGCCATGCTTCAACGATTGTGCGTGTGCCTAACTCTGAGCGTTTATTAACCGCTTTTTTTGCTGGCGATAAAGAGGGTAGCGGTAATACCGCTATCTGGTTGGCGATAAAAGAGGGAAATGATTGGCAACCCGCTCAACCTGTGGTTAAAAATCCAGGTGTTGCGCACTGGAATCCAGTTTTACATGTTGACCCATCAACAGGTAATATCTGGCTGTTTTATAAAACGGGTCCTGATGTACATAGTTGGACGACCCAATACGTTATCTCGAAGGATGGCGGAAATAGCTGGAGTTTACCAAGTGAATTGGTTTCGGGTGATGTAACACCTAGAGGTCCTGTGAAAAACAAAGTATTAGTGATGTCAAACGGCGAGTGGTTAGCACCGGGGTCGGTGGAGGATGATCGATACTGGGATGCGTTTGTCGATATTTCTAGCGACAATGGTCAACACTGGCAGCGAGTGGATATTCCGATTGCCCATCATCAAGGAGGGCAAGCGGAGCATGAAATCTGGCAAGGGCTAAAGGACGATGCCTTGTGGGAGACTGATCTACAACGTGTTTTTCAATGGGATGGCGTGATACAACCAACACTATGGGGATCTCAGCCTGGACATGTGCATGCCATGATGCGCAGTACGCGCGGTAAAATTTATCGTAGCGATTCAACGGATTATGGGCGCAGTTGGTGTCCGGCTTATGCAACAACCTTACCAAATAATAATAGCGGCATTGATGTCGTCTCCTTCGCAGATGGTCTGTTGGCATTGGTATATAACCCGAATTCAGGCAACTGGAGTCGTCGTTATCCTATCTCTGTCAGTCTTTCATCCGATAATGGCAGTACTTGGTCTGAACCATTCGATTTACTCGATGGGGAAGGCGAATTTTCATATCCGGCTATTATTGCTGAAAACAATACCCTACATGTGACTTTTACTTGGAACAGAAAAAACATTGTTTATCAGCAGTTAATAGCTACTCAATAAAAATGTGGAGAAAGGGTTTTATGAAAAAGAGTCTACTCGCAGCGTTGGCGCTTACGATGACATTGGGCATGGGGAATGCTGTAGCCCAACAGTTAACGTATCCTACTAAAAATATTGATGTGGTTATCCCAAAAAACCCGGGGGGAGGTACTGATACTTCTGCACGGACTATCATTGAATTTGCTAAAGATGTGATGCCAGCAGGGCGTATCTTTGTACCGGTTAATAAACCCGCAGGTAATGGTTTAACTGGGTTAATTGAAGTGGCAAATGCGCGTCCTGATGGCACTAAATTAGTCATGACGACGGTTGAATTAGCGATGTTCCCACATCAAGGTAAGTCACCCGTGACCTATAAAGACTTTACCCCGATTGCGACAACGATTGCTGATCCGGTTGTGCTCGTGGTGAATGCTAATTCACCTTATAAAACATTGGAAGAATTTATTGCCGGAGCAAAAGCGAACCCTGGTAAATTAAAAATTGGTAACTCAGGTATGGGAGCTATTTATCACCTCGCGGGGGTGAATATCGAACGTACTACGGGAACTAAGTTTAATCATATTCCTTATAACGAAGGTACAGGCCCCTCTATTGCTGCATTAGTGGGCGATCATATCGATGGCGTATTAACCACACCCGGTGCGGTTAAATCACAAGTTGATGCGGGTATTTTGCGCATTCTCGGTGTGATGGATGAACGTCGCTTCCCACTTATTCCGGATGTTCCAACCTTTAAAGAAGCCTTAAATCTCGATACCAACGTGAAAATGCGCGCATGGGCTGTATTAGCCACAACAGCAGGTGTGCCTGATAACGTTAAAAATGAGTTAGTGGGGGCATTTTCAGAAGTGGTTCAAAAACCAGAATATCAAGAAGCATTGAAAAAACAAGGTATTATGCCAGTATTTATCGTCGGTGACGATGCGTATCAAATGATGAAAGAAGATCATGAGATGTATGCTGAATTAATCTCAGCCACCCTGAAAAAATAACCTTTCTATAATAAACCACCCTATCCGCAAGTCGGATAGGGTCGGGGAGATCCCGACATGACTAAAATCAATACAATCATCGGTGCGATTTCAGTAGCTTTTGGGCTACTTATTATCTATCTCTCCCGTGATATGAGTATGTTTGATGAATATGGTGTACCTGGGGAGCGTTTTTGGCCTTACGGTTTAGCCATCTTATTTATTTTACTGGGGATTTTTCAATGGATAGGTGTCGTGGTTGATAAAATTAAACATGTACACCAGTCCGTAGATTTAAGTTCGACCGCAGTTAAGCGTGCTTATGGCTTAGGCATTTTTATGCTGCTATATGCAACAGGTTTATATCTATTTGGCTTTATTGTTCCATCATTGCTTCTTATCCCAATCATTATGTGGTTGATGAATGAGAGGAAACCTATTGCCATGGTGGTGATCCCGATTGTGATTGTAGCCGCGGTTTATGTTTTCTTTGACATTATTTTTAATTCACCTCTGCCAACCTCTGTCTTTTTTGAGTAAGCGGTAAAGGAGCCTTGGTATGGAAATTTTAGATGCTTTAATGGTCGTTTTTAGTTTAGAAACGATAACAATGATCCTGTTAGGGGTTTTCGCGGGGATTATTATCGGCGCATTACCGGGTTTAACAGTGAATATGGGCATTGCACTGTTACTCCCACTGACTTACTCCTTTCAAGGAATGACGGGGATCTTATTATTATTGGGAATGTATTGTGGGGCTGTTTATGGTGGCTCCATTACCGCGATATTAATTAGTACACCGGGCACACCTGCATCTGCAGCCACCGTCTTAGATGGCTATCCGATGGCTAAAAAAGGTGAAGCAGGGCGAGCATTAGGCTTATCAACCATGGGGTCGATGTTTGGTGGTGTATTTAGTACTATCGCTTTAATTGTTATTGCTCCTCAATTGGCAAAAGTGGCGACGGGATTCTCTGCTGCTGAATATTTTGCTCTTGCGGTATTTGGCATAAGTATTATTACCAGTGTATCATCGCAATCGATTGTGAAAGGATTAATGGGGGGCGCGATTGGTCTTGCAATTGCCACTATCGGGCTTGATCCTATGACAGCAGGGCCACGTTTTACGTTTGATACCGTGTATCTTATGGGGGGCGTCTCGTTTATTCCAATCCTCGTGGGACTCTTTGCATTTTCTCAAGGCTTGATTAGCTTTGAAGAAGAGTATCGTGAGCGCAAGCAGAAGAAAAGCGAGAAAATTAATGCCCGTATTCATCGTGTATTACCTACGTGGCTCGATTTTAAACGTGTTTTACCTACCTATTTTCGTTCATCAGCGATAGGAACGGCTATTGGTGCTATTCCTGGGACTGGGGGAGATATTTCATCTTTTATCTCGTATAACGAAGCAAAACGTTGGTCAAAACACCCTGAAGAATTTGGAAAAGGATCACCCGAAGGGGTTTCAGCACCGGAAGCGGGGGCTAACTCGGTGACGGGTGGCACCATGGTACCTCTAATGACTTTAGGTATTCCCGGTGATGGCGCAACGGCGATTATTATGGGAGCTTTTATGGTGCAAGGATTAGCGCTAGGGCCACAGTTATTTACGGATAATCCCGTTGAAGTGAACAGTATTTTTATCGGCTTAATGATGGCGAATATTTTTCTCGGTATCTTAGGCTTCTTGTGTATGAAACTGTTTGTACGTGTGATGGATGTACCACGAAGAGTATTAGTACCCATTATCTTTGTGTTGTGTAGTGTGGGGGCTTATTCAGTTAACCATAGCATCATTGATGTTTTTGTGATGATGGGGGCAGGATTACTGGCTTATATTATGATTAAGCTCGATTTTTCGATGTCTCCGGTGGTGATAGGTATTATCCTTGGGCCAATGGCAGAATCTAACTTACGCCGTGCTTTAATGATGTCTCAAGGGGATTTATCGATTCTCTATACACGACCTATTACTGCGACATTCCTCGCTATTGCACTATTAACACTGCTGTTACCTATTGTCGGACCTGGGTTAAAATCAATGTGGAAAAAATGGCGTAGTCAATCTGCTTAATAAAGGTTAATCCGCCCTCATTGTTAGCAAAATGAGGGCAATATCAATGACGGAACATTAATGGCAAAAACAGTTGAACAAATTGCAAATGATCTGAATTTATCTATCACCACAGTACGATTAGTACTCAATGGTAAAGGTGATCAATATCGGATAAGTGCAAAAACCCAGAAAAAAATTGCTGATTATGTCGAAGTTTTTGGTTATACCGTTAACCATGCGGCAAGAAGCTTAAAACTCAATAAAACAGATACCTATGGTCTGGTTATTCCTCGGCTGTCCAACCCCTTCTTTGCTGCTTTAGCGGAAAAGTTAGAGATGCATTGTCACCAAATTGGTTGCCAGCTGATGATAAGTTGTACCTATGGTGATATTAAAAATGAAAATAAGCTCGTAAAGTCTATGGATGAGCGTAATGTTGATGGGATTTTTATTGTTTCAGCGAGTCGAAAAAATCAGCAACATCACGTTAAACATCGTCAAAAGCCTTTAGTGTTCTTAGATAGAGATTTTTCTGTTAGTAATGCAATTTGCGTGGCGTCTGATAACTGTGATAGTGGTGCACAATTAACGAAAGCGATGATACAGCAAGATGCGCCAATCCACTTTTTTGCCGGTGATGCTCTTCTTCCTACTATTGCAGCCCGTTTGCGCGGTTATGTTCAGGCGATCAAAGCCCATTATGGTGATGAAAGCCATGTAACCGTTTCCTATGCAGAACATAACACCACCAAAGATGGTGAACGGATGATGAAGCAATATCTTGAACAACATCGGCAGATCCCCAGTCATTTTATTGCCTCATCACTGCCCATTTTAGAAGGCGTATTAAGTGCTATTCGCCAAACAGAAGGTGTTATTCCCGCACATATCAATATAGGTACTTTTGATGATCACGTTATGTTAAGTTTTTTACCCAATAATGTCTGGTCAATGAAGCAAGATGAAACCTTATTGGTAGAAAAAGCCTTTGAAATCATGACAGCTAAGATAGCTGGTAACGTAGTGAAAGCACCTCCATTAATTAAAACACAACTTATCAAACGCCTAATTGCAGGAGCATGAGTCAAATATCGTGATTATTCGCCTCACTTTGTGAGTAGAATAAGCTTTCTATTCGCCTCATTGGGGGGATGTATGTGGTTAATGGCTACCCATTCTCTTCTGATATGATGAATGTTATATCATCAGATATGCGACTTTAATGTAGGCTATGTATGAAAAAAATATTTTCTTTTTTTTAAAAGACTTTAAACAATCTTTAATATTAAGCATTATTGCTATTTTTTTGTTCTTTATAGTGTTTTGATTGTTCGGTTTTTTCCCTATTTCTATGGTCGAATACTATTAGTATCATTTGTGATTATTTGCTTAATATTTTCCTTTCTTCCTATAAAGAAAGAAGGAAAGAGAAAATAATTATTTAGTCAGCGCTAGTGATCAGAAAATAAAAGAGAACTTAATATAAATTTCGTGATCGAGTCGTTTTGATAATCAGTACAATGTATTGAGCGCCTTGGGCGCTGGTGGACGTAGTGTAAGATATATTTTGCAAGATTAAATTTTTTATTATTGCAGCGATAATGGCCATTTTAATTTATGCGCTTTATGATCATTCTTTTGTATGGCTTGTCACGGTGTCATATTCTATTAAATCCCTAATGAAAATAGGGACTCTTGATTATCTCTGGTTAGAGGCTCATAATTTAAGCAGATAGCTCCATTTTATTAATATAAAAGGATATTAAAGAAAGATGAACGATGATGTTGACCGATGTCCTGAGTGTCAAGTAAGGGCATATTATACGGATGATTTTGTCCGTGTTTACCAAGCCTATTCTACTACTATCGCTCAGAGCGCAGTCGCAAATGGTACTTTTGTTTCTCCCCCTTTTAGTATGACCCGTATGACTTGGGTAAAACCCTCCTTTCTTTGGATGATGTATCGCTCAGGGTGGGGGCGCAAAGATCCCAATCAAGCGTCTATTTTGGCTGTTGATATTACCCATGAAGGCTTTCAACAGATGCTAACACAAGGTGTGGTCAGTCATTTCGATCCAGACCACTATGTGAGTGCCAAAGAATGGCAAGAAGCAACAGAAACCAGTGATATTCGTATTCAGTGGGATCCTGAACGAGATATTTATCTTAATCGCTTAAGTTATCGCACTATTCAAATAGGGTTACGTAATCAAGCAGTAGAAAAATATTGCAATGAGTGGATTGTTAATATTACCGATATTACTGATAAAGTGCGTAAAATAGATACTTGTATTACTAATGGCGATCTAGATACTGCATATAGTTTACTTCCTATCGAGCAACCTTATCATTTTGCAAAATAATCTCGCCTAGAAAAACCCCGCCAATAGACTATGGGCGGGGTGATAAGACTAAACCTTCGCAAGTTGTGGGCGAACACCTAATGTATGGCAAATGGCGTAGGTCAATTCAGAGCGGTTAAGAGTGTAAAAATGGAAATCTTTCACGCCCTCACGGCTTAAAATTTTCACCATATCAATAGCGATAGAAGCCCCAACCAGTGCGCGAGTTTCTGGATCGTTATCTAAGCCATCAAACATTTTATGCATCCAACCGGGGATCTTCACATTGGTTAATCCGGCAAAACGTTTTAACTGTTTAAAATTGGTGACAGGTAAAATACCCGGAACAATTTCTACATCAATACCCGTTGAAACACAGCGATCACGAAAGCGTAAGTAACTTTCTACATCAAAGAAAAATTGTGTAATGGCTCGATTAGCGCCCGCATCAACTTTCTTTTTTAAATTAATAAGATCAGCCTGTGCGCTTTTAGCTTCGGGATGCACTTCTGGATAAGCAGCAACCGAAATATCAAAATCTCCTACATCTTTCAGTAAATGAACCAGATCAACGGCATACATATCTGGCTTCTGGCTGTTATCAGGTAAATCTCCCCGTAGCGCCACAATATGACGAATGCCACTTTGCCAATAGTCTTGGGCAATATGCTGTAATTCTTCACGACAGGCATCAATGCAGGTTAAATGTGGTGCCGCCTCAAGGCCTGTACGCTCTTTTATATCTTTAATAATGGCATGTGTTCTATCTCGTTCACCTGAATTTGCACCATAAGTGACCGAAACAAAGCTAGGTTTTAAGGTATTTAAACGAGCCAGTGATTGCCAGAGTGTATTTTCCATCTCTTGTGTGCGAGGAGGAAAAAACTCAAAAGAAACTTGGATCTGGCCATCTAATTCAGCAAGATTTTGATTAAGCGCTTCATGCTGGCTTGCGTGATAAAAGCTCATACCTATACCTCATCAATCGTTGTGTCACATGTTGTTATTGTTATTCCGTTAAGTATCGCTACTTATTTACCCATCTAACCATTTAGACGTCTAGATGTAGATTCTCTTAATTCGGTTATTTAGTCAACAGTTATTCACCTTAGTTTCAATGAGGATAATTCAATCGGAAGAAGAGAAAATTTCATGTTGTACGATGACAACCTTAAATAACGTAAAGTCGCAGGAGGGATACGTTTGAAGATTTTCTTCTATAATAAAATTAACTCATTGATTGAATGGGAGTAGAAATGATCACTTGTAAACGTGTCTATGATGATAAAGACGGTAAGCATGAAGGTTATCGTGTATTAGTGGATAGATTATGGCCTAGAGGGGTGAAAAAGAGCGATTTTCATTATGATGAATGGAATAAAGCGCTCGCGCCTTCTACTGAATTAAGAAAATGGTTTCATGAAAATGGCGATTTCACACAATTTACGGCTCGCTATATAAAAGAATTAGAAGCAATACCGGAAAGTTGGCAACCACTATTGAAGGTAGCCAAAGAAAAACCATTAGTGTTACTGTATTCCGCTAAAGATGAAAAACAGAATAATGCTGTGGTTTTAATGGAATTTTTGCAAAAACAGTGCAAAACCAGCTGAAGCAATTATCGATGGGTTTGTCAGGTGTAATGTCAATAGCATCATATGCGGCAATAAAAAAAGTGGCGCTATTATCGCGCCACAAAAATTGCTAATAAGAACATTGAACAGAGTCAGAGAATATTTTACTGCATTATGCTGTGTGCGTATTTGCCTCTAACCATTGCGTAATACGTTGTTTTTGTTCATCATTAAGCCACATACCAAGTTTGGTACGACGCCAAATAGCATCATCAAGCTCAATCACCCACTCATGTTTAACTAAATAACGTAATTCAGCTTCGTAAAGATTATGACCGAAATTTTCGCCCATTCCGGCTAAATCAGTAATTCCTTCTAGCAACACTTCAGTATTGCTACCATAAGTGCGAGCAAAACGTAGTGCTAATGCTTCTGGTAACCAAGGATGACGTTGGCGAATAAGGCGTGAATAGCCATCACGATCGTAACCTTCTAAGTTCCCCCCCGGTAATTGACCCTCTTTTGTCCACGCTTGACCCATATTAGGGAAATAAGCATTTAGCTTATCAACCGCGTGTTCACCGAGTTTACGATAAGTCGTTAATTTACCACCAAACACAGAGAGTAGTGGTGTTTTACCATTATCATCATGTACATCTAAGGTATAGTCACGAGTGATAGCTTGTGGCGAATCGGATTCGTCATCACATAATGGACGCACCCCTGAATAATTCCAGACGATATCGTCTTTGGTCAGTTGTTTCTTAAAGTGGTCGTTATAGACTTTTAATAAGTACTCAACTTCATTGTTATCAATAGCCACATCTTTTGGATCACCTTTGTATTCAACATCAGTGGTACCAATAATAGAGAACTCATCCATCCAAGGGATCACGAATACAATGCGGTTATCTTCATTTTGTAAGATATAGGCTTGGGGTTCATCGTGAGCACGTGGGATCACAATATGGCTACCTTTGATTAAGCGAATACCATAAGGTGATTTTAATTTTAACCCTTCATCGAATAATGTTTTAACCCAAGGACCGGCTGCATTCACTAATGCTTTTGCTTGGTAGCGAGAAGTTTCTCCGGTGCGTAAATCTTGTGCTTCCACCATCCATAAATCGTTTTCACGCCAAGCGCGCGTCACTTTGGTACGAGTACGAACTTCACCGCCACGACGAACGATCTCTTGCGCATTTAATACGACTAAACGAGCATCATCTACCCAACAGTCGGAATATTCAAAACCACGAGTTAATTCAGGTTTTAAGACAGAGTTAGCCCCGAATTTAATACTTTTACTGCCCGGTAAACTGACACGTTTGCCTAGGTGATCATAGAGGAATAAACCAATGCGGATCATCCATGCTGGGCGTAGATGAGGTTGATGCGGTAAACGGAAACGCATCGGAAATGCGATATGAGGCGCCAAACGCAATAAAACTTCACGTTCAGCCAATGCTTCACTGACTAAACGGAATTCGTAATGCTCTAAATAGCGTAAGCCACCATGAATTAATTTTGAGCTAGCGGAAGATGTTGCACTGGCTAAGTCTTGAGCTTCCAGCATTAATACTGAAAGGCCTCGGCCTGCTGCATCCGCCGCAATTCCAGCGCCGTTTATTCCGCCGCCGATGACAATCAAGTCTTTAGTTTCCATAACATCCTCCTAAGAATGCGCGAAACAATTCTTTAATGTTCGTTTTCGCTCATAATTGTAATGAATTTTGTTGGAAATGCCAACTATATAACCGATAAAAAACATTACTGCGTGATATAAATAACAATTTATTATCATATCCCTACATTTAGTGTGCTTATTAACTGAAAAGAACAAATGATGTTATTGATAAGAATAGGAAAGGGAATGAGGTTTGACAAAAGAATAAATAGGTAAAAAAAGCGGAAAATTTTAGGAAAAAGTACCTCGAAAGGTACTTTTTAATAGAGGGTTATCCTAGCAAAGCTCAAGCTGAACGTTATGTTGTTCAATAATTTTTTGAATGCCTGATGGTGGCTCTTGGTCGGTGAAAAGGTAATCAATCAGATTCATATTACCAAGATTGACCATCGCGTTACGGCCAAATTTAGAGTGGTCGGTCACTAGCATAACACAACGAGAATTTTCGATTATGGCACGTTTAGTGCGGACTTCATGGTAGTCAAATTCCAACAAAGATCCGTCCATATCAATACCACTTATCCCTAAGATGCCGTAATCAAGGCGGAATTGAGAGATAAAATCCAGGGTGGCTTCACCGACAATACCACCATCACGGGTACGCACTTCGCCACCCGCTAAGATCAAGCGAAAGTCTTCTTTATCCATCAATAAAGTGGCGACATTCAGATTATTAGTGACGATACGCAGATTTTTATGGTTAATCAGTGCATGGGCTACGGCTTCAGGGGTAGTACCAATATCAATAAATAGTGTTGCACCATCAGGAATTAAGCTAGCAACACGTTGGGCAATACGTGATTTTTCATCAGACCACATGATCTTACGGTCGTGGTAAGCGGCATTCACTGAGCTAGATGGTAATGCAGCGCCTCCATGATGACGTTGGATTTTGTTCTTTTCCGCTAATTCATTTAAATCACGTCGGATAGTCTGTGGGCTGACCTCAAAATGTTCCACCAATTCTTCGGTGCTGACATAGCCTTGTAAGCGTACCAGTTCGATGATGGCATCATGCCGTTGTGTTTGCTTCACAGGTGTCCCCTAAAGTTAAAAATATCATGTTAATTTTATTATGATTGACGAGATAATTGATGTCGATTATCCCACAAAGCCATCAATAAGCCGATAAGGAAGCCGGCAAAATGTGCAGCATTTCCGATAGAATCACCTAAAACGCCCATATAACCCGCGATTATCCACAATATGGAAAAAACAATTAAGCCGGTAGGAACACCGATCCCTTTTTCTGGAGCCCGCAAACCTGTTAAGCCAACATAGCTAATTAGCGCGTAAACAACACCAGAAAGTCCACCAAAGTTGGATTCTGCAAACAGTGATTGTGCCCAATTACTAAATAGCGCAGAAATGAGCATAATGACAAATAATTTGCCTGTACCCAGTTGTTTTTCTGTTTGGCTGGCTAAATACCACCACATCGCTAAATTAAAGGCGATATGCATGAGCGAAAAGTGAACAAATGCTGGGGTGATATAACGCCATAGTTCAAAATCGAGACTAGCATCGTATGGCCATGCAAGGTGTAACATGACATTGTAATCGCCCACTATTTGCTGCCAGATAAAGACGAGCACACATAAAATAATGGTCAAAACCGTTAAAGGGCCTGATTGTTGCACCATGCTTTTGATTGAAAAAGCCGGGCGATATTGTAGACCCGTACGTTGAGGCGTACCTGTTTGCCAACTTGCCGCTTGGTAACGAGGGTGAAAAGGTTCACGAAGAAAGGTTTTTAGCTCACTTTCAACCTGATTGAGTTGTTGTTCGTTTTCCAACCAAAGGCTGACTTGTTGATTTTCTGTTTTTGCGTGGATCCGAACACCTTTTGTCGCCATATAATTGACGAACATATCAGCAAGTTGCGGGTTAGATAGTGTGATAATGTGGATCATTGAGAAACTCATCTGTAATTATTGCAGAGAAGTTATCGCTTGAGGAAACTCTCTTAGCCATGCTTCAAAACCGCCATTAATACTATATACGGTTTCAAAGCCCATATTGACCAGATATTGTGCTGCGCCTTGGCTACTATGACCGTGATAACACATCACCATCACAGGAACATCAAAATCCGCATCTTGTAGAAATTGGTTAAGCGTATCATTTGTTAAATGAAAAGCGCCAGTGGCATGACCAAGACGATAACTTTGCGGATCTCTTACATCAACTAAAATAGCCGATTGAGATACCCAAAATTGATAGGCTTGTTCAATACTAAGAAATTGAAAACTATCCATAATTGTCTTATTTATTATATTGTTAATTACATTGTTATGTTCTGAGCGAGAGAACGATATCACTATAATAACGTCAAATCAGTAAAGATGGCGTTACCTTTTGTAAATGATAATGGCATATACACAAATCCCCTAGGATATCTGTGCAGGTGAATATCAAAGGGGATTTGTAATAGAGGATCAGTAGTAGGAGTGATCACCACGTTGGTGTTCGGTTAAATCTTTCACGCCTTTTAACTCTTCTGGGAACAGGTTAAGTAGCTCTTTTTCGATACCATCTTTTAAAGTGACATCAATCATGGAGCAGCCATTACAACCACCACCGAATTGTAAGATAGCATAGCCATCTTCAGTGATTTCCATCAAGCTTACGCGGCCACCGTGACTCGCTAACTGTGGGTTGATTTGTGATTGCAGTACATATTCAACACGTTCAATTAAAGGCGCATCGTCAGCCACTTTACGCATTTTTGCATTAGGTGCTTTTAATGTTAATTGTGAGCCTAATTGGTCTGTGACAAAGTCAATTTCTGCATCTTCTAAGAAAGGTGCACTGATGTCATCAACATAAGCAGAAAGTTTTTCAAATTTAATTTCTGTGTCGTTCGGCTCTACTGCATCGGGTGGACAGTAAGAAACGCCACACTCAGCGTTAGGTGTTCCTGGGTTAATGACAAAAACACGGATTTGAGTATTGGGTTCTTGATTAGCCAATAGTTTGGCGAAGTGTGCCTGTGCGGCATCAGTAATAGTAATCATATCGTCTTGCTCAATAGTTGACTGTTCTGGTTGGTTATCATACGCCCAATTGACGGTTAACTACAAGGTTCGGCAAATAGCCCATACCTCAACAGAGCGTGCTCCAGCACGAAATAGCAAAGGTACAATAGCATTGAGCGTTGCGCTTGTGGTGATAACATCATCAATCAGTGCCAGATCCTTGCCTGCCACTGACACTGTGCGATTTACGATAAAGGCATTATCTAAATTTTGTTGCCTTTGTTTGGCATTAAGATGTGTTTGTGCCAGTGTAGCACGAGTTCTTATCAAGGTATTAGGGTGATAAGGACAATTTAACCATCTTGCCAAAGGTTTAGCGATAGCCTCAACTTGGTCGAAGCCTCTACGCCAACGACGATGTCGATGTAGCGGTACGCTAATAATTTGCTCTGGCTTGCGAACTAAATTCTCGCGACGATGAGCAAGCCACCGTAATAAAAAAAGTTTCGCAAGACATAATGCTATCTGAGGGCGAGGATGATATTTATAAAGGTGTAATAATTTATTAAGCGGTGGGCGATAGTCAGTGACTGTCAACATCTGTTTCCAGCGAGGTGGTGATCGCAAACACCGTCCACACAATATCATTGAGTGGGTAGAGGGATACAAACATCCCGGACAACGATTATTTTGTTGTGGCAGATGACGAATACAACTTGAACAAATGCTGTGGTTACCATACCGCAATGGTTGACGACATAACCAGCAATATCCTGCTATTGTTATCAGCATAGTGAACATCCCTGTAAAATAAGAGAAGAGAGCATAACAATGAATAAATTGTATTGGCAGACTTTAGGTGAAGGAAAAACGCATCTTGTGCTGTTGCACGGATGGGGCTTGAATGCTCAGGTTTGGCAATCAATCATCACGCGATTAAGCTCGCATTTTACCCTGCATCTGGTTGATTTACCGGGATACGGCAGAAGCCAAGGTTTTCCTGTGCTAACGCTTAAAGAGATGGCTGATATTGTTTTTTCACAGGCACCTGAAAAAAAAGCCATTTGGCTAGGATGGTCATTAGGGGGATTAGTGGCAAGCCGTATTGCACTTGATAATCCTAATAATGTACGGGCGTTAATTACCGTTGCCTCTTCCCCCTGTTTTGCTGCTCATGAAACATGGCCAGGAATTAAGCCAGACGTGTTAAAAGGTTTCGAGCAGCAATTGAGTGATAACTTTCATCGAACGGTTGAGCGCTTTTTAGCCTTGCAAACACTCGGTACTCAAAGTGCTCGTGAAGATACTAAGGCCTTGAAAGCGGTCGTGTTGGCACAACCTTTGCCTTCCGTTGAAACATTAAACGGCGGGCTGGAAATTTTACGTACAGAAGATTTGCGAGAACAGCTTACTACCTTATGTTGTCCTTTTATTCGGCTTTATGGTTATTTAGATGGTTTAGTGCCAAGAAAAGTCGCAGCTTTATTAGATGCTCATTATCCTGACTCTCCTTCGGTTATTTTTCGCCATGCCGCACATGCTCCCTTTATTTCTCATCCGGATGAATTTAGTGAAACCTTGTTAAAGCAGTGTGAGGCCTTATCAATTCTGGCATGAATGAAGAGGTTATAACGCTAATAGACTATTCAAGATGATATAGAGTTTCGCATTCTGGTGGGTTGGTTATGGTATCTAATATAGGGCAGGTTCGTTCAATAAAGGCGATAAAAGCTTCTATTTCTGTTTTACTATTATCTGCTTGGATATAGAAATGCGTCGTTATCTTACTAAAGCCGATTTTAGCCTGTTTATTCTTTCCCATAAAGCCATCGATATCTAGCTCGCCTTTTACCTCAATACGAATATTATGGAGATTAATATGGTGTAGGCGGGCGAAGCTCTTAGCAACAATGCATTTACAAGCACCGAGTGTGCCAAGTAGCGCTTCAACGGGGGTCATCGCGGTGTCGTTTCCACCCAATGAAATAGGCTCATCAAGTAATAATTGAAATTGGCGAGAAGCACATTGCATCTGCAACCCACCTTGTGTACCCGTAGAGATAATGGATGAGAATTCAGTGATCGGCATAATTTATTATCCTAATAAAGGTAAATGTATATAATTTCATTTTGGACATTTAGATGTCTTTATGGCTATTTAAGGATTGGATTATGCGCAGGTGGTGGGAAAAGTAAAATGAAGAATAACCAGCAAAAGTTGAAAAAAATTCATTTTGATTATCAGAAAAACCCCCTGTGAGATAGCAGGGGGATATGGAAGGTATATGTTTAAAAGAGACAGTGAGTTAGGAGCGTAACTGATAAACTTTAGTCTGACATGCGGTGGCTTCAGGGCAGCTTTTACAGCTACCCACCAAGCACTCTTCTACATCGACCTCTTGTAATTTACCCATTAACGTAAGCCGCTCTAACATCGCTTTTACCATAGGTTCAGGCATATTAAGCTGATGGCTGACAAGACGAGCATCAGCCCGACCGTTAAGCGCGACACAATCACGAACTTGCATCAAACTTGCCATCTTATTTTTCCTTTTGTGACTTAGTGACAGCTACCTTGTTTACCACAGCACTGTTTCGCTAATGAGCGTTTGTTACTTAAATTAAAACTGAGACGATGACGAGATTTACGTAATAGTACAAAGATAATTAAGTTAAATATCAATACAGCAGCAATGGTGATGGTACTACTTTGTGGATGTTCGCTAAATGTCGCTGTTTGGTAGAATAACGCGGCAAGTGAGTAAGCAATATTTAATCCCCAAAGAATAGAGAATGTCATCCAACCACGACTGGTTTCACGAGCAATAGCTCCCATTACGGAGACACAAGGCACATATAGTAGAACGAAAATTAAGTAGCTATAGGCCGCTATTGCACTACCAAATTTGCTGCCCATGGTACCCATAGTCCCCGTATCCATTTCACCATCACCTTTACTTGCCTCAATAGGATTGGAAAGTGCGGCGAATGTAAAGGTTTCTTTTAAGCTATCCCAAGTTTCAGCAAAGGCGTCACCAATTTCGCCCCATAGATCAAACTCTTCAGGAACGAAAGGTTCATTAACAATACTTTCTGCGGTGTACAGTGTATTTAATGTTCCCACAACCACTTCTTTTGCCATTGCCCCAGTGACTAAACCAACGGTAGCTTGCCAGTTATCGTTATGCACACCAATAGGTTGCAATAACGGAGTGATTACTTTACTGACGGAAGCGAGGGCAGAATCATTAATACTATCAGCCGCTTTACCGGAAAAAGTGAAGCTATTTAATGCACCAATAAACATACTGGCGATGATAATCACTTTACCCGCGCGGATAACAAAGCCTTTTAAACGTTGCCAAGTTTGTATTAATAAGGTTTTGATATGGGGAACGTGATAAACCGGCAACTCCATGACAAAAGGAGAAGCTTCACCTCGCATAATGGTATGTTTGAGTAGTAAACCCGTCAAAATAGCAACAAGGATCCCTAATAAATAAAGTGAAAAAACCACGCTGGCGCCATTTTTACCAAAGAATGCGGCAGCAAAAACAGCAAATATGGCTAAACGTGCACCACAAGACATAAAGGGAGCCATTAAGATAGTAATTAATCGCTCTCTTGGGGCGTCTAGAGTACGTGCCCCCATAATAGATGGGACGTTACAACCAAATCCAACAATCAGCGGTACAAAGGATTTACCGGGCAATCCTAGCGCTTGCATTAATCTATCCATCACGAAAGCAGCACGTGCCATATAGCCAGAGTCTTCAAGGATAGATAAAAAGAGATACATCATGCCGATTTGTGGTACCAGAGGGAGTACAGTATTAATACCACCACCAACACCTTGAGCAAGGAAAATAGTTAACCATTCAGGGAAATTGAATGTTGCACCTAGCCATTGGATCCCATGTATAAAGATAGCTTCAGAGCCACCTTCAAACGCGGGCTGCAATGCTCCACCAATATTGATGGCAAGCACAAACATTAAATACATGACAAACAAGAAGATAGGAACACCTAACCAGCGATTTAATATCACTTTATCGATATTTTGTGTGAGCTGATTGGGCTTAATGGACTCCATATTAATGACTGCATGGCAAATACGCTCAATGTTTTGATAACGTGCATCGGCAATCACTAATTCTGGCTCATTACTATGCTCAGTTTGAATGCGCTGACGAATGGCTTTTATCTCTTGTGAGGTAATTTCAGCACGTTGATGAGTATAGATATCTCCTTCTAAACATTGTAATGCCATCCAACGGCGTTGCTGTAAATTGAATTCATCGTGATTAATTTTTTCAGCTAAAGATTCAACTTCGTTTAATAACCATATTGGATAAGAAGTTAGTAACTCTTCGGGTTTTCTTTTGGTAGCAGGAAAGCTATCAATAGTGTCTTTCAGTTTATCAATCCCTGATGCCTTGGTTGATACCATAGGGATCACTGGACAACCGAGTTGTTCAGAAAGCGCTTGAATATCAATTTGCATATTTTGGTGTTCAGCAATATCAAGCATATTTAGTGCCACGATACAGGGAATACCGAGTTCAAGCAGTTGTAATGTGAGATAAAGATTACGTTCAAGATTGGAAGCATCTACAACGTTAATCAACATATCTGCTTCATTACTTAAGATGAAGTGACAAGCAATTTGCTCATCAAGAGAGGTCTGTTCTGAAATTGTTGTTAAAGAATAAGTGCCCGGTAAGTCAACTAATTCAATTTTATGATTTTTGGTTGTAAAGCGACCTACCTTACGTTCAACAGTAACACCCGCCCAGTTACCGACACGTTGACGAGAGCCTGTTAACTGATTAAAAAGCGTTGTTTTACCCGCATTAGGATTACCGATAAGACCAATAGTAAGAGGAGTCATAATAGTGATGCCAGTAGTTGTATTGCCTGAGTAGTTGATAAATAAGCTGTTATTTTTCGTTATGAGCGATTTCGCTAAGATTTATCAAAGCGAGATCTTTTTTACGCAAAATTAAAGAGACCCGATGAGTTTCAATTTGGATAGGATCACCTAAAGGTGCGATACGGATCACATTGAAAATAGCGCCTGGCAGCATCCCTAATGATAATAGCTTCTGCCGATAGGCAGGGCTAATTTGCGGGGAATAGCTGAGGATCTTGTAGCTATGATTTGGAATGAGAGACATAAAACGTCCTTCCACTAATTATATTGATACAAAAAATAATGATACTGATAATTATTAACGCATTTAAAAAGAAAACGCACAAGAAAAATAGGGTGATTAGGTAAATATTTAATGCAAATGAGAATTATAACCATCTTTATTGAGTATAATTTAGCCCACAATGGCTATGTGTTCTCTTGATGTACATCAATTTAATTTATAATAATGGTCGAAAAGCTATCAGATAAATGCCGTGAAGGCTGTACTGTTATTCATCAAAAAACAAACTGTAACAGTTAGAGATAATTGCGCATCATTAGTGTAACAATCAGTGAATGCTATTAACG
Organism: Proteus mirabilis ATCC 29906; assembly: GCF_000160755.1. Classification (GTDB taxonomy): domain Bacteria; phylum Pseudomonadota; class Gammaproteobacteria; order Enterobacterales; family Enterobacteriaceae; genus Proteus; species Proteus mirabilis. Next base: position 126,567 of record NZ_GG668583.1, read on the forward strand.
GGATCTATCATTAAGGTCATACTGACAGATCCCGTTGCAGAGAATAGTGCTAGTTAATTAGTGGGATTAGTGAGTCTGCTGGTGGCTAAAAAGTTGATAAATCGTATTAGGGGTATAACTATAACCTTCATAAGAGATAACCCAATCAGTGATGAACGCAATATCAATGGGATAAATGCCACCTTCTTCCATTTCTTGTACATAGAATGGTACGTTAAGTAACTTAGCATAAATTCGGTCACCTTCTCGAGACTGAGGGATAAACCACATGTGCTCAAGCTCTTTTTCTTCCTTATCACCATAAGGAATACCAAACTTAATCATAAATTGCCATGGGCTCTCAGTTTCTTCATTGCTCTCTTTACTACCTAATAATTTTGCCAAGAAACCGGTTTTTTTCTCTACGGGGGGCTGATTGTAGTTATCAAACATGGAGAGAAAATATTGCCAACGCCTTTTGGCCTTTTCTGCCATTTCGTAGGTTTCTTCGTTACTGCGTAGTAGCATCATGGCTTGTTGTTCTTCATAACCTTTAAAGAAAGTTTCTAAAATAGGGTTTTCTTCATTAGTTCTAAATAACATCGATGATGGGTGCTGATGATATTCGTCTCTATCAGCCATATCGCCCAGAAATACGCCATGTGGTGCCCCTTGAGTGTTATAACGCATCTCTTCTAATGGTCTAAGACTATCTAAAGGTGTGGACTGATTAACGTGACGTATACCTTCTTCAAAGGGTAGCGCGACTAAATATTCTAATCCTGACGAAGTTTGTCCACAAAGCATCGGCTCGCCAAATTCAATTTGGCGGTTGTTAATACTGTTATTGACGAAGCAACGGAAAAGATCAGGAATACCGTAGTAAGATTCCAACATGCTTGGGATAACTAAATCAACTTCAGTTAAGCCACAACGTTGCAAGCCATGGGTATGAAACCAGAACATGGTTGGTGGATCATTTTCTGTATCGTAAACTGCATGAATAACATACAAACTTTCTACTTCAGGATAGAGATCGGGTGTCTCCAATTGAAAGCGTATCCATTCGGGAGTTAATCCTTTACCTGCGGCAGATTCATCCAGTGCGAGGATCATTTCTGGCGCAATTATGTTCAGTAGATTGAGCTGATGGCGATAACTCGCTAAAGGATGTAGGGTGTCAGAGAACATCGTTTCTAATAAGATGTCTTGAGTGGTGGCATTGGCATGGGCTAATAGCTCAGGAGTCATCTCATCTGTCGCATACATAGGACGTATTTGATAATCTTCTGATCGTGGTAGCAGACAGATAAAAAAATGGAGCTCATCATCGCCATGTTGGCAATGATAGAAAAAACCTTCATCAAGATCATCACTAAGATAGCTTATCTCACCATCTGTGTATTCGGTCTGTTCTTCTAGGCGTTGTTCTATCAATGCATAGTTTAGTGGCTGTGCAGGGAATGCCACTATACGAGAGGGCTCTTTTTTTCCTTGCCCTGCGGCGATATCTAAATAGTGTTGTTTATTATCCATACTTATTATTACTCGTATATTAAAAGAAGAAAAATAGAATATCAGGGTTAATTAATAAGAAATAGATAGAGTTGTCTGAGCTTTTATTTAAAAAATAAATTTAAATAAAAAATCATAATTTCTAATTATGACTCTCTAAAATAGAGAGAAAGGAAATGAACAGATACCAATATATATTTGGTATCTGTCAGATTAAGATAGGGTAACGATAAATTACTTACCTTTTAATAACTGCATAATATCTTCTGTTTTTTCTTCATCGTCATCTTCTTCAAACTCAATGCCTAATTCCGCCATTAACGCATCGATGCGATCAAGGGTTTTTTCAGTATAAGCTTGCTCTTCTGGATTGAGTTTACCCCCTTCTTCCAGACGAGAGAGTAATTCATCTAAACGAGTATCATTCTCTAAGAGTGCTAACTCTTCTTCTAACGATAAGCGCATAGGCTCCATTTTTGCTGGCGCGGATTTTTTCTTATCTACTTTAGGCGCCTGATTATCCACGATGAGTGGAATTGGTTTTTTACTACCAATACGTGGATCTTTCTGTTCATTGGTTTGCGCTTGCTCTTTTTTCATCGCTTCCTGCTGACGGTTACCAGCAGGATTGCCACGATGCTTTTTCTGGCGCTTACGTTCACGTCCTTCTGCATTTAGCTCTTCACGTGTTTTTTTACGCGTTTTAGCTGCGGGTTTTCTTTTAATCATATTCATAATGGTAACTCGATTTGTGATCTTATTGGTTGCGCAATCTATCAGAAACTATTTTGCGATAAAAGCACGAATTTAAGACAATTTAATATTTACTCACGTACAATGTAGCGCTCGGTTTACTATACTTTACTGTATTGTGATAGCAATTAACTATAAATTTAAACTAATTAACTTAACATTCTGTTTATTATGACATTATCATTTGCTCGATTACGCAAACCAGTTTATTGGTGGATAATTGGTTATGCGGTTTTATGGATTATCGTCAGCTATTTATTTGATCCCACCGTACCTTATGATGCCGTAGAAGCGGTTAACTGGGGTACTAATGGCGGTTGGGGCTCACCTAAAAACCCTTGGTTTGTTGGTTTTATTATGTGGCCAGCCATTTATGGTGGTATTGATTTTAGCTTTTATTGGTATTTTATCCACTTTGTGATGATAGCCATCGGCTTATTAGGTGTTTGGAATTTAGCCTATAAGTTAACCAAAAATTATCACCTAGCTTGGTTTGCCATGTTAGGTTTAAATTTATCAGGAATTATTAATTTCGATATCATTCCTTATAACGATAATTATATTTTAGTGGGTTGCTGGCCTTGGGCGCTCTATTTCTTTTTATGCGCTATCAATGACAACCCCAAATATTGGTGTGGATTCGCTGTAGTGATGGGAGTGGCTACTATGGGGAAATACTCCTCATTAGCCCTGATTGGTGCGGTATTCTTATTAAGCGTATTAGTACCTAAAGTTCGTCAAAGCTATCGCTCCCCTTATTTTTACTTTGCGATAGCTATCTGGTTGGCGTTTGTCATACCTAATTTTATTTGGTTGTGGCAAAACGACTTTGCCGCCTTTAAATGGGTCGACTCACAAATAGAAGCACGTTTTAATTTACGTACGTTACGTGCCGCTTTAACGGTTTTCTATCCAGTGCTACTAATGTGGGGAATTGTACGTCTTTATGGTGGGCGAGTTAGTTGGCGTACTTCTCAAGATAGTCAATTATTGAATTTTATTTTGCTATTCCCATTAGCGATTATTTTTATTTGGTTTAGTTTCCATGAAGGGGGACGCATCACTGAGTGGTTACAACCTTTTATGTCAGTGGCTACCGCTCTTTTTGTCGGCTCAATTAGTGTCATACCTAAGCGTTCATTACGTGGTGTGTTATATGGTTTAGCGGTTTTTGGTATGTTAGTGGTATCTGGTTATACGGTAGTACAAGCTGCTAATGTGCGTAATGCGGGTCAAAAGTTTATTGGTGTTAAAACCTTTGTACAAGATGTCGAGAATGCTTGGCATCAGCATTATCATCAGCCTTTATCTTATGTAGGGGGTGAGTATATGCATGAGTGGGTCACTTTTTATGGCAAAGATAGACCGCTATCAGCCCAACCCTGGATTGTCGAGAAAGATGTTCAGCCCCCTAATATTTATAACCGTCATATTACGTTGGCGCAATTAGAGGACAAAGGTGTCTTATTGATTGGCCCGGTGGGGTATTACTGTGATAAAGCCCATTTCGATGCGGGATTACAATATTGGCCGAGTTTAAAAATAGCAGATACTCAAGAAGTCATGTTTCGCTCTGAGCCCGATGCACTGGCAGAGCCGGTATGTATCGCTTTTGTCTCGCCTAAACAGCAATCAGAGAAGTTGTAAAATGCGTTATGCTGATATTCGTATTGAAACAGAGCGATTATTATTACGCTCTTTTGCCATGAAGGATGCTCAAGAGTGGTTCCAGATTATGAGCTCTCCTGAGGTTACTCGTTATTGGAGCCATCTTCCTTGGCAAAATATACAACAAGCGAAGGAAGATATTATTCAGGATATTACGCATATGGAGCGTAAGGAATATCTGCGTTTAGCCATTATTGATAAAGCAACAGATAAACTTATTGGCATGTGTGTATTCTTCAATCATCATCTCCATTCTTGCCGTGGTGAAATTGGTTATTGTCTTGATAACGCCTTTCAAGGAAAAGGGTTGATGTATGAGGCAATGATTGCTTTTATTGATTATTTAAGAACACATCTATCAATACGCCGTTTAGAAGCGGATATACATCCCGATAACCAAGCCTCTAGGGCATTATTAACCAAGCTTGGTTTTGAGCAAGAAGGCTATTTAAAGCAACGCTGGATTGTCGGTGATGAAGTGTCTGATTCCGCTATTTTTGGTTTGTTGCTACCAACTTATATTAAGTAATTTAAGATAATAAAAAGCACCAGTAATGAATATTATTGGTGCTTTTTTTATTATCAATAAATTAATTTATTAAATATTAAAATAAATTATTTAAATCAATGACGTGAGTATCAATTAATAATATTTTTAGAATAAATAACAGTGAAACGATCACCACACAGAGATTAATTTCTTTCCAGCGTAGAGTACCCACTTTCATCACACAATAGGCGATAAAGCCAAGGGCGATACCTTCGGTGATAGAAAAGCTAAATGGCATCATCACGGCGGTAATAAACGCTGGTACGGATTCAGTTAAATCATCCCATTTTACGCGCGTTAAGCTGGAGGTCATCAGCACCCCGACGTAAATTAATGCCCCTGCGGTAGCGTAGCTTGGCACCATGCCAGCCAGTGGTGATAAGAAAATGGCGAGTAAGAAAAGAATACCGACCACAACTGCAGTTAATCCGGTACGACCACCAACAGAAACACCAGAGGTACTTTCAATAAATGCGGTAACAGATGATGTCCCTATGGCGGAGCCTGCGACAGAGCTTAAACTATCTACATAGAGCGCTTGTTTCATTCGTGGGAATTTACCTTTATCGTCTGTTAAACCTGCCTTATCGGTGACACCAATTAATGTACCGGATGAGTCAAATAAGTTAACCAACATAAAAGCAAAGATAACCCCAGACAAGCCAATATCTAATGCGCCAACAATATCAACCTGCCCTACAACGGGAGCAATAGAAGGGGGGATATCAAAGATACCTTGATATTGAACATCCCCTAATAACAGGCCAATCACCGTAGTGATAATAATCGATATTAAGATTGCCGCATGAATATTACGAGCTGCAAGGATGGCGATAATAAAAAAGCCTAGAGCACCTAATAACACATTGTGGGAGGCAAAATTACCGATAGTCACAATGGTGTCGTTGTTAGGAATAATGATCCCAGAGTTTTTTAGGCCCATCATGGCAATAAACAGACCGATACCGCTGGTGATCCCAACACGTAAACTAAGCGGAATATGCGCTATTATCCAATAGCGTATACGAAAGAGAGTAAGCAAAAAGAGACCTACTGCGCCCCAAAAAATAGCGCCCATGGCCACTTGCCATGAATACCCCATCGCTCCTACTACGACAAAGGCAAAAAAGGCATTTAGACCCATCGCGGGTGCGACGGCGATAGGTAGATTAGCCACCAGTCCCATTAAAATACTACCGAACGCGGCAATTAAGCAGGTAGTAACAAACACTGCTTTAATATCCATATGGGCTGCAGCAAGAATTTGTGGGTTAACAAAGATAATGTAAACCATAGTTAAAAAAGTGGTGACACCGGCGATCAGTTCTGTGCGAACCGTGGTGCCGTGTTCCTGAAGTTTAAACAGGCGTTGGAGCAAACTCTGCGGAGCAGAATTTGATGATGACATGCTCATAGACAAAAGATCCCAAAAAAAATGTTTTTCGCTTTATCCTACACAAATAAATTAGAAACTGCACCTAAAAAGTAATCGATTGCGTTTTAAGACGAACATATCACGAAAAAGTGTTGTAGAGATAAAGGAGGTATAGGTTTTAATTAAGCATTAATACCTATAGTAATAAGACTTGTTATTGGAAATAAAATGATATCTCTATTGGTATTATTTTTATCAGAGTAATTATTTATATTGTTTTCATTTTATTTAGTTCGGGATCTAATTAATTATGAATATGCTTTCCTATTGCCAAATAAATATATTTCTCTAAAGTTAACTCACCAGTAAATTTCAATCGATTTTTTGTTTTATATTTTATTTGTCACCTGTTAGTGCTTAATAGATCTTTTAAATAAAGAGAGATCTTATTATTTAATTAACTTTTGTGCTTAATATAAGGTAATTATAATGAATAGGAAAAAAATTGTTTCTTTTAAAATTAATTTATTAGTTTTCTCTGTATTATCAACGTTAAATATGGCGACTGTAGTACAAGCTGATCCGTCTGCTCATATTGTTGTGCAACAACAGCAAAAAAATAGTAGTGTTGATATTCTTAATATTGCCGCAGCGATTAATGGCTATTCCAGTAATTCATTAACCAGTTTTGATGTTTCTGAAGCAGGGTTAATATTAAATAATAGTCCTGATGGTGCTGATACTCAATTATCGGGGCATATTGACGGTAATAGTAATTTATCTAGCGGTGCGGCAAAAGAGATTACTCTTGAGGTTAATGCTAAAAAAGCCATTACGTTAAATGGCCCTGTTGAGGTGGCCGGAACAAAAGCACGGGTTATTTTATCTAATCCTGCTGGAATTATTTGTAGTAGCTGTAACTTTCTTAGTGCTGACCGTGTTGTGTTGACTACTGGGAAAGTGAATACACAAAATGATACCGTTGATAGTTATAAAGTGGAAAAAGGGAATATTACTGTTAAAGGTAATGCCACTTTTGATAAAAGTGCACAACAGATTGATTTAATTGCCCGCAATGTTTCTATTGAATCGCCTCTTGATGCATCTGGTATTAATGTGAATGTGATAACTGGCGCTAATGAAGTTAAAGCACAAGATAATACGGTGGTTGCACAAAAGCCAACAGGCGTTGCTAGTAAATATAGTTTGCAGATAGTCAAGAATGCAGGAGTGAGAAGCTCATCGCTAAAATTTATAGGTACTGAAGCTAACTCACCACTGAAAAATAATGGTAATGTTGAAACTGCTGGGGGAGGGATCGAGCTTATTCATAGCGGTGCACTTGATAATAATAAAGGTAACTTCTTATCTGAGGGGGATATCTATTTTGCTTTCGATAAAGGTGTTACAAATAGTACTGGTGAAATACAAAGTACTAAAACTATCTCAATAGAAACCAAAGAAGCGAAAGTTGATAATATCTCTGGTGGTAATATTTCTGCTGATGGAAATGTAATCATCAATAGTGGTGAATTTAAAAACAATGCCTCCTATATTGCAAGTAAAGATAAATTAGATATTCAGACAAACGGTAAACCAATAACGAATACTGCAACGGTCGGTGAAGGCGTCGGTATTTCTGCTACTAATGGTATTAAAATTAATAGTGGCTTATTTAATAATAAAGAGGGTCAAATTAATTCTAAAAGTGTCATTGATATTAATACTAACCTAAAAGATTTCAATAATATTGATGCTTATATTGATGCGTCAGGGGATATTAGTATTAATAGTGGCGCAATGAATAATACCCATAGTCGCCTACGCTCAGTTACTCGTGTTGAAATTGATACTAATGGTAAGGCACTGAAAAATACCGGTATGACTGCAGATACTGCTAGCGATGATTCATTAGGTATTCTTAGTGGTCTGGATGGTATGACAGTTAATATTGCTGGACTGAATAATGACCAAGGGATTATTGCCACCGATGGCGATATGAACTTCACTAATAAAGGCGACATTACCAATAAATGGGGACATATAAAATCAGGGGGGTACTTGACATTTAGTAGTGATAAGATCAAAAACCTCTATGGTGGCTTAGCATCTAAAACCGGTGCTAATGTGACTTTCTCCCAGACATTAGATAATAACTTTGGTGTTTTTTACTTAGAAGGCGATAGTGTCACCATCAGTGCGCCTTATATAAATAATAATAAAGGTGTTATTAAAGGAGACGCTATTTATTTTAAAACAGATAAATTTAATAACACATCAGGATTTGTGATCACTGAACAGAAATTAGAGATTGATACACCAGAACTGACGAATAACAGCAGTTTAGATTTCAAAACAGAAATGGGCTTTTATCTGGGGCAACCTGATCAGAAAGGGGGATTAATTAGTAAAGGAGAAATGAAATTAAGCGGTAATAAATTAGTGAGTAATAAAGGACGTATTGTAACAGAAAATGGGGATATGGAGCTTAAATTCACCTCTGTTGATAATACCAGTGGTACTATTGCATCACATAAAAATGCTTCTGTAGTGACAAGCACCTTTACCAATTCACAAGGCACATTGTTTGGCCAGGATAAATTAACACTGCAAACCGATACACTGAAAAATAACAGTACAGGTTCGGTTGAAAGTAATACCTTAAAAGGTGTTATTGCGTCGAGTGGTGATACTGAAGTGACGGTTAATCGTGATTTTGAAAACAATGGCGTCATTTCTGGTGTAGAACATTTACGTGTAAATATAAATGGTAAATATACCAATGCCAGCAATAGTATTATGTCAGGTAAAAATAGTTTCGAATTAGGTGTGACAGGAAATATTATTAATCGCGGTATTCTTAATTCAATAAAAGACACGACTATTTCTGGTGAGAATATTACTAATGAAAAATCAGGTATTATTGTTGGTAGAGAAAGTATTACTATCGATAATAAAGGCACTTTTACTAATAAAGGTAAAGTTGTCGGGCCGTTAAATAAATAACATTTTAGCCTATCTATGAGCGATATTTTGTCGCTCATAGATCAAAGGATACACCATCTTGAGTATGAAATAATATGGGAATAGGAACTGATATTATAGAAATAAAAAAGGTGGCTATTGCAATATGTAGAAGTGGTGAACCGTTAACTCAGCGATTATTAACTGAATATGAAAGAAACAGTATCGGTAGAATTCATGAAAATTATCATCGTGTTGCAGGGTTTTGGGCTGCTAAAGAAGCCGCTGTAAAAGCAATAGGTACAGGATTTCGTTTGGGAATTTTATTTCATGATATTGAAATAAGGCATGATGAATATGGCGCACCTTGTTATTTTTTTACAGGCCATTTTTCTAATTTATTAAAGCAGAAAAAAATAACCCAATCATTATTAAGTATTTCTCATTGTGATCATTATGCTGTCGCTGTTGCAATTTTTAATTGATGCTTTTATAGGTGTTTTATTATGTTTATATATTCTGATCTAAAGAATAAGAATGTGATTGTTACAGGAGCTAATGGTGATATAGGTATTGCAATTTGCCAGAAATACCTTGAACAGCAGTGTCATGTTTATGCATTATATCACCAAAATAGAAATAACTTAGATAAGCTAAAAAAAGAGAGTGAATATTGTCACCGCTTACATATATTACAATGTGATATCAATAATGATAAATCAATTCATGATTTTTTAGATAAACTAAAGGCATATGCTAGTGTTATTCATATATTAATCAACAATGCAGGTGTGATTAAAGATGAATTATTTTCTGCTATAAATATAAGTGAATTTGAATATGTTATTAAAACCAATTTATTAGGAACTTGTCAATTTACTAAACAGTTATTGCTTTTATTAAGATCGGCAGAAAAAGCGACCATTATTAATGTTGCTTCTATTGCAGGGATTGTTCCAAGTATTGGTCAAAGTAACTATAGCGCCGCTAAGGCTGGAATTATAGGTTTTACTCATACGTTGGCTGCAGAGTTGGCAGGTAAAGGAATTCGAGTCAATGCGGTGGCACCGGGTATGATTGAGTCTGACATGGTCAAAAAAGTGTCACGCCAAGTCGTACGTCATATTAAATCGGTTATTCCATTACAACGATTGGGAGCAAGTGCTGAAGTTGCCAATACCATTGTATTTTTAAGCTCCGAGGCATCCAGCTATATTGTTGGGCAAACATTAATCGTTGATGGTGGGATGGTGATGCGATGAGAGGTAACCCTTATGAGTCTCTATAATCAATCGTTATTGCCTCCTACACTATTTTTAAAATTAGGCGCATGGCGACAACCGACCATTATGGTTGATAGGATTGTCGATTTTGTCCCTAGTGAAAAACCTATTATCAAAACGATTAAACATGTCACCTTTAATGATCCCTATTTATTAGGACATTTTCCAACCGATCCTGTTATGCCAGGGGTTATGGTGGCGGAAATATTTGGTCAAACGAGTGAGTATTTATCTTTTATTGATGACTTTTGTTCAATTTATAAAATAGAACATAATATTGAATTAAATACATTTAAAGAAATAGCCAAAGCCCTTAATGAGCCGAGATCAGAACGAATTTTAATTCAGCATCGAAGAAAGGTTTCCGGTGTATTGGCCTCACAAAATTTAAGGTATAAAAATGCTGCTTACCCAGGGGATACCATAGAGATAACAAGCATTCTATTATTTTCTGATAAAAGCAATTTTAAACACTATTCTGTTGAGGCAAGAGTGGGAAAGAAAATCATTGCTAATGGCACCATAGTTAATTTCAGAGAATATAATCACTCTGAACAAAATAAAAATTAGGATATTAATAGTATGGAAAATGACGATAAGTTAAATGAAAAAATTGAACAAAGAAAAAAAATGTTAAAGCGAGTCAAAGAAGGGCTTATTGAACGACTCAATTTAAATAAGAGTATTAATCAAATTGATGATGATACTCCGTTATTTGGTAGTGGTTTAAAATTAGATTCTGTTGATGCCACAGAGATAATTGTCTTTCTTAATGATGAATTTAATATTCAAGTTACAGAAGGTGATGATCCTTCTTATATGAGAACAATAAATAGCCTAACAACCTTTATTTTAAATAAACAGCGAGAAAAACAAGAAAAAAATGAGAGTAATAATAATTAAGTTATATCATTTTTATTTATTGGAGATGTTATGAAATACTTTGAAATGGAAAATAAAGCGAATGTATTATTCGGTGAATATAATGGAGTGACACTTCCCAAACGTTATACTAATGAACATGAGGCTTATTTCTCGGTAAGAAATAGCATATTAATGACAGACTTTTCTCATTATGGCATGGTGAAAATTTCTGGTGAAGATGCTTGGCGGTTACTCAATTATCTTATTTCTGCAGACATTTCATCTATTCGTGATGAACAACTACTTTATACATTGTTGCTAGATAAAGAAGGGAAAATAATAAGTGATGCCTATGTACTATGTGATAATGAACACTATTTTTTAATTTCAGAGTGGATGAATAGTGATGCCATATGCCAGCAGATAAAAAAAGTATTAGATAAGCAAGATGAACGGGGTGAATGCTACCAAATTGATGCTATCGCTTCTCTTACTCCAGATTGGCGTATGATCTGTCTAGAAGGCCCCTATGCTTGGGAAATTTTATCTGAAATCGTCGGTATGGATATTATTGGATTACCTTTTCATGAGTTTATGTATGTTGATGAAGATGTCATTACTATGCGTGTTGGTAAACACGGTGAATATTGTTATCACATTATGGGAGATGAAGAGAAGTTAATGTCTATTTGGCGACATTTATGCATTTTATCTGAGAAATTTGATTTAAAGATTGGCGGGGTTGATGATTTAAAAAATATACGACTAGAAAACCCTTGTTGGGAGCCTCAAGTGATTAATCCTTTTAGTCGCTGTCCTATTGAGTTACAAATGCAATGGGCGATTAGTTACGATAAAGATGTATTTATTGGTCAAGATGCAATAAAACAACGTGCTGATAATGGGGTAGATCAGAAAATAGTGGGCGCAAGAATAATTAATATGCCTCAGAATGCTGCAATTTTACAAGGCGATGCAATCTATTACCAAAATGAACAAATAGGCGTAGTTATTCAAGCGGGATACTCTTTTATATTAAAAGAACATATTGCTAGAATATTATTAAAACGAGAATTTGCTTATGTTGATATTGATGACTATAAAATAAAAACGGCTTATGGTGATATTGATTTTATCACAACGAGTATTCCCTTTGTTAATAATTTAAGTTTAATAATTAATCCAACCGAAGATAGTTATCTTGAAAGACATCAATAATGAAAGATTAAATTTATAGCAAAAATATTTATTAAACATAATAAATATTATATAGGAATTAACATGAATAGTAGACGCCGTCGGGTTGTAATAACCGGAATGGGGGTTTTATCATCTTTAGCTAAAGATGTGCCTCAATTTAAACAGGTTCTTTTTAATAGACAATGTAATATTAAGCCCAGCCAACGTTATTTAAAATGGTTTAAAAATGCCAATGCATCTGAGATTGAGATGGCATTAGATTATTCAGATATACCGCAGCATATCGCTCGATCACTAGATAATGCGGCATTATGGGCATATCGAGTCTGCAATGAGGCATTACAACAAGCAAACTTAATAGATAATCAGTCTATTTTAGATAATACCGCGATGATCGTGGGCGTCTCTTCAGCAGGAACGGAAGCCTTTCTGCCATTATTTGAACAACATATTGATGATTTTTCGATAAAAAAAGCCATTTTATCCGGTGGATTTTCATCATGTTGTTCGAGTGTATCAAGTCTACTTGGCTTACGTGGTGGTCTTGAATTAGTGGCGACGGCCTGTACCGCAAGCCCTAACGCGATAGGTATGGGGTATGATTATATCCAAAATGGCAAAAATCCTGTTGTGCTAGCGGTCGGAACAGAACCCATTTATCTTCCTACCTTTGCGGGTTTTTATGCCCTTAATGTGATGAAAACAACACCAACTTCCCCATTTTCAGGTACTCCTGGTATGTCTATTGGTGAAGGTGCAGGAGCGTTAGTATTAGAAGATTATCAACATGCGGTTGAACGTGGTGCGACAATATATGGTGAAATTGTCTCTTATGCGACATCTTGTGATGCTTACCATGAAACTAGCCCTGATCCTCGAGGAAATGGTGCAGTGCAAGTTATGTATAAAGCACTGGATAATGCGGGTATTACTCCTAATGATATTGATTATATAAATGTGCATGGTACAGGTACTGAAGCAAATGATCGCATTGAAACCATGTCGATGAAAAAAGTATTTCCTAATATTTATCATATCCCATTAAGTTCAACAAAATCTTATGTTGGTCATAATATTGGTGCTGCAGGTATTGTTGAAATCATCGCGTGTTTTATTTGTTTAGCAGAAGACAAACTTCTCCCCACATTAAATTTCACTCAGCCAAGGCATAGCTGTGATTTAAATTATGTACCGAATTTCTTTCAAGATAAAAAAGTAAAATTTTTTATGAAGAATAATTATGCTTTTGGAGGAAATAACTGCTCTATTATCGCAAGCCCTTATATTACAGATAAAACACCGACGGAATATAAAGCTAAAAAAGTGGTTATTACCGGAGTGGGGGCGATTACGTCTATTGGCAATAATGTAATGGAGATACTAACAGCGATTTCGGCAGGAGATAAAACAGGTACATTAAAACCTATCGTATTTGCGAGTGATGTGCAGAAAGATATCGACAACTTGATGTCTGTTGTCATAAAAGATAATGATTTTGAGCAATCGTTAGGACATCCTTATTTTGATCTCGACATTGATCATCGCTTAAAAAATAACGCCTGTTATCATGCTATCACTGATGTTAATCCGAAAAAAACATTACGTTATTATGATCCAAGAAAAGCTATTCCTAGCGGGACTTATGCCTTATTCGCTTTAAATGAAGCACTTGCTAATGCTGGACGCAAAATTAAACGTGATGGTGATAACTTAGGTTTTATTGTTGGAATGTCAAAAGGGCCACAAAGTACCGTTAATCGTTATTTACAAAGTTTAATTCCTGATCCGCAAAAAGTAAGAACATCAGAATTTCCTGGTACTTTAATGAATGCAGTACCGACATTTTGTGCCATTACAGAAGGAATAAAAGGCTATACCACGACATTGGCAACAGGGGTTAATGCTGCATTAGGGGCGTTAACTTATGGTTATGAAATTATCAGGCAAGATCTACAACCTCAGGTAATTGTCGGAGGGGCAGATGAGCACTTCAGTTCTATTTCACTCTATTTTCAAGCGATGAGTAAGAAAGTTAATCTGACCAAGAATGCGACAGATTATCAGGTTTATTCTAATGCAAGTGCCGGCTATATCCCCGGAGAAGGGGCAGGGATGTTATTTCTTGAAGATAAAGAGTATGCCAAGCAACGAGGCGCTAAAATTTATGCTGAAATTATTGGCTACGGTAAAGCTAATGATAATACTTTTTTAGTAGACGAAAATATTACTGATAGAGTGGCCGCCTTATGTAAGGCTATCCAACAAGCATTATCTGAGGCGCAACTCAGTTGCCAAGATATTGATATTATCTGTGGTACCAGTGATGGTAATAAAGAGAATGATGAAGTTGAAATCCGTGCGATTCGGCAACTATTTTATCAAGCGGCAAATCATGTACCAGTAGTTAATTACAATGCCTTTTTTGGTTTAGTTGAATCATGCGCTGGGATATTGGCGATCTCTTTAGTGATTCATATGATGCAAAGCAACACGATAATACCTATTCCTTATACAAAAAGTTTTATAGCTGATGATATTCATTTTGTTACCCAACCGATTAATAAGCAGATAGAAACTGCTTTAGTTCTTGGTTCATCAGAAGGATGTAACCACTATGCAATTATCATCAGGAAACCGTTATGAAAAATGTTGCGATAAGTGGATGGGAACTTAATTTACCTTCAATAGTAAATTTTGAACAACTTTCTGAACAACTCTTATTAAAAAGAACAATTAAAACAGAGAAATACTTCTCTGATGATTATTTTGTAGAATATTTTAAATTTAATCATAATCCGGCGGTGATCCCCTATCAAAATATTCCCAATGATCATTTTGAAATATTAACGCGATTAATTCATAACAGTTTAAAACGGGCTAATATCACCCTAGAAAAGCTTCGCGCTTCACGTACCATAATGTATCTTGCAGGTCACGGGCCTAGAGCTGATTTTATGGATTACCAAGGGTTTTATGATAAAAACGATGCCGAAGACGTTCAATATTCTCCACAGATAAAATCACTCCATGCAGCCTCTTTTGCACAGGATGAATTAGCGAATAAATTGTGGGCTGAATATCAGTTAGATTTCCCACCTATTCCTATCTATTGTGCTAGTAATTCTGCGTTAATGGCTGTGCATATAGGACATAATGAAATAAGCCAAGATATGGCGGATATTGTAATAGTATTGTCGTGGAATAGCTTACTTTTACAAGATATAGCCTTTATGGATAGCCAAGGCATGTTAGTTGAAGCGCACGCTCAACCTTTGAGTAAATACAGCGATGGGGTCACCTTATCAGACGGTTATGCCGTGATGATTTTAGAAAGCCAACAACAGATAAACTCGAGACAATATCTTGCACCTGCTTATATCTATCATTCCGTTTTTATGCAAAGTAATGCTGAACGGACAATGGGAGGCACATTATTTAACTTTTATACGATATCAAAAGTGATTTCTCAGCTTCTCGATCTTAGTCATTATTTACCAAGTGATATTGGTGCTATTTTTATTCATGGTAATGGTTCGATTATTAGTGATAAAGCTGAGACGGTAGCTATTACTAACATCTTTAAACAACCCATCCCTATTATTAGCTATAAAGGGCAGATAGGTTATATTTCTAATTGCTCTGGTATTATTGATTTAATGATTATAGCTGATTCATTAAAAAATAATCGATTGATCCCCTCGACTACACATTATCCAATAGATGATGGAATGGAGGTTAATTTCCTCACTAATCAAGAGTGTGTGAACTATAGCGCTAAACCTATTTTAAAAATCGGCTTAGGTATGGATGGCTCTATTATTGCCATGTTATTAATCGCAAATGGAGAGCAAGGATGAGGCGATTATTACCCACTGGTGCTATTAATTTAGCCGCTTATGCTTTTTTTGAGCCACAGGAGCCACTGATCCCTTTTATTCCTTCATGGTATAACGTATGGGAATCTCATATGTTACGTTTAGCGGGTAAAAAAAGCGCAGGAAAAAGTTGGAGTTTTCAACGCTATGGGGTCAATCATGATATGTATCTACGTGAAGGAATAAGAAAAACAAATTGTCGTCCTTACCTATCTGCAATAGAGCATGTGGTCGATCATGCTGTTGGTCAATTAGATACAAAATCACAATTCCTCTTAAAAAAGGAGCGAAATGGACTGATTTATATTGATGCATGGGGAGAGCTAACGGCTTTCGAGCAGATAGATAGTTTAAGAGATGTGTTCACTCTTAATATTATTCCTAGAAATATCATAAAAAAATATAGTATAAAAAATTTCTCTTGCAAAATAAGAGGTGAACGTAATGGTATGATGTCGGCACTATTATTAGCACAAAAGCTCATTAATAGTGATTTACTTGATAATATATTTATTTGTGGTGGTTTTCGGGCTGTACCAATTTTATCTTTTAGTGAAATAGAAAGACAACCGATAACCCTTTTTTTCAAGCCTAACTCGTTGGAAAATATAAATAGTATTGAAAGAGTCGCCTGCATTATTATCAATAAAAAACAGTGTTCAGATATTTCAATTTCTATCAATCATTATTTTTCTATGAGTAAAAATAGAAAAAAAGCAATAAAGCAATTAGTTAAAAATTGGCACCGTTGTATTAATAAACAGACGGGTTCAATTTATATAACTGCGTTACTGACTTATAAATATATTTCTATACTTGAAACCGCATTCACAGCATTACCTGTTAATCTTAATTGCTATTTTTTAAATCGTCTTTATGGTGATAGTGGGTTTATCACACCGGCTCTTATGTTCGATCATTTACAAAAAGTAGCAGATAGTGCCTCTCATTACCTTTTGAGTGCGTTTGATGGAGAAAATGGTGTTTGGCTGGTGGATTGTTGGAAACAATAATAAGGTATTTTATGTATGGAATAACAAAAGCACGCCAATTAGCACTATTTTCACTAACAAATATTAATAAATTTAATCATGATAAAAGTAACGCTGAAATAATTTTTAAAAATCTCACATTCGATATTAATAATGAGCATTTTACATTGATAAAATATCAACAAGAGAATGAAAAGAATGCATTGATTGATATTATTTCAGGAGTTGATATTCAATATGCTGGTTATACTTATTTTTTAGGTAATTATATATCTATTCTAGATGAAAAGCAGCGAGCTTTGTTAAGGAATAGAATGATCGGTTTTGTTTTCAAAGAAAATTACTTTTTTAATCATTGTAATGTATTTGATAATATTTATTATTCAGTAGTCGATCATAAAGATAAAAAAAAGCTAAAGAATAATATTATAAATACACTTAAATCTATGGGCATAGAGAAACTCTATAATAAAACCCCAAAATCGTTATCAACAGATCAATTACTAAAGGTTGCCTTTAGCAGAGCTTTAGTGAAAAAACCTAAGTGTATCATTGCTAATTATAATAATGATTGTTTCAGTCAGAATAACTTTGATTATTTTATCCAATTATTATCACAAGTACATAAAGATTTATCTATACCAATATTATTAATCACTAATTGTAATCATCTAAACATGACTGTAGATAAAATTATAACACTTAAACATGGAGAGTTATATGATGGGGAGAAAACTTAATTGTATCGGTATTATTTTAATAATAATTTCTCTATTGTTCTCGCAAGTAGAGAGTAAAATAGACATTAAAAATAGCGATAAACGTTTTTTATTATTTATATCACTGAATACATTTACTGCCAGTGATAAATTGACCTCATTAATTTCAGAGTTAGAATACAGTATAAAACAAGGTGATCATCCATTTGATAAAGTCATTTATGGTTATGTCAGTGTATTTTTATCCGCTTATTATCATAAAAATAAAGCTTATTCTCAGGCTGCACAGACAATAAAAAAGGCCTTTTTTTATCTTGATGAAGTTGTTGAACAAAATCCAACTAATTGGCGGTTGATCTATCTAAGATTAAGAATGGATGCTTTTACAGCTCGTTATTTAGGGCGCTGTGTGGTGGCTAAAAAAGACAGTCAGCAATTACTTGAGAATATTAATATCAATAGTGAACTTATACCCATGATTAACTATATGTATGCGCGTGCATTATTTAGTTGTGAGCAAGTGACACAAGCAAAAAAGATCATGGCTCAATTACTTCAAGAAAATGAAGCGAGTAAAAAAATTGCTCGATATAGTTTCACTAGTGTTCCTCCTTGGTTATCTATTGAAAAGACCGCGGTTATTCAACCAATAACATTAGAGAGTGATTAATGGAAAATATTATTATATTCATCTCAATATTTATTTTGATAGGATTACTTTCTAGTTCATTATCTTGGTTTTATATCAAATACACATTAGGGTTACTTTATATAACCCTTAGCCATTTCTATCGAAATTTATGTTTTATCGTTTTACTCTGTGTCGCCATCTCGATTTTGGAGGGTTTTTATCATCACCTCACACTACTGCTCAAAGAGCAAGTAGCATATTCCAATTTAGGGCATATCGAAATTTATAAAACAGATAATAAACAGGATATTACTAATAAGAAAGATTATTTGGAAATAACCAATGCTGAAGAAATCATCCATTTATTAACTTATGATAAGCAGTTATTAGAAAAAATTCAGGTAATTTCACCACAAATTATTTTTTCAGGCATGATAGAAAATGTTATCAATAAAAAAACAGCATTGTTTTCTGGCCTAGCCATCGAGCCTAAGTCATTATTAACCATAGGAGCATACGATCTAACTGTTTCAGGGAGTGAATTGTCTCATGTCAGAAGAACAGAAATCACGATAGATAAGTTTATTGCTGATGCTATAAATATAAACTATGGGGATTTAGTTAATGTTGTATTTATTCATAATAATGAAAAAATGGTATTACCAACTTATGTACGTGGTATTTTTAACACACAAATAAATAGTTATCCTTATGCCATGATCAAAATTCCATTAGAAACACTACAATATATAAAAAAAAGTAAAAGTGTCTCAAAAATAAATATTCTATTAAAAAATGTGCATGATATTGATAGCGTAATAGCTAAAATAACAAGGATTAATAAAGAAAAATCTTTAAATTTGCAAGTGATCCCTGTTATTGAGAGACAAAGTTATATTATTTCTATTGTGACATTCTTTAAGTGGTCAATGCTATTATTGTATAGCATTATTGCTATTTATTATTATTTTTTAGTGAATAAAATCATTATCATCACTATCAAAAAAGCTATTGGTGATCTGTTCGAATTTAATCGATTAGGTATTTGGCGAGGTAGTTTTTCTCGATTATTTATTTTATTGGCTATTTTTATGACTATAACAATTTCTATAACGATATTATTAACTCATCAGCTATTATCTTGGTTGATTAATTTGAAACAAATCAATATTTCTTTATCTGATAATAATAGCTATTCATTAATGCTCCCTTGGCTATGGCAATATGATGCTATGTTTAAAATCCCTCTATTATTATTTTTTTCCGCAACAATCGCTTCGTGTATCTCTATTTTTAAAGTTAGCCACTATTTACAAAAATATCAAAAAAATAATATTACTATTTAGGAGTATGGTCTATGCCATTGAGAGAGAAAAAGTATCACCAAAATCAAGAGAGCATTTTATTTTTTCCAGGTCAGGGTAGGCCTTATTTAGGTATGGGAAATAGGGTATATCGTGACGTTCCATCAATAAAAGAAGTATGGAATTGTGCGAGTGAAATAGCAGGGTTCGATGTAAGGACTGTTTGTTTAAAAGGGCCCATGAATAAATTGGTACAAACCTGTTATCAGCAAGTGGCGTTAACAACTATCAATATTGCTTCTCTTTATTTACTGCGTGAGCATTGTTGTGTGAATGAGGCGGGTTATTCAGGGCACAGCGCTGGAGAATATTCAGCGTTATTTGCGGCGAACGTACTGGAACTTGAATCTGTCTTTAAGTTAATTAGTTATCGCGCATCTATCATGCAACAGCTCGCTAAGAATAACAAAGGGGTAATGTATGTTGTTAAAAATTGCTCTTATCAGACGTTATCAACATTGATTGACCAGCAAGATCTCGCAACAAAGGTGAATATTTGCTGTGATAACAGTGAACTTCACCAAGTTATTGGGGGGGAGTATGCAAGTGTACGTAAGATTGTTAATCAATTAGCTAATATGAAAATAGAAACGAATAAATTAGCCGTTAATGGTGCTTGGCACACTGAATTGATGAGCGAAGGGAAAAATTTACTTGCTCACTTTTTACAGACAATCCCTTTTTCAATTCCAGATAAACCCCTAGTGATGAATGTTTCTGCTGAGATTGTTAGCGATATTGAGACAATTAAACAGAATTTAGTTAATCAACTCACAGAAACCGTAAGATGGACAGCAACTATGGCGCTATGGTGTCATTTAGGCTATCACAATTTTATTGAACTTGGTGATAGCAAGTCATTGTATTATTTAGCGAAAAATTCACATATGCTAAAAGATAAAAATATATTGCATGTTAATGATTATATTTAATTATCTTATATAGGAGCAATTATGTTGCCTAATTATCATTATTATATGCAAGCGCATCATCATACTATGCTAACACCTATTTATATCGCCTCGATAGTATTAAGTTTATGCTTTATTAATAATTATAATGAGTTAAGTTTTTGGTTATTATTTATGGGTAACTTTGCTATTTTTATTGTCATCTTACTCAGTGCAGTGATGAATGAGCGAATATATTGGCGATACTGTCTCTTTTCTGAAAAGTTTTATTTAAAAAATAATAATAAAAGCGAGATAAAAAGGACGATAATATCACGTTATTTTACTGTTTTTTCGTTAAGCTATATAATTGGGGTTATAATAATATTTCTTGTTACCTCTTATTTAATCGAGATTGTTTTTGATAGCCAAATATATATTATTATTTTTCTTGGTTTTTTCTTGTCACCATTAATGATATGGTTTTTTATGTATTTTTTGATCAAGTTTTATGTCAGTTGTTCAATTCATTATTTGAATAACTTTTCTTTATATAGCCGTGAGAAGAAAAAATTTAACATATCCTATCTTATTGTTAATGAGGTTTTTTTAAGTTTACTTGTTAATTTTCCTATTGTTTTTCCGCTCCAGAACAGTGCTACTTTCTCGTTAGAGCAAGGTTATCTTAATATTGAGTTTATTGTTGCATTAATCATTCTTTTATATAGTGTTCTGTTTGTTATGCTTTTTTTATCGAAGGCGAGTAAAATTAATTACCTAATGGGGATGATTATCTGTTATAGCTTTGAAGAAGATTTTGCTGAGGTAAAAAAAAGAGGCCTGTTTTGCCGTGTATTATGGTTTCTGATTTTGATCCCTTTAGGTACATTGTTACTCTGTTTATTATTCTATTTGCTGAATATAAAAGAGAATTTCTTTTTAATTTATTCGGTGAGTTTATCTTTAGTTATTTATCTCTATTTTATTGAGCGGAGAAATAAACTCTATCAGGAATTTATATTAGCATTTGATATGATCTTACGTTTAAAAGCACTAAAAAATTTTAAGGAGTAAGACATTGTGATGGTTATTATTTAATCCCCTAATCAATATTATTAGGGGATGAATAAGTTAAATAATTTTTTCACTCAGTGAAGGCTTTTTATTAGGGATAACATATTGCCAAAAAGAGCGTTTTTCTTTTTGGGGGGTAAATAATTTCCCCACTCGGTTGGCAATTAACTCTAATGAAAAACAGAGCACAAAGTAAATAAAGGCAACAAATAAAAAAACTTCCATCGGGTACACCATGCTGCGATTATTAACTTGTGTTGCTAAGAATGAGAGTTCACCGACACCTACAACATAAGCGAGGGAAGTATCTTTAATTAAGGCTATCCATTGATTGATAAAAGAGGGCACCATCATACGTAATGCTTGTGGTAACACGATATACCAAAGCGTCTGCCAGCGATTAAATCCTAACGATAAACCTGCTTGCCATTGCCCTTTGCCAATAGCGAGAATACCGGCTTTAACACCATGAGCGATATAAGAGGAGGTAATAAGTGCTAGAGCACAGATCACGGTGGTTATCTCAGGAATTTCCATTCCTAATACCACGGGTAATAGAAAATAGAGCCAAAAAATCAACATAATGACCGGAATAGCACGGAAAAAACCTAAAAAAGCGGCAAATAAGTTAACCCATACCCCTTTAAGCATGGCGAGAGCGATCCCCCCAAGCGTCCCTAATATAATAGATACAATACCGGCGATCACACTAATAAATATGGTTAAAGCCGCACCTTCTAATGGCCCATCAGGATACGCGCCAAAAAGTAGATACTGCCAATTATCAGCAATAACAGTAAAGTCCATATCAATATCCTTGCGCTAATTTTCGTTGCTGATGCCATTGCCCCCAAGCTTCCATTAATGCAATGGCAGCGATATACAGTATGGTGGCGACGCCGAACGCTTCAAAAGTACGTAATGATTCAGTTTCAACTTGCCTTGAAGCATAAGAAAGCTCTGCGACACCTATGGCCATAGTGAGAGAGGAGTTTTTGATAATATTCATATATTGACCCAACAATGGCGGAAGGGCGATACGAAAAGCTTGCGGTAAAATGACATAACGCATGGATTGCCAGTGGGTTAATCCTAACGCTAAAGCTGCATATTTTTGGCCTTGTCTGACTCCCTGTATTCCTGCTCTTAGCTCTTGGGCAATAAAAGGTACAGAGTAAAAGGTAAGCCCAATAATACCGGCTAAAAATTCAAAAGAGGGCCAAGAGAGCGTTAAGCCAAATAAAGAAAGTTCATGTGGGGTGTTAAGCCATATCATGGCCGTTTGTGGCAATAGTTCACCAGAAGCAAAATACCAAAAGAAGAGCTGAACCAATAATGGGGTATTACGAAAGAGTGAAGTATAAATGGCCGCACACCAACGTAATGGCGCGATATGGCTATCATAGGCAGCACTGAGAAGAAAACCTAGTAATGTGGCAATAATGATAGTCCAGAAAGAGATAAGCAAGGTGATTAAAAAACCTTGCCACAGCCAACTTAAGTAGTGAGGCTCAAGAAGATAGTGAGAAAGAAACTGCGCAAACATAATTATTACCTATTGCAGACGCCAAACCCCGCAGTAGCGGGGTTGGTGTTTTATCAATAAATCATCGCGATAAATTAAGTCGTTATTTGCTCTACCATTAGGATTGAGGCGCTTGCTCAGAAAGTGGGGCAAACTTAAAGTCACCACGAGGTTGAGCGGACTTAGTATCAGGGCCAAACCAACGATTATAAATTTCGTCTGCTTTGCCTTCTTTCTCTAATCTTAATAGCGTGTTATTAATCTCGTTAATTAAACGCTGTTCACCTTTAGCTGCGGCAACGGCTTGATATTCTCGTGTAATACTAAAGGGCGATATTTCAAAATCAGCTTTGATTTTCTCAGGTAAATTAGCTAATAACCCTACTAATTTAGCATCATCTTGGGTTATCGCTTGTACATTGCCATTGCGTAATGCGGCAAACGCAAGAGGGGTATCGTCATAGGAGATGACTTTAGTTTCAGGATAGCGTTCACGTAAGGTAATTTCCTGTACGGTGCCTTTGTCAGCCCCAATGCGTAATGACGCAATTTGCTCAGGGCTGGTTAATACGCCTTTGCGCGCGATAAATTTCTGTCCAGTAGCAAAATAAGGTACAGAGAAATCGACTTGTTTTGCTCGCTCTTCGGTAATGGTGAAGTTGGCGGCAATTAAATCGACTTTTTTGGCGTTAAGTAGTGGAATACGGTTAGCTGGGTTAGTTGGACGTAATTCCAATTTTACCCCGAGATCTTTGGCAATTTCATTCGCAATATCTGCATCATAACCTGCCAATTTTTTGGTTTGTGGATCGATAAAACCAAACGGTGGGTTACTATCAAAAATAGCAATGCGTACCACACCTGCCTGTTTTATATCGTCTAATTTATCGGCTTTTGCCAGACCAGAAAAAAGCACTGAGCCAGCAATTAATGCCGTTGCCAAAACACGTAATTTCATTATTCACCCCAAAAAAGTATTCTCATTGTTATGTTGCCTATCACGCTATCAAGTTGTTCTAAGTTCATAAAATAATAAAAAATGATATGGATATGCTTTTATAGAATAAGTTAAGGAGAGATAGTGACTTTATAAACATAAATAAAAAAACAGAGGCAAATAATGCCTCTGTTTCAGAGCGTAAAGAGAGTGAATAAATTATTTAATTAGCAGAGTGACTATCATCATTTTTTGTCAGCATTCTTTCTACTTGGTCACCCCCTAAATGACGGAAGTCATGACCCTTGACGTAGTAGAAGATAAACTCACAGATATTCTGGCAACGATCGCCAATACGTTCGATAGAACGAGCACAGAATAATGCCGTCAGTACGCTCGGGATAGTGCGAGGATCTTCCATCATATAAGTCATTAATTGACGAACAATACCTTCATATTCGTTATCAATTTTTGCATCTTCACGATAGACTCGAATAGCTTCTTCTAAGTCCATACGAGCGAAAGCATCAAGAACATCATGGAGCATTTGTATCGCATGTTGGCCTAAGGACTCTAAACTTACTAGCAGTGGTTGATGTTGATGTGAAAATTTCTCAAGGGCCGTTTTACAGATTTTTTCTGCCACATCACCAATACGCTCTAATTCGGCGATAGTTTTAGAAATCGCCATAATAAGGCGTAAATCACTGGCGGTGGGCTGACGTTTGGCAATGATACGCATACAGGCATCATCAATGGCAACCTCCATCATATTGACTTTTTGATCACCTTCAATCACTTCATTGGCTAATGCTTGGTCTTGGTTATGCATTGCGGTAATGGCTTTTTTTAATTGCTCTTCAACTAAGCCACCCATGACCATCAGTTCTGTACGGATATGCTCTAACTCAGCGTTAAATTGACCAGAAATATGTTTATTGTGGTTTAAATTATCCATGATTTGCCTCGTTATCAGCCATAACGCCCAGTGATGTAATCTTCAGTTTGCTTCTTCGCTGGACGAGTAAATAATGTATCCGTATCACTGAACTCGATTAATTCACCCAAATACATAAATGCAGTGTAATCAGAACAACGTGCAGCTTGCTGCATATTGTGGGTGACGATCACCACGGTATATTCGGATTTTAGTTCACTGATAAGCTCTTCAATACGACCTGTAGAGATAGGATCGAGTGCAGAGCATGGCTCATCCAGTAATAATACTTCAGGACGGATAGCAATACCGCGTGCGATACATAAACGTTGCTGCTGTCCCCCAGAAAGACTATAGCCACTTTGATGTAATTTATCTTTGGTTTCATTCCATAATGCGGCTTTGGTCAGCGCCCACTGAACGCGTTCGTCCATTTCAGCACGAGACAGTTTTTCAAATAAGCGTACACCAAAAGCGATATTGTCATAAATCGACATTGGAAATGGTGTAGGTTTTTGGAATACCATGCCTACTTTTGCGCGTAATAGCGCAATATCTTGTTTATCTGTCAGAATATTGTTGCCATCTAACAAGATTTCACCTTCAGCACGCTGTTCGCCATAAAGCTCATACATTTTATTAAAAGTACGCAGTAAAGTGGATTTACCACAGCCAGAAGGGCCGATAAATGCCGTTACTTTATTTTTGGCAATATCTAATGAGATATTTTTCAGCGCATGGAACTTACCATAGTAGAAGTTCAAGTCACGAACTTGGATTTTGTTTCCAGCGTTATCATTAGCCATAGTCATTCAACGTTCTCTCTTGCTTAACTTTCTGCGTTAGCCATGCTTATTTTTAGCAAACAGCACGCGCGCGATAATATTGATAAATAGAACACAGAGGGTGATCAGTAATACGCCAGCCCAAGCAAGCTCTTGCCATTGTGAGAAAGGGCTCATGGCGAATTTAAAGATAGTCACAGGTAAGTTGGCTATCGGTTCGTTTAGATCTGTGCTCCAGAATTGGTTAGATAGTGAAGTAAATAGCAGTGGTGCTGTTTCACCCGCAATACGCGCAATCGCTAATAATACGCCCGTGATAATACCCGATACGGAGGCTTTTAACGTGATTTTAGCGATCATCTTCCACTTGGGCGTCCCTAATGCATAAGCCGCTTCCCGTAAGCTATCAGGGACTAACTTCAACATATTTTCCGTGGTGCGAATAACAATAGGTATTTGTAATAACGCTAATGCCACAATACCCGCCCAACCAGAGAAGTGCTGCATTTGTGCCACCACAATGGTATACACAAACAGTCCAACAACAATCGATGGGGCTGATAATAAAATATCGTTGATAAAGCGTATGACTTCCGCTAACCATGAACGACGCCCATACTCAGCAAGGTAGATACCCGCTAAGATCCCCAAAGGAGTACCAATGACCGTCGCCCATAAAATAAGTAGACCACTACCCACAATGGCGTTAGCTAATCCGCCACCATCGGTGTTAGGGGGCGGTGTCATTTCTGTGAATAAGGCCCAAGACATGCCATCAAAGCCTTTGGTTACTGTAGAAAACAAGATCCACATTAACCAGAACAGACCAAATGCCATGGTAGAGACAGATAAAAACAGTGCGATACGGTTTTTTTGACGACGCCAAAGTTGGCGTTTATGGCGTATATGCAGTTCTTTTTCTGTTTGAACTTGTAATGAAGAAGAGGATGTTTTAGCCATCTTAACGTGCTCCTTCATTCTTAGATAAACGTAGTGTCATAAACTTAGAAATCGCAAGGACGATAAAGGTAATGACAAATAAAATCAGACCTAATTCCATTAATGCAGCGGTATGAAGGCCCGTTTCTGCTTCGGCAAATTCGTTGGCTAATGCAGAGGTAATACTATTGCCCGGCATAAAGAGTGATGCAGAGTCTAACTGGTAGGTGTTACCAATAATAAAGGTCACTGCCATTGTTTCCCCGAGCGCACGACCTAATCCAAGCATCACACCACCTATCACACCGTTTCGGGTATAAGGTAAAACGATATTCCAAATCACTTCCCATGTGGTACAGCCGATACCGTAAGCGGATTCTTTCATCATCACCGGGGTCTGTTCAAATACATCACGCATTACAGACGCGATATAAGGGATGATCATAATTGCGAGGATAACCCCTGCTGCTAATATACCGATACCAAACGCAGGACCAGAGAATAACTCACCGACAATAGGGACTGATGAGAGCACGTTGCCAACAGGCTCTTGGAAGTATGTGGCAAAGAGCGGGGCAAAGATAAAGAGTCCCCACATACCATAAACGATACTTGGAATAGCGGCTAATAACTCAATAGCGATACCCAATGGGCGTTTTAGCCAATTGGGTGCCAGTTCTGTTAAAAAGAGTGCAATACCAAAACTCACCGGAACCGCAATGATCAGGGCAATAATTGAGGTAACGACAGTACCGTAAATTGGTACTAAAGCACCGAATTCCTGTGCGGGTGGATCCCACTCTTTCGTCCACAAGAATGACAGACCAAATTGTTGAATACTTGGCCATGAGGCGAAAATCAGTGAAACAATGATACCTGCTAAAAGCAAAAGTGTAATTAACGCAGCTAGTCGAACTAGTGCGCTAAAAATAACGTCCCCTCGTTTACTCGGGGCCTTTATTACCGTTGTATGCTCGGCCATAAAGCCTCTTTAATTTATTACCCCCTGTGTTGCAGGGGGTGAACGTTAATCTATTTTTTAATGGTAACCCTTTGGTTAGTAAATTGGTTTACCATTACTGTCTTTGATGCTTGTTTTCCAAGCGGCACGAATTTGTTCTACCACTTCTTTTGGCAATACGGCGTAATCAAGATTTTTCGCTTCATCATTGCCTTTTTCATATGCCCAGTTAAAGAAATTCAGTACTTCTTTTCCTTTAGCCGCATCTTTTTGCGTTTGATGCACTAAAATGAAGGTAGTAGAAGTAATTGGCCAGGCATTTTCGCCTTTTTGATTCGTTAGGTCTTGTGCAAAGCTCTTACTCCAATCAATTTTTCTCGCTGCTGCGCTAAAACTATCGGCAGTAGGAGGAATAACTTCGCCATCTGCAGTGACTAATTGAGTATATGCAAGATTGTTTTGTTTTGCGTAAGCGTATTCAACATAACCAATTGAGCCTGGTAGACGTTGAACAAAGGCTGCGATGCCATCATTTCCCTTACCACCTAAGCCTGTAGGCCATTTAACGGTAGAGCCTGCGCCTACTTCATCTTTCCATGCGCTATTTACTTTAGATAAGTAGCTAGTAAAAACGAATGATGTGCCTGAACCATCAGCACGACGAACAACAGCAATGTTTTGGTCAGGTAGATTGAGTTTTGGATTTAGTTTAGCTATAGCAGGATCATTCCATTTTTGGATCTTGCCTAAGTAGATATTCCCGATAGTCTCACCGTCTAAGACAAGCTCACCGGATTTAATACCTGAGATATTGACTGCCATCACCACACCACCGATGACAGTTGGAAATTGGAATAAACCGTCAGCCTTGAGTTTTTCATCAGCTAATGGTGCATCAGAAGCACCAAAATCGACAGTATTAGCAATGATCTGTTTTACACCACCAGAAGAGCCTATGCCTTGGTAGTTAACTTTGTTGCCAGTTTCTTTTTGATAGCTATCTGCCCATTTTGCATAAACTGGAGCAGGGAACGTTGCGCCAGCACCAGTCAGTGAGGTCGTTGCCTGTGCAGAAAGAGCCGTCATTGAAAGTGCAGCGGCAATGACACTGGTCAGGGTGGTACGCATCAGTTTCATAATCCCTCCTGTGGGATAGGTAGAATAACTTTTCGACATCTATCAACTTCGGTTACGGTACGCACAGACAATAGGTCAGTTAGATGACAATTAAATGTCTTAATTGTGACAGTTTTATGACAAAGCAGAAAAAGAGTGAAAATAATGCATAAAAACAGGTGAGAAAAAATAAGAAGGGCGTTAACGTTAAAAAGTGAGGATATTAATCATCTTCGTCTTCTTGCACTTTTAACGGAAAGTTGGCACGGATAAGTAACCCGCCTTTCGTGCTATCGCCGAGTTCGACAAAGCCACCATGGGCATCCATGATCCGACGAATAATAGATAGACCTAAACCCGCACCGGTTGAACTTCGTGCTTGTTCCCCTTGAACAAAGGGTTGGAATAAACGTTGTCTATCTTCTTTGGCAATGCCTGGACCATCGTCTTCAACTTGAAACCAAGCATATTCTTCATTTTGATTACTTGTGATGCTTATCCAACCATGTCCGTAGCGTGTGGCATTAACAATCATATTGGTAAGCGCCCGTTTGACGGCAATTGGGTTTGCTGTGATATTGATAGGATAAGGGTATAAATGCTCTTCGCTGACTTTGCCTGAGTTAGATTCAGCGCAGATCACTTCACGCAATAGACCATTCATATCACATAATTCTAAAGACATCTCTTTGCCTGTGCGCATATAGTCTAAAAATTGACCGATAATGGCATCGCAATCTTCAATATCTTTATTGATAGAATCAGCAAGATAACTATCTTCAGGACTCATCATTTCTGTAGCAAGACGAATACGCGTTAACGGAGTGCGTAAATCATGGCTTACTCCTGCCATCACCAGTGTTCTATCATTATCTAATGAGCGAATATCTGATGACATTTGATTAAATGCTCGAATAATTGAACGCATTTCAGCAGTGCCAGATTCAGGTATTGGCGGAGGGATCACCCCTTTACCAATGCGTCGTGCTGCATATTCAACTTCATGCAATGGACGATTTTGAAAACGGTTATATAACCAGAAAAATGCCACTACGATGATGATAAAAATAATGGCTTGCCGATAAACGGGTAATAAGAAATTTTGCCCTAATTCGGTAAGTGGTACGCGTATCCATAGCGTGGGTGAGAGTTGGGTATTAATCCATAAAATAGGATACTCTAGGGTGTTTTCTAGCCAAATCGTCGTATCACTATTGAGATAATCCGTCATCTGCTGGCTAAGTTCTAAATCTTCTCTTGCCCACTCTAAACCGGCTTTTAAAGCGGCGTCTTTATCAAAAAATGAGATACCTAACTCGTTGTAAATTTTATTACGTAGAGCGGGAGAAATTTTAAGTGGGGTGCCATCGACTAAGATCAGTTCTTCCGGTACTAGCGTACGAATTTCATACGCTAATACTTTATTAAATTGCTGGAGGCTTGGCCCGACAATAAGATGCTGTACAACAACATAACTGGCTATCAAGCTAAAAAAAAGTAATAAGATAACCAGAAATAGAGAGCGAGTGAGCTTATTGTGGGGTGAAAGCCTCAGCCTTCTCATTATGATACGCTCGTTCCATCAGGTACAAAGACATAACCCAGTCCCCAAACCGTTTGAATATAGCGAGGATGGGTGGGATCTTCTTCAATCATGCGACGTAAACGAGAAATTTGCACATCAATAGAACGCTCCATCGCACTATATTCACGACCTCGCGCCAGACTCATTAATTTATCACGTGATAATGGCTCTCGGGGATGTGAAACAAGGACTTTTAATACGGCAAATTCACCACTGGTCAAAGGCATATGTTGATCTTCGTGGAACATTTCCCGCGTACCGAGGTTAAGCTTAAATTTACCAAATGAGACAATCGCATTGTCTTGTGAAGGTGCTCCCGGTAGTTCGTTGGCTTGGCGACGAAGCACCGCACGAATACGGGCTAATAGCTCTCTTGGGTTAAATGGTTTTGAGATATAATCATCAGCACCAATTTCAAGTCCGACAATTCTGTCAACTTCTTCCCCTTTGGCAGTCACCATAATAATAGGGATAGGATTGTTTTGGCTTCTCAAGCGACGACAAATAGATAAGCCATCTTCGCCAGGAAGCATTAAGTCGAGGACAATAAGATGGATAGATTCGCGAGTAAGTAAACGATCCATTTGATCGGAGTTTGCCGCGGTGCGGATTTGAAAACCCTGCTCTGTCAAATAGCGCTCTAATAGTGAACGTAGACGTAAATCATCATCCACAATCAGCACTTTATAACTGTCTTGCATCTTTAAGCTCCCGAAGTGCAAATGCTTTTATTAGCGAATTCTATCATTGATAAGAATATTAAACCAAAAACAAAGAATAAATATTAATGATTTATAGGCAAAACTTGTTCTGACTTTGTATCTTAGAATATCACACTATTTATTTATCTTATTCCGAATAATATTTGATAGATAATACGCAGTAATTAACGATGCCACCTGGCGTTTGCACGCTAACTTCATCATCCACTTTTTTACCGATCAGCGCTCTTGCGACAGGGGAATCAATAGAAATCCACTGTTTTGCTGGGTCAAATTCATCAGGGCCGACTAGTCTAAATGTCTTAATGTTTTCATCATCGTCTTCAAGGGTTACCCAAGCGCCAAAATACACTTTTCCTTCTTGACGAGGATCTGGGTCAACAATTTTTAATTCATCAAGACGTTTGGATAAAAAACGAACTCGTCGGTCTATTTCACGTAATCTTTTTTTACCATAGATATATTCAGCATTTTCCGAACGGTCACCTTGAGCCGCTGCTTCAGAGACCGATTGAGTGACGCGAGGACGCTCTTCTTTCCAAAGATATTTTAGCTCTTTATCCAAGGCATGCCAGCCATCACGAGTAATATAGTTACTTTTTGCCATTACCAATAAATACGATCATCAACATTGAATTTCATACAGATACTATAGCGCGAATCACAGAATAATCTGTTATTTTCCTCATAAATGTCATGCTTGGCCTATAATAAGCGGAATTTTTTTCTTATTGCGCGTGTATAATAGCCATCTTTTTTAACCACTCCTCTCGGTAGGTAAATATATTATGAATGAATCATTAAGCCGAATTATTGCACAAGAGCTATCAGTAAAGCCCCAGCAAGTACTTTCGGCCATTACGTTACTGGATGAAGGGAATACGGTGCCTTTTGTGGCCCGTTACCGAAAAGAGGTAACTGGTGGGTTAGATGATACTCAGCTTCGTCAATTGGAAACCCGCCTGAGTTACTTACGGGAACTCAATGATCGTCGCCAAACTATTTTAAAATCAATTGAAGAGCAGGGGAAACTCACAGAAGAATTACGCTCTTCGATTAATGAGACGCAAAGTAAAACAGAACTTGAAGATCTCTACCTTCCTTATAAACCGAAACGTCGTACTCGTGGGCAAATTGCAATTGAAAATGGCTTAGAGCCATTAGCTGATTTGTTATGGAATGAACCACAACATACTCCTGAAGACGCAGCAAGTGCATATATCAACCCTGAAAAAGGAATAGATGATAGTAAAGCAGCCTTAGATGGGGCTCGCTATATCTTAATGGAACGTTTTGCAGAAGATGCTGGATTATTAGCTAAAGTTCGCCAATATTTATGGAAAAATGCGCATCTTGTTAGCAAAGTTGTTGACGGAAAAGAAGCAGAAGGCGCTAAATTTAGCGATTATTTTGATACTCATGAGCCGATTGCTCATGTACCTTCTCACCGTGCATTAGCGATGTTTCGTGGTCGTAATGAAGGTATTTTACAGTTATCACTTAATCCTGATCCACAATTCGAAGAAGCTCCCAAAGAGAGCTATGGCGAACAGTTGATTACGGAGCATTTAGGCTTACGTCTTAATAATCAACCCGCAGATAGTTGGCGTAAAGCCGTTGTCAGCTGGACTTGGCGTATAAAAGTGTTAATGCATCTTGAAACTGAGTTAATGGGTCAGTTACGCGAGAAAGCGGAAGATGAAGCCATTAATGTGTTTGCACGTAACCTAAAAGATCTCTTAATGGCCGCACCTGCAGGTATGCGAGCTACGATGGGGCTAGATCCTGGTTTACGTACTGGGGTTAAAGTCGCGGTGGTGGATAGTACCGGTAAGCTGATTGCGACAGATACTATTTATCCTCATACCGGACAAGCGGATAAAGCCGCTGCTAGTGTAGCGGCATTATGTATTAAGCATAATGTAGAATTAGTGGCGATTGGTAACGGTACTGCATCACGTGAAACAGAGCGCTTTTTTGCTGATACAGTAAAACGCTACCCAGAAGTTAAAGCACAAAAAGTGATCGTGAGCGAAGCCGGGGCATCGGTTTATTCGGCATCAGAGCTGGCAGCGAAAGAATTTCCGGATTTAGATGTTTCTCTTCGTGGCGCTGTTTCTATCGCTCGTCGCTTACAAGATCCATTGGCGGAATTGGTAAAAATTGACCCTAAATCTATCGGAGTGGGTCAATATCAGCATGATGTGAGCCAAACGTTATTGGCAAAAAAATTAGATACTGTTGTTGAAGACTGTGTAAATGGTGTCGGTGTTGATTTAAATACAGCCTCTGTACCGCTATTGACGCGAGTGGCGGGGCTTAGCCAATCTATTGCTCAAAATATTATTGCTTGGCGTGATGAAAATGGCCGTTTTGTGGATAGAAAACAGTTACTCAAAGTGGCGCGCTTAGGGCCTAAAGCGTTTGAGCAGTGTGCGGGATTTTTACGTATTCGTGATGGTAAAAATCCACTTGATGCCTCAACGGTTCACCCTGAAGCCTATCCTATTGTTGAAAATATCTTGCAATCAATACATCAAAAAATTGATCAAGTCATGGGCAATAGTGCATTACTTTCACAAATCAATGCCAGAGAATTTGTCACCGAGCAGTTCGGTTTACCTACCATTAATGACATCTTAAAGGAGCTTGCTAAACCGGGGCGTGATCCTCGACCTGAGTTTAAAACAGCCACCTTTGCCGAAGGTGTTGAAACAATGAATGATTTAGTCAGTGGTATGATATTGGAAGGTACTGTAACTAATGTGACTAATTTTGGTGCCTTTGTGGATATTGGGGTACACCAAGATGGGTTAGTGCATATTTCATCACTGTCGGATAAATTTGTTGAAGATCCCCATACTGTGGTAAAAACCGGCGATATTGTGAAAGTAAAAGTCCTTGAAGTCGATTTACCGCGTAAACGTATTGCGTTAACCATGCGTTTAGATGAAGTGGCTGCTGATAGTGATCATAAACGCCAGTCAGTGACTAAGGATAATGCTTCTAAACATAGTCGCGGGCAAAAACCGACCAGAAACCGCCAATCAAATACGGGTAACAATGCAGGTAATAGTGCGATGAGCGATGCATTGGCCGCAGCATTTGGTAAAAAACGCTAATATCTTATAGGCAGCCATCAATATTAACGTGAAGTAATAAATTGTATTACTTCACGTTTCATAACTATTCACTCAATCTATGGTTTGATGAATAAAAAGCCAAAAGTAATCAGCAATTAAATTATTTTGTTAATATAAAATATACTTTTAGTCTTTTGTCTGAGTCTGCTTTTATCTAACTTAAGGTATATTGCTAATATAATAGATAGAATATAACGTATTTTATCTTTATATTCATTTGTTGTTTCTTTTATCAACATTTTTCTATTTTCCCTATGGGTGATTAATTTTATATTAAAAATAAGTTGATCCCATTATTAACCTTACTACTGTTATGGTTTAATGGCGGGTAAAATAGAAACGTAAATTAAAATTTATCTTATTTTATTGTTCGTCATAGGATTTGCACAACAAAAATCAATGACGATAGGTTTATTTCACCGATATTGGATGATGAAAATGACATTTAATAAATTATCATTAGGGGTAGTTTTACTTTCTGCTTCATTACTAGCAGGTTGTGCCTCAGAATCTTCTCGCTCTTTAGAGGTTGCTAAAGTGGCTACCTATAATACGACTTACTCAGGACCTAAGAGTGCCATTGCTATTGGTAAGTTTGATAACCGTTCTAATTACATGAATGGTATTTTTTCTGATGGTGTGGATAGATTGGGTAATCAATCTAAAACGATTTTAATTACACATTTACAACAAACAGGCCGTTTTAATGTTTTAGATCGCGCTAACTTAACGGAGTTAACACAAGAAGCGAAGATTAAAGGCCAAAGTCAGCAATTAAAAGGCGCAACTTACGTTATTACTGGTGATGTGACAGAGTTTGGTCGCAAAGAAGTAGGTGATCGCCAACTATTTGGTATCTTAGGACGTGGAAAAACCCAAGTTGCTTATGCCAAAGTGAACTTAAATGTTGTGAATGTGAATACCTCTGAAGTGGTGTTCTCTACGCAAGGTGCGGGGGAATACGAGCTTTCTAATCGTGAGATTGTTGGTTTTGGTGGCACAGCAAGTTATGACTCAACACTTAATGGTAAAGTGCTTGATTTAGCCATTCGTGAAGCGGTGAATAATTTAGTTGCAGGGATTGAAAGCCATGCTTGGCAGCCTGAGCAGTAACCCCAATTTTATAAGGATATAAAAATGTCAAAATCATTGCTGGGGTTGCTATTTGCCTCGTTGTTATTGGTTGGGTGCCAAGCGCCAAAGCCTCTTTATAACTGGGATAGTTATCAAACGGTGGTATATCAATATTATCAACAAAGTGAAAGTGATCCTCATGCGCAAATCGATGCATTGAAAAAAAGCATCGAGGTTGCCCGAGCAAAATCATTAGGCGTTCCACCGGGGTTACATGCACATTTGGGCATGTTATATGTGACCACTGGCGCATTAGACTTAGCCATGAGTGAGTTTGATCAGGAGAAAACCCTTTATCCTGAATCAGCAAAGTTTATGGATTTTCTGATGAAAAATAAGGGAGCACAAAAATGAATCGCATTTTAACGTTAGTTTTTGTGGCATTTGCTTTTGTGTTATCAGGATGTGCAGAGCCAGTCAAAACAGACTATACCGCCTTTAAAGCAAGTAAACCAAAAAGCATTTTAGTGCTGTTACCTAAAAATCAGACTCCAGAAGTAGAAGCTGCCCATAGCTTTTTATCTCAAGTGACTTATCCTTTGGCGGAAGCTGGCTATTATGTTTTTCCTGTCGCGGTTGTTGAAGAGACCTTTAAACAAAATGGTTTGTCAACGGGAAGCGATATCCAAGCGGTGAGTCCTAGTAAGTTACGTGAGATTTTTGGTGCGGATTCTGTGCTCTATTTGGATGTCACCCAATATGGTACTTCTTATCAAGTGATCGCCAGTGAGACGCGTGTCAGTGCCAGTGCTAAATTGGTTGATTTACGTAATGGTGCCTTACTGTGGAGTGGACATGCCAGTGCATCGAGTGCAGAAGGGGATACAGCATCGAATGGTTTGGTGGGCATGTTAGTTTCTGCAGTAGTGACTCAAATTGTTGATACTATTGCAGATAAAAGTCACGAAATTGCAGGAGTAGCAAGTGTGCGTTTACTCTCTGCTGGACATGCCAATGGGATCTTGTATGGTCCTCGCTCTCCCCACTATGAAAAAGAGGGACAATAACAGTTTGTTATAGTGATTACTCTTTTAAAAGACGCGGTTTATATTGTAAATATAAGCCGCGTTTTTATTTATCTATTATAAATAATAATTATTCTTATTTATATTGGGTGATTTTATCTGCATTTTATATAAACAGCGTGCGACTACTGATTTGAGAGTGAAACATTAAGGGGGGGAAATGATATATCGCAGAGAACTAACCATCCTTGGTTGATTGTCCATTTCCTTCCGTGGCGCATAATCCTTAATTCGGAATATATAAAGAGACGATTAAATAAGAGAAATATCAGAATGAATGCGAAAAGGTAATGGGGAGTGCTATCTTTCCTTGTAATATAGCGACCTTTATTCTTTTACTGAGCCTCAAATTTAAATCAAAACACGACTTAATTGGATATTAATCAATGTTTAAATATAGAGTATGTAATATTATAAATTAGGTAAAGGGCTAATTATCATTATAATTATAACTATCGAATTATGAGAGAATAAAAATATAATAAAATTAATAAAACGATATATTTATTTATTTTAAAGTGTATTTTGAGTAATATATTTTTTTTAATGTGTTATAAAAATAATCGAAAAAAGATGTGTCATTAAAATGCGCTACTAACATATTGAATAAACTTAAATTATTCATAAATAAATTTTAACAGTAATACTATTTCCGTTTAATGTGATCTATATCATATTTTTTACTTGAGTGATTATTTACAGATAGAGTGAAAAGATCAAAAACAGGATCTTTTTTTCTCTCGTGTTCAGTTAAGCATTTATTGGTTACACTATTATTTCTGGTGGTCATAATGTCTGTTGGCTGGTATGGCACATCGGCGGTTCACTTTTGGAAGGTAGAAGCATGTCAGAACAAACAATTATTTGGGATCTTGACCTGATCCATAAGTATAACTATTCAGGTCCGCGCTACACATCATACCCAACGGCATTGGAATTTAATCAGCAATATAGTGATGCGGATTTCGAACAAGCAACAAAGCGTTATCCCGAACGACCTCTGTCACTGTATATTCACATTCCTTTCTGCCATAAGTTATGTTATTTCTGCGGTTGTAATAAAATTATCACGCGCCATAAACATAAAGCTGATGAATATCTTGATGTTTTAGAAAAAGAAATTATTAATCGCGCTCGCTATTTTAAAAATAGAAAAGTGACCCAAATGCATTGGGGGGGCGGTACTCCCACTTTTCTTGATAAACAGCAAATTAGTCGCTTAGTCGCCTTATTAAGACAACATTTTCATTTTGTGGAAAATGCTGAGCTCTCTATTGAAATTGATCCCCGTGAGATTGAGTTAGATGTTATTGATCATTTACACAATGAGGGATTTAACCGCCTAAGTATGGGGGTGCAAGATTTTAATAAAGAGGTGCAACAAAAAGTTAATCGTGAACAAGATGAAGCATTTATCTTTTCATTAGTAGCAAGAGCGCGTGAAGTGGGCTTTCATTCTACCAGTATTGATTTGATCTATGGGCTACCTAAACAGACTAAAGAAAGTTTTGCTTTTACGTTAAAAAAAGTGATTGAATTGTCCCCTGATCGCTTAAGTGTGTTCAATTATGCACATTTACCTAATTTATTTGCCGCACAACGTAAAATTAAAGATGAAGATTTACCACTTGCAGAAGAAAAGTTAGAGATCTTGCAAGAGACTATCACCACACTCACCACAAATGGTTATCAGTTTATTGGTATGGATCACTTTGCTAAGCCTGATGATGAATTAGCGGTTGCACAGCGCCAAGGTATTCTACATCGTAATTTCCAAGGATATACCACTCATGAAGAGTGTGACTTATTGGGAATGGGCGTTTCAGCTATCAGTATGCTGGGTGATCACTATGCGCAGAACGAAAAAGTGCTAAAAGAGTATTATGCTCGCGTAAATAGCGAAGGGCATGCGTTGTGGCGTGGACTCTCTCTAACTCATGATGATTGTATTCGTCGCGATGTTATTAAGACCTTGATTTGTAATTTCCATCTTAACTTTACTGAGATTGAAAATCTATATCAGCTTGATTTCCAAGATTATTTTAAAGAAGACTTAGCATTGCTTGCACCAATGGCAGAAGATGGATTGGTGGAGATCAGCGCAGAAAAAATTCAGGTCACTCCAAGAGGACGTTTATTGATCCGTAATATTTGTATGTGTTTTGATACTTATTTACGTAATCAAATGCGCCAACGCCAATTCTCTCGAGTGATTTAGTGGGCAAAAATAAAAGGGAGGGGAGTGACTTAAAACTCCTCTATACCTAACTCTTTTAATTTACGTGTCAGCGTATTTCTTCCCCATCCTAATAAACGAGCAGCATCTTGTTTATGGCCTTTTGTATAGGAAAGCGCACTGAGTAGTAAGGTGCGCTCAAATTGCGGTAGAGCGTCATTAAGAATATTTTCTTTGCCTTCACTGAATACCTCATCCGCCCATAATGAAAGATGTTGTGACCAATGTTGAGAGGAGACTCGAGGTATCGATTTGCTCTTCTCATCTGATTGGCGGATCTCTTGAGGTAAATCTTGCGGCATAATCTCTTGGCTAGCGGTCATAACCGTTAACCAACGACATACGTTTTCTAATTGTCTGACGTTACCTGACCAGTGGTATTCCATCATGCAATGTAAACTTTGCTGGTGGAGCACTTTGGTTTCAACACCAAGCTCTCGAGCGGTTTTTTGGAGAAAATAACGCGCTAAGCTTGGAATATCTTCTGTTCTATCACGCAGTGGGGGCAATTGAATACGTATTACATTGAGTCGATGGTAGAGATCTTCACGAAAATCACCTTCCATTACGCGTTTTTCTAAGTCTTGATGAGTCGCGGCAATAATACGCACATCGACTTTCACAGGGGCATAACCGCCAACACGATAAAATTGTCCTTCAGCCAAGACGCGTAATAAGCGGGTTTGAATATCCAGTGGCATATCGCCAATTTCATCAAGAAAGAGGGAACCGCCATTTGCTTGTTCAAAACGGCCTTGGCGTACTTGAGATGCACCAGTAAATGCCCCTTTTTCATGACCAAAAAGTTCTGATTCAATTAAGTCTTTGGGAATAGCCGCCATATTGAGTGCAATAAAAGGGGCTTGTGCTCTCGGACTATGGCGATGAAGAGCATGTGCAACTAATTCTTTACCAGTACCCGACTCGCCATTGATAAGCACACTAATTGATGAGCGAGAAAGGCGACCAATAATGCGATAAACCTCTTGCATCGCAGGGGCTTCGCCAATCATGTCAGAGACAGATTGAAGGTTAGTTTCTGTTGTATTAGGTTGTTTTTGCTCTCGATAGTGCGTAATAGCACGATGAATGAGTGCAAGTGTATCATCAATATCAAAAGGCTTGGGGAGATAATCAAATGCCCCTTGCTGATAAGCATTTACCGCGGCATCAAGATCAGAATGCGCTGTCATGATAATAACCGGCAACGTAGGGTGTTGCTCTTTAACGCTTTTTAATAGAGATAAACCATCAATATCAGGCATACGAATATCTGATAATAATACATCGGGAAGTTCACTATTGAGTGCACTGAGGACGTCATTAGCGTGTTCGAAGGTTTTACATGTAAGGCCTTCTCGTGTAATGGCTCGCTCAAGCACCCAGCGAATAGAGCTATCATCATCGACAACCCATATATTTCCTTTTTGCATTGGTTATCTCCTATTTTATTGGCAAGTAAATAGAAAACTCGGTATTTCCCGGCCAACTGGTAAACTCAATTTTACCGGCGTGTTGGTCGACTAAGCTACGTGCAATGGATAAACCAAGGCCATTTCCGCCTTCTCTGCCACTGACCATCGGGTAAAAAAGCGTGTCTTGTAGATGAGGAGGAATACCCACGCCAGTATCAATCACATCAATGCGAGCCACTAGTCGATGACGTTCACCCTGCAGTGTGACTTGGAACGCTGTTCGGGTTCGCAAAATAATAGTTCCCCCAGTTTTCTCCACTGCCTGTAATGCATTGCGGGTGATATTTAACAATACCTGCTCAATCTGATCCGGATAGTGTGAAAGCTCAGGTAGACTAGGATCATAATCTTTGAGTAAGGTGACATTTTCAGGGCATTCTAATGTGATAAGTTGTGCAACACGCTCTACAACATGATGAATACTCTGAAAGGTTTTGGTGCCGGGATGTTGTGGACCGAGTAACCTATCCACAAGCGCTCTTAGGCGATCGGCTTGTTCAATAATGACTTGGGTATACTCAGTCAGCGCAGGATCAGGTAATGATTTTGCTAATAATTGAGCCGCCCCTCGTAATCCACCGAGTGGATTTTTAATTTCATGTGCCAGCCCCCTAACCAATTCCCTAGCTGCCATTTGTTGTGCTTGTTGTATCTGCTCTTGGCTTAACCGGCGTTGACTATCCATAGGCGCCAGCTCCAACAAAATGTGTTGCTCGGAAATAGGCTGGGCACTGAGCGACATAGTGTGTGATTGGTTATTAATAACCAAAATCACTTCGTTATCAGTGAAGCTTTGCCCATTTGCTAATGTTTCACGCATTAACTGTTCATCAAAAGAGGAATAACTAAACAGTGCGCTAAAAGGGGTTTCAAATAATTTGCGACGACTTTGAGCCAGTAATTGCAATGCAGCATGGTTTGCATAGCAAATAATAAACTCTTGGTTGATAACCAATACTGAGTGGATTAATGAATCCAAAATAAGTGTGTTATCAGGTAAATCCGCCGTTTCCATATTGAATACTCCCATTGCACCATTTTAGTGCATCTTACCTTTTTTTTCATAAATGAACAGATGCGTAATTTATTAACAGATGCCTCATTAGAGAGAAAAGAGCCCATCCGAAGATGGGCAAAATAGCTTCACGGCAACAAAAAAATCATAAGCAAAGTAAGTACGTTAACTATTGTGCGTTACGCACTGTAATACATTTCAAATTCAAGTGGATGTGGTGCCATACGAACACGCTGCACATCAGTACGTAATAGCTCAAGATAAGCGTCTAAAGCATCATCAGTGAATACACCGCCACGGGTTAAGAATTCACGGTCATTATCAAGGGC
This sequence comes from Proteus mirabilis ATCC 29906, assembly GCF_000160755.1. Classification (GTDB taxonomy): domain Bacteria; phylum Pseudomonadota; class Gammaproteobacteria; order Enterobacterales; family Enterobacteriaceae; genus Proteus; species Proteus mirabilis. The sequence continues at coordinate 168,127 of NZ_GG668583.1, forward strand.
ATTGAGCGCCTCTTCTAATGAACCTGCCACTGTTGGGATCTCTTTAGCTTCTTCTGGGGGTAAGTCATAGAGGTTTTTATCCATGGCATCACCTGGGTGAATTTTATTGATAATACCATCAAGACCTGCCATTAATTGAGCTGCAAATGCAAGGTAAGGGTTAGCTAAAGGATCTGGGAAACGCACTTCGATACGGCGTGCTTTCATGCTAGCGACTACCGGAATACGAATGGATGCTGAGCGGTTACGGGCAGAATAAGCCAGCATAACAGGGGCTTCAAATCCCGGCACTAAGCGTTTATATGAGTTAGTGGTTGGGTTAGTAAATGCGTTTAATGCACGAGCATGTTTGATAATACCACCGATGTAATACAGCGCCATTTCAGATAATCCGCCATATTTATCACCAGCAAATAAATTGACACCATTTTTAGACAGTGACATGTGGCAGTGCATACCTGAGCCATTATCACCCACTAAAGGTTTTGGCATAAAGGTCGCGGTTTTACCAAATACGTTAGCGACGTTTTGTACTACGTATTTATAAATTTGAGTTTCATCTGCTTTTTTGGTCATGGTATTAAAGCGGGTTGCCACTTCATTTTGACCTGCAGTTGCGACTTCGTGGTGGTGTGCTTCAACCACTAAGCCCATCTCTTCCATGATATTACACATGGTCGAGCGAATATCTTGTGAGGAATCAACCGGAGGTAGAGGGAAGTAACCTCCTTTTACCATTGGGCGATGACCTTTGTTACCTTCTTCATATTGTGTATTGGTATTCCATGCTGCTTCAATATCATTGATGGCATAAGAAGCACCAGAGATATCATTTTTAAAACGAATATCATCAAAAAGGAAGAATTCAGGTTCAGGGCCAAATAGGACGGTGTCAGCGATACCACTTGATTTTAAGTAGTCTTCTGCACGTTTTGAGATAGAGCGCGGGTCACGATCGTAACCTTGCATAGTGCCTGGCTCTAAAACATCACAACGAATAATTAATGTTGGATCTTGGAAAAATGGGTCAAGCATCGCTGTTGTAGCATCAGGCATTAGCACCATATCTGATTCATTAATGCCTTTCCAACCACCAATAGAGGAGCCGTCGAACATTTTTCCTTCTTCAAAGAAATCATCGTTAACTTGATGCGCCGGAATAGTAATATGTTGTTCTTTACCGCGGGTATCAGTGAAACGTAAGTCAATATATCTAACTTTATGTTCTTCAATCATGGATAACACATGTTCAAGGGACATAGTAACTCTCCTGGCGAATGGTTTTATTAAGTGCAGTGGCCTTACACATTTTTCGGTGAATTTTTTGCTCACCTAAACTCTATTGCGAAAAGCATGCCAACTTATCTAAAAAGGGATATATACTGTATTGATGAAGTTTAGTGTAGAATATCCCCCGTGATTTTTTAATTATTGCACAAATTTGGTGCAAATTAAGTCTGAATAGTTGCACAATTTTGGTGCAATCGGTTCAAGACGACTTATTTCTGAGGCGTGAAAAGGATCACAATTCAATTAATTGCATATTGTTAAGCAATCATTATTGTGATCTTGTTTAGTCTCTCGTCTAAAGCGTGTACAATAACACGCTTATTTCTACAATGCCTGAGGCAAATTTTGTGATCGAAAACTTGCGTAATATCGCCATCATCGCCCACGTTGACCATGGTAAAACTACTATTGTCGATAAATTACTACAGCAATCTGGCACGTTCGGTGAACGTGAAACCGTTGCTGAGCGCGTGATGGACTCTAATGATCTCGAAAGAGAGCGCGGAATTACTATTCTTGCGAAAAATACAGCGATTAAATGGAATGACTATCGTATTAATATCGTAGATACCCCAGGACACGCCGACTTTGGTGGTGAGGTAGAACGCGTTATGTCTATGGTAGACAGCGTTCTATTGCTGGTTGACGCGATGGATGGCCCAATGCCACAAACTCGCTTTGTGACACAAAAAGCGTTTGCTAACAACTTAAAACCTATCGTTGTTATCAACAAAGTTGACCGTCCAGGTGCACGCCCTGACTGGGTTGTTGATCAGGTCTTTGATCTGTTTGTTAACTTAGGTGCGACTGACGAACAACTGGATTTCCCAATTATCTATGCATCAGCATTAAATGGTATTGCGGGAACAGATTATAATGACATGGCTGATGATATGACTCCATTATATGAAGCTATCGTCAAATATGTAGAGCCGCCAAAAGTCGATCTGGAGGGGACCTTCCAGATGCAGATTTCTCAGTTAGATTATAATAACTATCTGGGTGTTATCGGTATTGGCCGTATTAAGCGCGGTAAAGTAAAACCTAATCAACAAGTGACTATCATCGATAGCGAAGGTAATACCCGCAACGGTAAAGTAGGTAAAGTATTAGGTCATTTAGGCTTAGAGCGTATCGATGTTGACGTTGCAGAAGCTGGCGACATCATTGCGATTACAGGTTTAGGTGAATTAAATATTTCTGATACGATTTGCGAAGTAGGTGCTGTGGAAGCATTACCTGCATTAGCCGTTGATGAGCCTACTGTTAGCATGTATTTCTGTGTTAATACATCACCATTCTGTGGTCGTGAAGGTAAGTTTGTTACTTCTCGTCAGATTTTAGATCGTCTGAAAAAAGAGTTAGTTCATAACGTAGCACTGCGTGTTGAAGAGACTGAAGATCCAGATGCATTCCGTGTATCAGGTCGTGGTGAATTACACCTATCAGTACTGATTGAAAATATGCGCCGTGAAGGTTACGAATTAGCCGTATCTCGTCCGAAAGTTATCTTCCGCGAGATTGATGGTCGTAAACAAGAGCCTTTCGAACAAGTCACTATCGATATTGAAGAACAGCACCAAGGTGATGTGATGCAAGCGATGGGTGAGCGTAAAGGTGAAATGCGCGACATGCAACCAGATGGTAAAGGACGTGTACGTTTAGACTACATTATCCCTAGCCGTGGTTTAATTGGCTTCCGTACTGAGTTTATGACGATGACATCAGGTACTGGTTTACTGTACGCAACATTCAGTCATTATGACGATGTGCGCCCAGGTGAAATCGGTCGTCGTAATAATGGTGTGATGATCTCTAATGGTCAGGGTAAAGCCGTTGCTTACGCGCTATATAGCTTACAAGATCGTGGTAAGTTATTTGTTACTCATGGTGCAGAAGTTTATGAAGGCCAAGTTATTGGTATTCATACTCGCTCTAATGACTTAACAGTAAACTGCTTAACAGGTAAAAAACTGACAAATATGCGTGCTTCTGGTACGGATGAAGCGACAACGCTGACGCCACATATCAAGCAAACATTAGAACAAGCATTAGAGTTTATTGATGATGATGAATTAGTGGAAGTGACTCCACAATCTATTCGTTTACGTAAACGTCATCTCTCAGAAAACGATCGTCGTCGTGCTTATCGTAGCAAAGACTAATTTGTTATTCTGATAATATAATTCTTAGGGCGCGTTAAGCGCCCTGAGTTTATAAAACCCCGTCACTTCAGTGAAGTGATCCTAGCTCTACCCTTGCGGTATCGAAAGATTACAGTGCGTACCTGATAAGAGCACCAATCAACGGACTAGAGATTTTTCGATTGCACCATCGAAAGAAGCCCAACCTAACCAGAAGTACCCAACTTAGCTAGTTGCACGAGCTAAGGCACAATAACCGAATCATAGAGAAAAGCAAAGACAGGAAGATGCTGTCGCTTCGCTCTGTTTTGATTAGTACCACATTGAGGCATTAGGTTTTTATGCTAAATGCTATAAGTCTTTCATATGACGTTTTATCGCCTCTTCACTTTCAGTAAGCCAGGCATCTCGTTGTTCTTGGTCTTCTTGCTCCTTTTTCCATAGTTCTATTTGCGCCGGACTAAACCGATTTTTCCTTTTGACCATTTGGTTGAGCCTTTTTCATTTGCGCATCTCAGTCTCGGGTTTTACTTTTTTCGCTTTCATCCGATATCTCATAAATCATTGACTACTTTTAAAAACGTTAATCGCATTTTTAAGTTTAAAAAAGAGATGCTCAGAACCACCCAAAAACCAACAGAAACTGTGCTAAACTGCCAATACAGATTTGGTATTATGAGATGCGTTTGTTGCTTAAAATTGTTTTGATGGGGAATTAGAGATAAATGGGCAGTTTTCACTAACTAACTAGGCCGTTTAACATAATGGGTCTTATCTGAAACTAAATTGCAATAACAAAAGATGAGTGATAATGACAAAAAGATCAGATATTGATGGAGGCAGACTTATCTATACCAAAGAAATTGGATGGATAGATAAAGGCCATGCAAAAGGTGAAGATGCATCCACTTTAATGAGTGTTCTAACTGCAGGAGACTATAGTACTAAAGAGCCATATTTTACCTTGAAGTACACTCAATACATGGGAAGAGGAAGAAGTTATGGGGTGTCAAAAATAACTCGATGGAAGGTTAGAAGAGGATTATCAGATAATGATAAAAAGAGAGTAGCTCTTACTATTATTATGTATACCACTCATAAATTTGAATCTCTTCAAGATTCTTTTCCTTTTAGTTGGTTTACGGATAGTGGTTATAGTGGAGAGGATTGCATATCAAACTTATTAGGATTTTACAGAGCAGTTAGTGACGTAGACCCAATGACATATTTAACAGTATTAAGTAAAGAAGAGGCTTATCGTCGCTGGGATTATTACGGCTCTATTGGTAAATATAAAAATAAGCTTTTCAAACCGTTAATTTTTCCTGATCCAGCTATTTATCCAAATAATGCAAGACCTTACTTCGTTTCATTACCATGCTATTTGGATCGCGTAAAACCGATAGAAGATATTAGAAATAATAGTATTTTAATTCATGTAAAAGATACAACAGGAATAAACATTGGAGCTGAAAGTGAATGGATTAAAATTGAATAAATTTTTTATTTTTCCAATATTATTGATTTTATCTTTAATGACGACCATCATTTTACTGATGTTTCCTGGTGACAGAGAATATACCAAGTTAAATTTCGTTTATTATTACCTATACACTTTTGATGAGGTCAAAAAAATAGATTTTATATCAGATGAATATATCATTATCTATAGACCCATAGATGGAAATTCAAATGAGTCCAATGATGTTATTTTTTTTAATATAAAACCTGAAAAGAACATAGCTCTTATTGATAATCTATCTAAAAATGGATTCACCTCTACATATGATGATTTCTATAAAGAAGAGCGATGGGTTAAAGATAATATACATATAAAAATATCTATTGATGAAAAATCAAGAACCACATCACTTTTTGTTGAGAAATCTTAAATGTTTTGACTAATACTATCACCTGACATTCCTGCACAAATGTGATCCCAAGATATACTTTCATATCTAATAGTAATATCTTCATATGGTTGTGCATTAGCATGAATAAGTGAGTTCGGATAATGCGCTGATATACCTATAATGCTAGCTTTTGTTATTTTTCATTCCTTGATTTCCATTTACAACTCAAGTGTTGTTTCTTGTCTTATATACAACTTGAAAGTTGTTTTTATTGCTGTATACAATTTATAAGTTGTTTTTTGTTTATATACAACTAAAATGTTGTATATAATGCTAATGTAATCACTGAAATGGTTTAGAGTTAATTATGAAGACTATTAATGAAATTGCTAATTTAATAGCGGAACAACGTAAAAAATTAGGTATTGAGCAAAAAGATATGTATCTACGTATCGGTATGAAACAGCAACAATACCAACGTATAGAATCAGGAAGTGATTTAAAACTATCAACCTTATTAAGAGTATTAGAAGGACTAGATTTAGAGTTATCAATTAAGGCTAAAAATTCTAATATAAACCCTATGATTGCAAGTACTGTGATAGCGAATAAAAGCGAAATTGATTTGAAAGATGATGGGGATGATCTCGACTTTTGGTTTAAAACAGAGGAATAAGGTATGAATAAACAAATCGAGAAAGTGGAAGGCCTTAATATTCAGCTACATGGCATTTTAAATGCTTGATGAGCATAAAGAGAAATTAGTATTACATTGGGCACAGTTGCATGATGATTTTAAAATCATAGGAAAATAAATGGGGAGAGAGTACCTTATCATCACATGGCAATTCCTTTATAGATAAGGATGCTTCTCGTCTTATTTTTCGTCTCTTCCCCTTCTGGTTTTATGTTTTTCAAAAAATTAGGTGTGAATATGGTATTTTTTATCGTTTAAGCCTATTCACTCAAGCAATTTATGATTAAAGTAAAACGAGTTTTCTATTATGGAGAGAATTTATGCTTTATATCTTTGATATGGGTAATGTGATTATCGATATTGATTTCAATCGTGTTTTTGCCGTGTGGAGTAAACTCAGTGGGGTTCCATTAGCCAGTATAAAAGATAATTTTACGACTGGGGAAACCTTTAAATTACACGAACGAGGCAATATTACGGATATAGAATTTGCAGAAGCTGTCTGTGCTGAGCTTGGTATTGGACTGAGTTTTGAACAGTTTGCGGAAGGATGGCAGGCTATTTTTATCGCTGTTCGCCCAGAAGTCATAGATATAATGAATAAGCTAAGAGAGCAAGGTCATCGTGTGGTGGTATTGTCAAATACTAATCGATTACATCAAGATTATTGGCCTCAGCACTATCCTGAAATTGCCGCTTCAGCGGATTTTCTCTATTTATCCCAAGATATCGGTATGAGAAAGCCAGATCCTGAAGTGTATAAATATGTGCTACAGTCCGAAGGCGTTGAAGCACAAGATGCTGTCTTCTTTGACGATTTACAAACTAATGTCGATGCAGCCATTGCGTTAGGTATTCAAGGTGTTCATGTCGTAGATAAAAATACGGTTGTTGAATACTTTAAAGATCATGATTTTACTCTCCCAGTAACAGAATAACGTTGTAATAGGATAACAATTAATTGAATTTGTTATCCTTTTTTTATAAACACATATTCGGTGTTAATCAGGAATACAGTATGATTGCGTTAATCCAAAGAGTGACACAAGCGAAAGTCGATATTGCCGGTGTGACTGTTGGTGCCATTAATCACGGCTTACTCGTGCTATTAGGAGTAGAAAAAGACGATAACCAACAGAAAGCAAAAAGATTGTGTGAAAAAGTGTGTGGTTATCGTATTTTCAGTGATGAAAATGACAAAATGAATCTGAATGTACAACAAGCAGGTGGTAGCCTATTAGTCGTATCGCAATTTACACTGGCCGCTGAAACCCAAAAAGGGATGAGACCGGGTTTTTCTAACGGAGCGCCTCCTGAAATGGCTGAAAATTTATATCACTATTTTGTTGAGCAGTGTAAGCAACAAGGTTTAGAAACCCAAACAGGGCAATTTGCCGCCGATATGCAGGTCACCCTGACTAATGATGGCCCAGTGACATTCTGGTTGCAGGTCTAGTTGAATTATAATAGGAGCTTACTATGTATCATTTACGAACCCCTAAGACGCAAGCAGAATTAGCAGCTTATTATACTTTTCGTTGGGAAATGCTTCGTAAACCGTTACATCAGCCCGAAGGCTCCGAAAAAGATGGTTATGATACCTTAGCGCATCACCAGATGGTGGTTGATGACAGTGGGCAACCCGTTGCTATTGGTCGTCTCTATATAAATGCCGATAATGAAGGTGCAATCCGCTTTATGGCGGTACGTGAGGATGCTCAAGGTAAAGGATTAGGCTCTTTAGTTGCCATGGCGTTAGAGTCTTTAGCTCGCCAAGAAGGGGTAAAGCGTATTGTTTGTAGCGCCAGAGAAGAGTCTGTTCGTTTCTTTGAAAAATTAGGTTATGAGAATTGTGGTTTAGTCACAGGTCCTCAAACTACCCCGATCAAACATTACTTTATGAAAAAAAGTATTGAATCATTAGATGATATTCTCCATCGTCCTGATTGGTGTGCGGAGTTACAAAAACAGTGGCATCAGCATATCCCCCTAAGTGAAAAAATGGGGTTACGTATTACGCAATATACGGGCACCCGTTTTTATACCACGATCCCTGAATCCGGTAATCAAAACCCACACCATACTATTTTTGCCGGTAGCCAGTTTTCTTTAGCAACACTGACCGGTTGGGGGCTGATTTGGTTGTTAATGCAAGAGCATAAACTGCAAGGCGATATTGTGCTGGTGGATGCGCATATTCGTTATCGTAAACCAGTCTCTGGTCGGCCGTCAGCCGTTGCTGATATGGAAAATTTAAGTGGTGATTTAGGACGATTAGCGAAAGGAAGCAAAGCACGTATTAAGTTAGATGTTGATATTTGTGGTGATGAAGGAACGGGGGCGGTTTTTAGCGGCACTTACATTGTGTTACCCTCACAAAATAAACAGTGCTAAATAATAAATCTCTATTTAATTGAAAATTAAGTTATTTATTGTTTTTATCTCTCTTTTTTTCTACCTTTTTCTTATCATGGAAATGGGGAGTGAGAAATCTCTGCTTTAGTGTCTACCTAATAGTGTTTCTATCGTCACTTAATTGAGGTATATTCCGCAGTTTACGGAGGGAAGCATGGACACCAATTTATCTACTCGTCTTAATAAATATATCAGTGAAAGCGGTATCTGTTCACGTCGTGAAGCCGACCGTTATATCGAGCAAGGTCTGGTTCTTATCAATGGTAAGCGCGCAGGCATTGGCGATCGCGTAACGGCTGGCGATGAAGTGAAAGTGAATGGACGATTAATTGAAGCGCAAGATAATTCTGAGCTGGTGTTGATTGCACTGAATAAACCTGTAGGTATCGTCAGTACCACAGATGAAGGTGAGAAAGATAATATTGTTGATTATGTTAACCATAGCACCCGTGTTTTCCCAATTGGTCGTTTAGATAAAGATTCTCAGGGACTGATTTTTTTGACTAACCATGGTGATCTGGTCAATAAAATCTTACGAGCGGGTAACTCCCATGAAAAAGAGTATTTGGTCACGGTTGATAAACCCATTACTGATGAATTTATTCGCGGTATGGGGGCGGGTGTTCCTATTCTGGGACAAAAAACCAAGAAATGTAAGGTGAAAAAAGAAGCCGCAATGGTATTTCGTATCACCTTAGTACAAGGTCTAAACCGTCAAATTCGTCGTATGTGTGAATATTTTGGTTATGAAGTCACCAAGCTTGAACGTATCCGTATTATGAATGTTAGTTTGGCGGGATTACCTGTCGGGGAATGGCGTGACTTAACGGATGATGAGCTGATAAAGCTATTTGATGCTATTGAAGCATCAAGCTCTGAAGCCCCTAAACAGAAGCAAAATAAACCTAAGAAACAGATAAGTAGTAATGCGAAAGCGTTAGGGATCCATATTCCGAAAACAAAAGCCAAAGAGACGGAAAATAATACGCGTAAACGCTTTGCACAACCAGGGCGTAAAAAGAAAAAACGTTAGTTTGTTTCTTTTATAATTCTGAGTTAAATAAGCGCCTATAGCGGGAGAAATTAGCGCTTATCCCGCTTTATTCCTCAGTGCAATCAATCACTCTAAATCCAGTTCATCGAGTTTCTTTTGGCGACGTTCAAGTACAATGGCGGCTAATTCTGCATCCATAATACGCCCCATTAGCGTGTCATAATCCTGTTTTGATAGGCAATAAAATAACGGAGTTTGGTTATTATCACACACTTCGACACTACTACTATTTTCAAGTGCGGTTAAGGGTGCTTGCTGAAATTCATCAAGAGTGATTGTTGGCAGGGAAAAATTGTCATCAGACATGAAAACTCCGCAATAAGAAAATAGAAAGAGTCTGCATTGTAACGCTTTTTGCAGCAGGCGCAATCTATGCGCCTGCTAAACCATCAAAAGGATAAATTATTTATTATTTCGCCGTCTTGCATCCTGTCATCGATAGGCGTTTGGTCATCTTTTTTACCTATTAATGTACCATTTAAGGTCGGTATAACAGCGTCAGCGGCTAAGTTGCCTTTCAGTTTTAAGGTAAATTGTCCTGTTTCATCGGTAGGTTGCGATAATTTCCAACCCATATTATTAGGCAAAGAGAGGGGCACATTCAGCCCATTGACGATAAGAGAAAATAGTCTTTGGTTATTGTTTTGTTCTAATGCAGCAGAGCCACGCACGATGCCTTTATCTACGAAAGCAGAAAACTGTGGAATAATGGCAGTATCTTGTTGTGTCATTAATGTTATGTCAGGGCGGCGAAGCTCTACGCCATTTAATGTACCACTATCAGCACTTAACGTCGCGGTGCCTTGCCATAATCCCCATTGCCCATCTTTGGCGATGATTAAATTTTTCAGTTGGCCTGTTAGGCCGGTAAATTGAAAAGGAAAGAGGGGATTAATATCAATGAGGATAGATTGGTTTAATGATAACTGCTTAATATTGATACTCTTCACATCTTGCTCAATAGGTTTAGCAAAGAAGGAGAGCCATTGCTCAGGTAGGGTATATAAAATACCTGAGAGTGTTGCATCTTCAATATTTAAAGTCTTTGTCTCGCTGTTCCATTGTCCTGCTAGTTTTATTAGCCCTTTTTCATAGCGTAAGCTTAAATTATCTATGTTAAATAAATTATCTTGCTGATTTAACTTAGCGATCACATCAGTGACATGTTGATTTTTATACACAATATCATCGGTGTTTAGCTCACCGGATGTCAGTGATAGGCTATTATTCCACGCAATTTGAGAAAACTGCCCAGCCAATCCACTTATTGCCCACTGTTTCCCTTCGGCAGTAAAATCAACAATGTTCAATTGCTTGATAGTCATTACTGGAGATTGACTTAATGATTGTTGTAACTCTTCTAAGGTTTTTGTGGATTGCCAACGCAGTCCGGTTAAGTAAACATCATTAAGTTGCCATTGGTTATCTTGATATTGGCCTGATAAAGAGAGTGAGCCATTAAGGAACTGGGTGGCTAATTTTTCAATCAAAATACGATTTGGTTGATATTCGCCAGCAACAATAAAATTATTAAAGCTATTTTTTCCTATCATGCCATCAGCAATGGAAAACTGAAAATGCCCCGCACCAATAGGATCGGTCGATGTAGGTTTCCAAGGTGTGATACCTCCCGTTATTTTGTTAGCGCTAAAGGTGAATGTTGTGCTAGATGTTGGCATGCTATCTAACTGCATATTTTTAAACTGGAGAATATCTGCACTAACAGGAAGGGGAGCTATTTTATTAGCTAAAATAATTTTACCATTCTCTAAAGTAATTTTTTGCAGATGAGACGGCGTAGTAAAAAATTGCCAGTTAAACCTAAGTTGTGCTGATTGGGCTAATACGGCGGTTTTATCTTGTTTGGGGTTAATGGACAGATCATAAACAACAATTTGTTCTGGTTGAGTTAAATCATGTTCAATACCGGAAAAGCGAATGTCATAATCACTATACTGTGTTAACCATTCACTGGTTTTTTGCGCACCCCATTGTGTTTGAAGAAAGGCATAAATCACAATAATAAATAAAATAACGATAAGTATCAGAGATACCAAACTTTTTATCAGCCAGCGCATAACCTTTCTCCTGTTTTATACTCCATCAAAACATCATACAGTTATGCCTGAAAATTGACTTTTGCTCAAGTATTCATCAATAAAAGAGTAATTATGACATTCTCTTTTATCTAGCCGATATTCTTGCCTAAAAGTAAATAATAATTTTATTGCCTTAAGTAATAATTAAATAATGTTATTAATCAATTTATTAAATGCGCTATTCCGATCAAAGAGTGAAATAGCGCCGGATTGTGTTTCAGCTATTATTTTTCGGGTGGAAAAATCAGGTTTAAAATAATAGCGGTTAGACCGCCTGCAGCAATACCGGATGACAGTAATGTTTTTAGCCAATCTGGTGCAAACTGTAATATTTGAGGTTGCTGTGATACCCCAAGTCCTACGGCCAAAGAGATGGCGAGGATCATAATAGCACGACGATTTAGCGCCTCTTTAGAGACGATACGCACCCCAGATGCAGCGATAGTACCAAACATAACAAGCGTTGCCCCTCCCAGTACAGGTTCAGGAATTCGTTGTACAAATTCTGCCACAGAGGGAAATAACCCTAAAATAATCAACATGGCTGCTACGACATAGCCCACATAGCGACTTGCCACACCTGTTAATTGAATAACGCCGTTATTTTGCCCAAAACAGGAGTTTGGAAAGGTATTAAAAAACGCAGAAACCATAGAGTTCAATCCATTTGCTAATACGCCCCCTTTAATGCGTTTCATATAAAGTGGCCCACTGACGGGTTGTTCTGAAACATCTGAGGTGGCAGTAATATCACCAATGGTTTCTAATGAGGTGATCATAAACACCAGCATTAGTGGGATAAGTAAATGCCAATCAAATGAGAGGCCATAATAGAAAGGTTCTGGTACGGTGATAATCGGTGTTTCTTGTTGTTCAGGCGGTGTAGGTAGCATATCTAGCCACCATGCCAAAATATAACCGACAGCCATAGCAATCACTAAAGAAGCGACACGTAAATAAGGGTTTCTTTGACGGTTAAGTAAAATAATAACCACTAATACCGAACCCGCTAATAAAAGGTTTTTAGGTGAGCCAAAGGTGTTACTTTCAATAGCGGCGTAACCACCACCAATAGAAGTAAGCCCAACTTGAATTAAAGAAAGGCCGATAATCATCACCACAATTCCTGATACCAATGGTGTGATAATCCGGCGAGCTAAATGTAAAAAACGCGATAATAGCACTTCGGTAAGTGAAGCAACCATTAAAGTGCCAAATAGAGCCGCCATCATTGTTGGAATATCCGCGCCACCATTTTTTAATGCCAATCCCCCCATAATCAGAGGAGCCACAAAATTAAAACTGGTGCCTTGAATTGATAATAAACCTGAACCTACGGGACCCCAAGCTCGAATTTGGATCAGTGATGCAATACCTGAGGCGAATAATGACATACTGATAATGCGTTGAGTGTCATGTGCAGGTAACCCTAATGCTTGGCAAATTAAGATAGCAGGGGTTATTACGGCGACAAACATGGCTAATAGATGCTGACAAGCCGCAAATAGTGTTTGTGGTAATGGGGGCTTTTCTTCTAAAGCGAATAGAAGCTCACTCGTTTTTTGGGGCGAAATCTGACTACTTTGTGACAAATTACGATTTTCTGAAGTAACCATGATGTGAATTTCTTATCTGGCAAAAAGCGTATTTTAATGATCTGCGCCACAAAAGCAATCGTTTGCGTAAAATTGATGTTATCAAAATGCATAAGAGGCGCTCACATTTTTATATGTTTTAACTTGTGTTTATCGTCGTTTTTTTTTCTAATCGGGGTATACCTGCTTTTGGCGTTGTTCATGGATGAACTTAGCGTCGTAGTTTTTTTATACAAAATTAACAAATAAGACGGGGTACATAAATGTATCATCTCGATGTTTATGGCACGCTAGTCGCGGCCACTTTGGTTCTTTTACTCGGACGTAAGTTAGTGAAATCTGTTCCTTTTTTAGAACGGTATACGATCCCAGAACCCGTTGCAGGTGGGTTACTTGTTGCAGCTCTTTTACTTGCATTAAAATCATTTATGGACTGGGAAATTAGCTTTGATCTCTCCTTAAAAGATCCACTGATGCTCGCTTTTTTTGCAACAATTGGTTTAAACGCGAACCTTGCCAGCTTAAAAGCGGGAGGAAAAGCGCTGTTTATTTTTGTGTTTGTGGTCGTTGGATTACTTTTAGTTCAAAACACAGTAGGTATTGCATTAGCAGAAATGCTAGGCCTTGATCCTCTTATGGGATTATTAGCCGGTTCTATTACCTTATCAGGTGGTCATGGAACGGGTGCCGCTTGGGGGAAAACATTCGTTGAAAGCTACGGCTTTATGAGTGCCTCTGAAGTGGCTATGGCTTGTGCAACCTTTGGTTTAGTGTTAGGTGGATTAATTGGTGGCCCTGTTGCGCGTTATTTAATTCGTAACATTCCAACCCCAGGCGCAGGCAGTGATGATCATGAAATGCCTACAGCCTTTGAGAAACCCGCTACGGGGAGAATGATCACTTCAATGGTGTTATTGGAAACCATTGCGATGATTTCTATCTGTTTAATGGCAGGGACTTTCTTATCTCAGTTACTAGAAGGTACGGCTTTCTCATTACCTACCTTTGTGTGTGTACTGTTCATTGGCGTTATTTTAAGTAATAGTCTATCAATGCTCGGTTTTTATCGTGTATTTGATAGAGCCGTTTCTGTTTTAGGTAACGTTAGCTTATCGTTATTTTTAGCGATGGCGCTGATGAGCTTAAAATTATGGGAGCTGGCATCACTGGCAATACCTATGTTGGTTATTCTCGGTGTTCAAGCGGCAGTAATGGCATTGTATGCAATTTTTGTCACTTTCCGTGTTATGGGTAAAAATTATGATGCGGCAATTTTGGCAGCGGGTCACTGTGGTTTCGGTTTAGGCGCTACGCCAACGGCTATCGCTAATATGCAAGCTGTGACAGATCGTTTTGGTCCTTCTCATCTTGCATTCTTAGTTGTTCCGATGGTCGGTGCATTCTTTATTGATATAGTGAATGCGATAGTGATCAAATTGTATCTGATGCTACCATTCTTTACGCCTATAGCAGGGTGATGACAGTGTTCATCTAGTTCGAATGAGAACGGCACAGATAAGTCTGTGCCGTTTTCTTTTATAACAAGTATTAAGCCCTCAAGTGCGCTCTAAGCCATTTAAACGGTGTCGTTTAAGCTTGGCTATATTGGGTCTTTGCAGGTAGCCAGCGTTCTATTAACGCTTGCGAATGCTTAGGATAATGTTGATGTAAATAACGAGCAATACGTTGTACTTCAGGAATAAGCGCCTGATCGCGTAATAAGTCTGCGACTTTAAATTGTGCATTGCCCGTCTGCTTAGTTCCTAATAGTTCACCTGGTCCTCTTATCTCGAGATCTTTTTGTGCAATAACAAAGCCATCATTACTGTCTCTGAGCACTTGTAAACGTAAACGAGCAGTTTGAGTTAAAGGCGTTTTATATAATAAGACACAATGGGAAGCCATTGCACCTCGACCAACACGCCCTCGTAACTGATGTAATTGTGCAAGACCTAATCGTTCAGGGTTATCAATGATCATTAAACTGGCATTAGGTACATCTACTCCGACTTCTATCACGGTCGTTGCGACCAAAAGCTGTAGTTTGTTTTCTTTAAAGTCGGCCATCACCGCCTGTTTTTCTGCCGGCTTCATTCGACCATGAACCAATCCAATCTTGATTTCCGGTAAGGCAATCGTCAGCTCATCATAAATAACTTGTGCTGCTTGTGCTTCAAGGACTTCGGAGTCTTCAATTAACGTACAAACCCAATAGGCTTGGCGATTTTCTTCGCTACAAGCCACCCTGATACGTTCAATGATGTCATTTCGCCGAGTGTCAGGGATAGCCACTGTCGTTACTGGGGTTCTACCAGGAGGTAGCTCATCGATAATGGAGGTATCCATATCCGCGTAAGCGGTCATCGCCAGTGTTCGAGGAATGGGGGTTGCGGTCATCACCAATTGGTGTGGATGAAAGCCTTGCTCTTCGCCTTTTTTCCATAATGCAAGGCGTTGATGTACTCCAAAGCGATGTTGCTCATCGATAATGACTAATGCGAGAGAGTGAAACTTAACTTGCTCTTGAAAAATGGCGTGAGTGCCAATAATGATGGAAACCTCACCATTAGCTATTGCATTTTGTTGTGCTTCTCGCGCTTTACCTTTTTGTTTGCCAGCCAACCACCCCACTTGAATACCAAAAGGCTCAAACCATTTTCTAAAGGTGAGGGCATGTTGCTCCGCTAGTAACTCAGTGGGCGCCATTAAAGCCACTTGTTTACCATTGGCTATCGCTCTTAATGCACTTAGTGCAGCAACTAAGGTTTTACCTGAGCCAACATCTCCTTGAATTAGGCGCATCATAGGATAATTTTTTTCTAGATCTTGTTCTATTTCATTGACGACGCGCTGTTGTGCTGTGGTGGGTGTAAAGGGCAATGTTGCAAGAAATTGTTCACGTAATGTTGAGCCATGTGGCATTAATAAGGGTTCTGCACGATAAGATTGTGCTCCTGCCCGAGCATTAAGCATACCTAAGTTATGCGCCAATAATTCTTCAATAATCAGCCGTTTTTGTGCAGGATGTTGCCCCTTTTCAAGTTCAGCAAACGCAATATCAGGGGGAGGATTATGTAAGGTTCGTAACGCGGTAGCGAGTGGCGGTAAACCATAAATAAATTGATCAGGAAGCAGTTCATTAATGGCACAAGTATCAAGTAAGGTTAAGGCTTGTTCTATTAATTTACGCAACGATGTCTGGCGTAAGCCTTCTGTTGTTGAATAAATAGGGGTAAGCGTTTCTTGTAACTTAACTTCTGAGCCAGCCACTTTAATTTTGTATTCGGGGTGAATAATTTCAGGGCCTCGACTTCCTCGTTTTATTTCACCATAAGCGATAACTTGCTTACCCTGAGCAAGGTTATTTTTCATGGCTGCCGTGAAGTTAAAGAAGCGTAAGGTTAAAATACCTGAACCATCAGAAATTTGGCAGGTCATCATTTTTCGACGACCAAAATTTACTTCGGTTCTTAAGATTTCACCGGAAACAGTGGCTGGAATACCAGGAAGTAGATCGCTGATGGCATATAGATGGGTTTGATCTTCATAGCGTAAAGGAAGATGAAGCAATAAGTCTTCCACAGTGACTAACCCTATTTTGGCCAGTTTATCTGCCTGACTTGCACCTACGCCGTGAAGAGTGGTTAAGGGGATTGCATCAAGCAGTTTTCCTTTCATGGGAAAGTTACTCCGTCAGTTTAAATTTCCTAAGTTGTTTTTGTGTCATTTGCATTTCTGCCCACCATGAGTCCGGTGCTTCAATTTCGCCACGATCATTAATATAAGGGCGAGGCAGTCCTTTACGACGAGAAACTTCAGCAAGTACTGGATAGCCACCTTCAAAGAGTAAAATTTGTTGCTCTTCTGCAGTTAATGCACTTTCGGTTCGATTATACATGCCCGCCGCCTGACGTTGGCGTTGTGCTTCATATAAAATTAATGCACTCGCCACAGAAACATTCAAAGATTGCACCATACCCATCATCGGTACAATGATATCTTGATCGGCCAGCGCGATAGCTTCTGGTGATATACCGGTTTTTTCTTGCCCCATAATAATACAGGTTGGTTGTGTGTAATCAATCTCACGAAAATCAACCGCTTTATCTGAGAGATGGGTCGCAAGAACTTGCATGCCTTGTGCACGAAAAGTGTTGATGGCGTCGGCAATGGTTGGGTGAGTATTAACATTTACCCAGCTATTACTGCCCGCTGCGGGAGAAACCAGCATACGCATTTTTTCTTCAGGCCAGATAGCATGGATTTTAGGGATCCCCACCGCGTCCGCAGTGCGTATTACAGCAGCAACATTATGAGATTTATGCACTTCTTCAAGGCAAACAGTGAGATCAGGTTGCCGCATCGCCATCATTTGGCAGATGCGGGCATAGCGTGTTGGATTCATAATTAGTTTTTATTACGGCTGACACGTAATACATCAGGCATGATACGAAGTTTACGCATAATATTGGCTAATTGGATGCGATCTTTGGCTGTCAGTCGAATAAATGCACAATAGACGCGTCCATCTTTCTCTTCGGTATTCATGCTCTGAATGCTTGAATTAGCGTCATTAATTGCTGCGGTTAAATTCGCTAATGCACCTTGATGGTTTATCATATCGACTTTGATTTCGGTAATAAAATCACCATCAATATCTTTATCCCACTCAACTGGCATGAATTTTTCTGGCTCTTTTTGATAACCGCGAATATTACGACAAGATTCGTGGTGAATAACTAAGCCTTTACCAGGGCTAATGTGCGCAACAATAGGATCACCAGGAATAGGGCGACAACATTTAGCAAATGAGATAAGTACACCATCAGCCCCTTTAATAGGTAATTTAGGTGTTTCGTCATTGGTTATGCTTAGATGTGTGTGTTCTTCTTGTTGTTGGTTGTCAATCAATAAGTTACGCGCCACAACAACACTCATCGCATTACCTAAACCTATCTCAGCCATAATATCGTCCATTGAGTGAAGCTTCATGCGCTTCAACTCTCGTTCAATATTTTCTAGCGGAATATCTGCCACTTTATGATGGCCTAAAGCGTGATTAAGTAGACGACGACCTAAATTAATAGAGTCTTCACGTTTTAGATTTTTGAGCAACTGTCTTATCTTTGAACGGGCTCTTGAACTGACGACAAAGTTTAACCAAGCCGCATTTGGTCTTGCACCCGGCGCAGTAATGATTTCAACGGTCTGTCCGGTACGTAAAGACTGTGAGAGTGGATAAGGTTGTCTATCAACCCTTGCACCGACACAAGCATGACCAATATCAGTATGAACTGCGTAAGCAAAATCAACCGGAGTCGCACCCGTTGGTAATTCAACAATGCGACCTTCTGGGGTGAAAACGTAAATTTCATCAGGAAAAAGGTCTGATTTCACGTTTTCGATAAATTCAAAAGAGCTACCTGCACTTTGTTGCAATTCAAGTAAACTTTGCATCCAACGTTGTGCTCTGACTTGGGCTGTTGTCCCCGGCTGCTCACCTTGCTCTTTATAAGCCCAATGGGCCGCAACGCCCATTTCAGCCATTTGATCCATATCTTCGGTGCGAATTTGTACTTCAACAGGGACACCATGAGGACCAATGAGCGAAGTGTGAAGGGATTGATAACCATTAGCTTTGGGGATAGCAATATAGTCTTTAACGCGGCCAGGGCGAGGTTTATAAAGGCTATGCATTTGGCCTAACACGCGATAGCAGGTATCGACATCTTTAACGATGACGCGAAAGGCATAAATATCCATAATTGAGTGAAAACGTTGCTCTTTTAGCAACATTTTACGATAAATGGAATAAAGGTGTTTTTCGCGACCGTTAACTTTGCATTGAATACTCGCTTCTGTAAGGCGCCCTTCAATTTCAGAGAGGATTTTATTAATCATCTCTTTACGGTTACCACGAGCTGCCTTAACAACTTCTTTAATCACGCGGTAGCGATTAGGATGTAGTGCCTCAAAGCCTAATTCTTCTAGCTCAGTTTTAATATGGTGTATACCTAAACGGTGAGCAAGAGGACTATAAATTTCCAGCGTTTCGCGTGCAATACGGCGACGTTTATCTGGGCGTAGTGAACCCAGCGTGCGCATATTGTGAGTTCGGTCTGCCAATTTGATCAAAATAACGCGAATGTCTTTTACCATCGCCATGATCATTTTGCGAAAGTTTTCAGCCTGAGCCTCTTTTTTATCTCGAAACTTTAATTTATCCAGTTTTGAGACGCCTTCAACCAGATCTGCCACCGTACTGCCAAACAGAGTTTCGATATCTTTAAATGTCGCAGGTGTATCTTCAATGACATCATGCAACAATGCCGCCATTAGCGTTTGATGATCTAATCGCATATCGGCAAGAATACAGGCAACCGCCACAGGGTGAGTAATATAAGGCTCACCACTTGAACGAGTCTGTCCCTCGTGGGCATCTCTGGCGACGATAAAGGCTTTTTTGAGTTGTTCAACTTGCTCAGGTGGCAAGTATTTTTGAACGATTTGATTCAGGCTTTCAAACAGGTACAAGGCAGACCTACCCCTATTTTATGAGACGATTAACGACGACCTTCCGCAATCGCTGAAACCGCTTGTAATTCTGCGGCTTCTTGCTCTTGCTGCTCTTGACGTTCACGAGCATCAAGAATTTTACCGTTAATCAAACCTTCTTCGATTTCGCGTAGTGCGATAACCGTCATTTTATCATTTTCTTCTGGTACTAAAGGATCTTTAGCGCCAACTTGTAACTGGCGCGCACGACGTGCTGCGACCAGAACGAGGTCAAAACGGTTACCAATTTTCTCTACAGCGTCTTGAACGGTTACGCGTGCCATATTTGTGTTACTCCACCATTAACGAAATGACTGGGCATAATACTGAAACTTATCTCAGTCTGCCAATAATTTGCTGATTAAATCACCATGTCGTAGTGTTTGACGATCAAGGCGTAATTTTTCTGAGCGAATGATTGATTGTAAATCAGCAAGCGCAGTATTGAAATCATCATTGATGAGCAAATAGTCATACTCATTAAAATGTTCCATTTCAGACACAGCTTGTGACATACGTTTAGCAATCACTTCTTCACTATCTTGCCCACGCCCGCGAAGTCGGCGGTAAAGCTCTTCTTTAGACGGTGGCAGAATAAAAATACTGCGAGCTTCAGGCATCTTTTTACGTACCTGCTGCGCACCTTGCCAATCGATATCTAAAAAGACATCAACGCCACTGGCTAAGATCTGTTTGATAACTTTACCCGATGTACCGTAATAGTTACCAAACACACAAGCGTGTTCGATAAAATCTCCACTTGCTATCATACTTTTAAATTCTTCTTCAGTGACAAAGAAGTAATGCTCACCATGGTTTTCTCCTGGTCTCATTGGGCGGGTAGTATGAGAGACAGAAACCTGTGTGTCATATAAAGGCTGTGTTTTTAATAAAGCCTGAATAAGACTTGATTTACCCGCACCGCTTGGAGCGGAAACAATATAAAGTGTTCCTTGGATCATGATGACTTTCTGAATTTGACTGGAGAATTAATATAAATGTATGTCTAGGGAGCAAATCCCCCTATAGTATACACATACCACGAAGCACATACAGTGCCCTTGTTTAATACAGGGCTATTTTTTTCTTAATTCAGCTATTTTTTTGTTTTGAAATAAGAGAAAAATTGAGTAAGCCCAATATTAACATACAAATAACGTCTCAGTGATAGGAATTGCCTTTTATCATCATCGAGAAAAGAGATGATACTTTGAGATACCCCACAGAATCTACAATAATTGCTGTTGTTATTACTCCGTTTCGCTAATCTTGATTTTCATAATTAAATACGGGTAAGCCAAGCTTATAGCGGATAGCGAGTAGCCGAGCCGTGAGTCCGGCAACAAGCGTAATAATAATCACGACATCTTTAGGGAGTGGCGTGTAAAACAGTAATCCCATGTAGAGCCAAGCGGCGCCAAATGCGACACCCGCATAGATCTCTTTTTGGAAGACGAGGGGAATGGTATTACACAGCATATCACGTAAAACGCCACCAAAAGCGCCGGTGATCACGGCTGCAATGGCAGCAATAATAGGACCATATTCCATATCGAGTGCAATTTGGGCACCGATAATAGAAAAAACCATCAATCCGATGGAGTCTAAAATGAGAAATAAGCGTCGTAGGTGTTTCATCATGGGGGCGACCCAAATAGTGATCACCGCAGCACAAGCTACTGTGACAATATACTCAGGGTGTTTGACCCAACCTAAAGGGTAGTGACCAAGAAGAATATCTCTTACTGAACCACCACCAATAGCAGTGGCTGATGCAATGATGATAACGCCAAAAACATCCATTTTACGGCGACCAGCGGCAAGTGCCCCTGTCATGGCTTCTGCGGTAATACCAATAATATAAAGAACACTAAGTAACATGATTTTTTAATTTTTTGACTGTTTAGTGAGGGTAGAGTAATCACCTTGCGAAAAAGTCTCGACTGAGTTTTTTTAGTGCCAGGTAAAATCAATTAGTTTTTATAATGTGGAAATTTATTTCCCGATAAGGATAACTATGTCTTTTCAGGAACAACAGATTACATTTGATAGTCGTCATCATCAGTTAACCAATATAAATGTTTGGACACCAGATAGCCAGTGGTTAGTTTATGATGTACGTCCCAATGGTGGATCTTTTACAGGATTAACCATAGAAAAAATTCATGCGAAAACAAAACAGCAACAGATAATTTACACCGCCACTCAAGGCGCTCATGTTGGGGTTGCCACAATAAGCCCTGTGGCACCGGTACGTTATGCTTTTATTCATGGCCCAGAAAATCCCGATGATTTATGGCATTATGATTTTCATCACCGTCGCGGTGTGATTGTTAATGAGCAGGAAGATCTTGGTGCAGTTAATATTGATGCTTGTTCCCTGACATCGCCTTATCAAGCTGGCGCGTTACGTGGTGGAACCCATGTGCATGTGTTTAGCCCTGATGGTACACGTTTAAGCTTTACTTATAATGATCACATAATGCATGAGTTAGGGCGCGAGTTCGATCAACGTAATGTTGCAATCGCAGTGCCACTCAAAGCCGTTAAAGTTGCGAAAAAGCACCCCCGTGAGTATGACGGTGAATATTTCTGTACCCTAATAAGCCAAACAGTCGCTTATCCACAAAAGGGCAGTGATGAAATTAATAAAGCCTATGAAGAGTGTTGGATAGGTAAACAAGGTTATACCAAAGCTGATGGCTCACAACAGCGCTGGGCTATTGCTTTTATTGGTGATACGGTCAGTGAAAGTGGTGAGAAGGTCGCTGATATCTTCTTAGTTGATTTGCCAGATGATGATCATGCTTTCAGTCTAGAAGGTGATAAACCTCTGGCAGGAACAGAGACGACGATGCCAGCTCCTGCACAAGGGATTGAACAAATTCGCTTGACGAATACCCACCATAGAAAATATCCCGGTGTTTTAAATCAACCTCGTCATTGGTTAAGAAGTTCACCGCAAGGAGATGCGATTGCTTTTCTGATGAAAGATGATGATGGTGTTGTCCAGCTATATACCGTTTCGCCAACTACCAAAGCGATTAGACAGGTCACTTCACAGCAATGGGATATTCAATCTGCATTCACTTGGAGCTATAGCGGAGAATATCTCACCTTTATTTGTGATAATAGTGTGATGTTATGTAATGCTAAAACAGGTGAATTAACGCGATTAACTGATAAAACAGCACAAGCACCAAGTGGTGACGCAGTCGTATTTTCACCTAATGATCAGTATATTGCTTTTATGCGTGATATTGATGGTTATCGGCAAATATTTACGGTAGAAAGTGGGTTATAACGTTTTTTTATTGTGAAAGGTAACTGATTTTGATGTTACCTTTTCTATTATTATTAATATACATATTATTTAAATAAAAATTAAAATATTTATTTGTCTTGATTCATTTTATTGGTTTTTATAAAGCTAATTGTCATGTTAAAGTTAACTTATTGTTTTAATAATAGTTATTAGTGATTAAAAATCAAATATATTTTAATGGATATAAAATATAACAATGGAATTAAATTTATGCTGGTGGAATATAGGAATATCTCCACCGACAAAATCAAAACAGAACGTCAAGACTGAAAAAGTTGGCTTAGCGAAAAAATATCTTGAAGAACTTATCATTAAAAAAACGCTTGATATCATTGCGTTGAGTGAGGTTTCTGAAAACGAAGGCTACGCTTTTAAGCAGTTGGCAACTCAATTAAAAATGGGTTATATCGATCTCTCAGGGAAAATAGGACGAATTATTATTGATATATCATTAATATATCAAATGAATAAACTAGAGTTTATTTCAAGTAAGTTTTTAACTAAACTCCAGCCTGATAATAGAATGGTAAGGGTAGGCGTTGCTGTTGTATTTAAAGAAATCGAACATCAAAAAATAATCACCCTTTTTTTATCACATTGGCCATCAATATTAAGTGCTAATGATACAACTCGAGAAGTGGCAGCTGCAGGATTAAGAAGTAGTATTAATAAACTCTTTGAAAATAATGGAGATGATGTTCAGTTTATTTGTATGGGGGATTATAATACAGAGCCTTATTCTAATGCGATGCTTAATATATTGTATGCGACAAGAGATTATCATTTAATAAAAAAGAAAAGAAAACTATTATTTAACCCATTTTGGTATCTCTTATCTGATAAGAAGACTAATAATTTAGGTACATATTATTATAATTCCGCATCTATTAATCGTTTGTATGTGTTTGATCAAATGATTTTTTCTTCATCATTTTTATATGGAAAAGAAGATTGTTTTAAATTAGATCTTGAACAGCTTGATTTTTATCGCGTCCTAAATGATGATAATCACTGCCTTGATGATATCTTTTTTAAGAAATTTGATCATTACCCCATATTTTGTAGGATCTTCCATGAATGATGAACATAAGATATTCGAAAAAATAAAAGCTTCACTCAATAGAGCATCTTTTATTATTGATCTACGAAGTAAGATAGAAGATAAAATCAGTGCAGTGGTCAAAAAGCTAGAAGTGATCACCAATAATAAAGTTAAGGTATCATTTGAAGATAATAATAAAAGTAATATTCATTTTATAAATAGTGAGCGCCTTGTTTATATTAATAATGCTGATTTAAGTAAAGAGGGTGGTTTTATACTATTTGGTTATAGCTTTAGTAAAATAAATGGCTTTCCTATTGAGATAGAAACGGAAATAGAATCTTTTCACGCAGAAGATATTGAAAATTTATTACATATTATTGTTAATATTATTGATAATGAGTCTATCAGGATCATCGAGCTTACTCATCATACTATTTATAATAAATTGATTAATCACCAATAAAAAACCGGCACTGCTTTCGCAATGCCGGTTTTTATTCTTTTGAGGAAACTAGATGAATAATATTTTTTTATCTATTAAATGAAGAAGTCGTAGTGCTGCACCATTGGGCTTAATTTCGTTTCTTTCCCACTTAGAAACGCTTTCTTTAGTCATATTCAATATCAAAGCAAGGGAAGATTGAGAGATATTATTTTGCTCACGGATCCTTTTTATATCTTCACCTGTCATAGGGGTAGGATGTTTATACTTAGCTTGTAATTCTTTCGCTTTTATTCTGGCGGCAATACGTTTAGTTGTACTGCCATCAGTGACTCCTGCATCTTCCATTTCTTGTGCAAATTTTAGCATTTCTTTCATTTTATCAGTCATATTTAACCTCTGTTAAAAGGCCTAGTGCAATCATTTTATCTATTTTATTTTGATTTGCATTGAAGAGATCTTTTGCTAGATCTTTATAGGACTCAAGTTCATCATCTGTGATCTCTTTGGTTTTTTTAGAGCTTAAACTCGATTTTTTCCAACCATCAGCAAAGAATAAATTATTCCCTTGCTTATAAAATATAATTGTTCTAATTCCGCTACTTTTACCTTTTCCTTGGATACAGGCACGTTTCTTGATAACACCACCACCTAGATCTGCCTCAAATTGTCCTGCAAGGACTTCGGTAGCGATAGCTATTAGTTCTGCATTCGTAAGCGTTATTTTTTTGAAACTATTTTTGAACATCTTTGTTTTATAAATAACCATCACGTCCTCTGTGGTAGTTTTTACTATAGTAAATTTTATCACTCAATCATAGAATGTAAATGGGTATTTTTTAATCGTTTTTTATTTTAATTTTAAGTAAAAAAACCGGCACTGCTTTCGCAATGCCGGTTTTATGTTGTTGTATGACTAAGTTTTATAACTTATTGTAAAACAGAAATATCAGCGACTTTTAAGAACAACTCGCGTAATTCATGTAGCATGGTTAAACGGTTGACACGAATTTCTTCGTCTTTATCCATTACCATCACTTTATCAAAGAAGTTATTCACAACATCACGTAAAGAGGCGAGTTCAACTAATGCTTCTTGGTATTTACGTTCAGCAAATAGAGGGGCTAGCTTATCTTGTAGCACAGAAAGATTAGCCGCTAGCTGAACTTCTTCAGGCGCTTTTAGCACCGAGGCTAATACTTTATCGTTGAGCTTAACATCTGCTGATTTTGCTAAGATATTAGAAACACGTTTATTGGCTTCGGCTAATGCAGCTGCTTCTTCTAAGGTTCGGAAGTAAGTAACGGCTTTTACACGAGCGTTAAAGTCAGCAGGTTGTGTTGGGCGGCGCGCTAATACCGCTTGAATAGTATCAATACTATAACCCAGCTCTTGATACCAAGCACGGAAACGACCTAGCATAAACTCTACGACATCACTGACGACATTTTTGTTCGTCAGTTTGTCACCATATAAGCGAGCCGCTTCTTGGGTTAATTCTTCAATATCTAATGGTAAATCTTGTTCAACAATAATACGTAGCACACCAAGGGCAGCACGACGTAAAGCGAAAGGATCTTTATCCCCTTTAGGGTGTTGACCAATACCAAAGATACCCGCCAGCGTATCCATTTTTTCAGCTATAGCGACAGCACTTGCTACTGGGTTAGATGGTAGTGCATCACCTGCAAAACGTGGTTGATATTGCTCTTTTAATGCGACAGCAACTTCTTCATCTTCACCATCATGGCGAGCATAATGCATCCCCATAACCCCTTGGGTATCGGTGAATTCAAACACCATATTGGTCATTAAGTCACATTTTGATAATAAACCAGCACGTGTTGCTTTATTGACATCAGCACCCATTTTCTCAGCAATAAAACCGGCGAGAGCTTGAATACGGTCTGTTTTGTCGCGTAGAGAGCCTAAATCTTTTTGGAAAAGAACAGTTTCAAGGCGTGGTAAGTTATCTTCTAAACGCTGTTTTCGGTCAGTTTTAAAGAAGAATTCCGCATCCGCTAAACGAGGGCGAACCACTTTTTCGTTACCACTGATTATCTGTTGAGGATCAGAGGATTCAATGTTAGAAACGAAAATAAAGTGAGGTAATAGCGCACCTTGTTTATCGTAAACAGGAAAATATTTCTGATCGCCTTTCATGGTGTAAACCAGTGCTTCAGCCGGAACTTCAAGGAATTTTTCCTCAAATTTTGCCGTTAACACCACAGGCCATTCAACTAATGAAGTGACTTCTTCAACTAGGCTGTCACTTAAATCAGCGACACCACCTAGTTTTTCAGCCGCAAGACGTGCATCATGAAGAATGATGGATTTACGGTTTTCGTAATCGGCAATGACCTTACCACGTTCATAAAGGATTTCAGGGTACTGGTCTGCATTATCGATAGTAAATTCAGCTTCACCCATAAAACGGTGGCCACGAATAATACGATCGCTTTGTACACCTAAGATTTCACCGTCAATGAGGGTATCACCCAATAATAAAGTAACAGTATGCACTGGACGCACAAAATGCGTTTCTTTATCACCCCAACGCATTAATTTAGGGATAGGCAGTTTTGCCAGTGCATTGCTTACCATACCAGCCAGTAGTTGGTTAACGGCTTCGCCTTTAACTTCAGCACGATAAAAGAGCCACTCACCTTTATCCGTTGATAAACGTTCAGCTTGATCAACAGTGATGCCGTTACCTCTAGCCCAACCTTCTGCGGCTTTAGTTGGCTTACCTTCAGCATCAAATGCTTGCGCTATAGCAGGGCCTCGTTTTTCAACGATCCTATCTGCTTGAGATTTTGCCATATTTGCCACTTTGATGGCTAAACGACGAGGAGCGGCAAACCAAGATACATCACCATGAGTAATATTGGCGTTATCCAGTTCAGCCGTAAAATGGGTCGCAAAAGATTCGGCTAAAGAACGAAGCGCTTTCGGCGGTAACTCTTCTGTGCCGATTTCCACAAGGAAAGTCTCAGTTGTCATAATAGCCTCTTACTTTTTACACATAGGGAAACCAAGCGCCTCACGGGAAGCATAATAAGCTTCAGCGACGGCTTTGGTTAAAGTACGGATACGTAAAATATAGCGTTGACGCTCTGTAACAGAAATCGCTTTACGTGCATCCAATAAGTTAAAAGTGTGACCTGCTTTTAAGATACGTTCGTAAGCAGGTAAAGGCAGAGGTTTTTCTAACTCTAACAACTCACGAGCTTCTTTTTCATATTGTTCGAAACAAGAGAATAAGAAGTCAACATCTGCATATTCAAAGTTATAAGTTGATTGTTCCACTTCATTTTGGTGATAAATATCGCCGTAGGTGGTTTTACCTAATGGGCCATCACACCAAACTAAGTCATAAACGCTATCAACGCCTTGAATGTACATTGCCAGACGCTCTAAACCGTAAGTAATTTCGCCAGTGACGGGTTTACACTCTAATCCGCCGACTTGTTGGAAATAGGTAAATTGCGTCACTTCCATGCCGTTGAGCCAAACTTCCCAGCCTAATCCCCAAGCACCTAATGTTGGGTTTTCCCAGTTATCTTCAACAAAACGAATATCATGGATAGTAGGATCTAATCCTAATTCTCTTAAAGAGCCAAGATAAAGCTCTTGGATGTTATCCGGTGATGGCTTGATGATAACTTGGAATTGGTAATAGTGCTGTAGACGGTTAGGGTTTTCACCGTAACGTCCGTCAGTTGGACGGCGTGATGGTTGAACATAAGCCGCTGCAATAGGCTCTGGACCTAATGCTCGTAAACAGGTCATTGGGTGTGAGGTACCTGCTCCTACTTCCATATCTAATGGTTGAACAATGGTACAGCCCTGACGAGCCCAATAATCCTGTAATGTCAGGATCAGCCCCTGAAAGGTTTTGGTATCAAACTTTTGCATGTTATATCCGCATGGCGATACATAGAATAAAAAGAAAGGTTTCAGTATACCTTCTAGACGAAAGATATACAGCAAGGAATACGGGCAATTTTCTCTTGATCAAAAAAATAGTGCCTTAATCGTTGTTATGACTATGCTCAAATAGCCAGAATGATTTTTTCT
Organism: Proteus mirabilis ATCC 29906; assembly: GCF_000160755.1. Taxonomy (GTDB): domain Bacteria; phylum Pseudomonadota; class Gammaproteobacteria; order Enterobacterales; family Enterobacteriaceae; genus Proteus; species Proteus mirabilis. The sequence continues at coordinate 196,721 of NZ_GG668583.1, forward strand.
TAGTCTATTTACATGTGTTTTTATACAGTATATAAAGAGCGATATCAATTGTATGAATAACACCTATAAAGAACAAGGAATGTAGCAAATGAATAAACAACGTTGTGATTGGGTAACTCAAGATCCTGAATATCTCGCATACCATGATAATGAATGGGGAAAACCACAGCGAGATAAATACAAACTTTTTGAGATGATCTGCCTTGAAGGACAACAGGCAGGTTTGTCGTGGTATACCGTATTAAAGAAAAGAGCGGGATTTCGTCGTTGCTTTTTTGATTTTCGTCCTGAAAAAATAGCACTAATGACTGAAAAAGATGTGGAAACACTACTACAAGATCCGTCTATTATTCGTCATCGTGGCAAAATTAACGCCATTATCAATAATGCGCGTGCCTTTTTAGCGATGGAAGCTCAGGGTGAAGATTTCAGTGAATTTATTTGGCAATTTGTTGATGGAAAACCCATTGATAACCAGTGGCAGACTATTTCACAGGTTCCTGCTTTTACTGAAATTTCAGATGATATGGCTAAGGCGTTAAAGAAAAAAGGGTTTAAATTTGTTGGTACCACCACCTGTTATGCATTTATGCAAGCAGTAGGCATGGTTAACGATCATATACTCTGTTGTTTTTGTCGGCAATCTCAGCCGGAAAGTAGTATTAAATAGAAGAATACTAGTTTAGTTATCTTTAATTGGATTTAAAACTGAATTTATATTTCAATATTGGTTTTAAGGTTGGTGTTGATATTTAAGTATACATCTGTTAACGGTTGATGCTGAGTCCGGCTCACGGTATGGTGTTTATCTAATGAAAAACGACAAAGAAGATCCTGCAAAGATGACTCAACTATCACGATTTGGGCAAAAATTTGCTCGCCACTCAGGTATTTCTCGCTTGATGCAAGACTTAAATGAAGGAATACGTACACCAGAAGCGGTGATGTTAGGAGGAGGAAATCCTGCCCATATTCCTGAGATGGACAGCTATTTTCACCAATTATTACAAGAGATGGTGAATAATGGCTCATTAAGTGATGCCGTATGTAATTACGATGGGCCACAAGGTAAAGATGCGATGCTCAACGCCTTGGCTATTTGTTTAAAAGAAAAATTAGGATGGAATATTTCCGCTAAAAATATTGCGCTTACTAACGGCAGTCAAAGTGCTTTCTTTTATCTTTTTAATTTACTCGGTGGCCAATCTGCTGAGGGTAAAAAGCGCAAAATTCTTTTTCCCATCTCTCCGGAATATATTGGATATGCCGATGCCGGATTAGAAGAAGATTTGTTTGTTGCGAATAAACCCACTATTGAAATGCTACCTGATGGACAATTTAAATATCATGTAGATTTTGAACATTTAACGATAGGTGATGATATTGGTGCTATTTGTGTTTCTAGACCAACAAATCCAACAGGTAATGTGATCACTGATGATGAAGTAAAAAAGCTGGATGCCTTAGCGAAAAAACATGATATCCCACTGATTATTGATAATGCTTACGGCGTGCCCTTTCCGGGGATTATTTTTTCCCAAGCAACTCCCCACTGGAATGACAACACCATTCTTTGTATGAGCCTCTCTAAGCTAGGATTACCGGGGGCTCGTTGTGGCATTATTATCGCTAATGAAGAGCTTATTACTGCAATCACGAATGTGAATGGCATTATTAGTCTTGCCCCTGGAGGTATTGGCCCTGCGATGGCATTAGAAATGCTCAAACGTGATGATTTAATGCGATTATCCCAAGAGATAATTAGATCTTTTTATCATCAACGAGTACTTGAAACTATTGATATTATTCGTCGCTATCTACCTAAAGAGCGTTGCCTTATCCATAAACCGGAAGGGGCTATTTTCTTGTGGCTTTGGTTTAAAGATTTACCAATCTCAAGTGAAGAACTCTATCGGCGTTTAAAAAAACGTGGTGTATTGATGGTTCCTGGTCACTATTTCTTTCCAGGCTTAGAAGAGTCGTGGCAACATGCACATCAATGTATGCGAATGAATTATGTACCAGAGCCTGCATTAATTGAAAAAGGAATAAAGATCCTATCGGAAGAGATAGAACGATGCTTATCGCCAGAATAAATAAGTAATAAAAATGCCCCTTCAGCGAGAAGAAGGGGCAAAGACAATAACGAGGACTTTTGAGCATAAGTTTGACGGAAAGAAATTGATTACTAAAAGTTAGCAATCCGTCTCAATCTAAATTTCTTAGCACGAGCGCTATTAAAACAGATAATAATAAAATCGATGGCTTAAATAAGCCCCTTTTAAGCCCTTTATTATCCTTCTGTAAAGTGAAATTAAGCATTTGATAACAAATTGACTGCAACCATTTAATATATCTATTAAATTCGCTACAAAGCCCAAATAATCAGTGCCATTAGTTGTGGCGTGATGATACGTAAAAACATAGCTAAAGGATAAACCGTGGCATAAGAAAGTGCGGCAGCACCGCTATTTTGATGAATAGAATTAGCGAATGCTAGAGCGGGAGGATCAGTCATCGAGCCTGCAAGTACGCCACATAGGGTAAGGTAATTTAACTTAAAAACGAGACGAGCCATTATACCGACTATCAATAATGGGAGTAGTGTGATCGCGATACCATAGCCAATCCAACTTAACCCTTGTCCATATATTAAGGTATCAATAAACTCGCCACCGGAATTAAGGCCAACCACAGCTAAAAACATGACGATCCCGAGTTCACGTAGTGCAAGATTAGCACTTGGGGGCATAAACCAATAGAGTTTCCCGAAAGTACCAATACGGCCTAAAATCAAGGCCACGATCAGCGGCCCGCCAGCAAGGCCTAATTTTAGTGCAACAGGGATCCCCGGAATAAAAATAGGGATAGAGCCTAATAAAACCCCTAAACCAATGCCAATAAAAACAGGCAACATCTGTACTTGTTCTAATTTTTGTCGTGCATTACCTAAAAGTACCGTAATTGCTTCTATGGCCCCAGGTCTACCCACAACATTTAAAATATCGCCAAACTGTAGCATACTGTTATTACTAGGAATTAGTTCAATTCCTGCTCGATTTAATCGTGTGATAACAACATCATATTTTCTTTTTAAATCGAGATCTTTTAATCGTTTACTCAATACTGAGTCATTCGTGACAACAATGCGCACAGATTGTAATTGATGGGTTGAGGTAGAAAGTGAAGCATCTACTTCTTCGCCTAAAATAAGGCGAACCTTATTGAGATCTTCTCTTGAGCCGACAATATGCAGTAAATCGCCTAACTGAATAATAGTGGAAGGCATCGGAACCATAATCTCGTCGCCACGTTTCAAACGTGAACAGACAAGGGTATCTTCATTGAGTAGTGGGATATCTTGCATTAATAAGCCATCTAAATTGGGATTGCGAATGGCAATGTTAATGGTATGCAGTGTCTCTTTAGTGCTGTTTTGCTGATGGTTAAAGTGTTTTGCTTCTCGCTCTATATTGATTTTAAACAGCACGCGAATAAACCACATGACCAAAAGAATGCCACAAATTCCCATGGGGTAAGCCATAGCATATCCCATTCCCATTTGACTGATTATGGCTGGATCGATATTAAGGTCGGTGAGGATTTGTTGCCCTGCACCTAATGAAGGCGTGTTCGTTACCGCTCCGGAAAAAATGCCAAGAATAATGGGTAGTGGCACATTAAATAAGTGATAAATAAAGGCTGTTACTAGTGAACCAAGTAAAATAATCAAAATGGCAAAGGCATTGAGCTTAAGCCCAGATACACGTAAAGAAGAGAAAAAACCGGGGCCGACTTGGATACCAATGGTATATACAAAGAGGATAAGGCCGAATTCTTGAATAAAATGGAGTATCTGTGTGTTGAGCACCAGTCCATAACGTTGAGCTAAATGGCCGACAATAATCCCTCCAAACAGCACTCCGCCAATTCCTAAACTGACCCGATAGATTTTAACGTTACCTATCCAAAGTCCTAAGGCGCCTGCTAATGACAACATCACCATTGTTAATGCAATATCACTCATAAAACAGATCCTATGCCAAGTGAAATAGCCAAGTAACTCACTAGCTAAAACGATACATCTAGTTTGCCAAAAAGATAAAAAAACGCTGTGTCTTATTGCACAAATTCAGCATATATAACGATCAAAAAAATAAAAAAGATAAATATTCAGTTAAAATATTTATTTAAAATGAATAGGGTTGAATTTTAATATCAGTGAAACATAATAATTTATAACATCAGAATTATTATATAAAATGAGTTTATTTTTAGATTAAATTAATTACCTGTGTTATTAAAAATAAACCCCTTAGATCTTCTTTTTCTTGTCCTAACAAGGAAAACAGGTTTAACTATGTAATAAAGGTGTTTAACCCTAACGGCTTTTTATAGGTGCTCTATGAGATCCATAATCATTAACAAGTTAATACTAGCGACGTTTATGCTATCACTGACAGGGTGCTCAAGTGTTATGACGCATGCAGGCCCTAATAACGAGCTTTATTCAGGAACAAAAAATAACGTTAATATGCTTTCTGATGATGAAACAGGGTGGGCAATGAAACCGTTAGTTATTCTTGATCTTCCTTTTAGTGCGTTATTAGATACTTTATTGCTTCCTTATGATTATTATACACAACATGATGACAACAGTGATAATTCACCTAAAGAAAGGATAAAAAAATTAGGTAGCACTAATGATACACTTAATACTGGAAATAAAACCTAATTATTATAAATAAGACTAAATATAATCACTTATTTATTATTTAGTCATTATTTATATTTATTTTTTTGCTGTAGCTTCTTTTGGACCAAACATCTTGTTAAGGTTATCAAGCTCTTGCATTCCTTTTTCACAAATTGCTTTTTGCTCTTTTAGGGTGGAAGAACTGATCAACTTTTTATTTTGTTCAAAATTACCTTTTATTTCAGGCATGTTCTGTTTTAAGTCATCTCTAGTAGCAATATATTGTAAGAATTTATCGGCTTCTTTAAAGTAAACCCGACAAGTTTGTGATGTAGCCGCTTGGACTGAAAATGTGGTGACGAATAAAAGTAATGTGCTAATGCCCCAACGTGATTTCATGCTCTAAATTCACCTAACTGATTTGACATAGGGTAATTATATAAAAAGTGCATGAAATAAACGATAACAATAAAGAATAAATTTGTCATTTTTCATGATGTTTTCTGATAACTGTAAAGAAAAATAGCTGTTTCATATAACTTAAGTAAAAGTAGGGTTTATGATGCGGTTAATTTCAGCAATAGTGCTAATAAAAAGTTAAAAATCAGTCGTTTTGGTTGAAAACCATACGAACAGTTGGGAGATAAGAAAAAAGTATTGACGCTTTGGCTTTCTGGCAGTAAGATGCACCTCGTTTTCGGCGAGTAGCGCAGCCTGGTAGCGCAACTGGTTTGGGACCAGTGGGTCGGAGGTTCGAATCCTCTCTCGCCGACCATATTTAGAAACCCCGCTTTTTTAAAGCGGGGTTTTGTCGTTTTAAGGCATCTCTTTATAAATAATCGCTTATGATTTTTTACTCTCTGATCTGATAAGTCGACATAGTTGCATTATTGGTAACTGTGTAGGTAAGTCAGAGTAAAAAGACGGTTTTTATAAATCTTTTTTATTTCTCTTTACATATACATAGCACTCCTATTTCCGGTGATAAGAGTGTAAATTGAATGCGTATTGAGTTGTCTATTTTAATCTATTGTATTTTATGGTGTTGTGCTTTTTTTTCTGTAGCGAATGAAAGTCATATCGATCCCCCTGTACCAGTAGATTTACCGACAGAAACACAACTTAGAGATCAATTACTACAACAAAATGACAATGTCTCTTTAGTGAACTTAGCGCCACAAAATAAAAGGGAATTTATCACACCTTCTGTGCATTGTTTTTCAATCAAACAGGTAAAACTCCATCATCTCGATGAGTTTTCTTCCCCATCACTGCAACGCCAAGTGGCAAAATGGCAAGCTGAATTAGTTGGGCATTGTCAGTCACAGGCATTGTTAGAACAAGATATCAATATTCTGAATGCGCTGCTTTATGATGCAGGTTATGTGACCAGTGAGGTGGGTAAAGTTGATCTTTATGCCGATGACGAGGTATTGGATATCACATTAAATGTCGGGAGAGTGCAAGACATTGTTTCCGAAGCCCCGACAGATAAACGCTATTTGATTTCACAGGCAGTGCCTGTCAAAAAAGGTGATGTTTTAAACGTTAAAGATATTGAACAGGGGGCTGACAATTTCAGATCCCGTCCTAATAGTAATGTCAAAATTCAGATAGAACCCTCGTCAAAAGAACATGAGTCAATTATTTCTCTTTCTCAAGTGGGAAAAAGGACAATGGCAGGCTCGGTATCGATTGATAATAAGGAGCAGAAAATTTACGGAGATCTATTTGGTACTACAAGGCTAAGCTTTGGTAATCTAGCGCAACTTAATGATACTTTAATGGTTATTCTTTCAAGTCAACTCGATACCTTAAAATCAAGAGGTATCAAGAAGCAGATCTTTTTATGGCAAGTACCTTATCATTATTGGCGTGCGACATTATTTGGTTATGATATTGGTTCAAAAATGAGAGTCTCTGAAGTGACAAAAGAGTTACAAAAAACGCGTCAACAGCTTCTTTCTTTTGAGATCCAGCGCCAATTTAGACCTTCAACACAGCGTACGGTGACTTTAAGTGGTGGAATACAATATTACACTTATCGCAATGAAGTGTCAGGCTATCGCTTATCAGTCCATGAGCGTCGCAGTCCTTATATTAATGCGGGTATTGAGCAAAATTATCGCTTTATGAGAGGGGGTTTCCTTAATACAAAATTTCATTATAAGCAGAGTGTTTTTATTCCTGGCGCAAGACTATCACCGATAGATTCACTTAATGGTGTACCCATTTTTAATCTTAATTTTGATGCATTAATTCCCTTTAAAATCACTTCACAGCAATTTTTTTATCAACCAGAAATGATATTTCAACTGACTCGCTCAGATATTGATGGATTACTTGATAAAGCAACCATTGGTGGTCTGTATAGCGTGTATGGTTTTGAGTCCGGCAAAGGTTATTCTGATGCCAATCAGTTTGTTTCCCGGCATAAGGTTACTTGGCTTACACCCTTGAATAACCAAATGCTATTTTCCGCCATAGATTATGGTTCCGTTTCAGAAGATAGAAAAAACATTTTTTATAATAAAAATAAATATTTAGTTGGTGCGGCAATAGGATTAGAAGGTAGCTTTAAGAAACTAAGTTATCAGTTAGTATGGAGCATACCGTTATCAGCCCCTTCTAGTCGAGAAGCAACAGGATCGCAGTTTAATTTTAATACCCAATTTAACTTCTGATTATGGTGATTTATTTTATATTTTTTACTACTGTTTTTATAAATTATTTAATAAATAACTATAGATTATTGGCTTATATAGCATACTAGTAGTCAAAGAGAGAAAAAGGTATTTTTCTCTCTTTGGATTAACGGAGTATTGCGCTGATTATCTTCTATATACTGGTGTTATTCTTCGCTACTAACAGAATAAACCACCCACTTCTTTGTTTCATTTCAATATATTCGTTTAATATTTAAGCGTTCAATCACAAAATATCGTTTTTTTTTAAATAGTCATTTAACTTAAGACTTACTTAATGTGTGGTTTAATTCTCTACCATTAAATCAATTTGTCCAATTTTTATCCTGTAATTGTTTGGTATTTGTTTCGTTTATGTTTGCAACTTGTTCATTTTGGCGTAAAGCCCCTTATTGACGGAAACGAATACAGTTGGTTAATTGAACAATGACAAAATAAAAAGGTATTCCGTTTTTAAACAGGAAACCAAAAAACACAACAGAATAATGACGGAGAATAATGATGAGAAGCTCCAAAAAACAGACAGGGTTGCTAACCGCTACAATCGGCTTACTCGCTTTGGCTATTTCAGCGGGTGTGCAAGCGAAAACATTAGTGTACTGTTCAGAAGGTTCACCGGAAGGATTTAACCCCCAACTATTTACCTCAGGTACGACTTATGACGCAAGCTCAGTACCGCTTTATGATCGCTTAGTTGAGTTTAAACTCGGCACCACTGAAATTACTCCCGGCTTAGCTGAAAGTTGGGAAGTGAGCGATGATGGTAAGGTGTATACTTTCCATTTACGTAAAGGGGTTAGTTGGCATAGCAACAAAGAGTTTAAGCCCACTCGTGAATTTAACGCAGATGATGTGATATATACATTTATGCGTCAAATGGACCCAAATCATCCTTATCATAAAGTCTCTGGTGGAAGTTATGAATATTTCACTGGGATGGATATGAATAATATGATCGAGAAGATCGAAAAAGTGGATGACAATACGGTTCGCTTTGTACTTACCCGTTCAGAAGCGCCTTTCTTGGCTGATATGGCAATGGACTTCGCATCTATTCTTTCTGCCGAGTATGCAGATAATATGATGAAAGCAGGGACTCCTGAGAAAGTGGATCTCAATCCTATTGGTACGGGACCTTTCCAACTGCAACAATATCAAAAAGACTCACGTATTCTTTATAAAGCGAATGATAAATATTGGGGGAAAAAACCTGATATAGATCGTTTAGTTTTCTCTATTACGCCAGATGCTTCAGTTCGTTATGCCAAATTACAAAAGAACGAATGTCAGGCAATGCCTTACCCAAATCCTGCTGATATCGCCAAGATGAAACAAAATAAAGATATCCAGCTACTGGAACAACCCGGATTAAACGTGGGGTATATCTCTTTTAATGTGGAGAAAAAACCGCTCGATAACCAAAAAGTACGCCAAGCATTAAGTATGGCTGTGAATAAAGACGCCATTATTGAAGCTGTCTATCAAGGTGCAGGTCAGAAAGCGAAGAATCTTATTCCACCGACAATGTGGGGTTATAACGATGATATCGTCGATTATGAATATAACCCTGAAAAAGCCAAAGCATTGCTAAAAGAGGCCGGCCTTGCAGATGGCTTTACTATCGATTTATGGGCGATGCCAGTGCAACGGCCATATAACCCTAATGCTCGCCGTATGGCTGAAATGGTACAAGCTGACTGGGAAAAAATTGGTGTGAAAACCAAGATCGTCAGTTATGAGTGGGGTGAATATCTGAAACGTGCTAAATCAGGTGAACACCAAGCTGTGATGATGGGCTGGACGGGAGATAACGGTGATCCTGATAACTTTTTTGCCACACTGTTTAGTTGCGCTGCGAAAGAGCAAGGCTCTAACTACTCGAAATGGTGTTATAAGCCGTTTGAAGATCTGATCCAGCCTGCGCGGATCACGGCAGATCACGATAAGCGTGTTGAGTTATATAAGCAAGCTCAAGTGGTGATGCATGACCAAGCGCCAGCACTGATTATTGCTCACTCCACGGTATATGAACCAATCAGTAAAAAAGTAGAGAACTATGTGGTCGACCCATTAGGTAAACACCACTTTAATAATGTCTCTCTAAAATAGTCGTGATATTAACGAGCTGAGTTATCTTTACCACGGTACTTCTCTGAGCGTTTAGAGAAGTACCGCTATCCAATAATAATCAATACATTCAGTACACTGTGAGCGCAGGGGCTTTCCCCTGATTTATCAGCGCTATCTTTTAGCTGATGTGTAAAAAGAGAATTAGGATATGCTGCAATTTATCCTTCAGCGTTTGGGGCTCGTGATCCCAACGTTTATCGGAATTACGTTATTAACCTTTATTTTTGTCCATCTTATTCCGGGTGATCCGGTCATGATTATGGCGGGAGAGCGTGGATTATCACCAGAGCGTCACGCTTATTTAATGGCGGAATTAGGACTAGATAAACCGCTATGGCAACAATATTTAAATTACCTTAACGGCATTATGCACGGTGATTTAGGTATTTCACTAAAAAGTCGTATTCCTGTCTGGGATGAATTTTTGCCACGATTTAAAGCAACCTTAGAGCTAGGTATTTGTGCCATGATTTTTGCTGTTTCAGTGGGCATTCCCGTTGGGGTGCTTGCGGCAGTAAAACGAGGTTCTATTTTTGATCATACGGCAATCAGTGTGTCACTTGCAGGATATTCTATGCCTATCTTCTGGTGGGGGATCATGCTGATTATGCTCGTTTCAGTGAAGCTTGATCTAACACCTGTATCAGGCCGATTGGCGGATAGTGTCTTTCTAGATGATAGCTATCCACTAACGGGATTTATGTTGATTGATACGCTCTTTTGGGGGGAAGAAGGTGATTTTCTTGATGCGCTACACCATATTATTTTACCGGCCATTGTGCTTGGGACTATTCCATTAGCGGTTATTGTGCGCATGACGCGTTCGGCAATGTTGGAAGTATTGGGAGAAGACTATATTCGCACTGCCAGAGCAAAAGGATTAAGTCGTGCACGAGTGATTTTGATCCATGCATTACGTAACGCAATGTTACCTGTTGTGACGGTGATTGGTTTACAAGTTGGTACGATGCTAGCCGGAGCGATACTGACAGAAACTATTTTTTCATGGCCGGGGTTAGGTCGCTGGTTAATTGATGCTCTACAACGTCGAGACTACCCTGTTGTTCAAGGGGGAGTATTGCTCATTGCCACTATGATCATTTTCGTGAATCTATTAGTGGATGTGCTATATGGCATTGTTAACCCACGTATCCGTCATAAGAAATAAGGAGTGCATCATGGCTGAAAATAACGTAACACCGGTCATTAGTGCACCGGTGCCAATGACCCCCTTTCAAGAGTTTTGGCACTATTTCAAACAAAATAAAGGGGCGGTTGTTGGCTTAATTTATATTGTCATTATGCTGTTGATAGCGGCCCTTGCAGGCGTTTTAGCGCCTCATGCACCTAATGAGCAGTTTCGTGAGTTTCTTCTAACGCCCCCTGTATGGCAAGAAGGAGGAAGCTGGAGTTTTATTTTAGGTACTGATGATGTTGGGCGGGATATTCTCTCTCGCTTAATGTATGGTGCGCGCCTTTCATTACTCGTTGGTTGCATTGTCGTTATACTTTCGCTGATTTTAGGCATTATTTTAGGTTTAATGGCTGGCTATTTTGGTGGCATCGTTGATATCGCCATTATGCGCGTAGTTGATATTATGCTGGCATTACCCAGTCTTTTATTAGCATTAGTGTTAGTGGCTATTTTTGGGCCTTCGATTATTAATGCTTCAATCGCTTTAACCTTTGTTGCCCTACCTCATTATGTTCGACTGACGCGTGCGGCAGTGTTAACAGAAATTAACCGTGATTATGTTGTGGCGTCTCGTGTTGCGGGAGCAGGCTCTATACGCCAAATGTTTATCAATATCTTGCCTAACTGCATTGCTCCTTTAATTGTGCAAGCCTCTTTAGGTTTTTCTAATGCCATCTTAGATATGGCAGCCTTAGGTTTTTTGGGAATGGGCGCACAGCCACCGACACCAGAATGGGGAACCATGTTATCTGATGTACTGCAATTTACCCAAAGTGCATGGTGGGTAGTGACTTTTCCGGGGTTAGCTATTTTGTTGACGGTTTTAGCCTTTAACTTAATGGGTGACGGTCTACGAGATGCACTCGATCCAAAATTAAAGCAGTAACGGAGTAAGAGCATGGCGTTATTAAATATAAATCAATTATCAGTTCACTTTGGTGATGAAGATACTCCGTTTAAAGCGGTAGACCGGATCAGTTATCAAGTAGAAGAAGGTCAAGTGGTGGGCATTGTTGGCGAGTCAGGCTCAGGGAAATCAGTCAGTTCATTAGCGATTATGGGACTTATTGATTTTCCCGGTCGCGTATCAGCACAAGCCTTACAATTTGATGGACGTGATCTGATGCAAATTTCTGAATCTGAACGTCGTGATTTGGTTGGTGCTGAGGTTGCCATGATATTTCAAGATCCGATGACAAGCCTTAACCCTTGTTTTACGGTCGGTTATCAAATTATGGAGGCCCTCAAAGTTCATCAAGGAGGAAGTCATCGTACGCGTAAACAGCGGGCGATTGATCTATTAACGCTGGTGGGTATTCCTGATCCCGCATCACGTTTAAATGTTTATCCTCATCAACTGTCGGGTGGAATGAGCCAACGGGTGATGATTGCGATGGCAATTGCTTGCCAACCTAAATTATTGATTGCTGATGAGCCAACTACTGCTCTTGATGTCACCATTCAAGCGCAAATTATCGAGCTATTACTTGAATTACAAAAACAAGAAAATATGGCGTTAGTGTTAATTACTCATGATTTGGCATTAGTCGCAGAAGCTGCAGATACCATTATTGTGATGTATGCAGGGCAAGTTGTTGAATCAGGCCTCGCAACAGAAATTTTCAAAGCGCCTCGCCATCCTTATACGCAAGCTTTATTAAAAGCATTACCTGAATTTGCGAGTGATAAAGCTCGGCTTGAGTCATTACCGGGCGTGGTTCCGGGACGTTATGATAGACCGATGGGGTGCTTACTTAATCCTCGTTGCCCCTATGCACAGGATACTTGTTTTCAGATAGAGCCCGAATTGAAAGAGATAGGTAAACATCGAGTGAAATGTCATACACCATTGGATGATACAGGGAGACCAACATATGGCTAATGTTAATCCGAATACTGCAGTGCCTTTATTAAAAGCGGTTAATCTTGCCAAATATTACAGCGTTAAAGGTGGACTTTTTACGAAGGAAAAAACCGTTAAGGCACTAGATGGCGTCTCTTTTGAGCTCGAGCGAGGAAAAACGTTAGCCGTGGTTGGAGAGTCTGGCTGTGGTAAGTCTACTTTAGGTCGATTATTAACGATGATTGAAGTACCAACCTCAGGAGAGCTTTCATATCAAGGGCAAAATTTATTAGTTAAAGATAAATCTGCGGAAAAATTACGGCGCCAAAAGATCCAAATTGTCTTTCAAAATCCTTATGGATCATTAAATCCACGTAAGAAAGTGGGGCAAATATTAGAAGAGCCTCTATTAATTAATACCACGTTAAGTGCACAAGATCGTAAAGAAAAAGTACTTTCTATGATGGCGAAAGTAGGTTTAAAGGCTGAGCACTATAGTCGTTATCCGCATATGTTTTCAGGAGGACAACGCCAACGTATTGCTATCGCCCGTGGTTTAATGCTTGAACCTGATATTGTGGTTGCTGATGAGCCTGTATCTGCCCTAGACGTTTCTGTGCGAGCTCAGGTGCTTAATTTAATGATGGATCTCCAGCAAGAGATGGGACTTTCTTATGTTTTCATTTCCCATGATCTTTCCGTTGTTGAACATATTGCAGATGAAGTGGTGGTGATGTATTTAGGGCGCTGTGTTGAAAAGGGCACTAAAGCACAGATATTTGAAAACCCACAACATCCTTACACCCAAGCGTTATTATCAGCAACACCAAGATTAACACCGACATTAAGGCGAGAGAGAATTAAATTAACGGGTGAATTACCTAGTCCGTTAAATCCACCACCAGGATGTGCTTTTGCTGCTCGTTGTCGGCGCGCATTTGGAATGTGTACACAATTACAACCGACTTTAAAAGAGTATCATGGGCAGTTGATTGCTTGTTTTGCCGTAGAGCAAGATCACGGCGAGTTTTAATCAATAGATTGATAAATTTGGTTTATAAAATAAGAACAATGATATTATATGTTGTTCTTATTTTTATATGACTAGCGTTTCTTATTATTTAGTCTCTCTTTAAATTTACTAAATAAAAGGGACGTTATGTTTTATAAAAAATTGCCATCATTAAATCTTCTAGTTATCTCTATTTCATTTGCTTTTATGCATAATAGTGCAGTAGCCAATAACGTTATTGTAGATGCAGAAAAATCTGCAAACACAACAGTGAGCAAGAATGGAGATGGTTCAGAAACTATTTCTATCAACAAAGCAAACGATATGAATTTATCAGTTAACTATTTTGAACAATTTAATGTTGGAAAAGAAGGCGTTAATATTGATAATAGCGAGGCAAAAGCAAAAGTTATTCTTAACGAAGTAACTTCAAAAAAAACGAGTTCATTAGAGGGTAAAATCTCTGTTTTAGGACAAGATGCAGAATTGATTATCGCCAATCCAAATGGAATTGATTGCTACGGATGTCAATTTTCAGGTTCAGATAAGGTGATGTTAATTTCAGGGAAGTTAGATAGTATTACAGGAAAAAAAATTTACTTATCAGATGGTTATGTTAATCTAAAGAATGTTAATAATTTCAATGAAAAACAAACAATCAATGTTTTTTCTAATCGTATTAATATATTGGGTAAAAATAAAATCCCAGTTTTTAATGTGATCAATGGCTATGAAACGGTTAGTTTTGTTGATTATGATTGGAAAGGTGACCAAGGAAAAGAGCTATCTAAAGATAACCAAGAAGGTCTCTCTATTTTAGAAAATAGTTCATTAAAAACAGATCTTTTCTCTCTACAAGGTGGCATTTTTAATCTTGATGGGGATCTAATCACTAAAAAAATCAATATCATTCGTAATAAAGAAATTAATGCTAATGAAAAATCAGTATTCGGAATTATTAATAAAAAAAATGAATTTAGAGCATATAATGAAGTAGATCTAATGTTCATGTTAGCATCTATGAAGTTATATTTTCTTGAAATAGATGCAAAAAAATCAGCTGAAATAGCATTAGAATTAGAGGCATTAGAAGAAAAAATAATGGAGTTAGAGCCTCATAATATACATAAAAATAGACTAAAGAAAATAAGAGAACTAGCTACTGAAGCTAGGAGAGTTGCTGATCAACAGCAAGCAGAATATAACAAGATCCAGAGTGCTGTTCTTAAAATCGATGAAGCTAAACAAGCAGAAAAAAGAAAGTTGGAGGCTGAGGGTAAAGAAATAGGATCAGCACTTCAATATATAGAAAGTGACAATATTAACTTTAAAGGTAAACTAGCTATTATAAATAGCGAAGTTTTATTTAATGGGAGAAATATTAATGTTGATATTGATAAAACAACTTCTTATGTCAGAAATTCTGGTGTCTCATTTAATGCCCATCAAGATAATAACTACTCGGGTAGATTTGCGCTGAGAAATAGCAGTATCAGATTTTTAGGTTATCGAAATATCCCGATAGGAGATGGTAACGACAATAATAGCTTAGATAAAAATAAGCTTAATGATATTAATTTAAATAAACTATCTATGCTTGGTTTTGGTCAGATTTTTGCACATGGAGATAACATAAATATAACAGATGTTAAATTTAAAGAAACTCTTTCAGATGATGGATTAAGCAAAACTTATATAGATTTGATAGCTGATAATGAAATTAATATTAAAGGTCAGTTTAAAACTTCTTTAATTAATAAATATAGCTTATTTAAGTTTGCTAGCAAGATAACGGAGAATGATAAGGTTATTTTCGATATTAATCCACATAAAACTAAATAATTTAAATGATGATATTTTATAATAACAATTAAAAGAGTAATAAAATTATCATCTTAAAAAGATGAATATTATCTGGCTATTTGTGTTTATAGCCAGATAATTCTTTTTATTGATTTTAACCTGAGTAGAGATGCAGGCTTTCGTGTGTTTTTTCTTTATTGATTGTGATACATAATCGAAAAAATACAGTATAATCACCGTTGTTCAAGCATGGTTACTGGAAATAGCACTGATGAAACCTCATCTCAAACGTTCACTAACAATCAAACAGATGGCAGCTGTTGCAGGTGTCACGTTGGTGACTATTGCTATTTTTATTAGTATTCAGCTTGTTTATTTGATTGATCAACGCCGAGAAGATTATCAAAATCAGCTATTTAATGCGGCAGTCAGTATACAACAACCGCTAGCTGATGCGCTATTGCGTTCAGATTTAAATGATGCCAAACAACTGATCATTAGTTTAAAAACGACCGGGATACTGGGTAAAGCGATTGTGACACAACCCGAAAATGTTCAGGTGATGAACTTAGATTTTGCACCGAAAAAATCAGTTTCTCAATTTTCACGTTGGCTGTTTGGCATCCCTGTTGAAGTGACTATCCCTTTACAGCCTTTAGGTATTACCTCCGCTGACGATAAAGCCTATACCAGTCATCTTATTTTACAGGCAGATACTAACCGTTTTTATCGTTTTGCGAGTAATACTGTCGCACTGATGTTGACGACTTATTTATTAATGGGTCTTATCCTCACTATTGCAATTAGCTGGTGTATTAATCGTATTATGGTAAAACCGTTGCGCCACATTGCTGTGACTCTTAATAAAAGTAATCAGGTTTCGATGTTGTCGTGTTCAGAATCTCATCGTGATGATGAGATTGGTTTGCTGATTAAAGGATATAATCAACAAAAATCTGATCAAAAAGAGTCAGATATCTGAACCTTCTTACACCACTATGACTCTAATCACGTGAGTGATTTTATTTTAGCGTTCTGTGGTGATAAAGATGACAACGCAACATACAGACATTTTACATCTAACATGTCTTCCGGCATTTATTGTTAAACCTCATAAGTGGTTTAATACCAAGGATTAATAAAACAGAGGTTCACATGCAGGGTGCAATGACACGAATTTTATTGGGAAGCGTTATGTTCAGCGCTGCTATTTGTCAGGTTCAAGCTGAAGCACTGCAGCCTGATCCTGCTTGGCAAGAAGGGCGACTCGCAAATGGTTTCCAATGGCAAATTTTACAAACACCACAACGTCCAAATGATAGGATCCAAATTCGCTTATTAGTGAATACGGGCTCTTTATCAGAAAAGCGCAGTGAAACAGGGTTTTCATCTCTGGTGTCAAAACTGAATGTGTTAGAAAACACCGGATTAACACCAGAAAAACGCGATAATCTTTGGAAAAATGCATTCGATCCTGATTATCCATTGCCACCGATGATCGTCTCTTATGACTTTACGGTTTATAACTTAAGCTTGCCTAATAACCAGCCTGAATTATTAAAAGATGCCTTTGCATTATTGGCGGGCATAGCAAAACCGGCACAATATACAGAAGATGCGGTTCGAAATGCGATTCAATCACCGCTTCCGGTGGTGACTTTTCCCGCTAATATTGATGATCCTATCTGGCGTTCACGTCTAGAAGGCTCAAATCTAAAAGGCCATAATCCAGGTAAACCGGTTAATCATTCGGTAAATACAAAAGAGTTATCAGATTATCAACAGCGTTGGTATACCCCAGATATGATGACGTTATATATTGCGGGTAATGTTGATAATCGTATCTTAACCGAAAGTATTAATCAGGCATTTTCTTCTCTGGAAGGAAAACGCGTGACACCTGTGCCTGTGCCCGTTCTTGCCGATATGAAACCAGAAACATTGTATGTGCAAGAACCCATGCGAAAAAATGACCAAATCTCTCTTATTTGGGATCTAGATTGGTCACCAGTGAAAGATTCTGACACACTGAGCCGTTATTGGTTAAGTGATTTAGCGCGTGAAGTGATTTTTGTGCACTTAGGTCGTAGTCTCGAACAACGTAAAGAAAAAGAAAGTACGCAGGTGAATATCGATTGTCGAGTGCAATATCAACGAGCCAGTTGCTCGTTAAATGTTGATACAGCAACGGCAAATATTCCTGCACTTGCCACTTGGGTGGGGGAAGAGCTTGGCGAATTACGTAATCAAGGTGTCAGTGATGAATTGTATCAAGATTTACTTCAAGAAAAGCAAATTCAACTCACTCAATTGTTTGCGCGTTATGCCAAAACAAGTACTTCTATCTTAATTAATCAGCGTTTATTGTCTCAGCAAAGCAATATTATTGATATTCCACCAGAGCAATATCAGCGTTTACGCCAAGCATTTTTAGCGGGTTTAACGAAAGAGATGTTAAATCAAGAGTTATCGAGAATTCTATCTGAGGATATCACTTTTGTATTAACGCAAAGTAGCGAGACGCCAACGGTAAACTTGGGTGAATTGCGTGTGCAATTTGAAAAGCAAGTTCACCCAGAAACAGCGAATAGCTCAAACACGGCTAAAACATCGTTAACTACTGGTGAAAAAGCTTCGGTGCAGGCAGATGCACAACAGACAAAATAGATAAGTAGTACGGCATTAACTTAATAAATAAAAGCTGGAAATAGCCTAACGCTATTTTCAGCTTTTTTATCGTTATATGTTAAACCGCTAGCTTATTTTTTTGCACTGGCACGTAAATCGGTTACTGTTTTACCACCTATCCCCCAGTTATCTGTATCAACTTCATCGATAACGACGACAGTTGTCGCAGGATTTTTGCCTAACACATCCACTAAAAGCTGTGTTGCCCCAGCAATTAATTGTTCTTTTTGTTCTGCTGTTGCACCTTCGCGGGTAATTTTAATATTAACGTATGGCATTTATTTTTCCTTATTACGTTTTACATTATTGATAGGTGGTTAATGCAGGGAATTAACCCTATCTCGTGAGGTTACAATTTTAGGTGATAGATTGCGTTTCACTCTTGTGTTTTTCTTTGCGCATATTAGGTCCATCTGTTGCAATCCAAGCGGCACAAAAGAGTGTTAGTCGTGCAAAAAAGTAGAAGAAAGCCATTAAACCAATCACAGAGCCAAAAGCTGCACCAGAAGGTGAACTAGCTAATCTAGGTAATAACCATGTCATCACCGACTTTAAGATCTCAAAGCCAATTGCGGCGATAAGCGTTCCTTTTAATAATGAGATACGTTTAGGTTGGTGACGAGGTAAGATCCACAATATCCACAAAAATAACAGATAATTGGCACTAATAGAGATAGTTAAACCAATGGTTGTCCAAGCAGGTGTGAGCCATTCAATACCATCTAAACCTAATGTATGCACAATCAATTTTTGTGCGGAGCCAGCAACGGAGGTTAGTGTAATAGTGATAACAAGTGCAACAAGTAAACCGATAAGGGCTAAAAAATCGCGAAAATAACGAAAGTAAATTTTTTCTTGATCCTCTTTGTTGCGTTCCCATATCGGGCGGGACTGAGCCAAAATGGCTTGGCGTAAGTTCCCGACCCAGTTAACACCAGAATACAAGGCGATGGCTAACCCTGTTAAACCTACGGTTGTACGTTGACGAACCGCAGTATCAATACTTTGTTGAACGGTTGAGGCTAAAGTTGGATCATCAATACTATTGGCAACTCCCGTAATTAATTTTGCCAACAAATCAGGGTTTGAAGCTAAAATAAAACCCGCACAAGCAAAAGAGAGCATTAATACGGGAATTAATGATAAAAATGAGAAGTAAGTGATAGCCGCACCAAACTGGTTTCCCATTCGGTCAGTAAAACGCTCTGCCGCTCGAATAAGGTGAGCAATAAAGGGAATGTTGGTAACAAAATTAGTGAATTTTATACCAATACCAATGGCTTTTTTTCCACCATGAAGCCCTTTTTCTAACCCATGCTTAATGGGCTGAGTCAGTTGAGTGTTTTTATTGGATGCCTTTTTCTGTGTCTCTTCTGACATATATCCTCTTTAATTAAATCAGTCCATTCTTAAGAATTGAGTACTATTATGATAATGATTATTGAAAAATAGCATAAGGTTATGCCTATTACATAACTTAATGCTTATTATCATTAGCTATCTATTAGGGTAGCAGAGTTGTCTGCTTTGGCTTAAGTATGATGATATTTTTAACAGTTATGCGCTTTTTAGCTAAGCAAACCTATGATTAGCAGGTAGTTCGAATGAATAATAATTCCCATTATATGGCTTAACATAATGGGAATTTACGGGGCATTATTTTTTTGTGAGTAGCTCTAACTCTTCTTCAGCTGCTTTCAACTCAGCTTTTGCTTGCGCAAGTTTATCTTCTCTTTTAGTAATTTTATCGCGCTCTCCCTTAAGTTGCGCTTCTTTTAATTCTAATTCACGCTCTTTCACTTCCAGTTGTTTTTCACGTAATTCTAGGCGGGTATCTTCAACAACCTTTTCTGGAGTGCAATAACGTTCTACTTTATTAAGTGCTCGCTCTAAGCCTTGTACTCGATATTGATTACCATGCATTTTGGCATAGTCGATTTGTCGTTGAATATTCTGTTTTTTGATGTCACAACCATTAACCGCTGTTTCTGCTGATGCATAACTAGCTGTTAAACTAAGAATAATTGCAGTAAAAATATATTTTTTCATTCTATTCCTTTATCTGACTTAAGTTAAATATTGATTTATCATAACCTCTGCCTGCCAAGACTCAATGTTTCTTTTTCTTTCAATAAAGAAGTTCAGCTTTTTCTGATACACTTAGCTTATTCACTCTTTTCAGAGTAAGTTAATTACTTTGCTATGCCCATTTCTAACGGAAGATAAAGAATGCTGAGCTATCGTCATAGTTTCCACGCTGGCAACCACGCCGATGTATTAAAACATATTGTTCAAACCCTGATTATTGAGTCTTTAAAAGAGAAAGAAAAACCGTTTCTTTATTTGGATACTCATGCTGGCGCTGGACGTTATCAGCTCACCAATGCACATGCGACTCGCACGGGAGAATACTTAGAAGGCATTGCACGCTTATGGCAACAAGAAGAGGTGCCTGAACTTATCTTGCCTTATTTGGAGGCGGTCGGTTCGTTAAATACATCTGATGAGTTACGTTATTATCCCGGCTCTCCTTTATTGGCTGCTAAATTATTGCGTGAGCAAGATCTGTTAATGCTAACTGAATTACATCCCACCGATTTCCCTTTATTACGTACGGAATTTTCCCGCGATAAACGTGTGAGAGTGTGTCGGGAAGATGGCTTTGGACAATTAAAATCAAAACTCCCTCCCGCCAGTCGTCGTGGGTTTGCTTTAATTGATCCACCTTATGAACTTAAACAAGATTATAGTGCGGTTGTTAAAGGCATTGTGGAAGGCTATAAACGTTTCGCCACTGGGACCTATGCAATTTGGTATCCTGTTGTGCATCGCCAACAAATTAAACGGATGCTAAAAGAGCTAGAGGCCACCGGTATTCGTAAAATTCTGCAAATTGAGTTGGCAGTGAAACCAGATAGTGATCAACTAGGTATGACAGCATCAGGTATGATTGTTATTAACCCACCTTGGAAATTGGCATCACAAATGGCATCTATCTTGCCTTGGCTACATAAAACCTTGGTTCCTGAAGGTACTGGACACACATTAGTTGAATGGGTTGTACCAGAATAAGTCATTTATTACTGTTTTACCTATTACTGTAAAAGCGAAAACCTAACCTGCTAAGTAATAAAATTTGTCATAATAGACTTTATTACATGAAAGAATTAGCCTGTTAGGTACCTATTTTTCTACAGATAAATGGATTAGATCAATTATGAGCAAACATTACGATTATATCGCCATTGGTGGCGGTAGTGGTGGCATCGCATCAATCAATAGAGCGGCTATGTATGGCCAAAAATGTGCATTAATTGAAGCGAAAGCGCTAGGTGGCACTTGCGTTAATGTCGGTTGTGTCCCGAAAAAAGTGATGTGGCATGCTGCGCAAATTGCCGAAGCAATTCATCAATACGGTCCTGATTATGGTTTTGATACTACAGTAAACCGTTTTGATTGGGATACATTAATCAGTAGCCGTACTGCTTATATTGATCGTATCCACCAATCTTATGAACGTGTATTAGGTAATAATAAAGTTGATGTTATCCAAGGCTTTGCCCGTTTTGTTGATGCGCATACTATTGAAGTAAACGGTGAAAAAATTACCGCAGATAATATACTTATCGCCACGGGAGGCCGTCCTATTCAGCCAAACATTCCAGGGGCTGAATATGGTATTAACTCTGATGGTTTCTTCGAACTTAGCGCATTACCAAAACGTGTTGCTGTTGTGGGTGCCGGCTATATTGCTGTTGAATTAGCGGGTGTATTAAATGCGTTAGGGAGTGAAACACACTTATTTGTGCGTAAACATGCACCATTACGTAGTTTTGATCCACTAATCGTCGATACGCTGGTGGAAGTCATGGAAGCGGAAGGGCCTAAATTACACACCCATGCAGTTCCTAAAGCTGTGGTTAAAAATGCCGACGGTAGCTTAACGTTACAACTTGAAAATGGCTTAGAGCAGACGGTAGATACTTTAATTTGGGCAATTGGTCGTGAACCTGCTACAGATAATATCAATTTAGCGGCTACGGGTGTTAAGCTAAATGAAAAAGGGTATATTCAGGTTGATAAATTCCAAAATACCAATGTGCCCGGTATTTATGCCGTAGGTGATAACACAGGTGCGGTAGAATTAACCCCTGTTGCGGTAGCTGCTGGACGTCGTTTATCAGAGCGATTATTTAATAATAAACCTAATGAACATTTAGATTATACCAATATTCCAACAGTGGTATTTAGTCACCCAGCTATTGGTACTGTGGGTTTAACGGAACCTCAAGCTATTGAGCAATATGGCGCTGAGCAAGTGAAAGTCTATAAAT
Organism: Proteus mirabilis ATCC 29906; assembly: GCF_000160755.1. GTDB lineage: Bacteria > Pseudomonadota > Gammaproteobacteria > Enterobacterales > Enterobacteriaceae > Proteus > Proteus mirabilis. Next base: position 219,127 of record NZ_GG668583.1, read on the forward strand.
CTTCTTTTACTGCCATGTATAGTGCAGTGACACGCCATCGTCAGCCTTGTCGGATGAAATTAGTCTGTGTGGGTGCTGAAGAAAAAATTGTCGGAATCCACGGTATTGGTTTTGGCATGGATGAAATGTTGCAAGGTTTTGCAGTGGCATTAAAAATGGGTGCCACGAAGAAAGATTTTGATGATACTGTTGCTATCCACCCAACGGCGGCGGAAGAATTTGTGACAATGCGTTAATTTTTTCACATTTAATTAAAAAGCGAGTACTACTATAGTGGTATTCGCTTTTTATTTTAGCTAATCGTGCTATCGAGTCTATTTATTTTATCTGCATAAATGGTCGCTTTAAATACAACATCAGTCGTTAAATGTTAATAAAATATTTATACCCTTTCTTATCAATACCTCCATCTAAGACATACTTTTCCTTTTAATTCAAGTTAATACTTATTTCGACTCTTTTATTCCACTTTATTATCAATAGGTTTTTTTTTATAAGTAACCATAATGTTTCTAATGGTATTATGTCTTATTAGTATTATTAACAAATTATTATATTCATTAACATTATAATAAAACATGATATTATAAAGCCTCTAAAAAATAATCTAATAACAATATAAATAGTAAGACTATTACTGAGGTAAAAGATGAACATTTCAAGGAGAAAGCTACTTTTAGGTGTTGGTGCTGCGGGCGTTTTAGCAGGTGGTGCGGCTTTAGTTCCAATGGTTCGCCGTGACGGCAAATTTGTGGAAGCTAAATCTAGAGCATCATTTGTTGAAGGTACGCAAGGGGCTCTTCCTAAAGAAGCAGATGTAGTGATTATTGGTGCCGGTATTCAGGGGATCATGACCGCTATTAACCTTGCTGAACGTGGTATGAGTGTCACTATCTTAGAAAAGGGTCAGATTGCCGGTGAGCAATCAGGCCGTGCATACAGCCAAATTATTAGTTACCAAACATCACCAGAAATCTTCCCATTACACCATTATGGGAAAATATTATGGCGTGGCATGAATGAGAAAATTGGTGCAGATACCAGTTATCGTACTCAAGGTCGTGTAGAAGCGCTGGCAGATGAAAAAGCATTAGATAAAGCTCAAGCGTGGATCAAAACAGCTAAAGAAGCGGCAGGTTTTGATACACCATTAAATACTCGCATCATTAAAGGTGAAGAGCTATCAAATCGCTTAGTCGGTGCTCAAACGCCATGGACTGTTGCTGCATTTGAAGAAGATTCAGGCTCTGTTGATCCTGAAACAGGCACACCTGCACTCGCTCGTTATGCCAAACAAATCGGTGTGAAAATTTATACCAACTGTGCAGTAAGAGGTATTGAAACTGCGGGTGGTAAAATCTCTGATGTGGTGAGTGAGAAAGGGGCGATTAAAACTTCTCAAGTTGTACTCGCCGGGGGTATCTGGTCACGTTTATTTATGGGCAATATGGGTATTGATATCCCAACGCTCAATGTATATCTATCACAACAACGTGTCTCAGGGGTTCCTGGTGCACCACGTGGTAATGTGCATTTACCTAATGGTATTCATTTCCGCGAGCAAGCGGATGGTACTTATGCCGTTGCACCACGTATCTTTACGAGTTCAATAGTCAAAGATAGCTTCCTGCTAGGGCCTAAATTTATGCACTTATTAGGTGGCGGAGAGTTACCGTTGGAATTCTCTATTGGTGAAGATCTATTTAATTCATTTAAAATGCCGACCTCTTGGAATTTAGATGAAAAAACACCATTCGAACAATTCCGAGTTGCCACGGCAACACAAAATACGCAACACTTAGATGCTGTTTTCCAAAGAATGAAAACAGAATTCCCAGTATTTGAAAAATCAGAAGTTGTTGAACGTTGGGGTGCCGTTGTGAGTCCAACATTTGATGAATTACCTATCATTTCTGAGGTCAAAGAATACCCAGGCTTAGTGATTAACACGGCAACAGTGTGGGGTATGACCGAAGGCCCAGCAGCGGGTGAAGTGACCGCTGATATTGTCATGGGCAAGAAACCTGTTATTGATCCAACGCCGTTTAGTTTGGATCGTTTTAAGAAGTAAACCCTTGTTTTACTGTAATTAAACACATTAAGGAGTTTTCATGCGCTATAAAAGTCTACTTGTTGCTTTACCTTTCGTGTTCGGTGTAGCAAGTGCAAATGCAGCGGAGAATGTTGTGCATCATAAATTAGACGGTATGCCTATTTCAGAAGCAGTTGAAATTAACGCAGGTAATAATCTGGTTTTCTTAAGTGGTAAAGTGCCTACTAAGAAATCCGCAGATGCACCAGAAGGTGAATTAGCTTCTTACGGTAATACCGAAGAGCAAACTATTAATGTTTTAGAACAAATCAAAACTAACCTGAATAACCTTGGTCTTGATATGAAAGACGTGGTTAAGATGCAAGTATTCTTAGTTGGTGGTGAAGAGAATAACGGCACTATGGATTTTAAAGGCTTTATGAACGGTTATTCTAAGTTCTATGACGCTTCAAAAACCAATCAATTACCAGCACGTTCAGCATTCCAAGTGGCTAAATTGGCTAATCCAGCATGGCGTGTAGAAATTGAAGTGATTGCAGTTCGTCCTGCTAAATAAAGACACCCTGTATTTTACCTTATTTTAAGGTAAACCAATTTTATAAAACGCTAGAGAAGGGCAACTTTCTTTAGCGTTTTTTATGGCTATTTTTTTTCCGTTAGCCACTGAATAATAAAATCAGCAATAGCTTCTGGCGAATTAATATCTAGCAGTGGGAGGGATGTGTCTAAATCACTATCACTAGCTAGTGCAATCACATGCTCATCCAATAACTCATTAACACTTCGCTCATTGATATGACGGTAAAGTGCAATTTTAGGGATAGCCTCTGTTTTGAAACCTTCCACTAAAATCATATCGAGTTTACTTGCATCAAAACGAGAAGCGAGATAGTACAAATCCAGCTCAGCTAAATCAGGGGTTTCGGTCATTAATGCCCAACGTTGTTGACTAGCGACTAATGTTTGTTCGGCTCCGGCTTTTCTAAGTTCATAGCTGTCTTTGCCTGGTTTATCGACATCCATATCATGATGGGTATGTTTTATCATACCAACCCGAATATTTCTGTTACGCAACAAAGGAATAAGTTTTTTTAGTAAGGTTGTTTTACCTGTACCACTCCAAGCGGTGATCCCTAATAGCGGTAACTGATTTTGTGTCATCTTATGAGCTCCTATTTTGCTATGTGATTGGCGTTTGCTATATCTTCAGGTGTGTTTAAATTAATAAAGGCTGCGGCCTGATTAGCAAATAAAACCGGTTTAGCGGCGATTTGGCGCATAAATAGCATTAATTTACGGTCACCTTGAGCGAGATAAGCCTCAAGTGTTGGAATAAGACAACGATTTAACAGTGCCAGTGTTGGATGCTCTCGCTGCCCATCGTCGGCATAGACGGCTAAGGCATCCCCTTTGTGACGATAGAGCGTTTCAACCAAGTTGCTAGGAAAATAGGGGACATCACAAGGAACAAACACAACCCAAGGGGTTTGAGCTTGTTTTAATAATGCCAGCATTCCAGCTAAAGGACCGGAAAAATCACTGGTTTCATCGGTGATAACAGGATACTGGCTTTGGCGATAGCGTTCCAGATTACGGTTTGCACTAATCAGAATAGAGGCAACCTGTGGTGATAACTTTTGGGCAATATGGAGGTATAAAGGTAGCCCATGTAAGAGTTGAAGCCCTTTATCAGCGCCTCCCATTCTAGTAGCTTGGCCACCGGCGAGTATACCGCCTGTGATATTCTGGTTTTTCATAGTCAATATTTGTGAATGAGTTTGCGAAAAATTGCGAACAATACTTATCAAGTAAAGACGATATAGTAATAGAAAGCACGAACTTATTCTGGTTACATGTAAAGCAACAGCAATTTTTTTAAAAAAGCGTAATATTTACGCAGATTGACAGAGGTTGTCTTTTTCTCTTAGAGAATACTTGGTACTTTGTTGTTATTTTAATAATAAGGATTTTTTGTATGAAATGTCACCGTCTTAATGAAGTGATGGAATTATTGCACCCAGTATGGGAAGAGCATTCTGATTTAAACTTAGTTCAATTATTACAGAAACTGGCGGATGAAGCAGGTTTTAAAGGTCAACTTGCTGATCTAACTGATGATATTTTGATCTATCATCTAAAAATGCGCAATACCGCACCCACAGATGTTATTCCTGGGCTGAAGAAAGATTATGAAGAAGATTTCAAAACAGCTATTTTACGTGCTCGCGGTGTGATTAAAGATTAATTTCAGGATAGGACATGGCCATATCTGCCTCATTTAATTTTCAAGGATTGTCTCCCGATAGTATTTGGGATGCGCTAATTAATATTGGGTTTTATCCTGATTCAGGGCTGACGGAATTAAACAGCTACGAAAATCGTGTTTTTCAGTTTATGGATGAGCATAAACAACGTTATGTGGTGAAATTTTATCGTCCTCAACGTTGGAGCTATTCACAAATAAAAGAAGAACATGAATTTGTTTTAGCGCTAAAAGAGGCACAGGTTTCTGTCGCAGCGCCTATCGAGGTAAAAGGCGAAACAGTTCATCTTTCTAATGAAGGGTTTTATTTTGCATTATTCCCAAGTATTGGGGGAAGAGCATATGAAACTGATAATCTATTTCAGCTTGAAGAGGTGGGGCGGACATTAGGACGTATTCACCAAATAGGTAGAAAAAAGAGCTATCAATATCGGCCGACACTGTCTGTTGCGGACTATTTGGTCGCGCCAAAATTAGAATTTGAACAAAGTGATTTAGTTCCAACGCAATTAAAATCTCAATTTATTGATGCTATTGATAAAATTATTCATGAAGTGAGTCCTAAATTATCAGACTCAACATGGAAAAAATTACGACTACATGGGGATTGTCATCCCGGCAATATATTGTGGCGTGATGAAGTCGTTATGGTTGATTTTGATGATTCTCGTATGGGAAGTGCAATTCAAGATTTTTGGATGTTATTAAGTGGCTCAAAGCAAGATCAGCTTATACAGCTAGATACATTGCTTGAGTCTTATAATGAATATCAAGATTTTGATGTGAGAGAACTATCATTAATTGAACCTCTACGTGCGATGAGAATGGTGCATTATATCGCATGGGTATTAAAGCGCTGGAAGGATCCTGCTTTTCCAAGAACCTTTGTTTGGTTTCAAGAGCAAGACTTTTGGTTTAAACAACTCGCTTTATTTAAAGGGCAAGTGGAGCAATTAAATGAGCCACCTTTACAACTTAGCCCAATGTATTAATTTTTAGGAGATAATACGAAATGAAAAAAATTTGGCTGGCGTTAGCAAGTATGGTGTTAGCATTTGGTGTTTCAGCTGCCGATATTTCTGAAGGTAAGCAGTATACAAATCTTTCTAAGCCTGTTGCAGGTGCTCCACAAGTGGTTGAATTTTTCTCTTTTTATTGCCCTCATTGCTATCAGTTTTCTGAAGTGTATAAGGTCAATAGTACAGTTGAAAAAAATGTACCAGAAAACACCAAAATGGCTCGTTACCACGTTGACTTCTTAGGGCCGTTAGGTAAAGAGATGACCCGTGCATGGGCGGTTGCTATTGCATTAGGTGTTGAAGACCAAGTCTCTCCAGCCTTATTTAAAGGAATACAAGAAACACAATCTATTCGCTCTGTTGATGATATTCGCACTACCTTTATTAATGCAGGGGTAAAAGCGGAAGATTATGATGCAGCAATTAATAGTTTTGTGGTTAACTCATTGGTAAGCCAACAACAAAATGCGGTAACTGATTTCCAAATTAATGGTGTACCGGCAATGGTTATTGATGGTAAATATAAAATGAAAAATGATGGCATTAGTGCTAAATCACCAGAAGAGTATGCAAAAGCTTATTCTGATGTCGTCAATCAATTACTGATGAAAAAATAATTGATCAATTATTGCTAATTGATAGATAAGTAGAAATAGCTACCAATGTTAGATAAAAATGGCACCCACTGTTTGTGAGTGCCATTTTTTTATTCTTCATATTTCCTTCATAATATAACTATCCACATTAATTGATGTATATCTAATTAATTCAATATAATTAGTAATGCATCGTAAGTCATTGATTTTTTAATTATGTTAATAAAGTGAAAATAGACTTAATCACTTAATATAGATAGGGTTACAAAAATACTCACAGAGTTATCCACAGGATATTCATGAATAATACAAACAATGTAATGTCAGGGAAATAGTCTGTAATATTACTGTAAATCAATATTAACGAACTGACTCTTTTGGTTCCTTGTTTATGGTTGTGTTGCGCTAATTTTTTTAGATAAAGAAGCAATAACTTGTTATATTTTAGTTTATTATTTTCCGTTGCTAAGTGTAATTGCTTAGTGTTTGGAAATGTTAAATAGCTAACCTCTTAGAATAATGAAAAATGTAGATTTTATATTAATAATAATTCTTTAGCATTTAATTTAACTGCTTTATTCTCCCATTTTGCTTATTTGACAATATTCTTTTACTTATGCTAGAACTGGTAATAGTTATATTTATTATCCAAAATAAAAAATTCATTTTTATATATTGGATAAATAACAGTAGGAGGCGTGATGCAAAACGAAACAGATCCTGAAAATCTTACTTTACTCGATGAATCTACCTCAACAAGCCTTGTTCCTTATCGTGGAATTAGATTAGCGAATAACCCAATAAATAAATTAATGAGGAAAATTAAACAGAAACTCGCCACGCTAAATGAAATTAATATTGTCACATTAGTCAGTTGGATAGCAACAGTCACTGCCTGTGGTATGTATGTCTCTTATATTCCACAAATAATGGACAATCTTAATGGCATTAAAACTAGCCCATTCCAGCCTTTTGTTGCAGCCATAAACTGTTTATTATGGACTTATTATGGCGTGAAAAGTAAAGAATATCCCGTTGCGATTGCTAATGCTCCCGGTATTCTATTTGGTACTATTGCTTGCCTTACTGCAATTATTTAATTAATTAACTATACCGTGTTTTATTACCGTATTTTATTAAAAATAATATAGAGAATATAAATAACCATATATTATTGAGGTGTTTCTATATTATTTTTAGTCATTATTTTGTATAAAACGAATAATATTTATCGTCTTTTTATTAAGATAAAATTGATCTGCTTGATTTATTCGAATCAATGATTGTCGGTGACTAACCGATAATTATATCTGTCTATCGTGATAAGAAGTTTGTCAATAATCTCAGGTAATATTCGTCTATTGCGTTGCAATGTGGCATTCTAGTCATATCAATGAACCTCAGAACAATGATGAACAGATTATGGTCCAGATAGCAGAAAACCCCTTTATCCTTGTAGATGGCTCTTCATACCTTTATCGTGCCTATCATGCTTTTCCTCCGCTAACTAATAGCAAAGGTGAACCCACAGGGGCGATGTATGGTGTGTTAAACATGCTACGCAGCCTAATAATTCAGTATAAGCCTAGTCATGTGGCGGTTGTGTTTGATGCTAAAGGCAAAACATTCCGTGATGAGTTGTATGAGGAATATAAATCTAATCGCCCACCAATGCCAGATGATCTGCGTGAGCAGATTGAGCCTTTGCATGAAATGGTTCAAGCTATGGGCTTACCGTTACTTTCTATTACTGGCGTCGAAGCTGATGATGTGATTGGCACATTGGCATTAAAAGCAGCCAGTGATGGTCGTAATGTGTTAATCAGTACCGGTGATAAAGATATGGCACAGCTAGTTACGCCCAATATCACACTTATCAACACGATGACGAATGTTATTTTAGGCCCCGATGAAGTTAAAGAAAAATATGGGGTGCCACCGGAGTTGATTATCGACTTTCTCGCCCTGATGGGTGACTCATCAGATAATATTCCCGGTGTTCCGGGGGTGGGTGAAAAAACAGCATTAGGGCTATTGCAAGGACTTGGTAGCTTAGAGGATATTTATCAACAGCTTGATAAAATAGCCACATTGAGTTTCCGAGGTGCGAAAACACTTGGCGCTAAAATGGTTGAACATGAGAAAGTTGCCAAACTTTCTTATCAATTAGCGACAATTAAAACAGATGTAGCGCTTGATAAAACCTTTGATGACTTAGTGGTTAATGAACCTAATTTAGATAAGTTACTTGAAATGTTTACGCGTTATGAATTTAAACGCTGGATAAGTGACTTACAAAATGGTGGTTGGTTAGCTCAACGCAGTAGCCGTAAAGCGCCAGTCCCCTATAGTGCAGAAGTCGCAACACCCAAAGAGCAGCCAGCTGCAGACAATTTCCCGGTTATCTCTCAAGAGAACTATGAGTCTATATTGACTCATGAAAGCTTAATGCGCTGGGTTGAGGTACTGAAAAAAGCGCCCGCCTTTGCTTTTGATACTGAAACAGATAGCTTGAATAATATTGATGCACGTTTAATCGGTCTGTCATTTGCGGTAGAGCCTGGCAAGGCCGCTTATATTCCATTGCGTCATGATTATCTAGATGCACCAGAGCAATTACCTGTTGATGAGGTACTAACTGCTTTAAAACCGATTTTAGAAGATAAAACCATCTTAAAAATTGGGCAAAACCTGAAATTCGACCGCGGCATTATGGAAAATGAAGGCATCGAATTAAACGGTATTTATTTTGATACCATGTTGGAGTCTTATGTCTTAAATAGTGTGAGTAGCCGCCATGATATGGATACCTTAGCGGAAAAGCATTTAAATCATAAAACGACGACATTTGAAGAGATTGCTGGTAAAGGTAAGGGGCAACTTACTTTTAATCAGATTGAGGTTGAACAAGCGACCTTATATGCAGCGGAAGATGCTGATATTACCTTGTTACTGCATCAAGCGCTTTATCCTCAAATAGAGGCGATTGCACCGCTAAAACACGTTTATCATGATATTGAGATGCCATTAGTCCCTGTGCTTTCACGCATGGAGCGTAAGGGCGTATTGATTGACGCACAAGTGCTTGCCATGCAATCCCAAGAAATCACTCAACGTTTAGCTGAGATTGAAAAAGAGACATTCGCGTTAGCAGGGCAAGAATTTAATCTCTCTTCACCTAAGCAATTACAAGAGATTTTATTTGAAAAACTCAATCTTCCTATTATCAAGAAAACACCAAAAGGTGCTCCTTCAACAAATGAAGAAGTGTTAGAAGCGTTAGCGCATAGTCATGAGTTACCTCGTTTAATTTTAGAACATCGTGGATTGGCAAAATTAAAATCGACTTATACGGATAAATTGCCGTTGATGGTCAATAGTAAAACTAAGCGGGTGCATACTTCATATCATCAGGCGGTGACTGCGACAGGACGTTTATCTTCTCGTGATCCTAATCTGCAAAATATTCCAGTAAGAAATGAAGAGGGGCGTCGTATTCGCCAAGCGTTTATTGTCCGTGATGGTTTTAAAATAGTTGCTGCCGACTATTCTCAAATCGAATTACGTATTATGGCGCATTTATCGCAAGATAAAGGTTTGCTTGATGCTTTTGCTCAAGGGAAAGATATTCACCGAGCTACTGCATCTGAAGTGTTTGGTATACCTTTAGACGAAGTCACCGCTGAGCAACGCCGTAGCGCTAAAGCAATTAATTTTGGTCTGATTTATGGGATGAGTGCTTTTGGTTTATCTCAACAAATTGGTGTTGAACGAAAAGAAGCACAGCGATATATGGATCTCTATTTTGAACGTTATCCAGGGGTATTAGATTATATGGAGCGTACCCGCAAACAAGCGTCACAGCAAGGCTATGTGGAAACGTTAGATGGACGCCGTTTATATCTGCCAGAGATTAATTCTAAAAATGCGATCCGACGTAAAGCATCAGAGCGTGAAGCGATTAACGCACCTATGCAGGGAACAGCAGCCGATATCATTAAAAAAGCAATGATTGCGGTGGATAATTGGATCTGTCATGAATGCCCTGATGATGTACATATGATTATGCAGGTACACGATGAATTAGTGTTTGAGGTACGAGAGTCATATTTAGAAAAAGCAAATGCGATGATCCATAAACTCATGGAAAGTAGCATGGAGCTTGCTATTCCACTGAAAGTCGAAGTCGGAGTCGGTAATAACTGGGATGAAGCCCATTAATGACGAGATAACACTTTGTTTATAATAGATATCAGTATGTTTTTTTAACTGATGAATTTAAGCGGGATAGCCATAAGGTTTTCCCGCTTTGCTATATTTAAAGCTTGGGAAGGGGCAATAGGAAGTGTGGGGGGATAAAAAATAAAAAGCCCAGTTGTTTGACTGAGCTTACACTATAAAAGTCATTAGTATTAACAATATCAAAAGTTAAATACATTCCATTAAGCAACTTGGGTGCTGTTGAGTTTGCTTAATTTTTTCTGTTTTTTCTCGATACGTTGACGTTTTAACGGCGATAAATGGTCTATAAATAGTTTACCATTGAGGTGATCTAGCTCATGTTGAATACAGCCAGCAAAGAGATCGGCTGCTTCTAGCTCGATTTCATCCCCATTTCTATCTAGTGCTTTGACTTTTAAGTAGCGAAAGCGTTGTGTGGGAGCAAAAGAGTCTGGGATAGAAAGACAACCATCCATCATATCCATTATTTCATCTTCAGTACTGATAATTTCTGGGTTAATAAGAGCAATGGGTTGATCTCTATTTTCAGAAACATCAATAACGACAATACGTTTAGAGACATTAACCTGAGGAGCCGCTAAGCCAATTCCTCTTTCTGCGTACATGGTTTCAATCATGTCATCGATTAATGTGCGTATTTCGTCATCTACTTTTTCCACAGGTGTAGCAACTTTGCGTAGTCGCTCATCAGGAAAATGCAGTAGCGTTAATACAGCCATGAATACCTCATTTTATCGCTAATTTACAAATTTATTACGGTCTCGCGATAAGCCTATCACAAAATTAGTCTGTATAAACCGCACATTTTGTGTGATTTGTTTTATTTTTAAGCACTTTTTACAGGTGATTTAGATCTCATAAATATGTAATTAAACTACATTTATTGAGCGTTTGAATACATAAACATCAAGCTGAATCGTGTTTGCATGTGAAAAAAAATTACAAAAGGGCTTTTATTAGCCAAAAAAATAGAGTACATTATCTCTTGTAGGGTACAGAGGTAAGATGTTCTATCTTTCAGACCTTTTACTTCACGTAATCGGATTTAGCTGAATATTAGCTGCCCCAGTCGACTTTATTTCGACTGGGGCATTTTTTTATCTAAAATTTGCACGAGTGATTAATGCTAAGAATGGAAGGGGAAGCCATATTTTCCCCTAGTAAAGCGGATAGCGAGTTAAGCTTCTGTCTCTGGCTCGTTAGTATCAGTAAACCACTCATTTAAGGTATTACGTAATTTATCAATGCCTTATTTTTTTCAAAGAAGAAAAACACTCAACACGTATATCACCTGATTTTTCTGACAGTGCATTCTGTACCGCCATTAACTGCTTTTTACGTGCCCCTGATGCTAATTTATCCGCTTTAGTGAGCAAGACGAGAGTCGGAAGCTCTGAATCCACCGCCCAATCAATCATCTGCATATCGAGATCTTTTAATGGATGACGGATATCCATTAAAATAACAACTCCTTTTAAGCACTCTCTTTTTTGCAGGTATTCACCTAAAGAGCGTTGCCATTTGCGTTTCATCTCTTCGGGGACTTGAGCATATCCGTAGCCAGGTAAATCGACTAAACGTCGTCCTTCCTCAATTTGAAACAGATTGATAAGTTGAGTACGACCGGGTGTTTTACTGGTTCTTGCCAATCCATTTTGTTGCGTTAGTGCATTTAATGCACTGGATTTACCCGCATTAGAACGACCCGCAAAGGCAATTTCAATTCCTGTATCTGGTGGTAAATGGCGGATATCAGGTGCACTGATAATGAAATGTGCTTTTTGGTAATTAAATTGGGTCATTATGGTATAAGCCTCTCTGAAATAATGCGCTTCCTCATGCATACTAAGATGAGTTTTGCATAGAGAATCGAAAATCGATTAATTAACTATTCCCTCTATTTTGGCGTAATTTAGCGACTTATAACAGTAATTAAACATGAAAATTTACCCTGTTATGATGTAAATGCGTTTATTGTGCGTAAATAAAGGTAAATGATTGGCACTATTTGCCCCAGCGAATTAAAATCGCTGCATATTAAGTAAGTTGTAGACTATTAAAGTAAAGGATCCCTGCATGTTAAAACGTTTTTTTGTCACTCTCGTTACCGCTTGCACCTTGACAACAACAAGCCTTGCAATGGCTGCAACGGGAGAGACCTTTGTTAAATTAGTCACATCTGAAGGCAATATTGAACTGTCACTGGATAATAAAAAAGCCCCTATCACAACGAAAAATTTTATTCAGTATGTCGAAGATGGTTACTATAACGGGACCACTTTTCATCGAGTGATCCCCGGATTTATGATCCAAGGTGGGGGATTTACGGCAGATTTGCAACAAAAGCAGACACGAGAGCCGATTAAGAATGAGGCTGATAATGGCTTACGTAACTTAAAAGGCACCATTGCAATGGCTCGTACATCAGATAAAGACAGTGCCACAAGCCAATTCTTTATTAATGTTGCTGATAATGCCTTTTTAGATCACGGTCAACGTGATTTTGGTTATGCGGTGTTTGGTAAAGTAGTGAAAGGCATGGATGTTGTCGATAAAATTTCACAAGTGCAAACCCGCAATATTGGTCCTTACCAAAATGTACCCGTTAAAACCGTGACGATTTTATCCGCTGAGGTGGTTAAAGAATAATGGGTGATTAGGTTAGACACTTCTCTAGCCTAAGTCAGTCAATGAACAGATATCCAGAATGCGTTCTCACATTCTGGATATTGTCGATCAAAAAAATTATTTCTGATCTTTGTTTTTGACATATGATCTTCTATTACCGCGCTTGTTTGCTTTATTTATCTCTTAATTGATGAATAATCACCGTCATTATTGTTATTGCGCAATAAATCAACAGCTTTTCTTACTTACTATTTATATTTTACACCTGTGCTATGATAATCGGCTTCGTTGTATCCAGGTCGGTTGAATAACGAGCTATTTTGTCAGGGATATAACGGTTTCAAAATAGCATTAAAACAGATAATGATAATAAAATCAGTCGGATAAGCTAATATGCTGTTACTTATTGATAATTACGACTCGTTTACCTACAACCTTTACCAGTATTTTTGTGAACTGGGGGCGGAGGTTGTTGTTAAACGTAATGATGAGATTGGGCTTAAAGAGATAGAAAAGATGATGCCATCACATCTTGTTATCTCTCCGGGACCTTGCACGCCAGATGAAGCAGGGATCTCTCTTGAGGCGATACAGCGATTTGCCGGGGAAATACCTATTTTAGGTGTTTGCCTTGGTCATCAGGCGATTGGGCAAGCTTTTGGTGCATCCGTTATCAGAGCCCGTGAAGTGATGCATGGCAAAAATTCATTAATACACCATAATCAGCAAGGGGTGTTTAAAGGGCTTAATCGACCTTTAAGCGTTACCCGTTATCACTCTTTAGTGATTGATGCGACAACCTTGCCTGTCCCTTTTGAGGTTACAGCATGGAGCCAACATGACGGGAATGTTGATGAAATTATGGGGATACGTCATCGTACTTTACCCATTGAAGGTGTGCAATTTCATCCTGAAAGTATTCTGAGTGAACAAGGGCATGAGTTATTAAATAATTTTCTTAAATATTAATTGGATAATGAAAATTTAGCGTCATTATCCACTTTTATATCAAACCTTATTTGATTTTTTATTCATATTTAGTGATTATATTTTCATTGTATAGCTAAATGTCGGTCAGGTGGGGTAATGATAAATCAACGTATTAATAGGGCAACTTACGATCAGGTAATGTTGCCAATTTATTCACCAGCAGATTTTATTCCTGTTAAAGGGCAAGGTAGCCGTGTTTGGGATCAACAGGGAAAATCCTATATTGATTTTGCTGGTGGTATTGCTGTTCTAGCGCTTGGGCATGCGCATCCACTATTGAATAAAGCACTGCAAGAGCAAAGTGAGAAGCTTTGGCATGTAAGTAATGTGTTTACTAATGAGCCGGCATTATGTTTAGCTCAGAAATTAATCCAACATACTTTTGCTGAACGTGTCTTTTTTGCCAATTCTGGGGCAGAAGCGAATGAAGCCGCACTTAAATTAGCACGACATTACGCTATTACCCGTCATAATCCTTATAAAACGAAGATAATTGCCTTCCACCACGCCTTTCATGGTAGAACATTTTTTACAGTCTCTGTTGGGGGACAACCTAAATATGCGGATGGTTTTGGTCCTAAACCTGCGGATATTATACATGTCCCTTTTAACTCTCTTGATGCTGTAAAAGCCGTGATTGACTCTCATACTTGTGCCGTAATACTGGAGCCTATCCAAGGTGAGGGCGGAGTGACACCGGCGACAGCGGAGTTTATGCATGGCTTACGTACACTATGTGATAAGCATCAAGCGCTATTAATTCTTGATGAAGTACAAACGGGTATGGGGCGAACCGGCAAACTATTTGCTTATATGCACTATGATATACAGCCCGATATTATTACCAGTGCCAAAGCATTAGGTAGTGGTTTTCCTCTCAGTGCGATGTTAACCACCGAGGATATCGCTTCGGTAATGGGGGTAGGAACACATGGTACGACTTATGGGGGGAACCCATTAGCCTGTGCAGTAGGCAATGCTGCTTTTGATTTAATCAACACTCAGGCGGTATTAGAAGGTGTCAGTGAGCGTCATCGTTGGATAGTGGATGAATTGCAGGCGATAAACCAAACTTATGCTGTGTTTTCTCAAATTCGTGGACAAGGCTTATTAATTGGCGCGCAGTTAGCACCACTGTATGCAGGTAAAGCAAAAGAGTTACTTGCACTGGCCTCTAAGCATGGCTTAATGATATTAAATGCCGGGGCTGATGTAATACGCTTTACACCATCGCTGATTATTACCCTCGAAGAGTTACAAGAGGGCATGAATGCGTTACGAAAAGCGCTTGATGAGTTTGTAAAAGCAGAGTGAATTCAAATGTAAAACCCCATCATTGCGATGGGGCTTCATACAAAATAATCACTGTCCATCAGTTAAATGGGCTGTTTTCAATGCAACTTAACGAGTACCGTAAACAACGATAGTTTTACCGTGTGCTGAAATGAGGTTTTGATCTTCCAGCATTTTTAAAATACGGCCTACAGTTTCACGTGAACAACCTACAATTTGACCGATTTCCTGACGTGTAATTTTAATTTGCATGCCATCAGGATGCGTCATTGCATCAGGTTGTTTAGCTAAATTTAATAAAGTTTGTGCAATACGACCTGTTACATCAAGGAAAGCAAGGTTACCTACTTTTTCTGATGTGGTTTGTAATCTATTCGCCATTTGAGCGGAAAGGCGCATCAGAATGTCAGGATTGACCTGAATTAATTGGCGGAATTTTTTATAGGAAATTTCTGCTACTTCACAGGCTGTTTTTGCTCTAACCCATGCACTACGTTCTTGATCTTCTTCAAATAATCCAAGTTCACCGATGAAGTCACCTTGGTTTAGGTAGGAAAGGATCATCTCTTTTCCTTCTTCATCTTTAATAAGAACAGCCACGGAACCTTTAACAATATAATAAAGTGTTTCCGCTTTTTCACCTTGGTGGATCAGCGTGCTCTTGGATGGATATTTGTGAATATGGCAGTGTGACAAAAACCATTCAAGAGTCGGGTCTGTTTGCGGCTTGCCGAGAACCATTCGCGTTATCCTCTGTACGTTAATGCAGCCTTTCAAAACGGATTGACACCCTTTTGATACAGCGTGCTTAAAATCCTATCTTTACCGATTAACTTCCTGAGAATTCGGAAAGTTAATAAGGAATAGATTATAATAAATGAGAAAATAATGCATTGATCTTAACCACTATCATCAAGCAGATATTGTTTTTAACACAGTTAACGCATTAAGTCTCGTTTTACGCAGTCAGCATAATAAACCTATTTGCTAATTGCTAGTTGAATTATGAGAATGTACTCTTTTAGTCTTAGTTGTATTTAGGGGAAAAATAAAATGGAAGCACGTGTTAAATGGGTTGAAGATTTATCTTTTGTTGGCGAATCATCTTCCGGCCATCAAGTTATGATGGATGGTAATTCAGGTGATAAAGCGCCTAGTCCGATGGAAATGGTATTAATTGCTGCGGGTGGTTGTAGTGCTATTGATGTGGTGAGTATCTTACGTAAAGGTCGCCACCAAGTCACTGATTGTGAAGTGAAATTAACATCAAAACGTCGTGAAGAGGCACCTCGTTTATTTACCGATATTAATTTACATTTCATTGTTTCCGGCAAAGCGTTGACAGATAAAATTGTTGAGCGAGCTGTACAATTATCAGCAGAAAAATATTGCTCTGTTTCTTTAATGTTAGGAAAAGCGGCCAATATTACGCACTCTTTTGAAATTAAAGATCCTGAATAAATTTGATATTTTAAAATAAATTTTAATATATAAAATAATATCCCTAAAATACGGGGATATTATTTTCGTCAAAAATAACATATCTATTTTAGCTAATTTTTTCACCATTCAATAATTTCTTCACCAGTGGTGCCATGATTAATTCCATCGCTAAGCCTAATTTCCCTCCTGGAACAACAATAGTATTGATAGTCGACATAAATGAACCATGCAACATTGCCAATAGATAGGGGAAATCGATATCGGTTAAGCCACGAAAGCGAATAACAATAAAACTTTCATCCAGTGTTGGAATAGCTTTAGCTGAGAAGGGATTAGAGGTATCCACCGTAGGAACGCGTTGGAAATTGATATGAGTGCGAGAAAACTGTGGAATGATGTAACTGATATAATCATCCATCGAACGTACCACAGAATCTCTCACCGCTTCTTGAGAGTGCCCGCGCTCTGTGGTGTCTCTAATTAATTTTTGTATCCATTCAAGGTTAACAATAGGCACAACACCGACTAATAGGTCAACGTGTTGAGCGACATTATGTTGATCGGTAACGACTCCACCATGCAATCCCTCATAAAATAAAATATCTGTTTTTTCTGGCAATGCTTCCCAAGGTGTAAATGTCCCGGGTAATTGGTTATAAGGGGTTGCTTCATCATAAGAATGAAGATATTTGCGAAATTGCCCTTGCCCTGTTTGGCTATAGTGACTTAGGGTTGAACTTAATAAATTAAAGTCATTGGCTTCAGGGCCAAAATAGCTGATATGCCGTCCTTGCTCTTTCGCTTTTCTAATGGCCATATCCATTTCAGGGCGTGTATAACGGTGAAAACTATCCCCTTCAATAGAGGCTGCATGGGCGTTGAGTTGCTGAAATATTTTACGAAAAGCTTGGCTGGTTGTAGTAGTACCTGCACCACTTGAACCAGTAACAGCAATAATAGGGTGTTTGATTGACATATCATGTTCCTTTTCAAAATAAGGGCTATACCTTATTGTTAAATGTGATGTGATAGTGCCAACTTAGGTAAGATCAATCAGGGCGAAACTGTGCAGCTGGCATAATGTTGACGCTTTCATGAAGCTCAGACCACACTAACACGGCCTCACCCGAGACGAGTTGTTTTTTTACGTCGGCAACTTTTTGTTCAAGCGTTTTCTCTTGCATACCATAATCAGTCCCTTCTCGTAAAACGAAACTTTCAATCAAGTTATCTAGCGTTTCGGTTGATAGTTCTTGCCAAGGGATGATCATTTTACTTTCTCCAAATAGGTTGATAGCCAGTCGGGAATACGTTTTTCAAGCCACATTACAGGCTTAGAGAGTTTTCCACTAACAAAACCTACATGCCCACCAAATTCTGTTAATTGGTATTCAATATTTTTGGGTAATGTTGTGATATCAGGTATCACTTCTGTAGACATAAAGGGATCATCTTTGGCGTGAATGATAAGTGTATTTTTTTTGATCTGATTGAGTAAAGGGAGAGCGCTACATTGACGATAATAATCAAGGGCGTCTTTGAAACCGTGAATTTTTGCCGTGATCAGATCATCAAATTGACGTAACTTTTTAATGGATTTAATGGTTAATAGACTAATAGGTAACGATTGGGGATAGCGGATCAATTTGCGAGTCGCATTGCGTTTTAACCCTTTCAGTAAATACCATTGATAGAAGCGCGAAAATCCTCGCTCTATTTTGGTTGAGCAAGGTTCTAACATCAAAGGTGCGGACACTATAACAGCGGCATCTAATACCGCATTTTCACCACTTTCGGCAAGATAATAGGCCAGCATATTGCCTCCTAAAGAGTAACCTACCGCTGCGGTTGGTTGTTCGCCAAATTGCTCTTTTAACCAATTCAGAAAATAGCGGGCATCTTCTGTTTCACCAGAATGATAAATGCGTTTTTGCCGATTGGGTTCGCCACTACAGCCTCGAAAATGCATGACAACACCTAGCCATCCTCGCGCTTTCGCCGCGGCTAGCATGCCATGAACATAAGGGCTATTAAAGTTACCTTCCAAACCATGAAAGATAACCAAACGGGGCTTATGTTGCGCTGTTTTGGGTTCTTCACTCCATGCTAAGTCGACAAAATCATTATCAGGCAAATTAAGCCGTTGCCAATAAGGCGTTAATAGTGGCGTTCTTCGCACTATTCGAGGCAAAAGTGTCTGTAAATGGGGATTCTTAGCCCAAGGTATTGGATCAAAATATTGAGACATAGTTCCGTTTATTAAAATGAATTAATGCTTGTTTGCTAAATAACATACTGCTATTTTCGGTGAAAATAAAACATCTGTCACATCTTTGAGCATTTCACTATGACAAATAGCCTAGTTGTTTCGTTGAGCGTTTTCCTTTTTATTGCAGCCATTACGCCCGGACCTAATAATTTACTATTAACCTCTTCGGGGGCTCATGTTGGTTTAAAACGCTCTTTAACGTTGATGGCAGGCATTATCGTCGGAATGCAATGTGTATTACTTAGCTCTGCGTTTGGTATTGCGACATTATTGATTATTTATCCTGCATTGCATATCGGTTTAAAGATTATTGGTAGCATTTATCTTTGTTGGTTAGCTTGGAAAACAGCAACCGCTTCTTATCAACGATTAGATATTTCAAGTAAAGTGCCCCAAACAGTGACGGCGTTTCAAGGTGGATTATTGCAATTTTTAAATCCAAAAGCTTGGATGATGGGACTAGGCGCCGTAGGAAGTTTTAGTTTAGCCGGTGATGGTTATTTGGGATCGATTGGTGTAATTAGTGTTGTGATGTTGGTGGTAAATTTTATCGCTGGTATGGTATGGATTTTAGGTGGAACATTTATCAGTCGTTTTTTACAAAGCAGACGAGCATGGTTCTTATTTAATATTATAATGGGGATATTAACCGCCATGTGTATTCCATTGATTTGGATTGAATAAATATAGGCTAAAATAAATGATTTAATTTCTTTTTATTGTTGTAAATAATATTTTTTTTAGTTTAGTTAGTCTCTTGTTTTGTTGTATTGCATTTAATTAGATAATTTAGCTATGTTGAGTTATTTTCTACGATTATTATTATACCCAAATATGTTATTTAATCACACATTACACATAATTATTTATTACCGTTGTTGATGATTATCTATTAATAATATTAAGTATGATTAAAGTGTTGTTTTGTGTATTTCTTGATTATTTTATCTTTAATTTTAATCGTAGCTGTGACAAGGAATTATTTATTCCGTTTGATTGACCATGGTTGTTGAGTGTTTATTGGTTGTTTATTTTTATTAACATTAATTTTATGATTATTTATCAATGGGATAAAAAATTTTTATTATGCTATATATTGATATTTAATGGAATTTTATCTGCAGTGATATTAAGGAATAAATTATTTCAAAAAACTAAAAAAAATTTAAGCATTATTTATAATTCGTTTAAAAATAGATGTGCTTATACGTAAAATTTTAGATAAAATCATAAACAGAATTATTATAAAGGTATTGTTAATATTATTAACATTTTCTATTGAGTAGATGATGTTTTTTATTCACTTTACCATCAATAATTAATTAATTAATTAATTATTTAATACAATTAAATTTGTTAATAATTAAATCATTATAAAAATAGTATAATTTAAGTGGATTATGTCATTATGCCTACATTAACGAAGATAGCGTGGATAAAACCAGGGATGGCGACAAATCAACGTAAAATAGCGGATTATATTTTAGAACACCCTGAAAAAATCGTGACTTTATCATCACAGCAATTAGCCGAAATTATGGGAGTCAGCCAATCAGCAATAGTGAAATTTAGTCAAAAGATAGGATTTAAAGGATTTCCTTCTTTAAAGCTGGCTATCAGTGAAGATTTAGGCCGAAAAAATGCTAATTCAGAAAAAAACTCCAGCATATTACATAACCAAATAGATTCAGAGGATAGCCTGGTTGTTATTGCGCAGAAATTAGCACAAGAAAAAAATAATTCAATTCGGGATACCACACGTCAAATTAATTATCACCAGTTTGAACAAGTGATCCAACAGATTGATGACGCCTCTCGGGTACAAATTATAGGTATTGGTGGATCAGGTTTAGTTGCCAGAGATTTAAGTTATAAATTACAGAAAATAGGTATTACGACTTTAATTGAAACTGATCACCATGTACAAATTTCTGTTGCTCAGATGTTAAGCCCTCGGGATTTACAAATTGTGATCTCTTACAGTGGCAAAAGAAAAGATATGCTGGTCGCTGCATCTGTGGCTAAAAAACAAGGTGCTAAAATTATAGCGATCACAGGAGAAAAACATTCACCACTAGGTCTGATGGCCGATTATATATTAGAAACTATTGCTGATGAAGGTGAGTGGCGTAGTGCTGCTATTTCTTCTCGCACTGCACAAAACACCATTACCGATCTTATCTTTATGGCATTATTAAAGAAGCGTGATGAAAATGCGAAGGCTTTAGTATTAAGCTCTCAAGCACTAATTAATAGTCTGGATGATTAATTTATTTGAACTGATTCAAATTTTTAATATTTAAAAGTTAATATTTACACTTATTTCTAAAGTTATTCTCTTTGTAGCCGAAACGTTAGTTATTTAGCACGTGTTTTTTTATTGAGATATCTCATTTCAATGACGAGGAGAGTAACTAATGCGTAACAATCAACCGGTGACACAGCGAGAATATCCGGTAGCTGAAAACGCAACACTGATGTCAACAACCGATGTTAATGGCAATATTATTTATGCTAATGAGGATTTTGTTGAAGTCAGTGGTTTTTCAGCACAAGAGTTAATGGGGCAACCCCATAATATTGTCAGACATCCAGATATTCCTGCTGATGTATTTAGAGACATGTGGAAAACATTAAAACAGGGGGAGGTTTGGACGGGAATAGTTAAAAATAGGCGCAAAAATGGCGATCATTATTGGGTAAGAGCTAATGTCACCCCTATTATTCGTCAAGGTAAAATTCAAAGTTTTATGTCAGTGAGGACGGCGGCAAAAAAAGAAGAAGTAGAACAAGCCGCAGCACTTTATGCCGCTTTTAACCAAGGTAAATATCCCTCTCACACTTTTTCTAAGGGGGCTTTCATTTATAAGGGCTGGAAAAGTTGGCGCTCATGGAAACAAACACTCTCACTAAAGCAGCGTGTACGCTTACTTCTCTTATTACCATTTCCTTTTATATTATTAAGTGTTTGGTTTGCTGGTTTAAATGGTTGGGGTTTATTCATTCATACCGCTATCTTACTTTCACTATTGATAGCCAATGAGCGAATTTTTTATTTTCAAATAGTGAAGCCGATTATGATCCTTAATAAGCACGCTAATCGGGTGGCTACAGGTGATGAACACAACGTTGATTATCTTGATCGTATTGATGAAATTGGTATGACTCAACGTTCTGTAAACCAATTAGGGCGGATGTTTCGTTGGCTTGTGAACGATGTCAGTCATCAAATCCATCAAGTTGCTTTTTCTTGTGATCAATTAGCAGCGGGGAATCGTGATCTCTATACGAGGACTGAACAAACTGCAAGTCATGTTGAGACTACTGCGTCAACCATGAATCAATTAACCACAGCGGTGAGTAATAATAGTGAAACGGCAGGGCAGGCTAATAATTTATCTAATATGACTTGCAAGGCAGCAATACAAGGCGGAACAGCAATGGATACTATTGTGCATACGATGGACGATATTGCGAAAAGTTCTGAGCGTATCAGTAATATTATTGGTGTCATTGACAGTATTGCATTTCAAACCAACATATTGGCATTAAACGCTTCGGTGGAAGCCGCCAGAGCAGGAGAGCAAGGACGCGGTTTTTCTGTGGTAGCCAGCGAGGTGCGTAATTTAGCGCAACGCAGTGCAGAGGCGGCAAAAGAGATCAAAGCATTGATTAATACATCAAGTAACAATATTAAGATTGGCTCAAAGCAAGTAAATGAGACGGTGGAAACAATGGAAAATATTGTGGTTCATGTAAAAAATGTCACGAGTCTTATTGGTGAAATCAGCCTTGCATCATCAGAACAAAGTGCAGGATTAAAAGAGCTTGGTCGAGCTGTAGAGCAGTTAGAATCAATAACACATGAAAATGCAGATTATGTCTCTAAAGCGTCATCAATTTCCGGAGAAATGAAAGAACAAACGAATTATTTAGTAAAAGCCATTCATGTATTTCACTAAATAATAAGAAAAGTCGAATAAAGAAATAGGTAAAGATCTTACAGATAATATAAAACACCTCATTTTTATGAGGTGTTGATATACATATAAATAGATTAGCACTTGTTAAAAACTTGTCCAATCATCATCTTCATCTTCTTTGAATGTCGATTGTTTATGGTTTTTTGGCTCTTTTATTCTTGAGTCTTGTTGATTTTCTTTTATGAGCGATAACCCAATATTTGCTGATTTCTCAACGGGTTTTGCTAATGTGCTATTCTTCGAAAATAGACTTTCCGCTGTTTTAAATTGCTCAACAATTTGCTCAAGATCACCCGCCTTTTCGGTTAGTAAACTTGCTACAGCAGAAGATTGCTCCACCATTGCGGCATTTTGTTGTGTCGCTTTATCCATTTCAGTGACGGCTAAAGAGACTTGAGAAATGCCTCGCGTTTGTTCTTCTGATGCAGATAGGATCTCAGTCATTGAGCTTTCAACATGTTTAACTGATGTGAGGATCTCATCCATTGAAGTACTGACTTGTTCAACCAGTTGATTACCTTGTTTGACGCGGTTAATCGACGCATCAATAAGCTCTTTGATCTCTTTTGCCGCCTCTGCACTACGTTGCGCCAATTCTCTTACTTCTGTGGCAACAACAGAAAAACCACGTCCTTGCTCTCCTGCTCTGGCCGCTTCTACCGCAGCATTGAGTGATAATATATTGGTTTGAAAAGCAATGCTGTTGATAACCGTTGTGATCTCGCCAATCTTTTGAGAGCTTTGTGCAATATCGTTCATGGTTTTTACCATTCTATGGGTAACATCCCCCCCTTTACTGGCAATATTAGAGGTTTGATTGATAAGGTGTGATACTTCACGAGCACTTTCAGTATTATTTTTTACTGTGGCGGTTAGTTGCTCCATACTAGAAGCGGTTTCTTCTAAAGCACTCGCTTGCTCTTGAGTACGACTAGATAGATCATTATTACCAGCACTGAGCTCTTGTACACCATTATAAATATGATGACTTGTTCCGCGAATAGCATTGACTATCAGTGATAATTCAGACCGCATATACTGTATTCCATTAATAAGTTGGTCTATCTCATTATTACCTTTGGCTTTTATGGTGCTATTTTCAAGTAAATTCCCTTGTGAGATATCTGACATATAATCAATGACTTGTTTAATACGTAACACGATATGGTGGCGTATCCACAACATGACAAACACCGTAAATAAGATAAATACCGACATAAAAATAAACGCGAAGATCAACGCGCGTTGGTAATTACCCTGTGCGGCTTCTATCGCGTGGTTGACGACATTATCACTAAGATGATCCGTTGCCTCATAAAGTGATTGTGTGAACCGCTCATTCGTATTGTGAGCATAAAGAGATTGGAAACCGTAATAATCTCGTATTTCTAAACATGAAACGAGCTGGTCAAGATCGTAAATGACACGCTGAAATAGTTTTTTCATTTTCGCCACTTTTTCGCGATCAAAATCGGCATTTTCAGCGGAGGTAAAATATTGGGTAATAATGCTAGAGACTTCTTTTTTTCGTTGAGGGTAAGAGGAGAGGAAATCTGTAATTTTGCTTTCAGCAAGATCTGGGGTGAGATGAGCATCAAACATTACATTAAGCATATCTTCACGTAATTTATTTAATGCGGCATAACCATAATCCATGGTTTTTATCTGTTCAAAACCATCGGCTAACTGTGAAATTCGCTTATTAGTTAAATAAGCATCACGAATGCCTGTAGCACCAGAAAACAACTGAATGGCACAAAACAAGATCAAAATAAACATTAAGCCACTAGATATTTTTATTCGTTTAAGCATAGCCTTACCTATTTCATTAATTTGTAGGATAAAGAGCAAGGAACGACAAACATACATCAGTTAAATTTATTCGGCTTAATAATTGAAAACTTTACTTTTTTTATCTATTTTGTGACTGAAAACGACTTATTTTGCTTTTTTTCGCTTTAATTAACCGCTAATAACTAAAATTTTCTAATGATTGGTGTAAGGTGCTAGGGGAAAAAAATGATTTATTAGCAAGGCGAATTATTAGTAATTAAAAGTTTCTAATGATTGATGAGAAAGAAAAGAAAAATATCAGCAAGCAAAGTGCTGTCTGACTTTTATAATCTATAAGAATGGGAAAATTTATAATTGATTTTAAGAAATACCTCCAATCTTGTTTGATTGAAGGTATTAACGGTAGAGGTCTTTAATACAGATGTAACGTGTTATTTAAACTTTGTCGCAGGTTAATATTATTGTAGGTTATTTAGCTTAAAAACTTTCCCAATTGTCATCGGCTTCATGATGATGGGATTTTATTGTGGATGTTGTTGCTGTTTTTGTTATTTCCGGTTCAGCTGGCTTAGCCGAGAATGTTGGTGATCGTGGTGATGTAACCGCGATTTGTTCTACCTTGAAGGTATTTACAATCATATCTAACATTGAGGCTTGTTCACTTAGTGTTGCTGAAGCAGCTGTAGATTGTTCCACCATCGCGGCATTTTGTTGTGTCGCTTTATCCATTTCATTAACTGCAAGGCTAATCTGAGCAATGCCACGAGTTTGCTCTTCTGATGCTGCTAAAATCTCTTTCATCGAGCCTGATACATGGTTAACTGATGTGACGATCTCTCCCATAGATAAGCTGACTTGTTCAACAAGATCATTACCCTGTTTTACTCGTAAAATAGTTGATTCAATGAGTTCTTTTATCTCTTTTGCCGCCTCCGCACTACGTTGCGCC
The DNA here is from genome assembly GCF_000160755.1 of Proteus mirabilis ATCC 29906. Taxonomy (GTDB): domain Bacteria; phylum Pseudomonadota; class Gammaproteobacteria; order Enterobacterales; family Enterobacteriaceae; genus Proteus; species Proteus mirabilis. The sequence goes on from NZ_GG668583.1 coordinate 244,649, forward strand.
AAATTACGTACCTCACTGGCTACCACAGAAAAACCGCGTCCTTGCTCACCGGCTCTGGCTGCTTCTACTGCGGCATTGAGAGCTAATATATTGGTTTGAAAAGCGATATCATCAATCACTGCGGTGATCTCACCAATTTTTTGCGAACGATCGGCAATGTCTGTCATGGTCATCACCATCTTATTGCTATGCTCACCACCTTGAACGGCAATATCTGCTGTGCTCATGACTAACTGAGTGACTTCACGTGCGCTTTCGGTATTATTTCTGACTGTTGCGGTAAGCTGTTCCATACTGGAAGCCGTTTCTTCTAAAGCACTGGCTTGCTCTTCGGTACGACTTGATAAATCGTTATTACCTGCGGCAATTTCTTGAACACCACTATAAATCGTTGTACTACTGTTACGGATAGCGCTAACCATTTCTTTTAAGCGCGCTCGCATTTGTTGTAAACCCAACATAAGTTGGTCTATTTCATTGCGGCCTGTAATATCATGGTCAATGCGACTAATTAAATCTCCACTAGCAATCGCCTCTTGATATTCAATCATTTGGTTAATGCGTACAATAATATGTTTACGGATCCAAAAGAGCACTAATGTCGTAAATATCAGGAATATACCCATGAATAGGGAGGCTATCCATAGCATCTCGTGATAGTTATCTTCTGCTTCAATCACTGACGGATTAACAACGTCATCAGTAATGAAATCCGTTGCTTCATATAATGAATTAGTGAAGTTATCGTTGGCTGGACTTTTTAAGATCAAACGAATTGCATTGGTATTACGTTCATTTAAATATTGCACAAGAAGATCTAAGTCATAACGACTTTTTTGATAAAGTTGTTTGATCTCTGCCATGCGTTGCTGATCAAATCCAGTTTGTGCAGATAGTTCGACATATTCATTCATCAACGTATCCACCTCTGCCTTACGTGTATCCATCGTTTGCATGAATGTAGTAATATTGGCATCTTCCACCTGTGGATTAGCAATATAACTAAACGCCTGCGCAATAATATCAGTACGTAAAGTATTTAACGCCGCGTAGGTGTTATCCATAGTGCGTAACTGGTCGAAACTGTATGAGATTTGTTTTAATTTGTTTTGAGTTTGGTAGGCATCGTGAATGCTTTGTACTCCAGATATTACCTGAATAATACAAAACAGAGTCAGGACACACATTAAACCTTGAGAGATTTTAATTCGTTTTAACATAACCCTACCTATTAGCTTGGCCTTTTTCTTCGCCAGTGGGAGTTCCACTTAGCAGAATGATTAATTCGGCTGGTAGATTAAAAACTTTAGCTAGAAAATGAGTATTTCCCTTACTTAATACAAATAATGGGTAAATAAATGATAGATAACTATTTAAATTGGATAATTGCGTACAAGGTGAGGATATAATTTTGTGTAAAACGTGCTACTGTGACAGGAAATAAAGGCATTAAGTTAAATGACTTATATAAATTTTTTAAATGTATTTTAATGAAAAGGAACTATATTATTTTAATAGTTCCTTTTTAGGCATTAATGAAAAATAGTTATTGAGACTCAAAAGCGTTGGTCATCTCTTCTAGTTTTTCTTGTAATTCCATCCACGCCATCTCAACTTCTTCTAAAGCCGATTTGGTAATACTTTGACGGTTTAAGCAATCGGTAAGTGTCGCCTTGTTCTTCGCTTCATAAATTTGACTATCAGAAAGCTCAGTTTCGATGGCGGTCAGCTCTTGGCTAAGCTTATCCATTTTACTTTCTAATGTGGTGAGCTTTTTGCGCAAAGGTTGAGTTTGTTGTCTAAACTCCGCCTCTTTACGCTTTTGCTCTTTTTTATCTTGAGCCGTTAAGTTCGAGGCGTTTGTTGTTTCTTGATCGGGTTGCGTTTTATTAGCTTGAGTCTCTTGGCGATTTTGATCAACTAACCACTGCTGATAATCATCAAGGTCGCCTTCAAATGGCTCTACTTGACTATCATGGACGAGATATAAATCGTCTGTGGTTGAGCGTAATAAATGCCTGTCATGGGATACCACAACAATCGCACCTTCAAAGCTAATTAGCGCTTGTGTTAATGCTTGTCGCATATCTAAATCAAGGTGGTTGGTTGGTTCATCCATTAGTAGTAAATTTGGGCGTTGCCAAACCAGTAGCGATAAAACTAAACGTGCTTTTTCACCACCAGAAAATTGGCCACATGCATCGGTGACTTTATCACCATGGAAACCAAACCCTCCTAGATAATCACGTAATTTTTGCTCAGTCTCTTGTGGCGCTAAACGAGTTAAATGTTGTAATGCAGATTCATCGGCACGTAAATATTCCAGCTGATGCTGGGCGAAATAACCTAATTTGATCCCTTTGGAAAGGGCAACCTTTCCTTGTAGTGGAGCTAATTCTCCAGCTAACAGCTTAATTAATGTAGATTTACCTGCACCATTACGGCCTAAGAGCCCAATTCGTGAGCCGGGAATTAAGTTAAGTTTGATGTTATTAAGGATAATCTTATCACCGTAACCGGCACTGACTTTTTCCATAGACAGAAGCGGATTTGGTAAGCTTTCTGGTTGGCGAAAACTAAACTGGAACGGGTTATCTGAGTACGCAGGCGCCACTCGCTCCATACGTTCAAGCATTTTGACACGGCTTTGTGCCTGTTTGGCTTTAGTTGCTTTCGCCTTAAAGCGGTCAATAAAACTTTGTAAATGGGCAATTTTTGCTTGCTGATTTTCAAAGAGTGCTTGTTGTTGTGCCAATTTTGTTGCACGTTGCATTTCAAACGAAGAGTAGTTACCTGAATATTCAAATATTTTCTCTTGTTCAATATGTAAGATTTTATCCACAATCGGATCAAGAAAATCTCGGTCGTGGGAAATTAAAATCAACGTACCATTATAACTTTTTAGCCATTTTTCTAGCCAAATTACCGCATCTAAATCTAAGTGGTTAGTCGGTTCATCAAGTAGTAATAGATCAGAACGACAAATTAGTGCCTGTGCTAAGTTTAAGCGCATTCGCCAACCACCAGAAAATGATTTTACTGGCTCAGTGAGTTGTTGTTGGCTGAATCCCAAGCCATTAAGTAATGTGGCTGCACGTGATTGGATAGTCCACGCATTAATAGCATCGAGTTGGCCGTGGATCAGGGCAATAGCATGACCATCGTTATTGTCGTTCGCCTGTTGTAGACGACGCTCCAATTCGCGGTATTCTCTATCACCATCAATAACATAATCAATGGCAGGAACGTCTAAAGCGGGTGTCTCTTGATTTACCCATGCCATTGACCAAGTGCTAGGAAACGTGACATTACCCGCTTCAGCTTGTAGATCCCCTTTTAATAAAGAGAGCAGTGTGGTTTTGCCACAGCCATTTTTACCCACAAGACCAATCTTTTGTCCTGGATTAATCGTTGCGCTGGCATTATCAAGTAATACCCTGACACCACGGCGAATTT
>NZ_GG668583.1:248154-259772 GCF_000160755.1 Proteus mirabilis ATCC 29906
GCAAAGAAGAAAAAACAATCATAAATGTCGTCTATTAAGAGTATGTAAATTAATATATAGAGTAAGTTGTTCGTAACAGTTGGTCACAATGCGTGCATGGTAACGGAAAAAAAGGTTTCTGACACGTTTTGTAAGGAGGAATGATGTCAAACGCATCAAATGTTTTACTGGTGTATGTCCATCCCGAGCCGCGTCAATCTATCGCCAATAAAGCGTTGTTGCGTGCGGTGAGGGATCTGGAAAATATAACAATTCATGATTTATATGCCACTTACCCTGATTTTTTTATCGATATTCACCGTGAGCAAGCACTATTGTGTCAACACCAAGTCATTGTATTTCAGTTTCCATTACAAACTTATAGTTGTCCTGCGCTATTAAAAGAGTGGCAAGATAGAGTGCTCACGCGCCCTTTTGCTAATAAAGTTGGGCGAGCTCAACTTAAAGGAAAAACATTCCGTTGTGTGGTGACTACTGGTGAGCCTGAACATGCTTATCAACATAATGGTAAAAATCACTACACACTCTCTGAATTATTGCGTCCTATCGAGTTAATGGCGGAAATGTGTGGTATGCGCTGGTTATCGCCGATGATTATTTACTCCGCAAGGCAACAGTCCAAAACAACACTAGGGCATATTAGTGATGCTTATCGCCAATGGTTACAAGCACCGTTAGAGGGGGAACACGCGGATGGAAGGTAATTGGATGATAAAAGCCGTGCTGTTTTTCTTATGTGCTGCCGTGATTATGGTCCCCATCGCACAACGCTTAAAAATTGGTGCGGTATTAGGCTATTTAATTGCTGGTATTGCGATTGGCCCTTGGGGATTAGGATTATTTAAAGATGTTGATTACATCTTACACTTTTCTGAATTAGGGGTTGTTTTTTTAATGTTCCTGATTGGGCTGGAGTTAAATCCAGCTAAGCTTTGGGAGTTACGGCGAGCAATATTTGGTGTCGGCGCCATGCAGGTTGTCTTTACTGCATCTGTTATCACAGGGCTACTTTTACTCTTAACTTCTTTTTCGTGGCAAGCAGCATTGATTGGTGGCCTAGGTATCGCCATGTCATCAACTGCGATGGCTTTACAATTGATGAATGAAAAAGGAATGAATCATAACGAAGGAGGGCAGTTGGGTTTTGCGGTTTTACTCTTTCAAGATATGGCCGTTATTCCTATTCTTGCGGTGATCCCTTTACTTGCTGGCGAAACAGCCAGTAGTGATTGGTATCGTATTGCCCTAAAAATAGTCTCATTCGCTGCATTATTAATTTGTGGCCGCTATTTATTGCGCCCACTATTTCGCTTAATTGTTAAATCGGGTGTGAGAGAAGTTTTTACCGCCGGTGCGCTATTAGTGGTATTAGGGTCAGCACTCTTTATGGAAATGATTGGCTTTTCCATGGCGATGGGAACTTTTATTGCAGGGGTATTATTAGCTGACTCTGAATATCGTCATGAATTAGAAATCTCGATTGAACCTTTTAAAGGCTTATTGCTAGGGTTGTTTTTTATCTCCGTCGGCATGTCCCTCGATATAGGTATATTGTGGCGTTATTTACCGCAAGTGTTACTGGGCGTTGTTATTTTAGTCTTGATTAAAGGGTTGGTACTTTATGGTATCGCTTGGTTAGCGAGATTACGCTTTTCGACACGTTTGCAATTTTCAGCCGTATTAAGCCAAGGCGGTGAATTTGCTTTTGTCGTCTTTTCTACCTCTATGGCGATGGGGGTATTAAATAGTGAACAGATGGCATTACTTTTGGTTGTCGTAACGCTTTCAATGATGACTACGCCACTTGTGATGCAAATGACAGACGCCGTGTTATCGCGCCGTTATAATGATGCAAAGATAGACGAAGAGCCTTTTGTTGAAAATAACCATCCAGAAGTGATCCTGGTGGGCTTTGGTCGTATGGGGCAGGTAGTCGGGCGCCTACTTATGGCAAATAAAGTCAACGTGACCGTATTAGAGCATGACGTTGGTAGTTTAAGTACCATGCGTAAATATGGTTATAAAGTTTATTATGGCGATGCGACAGACTTGAATTTATTACGTGCTGCGGGGGCTGAACACGCGAAAGCCATTGTGATCACCAGTAATGAGCCTGAGGCGACAATGGAAATTGTCCATTTATGTCAGCGCCATTTTCCTCAATTACAAATTATTGCCAGAGCAAGAGGACGTGTTGAAGCACATGAGCTGTTAAAAGCAGGGGTGACAGAGTTTAGTCGAGAAACCTTCTCGAGTGCTTTAGAGCTAGGACGTAAAACTTTAATTGAACTTGGTATGCACCCACATCAGGCCTATCGTGCACAACAGCATTTTCGTCGTCTAGATATGCAGTTATTAAGAAAGTTGGTGGACGAATCACCTGAAGAAGTCTCGAATGTTTCACGTGTTAAAGAGGCTCGTCGTGAATTAGAAGAGCTGTTTAATGAAGAGATGAGACAAGAGCACCACCAGCCTGATATTTGGGACGAATCGTTAACTGATGCTATCCCTCAAGTAAATAGAGAAAAAAGACCCATTGATAAACAGGAGAACTGACCCCATGTCTGCAACCCGTAAGCGTTTTATTGCTGGCGCAGTATGTCCCCACTGTCAAGCCCAAGATACACTCAAAATGTGGCGAGAAGATAAAGTGGATATTGTGGAATGCGCTCAATGTGGTCATCAGCAAAGGCAAACAGACGGTGAGGTGAGTGCACTTGTGCGTGAAAATGAACAGGTCATCGGGATCTTTACACCACAATAATTGTAGGTTTTTTTGATATAATCCGATACAGACGATTTATTTTTCGTTACAATCGGGAAAATTTTGCCCACGGGTATGTAGGAGATGTCATGAAAGTAGCAAACGACTTGGTAGTTAGTCTGGCTTATCAAGTAAGAACAGAAGACGGTGTTTTAGTTGATGAGTCCCCGGTGAGTGCACCGCTAGACTATCTACATGGCCGTGGTTCTTTAATCAGTGGTTTAGAAAATGCATTAACGGGTCGTGAAGTTGGTGAGAAGTTCGACGTTGAAGTCGCTTCTGATGACGCATATGGCCAATACGATGAAAACTTAGTTCAACGTGTACCGAAAGATGTTTTTGTTGGTGTTGATGAGTTAGAAGTGGGTATGCGCTTCTTAGCTGATACAGATCAAGGCCCAGTACCAGTAGAAATTACCGGTATTGAGGGTGACGAAGTTATCGTTGATGGTAACCACATGTTAGCGGGTCAAAACCTGAAGTTTCATGTAGAAATCGTTGCTATCCGTGAAGCCACGGAAGAAGAATTAGCTCATGGTCATGTTCATGGTGAAGATGAAGGTCATGAGTGTTGTGGCGGACATGGCCACGGTGAAGAAGGCGGATGCTGTGGTGGTGGTCATGGTCATGATCACGATCACGGTGAAGAAGGTGGATGTTGTGGTGGCGGTCATGGAAAAGGTGGTCACGGCCACGGTCATGGCGGTTGTGGTTGCCAACATTAATCTTGTGAAACCATTGAAAAAGGAGCGTGATAACGCTCCTTTTTTGTTCTTGCCTACAGTCTCACTTGAAGTTAATAATGAGGTGGTGGGGTCTCATCTTCAGGGCGAGCGAGCATTGATGATTGGGATGACTTCAATCGTTCGGTGACGATTTTTAAGGCCTCTTTAAAACGACTAATTTCAATTTGTTGTTGTGTGACCACCTGATTTAACTCTTCGATGGTGGCATCTTGGAAAGCAATTTTACTCTCTAATTGAATAAGTAACTCTTCTATTTCCTTAATGTCCATGGTTTTTTCTCCTTGTTATGTGATGTCATATAATGACTAATATAGTGAATTACTGAGTAAAATTTAATATTATTTACTGATATATACACAGTAAGACATAAATCTGGTTTGAGTTAAAAGACTATTTTGTTAATGTGGTAACACGCTGTGCTGACGAAAATCCTAACATTAACGGTTGTGGGTGTCGGCAAATATTTTTAATTCATATAAAATTGTTACCCGCGGATGAGATCTACTCCGCAACGACAGAAAGAAGTGATGCAAAACGTATTTGCTAAGATTTAAGATGATCGTTTGCAACGCGTAGTGACTCACTAACATAAACTGGAGAACGGGATGAAATCTTTATTAAAAACGACGTTGTTGGCAACAAGTTTAGCATTTGCATTTAGTGCACCTCATGCACTGGCAGAAGAGACAGCTAAAGTACCAACATTAAATAGCGCGTTTAAAACTCAGGATGAGCAGAATGCATATGCTTTAGGCGCGTCAATGGGTCGCTATATGGAAGCTGCATTAACAGAACAAAAAAATATCGGTATTAATTTAGATTCAAAACAATTATTAGCCGGTGTTCAAGATGCCTTTAATAATAAATCTAAATTATCAGATGCAGAAATTGAATTAACGCTGGCAGCTTTTGAAGATCAAGTACGTACAGTTGCAACGGCGAAAATGGAAAAAGAAGCCGCAGAGAATAAAGCTGCTGGTGATAAATTCCGTACAGAATTTGCGGCTGAAAAAGGTGTTGTTAAAACTAAATCAGGCCTACTGTATTTAGTTGAAAATCCAGGTAAAGGTAAAACACCAACAGATGCCGATCGCGTTACTGTGAACTATAAAGGTATGCTGATTGACGGTAAACAATTTGATAGTTCTTATGATCGTAAAGAGCCTTTAACTATTAGCCTGAAAAGTGTTATCCCAGGTTGGACTGAAGGTATGAAATACATTAAAGAAGGCGGAAAAATTAAGTTAGTTATTCCACCTGAATTAGGTTACGGTCAACGTGCAACGAGTGGCATTCCAGCTAACTCAACATTAGTCTTTGAAGTTGAATTGCTGAGTGTTGAAAGCGACAAATAATCAATTGCTTAATGAAAAAATGCTGGAGTACTATTCCAGCATTTTTGTTTGTTTATTTTATTTTTTCTTCAACAATCATCGAGTTAGACTTTTTAAATACAAAAATAAGACCAATAATAATGGCGCCCATCCCCGCTAAGCTAAGCCAAGACATTTTATTGCCTAAGAAGATATAATCCATTAACGCAGTTACTCCCGGTACTAAATAGAATAAGCTAGTCACATTAACCAGATTACCTGCAGTTAACAGTCGGTAGAGTAGTAATTGTGCCACGACAGAAATAATAATTGCTAGCCAAAGTACGGGAACAATAAAACCAATATCCCAAGATTGCTGCATAGGTTGAAATGGAATAAATAATAAGCATAGCGTTAAACTAACCACATATTGTATCGGCAATGCCTCCATAGGCGCTAATTGTAATTTCTTTTGGGAAATTGCGCCAAAGCTCATACAGAGGAGTGCAATGAGTGCATAAATCATTCCTGTTAATGAGAGTGAAGTATTAAATAAACTCTGCGCAACCACTAATACTAATCCTATCAAAGCAATAAATAGTCCTAATAACCGACTCGCAGTAAAGTGTCGTTCAATGATCCATAAAGTGAGGATCGGCTGAATACCCATAATAGTGGCGAGCATCCCTGGTGTAATACTGTTAGCGAGCGCTAACAAGTAACAAATAGAGTAACCACCGATAATGAGCAATCCAACCCATGCTGTTTTTAAACGGCTTCCTTTAGGGGGAAGAAATTGGCGACGTTGGAGACAAAGTAGGGTAAGAAACAGTAATGCAATAACAAAACGCCAAGTCAAAATGGCAAATGAACTGCCATTATCTAAACCCCAACGAGAAAAAATAGCACCACTACTCCAAAGTAGAACAAAAAGCGTAGTAGGGGCAAACTTTGCCCAATATTGACCTAAAAACATAAGTAAACCTGTAAAAGTGTGTAAAAACAGCAGTAATGTCGAGATAACGGTTATGTCATTCTGATAGGAGAATCAATAGTAATAATCTCTCTGCATACATATAGTAATGAATATATTCTAGCCAGATAAATTATAGAAGTGCATAACAGTGCTAAAGGTAAACTGTTTTTCTAGCAACTTTTGCATAAAACAAGCGAGAGAAAATGTAGATATAGTCGGTTTCACCAGCGGATCGATATTTTATAATATTTGTTAAAATTTTTAGATAATTAGCATATTAATAGGGTTAACAACTTCTTAAAATAGCATAATATTTAAATATAACTGGTGTGCTTAGCTTCATTGATCTTTTTCTTGATCCCCGAAATAGGGTAATTTTATCAAGAGAAATGCGTGAGTAATGTAAAAATAGAAAGAAAATAAAGCAAAGCTGTGACCTATGACAAAGCTCTTATTCTAAGACTCTTGACGTAGATCCCTTGACGATTTAACGTCAAGATTGTACAGGACTTTATATTTAAATTTTAATATTGAATTGATTCATGAAGATGAATCATTATAAATAATAAGACCTCAAGTCATTATCATAATTAAAGCCTTTAAGGATTATATAATCAAATGTCTAGCCCGTTATTCTATGGTGACAGCAACGAGTTTGAAAAATTAGATAGCCGACCTTTTACTCAAACTGATCACGAAATTTTAAAGTCATATGAGGCTGCAGTAGATGGTTTAGCCATGTTAATTGGTCATCACTGCGAAATCGTATTGCACTCTCTGGAAGATTTGAAATGTTCAGCGGTTAAAATTGCGAATGGGGAACATACAGGCCGTAAGATTGGTTCACCTATTACCGATTTAGCATTACAAATGTTGCATGATATTACAGATGAAGATTCAAGTTTTTCAAAAGCTTATTTTACCCGTGCAAAAAGTGGCGCTTTGATGAAATCAATTACGATCGCCATTCGTAATCGTGAGCGCCGTGTTATTGGTTTATTATGTATTAATATGAACCTTGATGTCCCATTCTCTGAGATTATTAAAACCTTTATTCCTGAAGAAACGCATGAAGTGGCTTCTGATGTGAATTTTGCTTCTTCTGTCGATGATCTCGTGGCACAAACACTTGAATTTACGATTGAAGAAGTGAATAACGATCGTGAAGTGGCTAATAATGCGAAAAATAAACAAGTGGTGTTAAATCTTTATGAGAAAGGGATCTTTGATATCAAAGACGCGATAAATCAAGTTGCTGATAGACTGAATATTTCTAAACATACTGTGTATCTCTATATCCGCCAATTTAAAAATGGAGAGTAGAGTAATACGATGAATCTGACATATTGCTTGCTGGTGACTGGGCCACATTATGGCACGGAACAAGCTTCTAGCGCTTATTTATTTGCTAAAGCGTTACTTGAAAAAGGTCATCACATCGCACAAGTATTTTTTTATCGTGAAGGTGTGTCCAATGCTAATCAATTGGTCTCACCCGCAAGTGATGAATTTGACTTGCCAAAAGCCTGGATAGCATTGGCTTCACGCTACAATATCCCTTTGCAGGTTTGTGTTGCTGCAGCATTACGGCGTGGTGTTGTTGATGAGCAACAAGCTAAAGAGCAGGGGTTACTGAGCAGCAATATGGCAACAAAGTTTGAGCTAAGTGGCTTAGGAGCCCTCGCTCAAGCGATGTTAACTTGTGATCGTGTGGTGCAGTTTTAATGAAGAAAATGAATTCTGTGGCGTTTATCTTTACTCAGGCACCTCATGGTAATAGTGCTGGGCGTGAAGGTTTAGATGCGCTATTAGCAACTTCCGCCTTAACCGAAAATATAGGTGTTTTTTTTCTTTCTGATGGCGTGTTCCAATTACTGGAAAATCAACAGCCTGAAGGCGTTCTTTCTCGTCATCATGCAGCTACATTTAAAGTCCTCCCCTTGTATGATGTGACAAACGTCTATATATCACAAGAAGATCTAGCTCATCGTGGTTTATCGTCACAAATAATGTTTATTCTTGACGCCAAGGTTATAACAGCTCAAGAGATTGCTCAGAAACTGAGTCACTATGACGTGGTATTACGTTTTTAATGATGAGTTAGTCAAGAAGGATGAACGGTTATGTTGTATACTTACTCCGTCTCTATTTACCAAAGTGATTTGGACGCATTTTTGTCTTTATTGACAAAGCATGATGAAGTTTTATTAATCCAAGATGGTGTACTAGCCGTTCTTGAAGATAATCCTTTATTAATTTATTGTCTGGCTCAGCAAATTTCTGTTTATGCATTAATTGATGATGTTCTCGCGCGAGGCCTAAAAGATCAGGTTTCTCATCAGATTAAACTTATCAATTATGGTGATTTTGTCGATTTAACGGTAAAACACCCCCAACAAATTCACTGGGGCGCGTAGAATTGCTGTATAATTCTTGACACATGAGCTCGTCAGCAATAAAATTCTGCGTCCTCATGTTTTGTCTTGTCGACAAGACAGAGTTCAAATCCGTGTTTACGAAGCAAAAACCAGGAGCTTTTTTTAAATGGCAACTATTAATCAGCTGGTGCGCAAATCTCGTAGCTCGAAAGTTGTTAAAAGCAACGTTCCAGCTCTGGAAGCTTGCCCGCAAAAACGTGGCGTATGTACTCGTGTATATACTACCACTCCTAAAAAACCAAACTCAGCACTGCGTAAAGTATGCCGTGTTCGTTTGACTAACGGTTTCGAAGTTTCTTCCTACATCGGTGGTGAAGGCCACAACTTGCAGGAGCACTCCGTAATCCTTATCCGTGGTGGTCGTGTTAAAGACTTACCAGGTGTGCGTTACCACACTGTTCGCGGCGCGCTGGACTGTTCCGGTGTTAAAGACCGTAAACAAGGTCGCTCTAAGTACGGTGTGAAGAAGCCAAAGGCTTAATGGTTCTCCGTTAAGTAAGGCCAAACATTTTTTCACAATTAATGTCAAAATAAACTCATCGAGTTTTGGACAACCCTGAATTTTAAACGGAGTATTTCCATGCCACGTCGTCGTGTAATTGGTCAACGTAAAATTCTGCCAGATCCTAAGTTCGGATCAGAACTACTGGCCAAATTTGTTAACATTCTGATGGTAGACGGTAAAAAATCTACTGCTGAATCTATTGTTTATAATGCGCTAGAGACCCTGGCTCAGCGTTCAGGCAAAACTGAACTGGAAGCGTTCGAAATCGCATTAGATAACGTACGTCCTACTGTGGAAGTTAAATCCCGCCGTGTTGGTGGTTCAACTTACCAAGTTCCAGTTGAAGTGCGCCCAGTTCGTCGTAATGCATTAGCAATGCGTTGGATTGTTGAAGCTGCTCGTAAACGCGGTGATAAATCCATGGCTCTTCGCCTGGCAAATGAATTATCTGATGCGGCTGAAAACAAAGGCGCTGCTGTTAAGAAACGTGAAGACGTTCACCGTATGGCAGATGCAAACAAGGCGTTCGCACACTACCGCTGGTAATCCGCGAAGTAGTCGCAACTCTTTTCAGGACAGCTATGCTGTCCTTTACCTGAATTGAACGCCCACGAGAGAGGAAAAAATGGCTCGTCAAACCCCCATAGCACGTTATCGTAATATCGGTATTAGTGCGCACATCGACGCCGGTAAAACCACTACAAGTGAACGTATTCTGTTTTATACCGGTGTAAACCATAAAATTGGTGAAACTCACGAAGGTTCAGCAACAATGGACTGGATGGAGCAAGAGCAGGAACGTGGTATCACTATCACATCCGCTGCAACTACTGCATTCTGGTCTGGTATGGCTAAACAGTTTGAGCCTCACCGTGTAAACATCATCGACACCCCAGGACACGTTGACTTCACTATCGAAGTAGAACGTTCTATGCGTGTTCTTGATGGCGCGGTTATGGTTTACTGTGCAGTTGGTGGTGTTCAGCCTCAGTCAGAAACAGTATGGCGCCAGGCTAACAAATATCATGTACCACGTATCGCGTTCGTTAACAAAATGGACCGTATGGGTGCAAACTTCTTACGTGTTGTTGAACAAATCAAAACACGTTTAGCTGCAAATCCAGTTCCACTGCAAATCCCAGTAGGCGCTGAAGAAGATTTCACTGGTGTTGTTGACCTGATCAAAATGAAAGCGATTCGCTGGAATGAAGAAGATCAAGGCGTCACCTTCGAATACGAAGACATTCCTGCAGAACTACAAGATTTAGCAGATGAGTGGCACAACAACCTGATCGAATCTGCGGCTGAAGCATCAGAAGAACTGATGGACAAATATCTAGGCGGTGAAGAACTGTCAGAAGCAGAAATTAAATCTGCGCTGCGTAAACGCGTTCTAGATAACGAAATTATCCTGGTTACCTGTGGTTCTGCATTTAAGAACAAAGGTGTTCAGGCAATGCTGGATGCAGTTATTGAATATCTGCCAGCACCAACAGATGTACCTGCAATTAAAGGTATTTTACCAGATGGTAAAGATACTCCAGCAGAACGTCATTCAAGCGATGAAGAGCCTTTCTCTTCTCTGGCATTTAAAATCGCAACTGACCCATTTGTTGGTAACTTAACGTTCTTCCGTGTTTATTCCGGTGTTGTAAACTCTGGTGACACGGTTCTGAACCCAGTTAAAGACAAAAAAGAACGTTTTGGCCGTATCGTTCAGATGCATGCTAACAAACGTGAAGAAATTAAAGAAGTTCGTGCAGGTGACATCGCTGCTGCTATCGGTCTGAAAGACGTTACTACAGGTGATACACTGTGTGCAATTGATGCACCAATCATCTTAGAACGTATGGAATTCCCAGAGCCAGTAATCTCTGTTGCTATCGAACCTAAGACTAAAGCTGACCAAGAAAAAATGGGTATCGCTCTGAACCGTCTGGCTCAAGAAGATCCATCTTTCCGTGTATCTAGTGATGAAGAGTCTGGACAGACTATCATCGCAGGTATGGGTGAGCTACACTTAGACGTGTTAGTTGACCGTATGCGTCGTGAGTTTAAAGTTGAAGCGAACGTAGGTAAACCACAAGTTGCTTACCGTGAAACAATTCGCGAAGAAATTACTGACGTTGAAGGTAAACACGCTAAACAATCTGGTGGTCGTGGTCAGTATGGTCATGTTGTTATTGACCTTAGCCCATTACCATCAGGTGGTGAAGAGAACTATGTGTTTGTCAACGATATCGTTGGTGGTGTAATTCCTAAAGAATTCATCCCAGCTGTTGACAAAGGTATCCAAGAACAGCTGAAATCAGGTCCTTTAGCCGGTTACCCTGTTGTTGATATCAAAGCTCGTCTGCACTTCGGTTCTTACCATGATGTTGACTCCTCAGAGATCGCGTTTAAAATTGCTGCATCTATGGCCTTTAAAGAAGGTTTCATGAAAGCAAAACCGATTCTGTTAGAGCCAATCATGAAAGTTGAGATTGAAACGCCAGAAGATTACATGGGCGACGTTATCGGTGACTTAAACCGTCGTCGTGGTATGGTTGAAGGTATGGACGATCTACCTACTGGTAAGATCATTCGTGCACAAGTACCACTGGCTGAAATGTTCGGTTATGCAACTGACCTGCGTTCACAAACTCAGGGTCGTGCTTCATACTCAATGGAGTTCTTGAAGTACAACGAAGCGCCTAGCAACGTCGCTCAGGCTATTATCGAAGCTCGTAAAGCGAAATAAGATCCTTTCGAGTTCAATTTAGTTTACGCTCCCTCTGTGAGAGGGAGCGATATTAAGGAATATAGTCGTGTCTAAAGAAAAATTTGAACGTTCAAAACCGCACGTTAACGTTGGTACTATCGGCCACGTTGACCAC
>NZ_GG668583.1:260890-288963 GCF_000160755.1 Proteus mirabilis ATCC 29906
ACTCGGTAATTTTCCTAAAGAAGGGCATCAATTGATGCCCTTTTTATGCGTTGTTTGAAAAAGAACCTATCTCATCACTAGTTTTCTGGAAATTATTGGTGAGATAGGCTCTGATACAACGAATTGAGTCCAGTATCTTGCAGATACGAATGTCATAGAGATATGACGCTGTGTCAGATGCAATCATAGTTTATTTATGGTTAGTCTGATTTGTTTTGCTCTTGCGAGGCAAGCTGGCTATTTATTTACATCATATGGACAGGTTAATTTATGAGTGCGAATAGCGGAGCTCAAGATAGCAAACGCGGTGGTGATATCGCTAAGTGGATCATTACCGTCTTATTGCTGGTAGTAGCAGTGGGTGGCAACTATCTTTATCGTGAATTTAACCTTGCGTTGCGGGCTTTAGCGGTTGTTATTCTGTTCGCGGCTGCGGGCGGAGTTGCGTTGTGGACAACACAAGGTAAAGCAACACTAGCATTTGCTCGCGAAGCTCGAATTGAAATGCGTAAGGTAGTATGGCCAACGCGTCAAGAAACATTGCAGACAACATTAATCGTTGCTGCGGTGACGGCTATTGTGTCATTGGTTCTTTGGGGACTGGATGGCATTCTGGTTCGTTTAGTTTCATTTATTACTGGCCTGTGAGGTGTTCATGACTGATTCTCCTAAAAAACGCTGGTATGTTATTCAAGCCTTTTCAGGCTTCGAAGGCCGTGTAGCACAGTCTCTGCGTGAACATATCAAATTAAACGAAATGGAAGACTCATTTGGCGAAGTTATGGTTCCAACAGAAGAAGTTGTTGAGATCCGTAGCGGACAGCGCCGTAAAAGTGAGCGTAAATTTTTCCCAGGCTATGTTCTTGTCCAAATGGTCATGAATGATGCAACTTGGCATCTTGTGCGTAATGTGCCAAGAGTCATGGGTTTTATTGGCGGTACTTCAGACAGACCTGCACCAATTAGTGATAAAGAAGTTGATGCGATCATGAATCGCCTACAACAAGTTGGTGACAAACCACGTCCTAAAACACTGTTTGAACCAGGTGAAATGGTTCGTGTTAGTGATGGTCCATTTGCTGACTTTAACGGTGTTGTTGAAGAAGTTGATTACGAGAAAAGTCGCCTGAAAGTGTCTGTTTCTATCTTTGGTCGTGCGACCCCAGTGGAATTAGACTTTAGTCAGGTTGAAAAAGGTTAAACCTTTTTACTCGCCTTTCTTGCAAAAGGTGGAAAAGTTCACTACAATTTTCCACCTTTCGTTTTGAGTTGTTTTGTCATGAGACAAAGCAAAGTAAATCGGGGAGCCCTAGCCGGGCGATATACCCACATTGAGGAATTAATTAATGGCTAAGAAAGTCCAAGCCTATATCAAACTGCAAGTTGCAGCAGGTATGGCTAATCCAAGTCCACCAGTTGGTCCAGCTCTGGGTCAACAAGGTGTTAACATCATGGAATTCTGTAAAGCATTCAACGCTAAAACTGAAAGCGTAGAAAAAGGTTTACCAATCCCTGTTGTTATTACAGTTTACGCAGACCGTTCTTTCACTTTCGTTACTAAAACTCCTCCAGCAGCGATTCTGCTGAAGAAAGCGGCGGGCGTGAAATCAGGTTCTGGCAAACCGAACAAAGAGAAAGTAGGTAAAGTAACTACTGCTCAAGTTCGTGAAATTGCAGAAACTAAAGCTGCGGATCTGACTGGTGCTGATGTTGAAGCTATGATGCGTTCAATTGAAGGTACTGCTCGTTCCATGGGCCTGGTAGTGGAGGACTAATCTGATGGCTAAACTAACCAAGCGCATGCGCAATATCCGTGAAAAAGTAGATGTAGTGAAACAGTACGAAATCAATGAAGCAGTTGCTTTATTGAAAGAGTTAGCTACAGCTAAATTTGTTGAAAGTGTTGATGTTGCTGTTAACCTCGGCATCGATGCTCGTAAATCAGACCAAAACGTTCGTGGTGCTACTGTTCTGCCACACGGTACTGGTCGTTCAGTTCGCGTTGCTGTATTCGCACAAGGTGCAAATGCAGAAGCTGCTAAAGAAGCTGGTGCAGAATTAGTCGGTATGGATGACTTAGCTGCTAAAGTTAAAGCTGGCGAAATGGACTTTGACGTTGTAATTGCATCTCCAGATGCAATGCGCGTTGTTGGTCAATTAGGCCAAATCCTTGGTCCACGCGGCTTAATGCCAAACCCGAAAGTGGGTACTGTAACACCTAACGTTGCTGAAGCTGTTAAAAATGCTAAAGCTGGTCAGGTTCGTTACCGTAACGACAAAAATGGTATTATCCATACCACTATCGGTAAAGTTGATTTCAACGAAGCTCAGTTGAAAGAAAACTTAGAAGCTCTGCTGGTTGCGCTGAAAAAAGCAAAACCATCTTCAGCTAAAGGCGTTTATATCAAGAAAGTAAGCCTGTCTACCACTATGGGTGCAGGTGTTGCTATTGATCAAGCAAGCTTAAGCGCGACAGTTTAATCCTCGATTAGACTAAAAGTCATAAAAGACTTTACCTTGGCGTCAAATTTGTATAGAATTTGACGCCTTGAGTTTAGCTATGTTGTATTTTGAATGTGAGTCAACATAACTAAATTCCCAAATTCGGTTGGAGTCTGGCCTATCCAGACCCCGTCCAAGACCGCAGGTGTAAGTAATTACTTAATTTTCCTGCGTAGACGGTGAGAGAGCCAAAAAGAATTTTATATTCTGGATTCTGCTCACCGTGTTTTAGCGCTTATTTCCATTGTGGCAATAAGTGATGTGAGTCCCGAGTTTTTACTCGGTTAATCCAGGAGCAAGAAGCTAATGGCACTAAATCTTCAAGACAAACAAGCGATTGTTGCTGAAGTCAGCGAAGTTGCCAAAGGCGCGCTGTCTGCAGTTGTTGCGGATTCCCGTGGTGTAACTGTAGATAAAATGACTGAACTGCGTAAAGCATGTCGTGAAGCTGGTGTTACTGTACGTGTAGTACGTAACACATTGCTACGTCGCGCTGTTGAAGGTACTTCTTATGAAGTGCTGAAAGACGCATTTGTTGGTCCTACCTTGATTGCTTTCTCTTCTGAACACCCGGGCGCTGCAGCTCGTCTGTTCAAAGATTTCGCGAAAGCGAACCCAGCATTCGAGATTAAAGCGGCTGCCTTTGAAGGTGAGTTTATCCCAGGTTCAAACATTGATCGCCTGGCTACACTACCAACTTACGAAGAAGCAATCGCACGCCTGATGTCAACCATGAAAGAAGCCGCTGCCGGCAAACTGGTTCGTACTCTGGCTGCACTGCGCGATCAGAAAGAAGCTGCTTAATAGCCAATTTCCTTCGTTGCTTTACTACGTATAAACTTTTTCTGAATTTTAGGAACAATTGTTATGTCTATCTCTAAAGACGATATCTTAAATGCAGTTGCTGAAATGTCTGTAATGGACGTTGTTGAACTGATCACTATGATGGAAGAAAAATTCGGTGTATCTGCTGCTGCAGCTGTTGCTGTTGCTGCGGGTCCAGCAGAAGCTGCTGAAGAAAAAACTGAATTCGACGTTATCCTGAAAGGTATCGGCGGTAACAAAGTAGCAGTAATCAAAGCAGTACGTGGCGCTACCGGTCTTGGTCTGAAAGAAGCTAAAGACTTAGTAGAATCTGCTCCAGCAGCTCTGAAAGAAGGCGTAAGCAAAGATGATGCTGAAGCTCTGAAGAAAGCTCTGGAAGAAGCAGGTGCTGAGGTTGAAGTTAAGTAATTTAACTTCCCAGAGAGCAGCCTAACGGCTGATGGCTGGTGATTTTTTGGTCACCAGCCTTTTTGCGCTGTAAGGTAAGAGTAGCTTTTTCACACTTTTTTGGCTTCCTCTTTACCTCAATATTTTTTGCTATTGACGACTTAATATACTGTGTTAGCCACTACGATCCACGTTTTTCCAAAAGCTCGGTAGTGTGCGCAATGCAATGAAATGATTTAAGAGTAATAGCAATAAGTATTATGGAAAATTCTATTTTCCTACCTACAAAAAAACAGTGTTAGATGAATGTCGTGTCACCCTTAATAACAAGGGCAGGCAGAGTGGGTCACTTTTCAGCGAGCTGAGGAACCCTATGGTTTACTCCTATACCGAGAAAAAACGTATTCGTAAGGATTTTGGTAAACGTCCACAAGTTCTGGATGTTCCCTATCTCCTTTCTATCCAACTTGACTCGTTCCAGAAGTTTATCGAGCAAGATCCTGATGGTCAAAATGGGCTGGAAGCGGCTTTCCGTTCCGTATTTCCAATCCAAAGCTACAGCGGCAATGCTGAACTGCAATATGTCAGCTACCGCCTTGGCGAGCCTGTTTTTGATGTTAAAGAATGTCAGATCCGTGGTGTAACTTATTCTGCACCATTACGTGTAAAACTGCGTCTGGTCATTTATGAACGTGAAGCCCCAGAAGGCACCGTTAAAGACATCAAAGAACAAGAAGTCTATATGGGTGAAATCCCATTAATGACCGATAATGGTACTTTTGTTATCAATGGTACTGAGCGTGTTATTGTTTCCCAGTTACATCGTAGCCCTGGTGTGTTCTTTGATAGCGATAAAGGTAAAACGCACTCTTCAGGTAAAGTACTGTATAACGCACGTATTATTCCTTATCGTGGTTCATGGTTAGACTTCGAATTCGACCCTAAAGATAATCTTTTTGTCCGTATTGACCGTCGTCGTAAATTACCAGCGACTATCATTTTACGCGCAATGAACTACAGCACCGAAGACATCTTAAATCTGTTCTTCGAGAAAACAACGTTTGAAATCAGTAATAATAAACTGATGATGACGTTAGTTCCTGAGCGTCTGCGTGGTGAAACAGCTTCATTTGATATTGAAGCAAACGGCAAAGTTTATGTCGAAAAAGGTCGCCGTATTACTGCTCGTCATATTCGTCAGTTAGAAAAAGAACAAATTGAGCGCATCGAAGTACCTGTTGAATACATCGCAGGTAAAGTAGTGGCTCGTGACTATATTGATGAAGCGACAGGTGAATTGATTTGTGCTGCTAACATGGAAATCTCTTTAGATGTGTTAGCTCGCTTAAGTCAAGCTGGTCATAAAACCATCGAAACACTGTTTACCAACGATTTAGATCATGGTGCTTATATTTCAGAAACTATCCGCGTCGATCCTACCAACGATCGTTTAAGCGCATTAGTTGAAATCTATCGCATGATGCGTCCTGGTGAACCACCAACTCGCGAAGCGGCAGAAAACTTATTTGAGAACTTATTCTTCTCAGAAGATCGTTATGATCTCTCTGCGGTTGGTCGCATGAAGTTCAACCGCTCTTTAGGTCGCGAAGAAGTTGAAGGTTCTGGCATCTTAAGCCAAGAAGATATCATTGAAGTGATGAAAAAACTGATTGATATCCGTAATGGTAAAGGTGAAGTGGATGATATCGACCACTTAGGTAACCGTCGTATTCGTTCTGTTGGCGAAATGGCTGAAAACCAATTCCGTGTTGGTCTGGTGCGTGTTGAACGTGCAGTTAAAGAGCGTCTATCTTTAGGTGATCTTGATGCATTAATGCCACAAGATATGATCAACGCAAAACCGATTTCTGCTGCAGTTAAAGAGTTCTTTGGCTCTAGCCAGTTATCGCAGTTTATGGATCAGAATAACCCGCTGTCAGAAATTACCCATAAACGTCGTATTTCTGCATTAGGCCCTGGTGGTCTGACTCGTGAACGTGCAGGCTTCGAAGTTCGAGACGTACACCCAACTCACTATGGTCGTGTGTGTCCAATCGAAACACCTGAAGGTCCAAATATCGGTCTGATTAACTCATTATCTGTTTATGCACAGACTAACGAGTACGGATTCTTAGAAACGCCTTACCGTGTTGTAGAAAACAACGCTGTAACAGATGAAATCCACTATCTGTCTGCAATTGAAGAAGGTAACTTCATCATTGCTCAGGCGAACTCCGTATTAGATGATGATGGCCACTTCGTAGAAGAATTAGTAACTTGCCGTCATAAAGGTGAGTCAAGTTTATTTAGTCGTGATCAAGTTCAGTACATGGACGTTTCAACTCAACAGGTTGTTTCTGTCGGTGCTTCACTGATCCCATTCCTTGAACACGATGACGCCAACCGTGCATTGATGGGGGCGAACATGCAACGTCAGGCTGTTCCTACACTTCGTGGTGATAAACCACTGGTAGGTACAGGTATGGAACGTGCTGTAGCGGTTGACTCCGGTGTTACTGCGGTAGCAAAACGTGGTGGTACTGTTCAGTATGTTGATGCTTCTCGTATCGTTATCAAAGTAAACGAAGATGAGACTTATGCTGGTGAAGCAGGCATTGATATTTACAGCTTAACTAAATATACCCGCTCTAACCAAAACACATGTATTAACCAAACACCTTGTGTTTCTTTAGGTGAACCTGTTGAACGTGGTGATGTACTTGCCGATGGTCCATCAACAGACCTTGGTGAACTTGCATTAGGTCAAAACATGCGCGTGGCATTTATGCCATGGAATGGTTATAACTACGAGGACTCCATCCTTGTATCTGAGCGTGTTGTTCAAGAAGACCGTTTCACAACTATCCATATTCAAGAACTTGCTTGTGTGTCTCGTGATACTAAGTTAGGGCCTGAAGAGATCACTGCAGATATTCCTAATGTTGGTGAAGCTGCGTTATCTAAACTGGATGAATCAGGTATCGTTTATATCGGTGCTGAAGTGAAAGGTGGTGATATTCTGGTAGGTAAAGTAACACCGAAAGGTGAAACTCAACTGACTCCAGAAGAGAAACTGCTACGTGCTATCTTCGGTGAAAAAGCATCTGATGTTAAAGATTCTTCTCTGCGTGTTCCTAACGGTGTGTCTGGTACAGTTATTGATGTACAAGTCTTCACCCGTGATGGCGTAGAAAAAGACAAACGTGCATTAGAAATCGAAGAATCGCAATTACGTGAAGTTAAAAAAGACTTAACAGAAGAGTTACGTATCTTTGAAGCGGGTCTTTTTGCACGTATTCGTGGCGTTCTGATTGCCGGCGGTATTGAAGCTGACAAATTAGATAAACTACCTCGTGAACGTTGGTTAGAACTGGGTCTTGCTGATGAAGAGAAGCAAAACCAGTTAGAACAATTAGCTGAACAGTATGATGAACTGAAAGCTGAATTCGCGAAGAAACTGGAAGCTAAGCGTCGTAAGATCACTCAAGGTGATGATTTAGCACCGGGTGTATTGAAGATTGTTAAGGTTTATCTGGCTGTTAAACGTCAGATCCAACCTGGTGATAAGATGGCGGGTCGTCATGGTAACAAGGGTGTTATCTCTAAGATTAACCCAATTGAAGACATGCCATACGATGAAAACGGTAATCCTGTTGACCTCGTACTGAACCCACTGGGTGTACCATCACGTATGAACATTGGTCAGATCCTTGAAACTCACTTGGGTATGGCTGCTAAAGGTATCGGTGATAAAATCAATGCGATGCTGAAACAGCAACAAGAAGTGGCTAAGTTACGTGAATTTATCCAGAAAGCTTATGATCTGGGTATGGCACCTCGTCAGAAAGTTGATTTGGACACCTTCAGTGATGAAGAAGTGTTACGTTTGGCTGAGAACCTGAAAAAAGGTATGCCAACTGCAACACCTGTGTTCGATGGTGCAGAAGAGATGGAAATTAAAGAGATGCTGAAATTAGCAGATCTTCCAACTTCTGGTCAGATTACACTTTTCGATGGTCGTACAGGTGAACAATTCGAACGTCCAGTAACTGTAGGTTACATGTACATGCTGAAACTGAACCACTTAGTTGATGACAAGATGCACGCCCGTTCTACCGGTTCGTACAGCTTAGTTACTCAGCAACCTCTTGGTGGTAAAGCACAGTTTGGTGGACAGCGTTTCGGGGAGATGGAAGTATGGGCACTGGAAGCATACGGTGCGGCTTACACGCTACAAGAAATGCTTACTGTTAAGTCGGATGACGTTAACGGTCGTACCAAAATGTACAAAAACATTGTTGATGGTAACCATCAGATGGAACCAGGTATGCCTGAGTCGTTCAACGTATTGTTGAAAGAGATCCGTTCACTGGGTATCAACATCGAATTGGAAGACGAATAACGTATTCCATGAAAGCAGACTGCTAAATATGGCAGTCTGCTAAACAGTGACTACACTGGTTTAAAGGGGTGAATGACAGGGGTCATTTGCCTGGCAGGTCTAACTCCGACAGGAGCCATTTCGTGAAAGACTTATTAAAGTTTCTGAAAGCGCAAACCAAGACCGAAGAGTTTGATGCGATCAAAATTGCTCTGGCATCACCTGATATGATCCGTTCATGGTCATTTGGTGAAGTTAAAAAGCCAGAAACAATTAACTACCGTACGTTCAAACCAGAACGTGACGGCCTTTTCTGTGCCCGTATTTTCGGACCAGTAAAAGATTACGAATGTTTGTGTGGTAAATACAAACGTTTAAAACACCGTGGTGTTATTTGTGAGAAGTGTGGCGTTGAAGTCACACAAACTAAAGTTCGTCGTGAACGTATGGGTCACATCGAATTAGCTTCTCCAGTGGCGCACATCTGGTTCTTGAAATCACTGCCGTCCCGTATCGGTCTGCTGTTGGATATGCCACTGCGCGATATTGAACGTGTACTGTATTTTGAATCTTATGTTGTTGTTGAAGGCGGTATGACCAGCCTTGAACGTGGCCAAATCTTAACAGAAGAGCAATACCTTGATGCATTAGAAGAATTCGGTGATGAATTTGACGCGAAGATGGGTGCTGAGGCTGTTCAGAACTTGTTACAGAGCATGGATCTGGAACAAGAGTGTGAAACGCTGCGTGAAGAGTTAAATGAGACTAACTCTGAAACTAAACGTAAGAAACTGACTAAACGTATCAAGTTACTTGAAGCATTCATGCAATCAGGCAATAAACCTGAGTGGATGATCTTAACTGTACTGCCAGTGTTACCACCAGACTTACGTCCACTGGTTCCACTTGATGGTGGTCGTTTTGCGACTTCTGACTTGAACGATTTATATCGTCGCGTTATCAACCGTAATAACCGTTTAAAACGCCTGCTAGATTTAGCAGCTCCAGACATTATCGTACGTAACGAAAAACGTATGTTACAAGAGTCTGTTGATGCGTTATTAGATAACGGTCGTCGCGGTCGTGCAATTACAGGCTCTAACAAACGTCCTCTGAAATCTTTGGCTGATATGATCAAAGGTAAACAAGGTCGTTTCCGTCAAAACCTGTTAGGTAAACGTGTTGACTATTCTGGTCGTTCTGTAATCACCGTTGGTCCATACCTGCGTCTGCATCAGTGTGGTCTGCCGAAAAAAATGGCACTTGAATTATTCAAACCATTTATTTACGGAAAACTGGAAACCCGTGGTTTAGCGACAACAATTAAAGCCGCTAAAAAAATGGTTGAGCGTGAAGAAGCGGTAGTTTGGGATATCTTAGATGAAGTTATCCGTGAACACCCAGTTATGCTAAACCGTGCACCGACACTTCACCGTTTAGGTATACAGGCGTTTGAACCAATCCTGATTGAAGGTAAAGCTATTCAGTTACACCCACTCGTTTGTGCGGCATATAACGCCGACTTCGATGGTGACCAAATGGCGGTTCACGTTCCATTGACATTAGAAGCGCAGTTAGAAGCTCGCGCGTTGATGATGTCAACTAACAATATTCTGTCTCCAGCAAGTGGTGACCCAATTATCGTTCCTTCACAGGACGTGGTATTAGGTCTTTACTACATGACTCGTGATTGCATCAATGCCAAAGGTGAAGGCATGGTGTTAAGTGGTCCAAAAGAAGCTGAACGCGTTTATCGCGCAGGTTTAGCCTCTTTACACGCGCGTGTTAAAGTACGTATCACTGAAGAGATCAAAGATGGCGAAGGTAATATCACCACTGAAACTAGCTTAAAAGACACTACAGTTGGTCGTGCTATTTTATGGATGATTGTACCAAAAGGCCTACCTTACGCACTGGTTAACCAACCATTAGGTAAAAAAGCTATTTCTAAAATGCTGAATACCTGCTACCGCGTAATGGGCTTAAAGCCAACAGTTATTTTTGCTGACCAAATCATGTATACCGGTTTTGCTTACGCAGCACGTTCTGGTGCTTCAGTAGGTATCGATGACATGGTTATCCCTGCGAAAAAAGCAGAGATCATTGCCGAGGCAGAAGCAGAAGTTGCAGAAATTCAGGAACAGTTCCAATCCGGTCTGGTAACAGCGGGTGAACGTTACAACAAAGTCATCGATATTTGGGCTGCTGCGAATGAACGCGTCGCTAAAGCGATGATGGAAAATCTGTCTACAGAAACTGTGATCAACCGTGATGGTGAAGAAGAACAACAAGTTTCCTTCAACAGCATCTTTATGATGGCTGACTCCGGTGCTCGTGGTTCTGCAGCTCAGATCCGTCAGTTAGCGGGTATGCGTGGTCTGATGGCTAAGCCAGATGGCTCCATTATCGAAACCCCAATCACTGCGAACTTCCGTGAAGGTCTGAACGTACTCCAGTACTTCATCTCAACCCACGGTGCTCGTAAAGGTTTGGCGGATACCGCACTGAAAACAGCAAACTCCGGTTACTTGACTCGTCGTTTAGTTGACGTTGCACAAGACCTTGTCGTAACAGAAAGCGACTGTGGTACAACCGAAGGTGTAATGATGACTCCGGTCATTGAAGGTGGAGATGTTAAAGAGCCACTGCGTGAGCGTGTATTAGGACGGGTAACGGCAGAAGATATCCTGAAACCAGGTACTGCAGATATCCTTGTTCCACGTAATACGCTGTTAAACGAAAAACTGTGTGATCTGTTAGAAGAAAACTCAGTAGACAGCGTTAAAGTTCGTTCAGTTGTAACCTGTGACACAGACTTTGGTGTATGTGCTAAATGTTATGGTCGTGACCTTGCTCGTGGTCATATCATCAACAAAGGTGAAGCTATCGGTGTTATCGCAGCACAGTCAATCGGTGAGCCTGGTACACAGTTAACGATGCGTACGTTCCACATCGGTGGTGCGGCATCCCGTGCGGCAGCAGAATCAAGCATTCAGGTACGTAATAAAGGTACTCTGAAATTGATCAATGCGAAATTTATCACCAACACTGCTGGTAAGTTAGTGATTACTTCTCGTAATACAGAATTACGTCTGATTGACGAATTCGGTCGTACGAAAGAAAGCTATAAAGTACCTTACGGTGCTCAATTATCGAAAGGTGATGGCGAAGCTGTCAACGGTGGCGAAACAGTTGCTAACTGGGATCCACATACCATGCCTGTGGTGAGTGAGGTTTCTGGTATTATCCGTTTTGCTGATATGGTTGATGGTCAAACCATTACTCGTCAAACGGATGAATTAACCGGTCTTTCTTCACTGGTTGTTCTGGATACTGCAGAGCGTACTGGTAGCGGTAAAGATTTACGTCCAGCATTGCGCATCACCGATGCACAAGGTAATGATGTATTAATCCCGAATACAGATATGCCGGCACAGTACTTCCTGCCAGGTAAAGCTATCGTTCAATTAGATGATGGTGTTGCTATTAATGCGGGTGATACGTTAGCACGTATTCCTCAAGAATCTGGTGGTACTAAAGATATTACCGGTGGTCTACCACGCGTTGCTGACTTGTTTGAAGCTCGTCGTCCGAAAGAGCCTGCAATCCTTGCTGAAATCAGCGGTATTGTTTCTTTCGGTAAAGAAACGAAAGGTAAACGTCGCTTAGTTATTTCTCCATTAGATGGCAGCGATGCATACGAAGAGATGATCCCTAAATGGCGTCAACTTAACGTATTTGAAGGTGAGGTTGTGGAACGCGGTGATGTTATCTCCGATGGTCCAGAATCACCACATGACATTCTGCGCTTACGTGGTGTTCATGCGGTTACTCGCTATATCACTAATGAAGTACAGGAAGTTTACCGTTTACAAGGGGTTAAGATTAACGATAAACACATCGAAGTTATCGTTCGTCAGATGCTACGTAAAGTGACTATCGAAAATGCCGGTAGTTCTGAATTCCTTGAAGGTGAACAAGTTGAATACGCTCGTGTTAAAGTTTCGAACCGTATTTTAGAGGAAGAAGGTAAAGTACCAGCAACATACTCTCGTGACCTATTAGGTATTACGAAAGCATCACTGGCTACTGAGTCTTTCATCTCTGCGGCATCGTTCCAAGAAACAACACGCGTACTGACTGAAGCTGCTGTTGCAGGTAAACGTGACGAATTACGTGGTTTAAAAGAAAACGTTATTGTGGGTCGTCTGATCCCTGCAGGTACTGGTTTTGCGTACCATCAGGATCGTATCCAACGTCGTCAACAACAACTGCCAACGGATGAAACTGAAGCAACAATCAGTGCAGATGAAGCTTCTGCTAACTTAGCAGAATTGCTGAATGCAGGTTTCGGCGGTTCATCAAATAACTAATTGATACTGCATTAGTTTTAAATATAAATACCCTCGATAGTTATCGAGGGTATTTTTTTGCTCTTTTTTATACTTGCATAGGTAAGTTAAATAATTAAGTTTATATTTTTCAGATATTTATGATGATTTTTTACTAAGTAAAAGGTCATTTTTTTCTGTAAGCTGGCGGTCCACATTTAGCACGGAGTCAGCGATGAATAAACCTCTTTTAATTTCTTCTCATGATGCTGCATTCAAACGCTTCATGATGAATATTAGTAATGCTAAGGATTTCTTTTTTATCCATTTATCAGACGAATTAAAAAGCTATTGTGATTTTTCAACTTTAAAGCTACAAAATTCCTCTTTTATCGATATTAAATTACGTTCTCGTATGTCAGATATTCTCTACTCAGTGAAAACCAAAAAGGGGAATATCTCAATTTATTTCTTAATTGAGCACCAATCTCGACCAGATAAAATGATCGCTTGGCGTATGATGCACTATGCGTTTTGCACTATGAATCAGCATCTACAGCAAGGTTACACATCTTTGCCGTTGGTTGTTCCTATCTTGTTTTATCATGGCAAACGCAAACCTTATCCTTTTTCTGTCAATTGGTTAGATTGTTTTCCGCTTTCTACATTGGCAAATCAACTCTATCTTAATAATTTTGCATTAATTGATTTGAATTCAATTGATGATGAAATTTTATTAACACATAGAAAAGCCGCTGTAATGGAAATTGCAATGAAACATGTGAACAGTTGCGATGATCTTGATAAGTTAGCGATGCTTCTCTCAAAAGCGATAAATCAGAAAAACTGCAGTGATGAAGACACTATCGCTGTTGTACAATATTTATTCTCAATTATGGATGCGGCGGATTTTGAATCCATCATAAATAAGATAGCTGAACAAGTAGATAACCATAGAGAGACGATTATGAATATTGCATGGCGGTTAGAAAATAAAGGATTTAAATTAGGAAAAATGGAGGGGATAGAGATAGGTAAAAATGAAGGTATAGAGATAGGTAAAAACGAAGGTATAGAGATAGGTAAAAACGAAGGTATAGAAATAGGTAAAAAGATAGTACAAATACAATTAGCAAAAAACTTATTAAAAGAAAATGTTGAGTTGGAATTTATTGAACGAATAACTGGTTTAAGTATACAAGAACTTAAAATATTGCTTTTAACTTAATGAAATAGTTAGTTAACTTAATCTTTTTAAGAAAAATTTATTGTTATATCTAACGTATTGATATTATTTTTAATTATTTATTACTATGTGTTATGTAATAAAACCGCGATTATATTTATTAAAAAAATAAATTAAAACGCGGTATTATTTTATCTCTATTAACGACCTAAATAGTTATCCCAATCTTTCCATACAGGCTGTAATCCTCGTGTTTTGAGGGCATTAATTACATCACTGACATGACGATTATCATTAGGTGAAAATTGCTCTAACTCCTCATGACTATCAGAATAACCACCGGGCTGAGTTTTAGAGCCAGCGCTGATATTATTGATGGCTAAAGGTACTGTATTATCGCGAAAGTAAGGCGATTCACGTGTTGAAAGGGAAAGCTCAACATCGGGGGCTAAAATACGAAAAGCACAAATCAACTGAACTAATTCTGCTTCACTCATTACCGATGCAGGATTAAGCCCACCAGCACATGGGCGTAGACGAGGAAAGGAGATAGAGTAACGACTTTTCCAGTAACGTTTTTGTAAAAATAGCAGATGCTCAGCCACCATATAACAATCGGTACGCCATCTGTCAGATAAACCAATTAGTGCACCTAAACCAATTTTATCAATGCCGGCTTGCCCTAATCTATCAGGGGTTTGTAACCGCCAATGAAAATCTTGTTTTTTTCCTCTTAGATGATGCAACTGATAAGTGGGTTCATGATAGGTTTCTTGATAAACCATTACACCATCAATACCGAGCGTTTTTAATTCAGCGTACTCATTTGTCGCCAGAGGTTGTACTTCCATCATTAATAAACTGAACTGCTGGCGAATAAGCGGTATATATTGACGGAAATAATCCATACCAACTTTTCTTTGATGCTCTCCTGTAACGAGTAGCAGGCTATCAAAACCTAATTGCCGAATGCTATGACATTCAGCAAGGATTTCGTTTTCATTTAATGTTTTGCGCTTGATGGCATTACTCATTGAAAAACCACAATAAGTGCAATCATTAGCACATAAATTAGAGAGGTACAGTGGAACATATAAACCGACAACATTACCAAAACGTTGTCGAGTTAGTTGCTGGGCGCGTTGTGCCATTGGCTCTAAATAATGTCGGCCAGCAGGGGAGATCAGCGCCATAAAATCATCAAGAGTTAAAGTATGATGAGATAAAGCAGTTTCAACATCTTCACAAGTTTTACTATTCAGTCTTAACGTGATGTCATCCCAATCTAATTGTTGCCAATAATCAGAAAATGTTTTCATTAGAAAGCCTCTAAATATTGGGTTAATGGGCTAGAGGCTTGTGCTTGCATATGTGTTATTGCAGTCGGTACAGCCAGTCCAGATTGTCGAGCAAGCTCTCCAGCATCAATTGCAGCTTTAAAAGCTTGAGCCATTAAAACTGGATTTTTAGCTACGGCTATGGCGGTGTTGACGAGTACAGCATCTGCACCCAATTCTAAAGCTTCAAGAGCATGGCTTGGTGCGCCAATACCAGCGTCAACAACAACGGGTATTGAGGTTTGTTCAATAATAATCCGCAAAAAATCGCGAGTTTGTAAACCTTGATTGGAACCAATAGGTGAACCTAACGGCATTACAGCTGCGCATCCTACCTCTTCTAAACGACGGCATAATACCGGATCAGCACTGCAATAGGGTAAAACCACAAAACCTTCTTTAACGAGAAGTTCAGCCGCTTTAAGTGTTTCTATTGGATCAGGAAGTAGGTATTTGGTATCAGGATGAATTTCTAATTTGATCCAATGGGTATCAAAGGCCTCTTTTGCTAATCGTGCAGCAAAAACGGCTTCTTGTGCTGTTTTTGCACCAGAAGTATTAGGTAATAATTTTACCCCTAATGATTTAAGAGGGGCGATTAGATCATCATTGCCATTTTTTAAATCAACACGCTTCATTGCCATTGTCACTAATTGGCTACCAGAGGCTTTAATGGCTTCAGCCATGAGTGTTGGTGTCGCAAATTTACCTGTACCAGTAAATAACCTTGATGTGAATGTAGTATCAGCAATTTTCAACATATCAGCCTCCCGCAATTGCTTGAAAGAGAAGAATTGTGTCACCCTCATTGATCATTTGTGTATTCCAGTTTTCACGGGGAATAATGATGTCGTTGATAGCGAGTGCCATCCCCATAGAAGGTTGTTTTAACTCAATAAGGAGCTGGCTTATCGTGACAGGCATATCCAGAGAATAACGTTCGTCATTTACGGTAATATTCATGCTAACCCTCGACAAACAGGACAGTTTTTTGATGGTGTTAAGCGCAAGGTGCTCCAATTTTGTTTTCTACCATCGAACAGACGTAGTTTTCCACTTAACGTACTTGGTAAACCTGCAAGTAACTTAATTGCTTCAAGTGCCTGCAGAGTACCAATGACCCCTACAACGGGGCCTAGAATTCCAGCTGTTTGGCAATTGCGTTGTGGCTCTTTGTTATCAGGATAGAGACAGTGGTAACAACCATGAATAAAAGGGGGCTCAAACACGATCAGCTGACCACTAAATCCAACGGCACTGCCACTAATAAGCGGTATTTGTTGTTTAACACAGATACGATTGATTGCTTGGCGAGTACTCATGTTATCAGTGCAATCTAAAACTAAATCGATGTTTTGAAGCAACGTAGAGAGAAAATCATCATTAACACGTTGTTTATAGGTGGTGATTTTAATGTCAGGATTTAAGGCAAGTAGAGCCTGTTTGGCGATGTCTGATTTTGCATCTGGGATATCTTGAGTGCGATAGAGAATTTGACGCTGTAAATTCGAGACATGCAAATTATCATCATCGACTAAAATAAGTTCACCCACTCCAGCCCCTGCTAGATAAAGTGATGCTGGAGAGCCTAACCCACCTAAGCCAATAATTAATACTCTGGCTTGCTGTATTTTGGTTTGCCCTTCTAAGCCTATATCTTCTAACATCACTTGTCGGCTATAACGCATAAAATCATTATCATTTAGCATGATGGTTTTCCCTCTACTAATTCTAATAATTTAAGTGTTACCTGTTGCCAGTCTGATGCCTTTGTTATTGCACTCACTAAAGCAACTCCACCAACGCCAGTTGCTACGACATCAGAGACTTTTTCTAGAGAGATCCCGCCAATAGCAACGGTTGGAAAATCATGAGTTTGTTCTACTTGATGTTTGAGTGCTCTTAAACCTTGTGGCTTTGATGGCATATCTTTCGTCGTCGTTGGAAATATATGCCCTAAAGCAATATAAGAGGGAAGTAGCCTTTTTGCTCTTTGTAGTTCAGTGTCATTATGGGTGGAAATACCAAGGCATAAACCTGACTGTTTAATAGCATCAAGATCGGCAATGTCGAGATCTTCTTGTCCAAGATGAACACCATAAGCGTGATGTTTAATGGCGAGTTCCCAATAATCATTGATAAATAATCTTGCGTTATACTTACGACCTAATTTGATTGCAGTGATTATATCTTGTTCAACATCTTTGGGCTGTTTATCTTTGATGCGTAATTGGATCGTTGTTACACCTATTTTCAACAGGCGCTCAACCCATTCAATAGAATCGACAACAGGGTAAAGCCCAACTTTTTTTCGGTTGGGGCAAAAGCCGAATTAGAGGATCTGTTCATTATCAGCTACCTCGGAACTGGCTATTTCTGCACTGTGGTATAGCTCACTACCATGGGCTTTAAAGGCTTGCGACATCTGCTCCATACCTGCTGCATAATCACGCACTTCTTGTGTTATCTTCATTGAGCAGAATTTAGGTCCACACATAGAGCAGAAGTGAGCGACTTTCCCCGATGCTTGAGGTAAGGTTTCATCGTGATATTGACGGGCAGTTTCAGGATCAAGTGCTAGATTAAATTGATCTTCCCATCGAAACTCAAAACGGGCTTTAGACATGGCGTTATCACGTATTTGCGCGCCGGGATGTCCTTTGGCAAGATCAGCAGCATGGGCGGCGATTTTATAAGTAATAAGACCTTGTTTCACATCTTCTTTATTGGGGAGTCCGAGATGCTCTTTCGGAGTGACATAACAGAGCATGGCACAGCCAAACCAGCCAATCATTGCAGCGCCAATACCGGAAGTAAAATGATCGTAGCCCGGTGCTATATCAGTTGTTAGAGGGCCTAATGTATAGAAGGGGGCTTCATGACAATGCTCTAGTTCTTCCGTCATATTGCGACGTATCATCTGCATTGGTACATGACCTGGGCCTTCAATCATGACTTGTACATCATATTCCCAAGCAATCTTTGTTAATTCACCCAAGGTATGTAATTCAGCGAACTGTGCTTCATCGTTAGCATCTTGGATAGAGCCAGGTCTTAGACCATCACCTAATGATAATGAAACATCATAAGCGGTGCAGATTTCGCAAATCTCCCGGAAGTGGGTATAGAGGAAATTCTCTTTATGGTGTGATAAACACCACTTCGCCATAATTGATCCACCACGAGAGACAATGCCCGTTAAACGTTTTGCGGTCATAGGAACATAGCGTAATAGGACACCTGCATGGATAGTGAAGTAATCTACCCCTTGTTCCGCTTGTTCTAATAAAGTATCACGGAACATTTCCCAAGTGAGATCTTCTGCAATACCGTTAACTTTTTCGAGAGCTTGATAAATAGGAACAGTACCAATAGGGACTGGGCTATTACGGATGATCCATTCACGTGTTTCGTGGATATAACGTCCAGTTGACAGATCCATTACCGTATCGGCCCCCCAACGTGTTGACCAAATCAGTTTTTCTACTTCTTCTTCGATAGATGAGGTAACCGAAGAGTTGCCGATATTAGCATTCACCTTAACTAAGAAATTACGGCCAATAATCATCGGCTCAGATTCTGGGTGATTGATATTGGCAGGAATAATGGCACGGCCGGCGGCAACTTCTTGGCGTACAAACTCAGGCGTAATATTGTCAGGTAAATGTGCACCAAAGCTAAATCCGGCATGTTGTTGGCGTAATACTTCGCTACGAATACGTTCTCGCCCCATATTTTCTCGAATGGCAATAAATTCCATTTCTGGCGTAATAATACCTTTGCGAGCGTAATGTAATTGCGTCACTCTCTTATTATTTAGCGCTTTTCTAGGGCTGGGTTTTAACGGAAAGCGTAGATGTTCTAATCCTGCATCAGTAAGGCGTTGTTGAGTGAAATCAGAACTTAAGTGTGAAAGAGGTTCGGTATCATTACGCGCATCAATCCATGGTTGGCGAATTTTTTTTAAGCCAAGATTAACGTCAAGTTGAGAAGTTGGATCACCATAAGGCCCTGAAGTGTCATAGACTGGAATAGGTTCATTCTCTTCAAAAATAGGATCTTCTTTTGAGCCACCGATTAGGGTCTTATCAAGTTGGATCTCACGCATTGGCACTTGAATATCTGAACGAGTACCAGTGATGTAAATACGTTTTGAATTGGGAAAATTAATACCTTGAATAGTGCTAATAAAGGATTGCGCTGCATCGCGTTGTTCTTTACGTGGGCGCTGTTTATTCGCAGTGGGCGAAACATCTTTAATAGAGATAGTTTGATTTTTGGACATAGCATTTCCTAATAAATATCAATCAAGCACAAGGCTTGTCGGGTGAATATTGAGAAAAATGCTTGTCTGGAGGTCGCAGGGAGTATCGACAGATAAGAGTGTAAAAAATAGACACAATGAAGCTATCTAAAGGTCGAATGACTCTTGTTCCCTTCGCGGGTATTAGCCCGATCAGGTTCCGCGGATCCCGAATTAACGGTCTCAGCCTGTGTTAAAAATAGCCTTATAAACACTAGGCACTCCGACAAGAATGCCCACAGTATATTAAAGATCTTAAAAACTACAAGCCCGATAATGATTATTTATTTAACTGCCAGTAGCACTGTTGCCATTCTTTTTCTGTTGCTATTTGGCTTAATCTTTCATCGGCGTTAATGGTGATAACCTCATTTGCTTGATAGCATAAAGGGAGATCGTTGGCTGAGTCAGTATAGAAATAAATATAAGAGTTGTTAATGTTATTTTGTTCTTTCCACTGATTGAGTCGAGTGACTTTACCCTCTCTAAAGGTAGGAATACCCTCAATATGGCCTGTATAATGATTATTTTTTATCTGCATATCAATGCCCATAGAAATATCAGCATTAAGTTGTTTTGCAATCGCATGTACCAGAAAAGACATAGTTGCAGAGATAATGATAACGGGGATATTTTGTTGTCGGTATAGGTTTATAGTATTAATGCCTTGAGGATAGAGCAATGGCTTGATTATGGTATGAGTAAAATCAGTAACCCATTGATTTATTTCTTCAATATTATGCTGATTAAAATAAGATAAATGTTGGTGTAAGTACTTATTTATATTGAGCCTTTCTGCGTAATAGTCAGCGATCATTTGTTTATCTAAAGCTAAAAAAGCAGGATCAGTGACTCTTTTTTTCTCCCACAAGTAATTTGTCCATAAACAGCTAGAATCTCCGGCTAACAGTGTTTCATCTAAATCAAAAATAGCGATCTTATGTTTCGTTATATTTGTCATTCGAGTGAACCTTATTTATAAATATAATTTATATTTTTACCATGGAGGTATAGATGAATTTTGGCGTAGCGACATAATTCATTGAGCGGCTCTTGTGAAAGAGAGTATCCTCTATTGTATATCATTAACTAAGATAGAATTATTACTATGCATTTATATACGCTAACAGGTGGTGAAAAAGGCTGGTGGACAGTCAGCCTAGGTGGCCGAGTTTGGTTACCTAAAGGTGAACTTCCATTTGGTTTAGCAACAGATTGGGGACTTGTGGGTAAACAAGCCAAAATTGTTGGGGAATGGCAAGGAGAAAATGTCTGGCTGATTTATGACAAAATGGAAAGCGATATGTGTTCACCAAGGCTTATCGCATCTCAAGATGAAAAGTTATTTAAATTAGTCGGTCGTGGTGTTCAACTTGCTGAATTTTATCGTTCTCATCGGTTTTGTGGCTATTGTGGGGCTAAAATGCGCCATAGTGAGAGTGAATGGGCATGTTTATGTGATAACTGTCATGAGCGTTATTACCCACAAATAGCACCTTGTATTATTGTTGGTATTCGTAATAAAGATAAAATTCTATTAGCACACCATGTTAGGCATAAACATTCACCACTCTACACCGTTTTAGCTGGTTTTGTTGAAGTAGGGGAAAGCTTAGAAGATGCGGTAGCTCGCGAAGTTTTTGAAGAAAGTCATATTCATATTCGCAATATTCGTTATGTTTCTTCACAACCATGGCCTTTCCCTCATTCTCTTATGATGGGTTTTCTTGCCGATTATGCAGGGGGAGAGTTACGACATGATCCTTCGGAATTAATCAGTGCAGCATGGTATCGCTATGATGAGTTACCACAAATACCACCTTCTGATACTATTGCGCGACGTTTAATAGAAGATACGATAGCGAATATTAGACAAGATGAAGAAAATAGCTAAATAAAGGTGTTGTCTGCCAACTGTTATTTTTCCAACATGTTACACTACACGCTATTTTGCGGCCCTATTACTATTAATGGAGTTAGACATGAGTGAGTTGAAAAACGACCGCTATTTACGTGCGCTGTTGCGCCAACCTGTTGATGTCACCCCTGTTTGGATGATGCGTCAGGCAGGCAGATACCTTCCTGAATACAAGGAAACACGAGCACAGGCGGGAGACTTCATCTCATTGTGCAAAAATACCGAATTGGCATGCGAAGTTACCTTACAGCCTTTAAGACGTTTTCCTTTAGATGCCGCTATCCTATTTTCTGATATTTTAACTATCCCTGATGCGATGGGATTAGGTCTGTATTTTGAAACAGGGGAAGGTCCTCGTTTTAAAACACCGATAAATAGCCTTGATGATATAAAAAAATTACCTATTCCTGATCCGGAAGATGAACTAGGTTATGTCATGAATGCGGTACGTGCTATTCGTCATGCATTGCAAGGTAATGTGCCATTAATTGGTTTTTCAGGTAGTCCATGGACACTAGCTACTTATATGATTGAAGGTGGAAGTAGTAAGGCGTTCACAAAAATTAAAAAAATGATGTATAGCGAGCCACAAGCTCTGCATCTATTACTGGATAAACTGGCGGATAGCGTTATCCTTTATTTGAATGCTCAGATTAAAGCAGGGGCACAATCCATCATGATCTTCGATACATGGGGAGGTGTGCTAACAGGACGCGATTATCAATTGTTCTCATTACAATACATGCATAAGATTGTTGATGGTCTTATTCGTGAAAATGAGGGCAGAAAAGTTCCGGTCACCTTATTTACTAAAGGTGGTGGGCGTTGGTTAGAAGCGATGGCAGCCACAGGTTGTGATGCATTAGGACTTGATTGGACGATTGATATCGAAGATGCTCGCCGTCGAGTCGGTGATAAGGTTGCCTTACAAGGTAATATGGATCCTTCTATGTTGTATGCGCCACCAGCAAGAATAGAACAAGAAGTCGCTACGATTTTAGCTGGCTTTGGCAAAGGTACTGGTCATGTCTTTAATCTTGGGCACGGTATTCATCAAGATGTTCCACCAGCGCATGCTGGAGCATTTATTGATGCGGTTCACCGTCTATCGAAGCCTTATCATCAGGATAATGATTAATACTCAGCAATTACGTCAAGAGCAGACAGAGAAAGCTCAACAGATTATCTTAACCGACCAATTTATGGCACCAACTTATATTGCAGGTGCTGATGTCGGATTTGAAAATAGCGGTGCGGTCACTCGTGCCGCTATTGTTATTATGCATTATCCCTCCTTTGAAATTGTTGAATATCAAATAGCCCGTATTGCAACATTACTACCTTATATTCCCGGACTCCTTTCATTCCGTGAGTGTCCCGCGTTATTAGAAGCTTGGCAGGGCATTAAGCAAAAACCGCAACTTGTTTTTGTTGATGGTCAAGGGATCGCACATCCTAGACGGTTAGGGGTGGCAAGTCATTTTGGGCTCTTAGCCGATATTCCAACCATCGGTGTGGCAAAAAGTCGTTTATGTGGTGATGATAAAAAATTAGACGACGATGTAGGAAGTACGGAAAAATTAATGGATAAGGATGAGCAGTTAGGTTGGATTTATCGTAGTAAAAAAAGATGTAAACCTTTATATATTTCTCCAGGCTATAAAGTGAGTATGGAGAGTGCATTAGCGTGGGTAAAACGTTGTATAAATGGATATCGATTACCTGAACCGACTCGTTGGGCCGATGGTATTGCCTCAAATAGGCGATTATTTGAGCAATTGAATAAGAATAAGCTCTAAATCGGCGGTAAATATGTGGATATTTTCAATTTTCAGGTAAACTGCGGCTAAGTTAAGAAAATGAGTAATCACTAATGTTGAAGAACCCAATCCATTTACGTTTAGAAAAGCTTGAAAGTTGGCAACACTTAACGTTTATGGCGTGCCTGTGTGAGAGAATGTATCCAAATTATCAGGTATTTTGTCGCGAAACAGGATTTACTGATCCAACCCTGTATCGTCGTATTCTCGATCTAGTTTGGGAAACTTTAACAGTAAAAGATGCGAAGGTGAATTTTGATTCTCAATTAGAGAAATTAGAAGAAGCTATTCCTGATGCATCTCAGTTTGATATTTATGGTGTCTATCCTGCAATCGACGCCTGTGTGGCACTGAGTGAGCTTATTCATTCTCGTTTAAGTGGTGAGTCACTCAGTCATGCTATTGAAGTGAGCAAAATTTCGGTTGGAACTGTTGCTACACTTGAAATGACACAAGCAGAAAGAGAAATGTCTGAAGAAGAATTAAAATCTCTTGCTGCGGTCACTGAAGAGTTCGATATTCAATGGGAAATTTATCGCCTACTTGTTGAGTGCGAAGAAAGAGATA
Organism: Proteus mirabilis ATCC 29906; assembly: GCF_000160755.1. GTDB lineage: Bacteria > Pseudomonadota > Gammaproteobacteria > Enterobacterales > Enterobacteriaceae > Proteus > Proteus mirabilis. The sequence goes on from NZ_GG668583.1 coordinate 284,448, forward strand.
TTGAACTAATAAAAGGTCTGCGTACAGACCTGCGCGAATCTGGAATGAGCAATATCGGTATAGAATTAACGCACTAAATCAGAAAAACGTGATTTAGTGCTTGAAAAGCGACGTTTAAAGACTTCACATTACCCCCGTGTATGTTCTACATTGGGTACGAAAAGAAGTGGCTCAGGTGTTTTGCTTAACTGACTCTCTAAAAAAGATGAATTAAGTTTTTTCACCAGATGTTTTTCAAACGATAAAACATACTTTAAGGACTATTTTATGAACAAAGCTGAATTAACCGAATCAGTTGCTGAAAAAGCGGATCTGACAAAAACTCAGGCAAAAGCTGCTATTGAAGCGTTTATCGACTCAGTAACAGGTGCTCTGAAAGAAGGTGATTCTGTCCAGTTAGTTGGTTTCGGTACATTCAAAGTGAATCACCGTGCAGAGCGTACTGGTCGTAACCCTCAAACTGGCAAAGAAATTAAAATTGCAGCAGCTAACGTTCCTGCATTTACTGCCGGTAAAGCACTGAAAGACGCAGTAAAATAATTCCTTTGAACGGAATGAACAATAGAGGGGGAGTTGCTCCCCTTTTGTTGAGACGACAGGGGCTGTTAGCAATAGGGTTCTCTTTTTTGCTCAGCGCCTGCTCTTCTTCTCCACAACTACCCGAATTTTCTGCAACGGGCTATATTGCAGATGAAGGGGTTGTGCGGCTTTGGCGTTTAAATAACAAAACATCAGAGCCTCAAGTGATTATGAGTGTCTATAGCTTTTATCAAAAGCCTGAAACTGTTGTCACTTTTTATGAGTACCGCCAAAATAGATTATGGCAAATTCGCAGTGAAATCGTTAATCCCTCCCATCCTTCCTCTTGGCATTTACGTTTAAATAAACGTGGCGAAGTTATCTTTATGCAACAAGAGTATCAAGGACAAAAGCGCCCATTAACAGAAGATGAACGTTTAAAAATGGTATTTGCAGCCAGTCGAGAACGAGAGATCAGTAAGGCATTGGCGATAGGTCAGGTAAAGTTAGTTCAAGGAACCTGGTATCAAGATACATTGACAACATGTGCGGGTGAAAAAGTGAATGTATCATTTGAAGCACCAGAACAACGTTGGCTAAAACGTAGAACACAGCATCTAACTCGTCCCGCTTATGTTGCTTGGCTGGATTCCCCCGAAGGTAACCAGTTGTTAATGGTTGCAGAACACGATTTTTGTAAATGGGAACCAACAAAAGAGAGTTTGTGATCACTCCCTTTTGCTGTTTTAACTTACTTTTTTAAACGCGCAATGGCACGATAGCCGATATCATGGCGATAGAAACAGCCATACCAGTGAATACTTTTGGCTAAAGCATAGGCATTCTTTTGAGCTTGTTCGATATCTTCCCCTAAAGCAGTTGCACATAATACTCGGCCTCCTGCTGTAACAACTTCACCTTGAACCGTTAATTTTGTTCCTGCTTGAAATACCTTAGCTGTTGAAGAAGATGTTGCTGTTAGTCCCTCAATAATATCATTTTGGCGGTAGTTATCAGGATAGCCACCGGCGGCCATTACAACACCTAAAGCGGGGCGGGGATCCCAAATGGAGTCTTTACCTGCTAGTTCGCCTTTTGCACCCGCTAAACAGAGATCAACTAAGTCTGATTGCATGCGCATCATTATAGGTTGCGTTTCCGGATCGCCAAAACGGCAGTTAAACTCAATGACTTTGGCAATACCTTGCTTATCAATCATTAAGCCTGCATAAAGAAAACCTTGATAGCGATGTCCTTCGGCAGCCATGCCTTTGACAGTTGGATAAATGATGTTATCCATGACTTGCTGGTGGATTTCAGGAGTAACAACCGGTGCTGGAGAATAAGCTCCCATTCCGCCGGTGTTTGGGCCTGAGTCACCATCACCGACGCGCTTATGATCTTGACTTGTTGCCATCGGAAGTACATTTTCACCATCCACCATGACAATAAAACTGGCTTCTTCTCCATCAAGAAATTCTTCAATAATAATACGGTGTCCTGCATCACCAAAAGCATTACCTGCTAACATATCTTTTATCGCATTTTCTGCTTCGGTATGTGTCATGGCAACAATGACACCTTTACCCGCAGCTAGGCCATCCGCTTTAATCACAATAGGTGTGCCCACTTTATGGAGATATTCAAGTGCAGGCGCTATTTCAGTAAAGTTTTGATAAGCTGCTGTTGGGATATGATGGCGGGCTAAAAAATCTTTTGTAAATGCTTTCGAACCTTCTAGTTGTGCCGCACCTTTGGTGGGGCCAAAAATCATCAGTCCCGCTTGTTTGAACGCATCTACTACACCAATTACCAATGGTGCCTCAGGCCCCACAATGGTTAAATCAATGTGATTTTGTTGGGCAAATGCAACTAATGCGGCAATATCAGTGGCACTAATATCGACGTTTTGTACGCCATGTTCTAATGCTGTTCCTGCATTACCGGGGGCAACAAACACTTGGGTTGCTAAAGGCGATTGCGCTGCTTTCCAAGCTAGTGCATGTTCACGACCACCATTACCAATGATTAAAATTTTCATAGCAATCCCTTATTAATGGCGGAAATGACGCATGTTAGTAAAAATCATCGCGATATTGTGTTCATTAGCTGCAGCAATTACTTCATCATCACGAATAGAACCACCTGGCTGAATAACACAAGTTACACCGGCCATAGCTGCCGCATCAATACCATCTCTAAAGGGAAAGAATGCATCAGATGCCATGGCGCAACCTGCTACTTCTAAACCTTCATCAGCCGCTTTAATCCCTGCTATTTTAGCAGAATAGACACGGCTCATTTGGCCCGCACCGATGCCAATCGTCATGTCATTTTTGGCATACACAATTGCGTTGGATTTCACAAATTTTGCAACTTTCCAGCAAAATAGCGCATCTTTCCACTCTCGTTCACTAGGCTGGCGTTGCGTGACAACCCTTAGGTTTTCTTCTTTAACCATACCTAAATCACGATCTTGTACTAATAAGCCTCCGTTAACCCGTTTGAAATCAAGTGCAGGTTTAGCTTCTTGCCATTCACCACAGGCTAATACACGAACATTAGGTTTGGTTGCTAAAATAGGTAGAGCATCTTCATTAATAGAAGGCGCGATAATGACTTCGACAAATTGACGCTCTATAACGGCACTTGCTGTTTTTGCATCTAAGCTTCTATTGAAAGCGATAATACCGCCAAATGCAGAAGTTGGATCAGTTTTAAATGCATTGTCATATGCTTGTGTGAGGGTGTCCGCAATAGCAACGCCACAAGGGTTTGCATGTTTCACGATAACACAAGCTGGTTCGGAAAATGATTTCACGCATTCCAATGCAGCATCAGTATCGGCAATATTGTTATAAGAGAGTGCTTTACCTTGTAATTGATTTGCTGTTGCGATAGAGGCTTCTTCAATATTCTCTTCTATATAGAAAGCCGCTTGCTGATGAGCATTCTCACCATAACGCATATCTTGTTTCTTTATATAGTTAAGATTTAAGGTACGAGGGAAGGTTCCTGATGGTTGTGAAGTATCACCATAATAAGGTGCAACTTTTTGGCCAAAGTAGTTCGCAATCATACTGTCATAAGCTGCGGTATGCTCAAAGGCTTTAATGGCTAAATCAAAACGTGTATCTAAAGTCAGACTGTTTTGGTGATTGTCCATTTCTTCAATCACTTTTTCATAGTCATTGCTATTAACCACAATGGTGACGTCTTTATGGTTCTTTGCTGCGGAACGAACCATGGTAGGACCACCAATATCAATATTCTCAACAGCATCTGCTAATGAGCAATCGGGACGAGCTACTGTTTTAGCAAAGGGATAAAGATTGACAACAACCATGTCGATAGGACGAATATCATGTTCCTCCATAATGGTATCATCTTGTCCACGACGTCCTAAAATACCACCATGTACTTTAGGGTGAAGTGTTTTTACACGACCATCCATCATTTCTGGAAAACCGGTGTAGTCAGAGACTTCTATAACGGGTAAGCCAGCTTCTGCTAATAGACGCGCTGTCCCCCCTGTTGATAAAAGTTCTACATTTCTTTCTACAAGCGCTTTCGCAAATTCTAAAATACCTGCTTTATCAGACACACTTAAAAGAGCACGGCGGATAGGACGAAGGTGTTGCATGAGTTTTATCCCTTGGGTTTTTGTATAACAGTAGTCATTGTGATGAAAAGTCACGTTGATACAGTGAAATTGTGTTTGCACCACTAACATTTCAGAAGATGAAGACAAAATCAATCTCACTCATTTGGGTATTATAATAACGCAAACGTTTGCGTTTGACATGCTAAATTTGTGGGAAAAGATGGCTTGTGGATAAAATTGTTGATAACTGCGTATAACTAAGGGTTTTGCTGTGGAATTAAGCAAACGAATTTTTTTCTTAAAAAAACTATTGCCAGCCTCAGAAAACTCCCTATAATGCGTCCTCGTTGTCACGGCACAGGGCGCTAAGCGAACCAACTGAGAGAACAAAAT
>NZ_GG668582.1:0-39449 GCF_000160755.1 Proteus mirabilis ATCC 29906
GCGCATTATAGGGAGTTTTGTGAAGCTGGCAACACTTTTTTTTGATTTTTTTACCGACCGTTTAATTTTCCAACAAATTTAACTTAAAGCGCCAATTTTCTGAGCGTTTTAAAGCCAAAATCGGCTAAAACCGGTTTTAATAATTCACTATACTCATCTTCTTTAAGACAGTAAGCAAAACTAATTTCTTTTGAACCTCTGATTTTATCTTGATTTACAACTAACCACGCAGTTCTTCTTGCAATTGCACCACCAGAATCAATAATTCGAGTACCATCAGGCAAAACAGAAAGTAACTCTTCTTCTAATAGAGGAAAATGGGTACACCCTAATACTACCGTATCTGGTGGCTCTTTCATTTTAAGCCAAGGGGCTAAAATTCTACGTAGCTCATCGCATGACACCTTTTCGCCATGCAGTTTTTTTTCAGCCAACTCCACCAGCTCTGCTGAACCTAATAGATGCACTTTACACTCTGTCGCAAAGCGTTCGATAAGTTCATGAGTATAAGGTCGCTTAACCGTTGCTCTTGTGGCTAATAGACCGACCACACCATTACAGGTAAGTTTTGCTGCAGGTTTAATCGCAGGAACAACACCAACAATGGGGATATCAGTAAATTTAGCACGTAAAGCAGGCAGACTTACTGTACTTGCGGTATTACAAGCGATCACAATCGCTGCTAACTCATGCTGTTGCGCGACAGCACTGACGATACGAACGACACGCTCAATAATAAACTCTTGTGGTTTCTCACCATAAGGAAATGCTTCATTATCGAAAACATAGATATAGTGAGCATCCGGCAGTTTTTCACGGATCTCTCGATAAATAGATAAACCGCCAACCCCTGAGTCAAAGACTAAGACAGTGGGATTAGCGGTAGATTGTGCATCAGAAGTTGTAGCTTCCGGTGAGGAAATATTCACGTCCTGGCGTGCGATAGCCATAAGCTGTCTCATAATCTTTATCAAACAGGTTGGCTATTCTACCACGAATTGAGAGATGAGATGTAATAGGATATGACGCAGTTAAATCCCAAAGACTTACCCCACCTAGTTTTATTCTTTTCGTAGGATATTGGTTAAAGTCCGTATCATAGCGCTTTCCTATATATTGATAATTAATTCCAATATCTATATCTGCGATATTCCAATCTACTTGATACTTAAGCTGTTGCTTTGCTCTTCTGCTTAATAGATTATTATCACTATCTCTAGCATCAAGGTACTGCAATGTTAATTGATGATGTAATAATCCGGTATCCATCTCACCAACCCATTCAGCACCTTTTATTTTAGCTTTATTGTAATTAATGTAAGTGTTATCTCTAAAAGCAATCAGATTATCAATATCATTTTGATATAGAGATAAACGCCAATCAATCCCTTGAGTTAACCCTTCAACGCCCACTTCCCACTGCTTACTTTTCTCTGGTTTTAAGTTGGGATTACCTTTTGTGTTCCATGCAGGATTATCCGCATAAAGTTGCCCCAATGTAGGAGCCTTAAATGCCGTACCATAAGAAGCAATTACTCGATAGTTATCGACGAACTCCCAACTTGCACTGGTTTGCCATGTAGTATGCCAGTTAAATTCATCGTGGTGATCAGAACGAATAGCGCCTTCGACGATAACTGAACTAAGTTGTTTTTGAGATGTGAGATATAGCCCAGTATTATCAATTGTTCTTTGATGAGGTACTGATGCTGAATTCGCTTCAATCGTTTGTCTTTGCCAATCCATTCCTGCGCTGATCATGCCACTTGGAATTAAAAAGGTGTTCCCCCATTGGACATTATATTGTTTAGAATTATCTACAGAAGAGCCCTTACCATCACGGCCATTTGTTGAAATGTAGTTATAATCTTTAGTTTGACTATACACCGTAATTAATTGACTAAAATAGGAATCACCACTGAACTTAATACCCGCTTCATAATTACGATTATAAGTTTTACTTTGATCTGTATTACCGGGATAAGATGCAACATAAGTAGTACGATTATCATAACCATACCCTTTCATGTAGCCTTGAAAGTTATCATTAAAAATATGGTCGATACCAAACCAATAGGATTTACTCATAAATCCATGTCTGTCATGAAAAGGGGCGGCAACAGGGACAGAATCATCCGTTGCATGTATTCCCTTAGTATAAGTATATCCACCTGCCGCAGATAATGTGGTTCTCTCACCTACCTTTTGTTGTATTGAACCATTGTAATTTTGATATCCATGGCTTCCTATTCCTGCATTTAACGTTAAGCCATCATTTGGGCGTTTCGTTATAAAATTAATGACCCCACCAATCGCATCGGAGCCATAAACAGCCGAACGAGGGCCTCTTATATATTCAATACGTTGTACTAAAGAAAGAGGCAGTTGACTCATATCGTAAGAGCCAGAAATCCCTGCTTGGTTAGTACGTACACCATCAATTAATATTAATACATGTCTTGAGTCAGTTCCTCGCACAAAGACTGAACTCATCTGCCCTATACCACCACTTTGTGCTACATCAATCCCTGGCATTCTACGCAATACATCAAGCACACTATTGCTCTGCCAGCGATCGATCTGTTCACGATCAACAATAGTCACTGGCGCTAAAATAGAGGAGGTAGGTTGTTGAAAACGATTAGCAGTCACACTCAATGTATTATCAGCCTGTGCAAATAGGTTGAAACTGCTCGTCATAACACTTAAAGCAACACTTGAAAGAAAAAATACTTTTTTATTATTCATGAAATCTGCATCCAACAGAAATAAGTAGCAGGATGCCGCCAAAATTAAATAAAACGCGTACTTAATTTTACATGCGACAAATGTTCGGCAGGTCTTCGGACTCTAGGTTAAATACTCTGAGCATTTAAGATAATGACTTCCCACAGCACTGATTTTGGTGCATTGCAGTGTCTTTTATTATCCTTGATCCTATTACCGCTGCGCGTCAGTTCTGGCTTTGCACCAGATTCCCTTTTCACTCCATATCGGAGACCGAATCGCTATGCTACGATGCCAACTTCACTGAGTCCAGAAATTGAACATGAAGAATACTGGACATCTTCATGAGGATCTCTACAATTTCGCTCGCTTAACTTTATTACTGCCAAAAACAAGGCGAGATACCATGCAAAATTCATTACCAACGCAAACATACCAGTCTCAACTGAATGAAAAGACCGAACGCCTACAAAAGATGATGGCACCTTTTAATGCGCCTAATGTGGAAGTTTTTTCATCACCAGAACAACATTATCGTATGCGTGCAGAATTTCGCATCTGGCATGAGCAGGACGCTCTGTATCATATTATGTTTGATCAAGAGACTAAGCAGCGTATCCGCGTTGACCAATTTCCAGTGGCGAGCCAACTGATTAATCAGATGATGGTAGCTTTATTGGCAGAAATAAAAGATAAACCAACACTGCGCCATAAATTATTTCAAATTGATTATCTTTCAACCTTAAGCAATAAAATCATTGTATCGTTGTTATATCACAAAAAAATTGATGAGACTTGGCAACAAGAAGCGACAGCATTACGCCAAACATTAATTGCTCAGGGGTTTGATGTGCAATTAATTGGCCGTGCATATAAAACTAAAATTATGCTCGATAATGATTTTGTCGATGAAATATTACCTGTTGCTGGTCAACAGATGATCTATCGTCAAGTGGAAAATAGCTTTACCCAACCTAATGCACAGGTCAATATTAAGATGTTGGAATGGGCACTATCAGTCACTGAAAACTCAACCGGTGATCTGTTAGAGCTTTATTGCGGTAACGGCAATTTCTCTCTCGCCCTTGCACGTAATTTTAAGCGAGTGCTAGCCACTGAGATAGCGAAGCCTTCAGTGCATGCAGCGCAATATAATATCGCGATGAACCATATTGATAATGTTAAAATTATTCGTATGTCAGCGGAAGATTTTACTCAAGCAATGAATGGCGTAAGGGAATTTAAACGCTTAGAAGGGATTAATCTACAAGATTACCAATGTGAAACTATTTTTGTTGACCCACCACGCAGTGGTTTGGATGAGAAAACTGTTGAGTTGGTTAAGAATTACTCGCGCATTTTATATATCTCTTGTAATCCGCAGACTCTGTGCCAGAATTTAGAAACGCTGATCAAAACTCATAAAATCAGCAAGTTAGCACTTTTTGACCAATTCCCTTACACCCATCATATGGAATGTGGTGTGTTATTAGAGAAAAGATAACTTTTAGTTTTAGAAGTTATAGCAGAAATTACCACCAAAACCCCAATAAAAACAAAACACCAGTAAGTGCACTTACTGGTGTCAAAATCTCGCTGTGTTTACAACCAAAAGCTGATAACAATTAATATTGCTCTGCTTGCGATGCTTTCTCAGCGTCTTCTTCCTGTTCACGTAGACGTTTACGCTGTTTAATTTGACGATAAATCCATAGAGCAATAATCACAATACATACAGAAGAGAAGAAGTTAGAGCCCATTTCAGGGTTAGAGGTTTTTAAATATGCATTGTAACCAAATAGCCCTAATAAAAAGAATGAGAAAATTAACTTAGGCATACCATCAGTCATTGGTTGATTTAAATAACGTTGGTATAAGCAGTAAACAGCTAGAACTAAACTAATCAGTGGAAAAATAGACCAAGGTCCAGTAAGTGGGTTAAATAAAGTTGAGTAACTACCATGTAAAGCAACACCGATAACTACGGAAAGTAATAGTGTGCTTTTTTCACAGCGATTTTGTTCCATCATTTATCTCCTTTCTGATGCATTTTTTTCTTTATTTCGGGGTTATTTTGTAGAGGTGTTTCTAAATCACGTCGATACCAATAGTAAGCGCCTTTGGCAATCATCCGTAGTTGTATTACTAATCTTTCTTCTAATTGTTGGCGTTTTTCAATATCAATATCTAATGCTTCTGCCCCTGCACTAAATACGATAGTCACCATCGCTTCAGCCTGCATTTCAGTAAAATAACGTGGCATATTACTTTCTTGCTCAAGATAGTCTGCCAGTTCTGCAATAAAATGTTGGATCTCTCGTGCGACAGCGGCACGAAATTCAGCAGATGTGCCAGAGCGTTCACGTAACAATAATCGAAAAGCATTCGGATTATTACCAATAAATTCCATAAAGGTAGAAACCGATGTACGGATCACACTTCCACCTTTAGCAATACGCTGTCGTGCTTGTCGCATCAATTGACGTAGCATCAGTCCACTTTCATCGACCATAGTTAACCCCAACTCATCAACATCTTTAAAATGACGATAAAATGAGGTAGGTGCAATACCCGCTTCTCGCGCCACTTCTCGTAAGCTTAGGCTAGTAAAACTACGTTCTGCACTGAGTTGGCTAAAAGCTGCTTCAATCAAAGAACGGCGGGTTTTTTCTTTTTGTTTCGCTCTGATGCCAATATTATTACTCACAGCAATCCTGATAATCCAAATGTGGTTTATAACCAATATATCAAATTTTTACAGAAAATAAGTACGTACCGTTATCCATAACGACACATTCAGATAAAAAACTAAATAAAGTGTGACTAATGCCCCTAATGTCAATTGGGCTATTATTCATTCTAATGTTAATATGTCGTTGTCGTTTTGTATAAAACAGGTCTCTTCCTATGCAACATTCTCATTTCGATGCAATTGTAATCGGTTCAGGTCCTGGTGGTGAAGGCGCGGCCATGGGGCTGGTTAAACAAGGAAAACGCGTCGCCGTCATTGAACGTTATGATCAAGTCGGTGGTGGTTGTACTCACTGGGGAACTATCCCTTCAAAAGCTCTACGCCACGCGGTCAGTCGTATTATCGAGTTTAATCAAAACCCGCTCTATAGCGACCAATCTCGCCTGATCAACTCCTCTTTTTCTCAAATACTACGCCAAGCCAGCACGGTAATCAGTCAACAGACTAAAATGCGTCAAGGCTTCTACGAGCGTAATCATTGTACGATGTATTCAGGCGAAGCTGCTTTTATTGATGATCATAGAATTAGCGTACGTTATCCTGATGGTACTTGTGATATTCTCAGTGCAGATAATTTTATTATTGCCACAGGCTCTCGCCCTTATTGCCCACCGGATGTTGATTTCTCACACTCTCGTATTTATAACAGCGATACCATACTCGACCTTGAGCATGAACCTCGCCATGTCATTATTTATGGTGCTGGGGTCATTGGTTGTGAATACGCTTCTATTTTTAGAGGTCTAAGAGTAAAAGTTGATTTAATTAATACTCGTGATCATCTACTGTCATTCCTTGATCAAGAAATGTCAGATGCACTCTCTTACCATTTTTGGAATAACGGTATTGTTATTCGACACAATGAAGAGTACGACACCATCGAAGGCGTTGATGATGGCGTTATTGTTCATCTAAAATCCGGTAAGAAAGTCAAAGCCGATTGTCTGCTTTATGCTAATGGTAGAACGGGTAATACCGATACGCTTGGTTTAGAAAATGTTGGGATCAAAACCGATAGCCGTGGACAAGTGGCAGTTAATGCGCATTATCAAACCAGTTGTGAACATATCTATGCAGTAGGTGATGTGATTGGCTATCCAAGCTTAGCCTCTGCGGCTTATGATCAAGGGCGCATTGCGGCACTTGCGCTTACCACAGGCACCTCGGAAACGCATTTAATTGAAGATATTCCAACGGGTATCTATACCATTCCAGAAATCAGCTCTGTGGGTAAAACGGAACAGCAACTCACCGCAATGAAGATCCCCTATGAGGTCGGTCGTTCACAATTTAAGCATCTTGCTAGGGCCCAAATTGCAGGTATGAATGTCGGTAGCTTAAAAATTCTTTTTCACCGTGAAACCAAGCAAATTTTAGGTATTCACTGCTTTGGCGAGCGCGCTGCTGAAATAATTCATATCGGCCAAGCAATTATGGAGCAAAAAGGAGAAGGCAATACTATCGAATACTTCGTTAATACCACCTTCAACTACCCAACCATGGCGGAAGCCTATCGTGTTGCTGCTTTAAATGGTTTAAATCGCTTATTTTGATGCTGCTTTCTTAGCCTCATAAAATGCGGTCATATGATCACGGATTGTCTCTGCTAATTGTTCATAACGATTACGCAAAGGCGATCCGGGGCGATAAGCCAAAATAATAGAACGTGATGGATTAGGTGAAGTACAATCTAAATAGCAAACGCCATCGCGTTTTTGTGCTTGAGGTACCGCTAAATCAGGTAAAAGTGTAATACCACTTCCTGCAGCGACCATATTACGCAATGTTTCTAAACTAGTTGCTCTAAAATGGGTATCTTCTTTAGCCCCTGCTTGGAAACAAAAACCTAAAGCTTGATCACGTAAGCAATGCCCATCTTCTAACATTAATAAACGTTGGCCTGCTAAGTCCCCCATCGGCACTGATTTGCGATCATGCCATGGATGCTCATCATAAATAGCTAATTTCATCGGCTCTTCAAACAAAGGCACTTCTATAAAAGGGGCACTCTCTTTTACCATGGCTAAAATAGCACAGTCGAGTTTACCGCTATCTAACTGAGCTAATAAGCTATTGGTTTGTGCTTCGTGAAGATACATCTCTAACTTAGGGTAGTTTCTATGTAATTCGGGAATAATATGCGGTAATAAATAAGGTCCAACAGTAGGAATAAGCCCAATATGTAACGGCCCTGCCATACTCTCACCTTGTAGTGATGCCATTTCTTGTAGCACTTTCACTTCACGTAATACCGTTTTCGCTTGCTCTACTAGCAATAATCCCTGCTGGGTAAACAGTACTTTGCGACTGGTTCTTTCAAGTAACATAACGCCTAATTCGTCCTCAAGTTTACGAATTTGGCCACTTAATGTTGGCTGGCTCACATGGCAAGAATCTGCCGCACGGCGAAAATGTTTATGCTCAGCTAGAGCCACCAGATATTCCAAATCACGGATATTCATTGCAGATCCCATACTTATTACTGATAGTTAATAGCTATAGATAATATAACAACTGATAAATTTTTCTATCAATCGTGCGTTATTGTAACGTGATTTTTTCATCTTTTATCAATAAATGGTGATATATCAATTGATTAAACTATTATTATCGGTAAGCGTCCATAAAAAAGCAGGGCAGTTCATGAGCCACCCTGCTTTTTTTGAATAATCTGTCAGTTATACAATGGGATAAAACTACTCATCCATATTAAGCTGTTTTTTGGCCTCAGTAATGGCATAAGAAACCTGCTGTTGAGATACCCCACCTTTTGCTAATCGTTTATCTAAACAAGATTGCAATGAAAGGATCTCGTAAACTTCAACGGTAATTTTGCTACTAAACTTCTGTAATTCAGATAGCGCCAACTCTTCAAGCGCTTTACCTTGCTCAATTGCACTAACAACAACTTCACCGACAATATGGTGAGCTTGGCGAAATGGCACCCCTTTTGCGACTAAATAATCAGCAAGCTCTGTCGCATTGGCATAACCTTGTTTTGCGGCCTCTTCACAACGAGGGCGGCGAACCTGCAACCCATCAAGCACTAATGTTGCCATATGCAAACAATCAGACCAAGTATCAACGGCATCAAACAGCCCTTCTTTGTCTTCTTGCATATCTTTATTATAAGCAAGAGGCAACCCTTTTAGAGTCATCATCATTGCGGTTAATGCCCCTTGTACACGCCCGCACTTACCACGAATAAGTTCTAATGCATCAGGATTTTTCTTCTGTGGCATTAATGAAGAGCCAGAAGTGACTTTATCTGAAAGCTCAATAAAACCTGCTTCCCCACTATTAAAGAAAATCAAATCTTCAGCAAAACGAGAAAGATGCACCATACCAATAGCGGCCGCAGATAATAGCTCTAACACATGATCTCTATCTGATACGCTATCTAAACTATTGTTTGTTGCACTGGCAAAACCCAACCATTGAGCTAATTGTTCACGATCAATATCATAAGCGGTACCCGCCAAAGCGCCACTACCCAGTGGACTTACATCTAAACGCGTTAATGCATCCGCTAAACGACTCTCATCTCTTGCTAACATCTCTTTATAAGCTAAACACCAATGCGCAAAAGTGACGGGTTGAGCACGTTGTAAATGAGTATAACCGGGCATCACAGCATGTTGATTTTGCTCAGCGGTTACCACTAACGCCTTTTGTAATTCAATAATAGCCTGACGTAAGTGGGCGACTTCTTCTTTACACCACAATTTTAAATCTGTCGCGACCTGATCATTACGGCTACGTCCAGTGTGCAACTTCTTACCTAAATCACCCACTTTGGCAATCAGTTTACTCTCTACCCAACTATGAATATCTTCCGCATCACTTTGTAAAATAGAATGGGGATTAGCTGTTACTTCCTCAGACAGTTCATAAAGTGCCTGTTCAAGTTGAGCTTGTTCATCCTGCGATAAGACACCTACTGTGACTAACGCTTTAGACCAAGCTACTGAACCAAAGATATCTTGTTGTGCGAGTCGATAGTCAAACCGCAGTGAATCATTGAATTGTTTAAACCGTTGATCAGCTTGCTGACTAAAACGTCCACCCCAAAGTGCCATAATCACATCCTATTTTGTCTTTGTTAAAAGTCATGCTTGATAAAAATGTATAGAGTGATGCCTTTTGTCACATCACTCTTATTGGTCTCACCTTATTTCTTTTTACTTAATGCCCGAATACGTGATGGCAAAGAGTATAGGCGGATAAACCCTTCTGCATGGCTGTGATCATAGACTTCATCTTCACCAAAGGTGGCGAACTCTTCCGAGTAGAGGCTGTTGTCAGATTTTTTCTGAATAGCATTCACATGGCCTTTATAAAGCTCTAACACCACTTCGCCATTTACCTCTGTTGCCAGCGAGTCAGCAGCAGCTTGTAATGAAGCCCGAATTGGCGTAAACCAACGACCGTCATAAACAACATAAGACATCTCTAAACCCAACTGTTGACGCCATTTAAAAGCATCTCTATCCAAAACCAGTTGCTCAACACCACGCAGTGCCGCCATCATAATGGTGCCTCCTGGGGTTTCATAGCAACCGCGAGATTTCATACCGACCAGACGATTTTCCACAATATCAATACGACCAATACCGTGTTTTACACCTAGCGTATTTAATGTAGCTAAACACTCATAAGGGGATTGAGCTTTGCCATTGATAGCAACCACTTCACCTGCTTTTACCGTTACAGAAACCTGTTCAGGTGTATCAGGGGCTTTTTTCGGATCTACCGTCCATGCCCAGCAATCTTCATTAGAGGCATTCCATGGACTTTCTAACACTCCGCCTTCTGTTGAGATATGCCATGCGTTTTCATCACGACTATAAATTTTCTCAAGTGTCGCCGTGGTTGGAATATGACGAACTTTTAGATAATCCAGTAGGGCTTCACGGGAGCGCAAGTCCCACTCTCTCCAAGGTGCAACCACTTTAAGTTGCGGTGCCAGTGCGGTATAAGTACTTTCAAAACGAACTTGGTCATTACCTTTACCTGTTGCGCCATGCGCCAAGGCATCAGCCCCGAGTTTTAATGCCAATTCAACTTGTGCTTTCGCAATCACAGGGCGTGCCATTGAAGTGCCTAACAAATAGCTCCCTTCATATAATGCCCCTGTTTTTAATACTGGATACACATAGTCTTTAATAAACTCTTCTCGTAAATCAACCACATAGCATTCACTGGCCCCTGACGCCAATGCTTTTTGCTCTACACCTTCCAGATCTTCACGGCTTTGTCCCACATCAGCAACAAACGCAACCACCTCGCAATTGTCATAATGCTCTTTTAACCAAGGGATGATAGCCGATGTGTCTAGACCACCTGAATATGCCAGTACAATTTTTTTAATACCTTTTGTCATAGTGATAACCTTTATTCTCAATTGTGTTTATTGCGCCAATATACAAAGCGTTATGTGGCTGTGTTTAAGCTAAAATACGTGTCCCGATCGCCATACCATTAAATAAATCAGTCAGTTTTTCCGCGTGACGCCAACTGGCTATTTCAACAGGACGTCTAAGCGTTTTTGCCGCTTCTAACGCAGCATTAACTTTAACAATCATGCCGTCGGTGATAATGCCTTGGTCGATTAATGCTTGCGCTTTTGTGGCAGATATTTCTGTGAGTTTTTGTCCTTTACCATCCAAAATGCCACTTACATCTGAGAGCAACACCAAATCTGCTCCTAAGGTTTCAGCAATCGCTGTTGCCGCTTGGTCAGCATTAACATTCATCAGTTCACCTTGGATGCTCACACCTATAGAACTAATAATCGGGAGATACCCTGCATTCAGTAATAGATTTAATAACTCAGGAGAGCCAGGTTCAGCATTTCCCACATGACCTAGCTCATCACTAATTTTTGTTACTTTGGCTAATTGACCATCGCCCAAACAAAGTCCGACACCATTTAAACCAAAGCGTGTGGCCCATGACAGCAATGTTTTATTGGCACTTCCTGCCAACGCGCCAGTAATAATGTCAATTTGATCGGCGGGGGTAACTCGTAGGCCTTGTTTTTTAACAACGGGCAATTGCAGCTTTTTCATCAGAGAATCAACCAAACAGCCACCACCATGAACAATCACTAATGGACGGCTATGACTAGTGCGATATTCTTGTAGTGCTGTAAAAAAACGTGTTAACGCTTTTTCGTTATCTAGCAGTACACCGCCTAGTTTGATAATTAATGGTTCCATAAAACGTCCCTACTCATTATTTAGATAAGTGTTTCGGTTGGTGCAAAACCGAACCGAATGTTCATACATTGCACCGCTTGTGCTGCGGCCCCTTTTAATAAGTTATCTTCCGCACCGACAATAATTAAATGCTCACCTTGTTGTGCTAACCCGATATCACAAAAGGCGGTACCGACAACGGCTTTTAATGCAGGTAGACCTTTGTCATACATACGCACCAACGGTTGGTCTTGATACGCTGTTTCAAATGCCTGCCTTACCTCATTTTCTGTGACACCTTGTTTTAACTTACAGGTGATAGTGGCTAAGATCCCCCTAGCAAAATTACCAAGATGAGGAGTAAAAATGACATCAATGCCAAGGTGAGTAGCAATTTCCGGTTGGTGACGATGCGTAAAAACACCGTAAGGTTGTAAACTCACTTCACAAAAGCTGTTTGTTAAAGACGCTTTTCTGCCTGCGCCACTTACACCGCTGGTGGCATTGATAACAGGCCAGTGAGTGCTGTCTAATAATCCCGCTTCAACTAATGGCTTTAACGACAGCTGAGAAACGGTGGGATAACAACCCGGCACAGCAATAAGTTGAGCCTGACTAATCTGATCAGCGTTCCATTCGGCAAGACCATAAACCGCCTGTGATAACCAATCAGTATTCTTATGCTCGAATCCATAGTATTGTTGATAGAAATGCTTATTTTGTACTCGGTAGGCGCCAGATAAATCGAACACCACACACCCCTGAGCGAGAAAAATAGGAGCAATGTCATGACTGACTTCATGTGCGGTGGCTAAAAAAACGATATCGATATTTTTAGCGGCATTAGCAACATCGACCATAGGCTCAAGTGGCAAATCAACTAAGCCACGATATTGTGGGTAAAGCTCAGAAAAGCACTTCCCTGCATCTACACTTTGAGCGGATACCATCAGTCTGCTCAAATTTACATGGGGATGCTGCTGAAGATAGGCTGCTAATTCAGCACCGGTGTAACCACTTGCTCCTACAATCAGAGTATTTAACATGTCATTCTTACCTTGTACTATGAACACAAACCGATTAATGTATTTTTATTCAAAAAAAGTGCATGAATATTGATACTATTATGAAGAAAGGCTGTCAACAGTGAATATTAAATTACCTACATTTATTGAGCTTTATCGACAATTAATTGCAACACCCTCAATTAGTGCAACAGATGCTAAGACAGACCAAAGTAACGAGGCACTGATTAATCTGTTGGCTAATTGGTTGGAAACACTCGGTTTTTCAATTGAAATACAACCAGTACCTGAAACCAGAGGGAAATTTAACCTACTTGCTACCCTTGGCAGTGGAACCGGCGGGTTATTACTCTGTGGACATACGGATACGGTGCCATTTGATGAAGGGCGTTGGACTCAAGATCCCTTTACCCTAACGGAAAAAGAAGGCAAGTTATATGGTTTAGGTACGGCAGATATGAAAGGCTTTTTTGCCTTTATTATTGATGCATTGCGAGATATAGATACCTCTCAACTCACACATCCTCTGTATATTCTTGCTACAGCAGATGAAGAAACGTCGATGGCTGGTGCACGTTATTTTGCCGCTAATACCGCTATTCGTCCTGATTTTGCTATTATTGGCGAACCCACCTCATTACAACCAATACGTGCTCACAAAGGGCATTTATCTAATGCTATCCGTATTACTGGGCAATCCGGTCACTCTAGTGATCCGGAAAAAGGTGTCAACGCTATTGAGTTAATGCATGAATCTATCACCCATCTCAGTACACTGCGCGATAGATTAAAAACCCGTTATAACAATCCGGCGTTTGTTATTCCCTATCCCACCATGAACTTTGGTTATATTAACGGTGGTGATGCTGCTAATAGAATTTGTGCTTGCTGTGAATTACATATGGATATTCGCCCATTACCGGGATTAACGCTGCAAGATCTTGATGATCTGCTGCACGAAACATTAGCCCCGGTAAAAGCGCGCTGGCCGGGACGTTTAAGTGTCGAAGCATTGCACGAGCCTATTCCCGGCTACGAGTGTCCGACCGATCATAAAATGGTTGCCGTGATTGAAAAACTACTGGGTGAGAAAGCGCAAACTGTTAATTACTGTACCGAAGCACCTTTTATTCAAGCGCTATGCCCTACGCTAGTGCTTGGTCCGGGCTCCATTGAACAAGCCCACCAGCCTGATGAGTTTATTGATATGGCTTTTATTGAGCCAACTCGTGAATTAATGGAGCAATTAATTGAAAACTTTTGTTTAGCAGAGAAAGCGAAATAATAAAAAATCCTATCGACTTATGTTGAAATGCAAGTTGCAGGTAGGCGATTAGCCCCTGCAACTCGCAATATAACGATTATGCGTTTAATGATTAGCGCAACCAGTTGGTTTTCGCTAATTGCACTATTTCATCGCCACGACCATTAATAATCGCTTTCATCATATACAAGCTAAAACCTTTGGCCTGCTCAAATTTAATTTCCGGAGGCATGGAAAGCTCTTGTTTTGCGGTTACCACATCCACAATAACAGGGCCATCATGTTCAAAGGCTGTTTTTAATGCTTCATCAAGATCTTCGCCTTTCTCAACGCGAATACCTTTAATTCCCGCCGCATTGGCAATAGCGGCAAAATCAGGATTATGTAAATCGGTGCCATCAGTCAAATAGCCCCCCGCTTTCATTTCCATCGCCACAAAACCTAATACGCTGTTATTAAAAATCACCACTTTCACCGGTAAGTTCATTTGAGCCAATGAGATGAAATCACCCATTAACATGGTAAAACCACCGTCACCGCACATCGCCACAACTTGACGTTTTCTGTCCAGTGCTTGAATACCAATAGCTTGCGCCATCGCATTCGCCATTGAGCCATGGTTAAATGAACCAATTAAACGACGTTTACCATTCATTTTCACGTAACGTGCTGCCCAAACTGTTGGCGTGCCAACATCACAGGTAAATACCGCATCATCGTTGGCTAATTCACTTAATCGACGTGCTAAATACTGAGGGTGGATCAACTCACGCTCACTAGGTTGAGCCAATGCATCTAAATCTTTGCGTGCTTTAGCATAATGTTTTAACGAGGCATCAAGATGTGCGGTATCTGTTTTCTCTTTTAATCGCGGTTGTAATGCATTAAGGGTTGCTTTGACATCTCCAACAAAAGCCATATCCACATGGCAATGTGAGCCAATACTACTTGGATTAAGGTCAATTTGAATAATATTAGCTTTGGCAGGATAGAAAGCGCGATAAGGGAATTGAGTACCTAACAGCACTAAAGTATCGGCATTCTCCATTGCGTGATAACCCGATGAAAAACCGATAAGACCCGTCATTCCCACGCTACATGGATTATTCCACTCAAGATACTCTTTCCCACGTAGTGCATGCACAACAGGGGCTTTTAAGGTTTGTGCTAGTTTCACCACTTCATCATGTGCTTGAGCACAACCGGCACCACACATTAAGGTGATATTTTTAGCGTTATTCAGTGCCTCAGACAGTTTTTCGATTTCAAAACGATTCGGCATAATCAGTGGTGATTGTAGTGGATACCAATTTTCATGGGCATCTTCTGGAGCGGGTTTTAACGCTACATCACCGGGTAATACCACCACCGCAACACCCTTTTTCAAAATAGCGGTGCGCATAGCGATAGCCAGAATTTGTGGGATCTGATCGGGATTAGAGACTAATTCACAATAGTGACTACATTCACGAAATAACTCTTGAGGATGAGTTTCTTGAAAGTAATTACTACCAATTTCAGCAGAGGGAATATGAGCGGCAATCGCTAACACGGGAACATGATTACGATGACAATCAAAAAGTCCATTAATTAAGTGTAAGTTACCTGGTCCACAGGAGCCGGCACAAACGGCTAATTCACCATTGATAGCCGCTTCTGCTCCGGCGGCAAAAGCCGCGACTTCTTCATGGCGTGTGCCCATCCATTCAATGGTACCCATTTTGCGCAAGCTATCACTTAATCCATTCAATGAATCGCCCGTCACCCCCCAAATACGTTTCACACCTGCATTATGGAGCACTTTAGCAATATAGGTTGCAACTGTTTGCTTACTCATGTGACGCATTTCCTTTTTATTTTAGTGGGTAATCTCTCTACATGCTGCCCCAGATATAACAACCGACTCTTTTACCACATCATATAGAGAATACCGTGTTATTAAATCAAATATTAAGAATAACATCTCTTGATTGATTGTCACGGTAGATAGGTCAATTAATAAAGGAAATTAACTATAAAAAATAATACTATTGATAAACGCACTTATCGCTTTTATGACTCATTTCGCATTAAATAAGAATCTATCTCATTTATATTGTATTAAAATCATCAAGTGCTAGACAAAATAAACTTATAGGATTATTTTAATAATTAAACTAATTTTTAATTGCTCTTTTTCTACTATCATTTTATTTAACAATATAGCTGACACATTTCAGCCTTACTCTCTGTCTTTCCTCAATAATTTCAGTTAACTCAAATTGTTAATAAATTTATTACTATTATTTTATTTCATGTCCCATGAAAAAGAGGTATGAAGTAAACATGACATTGGTCACGCTACCTTTTGCTTTTTGTCCTCTAGAATAAAGCCTGTTTATTTTTCTACGGAGATTAACGGATGGACAAAAGTAGAAGTCCGATAAAGGTTTTCTTTATTAGTATTCTGGCAGTCCTTTTCTTAATTTTTATTTCACAATATGTGATTGGTAAAAAAGAAATTAAGATTGGTATTGCAGTCATTCCTATTCTACCAATGTTATTTGCAGTTATTATTGGTATGTTTATGTCGGCTGGATTTACCCGCAAAAAAATTAAAGTTTGGGGTAAATTATTTACAGAAAAAGAAGAAGGCTTCTGCGGTAAAATGGTAGGTTTCAGCCTACTTATTTTAGGTACGCAATATGCTGGCATGATCGTCCCAAATATAAAAATGATTTTAAGTGTCGGTATTCCTTTATTTGTTCAAGAGCTAGGAAACTTATTACCAGTATTAATTGCCGTACCATTAGCCATTAAATTTGGTTTTGGTCGCCGTGCAATTGGTGCATGTTCATCTATTAGTCGAGAACCTTCTATCGCCGTTATTCAAGGTAGATTTGGGACTGGCTCACAAGAATATATTGGTGTATTAGCTATTTACTTATGTGGTTCTGTTATCGGGACTTTATGGTTTAGCGTATTAGGTAGTCTTGCACCATTAACAGGCTTACACCCACTTGCTCTAGCAGCAGGCTCCGGCGTAGGTTCAGGTTCAATGTTAAGTGCTGCATCAGGGGCATTAATTAACGGTTTAGACGAAGCTTTAGCACAACAAGTATTAAGTGTTGCGGCTGCATCTAACTTATTATCTTCTGCACTTGGCGCACTCTCATTAACCTATTTAGGTTTACCTCTTTCAGAAAAAATTTATAAAGTTTTCACCAGAGGCAAAACTGCATGAAAAATATAATTATAGATATGAAATTAGTATTCGTTGCTATTTTACTGGCAATGTTTACTCAAACGTTAACATCAGGGATTGCTATTTATGCAATGTGGGATAGCTTTATTGCTATGTCTGTAGTGGTTTTTATTTCACTCGTTGCTAAACAATATTTACCTTCATCTCTACCAACATTTGCTTATGCAACTATTATCGGGATACTTATTTGTTTACCTGAAACACCTGTAAGAGAGTTTTTTATTAGTTCTATTGGTAAAGTCTCTTTCTTATCTTGTTGTGTACCTTTATTAGCATTTGCTGGTTTATCCGTTGGTGGCCAATTAGAAGAACTGAAGAAAATGTCATGGAAAGTGATCCTTATTTTCATGATTGTTTCTACCTGCTGTTTCTTCGGCGCATCAATCGTCGCACAAATTGGATTTACTATCCAGGGAGTTATCTAATGAATAATATTTATAATGTCAGCGAAAAACTCTTTCAATTAAATGACTTTAGTAAAAAAACACGACAAGATCTGCACAAAATTCCTGAGTTATCAGGTGAAGAATATAAAACATCAAAGTATTGCCGTGAATTGATGGAAAGCTTTGGCTATCAAATTAAAACCTTTGATGGCTATACTGGATTTACTGCCGATTTAATTGTTAATGCTGATTTTCCACTAATTGCCATCCGTGCAGATATGGATGGATTAGAAATGCCAGACTTAACGAACAACGAACACAGCTCTATCCATCAAGGTTGTGCACATAATTGTGGTCACGATACTCATATGACCATTGCATTAACGGCCGCTAAATACCTTGCTGAAAACCAAGCAGAAATGAGCGCTAATGTGCGTTTTATTTTCCAAATGGCAGAAGAGGATATGCGTGTTCCTGGTGCTGACAAAATGGTTGAGTTAGGTTGCATGGAAGGCGTTGATGAAACTTACGCACTACATAATGATGCAGCTATCGAAACCGGTTGTGTACGTTTTAATGATGGTGTCATGTCATCTTACGGCTCAGCATGGACATTAGATGTTTATGGTGTTTCTGCGCACGGATCTACACCGCATAAAGGTTTAGATGCTATTCGTGAAGCAACTCGCTTAATTGATTATATGGATTATGTGGTTGCCAAAAAAACTGATCCCTTTAGCCCTGCGGTATTTGGTTGCGGCATGATCAATGGCGGTACTATTCCTAATGCGTTAGCAGATCACGTTCAAGCCCGTGGTACTATCCGCTCTATGGATGAAAATACCGACAAAGTATTAAAAGAAAGTTTTAATGAAATCGTAGCACGCAGTACAGCGGGTGGATTTAAAACAACATTAACAGCGACAGGCTACCCTGCTGTTATTAACCATCCTACGGCTTATCAGCGTTTACTAGAAGCCACTCGCCAATTTTTACCAGAAGAGAATATCGAATCTAACGGTAAACCAATGACGGGTAGTGAAGACTTTAGCTATATGGTGAATGCCACTAAAGGTAAAGTTGGCGCAATGTTCTTTTTAGGCAGTGGTAATCAAGCTAAAGGTATCAATAACTACCTTCATGCTAATCCTTATTTTGTTGATGATGATTGCTTATTAGTGGGTGCACAGATTTTTGTTAATCTGCTAACTCGCAAATAATTACTTATTCTGCCCTAAGCCCGTTTTTTGCCCCCGCAAAAACGGGCTTTTTAGTCCCTCATCTTAACTGAAGATTTATTCTATTATTTTCTCTTTGCTATTTACCGAAATCAGATCAGGTAACCCCTGATACACTTCTTTGCTATGCCACTGGGTTTCCCACTGCTCTGGCATCTGAATAATATTTCTATCAATATGCGGAGCATAGAGTGAAATAAACTCATGCATATAATCTTTCATATGCGTATGTTTACTTAGGCATATATGTGTATAACTGGGCTGTACTAAGTGATCGATATTGATGCACTTTAATGCTTGGCTATCTTCTATTTCATCATAAGCAACCGTGGCAATCACACCAATCCCAAGGTGGCGCTTGACATAATATTTAATAATTTCGGTATCTGTCGCCGTCAATGCCACTTGAGGTTTAAGATGGTTTTTATAAAACACTTTATCGAGTTTAGAGCCTCGAGTGAAACCAAACACATAGGTAATAAGGGGATATTGGCCAAGTTGTTCAATGGTAACCTGTTGATCATCAGGTAATGATGCAAGAGGGTGATCATAAGGTACTAATAAACTGCGAGTCCAGCGATAGCAAGGCAAAGTAATTAAATCTTCATATAAATGCATCGATTCTGTGGCAATGGCAAAATCGACATCGCCATTTTTTACCATTTCTGCTAACTGAGCAGGAGCACCTTGGTGAAAATGGAGTGAAATATTAGGGTAATAGCGGCGAAAATGATCAATGACGTTGGGTAAGGAGTAACGTATTTGCGTATGTGTTGTGGCAATGTGCAAATCTACTTTTTTATTACGATCTTCTTCTGCCACAATACTTTTAATTTTATCAACCTGCCCAAGAATATCGCTAGCTATTTTATGGACCTCTTTCCCCATAGGACTAAGTGCTAATAAATTATTATTTTTACGGACGAATAAAGAAACACTGAGTTCGTCTTCTAATATCTTAAGTTGCTTACTAATCGTTGGTTGTGAAGTATAGAGTTTCTCTGCCGCATTCGTAATGTTAAAGTCATTTCGCACTACTTCAACAAAGCTTTTCAGTTGATTAATATTCATGAGGAGTACCTGGGTTAATTGGCACAAGCATGCCGTTAATTATTGATTTTATAAAAATAATTATTGTTAATATTTATACTACAATGTCATTACTCAAATTATCTGCTCTTATGCCTAGTGGATATTATGACATCTCCTCTCTTTTTGCTCTCTTAATAAGAATAGTGATATCTACTTAATTATCCACTGACTTACCTTATCTATTTGCTAGAATAGAAAAGTGACTGCACCAAATCTAGCAATGACTGTTTTTATTTCTGTGTTTTAGCACAACGAATAATAGATGATTTCATCCACATTAAAGCAGATATTAACTATTTATTATGCATAATTTGACTATCAATATATTATTTCTAATCAAAAAATAAAAACCCAACATAACCCATTGTTATATAATAATATTTACTATTAGCTTTTTATCGCCATCTTCATCTAACTTAATTCAAATTTACAACCATTAACATCATGGATTTTACACAAAAGCCATATTCAGCTATGATATAGGTCACATTTTTTACTTAGAGGCTTCGTTTTGTTATATCAAAACAACGACAAAAAATCCCTAATCTTTCATTTAACCTCATCTATACTTAATAAGTGTTCCATAAGCTATTAGTTCACCCTCACTATTTAACTATGTAGAAGTAAACTGTTTTTTAGTGAATTATTACCACTCTCTTTTCTCGCTATAAAATAGTCACTTCATTTCGTTTAATTATTAATTGAATAACAACAATTTACTAATACCTTAATTGAAAGGTCACTTAATATGAAATTGAAGAAAAAAAGAAACAAACCATTAAGAATCAATGATATAACCATTATTGATGATAGCAAACTTAAAAAAGCCATTACTGCGGCAGCGTTAGGTAATGCAATGGAGTGGTTTGATTTTGGTGTATATGGCTTCTTGGCTTATGTATTAGGTCAAGTGTTTTTCCCTGGTGCATCACCTGGCGTACAAATGATCGCAGCACTTGCGACATTCTCAGTCCCATTCCTTGTTAGACCATTAGGTGGGGTTGTATTTGGTATGTTGGGGGATAAGTTTGGACGACAAAAAGTCTTATCTGTCACCATCATAATTATGGCACTAAGTACTTTTGCTATCGGTCTTATTCCTGGGTATGACACCATTGGAATATGGGCACCCGTCTTACTGTTATTAGCAAAACTAGCCCAAGGTTTCTCAATTGGTGGTGAGTACTCAGGTGCGGCGATTTTCGTTGCCGAATATTCACCAGACCGTAAACGGGGCTTTATGGGAAGCTGGTTAGATTTCGGCTCTATTGCCGGCTTCGTTATGGGGGCGGGTGTTGTAGTCCTTATCTCAACTATTATGGGTGAAGCTGCATTCCATGAGTGGGGATGGCGTATTCCATTCTTCTTGGCATTACCTTTAGGTCTGATTGGCTTATATTTACGTCATGCCTTAGAAGAAACCCCGGCCTTCCAACAACATGTTGATGAAATGAACAGCGATGATCGTAAATCTATCGAAAATCCGCCACGTGTTTCATTACGAGAAATCGCTTCCAAGTATTGGAAAAGTTTAACGGTATGTGTGGGCTTAGTGATTGCGACTAACGTCACCTACTACATGTTGCTAACCTATATGCCAAGTTATTTATCCCATAACTTAAATTATTCCGCCGATCATGGGGTCTTGATCATCATCGCGATTATGATAGGGATGCTATTTGTTCAGCCTGTGATTGGATTACTGAGTGATAAAATTGGTCGTAAACCTTTTGTTATCGGGGGTAGCGTTGGACTGTTTATATTGGCATATCCGGCCTTTATGATGATTAACAGTGATGAAATCGGCTTAATTTTCTTAGGATTATTAATTCTTGCGGTTTTATTAAACTGTTTTACTGGGGTGATGGCCTCTATTTTACCGGCTATTTTCCCAACCCATATTCGTTATAGTGCCTTAGCTATTGCATTTAATATTTCGGTATTAATTGCTGGTGCCACACCAACTGCAGCGGCTTGGTTAGTTGAAGCGACTGGCAATTTATATATGCCCGCCTATTATCTAATGGTAGTTGCTGTTGTCGGTTTGATAACGGGTATAAAAATGATTGAAACAGCCAACAAACCATTACGTGGAGCAACACCGGCAGCATCAGATAAATCAGAAGCGAAAGAGATTTTATCTGAGCACTATGACAATATCGAACAACGTGTTGAAGATATCGAAGCGGAAATTGAAGCATTACAGAAAAAACGCCAAGCGCTTATCGATCAACATCCAAAATTAGATTAAGAGAGGTTACATGCACTCAGCGCCTGTTCATTTAGTTTGGTTCCGTCATGATCTAAGAGTGACCGATAATAAAGCGCTCTTTTATGCTTGCCAAAATACACAGGCGCAGGTGCATGCCATTTTTACCGTCACGCCTGCACAGTGGAAAGCCCATCATATGGCTTTATCACAGCAGGCGTTTATTCATGATGCATTGCTTAATCTTTCCCATGCGCTAGCTAAATTAAATATTCCACTGACACTTATCATCAGTGATACATATGCTGATGCGGCACAAAGTATTGTGGATTATTGTCAGCAACATCAGGTCACTGCGCTATTTTTTAATCATCAATATGCGCTTAATGAGCAAAACCGTGATAAAAAAGTAATGGAATTACTCGCCCATAACACCACGGTTTATTGTTACCACGATAACGTTTTTGTGCCACCGGGGAATGTCGTGACCCAACAAGGAGAGATGTACAAAGTCTTTACTCCTTTTAGAACCGCATTTTTACGGCTATTTCTGTCGCAAGATAATGCTTCATTACCTGCCCCCGAAATAAGAGCACACCAAAAAACCGTTTCACCGTTAAGTGCACCACTTTTTGCACTACCAATATCATCAACCAAGATGTTCCCAGCAAGCGAACAAGCAGCGTTACAGCGTTTAAAACAGTTCTGCTATGAAAGGGTGATACATTATGCAAAATGGCGAGATATTCCTGCTATTGATGGAACCAGTCAATTATCCCCTTATCTTGCCATAGGCCTAGTGTCTGTGCGCCAATGTTTTAATCGCCTTTACCAAACAGAGCCTGATTTCTTAGAAAATAACCATTCCAGTGCATTTGTTTGGTTTAATGAGTTAGTTTGGCGCGAGTTTTATCAACATCTAATAGTTGCTAACCCGAGTTTATCCAAACAGATAGCTTTTCAACCATGGACAGAAAATATTCGCTGGCGTAATGACCAAACTGAATTTACCGCTTGGACACAGGGCTTAACAGGCTTTCCTATTATTGATGCCGCGATGCGACAACTGAATCAAACCGGCTGGATGCACAATCGCTTACGTATGCTGACGGCAAGTTTTTTAGTCAAAGATCTATTAATTGATTGGCGCTGGGGGGAAAATTATTTTATGTCACAATTAATTGATGGTGATTTCGCGTCAAATAATGGTGGCTGGCAATGGGCAGCATCAACAGGCACTGATGCTGTGCCTTATTTTCGTATTTTTAATCCGACCACCCAAGGACGTAAGTTTGATCCTGATGGTGAGTTTATCCGCCACTGGCTACCAGAGCTTGCTGATGTCCCAGATCGCGATATCCATACTCCTTCTGAATGGGCAATCAAAACAGGTCACTACCTCGATTATCCACAGCCAATTGTTGATCACGCCAAAGCACGAGTAACTGCAATTGCGTCTTATGAAGAGGCCAAAAAAAGGTAAAATAGCGCGATATTATCTCTCAATCCTTGGCGGGCTATTGTGAAAACACCGATTATTTCTGTTATCGTTCCTATGTTTAATGAGGCATCTCGCATTACGCGATTATTAGAGAGCCTACTTTGCCAAACCTTTCACGACTTTGAAGTGATCATTATAAATGATGGCTCAACGGATAATAGTGTTGACATCGCTATGCTCTATTGCCAACAAGATAATCGTTTTCACCTTTATCACCAAACTAACCAAGGGTTATCTAGCGCGAGAAATACTGGCTTAAAATATGCTCAAGGTGATTGGATAGTCTTTTTTGATAGCGATGATTTTATTAAACCTCAATTACTGGCACATTGGCATCAATTAGCCAGCGAACAACATATCGATGTATTAATTGGCAATGGTGAACGCTATGATGTACATAATCCACAAAAGCATCAAACTACCATCCACCAACGTCAACCTTATCAACAAGTGATCAGCGGCCAAGAGTGGGTGATCCATGCCGTTACGCAACATCAATGGCCACATTTTGTTTGGTTACAATTTATTCGCCACGAAATAATCAAAAAACATCACCTACGCTTTATTGATGGCCTTTATCATGAAGATATTTTGTGGACGACACAACTTGCACTAGTCACTCAACGTATCGGCTTTGATGATCAACCTCTTTATTACTATTGCGCTAACCCTAACTCTATTACGCGTAAACCTAATCCACAAAAAGAAGCCAAACGCGCACAAAGTTATTTGCAAATTGTTATACAACTCTTGCAGCTTGCAGATAAACAACATCAACCACTATTAGCCAACGCGTTGCGCCAACAAGCACTACGTGAACTTGGCAGTTTCTTTATTCTTTTTCGTAAACGCTGTGATACAAAAAACCAAACCATCATTGCACAGCAATTTAGGACTTATCACCTCTTTCCAGCCCTTAATAAAGGCGCCCAAAATTGGCATCAACGTTGGTTTATTTGCCGTGTTTATTGCGTTCTTTATTGGCATCGTTGGAAAAAAAGATAAAAAAAACAGCGCTAAATTTAGCGCTGTTTTACTAATAAAATAACCCTATTGCGACCACTAACCGGTATTACGCATACCCGCTGCAATACCTGCGATAGTCACCATCAACGCTTGTTCAATACGTGGATCAGACTCGCTATGAGTACGAGAGCGTTGCAATAGCTCTGCCTGTAAGACGTTAAGTGGATCAGTATAAACATTACGCAATGCGATAGATTCAGCAACCCACGGTAAGTCCGCCATTAAATGCTCATCTTTGGAAATCGCTAATACACTCTTAATATCATCAGAGAGTTGTTGACGTAATTTCGCCCCTAATGGCCATAAATTTTCTTCGACTAAACGCTGATCGTAATACTCCGCAAGCCATAGATCCGCTTTTGCATACACCATCTCTAGCATAGCAATACGAGTATTAAAGAAAGGCCAATTCTCACACATATCATCCAATACGGCTTGTTTTCCGTTATCTATCTCATGCTGTAAAGCAGCACCGGCTCCTAACCATGCGGGTAACATTAAACGGTTCTGAGTCCAAGCGAAGATCCACGGAATAGCACGCAATGTTTCAACGCCTCCAGTTGGACGACGTTTAGCAGGTCGAGAGCCTAATGGTAATTTACCTAATTCACCTTCTGGCGTCGCTGCACGGAAATAAGGCACAAAATCTTTTTCGCCTCTGACATAGCCACGATACATCTCGCAAGATACATCAGATAAAGCATCCATAACCTCAATCCAAGCTGTTTTTGGCTCTGGAGGAGGTAATAAATTAGCTTCTAAAATCGCACCAGCATAGTGAGCCAAACTACTGATAGTCACTTGCGGTAAGCCAAATTTAAAGCGGATCATCTCCCCTTGCTCTGTCACCCGCAATCCACCTTTTAAACTACCCGGTGGTTGTGATAATAATGCAGCATGTGCCGGCGCACCTCCACGGCCGATAGTACCCCCACGGCCATGAAATAGCGTTAATGTCACGCCAGATTTCTCACATAACTTAATTAATGCATCCTGTGCTCGATATTGCGCCCACGATGCCGCCATCACACCCGCATCTTTCGCTGAGTCAGAATAACCAATCATTACCATCTGTTTGTTATCAATTAAATCGCGATACCACGGAATATCAAACAGACGGGTCATCACACTTTCTGCGTTATTTAAGTCTTCTAACGTTTCAAATAATGGTGCTACAGGTAAACGAATATCTGCCCCTGCTTCTTTTAGTAATAGTTTAACGGCTAATACATCCGAAGGGACTTTCGCCATGGAAATCACATAAGAAGCAATAGAATCTTTTGGTGACTCAGCAATCACCCGACAGGTTTCAAATACCTCTTTAGTTGCTTCACTCGGTTGCCAATGAGTAGGGATCAATGGACGTTTAGAGTTAAGTTCTGTCAGTAAAAACGTCTGTTTTTGCTCTTCAGACCAACTAGCATAATCACCAAGCTCTAAATATTGCGTTAATTCAGACAGCGCTTCGGTATGATTAGTGCTTTCTTGGCGAATATCGAGTCGCACCAGCTGTAATCCAAAACAACGGATACGGCGCAAAGTATCTAATAACTGTCCATTGGCAATAATGCGCATACCACACTGATGCAGTGATTGGTAACAAGCATACAAAGGTTCCCAAAGTGCTGAATTATCAATCAGTAAGCCTTCAGGAGGTAATGATTGCTGACCTTTGATACGTTGTTCTAAATAATCACGAGTCACTTGTAAGCGAGTGCGCAATTGTTTGGCTATTTCACGATAAGGCTCGGCAACATCGGCACCGCCTGCTAATTCGCGTAATTCTGGTGTGCTTTCTGTCATAGACAGCTCAGAAACGAGCACCTGAATATCATTTAAAAATAGATCGGCGGCTTTCCAGCGACTAAGTAATAATGCATGACGGGTAATTTCAGCGGTAACATTTGGGTTACCATCACGATCTCCCCCCATCCATGAAGTAAAGCGAATAGGAGAAGCTTCTACCGGTAAATTGTAGTCAATAGACTCTTCTAACTGTTCATTAAATTCACGTAAGAAAGCAGGCACACCTTCCCATAAGCTATTTTCGACCACCGCAAAGCCCCATTTCGCTTCATCAATAGGGGTTGGGCGAATTTTTCTGATCTCATCGGTATGCCACGATTGCGCAACCAATTGGCGTAAACGGCGCATAATATTGGTACGTTCATAATCGGCAAGATCATCATGATCAAGCTGAGATAAGCAAGTATTGACTTCCACTAGCTTATGAATAAGCGTACGGCGAGCAATTTCCGTTGGATGAGCCGTTAAGACTAATTCAATCGAAATTTGTTCAACGGCTTGTTTGAGTTGCTGATTAGTAAAATTTTTATCTTTCAGCCGTTCAATTAATTTAGCCAATGCCACAGGATTACTTGCCGCCTCGCCATGAGGAGAAATGCTATGGTATTGCTCTGCTACATTAGTCAGGTTTAAGAATTGGTTGAATGCTCTAGCAACAGGTAATAACTCATCATTAGAGAGATTTTGTAAGGTTAATAGTAGCTTTTGTCGCTGAACTTCATTACCTGCTCGTGATGACTTAGATAACTTTCGGATAGATTCCACTTTATCTAAAATTTCTTCACCGAGTGCCTCTTTTATCGTGTCGCCGAGTAGTTTGCCAAGCATGCTGACATTACTACGCATAGCAGAATATTGTTGATTCATAAGACTCCTGACCTTGGCTTTGTGTCGGTAACAACATACTTTTTACTAAGAAAAAGTCATGTCCTTCCAGTTGTGTAATTAATTTTCATTTTTTATGTGACTTTATTGTGATTTTTGTGATAAGCCACACTGCTTTTTACTTATAGCCTACTATTCATATCAGAAAATAAGCGTTTTGGGGGAATTTTCTGAAATTTAATTACGGCTTTAGTGTTATAAGAATGGCTAATATCGACGTTGTTTTTGCTCAATATTAACCATAATAAGGACATTTTTTTGTTTCTTATCGTCTAAGAAGCGTTTTTTACTAGAAAGGGTGAAATAAGTAAAAATTTATCTGGCGAAAAATTTAGATGAATTTTTTTAATATTGATAAATTGTCTGGTGTTTTTTCTCCAACTTCACCCTATCGATACTCCTTAAATAGAAAAGGCGCTGACTATGCAGCGCCTTGTGTTAACAAATAGCACATTCACTTTTTCAATGAATCAATCTTTTTTTCTACGTTTTCTTTAAGATCAGATGCACCATGTTTTAAATCGTGGGCAACTTCAGATAATTTTTCTTCTGTCCGATGCTTCACCTCCGTCGCTTTATCTTTTAGCTGATCAACATGTTTTTCAATTTTTGACATTAATCGCTCCTTTGTGACTAGAGATGATTTAAGTATAGCCAAGGTTAAAAATAACGACGTGCTGTAGCTCTCATTTTATCACCCTTGATTGGCTTTATTTGCTCGCTTACTTCGTTTAGAGATCTTCTCTAAATAGCCCATCACAAAAGCAGAAAAAACAAAAGTCAGATGTAGCACCACATACCATAATAACTTGTTATCAGGGATATTTTTTAAGTCCATAAACACCCCTAACAAATGAATAGAAGAGATAGCAACAATAGAAGCAGCAACTTTATTTTTCAGCGATTCTGCATCCATGTTACCTAACCAAGAGAGTTTATCCTTCGCGCCTTCGATTTCCATATTGGTAATAAAATTCTCATAACCTGAGAAAATAACCATTATCAATAACCCCCCCACTAATGCCAAATCAATTAGCGATAATAAACGTAAAACTAAATCAGCTTCAGATAAGGCAAATATATTGGGTAAGATCTCGTACATTGACTGAAAAAACTTAATCGTTAATGCCAACAATCCAAGAGATAAGCCAATATAGACAGGTGCAAATAACCAACGAGAGCGATACATCCATTTTTCAACAATTCTATTCATATTTCCTCTCTATCTACACAATTAATCATCATCTTTTTCAGTATAGAAGAGAAAAAAATACACAGAAAACTATCAGCAATAAAAAAATCACTGATAGTTTTGATTAAAAAGAAAATAGTCTTTTACAATAGTTGAGAAAGGCGATTGAGATCAGACTGAATAGCCCCCGCAGTCACATCACGTCCAGCACCAGGACCTCTAATGACTAATGGGTTGTCACGATACCAACGGCTTTCAATAGCAAATAGGTTATCCCCCGGTAATAGTGATGCCAGAGGATGATCTTTTCTCACCGCTTCAACCCCAACCTTCGCTTTGCCGTTAGCATCAAACCGCGCAATATAACGCAGTACCATATCCATCTCATTGGCAGCCGCTAAACGTTGTGCCATTTGTTCATTAATCACACTGCTATTTTCAAAGAAGGCTTCTAATGATCCACTTTGCGCTTGAGCAGGAACCAGCGATTCAACACGGACTTGCTCAGGTTCAATATCATAGCCAGCTTCACGGGCTAAAATAATCAATTTGCGCATCACATCTTGTCCTGATAAGTCGATACGCGGATCAGGCTCGGTTAGGCCTTGTTGCCATGCTTGTTCTACCAAATCACTAAAAGGTACGCTGCCATCAAATTGTAAAAATAGCCATGACAATGTGCCGGAGAAAATACCACTGATAGATAAAATCGTATCACCGCTTTCACGTAGATCACGTACCGTATGATTAATAGGTAATCCCGCACCAACTGTCGCATTATATAACCAGTGGCGTCCTGTTTTAGAGAAGGCATCACGAGTTGCGCGATAGCGTAAACTTGATGCTGAGCCAGCGATTTTATTCGCACTAATCACATGAAAACCATAGCTGGCAAAATCTTCATAACAGGCGGCAAGCTCTTCATTAGCGGTAATATCGACCACCACTAAATCATCAAAAGGATGCGATCTCATCCATAAATGAAGCGACTCTTCACTATGCACTGTTGCTTCATCATCAAAAAAGGCCAGTGCGCGACTAGGATCAATACCTTGGTGATCTAGTAGGCTGCGACGGCTATCTACCACCCCCGCCAGAATAAATTCAAAATCACTACGTGCAGATAATGGCTCTTGTTCACGAGCAAACAGCTCTAACCAACGTGAGCCAATATTCCCTTTACCAAACAGCACTAAACCAATCTGTTTTTCTGCTCTGAATAATGTTTGATGTAAACCTTGCAATAATGAAGCCGTATAGTTACGTAATACCGCAACTAAACTGATGTTATCTTCCGCGTGCCAAATAAACTCTACCGGTTGATCTTTAAGTTGTTGGTAGAAACGGTGGCAATGGAGTGGATTTTTACATACCCCGGCGCCAACTAAAGCAACGAGAGAAAAGCCTTCTCGCAGATGTAATTTACCCGGTAAGGCTGCATCTTGCAGAACATCTAACGCACTATTAGCGACTTCACTGGTGTAACACAACTGTAGCAACTGACTATCTCTATCAATACCTGTTGCCAGTGGACGAATTTGTACCCGCTGAAGTAATGCATCCACTTCTTTAGCGATTTGTTCAAAATTTTGATGTGCGGCTAATTGAAGCTCAATTAAACAAACATCATCATGGCTAGTGACAATTTTTGCCCCTGTGCCTGATGCTAATACCCGTTCAATTCGAGTTGAACCCTGCTCTGGTTGGTAACTGCAACGTAATTGTAAATCGATATTGCTCCCTGAGACGGGTTGTAGTGTGCGTGTATGTAAAACAGGTGCCGCTAATCTTGC
Organism: Proteus mirabilis ATCC 29906; assembly: GCF_000160755.1. Taxonomy (GTDB): domain Bacteria; phylum Pseudomonadota; class Gammaproteobacteria; order Enterobacterales; family Enterobacteriaceae; genus Proteus; species Proteus mirabilis. Next base: position 30,341 of record NZ_GG668582.1, read on the forward strand.
CAGCTCGCTCGCCTCATCTAAACGTAATAACGGTAGCAAACAAGCATCTTTCACTTTTCGGGGATCGGCACTATAAACCCCTGCAACATCGCTCCAAATGGTCACTTTACCCACATCCGCTAAAGCACCTACTTGGGTCGCTGAGTAGTCACTACCATTACGACCTAATAGCACCGTCTCACCCTGTTGATTACGACTAATAAAACCCGTTACCACAAAGCGACATTGAGGATATTTAACCAGCAGTGATTGTAACAAAGGACGCGATAAGGCTTCATTAACTTGAGGCTGTGCGGCGCGTTCTGCACATAAAAACTCTCGCGCATCTAACCACACACTAGGTAACCCCTGCTCCGTTAATAAGCTTGCCATTAATCTCGCTGACCAAATTTCACCATGACCAACGACTTCAGCATAAGTTGCATCCGTTATCGGCTTATCAAGTAAGTAACTTAGCCTTTCTAAATCAGCAATAAAGGCCTGTGAAAGAGCTTGTGCATGCTCTTTTGATAATAGTCCTTCAATCAAGGATAGCTGATAACGACGTAATTCTTGCTGAGCTTGATGGGCAGAAATACGATCACTTTGACTCAGTTTTAACCAGTTAATCAGCTGATTTGTTGTCGAGCCTGCTGCAGAAACCACCATTAAATCATTAGGTTGGCTATAATTTGTCATGATATTCACGACTCGCTGATAACATTTTATGTCTGCAAGACTGCTACCACCGAATTTATGTAACTGACGGCAAGTTGGTTGCGCCTGTTGTTTAATCGCCACTACGCTCATGATCCATGGTTACCTTTTCGTTGCTGCATTAAACGCATTTTGTAAATCGTTGATGAGATCCAGACTATCCTCAATCCCCACGGAAATGCGCAATAAAGCGTTACTGATCCCAGCGGTTTTTCTCGCTTCTTCAGACATTCCTGCGTGTGTCATGGTCGCCGGATGACAAATTAATGTTTCTACACCACCTAAAGACTCTGCCAGTGTAAAGAGTGTTAAATGAGATAAAAAGGATTTAATTGCCTCAATCCCCCCTTTTAACTCAAAACTTAACATCGCACCAAAACCTTGTTGCTGTTTTTTCGCTATCGCGTGACCGACATGATGTTCTAGTGCTGGGTAATAAATTTTATCCACTAAGGGTTGTGTTTGTAGATAATCCACCAATGCTTGAGTATTTTCTTGTTGTAATCGAATTCGTGGTACTAAGGTTCTGATCCCTCGTAATAACAAATAACTATCAAACGCCCCAGCAGTAACACCAATATTATTTGCCCACCAGCTTAAATCCTCAAGCTGTTTCCTACACTGACTAATCACAACACCCGCGACAAGATCAGAATGCCCATTAAGATACTTAGTGCAAGAATGCACCACTAAATCAGCCCCTAAAGCCAATGGCTTTTGCAATACCGGGCTCATAAAGGTGTTATCCGCCACCACCAACGCCCCAACTTGGTGAGCTAATTGGCTTATTTTCTCAATATCAGTGATGCGCAATAGTGGATTACTAGGTGTTTCAATAAATACTATTTTTGGTGCTAATGCCAACGCCTGTTGTAACGCTTGCTCATCGTTTTGATCAACAAATACCACACGATAAGCACCACGTTGCTGCTGACTATTAAACAGACGATAACTGCCCCCATAACAATCATGGGGCGCCACAATGACATCACCCGGTTTTAAAAAAGTCGTACAAATTAAATGAATTGCTGACATCCCACTGCTAGTAACAACCGCTCCCACCCCACCTTCAAGCTCTGCTAATGCATTTTGCACCATATCGCGCGAGGGATTGCCCCGACGAGAGTAATCATGTTCACGAGGTTGATTAAATGCTAAGAAATTATAGGTGCTAGAAAGATAGATTGGCGGTACAACACAGCCATATTGCTTATCTTCATTAAGCCCATTGTGAATGGCAATGGTTGCGGTTTTCTTCGTCATACAGACACCTTGTTACAGCGCTAAGTGGAAAAGTCGCTTACAGCATATCCAATTAGACACCAAGACGTCAATACATCTAGACATCTAAACTCCTTTACGGATAGACCAACAAATGGAATAATATAAATATTAAGGATATCGCCAGGTAACTATTGCTTTTTCTCACACCTTTAGCCAGTAACAGTCGGTGGTTTTAGAAAAGTCATGATAAACTGGCATGGCTCGTCAGAATAGGGCATCAACCCTAAACTGGCTTCAACTAAATGATATTAATTAAGGTAATCCATGGCTGAATGGAACGGTGAATATATCAGCCCTTACGCTGAGCATGGTAAAAAAAGCGAACAAGTCAAAAAAATTACAGTTTCAATCCCATTGAAAGTGCTAAAAATTTTGACAGATGAGCGCACTCGTCGTCAGGTCAATAACCTAAAACATGCCACCAATAGTGAATTATTGTGTGAAGCATTTTTACACGCATTTACCGGACAGCCTCTCCCCAATGATGAAGACTTACGCAAAGAGCGTAACGATGAAATCCCTGAAGAGGCAAAAGAAATAATGCGCCAGCGGGGTGTTGATCCCGAGACTTGGGAATATTGATCAGAAATTATTTTTGATAGCAAAAATATAACCAGAAGCCCAAAGCCAACACTTTGGGCTTCAATTTATGCATTACTCTAGACGAGAGATACGCGAACTCGCTTCATCCAGATGATTGCGTAACGCGTTAAGGCAGGGAGAAAAATTGTCAGAAAGAGCATGACAATGAGTAAGCAAAGTATAAAACTGCTCTGCGAGTGCTAAACTCTCCCGCCAAATTTCACGGCTGATCCCATCAAGTAATGTCGCCGGTCGCAGTGTGTTGACTATTTCTCCTCCTACTTTAGGCGCAAATCCCATTGGTAGAATATCGTAAGCAGGCGCAAGCGCATATGGTCGGCCATGGAGACTAATAAACGATAAATTGCCATGGTGCATGTCAGTATTTCCAATCAACATACCAAATGCCCAACGTCGCATTGTACTTACCGAGGCATCAGGCTGAACCTGTTTTTGCTCAATTAACGCATCAACTAACACAGGCCATGGCTCTCTTGCTCGCCCGACAAACTGTGCATCTAATGCTTGTAAAGAAAAAAGTCCGACACGACCTAGAGCACCTACACGGTCAAAACGCGGTATTTCAAGAAAACGTTGCCCTTCAAAATCAAAAATTTCTGTTTCAACGCCTAGCACCTTTAAGGCAAGATGCTCAGCTTGCAGGAGATCACGCCAACGCTCGCTGATAGCATTATTGTCAGAAGCCGTAAATTTAACGATGACATGGCCTCTATCGGTATAGGTACAAAATTTGGGTTGTTCGCCACCTGCGGATGAGCCAGGATCTTCCCCTGAACTAACCGCTCGAGCTAATGTTGGGTAAGTTGTTGAACGAGCAACCACAGCAGGTATCGGCATCGCCAAAAAATGTTTTTTTGCCTGTTCCCCTATTAACAAATTTCCCACTGCATCATGACCGTGAGCAATTAAAGCTCTGATAATATCTGTGTCAGACCAACTGTCTGGATTATGTGGTAAACCCAACTCAGCGGAATAAGTCGCAGCATAAGCACGTCCAAGATACCCTTGTGGACGCATATCAAATAACCACCACGGCAATCCTTCGCTATACCGATTGACATTATCAACCTGCTCCATAACAAAACCGGCTGGATAAACTGGTGTCAATTTACCCAACAATTTAATTTTACCTTCTTCATTTATGCGATAAATGGGTACAGAGTTGAAGCCACGCGAACCATCACGTAAAGCATATTGAATAGAACGACCCGAGCCAATTTGAACAATATCATTAGACAACATTTTTAATGCCCTCGACAGGGTTGGCTGACTAATATTCATAATATTAGCTAGTTGCCTTGCTGGCTCAGGTCCATTACGTAGTATTTTTCGTATGACTTCTGCTCGTTGTGTCATGATATTAGCTACTTATAAATAGGTTAATGAATAGATAAATGAATAGGATTATGAATAGGATTATGAATAGATAATTTATCAGCTGTGATCTGTCTTGTCACTATTAAAAGCGCGAAAATTGGCGACGATATTACATAAAAAATGCATACAAAAGGGCGCTATCGCTTTGAGGTATATTCGATATGTTATTTTATCATTGGGAGGTCATGCTAGGTGATGAATAGAGATAGGGAAAGCTTACTATCAATAATAAAAGATCAAGCGGTTAAAGTGTGATACAAAGTGACCATAATTTGGACGATACACAATAACAAAAAGCCCAAAGCAAATACTTTGGGCTTTCTTCAATTCCGTTTTCCCTACACGTTTTCAGTGTTACCTGAAAAGTTGTGGTAACAAATATCTTATTTGCTGCCTGGGATTTTGAAACGTTTGTTGAACAGATCAACACGACCACCGGTTGCAACATCACGTTGTTTACCAGTATAGAATGGGTGGCATTTATCACAAACGTCCAGATTCAGGTTGTGGCCTGCTGTGGAGTTGATTTTCATAACGTTACCGCAAGAACAAGTTGCAGTAATTTCTTCGTATTTAGGATGAATATCTTTTTTCATGGAAAACCTCTGCTAAGGCCGTGTCGCTATTCAGCCCTCAGCCGAACACCACACGTCGTGTTGATTGAATTAAATTGTTTGGTATTTTATCTACCAAAGGGGGCGGATCATACAGAATATCCGCCAAACGCGCAATGAAATCTGCACACTTTTTGTGATATTCTTAATACTATCTTTTCGCTAAAACACTCGGAAACCCTGATATGACTATAGTTCAGGTAATATTACCTGTACCACTGTTTTCTTCCTTTGACTACCTGCTTCCAGAAGGTTGTGCCATGCCAACAATAGGTTGTCGCGTGGTCGTTCCCTTTGGCAAACAGCGTCGCTCTATCGGTATTGTTAAAGGTTTTAGTTCACACAGTGAGTTTCCCATTGAAAAACTGAAACCTATTGAAGAAGTACTTGATACAGAGACACTGTTTCCGGGGATCTTATGGGATATGCTTAATTGGGCAAGTGCTTATTATCATTATCCTTTAGGTGAAGTTCTCTTTCATGCGATGCCAATTCTACTACGACAAGGGAAACCGGCTGAATTTACGCCCTTATGGCAATGGTATGCCACTCAAGAGGGAGAAGCGCTTGATCTTAACAGTCTAAAAAGCGCTAAAAAGCAACAACAAGCTTTAGCGGCACTACGCCGTGCCCCTTTGTATCGCCACCAGTTAGATGAATATGAAATTACAACAGCGACACTAAATAACTTAAAAAAGAAAGCATTAGCGGATTTACGTCCTATTCAACCCGCCCCTATACAGTGGCAAAGCACTTTTGCCGTACAAGGCGAACGATTTAAACTTAATGCCGAACAGGCGGTTGCTGTTGGTGCTATCACGGCACAAGCAGACCAATTTTCGCCTTGGTTATTATTGGGGATCACCGGCTCTGGTAAAACAGAAGTGTATCTCAGTGTACTTGAAACTATTCTCGCTCAAGGTAAACAGGCACTGATCTTAGTCCCTGAAATAGGTTTGACCCCACAAACCATTCGCCGTTTTAAAGCACGTTTTAATGCCCCCGTCGATGTTCTTCACTCCGGACTCAACGATACGGAACGCCTTGCGGTATGGCTACGAGCGAAACGGGGAGATAATGCCATTATTATCGGTACGCGCTCGGCATTGCTCACCCCTTTTCAGCAATTAGGGATTATTATTATTGATGAAGAGCATGATGGCTCTTATAAGCAACAAGATGGCTGGCGTTACCATGCACGGGATTTAGCGGTCTTTCGCGCCAAGCAAGAAAATATTCCTATCGTGATGGGCACAGCCACCCCATCGATTGAAACCAGCTATAACGTTGCACAAAAAAAATAATCAACAACTGACGTTAACGCAACGGGCGGGAAATGCTAAACCTGCCACAGAGCATTTAATCGACCTAAAAGGGCAACCGCTCACAACCGGACTCTCTCCAACGCTCATTAAAGCCATAAAAGAGCATCTTAATGCCGGTAACCAAGTGATGTTGTTTTTAAATCGCCGTGGCTTTGCGCCTGCGTTACTCTGCCATGAGTGTGGTTGGATTGCCGAATGCCCTCGCTGTGATCACTATTATACCTTACATCAAAAACACGGCATGCTACGTTGCCACCAGTGTGATAGCCAACGTCGTATTCCATCACAATGCCCTCAATGTGGTTCAACTAATTTAATGCCAGTAGGATTGGGCACAGAACAACTTGAACAAGGCATTGGCGAGTTATTTCCTAATACCCCCATAACCCGTATTGATAAAGATACCACCAGTCGTAAAGGAGCATTAGAGCAACAACTAGAAGACATTTATCAAGGTGGATCACGTATTCTAATTGGCACACAGATGTTGGCTAAAGGTCACCACTTCCCAGACGTTACGCTGGTGGCGCTCCTTGATGTTGATGGTGCTTTATTTTCTAGTGACTTTCGTGCTGCTGAACGTTTTGCTCAGCTTTATACTCAAGTATCAGGTCGTGCAGGAAGAGCCGGGAAACAAGGTGCCGTCTATTTACAAACTCACCAACCCGATCACCCGCTATTATTAACGCTGTTAGAAAAAGGCTATGATGCTTTTACTAAAGAGGCGTTACAAGAGCGACAAGCAACCTTTTTACCCCCTTATTCCAGCCATATTATGATCCGCTCTGAAGATCATAATAACCAAAAAGCCCCCCAGTTTTTACGCCAGCTTAAACAGTTCTTCGAGCAACACCCGATGAGGGATAGTCATTTATGGGTGATGGGCCCCATTCCGGCCATTCAGGCAAAACGAGGGGGAAATTTCCGTTGGCAACTATTATTGCAACATCCTTCAAGGGGTTATTTACAAAAGTTAATGTCTGTTACTTATCCTCAGATAGTGGCGCTTCCTGAGAGTAAAAAAGTGAAATGGAATATTGATGTTGATCCAACTGATTGCTAAGCCTACTGATATTTAGCGTGCTTATAATTCAAAACTATTTATCAATTTTGCGAACTACCTCATAAAAACGATTGGTATCACACTTTTTATGCAAACTAGGTAACAGTATCTATTCAAAAAGTGGGTAAAATAACAATTTAGAATATTTCTTGAATTAAAAAACCGTCGCATCTTTGTATTTTGGACAACGACGGTTTTTTTGCAACAAAAAAGCAATCGTTTAACCAAACCATCAGTACGGAGGTATGGGGTTTGCAACAGAATAATAAAGAGAGCGCACAAGCAACAATGAAAGATGTTGCTTTTGCTGCTGGCGTGTCAACAGCCACGGTGTCACGCACATTAATGAATCCAGAAAAAGTATCCTCACAAACCCGTCAAAAAGTTGAGCAAGCTGTTCTTGACGTGGGTTATTACCCACATAATTTGTCAAAAAACCTGAAACGTAACGAGTCAAAAACGATCCTCGTGATCGTCCCTAACATCAGTGATCCCTTTTTTACAGATGTTGTATGTGGCATTGAAGAAACCGCAGCTCAACACGGCTATCTTGTGTTAATTGGTGACTGCAAACACCAACAAAAACATGAAAATGCCTTTATTAATTTAATTATTACTAAGCAGATTGACGGCATGTTACTGCTTGGCTCTCATATCCCTTTTGATGTTTCTAAAGAAGAGCAAAAAAATCTTCCTCCTATGATCATGGCAAATGAATTTGCGCCAGAGCTTGAATTGCCAACCGTTCATATTGATAATTTGACTGCTTCTTTTAGAGCCACCCACTATCTACAACAGATGGGACATAAGCGTATTGCCTGTATTACTGGCCCTGAAGATATGCCACTATGTCGTTATCGCTTACAAGGTTATATTCAAGCTATGCGTAGAACCGGTGTCCCTCTACGCGAAGATTATATTATTAGAGGTGATTTTACCCACGAAAGCGGTGCAGAAAGTCTGAAAAAGTTAATTTCGTTACCTGAACCACCGACAGCGGTATTTTGTCATAGCGATATTATGGCGATTGGTGTGATGTGGCAGGCTAAAAAACTTGGCTTACAATTACCTGACGATCTCTCTGTGATTGGCTTCGATAACCTTGATATTACGCGCTATAGCGAGCCTGCATTAACCACCATGGAACAGCCACGTTACCAAATTGGTCGTCAATCCATGTTGTTACTGCTTGATCAGTTACAAGGTAGACCTGTTGCACCCGGCTCTCGCCTATTAGATTGTGAGTTAATAGTAAGAGAAAGTGTCTGTCGGCTTAAAAGCTAGGCAAAAGACACTATGTTAAGTAACATATCGGTTGTGATACCTATTCATTTAATTATCAGCGAATCGAACTGTGGCACAACGAGACTATGTGGGACGAGGACAGTCATCTGCTCGTCGTAAAAAGACAACGAAAGGCAAAGGTAAAAAGGCGGCCAGTGGGTTGCCTTTAACCACACTTATTGTAGCAATTGCGCTTGTGGCGCTATTTGTTGGCGGCCTCTATTTTATTACCCATAATAAAAAAGAGGTTGTCGAACCAACGTCATCAAGTGCAGGGCAACAACCAACTAACAACTTACCACCTAAACCGCAAGAGCGTTGGCAATATATCAAAGAGCTCGAGAATCGACAGGTGGGGAACCCATTACAGCCACCAGCGACCTCTTCAGGGAGCCAGATTAATCCGAAAGCGACACTTTCACCGGAGCAATTACGTTTTTTACAACAAATTGAAGCGGATAAACGTCAACCGGCGGTAGAGTTACCAGAAGTGCCTTATAACGGTGAAGTACCACGTTCACAGGTTGTCATTACCCCACCGACAACCACCGCACCTTCGGTACAACCTTCGCAACCTTCAGCACCGGTAAAACAGGAGCCTGCACCCGCGATAACGACACCAAAACCTGCGACGACTGAAGCGCGCTTTTTAGTCCAATGCGGTTCATTTAAAACCAATGAACAAGCCGAATCTGTACGCGCAACCTTAGCATTTTCCGGTATCGAAAGCCGTGTGACCAAAGGAAATGACGGTTGGATCCGCGTTTTATCTGGCCCATTTAATAAAGAGCAAGCCAATACGCTAAGCCGTCAAGCTGCAGGCGCAGGTGTATCAGGTTGTATTCTTCGTACTGCGGGGGGTT
>NZ_GG668582.1:39720-69651 GCF_000160755.1 Proteus mirabilis ATCC 29906
AAAAATAAAATTTCTCCCCCACCTATAAATCTAATTCACATAATGGGCTGTGTTTTTTCTGATATTAAAGCACAACCCACTTCTTTTTATTGATAAACCAGGGGCTGACTCATGACTACAATCGTAAGTGTTCGCCGTAATGGCCAAGTCGTAATCGGTGGTGATGGACAGGCGACGATGGGTAATACCGTCATGAAAGGCAATGTTCGCAAAGTACGCCGTCTTTATAACGACAAAGTGATTGCGGGATTTGCCGGCGGCACTGCTGATGCTTTCACGCTTTTTGAACTTTTTGAGCGTAAATTAGAGCTCCATCAAGGCCATTTAACTAAAGCCGCTGTTGAACTTGCGAAAGATTGGCGTACAGACAGAATGTTACGCAAACTAGAAGCATTACTGGCTGTGGCAGACGAAACAACATCTTTGATTATCACTGGTAACGGTGATGTTGTGCAGCCAGAAAACGATCTGATTGCTATTGGTTCTGGTGGCCCTTATGCACAAGCAGCGGCGAGAGCGATGTTAGAAAACACCGATCTAAGTGCACGCGAAATTGCGGAAAAAGCACTGAATATTGCCGGTGATATCTGCATCTACACCAACCATAATGTCAACTTTGAAGAAATCTCTTCAAAAGAGTAAGGATTTGAGAGCATGTCCGAAATGACTCCTCGCGAAATTGCCAGCGAACTCGACAGATTTATTATTGGTCAAGATAAGGCCAAACGTGCGGTTGCTATTGCACTGCGTAACCGCTGGCGTCGCATGCAGCTTGATGAAGCGCTGCGTCATGAAGTAACCCCAAAAAATATTTTGATGATTGGACCTACAGGGGTAGGTAAAACTGAAATTGCACGTCGCTTAGCAAAATTAGCCAATGCACCTTTTATCAAAGTCGAAGCCACAAAATTCACTGAAGTGGGTTATGTAGGTAAAGAAGTCGATTCTATTATCCGCGATTTAACTGATTCTGCTGTTAAAATGGTACGTAGCCAAGCGATTGAAAAAAATCGTTACCGTGCTGAAGAAATGGCAGAAGAGCGTATTCTTGATGTACTGATCCCACCAGCAAAAAATAACTGGGGAGTCACAGAATCAGCATCATCCTCAGAGCCTTCAGCCGCGCGCCAAGCGTTCCGTAAGAAACTCCGTGAAGGCCAATTAGACGACAAAGAGATTGAAATTGAATTAGCAGCCACCCCAATGGGTGTTGAAATTATGGCACCTCCAGGCATGGAGGAGATGACTAATCAATTACAATCCATGTTCCAAAATTTAGCGGGACAAAAGCAAAAAGCGCGTAAGATGAAAATCAAAGAAGCGTTTAAACTGATTGTCGAAGAAGAAGCCGCTAAACTGGTTAATCCTGAAGAGTTAAAACAACAAGCCATCGATGCAGTTGAGCAACATGGTATCGTGTTTATTGATGAAGTAGATAAAATCTGTAAACGTGGTGGTCAAAGCTCTGGCCCTGATGTTTCTCGTGAAGGTGTACAACGTGACCTATTACCACTGGTAGAAGGTTGCACCGTATCCACTAAGCACGGTATGGTGAAAACAGATCATATTCTGTTTATTGCCTCAGGCGCATTCCAAGTCTCTAGTCCTTCTGACTTAATTCCTGAGTTACAAGGCCGTCTGCCTATTCGTGTTGAACTACAAGCACTGACTGCAGAAGATTTTGAGCGTATCCTTACTGAGCCAAATGCATCATTAACAAAACAGTATCAAGCATTAATGGCTACCGAAGGGGTAAGCATTAACTTTAGCCAAGACGGTATTCGCAAAATTGCCGAATCTGCATGGCGTGTAAATGAAACCACTGAAAACATCGGTGCACGTCGTCTACATACGGTATTAGAGCGTTTAATGGAAGAAATTTCCTATGATGCGAGTGAACGTCAAGGCGAAACTATTCTTATTGATGCAGAATATGTGAAACAGCATCTGGATGAGCTTGTAGCAGATGAAGATCTGAGTCGATTTATTTTATAATCAACTTATGCGATCCTTAATCAGCAATATTAACGTGGGAGGCTTGCCTCCCATTCTTATTTTTATAATAACAACGAACATGAGTATTGAATTTCAGCATGAGCGCTCAACATTCCATTAGCCGGACACAAGCCTGGCTTGAAAGTTTACGACCCAAAACCCTACCTTTAGGGTTAATTGCTATTGTGACAGGCTCCGCCTTAGCGTATTGGACGGGTCATTTTGAGCTACCTATTGCATTACTGGCGATTTTAACTGCTGGCACACTACAAATTCTCTCTAACTTAGCGAATGACTATGGTGATGCCGTTAAAGGGACAGATACTGAAGAGCGATTAGGGCCACTGCGTGGAATGCAAAAAGGGGTGATCACCCCTGTTCAAATGAAAAAAGCCTTAATTATCAATGTAATTATCTCCTGTGTTTCAGGTATCGCCTTGATAATTGTCGCCTGTAAAAAACCCGAAGATGCTATTGGCTTTTTAGTGATGGGCTTATTGGCTATCGTGGCAGCCATTACCTATACCGTAGGGAAACGCCCTTATGGCTATATGGGATTGGGCGATATTTCGGTATTAATTTTCTTTGGCTGGCTGAGTGTGATTGGCACTTATTATTTGCAAGCTAATGCTTTTAATATTGTGACACTACTGCCTGCCACCGCCTGCGGACTGCTCTCGGTCGCAGTACTTAACATTAACAATATGCGTGATCTTGAAAACGACATTCAAGCCGGTAAAAATACCTTGGCGGTGCGTTTGGGGGCTTCTGGCTCACGGATTTACCACACCTGTGTGATTGCCATAGCCATTATCTGTTTGATTGTGTTCACCCTGATTTATATGCACCGTTGGACGGCGTGGCTATTTTTATTAGCCGTTCCCATGCTATTACTGCATATTAAACGCGTTAATACTGATCTTAGTGGCGAAGCCATGCGACCACTGCTTGAACATATGGTCAAAGCGGCGCTGTTAACCAATATTCTTTTTTCTTTAGGTTTAGTTTTAGAGTAATTTACCGCTATTGTTGATTTGACTCACTGAATTGTCAGTGAGTCTTTTGCCAACACCCCCTGTTAAGGGATATACTGGACTTTCCTGAGGCAACCTGACGTAAATCCTATGAAATATGATACTTCTGAACTCTGTGATATCTATCAAGAAGATATCAATGTCGTAGAACCGCTTTTCTCAAACTTTGGTGGTCGTAGCTCCTTTGGTGGACAAATTACCACTGTCAAATGTTTTGAAGATAATGGTCTGCTTTATGACTTACTAGAAGAAAACGGTAAAGATCGTATTCTATTAGTTGATGGCGGTGGCTCTGTCCGCAAAGCGCTAGTCGACGCTGAATTGGCGCAACTGGCGGTACTCAACGAATGGGAAGGTATTGTTGTTTATGGTGCAGTACGCCAAGTGGACGCTTTATCTGAGCTTGATTTAGGCATTCAAGCAATGGCGGCCATTCCTGCAGGTTGCCCAAGTGAAGGCATCGGCGACAGTGATATCCGCGTAAACTTTGGTGGTGTTACTTTCTTCTCCGGTGATTACCTTTATGCTGATAATACTGGCATTATCTTATCTGAAGAGCCTTTAGGCTTAGATGATGACGATTTAGATGATGATTTATTAGAAGAATAATAGACCATTCTCTTATTAACAAAGATAACGCATAAAGCGACAAAAGCCACTTTATCAGTGGCTTTGTTTTTAACTGGTGAAAACGGTGGACGATTATTGTACGTCTTCCATTTTTCCTAGCAGAGCACGTAAACGCTCTTGCCAGCTTGATTGCTCTTGTTTCAGCTCTTCGTTTTCACGAACCAAGGCTTCTCTTGATTCTCTTGCGCCCTGCACTTCTTGATTCAGTGCATCATTTTTCTCTTTTAGCTCTTCAATTTCCATCTGTAATAATGTGATGGTATCTAGTGCTTGTTGTACTTTTGACTCTAATTTTTCAAAAACTTCAAATGACATACTGTAATCCCCCATATAATCGATACTCCCGATTGTAAGTAGCCTATCAACAACTGTCTAGCATCTTCCGTGGAATTACCTGCTTTTTTCAATTTAACAAAAATACTGGTCTGATCACACTCCTAGTGTTGTACAAGTCACTATTTAAGAGCGTTTTCACTCATTTTCATGATGGGACACACAAAATTCAATTTCGCTTATTCTCGTTTACGCTCATTAACGATAAATTTACAGTTATCTTTTCAATACGAAAAGAATACTAACAATTAAAATCACCCTCTTTCAGGATAGAATATATGAGCCAGACGAAAACCTCTCTTATGGGTCAATGCATTTCCGAGTTTATCGGTACTGCATTGCTAGTCTTCTTTGGTCTTGGTTGTGTTGCAGCAGCACGTATCGCAGGCGCTCAACTCGGTCTTTGGGAGATAAGTATTATCTGGGGCTTAGGTGTTGCCTTAGCCGTTTACCTTACTGCGGGTACCTCTGGTGCTCACCTCAACCCGGCGGTCACAGTCGCATTCTGGTTGTTTGCGTGCTTTGAACGTAAAAAAGTTATCCCTTATATTGTTGCACAAATGTTAGGTGGTTTTTTTGCCGCCGCTGTTGTGTACTTTATGTATTACAATTTATTTATCGACTACGAACAGGTCAACGGAATTGTACGAGGATCACAAGAAAGCCTCTTTACTGCGGGCGTCTTCTCTACTTACCCAGCAGCCCAAATCTCTGTGATCCACGCATTTTTTATCGAAGTAATTATTGCCGTTATTCTCGTTGGCTTAATTTTAGCCTTAACAGATGATGGTAACGGTGTACCTCGTGGGCCTTTAGCGCCATTACTTATCGGTATTCTGATTGCGGTTATCGGTGGTGCATTTGGTCCATTAACTGGATTCGCCTTAAACCCTGCCCGTGATTTTGGGCCAAAATTAGTCGCATTCTTTGCCGGATGGGGTGATATTGCTTTAACAGGTGGACGCGATATTCCTTATTTCTTAGTCCCACTCATTGCTCCAATGATTGGGGGTATTTTAGGCGCACTTGCTTATCGTAAACTTATTGGCCGTCACTTACCTTGTGATACCTGCAAAATTGAAAACGACAAATAACGATGCAAGCAATATCGTTGATTATGAAAACAGGTTACTAACATGACAACAGAAACAAACAAATCGAATAGTGAAAAAAAATATATCGTTGCTCTGGATCAGGGAACAACCAGTTCACGCGCTGTCGTAATCGATCATGACGCCAACATTGTTAGCATCTCACAACGCGAATTTACCCAAATTTATCCTAAGCCCGGCTGGGTTGAGCACGATCCAATGGAAATCTGGGCAACTCAAAGCGCAACGCTAATTGAAGTATTGGCCAAAGAAGACATCCCTTCTGATCATGTTGCCGGTATCGGTATTACCAACCAACGTGAAACGACTATCGTCTGGGAAAAAGAGACCGGTAAACCTATCTATAATGCTATCGTGTGGCAATGTCGCCGTACTGCAGACTTTTGTACTCGCTTAAAAGATCAAGAAGGGGTTGAAGAGTACATTCGTCAAAATACTGGGCTTATGGTTGACCCCTATTTTTCAGGCACCAAATTAAAATGGATCCTCGATAATGTTGAAGGCGCTCGTGAACGAGCAGAAAAAGGAGAGTTACTCTTTGGTACCGTTGATACTTGGTTAGTCTGGAAAATGACACAAGGTCGTGTTCACGTAACAGATTATACCAACGCTTCACGTACTATGTTGTTTAATATTCACTCTTTAGATTGGGATCAAAAAATCCTCGATCTGCTGAATATTCCCCGCAATATGCTACCTAAAGTGGTGCCTTCTTCTGAAGTTTATGGTCAAACCAACATTGGTGGTAAAGGTGGTACACGTATTCCTATCGCCGGTATGGCTGGTGACCAACAAGCGGCACTCTATGGTCAGCTCTGTGTACAAAGCGGTATGGCAAAAAACACCTACGGAACAGGCTGCTTCTTGCTGATGAATACAGGTAAAGAAGCCGTGCGCTCTAACCACGGTCTATTAACCACTATCTGCTGTGGCCCACGTGGTGAAGTAAACTATGCCTTAGAAGGTGCAGTCTTCGTCGGTGGTGCTTCCATTCAGTGGCTACGTGATGAGCTAAAATTAATTGATGAAGCAACTGACTCAGAATACTTTGCCACTAAAGTTAATGACACCAACGGTGTTTATGTCGTACCTGCATTTACTGGCTTAGGCGCACCTTATTGGGATCCGTATGCCCGTGGCGCTATCTTCGGTTTAACCCGTGGCGCTAACCGTAATCATATTATTCGAGCTACTTTAGAATCTATCGCTTATCAAACCCGCGATGTCCTTGATGCGATGCAAGCAGACTCCGGAGCACGCTTACAAGCACTACGTGTAGATGGTGGTGCCGTTGCCAATAACTTCTTAATGCAGTTCCAATCTGACATCTTAGGTACCCGTGTTGAACGTCCTGTGGTACGTGAAAGTACTGCGTTAGGGGCTGCGTTCCTTGCAGGCCTTGCGGTAGGTTTCTGGTCTGATCTGGAAGAGGTAAAAAATAAAGCTGAGATTGATAAAGAGTTCCGCCCAGGTATTGAAACCACAGAGCGTAATTATCGTTATAACGGCTGGAAAAAAGCGGTTGCCCGCGCACAAGAATGGGAAGATCGCGGTTAATCGCTAATCACCCCGATGAGAGAGAAGTCGCCTAGGCGACATAAAACAAATGCCGATAGTAGGTATTACACTATCGGCATTTTTATTGGCGAAAACTTAAAGGCAGTCATTAAACCGTATTCTGCTGATGACTAAAACGGTGTGATAACGGGATCCAACACAACATAATAGCCACTGACATAATAAACATAATCATTCCTAAGCTAAATTGATTATGTTGTGGCAATAGTGCAGAGAACCACGTTGCTATCCCTGAGCCAACATTTTGCAATCCGCCCACCAACGCACCAGCCGCTCCGGCTAAATAAGGGAATGGCTCCATCGCCCCTGTCGTTGCCAGTGGAAATAGCATCCCAGCGCCAAAGAAAAACAGGGCAGCGGGCACCAGTAAAGTCCAAATATTAATAATATTCAGCCAGCCGGGAAGCCACATTAAAATACCTGCCGCTACACAGCAAAATACGGAGTGCCACATCAATTGCACAAAGGTTTTACCTTCACGCCCTGCGTACCACGCACCAAAGAAGGCCGCGGGAATAGGTAAAATAAATAGAATACTGATAGTAATACTATTTAAACCCAACACGCCTCCCATCAACACACCGCTGGAAGCTTCAAATACGGCAATACCTGATAATGCACAAATCAACATGATCAAAAAAGCACTAAAAGTACTGTTGGACAGCAATAAATAAAAAGATGACAACATACTGCGTCTTTCAGCCTGTACAGGTCGGGTTTCTGGCATCCAGTGATACATACTAAAGAGTACACTTCCTCCTAATAATAATAGGAAGATATAACAGGCATGCCAGCCAAAGAAGTGCGCCACCACCCCACCGATCATCGGCGCTAATAGTGGGCTGACTAACACCCCCATATTTAATAAGCTATTGGCATAGCGTAACGCAGTACCGGTATAGAGATCACGAGGCTGAGTACGGGTCATTACCCCTGCGACCCCAGTCCCCATTCCTTGTAAGGTACTGGCGATCACTAAGGTAGTTAAGTTCTGTGAAAAAATAGCCACGATCGTCGCTAAACAGAAAATACTCATCCCCACTAAAATAACCGGACGACGCCCTACTCGGTCAGAAATAGGGCCATAAATTAATTGTGAAAAACCATAAGAAAACAGATATGCGCCCATTACTTGCTGTACAGCACCTGTTGGCTCACCAAAATAGACAGCCATATCAGCAATCACAGGAACATAAATCGTCTGTGTCATTTGACCGACAGCAACCAGTGCAATAATCAGTAATAACAGATTTGCATGTTCTAACTTTCTCATTTCTTTTCTTTGCTCAGAAATTAAAAATTAACCGATTAACGGACAGGAAAGTGCTACAGAGCTTTGATAAAATAAACTCTGCAAAATGCACTTGCGCTAAATAATGAGACTAAGGTAACAAATCTAGCAAAATTTGCGAAGTAGTCAGCCATTTTTATCTCGTCAACGATGTCAGTGAAAAACACCATCGTTGTCAATATAAATGTACATTTTGTATTAACGATTAACGAAACTACAGATTAATATCGCCATCACATCATCTTGATAAATAAAAACGCCCTTCCTCTTTAGAATAAATTATCGACATAAGCGCTTTCCTAAAAAGGAGATAAGAGATTATGGCAAATTGGGTCACTGGAAAAGTCATTCAAGTTAGGTATTGGACAGATACATTAATCAGTTTAGTTGTACACGCCCCTATCGATAAGTTTACAGCAGGTCAATTTGCCAAACTGGCACTCGAAATTGACGGTGAACGTATACAACGCGCCTACTCTTATGTTAACTCCCCGCAAGATCCCAACTTAGAGTTCTATCTAGTCACTGTACCTGAAGGTAAACTCAGCCCACGCTTAGCGGCGTTAACCGTTGGTGATGAACTCTTAGTGACAGAACAAGCCAGTGGCTTTTTTGTTTTAGAAGAGGTGCCTAGCGCGAATACCTTATGGATGTTATCAACAGGTACGGCGATCGGGCCATTTCTCTCTATTTTACAACTTGGTGATGATCTCGACCGTTTCGAAAATATTGTTTTAGTCCATGCTGTACGCTACGCCCGTGATTTAAGCTATCTACCATTAATGGAGCAGTTAGCTGAACGCTACCAAGGGAAACTGCGTATCCAAACTATTGTCAGCCGTGAAAACCATATAGGCTCACTAACCGGACGCATTCCAGCATTAATTGAAAGTGGTGCATTAGAAAAAACCGTAGGATTAACCATTTCCCCAGAAGAGAGCCATATTATGCTATGTGGTAATCCAGAAATGGTAAGAGACACGCAACAGTTACTGAAAACACAGCGTGATATGAGAAAACATTTACGCCGCAAACCGGGACATATCACCAGTGAACAGTATTGGTAATGACAACATCAGGGCTGAATAGCACTTTATTCAGCCCTGACTGTTTAGCAGTTACACACTTTAACGAAAACTTGAGTAGTCGACCTTTTCAGTCGTGGCACCAAAATAGTTTTCTCCTTGGGTGCCAATAAACACCCCACAATCTAACAACATGATCATCATAATAAATGATGGGAGAAAACGCCCTATCGCCCACTGCCAAAAGGGCTCTAAACTACTGGTATCAGTCAATCCTAGCATCACCGCCAGCAACAATAGTAACAGCCATGCACCACGTTTATTTCTATCGTGAAGTCGCTTAGTAAAAATGGCACATAACGGATATAAAATAGCCAGCGAAATTATCCCCGCCAGCACAGCAGGCAATGAATAGTGCTGATTAACTGTATATAATCCGCAAAACAGCACAAAACAGAGTGCAAAACCCGCCCAAAAGTCACGGCGTCCAATTCGCCCTTTGAATGAAAAGGCCCAATGTTGTAAGGTCATTAATAATTTCTCAATATAGACTTATTTTAGTGAATTAAGCTGTCCATTTAACATCAAATAATACAGAGTGATTTTATAATATTCTATCGCACAACAGACCAAGGAGGACAGATGATAAAAAAAAGCACGCTTACTCAGTTAGCGCTTATCATAATAAGCATTGCTTTATCTTTGCCAACCCTTGCTATGGCAGCGTCGCCCTCTATTGCTCATCAACCCCCAACTAAAGATGATATTCTTTACCTTAAACAGGATGCCCCTGTTTTTGAAACCACCATTCCTGAGATAAGAGCTAAATTCAATCAAAATAATGCGACGTTATTTCTCAATGAATATAAAATTATCACCAACAACGATATTACTATTCCGTTAGTCAGAGCCGCGACACGAATAACCCCTTATTTATACTCATCAGCCGTATTAGAGCGTGGCAGTGAAAAAATTAAGAGTCTACAGCTCACCCTGATCCATTCACTTGATACGCCACAAATCGAAAAAGAGCATCAAGATACTGCAATGCGCTATATCACTGCATTAGTGACACAGTTTGATCCCTCTATTAATGCAACGCAAATTCAAGAGGTGCTCAATTTATTTGCTGTTAAACAAGATGTGCCTGCTTATATTAGCCATAATGTCGGTGCTATTCGCTATATTATTGCCCACGAGGACAATCAACTAACGACCTTTGCCATTGAACCGATTAAGCTTTTACTCAATAGCAATATCGATTCAGCTATTCCGTGATAAAAAACAAAGCTATTCTATTCAATGTTCTCTATACTGTTGTGCATCAACAGAATTTGAGTTTATCGATAAATTAAATTTAAACCACTCGGTTGGAGGAAAAGTTATGCGCCATCCATTAGTCATGGGTAACTGGAAACTTAACGGCAGCATTCATATGGTTCATGAATTAATCGCTGCATTACGTAAAGAAATCAGCGGTGTTGCTGGATGTGATGTTGCTATTGCACCACCAACAGTTTATCTGTGCCAAGCTCGTCATGAAATCGGTGGAAGCCGTATTGCGTTAGGTGCCCAAGATACCGGTGTTAACTTATCTGGTGCTTTCACTGGCGAAACTTCCCCAGAAATGCTGAAAAACGTTGATGTTAAATACGTGATCATCGGTCACTCTGAACGTCGTACTTACCATAAAGAATCTGATGAATTTATCGCACAAAAATTTGGTGTGTTAAAAGAGTTAGGCTTAACACCTGTGTTATGTATCGGTGAAACAGAAGCAGAAAATGAAGCTGGTAAAACACAAGAAGTGTGCGCACGTCAAATCGACGCGATTTTAAATGCACATGGTGCACAAGCATTCAAAGATGCAGTGATCGCTTATGAACCTATTTGGGCGATCGGTACAGGTAAATCAGCAACGCCTGCACAAGCACAAGCGGTACATAAATTTATTCGTGATCATATCGCTAAACAAGATGCGGCTATCGCTGAGCAAGTCATTATTCAATACGGCGGTTCAGTCAACGATAAAAACGCAGCAGAGCTATTTAGCCAACCTGATATCGACGGAGCATTGGTTGGTGGCGCGTCACTGAAAGCGGATGCCTTTGCTGTTATCGTGAAAGCGGCAGCAGAAGCAAAAGCGAAAAAATAACTTTGATAGCAAATCGTTATCTTACCGATAAATAACTATCGCGAAAATCACCTTACTGTGTCTTAACAGAAGGTGATTTTTTTATGCGTTACTCGCTAATCACGTCGGCTGATTTCATCAAATATTCCCCCGGTGGCAAAATGAGTTTGTTGTGCTGATTGCCAATCGCCAAAAAGCTCATCAATAGTGAATAATTGCAGGGCTGGAAAACGTTTTTGATATTTTTCAGCAATGCTTTTATCTCTTGGACGATAATAGTTTTTAGCAGCAATTTCTTGCCCTTGAGGTGAATAAAGATACTCTAAATAAGCGGTTGCCACTTCCCGCGTACCTCGCTTATCAACCACTTTATCCACCACAGAGACGGTTGGCTCTGCCAAAATAGAGACGGAAGGGGTGACTATTTCAAACTTATCTGTACCTAACTCATTAATCGCCAGTAGCGCTTCATTTTCCCATGCAATTAACACATCACCAATACCACGCTCAACAAAAGTATTTGTCGCGCCTCTTGCGCCGGAGTCTAATACTTCAACCTGTTGATACAGTGACTTTACAAAGGCTTTCGCTTTTTCACTGTCTTGCTGATTGGCCTTTAATCCATATCCCCATGCAGCCAGATAATTCCATCTTGCTCCACCGGAGGTTTTAGGATTAGGTGTGATAATCGATACACCGGGTTTAATTAAAGAATCCCAGTCGGTTATCTGTTTGGGATTACCTTTTCTCACTAAAAAAACAATGGTTGAGGTGTAAGGTGCTGAGTTATCAGGTAAGCGGGTGATCCACTGCTTATCTATACGCCCTCTTTGTGCAATGGCATCAATATCATAAGCTAATGCGAGGGTGACAATATCCGCTTCAATACCATTAATTACGGCGGTTGCCTGTTTACCAGAGCCACCATGAGATTGACGAATAGTCACATGATCGCCGTTTTTTTGTTGCCAATATTGACTAAATGCGTGGTTATATTGTTGATAAAGCTCTCGAGTTGGATCGTAAGAGACATTTAATAACTGAGTATCCTTCGCCCAGATGCTTTGTGTAAACAGTGCCGTCAGCGCTAGCGTCGTCAATAATCCCCATCGTTTTAACATCGTTATCTACCCCTATCCTATTTCTAGTTGGTTTATTTGTTTTGTTTAACTAGGCTGACAGAAAGATTTATAACGATGAAATAATAAAAAACAGACTGTTATACGTAACAGCTATATAGTTGAGAAAACGGGGACTCACACAGTCATTACCCATCAGATAAGAGAAGAAAAGCGCGTAGAATGAAATGTTTTCACTCGGGAAGCTGTTCTGATACAAGCTGATATTGCATCAGAACAGTCCACGAATAAGGATATAACTCAGAAAGGCTCTGGTAATAGAGTAAAACTATGGCTTAATACAGTTTTTTCGCAGTTTCATACCAATCGGCTTTAAAGACACGTTTCATATTCATAACCGCATCAATAATATCATGGTGAACCAGTTTTTCATTTTGGATCCCTACACAACGACCACCATAACCTTCTAGTAGCAGTTGTACCGAGTAAGCACCCATACGAGAGGCTAAAATACGATCGTAGGCAACCGGAGAGCCGCCACGTTGAATATGGCCTAATACAGTGGCACGTGTTTCATGTTTGGTTTCTGCTTCAATAAAACGTGCTAGCTCATGTACATCACACACATGTTCGGTAATTGCCACGATAGCATGACGTTTACCACGCTCAATACCCGCTTTAATTTCTGCTAATAATTCATCACGATCAAAAGGTAATTCGGATTCAGGCAATACCACGAACTCACAACCACCCGCAATAGCAGCGGATAAGGTTAAATCACCACAATAACGTCCCATCACTTCAACGATAGAGATACGTTTATGCGATGTAGAGGTATCACGTAAGCGGTCAATCGCTTCTACCGCCGTTTCTAACGCCGTGAAATAGCCAATAGTGTAATCAGTACCCGCAACGTCATTATCAATGGTGCCCGGTAAACCAATACATGGGAAACCCGCTTCAGTTAATTTTTTCGCCCCCAGATAAGAACCATCTCCCCCGATAACCACCAGTGCATCTAGCTCATTTTGCTTCATATTTTCAATAGCAACGGCACGCACATTATCTTCGCGGAATTCTGGGAAACGCGCAGAGCCTAAAAAAGTACCACCACGGTTGATCATGTCTGACACACTAAAGCGATCGAGTTTTTTCATACGGTTTTCATATAAGCCCATATAGCCATCAAAAATACCGTACACTTCTAAACCTTCGCTGAGTGCTGCACGGACCACACCACGGATAGCGGCATTCATACCCGGTGCATCACCACCACTTGTTAAAACCCCAATTCTTTTGATCCCATTAACCATGATTACCTCTGATTCTTATTCGATATCATTATTGCAATATATTGTTGGAATAACTGTTATCTTAATACCGGCTTCACGAACGTAATCCACCGATATCTCAAATGCTGAATTGATTCAACAACCCCATTGTACGCATATTTTTTATCACTTCATCATCAACGTACATTTTTTTTTATAAACTTGATGCGCATTAAATTAATTGAGTAGCCTGTATAAATACTATACTAGTCTATCGTCTCTGTATTACACCGATAAGTTAACACTTTTTATACAGATACTTTACAGCCTTTTGCTATCTATCTCAAAAAACAGTGTGTTAGCCATATATTACTATCAAGATATAAAGTGTAATGGGCTTATTGACTGTTTGCTTAACACTTTGCGCGCTGTTATCGATACTTTTGTGTTATTCGGCATAAATAGAAAAAGCGCTCACCCTACACAATTGTGACTGATGACAAAAATTTTGCGTTAATTTACCGTTTATACAATAAGGCTGATACAGTATAACAAACAGTACAGTAGGAGGTTTTATGTTTGATTTAACGGGTAAAATTGCTTTAGTTTCCGGCGGAGCAAAAGGTATTGGTAAAGGCATTGTTAGCGCATTAAAAAACAGCGGTGCACAGGTTATTATTGCTGATATTGATGATGTAGCTGGTAACGCAACCAAAGAAGCACTTGGTGTTGATTTTATGCACCTTGATGTCACCTCTCAAGCAGCCTGTGAACAAGTAGTCAATGATGTTGTTAAACAGTATGGCAAACTCGATATTCTTTGCTCTAATACTGGTATTTTCCCCCAAGCGACAATTAAAGAGATGAGTGAAGCTGATTGGGATAAAATGCATACCGTCAATTTAAAAGGAATGTTTTTCTTAGTAAAAGCAGCCCTTGCGGTAATGGAAAAACAACAATATGGCCGTGTGATCATCACCTCTTCTATTACAGGCGCCATTACTGGCTATCCGGGCTGGAGCCATTACGGAGCAAGCAAAGCAGGTCAGTTAGGCTTTATGCGCAGTGCTGCACTAGAATATGCACGCCACGGTATTACCATTAATGCCGTTATGCCCGGCAATATTTTAACCGAAGGCTTACAAGCCCAAGGAGAGACGTATCTTAATCAAATGAAGGCCTCTATCCCAACCTATACCTTAGGGGAGCCTGAAGATATCGGCTATGCCGCCGCATTTTTTGCCTCTAATGAAGCAAAATATATTACCGGTCAAACCATTATTGTCGATGGCGGCCAGATTTTACCTGAATCTCCAGAGGCGTTGTTGTAGTTGATTAGATTAATTAAGGAAGAATGAATCGATTATAATTCACTACCAGAAGATAAAATAATATATCAATAATAAAATTAAAAACGCAAAAAAAAGCCCCTCTCCAGAGGGGCTGCAAAAGACAGGGATGGTGTCTATGGCAAGGAAAAAACTTCGTTGTTGCTACTTACTCTCTAACTAGGTACTGCTTTACTACACTCTTACTACATTACTAAAGGACTTTACTTAATCACTAATTAGCTTTCTCTTGAGTTTGCTGGTTTTGCTGACTAACAGAAGAGACACGCTGTTGATAATTCTTTTCTAGCTGCGCTTTTTGCTCAGGGGTTAATAGCTGATACATTTGATTATGAACTTTCGCCATTTCAACTCGGCGCTCTATTGCTTGTTTGTCCATATCTTGTATTTGCGCTCTTACCGCTGCTTCATCAAACTTATCCGCGGTAATTAGCTTATGCATATTTTCGTGACGCTGACGAAAATCACTGTTATTAAAACGATCTTGATGATGCTGGCGCATTAAATCGCGCATTTGAGTACGTTGTTGCTCTGTTAATGTAATACCATTAAACATACGCGACTCACCGAAATTATTGTTACCCATCATATGGCCACGTTGTCCACGATGACCTCGGTTATCACGTCCATCATGCATACCGTAACCGTATCCACAATGGTAATTATCATTATACTGTTGTTGCCCAGCAGGCTGATTATTTGTATTTGATGTTTCAGCCATTACTACCGTCGGAGCTACTAAAAACATTGATGCTAGTGCAACCATTGCTACTTTACGCATTGTCCCACTCCTCATTCGGTTATAATACCGACTTATTAATGCTGACCTAAATATGTGTAATTGTTCTCGATGTGGATTACTATACCTTTACGGCTGCAAACTAGCGTCAGAGCGTGTAAAAGAACGTAAAGTCATAGATTCGCGCTATTTATTATCGTATTTTTCTCTTGGAGGAATTGACGAATGCATAAAATCTTATTAGTGGATGACGATCGCGAATTAACCTCGCTATTGAAAGAACTACTTGAAATGGAAGGCTTTAATGTTGTGCTCGCCACTGACGGCGAACAGGCCTTAAAACTTCTGGACGCGTCTATTGACTTGTTATTACTGGATATCATGATGCCACGTAAGAACGGGATCGAGACACTTAAAGAGTTACGCCAAAATTTCCAAACACCTGTCATTATGTTAACGGCAAGAGGCAGCGATCTTGATCGTGTACTTGGCCTAGAGCTGGGAGCAGATGACTATTTACCTAAGCCATTTAACGATAGAGAGCTAGTTGCACGCATTAGGGCTATTTTACGTCGTTCCAACTGGAGTGAACAGAAACAGACCGATGGCAACACCTCACCCATATTGCAAGTTGATAAGTTACAACTTAATCCGGGTAGACAAGAGGCCAGCTTTGATAATGAACCATTAGAGCTAACAGGTACTGAGTTTACGTTACTTTATCTACTTGCTCAGCATTTAGGACAAGTGGTATCGCGCGAGCATCTCAGCCAAGAAGTGTTAGGTAAACGCTTAACACCTTTTGATAGAGCGATTGATATGCATATTTCCAACTTACGTCGTAAGTTACCGGAAAGAACAGACGGGCAGCCTTGGTTTAAAACATTACGTGGCCGTGGTTATCTTATGGTTTCAATAACTTAATAAAAAATCTTTATGATAAACAGTTTGTCAGCGCGTATATTCGCCATATTCTGGCTGACACTAGCATTAGTTCTAGTGCTAGTTATGATGGTACCCAAGCTGGACTCGCGCCAGCTTACCACTTTACTTGAAAGTGAATACCGTCAAGGTGTTATGCTAGAGCAACATATAGAAGCCGAACTAGCGCAAGATCCGGCTAACGATCTGCTATGGTGGCGGCGATTAATCCGCGCCATTGATAAATGGGCACCACCTGGTCAACGTCTTATTATTGTCACCAGTGAAGGTCGTATTATTGGTGCTCAACGTAATGAAATACAAGTTGTCAGAAACTTTATGGGACAGTCTGATAACGCAGACCATCCAAAAAAGAAAAAATACGGTCGCTCTGAGATGTTAGGCCCCTTTTCCATTAGAGATGGTGAAGATCACTACCAACTTTACTTAGTGCGCCCATCAAGTAGCCCACAATCTGATTTTATTAATTTATTATTTGATAAACCGCTTTTATTACTGATATTCACCATGCTTATCAGTACACCGCTACTGGTTTGGCTCTCTTGGAGCTTGGCAAAACCGGCACGAAAACTCAAAAATGCGGCGGATGATGTGGCAAAAGGTAATCTGCGCCCTCACCCTGAGCTGGAAACCGGCCCGCAAGAATTTTTAGCGGCAGGCACCAGTTTTAATCAGATGATCAGCGCCTTAGAACGCATGGTTGAAGCGCAACAACGATTGATTTCTGATATCTCCCATGAATTGCGCACCCCATTAACTCGTTTACAGCTTGCCAGTGCATTACTACGCCGTCGTAGCGGTGAAAGTAAAGAGCTAGAGCGTATTGAAACAGAAACACAGCGGCTAGATGGCATGATCAATGACTTATTAGTGCTTTCTCGCAACCAGTATAAAAATGAGTTATTACGTGAAACCGTAAAAGCGAATGAGCTTTGGAACGATATTTTAGATAATGCGAAATTTGAGGCTGAACAGAGCAATAAAACCCTAACAGTAACTGCCCCGCCAGGCCCATGGACGATTTATTGCAATCCTTACTCATTAGCGAGTGCCTTTGAAAATATCGTTCGCAATGCCTTGCGTTATTCACATTCTCGTATTGAAGTGGCCTTTACCGAACAAAATCAGGGTATCACTATTATTGTTGATGATGATGGCCCAGGGGTTAGCCCAGAAGATCGCGAGCATATTTTCCGACCTTTTTATCGTACGGACGAAGCACGTGATAGAGAATCCGGCGGTACAGGGCTGGGACTGGCAATAGTTGAAACCGCAATTAGTCAACATCGAGGCCATGTTAAAGCTGACGATAGCCCATTAGGGGGGTTAAGAGTGGAGATTTGGTTGCCTAGGGGAAGTATTAGCTCAAGCAATAAATTATAATTATCATTTTTAACTATTGATAATTACTGTATATTTTACCCTATTAATTTATACAAAATGTACTAAGTTCTTAGGGTAAAATATGAAATTTTTAGTCGTAGGCTGTGGGTTAACAGGGGCTGTAATTAGTCGCCATCTAGCTGATGCTGGTCATTACATCACGATAATAGACCAAAGATCACATATTGCTGGTAATTGCCATACAGAACGAGATAGAAATACCGGTATTATGGAACATGTTTATGGTCCACATATCTTCCACACTAGCGATGAAGTGGTATGGGAATATATCAATAAACATGGTGAAATGATCCCTTATGTAAATAGAGTAAAAACAACTTATCAAAATCAAGTATATTCTTTACCTATTAACCTACATACAATAAATCAATTCTACCAAAAAGCGCTAAATCCTGAACAAGCAAAAACTTTTTTAAGTACTATCACAGATAAATCTATTACTGATCCTAAAAACTTTGAGGAACAAGCCCTAAAATTTATTGGAAAAGATTTATATGAAGCCTTTTTTAAAGGCTATACAGTAAAACAATGGGGTTGCGACCCTAAAAATCTACCTGCGAGTATTTTAAAACGCCTCCCTGTAAGATTTACTTATGATGACAATTATTATTCTCATAAATACCAAGGAATGCCTAAACATGGCTATACCGATATAGTTCGTTCTATCCTTGATCATAAAAATATACAAGTAATAACAAATAAAAAGTATGACCATAGCGAAAGAGAAGAATATGACCATATTATATGGACTGGAAAAATAGATGAATGGTTTGGCTATTGCGAAGGTAGATTAAACTATCGAACACTAGATTTTATAAAACATGAAACTATAGGTGACTATCAAGGTACAGCTGTTATGAATTACTGCGATATAGCGGTACCTTATACTCGCATACATGAACATAAACACTTCTCACCATGGGAATCTCATGATAAAACGATTTATATTGAATAACATAGTCGGATATGCGAAGAGAATGATATTCCTTACTATCCCATTCATTTAGAAGAAGAAAATAAAATATTAAACAAATACTTAGAATTGGCTCAAAAAGAAAAATATATCACTTTTGCAGGTAGGCTAGGTACATATAGATATATGGATATGGATGTATCAATTAAAGAAGCACTTATGCTTGCAGAAAACTTAGTATCAGATTTAATAAATCAAAATGAACTTAAGTCGTTCTACCACAAACACCAATAACAAGAGAATATTCTATGTCAAAATTTTTAGCAGTAATTAGATGTGGAGATAATTCACTTCATAAAAACTGGGTTAATGATAATGCCCAATTTGATGTAATTCTTAGTTATTTTGGTGAAGATATCCCTTATTCTTTAGATAATATAAAATATGTACACCACTTTAAAGGATCAAAATGGGAAGGATTATACGATTTATTCCATAACCATCCAGAGTTATGGGCTGATTATGATTATATCTGGTTGCCTGATGATGACTTAGACAGTACCGTAGAAAATATCAACTTATTTTTTGAATTAATGCAAAAGTCTCAATTCGATCTTTGCCAACCAGCATTAACTAATAATAGTTACTATTCCTATAAAGACTTACTACAAGAACCGGATTTAATATATAGAGAAACTAATTTTGTAGAAGTAATGGCGCCCTGCTTTTCAAAGAAAATTATTTCTAAAGCATATCAAACATTTAATGAAAATAAATCAGGGTGGGGACTAGATTTTTATTGGCCTATTTTATTTAAAGAAGAAAATATTAAAGTTGGTGTTATAGACTCTACACCAATACATCATACACGACCAGTAGGGATAGCAGGCCATGGAAGTAGTGATAAAACCTTATCGCCTTTAAATGAACTTCATCAATTATTAGACAAGTATTCACTTGAAATACCTACGTTTGTAGCAACTTCACTTCTAACCCAAAAAGGGAAAATGATACAAAAAGGCAGTTTCAGCTATTCTTTAAGAAAGTTTATGAAAAAAAGAAAATAACCCTATGATTAAATTAAGAAATTTACCATAAAATCACATAAAACTACTTTCATATCAACCATAAGGACTGTTTTTATATTGAATAAATACAGTCTAATTACCTGATACAAAGTAAATACATTTTGAGTAATGTAGTTTTAACGCTTACAGCAATACAATAAAAAAATTACTACATTAAAATATTCTGCCATTTATTGAAGAGTAGGTGGCATATTCTTTTCATTCCCATCTTTATAGATATTTCAGAATGATCTTGCTAAATCAGTCGATATTCCGATACTTATATATACCTAATCAATGTTAGAATACCCAACAATTGCTTGACCCGCAGGTTTGAAGAGTCTAATCTCAAAGCGGTTTTGCGTACTGTTAAAGTATGCTTATATAATAAAACTCTTATATTACAGATAGATAAGGGTTTTAAAAGAGAAATTTTGGCGCTCTGGGGGCCGTAAACCCAGTGCGGTAGCTATGGATTAAAATGATGAATGAATATATAAAACATATACGAAAAAAAGTCTTAAGAAGCTTATGCAATAGTTTTCCTACACTAGTTACAAAATTATTATATTACAGACGATTTGGCAAAAGATTAAATTTAAAACAACCAAAAACATTTAATGAAAAATTACAATGGTTAAAGTTAAATACATATAAAAACAATTTATTAGTTACACAATGTGCTGATAAATATAAAGTAAGGGAATACATAAAAAAAACACATTGTGAAGATATTTTAAATGATATTTATTACACTTGGAATTCTCCTTTAGAAATAAATTGGGAAGCTCTACCAAATAAATTTGTATTAAAATGTAATCATGGAGCGGGTTATAACATTGTATGTAGAGATAAAGAAAAATTAAATCAAGATAAGATAATAACAACTTTAACCAAATGGATGAAAGAAGATTATTGGAAGAATTCTGTAGAACTATGTTACAAAGATATTCCTAAAAAAATTATTTGTGAAAAATTTATAGAAACAGAAAGTAAAGAATTACCACTAGATTATAAAGTATTTTGTTTTCACGGTAAGGCAGAATTCGTTATGATTTGTACTGATAGAGAAAGCCAAAAACCAAAATTTTTTTTCGTAGATAAAGATTGGAATTTGTTACCATACGGCCTAGATTATAAATATATAACAGATGCCTCTATCCTAACAAAACCTATTGGTTATGAGAAATTATTTTTCTATGCAGAGAAGCTATCAAAACCATTTCCTTTTGTAAGAGCAGATTTCTATTTAAATGATAATAATATTCTTTTTGGTGAATTAACCTTTACACCCGCCGCCGGTTTAGATATAGAATTAAACAACAAAGAAATAAGAAATGTTGATATAATTATAGGAAATCTACTTAATCTGAATAGAATTTAAATATGGAATTAACAAAAAAAAAAGAAATTTTAAGTAATTTGGTAAGCCTTAGCTCTATTAACATATTAGGAATATTAATCCCTATAATTACAATGCCTATTCTTTCTAGAAGCCTAGGAATTGATACTTATGGAGAATATCTGTTATTTATGACTATATTAATATTCGGTCATACAATTACAGATTATAGTGTTCAATATATAGGAGTTAGGCAAGCATCTAATCATAAATATAACAATATCAAACTTTCTGTTATATACATTAATTACCAAACATTAAGATTATTTCTAGGTAGTGTTTATTTTTTATTATCTCTTAGCTATTCTATATGCTTTTTAAACGTCCATTTCACGTACTGGATATTATATGGAGGAAGTTTGTATCTAATAGGCTATGTGTTGACTAGCGCATGGTTTTATTTATCAATTGGAAACACAAAAATACTTATTATCTCTTCTCTATTTACTAAATTAATAAATTTATTAATAATAATATTTTTCATAAAAAAAAGTGACGATATAGATTTATTAATTTTATCTACTACTTTACCTCTTTTTATTTCTGGTTTCTTATTATATTTAAATATCAAACTAAAATTCAAATTAAAATTTATTTTTAGAGCTAAAAATATTTATCGATATATTATTAAAGGAAAAAATGTATTCTTAGGTATTCTATCTCCCAATTTGTATAATTCATTGCCTATAATAATACTCGGTTCAATATCGACTCCTAGTGAATTTTCAAAATTTGCAATTGCAACCAGAATCATTGGATTAATCACATCATTTCAAGATATCTTTGCACGATCAGTATTCCCTATCCTTTCACGTGAAAAGAAAAATCATATAATTACTCTACTAAAAATAAATTCACTCTTCTCAGTCTTAGCGGTTGTCTTTATTTTATGTTTTGGAGAATACTTTCTATATTTATTTTTAGGGAAAGATTATGCTAATAATATTTATTTAAATATTTTATCTATCAGCATTATATTCATTGGATTCATGAATTCATTTTCTGATGGCTTCTTTTTACCTAAAAAGTATGACTTAATTTATCGCAACATTTCTATTAGAATATCTTTAATATCCTGTACTATATCATTTATTTTAATATTAAAATTTGGTATTCTTGGAGGGTGCATAGGTATAACTACAGCAAGAATGTTATTCTCTATAGATTATTTTAGAACATATTATAATTTATCTAAAAAGGTTTAGTATGAATATACTAATATTATTACCTTCACTAGGTGGTGGTGGTGCTGAGAAAAATGCAGTTTTAATTGCAAATCAATTAGCAAAAAAAAACAACGTCCATATAGTAATTATATATAATGAAATTACTAATGAAAACAGGAAGCGGTTAGATAATAACGTATCGTTAACATTATTAAATAAGAAAAAAATAATATTTTCCATGTGGAAAATAAGGAATATTATCCTTAAAGAAAATTATGATGTAATTCTTACTACTGTAGCATATTTTGGTATAACATTCTCTTTTTTGCTTCCATTTATAAATAGAAAGAAGAAAATATATATATATAGGGAAACTAATATCCCATCCATATATAATAAAAACTTTAATATTTTGAAAAGAATTATATTTAAGCTTGGCTATCTTTATACAATGAAGAATTATGATTATATTATTTGCCAATCAAATGATATGATAAATGACTTAAATATATATTCATCTATTCCCTCAAGGAAAATAATAAAAATTAACAACCCAATAACTAGACCTGAATGTCACCCGTCTATAATAAATAACAAAAAATCTGAAAATTATGTTTTTGCAGCAGGCCGACTCACCCAACAAAAAGGATTTTTAGATTTAATAAAAAACTATTCAACATCTAATGCTCTAAAGAAAAACATAAAATTATATATTGCAGGTATGGGGCCTCAATATAATGAAATGAAAATACTAATTAATAGTTTAAATTTGAATGCAAACATAATTTTATTAGGGTTTAAGGATGATTTAAGTAGTTATTTATTAAATGCAAAAGCTTTTATTCTTTCATCAAATTATGAAGGTTTTCCAAATATTGTCTTAGAAGCATTGTCTTATGGGTGCCCTGTACTTTCTAATGATTGCCCTGGTGGTATTAATGAAATTATTATTCCTAATTTCAATGGATTAATTTATTCGAAAAATAACTTTAATGAAATGTTAGATTTAATTCTTAAGATTGATTTTGATAGAAATCAAATTTCTGAAGATATCATAAAAAGGTATGATGCTAATTTATTACTAAGTAAATATGATGAGATAATAGACAATGATAGCAATATCAATTTCAACCACAACAAATAGATTATTCAATATAAAAAAAGAGCAATTCCCTCAACAAGAAGGTATCATTTATTTCATATCTATACAAGGACTAGATATCGATAAAAATAAAGTAGGTTTATTTATAAAAAACAATCTACCTTATTTTAGAGTGTTATATACTGAATCTAAAGGTTTATCTAATAATAGAAATAATTCATTAAAAGAATTATACAAGATAAATACGGTTGAATACATATATATTGCAGATGACGATATCTATGTAAATATAAAAGGAATTTTTCAACTAGTAGAAAAAATGAAATTAAATGATATTTCATTAGGCTGTGGAAAAATATCTTGCGATATCGGTGAATTTAAAAAATACCCCTTAAAAGAAGGTTACTTTAATATTTTTAATATGGCTAAAATCTCCAGCGTAGAGATGTTATTGAATAAAAGTTTTTTAGCATCCAATAAGATTTTTTTTGATACAAAATTTGGTTTAGGAGGCATTTTTGATTCTGGTGAAGAATATATTTTTTGCTCCGATATTTTAAAATTAAAAGGTACAATAAAATATTACCCAATAGTCCTTTGTCAACATCCTCCAATCTCATCAGGAAAAAATTTTTATTTGACTCCTGAGAAAATTGCAGCAAAAGGCGCAATGTTCTATAGAATATTTGGAAACATGGGATTATTATTTTCACTAGCGTTTAGCTTAAAAAAACATAGAATATATAAAAAAAAGTTAGGCTTTTTTCAGTTCTATCGATATATGGTTTCAGGTCAAAAACATTTAAAAAAACTATTAACAAAATAAATTATGAATATAGAAAAAAAAGACTATCTAGTTTCAATAATTATGCCTTGTTTTAACTCTGAGAAATATATTTCAGAAGCTATTGAATCAGTATTAAAACAAACATATTCAAATTTCGAATTAATAATAATTGATGATAACTCAACTGATTCGACACTAAAAATAATAAATTCATTTAGAGATAACAGAATCACTATTATTTCCTTTGATGAAAACCAAGGTGCTGGTGTAGCAAGAAACAAAGGCATTGAGGTAGCAAATGGTCGATTTATTGCTTTTCTAGATAGTGATGATTTATGGAGCAAAAATAAACTAGAAGCTCAAATAAAATTTATGTTAGATAATAATTATCATTTAACATATAGTTATTATCAGTGCTTTGATAAAAATGGAATTAGTAATATTAAAACTCCCCCTTTATCTATATCTTATAATAAACTTTTATATTGCAATATTATTGGATGTCTAACTGCTATTTATGATTCCTATATAATAGGAAAACAATATATGCCTCTCATAAGAAAAAGACAAGATATGGGGTTATGGTTAAAGATTTTAAAACAATACGGTGATGCATATTGTCTCCCTTATGTACTAGCATCTTATAGAACTGATTCAGGTATGACAAAAAATAAATTTAATGCAGCATTGTACCAATGGAAGTTTTATAAGCATGAATTAAAATTTAACTTAATAAAATCATTATATTATTTTATTGGTTATACATATAATGGATTATTTAAAAAATAATTTATCTTTTTCACAGGAATAAGATTGTGTTTTATTATACTCTATTTTTGCTTATAGTTTTATGTTTATTAATTCTATCTAATAAAATTAAAAATGATTTTTTCTTTTATATTTTAGTTATTATCACGGTTTTATTCTCTGGGCTCAGATATGATGCTGGAAATGATTTTTTTTCTTATTATTCAATGATAACAAATGTTGTTGATATAAATAGATTGGAGTTAATACCTAGACTTTTAATTGAAATAGCAATAGCATTTGAACAGCCTTTCTTATTTTTTCTTTTATCATCTACTTGCTATATTTTTTCCATTGCTTATTTTTGTAAAAAAAACTCACAAAACAAGGAGTTATCCTTTCTACTATTTATATTATTACCATTATCTTTTTTAACATCATTTGGTTATATTCGACAATATATGTCTATTGGCTTTTATTTAGTAGCTTTATCTCTATTTTTAAATAAGAAAAAGAAAAAATCATTTATTTTTATGTTGCTGGCTATACTTTCACACACTTCATCAATAATATTTATTCCTTTAATAATATTGCATAAGATAATATCCAGAAAAAAAATAAATATTTTAATTACAATATCCTTAATAATAGCATCATACTCATTTTCATGGATAATAAAAGAATACTCTTATTTGGCCGGAAATTATCAGCATTATATAACTGGGAAAAATGTAATAGATGCCGGAAAAAAAATAGGTTACATTTGTTTACTTCTACTTATATATTTTTATACATTATCAATTAGAATAAAAAACAAGAATAACATTTACTTTTTTAATATATTTGTTATTTTTGTTATACTTTATATATTATTAATGGATTTTGGAGAATATGTAGTTAGAATTAGTTACATTTTATTTCCTATCAGTTATATACTTTTCTCTTCAACCTTACTGAAAAATAAAAATCTTAGACTATTACAATTGCTAGCTATAATATTGTTTGGACTATCTATGTTTTATACAACTCTTTATCTAGCTAGTAAAAATACAACTCGTGACTTTTTAACAAATTACTCTTTTATTTTTTTGAAAAATACTTAATTTTTATTTAGGATTTAGAATATGAAAATCACCATCTCAGGAACCGGCTATGTCGGTCTATCTAATGGGATACTCCTTTCCCAAAACAACAAAGTTGTTGCATTAGATATTAATAAAGAAAAAGTCGAACTATTAAACAAAAAAATCTCTCCTATCTCTGATAAAGAAATTGAAGAGTTTTTAGCTACTAAAGAGCTCGACTTTACGGCAACTTTAGATAAAGAATTCGCTTATAAAGATGCTGAATTTGTTATCATTGCCACTCCTACCGATTATGATCCTAAAACTAACTACTTTAACACCTCTTCTGTAGAGTCGGTTATTCGTGATGTTTTAGAATATAATCCAAACACCACTATGATTATAAAATCAACCATTCCAGTTGGTTTTACTAAACAGATGAGAGAAAAATATCATACCGATAATATTATCTTCTCTCCTGAGTTCTTACGTGAAGGTCGCGCCCTTTACGATAACCTTTATCCATCTCGTATTGTGATTGGTGAGCAATCTGCAAGAGCAGAGAAATTTGCTGAGCTTTTACAACAAGGGGCATTAAAAAAAGATATTGATGTTCTTTTTACTGATTCTACAGAAGCAGAAGCCATTAAGTTATTTGCCAATACTTATCTCGCACTGCGTGTGGCTTATTTTAATGAACTCGATAGCTACGCCCAAGCTTACAATTTAAATGCAAGACAAA
Organism: Proteus mirabilis ATCC 29906; assembly: GCF_000160755.1. GTDB lineage: Bacteria > Pseudomonadota > Gammaproteobacteria > Enterobacterales > Enterobacteriaceae > Proteus > Proteus mirabilis. Next base: position 66,627 of record NZ_GG668582.1, read on the forward strand.
TTATTGAAGGTGTCTGTTTAGATCCACGTATTGGTAATCACTATAACAATCCATCATTTGGTTATGGCGGTTACTGCTTACCAAAAGATACGAAACAGCTGTTAGCCAACTACGAATCAGTGCCTAATAATATTATTGGCGCCATTGTGGAAGCTAACCGCACTCGTAAAGACTTTATTGCTGATTCTATTATCGCTAAATCACCGAAGATTGTTGGTGTTTATCGTTTAATTATGAAATCAGGCTCTGATAATTTCCGCTCATCTTCAATTCAAGGCATTATGAAGCGTATTAAAGCAAAAGGCATTGAAGTAGTGATTTATGAGCCAGAAATGAAAGAAGAGACTTTCTTTAACTCAAAATTAATTCATAATTTAGATGAGTTTAAAGCAATGTCTGATGTCATTATTACCAATAGAATGGCTTCAGCACTAAACGATGTTGAAGAAAAAGTTTATACTCGAGACCTCTTTGGTAACGATTAATTAATAGAAACGGATTAATTACGTAATGAAATATTTAGTCACAGGTGCTGCTGGATTTATTGGTTTTCATCTAATAAAAAAACTGATCCAGCAAGGTGAAACCGTTGTTGGTATTGATAACCTTAATGATTATTATGATGTTGCTTTAAAAGAAGCTAGACTTAATCTTTTAAATCAACTAGATAATTTCTCTTTTTCTTTTATTGATTTAGCTGATAGAGAAAAAATTGCTCAATTATTTGAGGCTGAGAAATTTGATAGGGTTATTCATTTAGCTGCACAAGCTGGTGTTAGATATTCACTAATTAATCCGTTTTCTTATGCTGATAGTAATTTAACTGGTTTTCTAACTATTTTAGAAGGTTGCCGACACAATAACGTTAAGCATCTTGTTTATGCATCATCAAGTTCAGTCTATGGCTTAAATGATGAATTGCCATTTTCTCCTCATGATCAGGCTAATCATCCTGTTTCTTTATATGCAGCCACTAAAAAAGCTAATGAATTAATGGCGCATAGCTATTCTCATTTATATGGTATTCCAACTACTGGATTACGTTTTTTCACAGTCTATGGCCCTTGGGGACGCCCCGATATGGCATTATTTAAATTTACTAAAGCCATTATTAACAATCAGCCTATAGATATTTATAACCATGGTGAAATGAAACGTGATTTCACTTATGTTGAAGATATTGTAGAAGGTGTTACACGTATTGCTGATGTGATCCCTACAGCCCAGCAAGATTGGAAAGTAAGTACAGGTACTCCAGCAGATAGTTCTGCACCCTATAAGGTTTATAATATTGGTAATGGATCTCCGGTAAATTTAATGGATTACATTAGTGCGTTAGAAATACATTTAGGTAAAAAAGCAGATAAAAATATGTTACCAATGCAACCCGGTGATGTGTACACCACATGGGCAGATACTGAGGATTTATTTAAAGCAACTGGCTATAAACCTCAAACAAGCGTTGATGAAGGTATAAAACAGTTTGTTGATTGGTATAAAATTTATTACAAATAATAATTAACTTAATGGATCTATTATGATAACAATCATCGGTGGCTCAGGCTTTATTGGTACTCGCCTATCAGGCCAATTAACTAAAGAAAATATTGAATTTAAAATTGTGGATATTGTTAAAAGCGAGAAATATCCTGAAAAATGGGTCTTTGGTGATGTTACTAGACCAGAATCTTTACTCGAACCATTAAAAGGTTCTGATGTAATTATCAATTTAGCAGCGCAACATAAAGATAATGTTCATCCTATTAGCTTATATTATGAAGTTAATGTCGATGGTGCTAAAAATATTTGTGATGTTGCTGAACAATTAAATATTAAACATATTGTATTTACTTCATCTGTTGCTGTATATGGTTTTGTCGAAAAAGAAACAGGTGAAGATGGGGAGTTCCATCCATTTAACGATTATGGAAAATCAAAACTTGAAGCTGAACATAAGTATGAAACTTGGTATAAAAAAGATAATACAAATACATTAGTTGTAATCAGACCAACCGTTGTATTTGGTGAAGGCAATAGAGGAAATGTATACAACCTATTCCGCCAAATAGCTTCAGGTAAATTTTTAATGGTAGGCTCGGGTAATAATAAGAAATCTATGGCTTATGTAGAAAATATTGCAGCTTTCTTAAAATTTGCTACTCAAATAGAATCCGGTCATCATATATTTAATTATATAGATAAGCCTGATTTTACTATGAATGAGTTAACCGATATTATCTATACTGCACTCGACAAACGCCATAGTCATATTAAAGTACCTTATGCTATTGGATTACTTGGTGGGTATTGTTTTGATATTTTATCGAAAATAACAAGGAAAGAATTTCCTGTTAGTAGCATTCGTATTAAAAAGTTTTGCGCGCGTACCCAATTTAAATCTAATAATATAGATAAAACCAGATTTAAAGCACCTGTTACTCTGGAACAAGGCATCGCAAATACAGTTAAAGCAGAATTTAGTCATTAAACAATGCTCAATATCGTCTTATTTGAACCCGAAATTCCACCGAATACGGGTAATATTATCCGCCTGTGTGCCAACACAGGCTTTCATCTTCATTTGATCCAACCATTGGGTTTTACTTGGGATGATAAACGGCTACGTCGTGCAGGGCTTGATTATCGTGAGTTTGCTGATATCAAACAGCATCACGATTATTATGCTTTTTTAGAAAGTGAAGGATTAAGCCCTGATAATGCACAATCCCCGACAGGTGCGCGGTTGTTTGCATTAACCACTAAAGGTACTCCCGCCCATAGTAATGTAAGTTATCAAGATGGGGATTATCTGCTATTTGGTCCTGAAACACGAGGATTACCACCTTATGTGTTGGATAATATGCCAACACAACAAAAAATCCGTGTACCAATGTTAGCAGATAGCCGCAGTATGAATCTTTCTAATACGGTTGCCGTGGTTGTTTTTGAGGCATGGCGTCAATTAGGCTATCCTGGTGCATTATTAAGAGATTAATTTATCTTTTTAATTTATAACCATAAAAAA
>NZ_GG668582.1:69887-168513 GCF_000160755.1 Proteus mirabilis ATCC 29906
TAGACTTTATTGTCTCGAGGTCATTTTTTATGTATATGCTTTGTGCTAGTTTTAGCTTTTCTTATTTTATATCTTCTTTTTATCTTTTTTATCTTTCGGTTTTATTTCTTAGCTTTTTTAGTTATTTTTCTTATCAAGAAATACCATCTTACACTTATTTTTATTAAAAATGATGAGAAATCAGTTACTAATACCTTTCTTTCTAATAATTTTTTCTTAAATTCATTTTTTTGTATTAACTCTTTTCGATACTCTTTAGCATTAAATTGTTGATTAATCTTTTCAAGTAACCTTTTACAGCGTACTACTTGCTCTACTGTTTTTTTATCATTATCCAATAATAATGAATAATCCTCTTTATTCACGTTAATGCCAAAATACATTAATAATTTTCGTCCTACTCTTTCCGCGGTATCTTTTTGTATCGCTTTATATTGCGAACGTTCGACATTTGGATGAGTACGATAATAAAGAAGTGGTACAGGAAGATTATGGAGCTTAAATTTTCCAGCAATAATTAAATTCACCCATAAACCATAATCTTCTGCATAGAGGTCTGCTTTATCATATCCACCAACAGATAATATATCTTGCTTACGATAGATAATGGTTGGATGCGCTAAGGAGCAATCATAAAGACTAGAAATCACAATATCATTATGTGTTTCTGGATAAGTATTAATTCTATTTGGCTCTTCTTGGTAGATAAAAGCACCACCACAAACACTCACTTCAGGATGTTGTAACATAAATTGATATTGCGCTTCTAGTCTGGTTGAAACGGCAATATCATCAGAGTCCATTCTAGCAACTAAATCACATGAAGCTAATTGTAATCCTTTGTTTAAAGAAGCGATCAATCCGATATTTTGTTCATTAATAATCAGTTTTATTCTGGGATCTTTTTTGGCGTTTTCTTTTAAGATAGATAATGAGTTATCCGTTGAGCCATCATTAATGATAAGAAACTCAAATTCTTTAAATGTTTGATTTAATATAGAATCAATAGACTCCTGAAGGTATTTCTCATCATTGTATACCGACATTAATACGGTAATTTTGGGCATATTGTTTTTCATTATCTATTTTCAGCAATATTTATTAATTTCAAAATTCATCTTATTGATATACCGACACCCTTCCCCTACATCCTTTAATACTAATGCATGGGCGCCAATAATCGCATTATCACCAATATTAATCTCTCCACCAATAATGGACGAATTACAGCCAATATAAACATGGTTTCCTACTTGGATATTGGCTTTTCCCTCTTTCTCTTTTACGCCAATAGTCACCCCTTGCATAATAGTGACATATTCCCCCAGTTGGCAGTAATTAGTCAGTACAATGCCAATCGGGTGTGGTAAAGAAAGGCCTTTACCAATACGAGTTTTTAACGAGATATCATTACAGTATTTACGGTTATTGCTAGCACCGATCCGAATACCTAATTTATGTAAAAAGCGATGGGGAGAGAAATAAAAATATTGTGCTACCCGCCACCAAAATAGGTAACGGGAACGCTGACAGAAAAATACTCGATGAAATAGCCTTAACCAACTAAAGGGTTTTTTATCACCAATATATTCAGCCTGTAAGCACTCTTTTAGTTCAGCAAGAGTAACCTTAGCTTGAGCATGCATAGTTAAATACCATCACCACACTCAAAGCCGGGTACAACACCATTAAAGTGTTGATCCATATCGAATGACGGTTTTTCACTATCAGGACGACCGACAATACGGGCAGGCACCCCCGCCACCGTAGTATGAGCCGGTACTTCATGTAATACTACCGAGCCAGCCCCAATTTTGGCACCACGACCAATCTCGATATTACCAAGAATTTTAGCTCCTGCGCCAATCATTACCCCTTCACGCACTTTCGGATGACGATCGCCTCCTGTTTTACCTGTTCCCCCTAAGGTCACAGATTGTAAAATGGAGACATCATTTTCAACCACCGCCGTTTCACCAATTACAATACCTGTCGCATGGTCGAGCATAATACCGTGTCCAATACGTGCCGCTGGGTGAATATCCACCCCAAAGGTGACTGATATTTGGTTTTGTAGATAAATAGCTAGCGCTTGGCGATTTTGTTGCCATAGCCAATGGGCAATACGGTAGGCTTGTAGTGCATGAAACCCTTTTAAATAGAGCAGTGGGGTAGAATATTTATCCACCGCGGGATCACGTAGGCGTACCGCGGAGAGATCACAAGCGGCCGACTCAATCATTGAGCTATCGTGACTATAAGCCTCTTCAACAATTTCGCGAACTGCAATGGCTGGCATAGTCTGAGTTGCCAGCTTATTGGCCAGCATATAGCTTAATGCACTACCTAAATTTTCGTGTTTGAGAAGTGTCGCATGAAAGAAACTGGCTAACATTGGCTCACAATCTGCCAATGCACGCGCTTCGCTTTTAATATGATCCCAGACTCTTGTTAGTTCTTCTAGCGACATACTCACTCTCATTTTTTACACGAAAGCCTAAGTAAATACTTAGGCTTTGAATTTTCAAACAAATGGATAGTTAAAACAGATACCCTAAGAATATTATTTAAAATAAACTGACTACAGGCTACTGTCTATCTCATCTTTGGTTGCTCGCCCTAATAAAGCCAATGCAGCCTCTTTTACATCTTTATGTTGATATAAAATTTGGTAAATCTGTTCGGTGATTGGCATTTCTACACCCACTTGTTCGGCTAATGCGCGAACTTCTTTGGTGTTACGATAACCTTCGACTACCTGGCCAATTTTCTCTTGGGCTGTATCAACATCTAAACCTTGACCTAGCATCATACCAAAGCGACGATTACGTGATTGATTGTCTGTACAGGTTAAAACCAAATCACCCAAACCAGCCATGCCCATAAAAGTTGCCGCATCTGCACCTAAGGCTTTACCTAAGCGGCTCATTTCGGCTAGACCTCGGGTAATCAGTGCGGTACGCGCATTAGCGCCAAATCCCATACCATCAGACATACCCGCACCAATAGCAATCACGTTTTTAACAGCGCCACCCAGTTGCACACCGATAAAATCAGGGTTTTTATAGACTCGGAAACTTTTACCACAATGAAATAGCTGTTGTAACTGCTCTAAAAAGAGATTATCCGTCGAGGCTACTGCAATCGCGGTGGGCAAACCCGCGGCAAGCTCTTTAGCAAAAGTAGGGCCAGATAATACTGCGAGCGGGATTTCATTACCTAATACTTCACGGGCAACATCTTGTAATAAGCGACCAGTATGTGCTTCAAGACCTTTTGTCGCCCAAACAACACGTGCATCCTGACGTAAAAAGGGTTTGATTTGTTGCAGTACTTCACCAAACACATGGCTTGGGATCACCACAAGAATATTACGGCTCGCTTCAATCGCTTTTTGCAAAGAAGCTTCCATATATAAACTATCAGGAAAGGAAACATCGGGCAGAAAGGCTTGATTACAGCGCGCTTGTTCTAATGCCGCAACGTGCTTGGGATCATGCCCCCACAGCACAACATCGTGCCCATTACGCGCTAAGGTAATCGCTAAAGCGGTGCCGTATGAACCGGCACCGATAACTGTCATAGAAGCGTTCATTAAGCTTCTTCAACTCCTGAGTTTGCTGCATCCTGTTGCTGTTGTTGCTGTAAGTAGTTCATAAACAACGCATCAAAGTTAACAGGTGCTAAGTTTAATTGTGGGAAAGTACCACGACCTACTAAGTTGGTGATACATTCACGTGCATAAGGGAATAATACGTTCGGGCAGTATGCACCTAAGCAATGTGCTAATTGTGTACCTTCGATACCTTCAACAGTAAAGATACCTGCTTGTTGTACTTCACACAGGAAAGCGGTTTCTTCTTCCATTGTTGCCGTAACAGTGACACGTAAGATAACTTCATATACATTTTCAGCTAGCGTATTAGAAGAAGTATCTAAATCTAATTTAACTTCTGGTTGCCACTCTTTTTGGAAAACTTGTGGGGCATTTGGCGCTTCGAAAGAGATATCTTTTGTGTAGATACGTTGAATTTGAAAAGTCATCTCTTGGTTTTGCTGTTCTGACATAATAATCTTACCTTTTTATATCCTTATTAAATTGAATAGCAGTAAGTATAGAACTCAATCTGCCCGCTCGTTACTTTTTACCTTTTGCCAGTGGCAAATTCTCACCACTCCAACCTGAAAGACCATCTTTTAAAATAAAGACTTTTTCAAAACCTAATTTGATAAGGCTTTCAGCAGGTTTTGCACCTTCAATACCTGATGGTGATACCACAATCACCGGCTGTGATTTATATTTCTCCAGCTCAGCAATATTGTTACTTTTGATCTCAGAAGGCGTTAAATTGATAGAATCGATGATGTGTCCTTTACGGAACTCATCACGGCTACGGATATCAACACAAACCGCATTCTCTTTGTTTATCAAAGAAATCGCTTCTGTACGGGAAATATTTTTCGTTTTAGAAAAAAGGCCTTTAAAGGTCAATACAATGACCGCCACCAGCAGCGCAATCCAGATAAAACTTAACAGGGTGTGCCGGCTAAAAAATTGCATTACTTCTTGCAGCATAGGATGCAATCACTCTCGTTAGTTAAAAATAGTATTAAAGAGCCAAAGTATACCTTTGTCATGGCGCAATTACAGCCTATTCCTTCGTTTCTCTTTCAGTTTTTGCGGAAAGTTTCTCAACAATCATTTTTTTTATTGACGGATTTATGTACCATTAGCGCCGAAAAATCCTGTAAAACAGCGTTTAAAAGAGTCTCTCTTTTCACTTTACCGGATCTCTCTTCAGGTAAGCTATTAAGAAATCAGCATTCATCATCAATGCCTGTGACAAAAATAGTCACTCGTACGTAGAATTTCACACCTGTCTGAGATACAACCACTATTTGTTATTTATTAAAAGTATTGAGAACACGAGCATGTCGCAAACAAATCAAGTGCCTAAAATTGGATTCGTTTCTTTAGGTTGTCCTAAAAATTTAGTGGACTCTGAACGTATCCTCACCGAACTGCGTACAGAAGGTTATCAAGTTGTTCCTACCTATGATGATGCTGATTTAGTCATCGTCAATACCTGTGGCTTTATTGATAGCGCAGTACAAGAATCTCTTGAAGCCATTGGCGAAGCACTCGATGAAAACGGTAAAGTTATCGTCACCGGTTGTTTAGGTGCCAAAGAAAATCAAATCCGTGAAGTTCACCCAAAAGTGCTGGAGATCACCGGCCCTCATAGTTATGAACAAGTGTTATCACATATTCATCACTATGTTCCCAAACCTTCCCATAATCCATTTACCAGCTTGGTTCCCGAGCAGGGCGTTAAATTAACCCCTCGTCATTACGCTTATCTAAAAATTTCTGAAGGTTGTAATCACCGTTGTACTTTTTGCATTATTCCTTCAATGCGAGGCGATTTAGACAGTCGCCCAATTGGTGAAGTGTTAAATGAAGCGAAAAGATTAGTCAATGCTGGGGTGAAAGAGTTACTGGTTATCTCACAAGATACTTCCGCTTATGGGGTTGATACCAAACATCAAACCGGTTTTTGGGATGGTATGCCAGTTAAAACCAGTATGGTCAGTTTATGTGAACAACTGGCAAAATTGGGGATTTGGGTACGTTTACATTATGTTTACCCTTATCCACATGTGGATGAGGTTATTCCATTAATGGCAGAAGGCAAAATTTTGCCTTATTTAGATATTCCGCTACAACACGCTAGCCCGAAAGTGCTGAAATTAATGAAGCGCCCAGGCTCTGTTGAGCGTACTTTAGAGCGCGTAAAACGTTGGCGAGAAATTTGTCCTGAATTAACGTTACGTTCAACCTTTATTGTCGGTTTCCCGGGGGAAACAGAAGAAGATTTCCAAATGCTATTGGATTTCTTAACCGAAGCTCGTTTAGATCGCGTGGGTTGTTTTAAATATAGCCCCGTTGAAGGTGCGAAAGCGAATGAATTACCCGATCAAGTTCCTGAAGAGGTAAAAGAAGAGCGTTACCATCGTTTTATGCAACTACAGCAGCAAATTTCCACCGAGCGTCTGCAAGAGAAAATAGGTAAAGTTTTACCGGTTATCATTGATGAAGTGGATGAAGAAGGTGCTATTGGCCGTAGTATGGCGGATGCACCGGAAATTGATGGTGCTGTTTACCTTAATGAGCAGTTTGATGTCGAGCCAGGACAGATTGTACGTGTGCTGATTGAGCATGCCGATGAATATGATCTGTGGGGTACCATCGTCGAACAATAACTTATCCTGTGTACAGCGTGATAGCTATTCTATTGCGCTGTTACACATTGTGCTGCTTTTTTCCTCTTTCCGACTATTATTGCTTTATTATCATCTCTGAGTTCATTAGATTAACTGTTAGGTATTATCTGAAATTACGACTTTATTTCCTGTTAACTGGTCAGTTGATTAGCGACATGAAATAATCTTATAAACTGTTATTAAAGGTACTTTGGTCAGATGGCAGAGAAAAAGGATCTTCAGAACACAACACACCGTACTTACCGTGTATTTTCTTTACCGTTAATCACGCTACTGATTAGCACATCTCTGTTTTCTGCAACCAGCGCTTTTGCCAATACATTAACGGATAATCGTAGTCAGTTAAAAGATCTGCAAACCACCATTGCTGAAAAAGAAAAGCGCGTTCAAGAGCAACAAAAACAGCGCACGGCTTTACTTGGACAACTCAAATCACAAGAGACGCAAATCGCTAATGCCAGCCGCTCTGTGCATGAGACGCAAAACCGCTTACAAACCTTAGCTAAAGAGATCAAAACCATCACAGCAAATATTGCCCGATTGCAAAAGCAATATAACGAGCAACAAGCACTGCTAGCACGCCAACTCGATGCGGCTTACCGACAAGGGAAACATCAAGGTATTGAGTTACTGTTTCGCGGTGAAGAAGGTCAGCGAGAAGAGCGGATCTTAGCCTATTACAGTTATATAAATGAAGCGCGTAAACAGTCAATGGAGCAATTGGCTCAAACTTCCAAAGAGCTACAGGCAGAAAAAGACGCCCAACAAGCGAAACAGAACGAGCAAAAGCAGGTACTCACCAAACAGCAACAAGAGAAACAAAAACTAGATAATGCGCTAGCTGCACGTCAAAAAACATTAACGCAACTAGAATCAACCTTAAAAGAAGATCAACGCAATTTAGCCACCATGCGTGCTAATGAAACACGCTTAAGAAATAAAATTGCTCAAGCAGAGCGTGAAGCCAAAGCGCGAGCTGAGCGTGAAGCACGGGAAGCTGCTCGTATTGCCGCCAAGCAACGTGAAGCGCAACAGCGTGGTTCGACCTATAAACCCACCGCCGAAGAACGCTCTTTAATGTCCCGTACTGGCGGATTGGGTAAACCTGCAGGTCAGGCTATTTGGCCTATTAGAGGCAGTTTATTACACCGCTTTGGTGAGTCTATTTCCGGCTCGGGTGAATTACGTTGGAAAGGAATTGTGATCCCCGCGGCACAAGGCACTGAAGTAAAAGCGATTGCGGATGGTCGGGTGCTGTTAGCCGACTGGCTACAAGGGTATGGTTTAGTGGTCGTCGTCGAGCACGGTAAAGGGGATATGAGCCTTTATGGCTATAACCAAAGTGCGTTAGTCAATGTTGGTCAACAAGTCAAAGCTGGACAACCTATCGCCTTGGTAGGAAACAGTGGTGGACAAGAGCGCTCAGCGCTCTATTTTGAAATTAGACGCCAAGGAAAAGCAGTCAACCCAGTTCCTTGGCTTGGGAGGTAGTTTTGCATTTACTTGGCACATTACAACGAAATATCGCGCTAACACTTAGTTTAATGTTGCTAAGTTTTCTATTCAGTGCACCTGCTTTTTCGGCAAAATTGGCTATTGTTATTGATGATTTTGGTTATCGAAAAAAAGAAGATAACCAAATCTTACAACTGCCAACAGCCGTTTCTATTGCCATCTTACCCAACTCACCCCATGGTAAAGAGATGGCGACGAAAGCCCATGCCCAAGGACGAGAAATTCTTATTCATATGCCAATGGCACCCATTAGCAAACAGCCATTAGAAAAAGATACCTTAAAGCCTTCCATGGATCAGGCTGAAATTAATCGTATTATTCAAAATGCAATTAATCGTGTGCCTTATGCTGTGGGTATGAATAATCATATGGGGAGTGCGATGACATCGGATAGGCAAGCGATGGATAGAGTGATCAAAGCCCTTAATCATTCTGATCTCTATTTTCTTGATAGTGTCACTATAGGCAATACGCAAGCGGCCACGGCAGCCAAAGCGGCTGGCGTTCCTTCTTTACGCCGGCATGTATTTTTAGATAATGTGCAAACAGAAGCAGAAACCCGACAACAGCTTAATCGTGCTATTAATTTAGCGCGTAAAAATGGCTTTGCCATTGCCATTGGTCACCCCCACCCTTCAACCGTAAGGGCATTACAACAGCAGTTGCCACTACTACCTGCCGATATTCAGTTAGTCGCACCCAGTGGTTTGTTAACCCCTTCACCAGACAGCCCAATGGTACAAGAGCCACCCGCTGTTATACCGCTAACAGAACAATCTAAAGAGCCAAAACCTGCAACATGGTTAAAACCAGCACAACAAGCCATTATTTCAATGAAAAAAAGTACTCTTATGAAAGTACTTACTAAAAAATTAATGACCTTCGAACAAGATAAGCAATTCCCTTCCCAGCATTTAGAAAGCAACAAAGATAAAGTCGAATAAATAAAAATATTTAGTGGAAAATATTCAGATCAAATTAGGTTACTTGAAGAAAAAGAAGATGATATTAATTTCTATTTTTTGAGAGGACTAGGCTAATTGTTTTGTTTATTATATCCCCAAAAGACAAATCCCAAGGTCTGCTAACTAAAGCTCGCCTCGGGACTCTAAGTAGATTGTTTAAGGGCGTATAACAACACAAGTTGCCAGTGGGGCCAAAAAACTGCTCTGAAAGGGATTATAGAAAAACATGGCGGAAAGTCAACAACCTTACCCATATACAGAAATAGTTAACTTAAAACAAAAAGCACATTAAAAAGAATATTGCTATTTTTGGTGATTCTGAAAGTTTTCTTCATGCAAAGAAAATATTTCAAAGTAAAAAAATAAAATATCTAGTTGTTACAAATTCAAATAATCTTGTTAGAGGAATAATAGAAAAGCCTCATCGACAAATATAATACAAACCTATTTTCCCCTTAATATAGGTATTTATTTAAAAGAGGTAGCGCCCTTTCACCGTTCAGGGCGCTTTATAACTCCTACTGCCAATCTAAAATTACTTTGCCCGATTGACCAGAACGCATAATATCAAAGCCTTTTTGGAATTCATCGATAGGAAATTGATGAGTAATAATCGGTGAGAGATCAAGACCCGACTGGATCAGCGCCGCCATCTTATACCATGTTTCAAACATCTCACGACCATAAATACCTTTAATAAATAATCCTTTAAAAATGACTTGTCCCCAATCAATAGCCATATCTGAAGGAGGAATACCCAGTAAAGCAATACGACCACCATGATTCATCGTACTAAGCATGGTGCGAAAAGCCGGTGGCGCACCGGACATTTCTAATCCAACATCAAAGCCTTCGGTCATACCTAATTCTTTCATCACATCTGTTAGATTTTCTTTGCTAACATTGACTGCTCGGGTGACACCCATTTTTTTAGCCAGATCAAGGCGGTATTCATTAACATCGGTGATCACCACATGGCGTGCCCCCACATGTTTACAGATTGCAGCCGCCATAATACCAATGGGTCCCGCACCTGAAACCAGTACATCTTCCCCCACTAAATCAAAAGATAACGCCGTGTGTACTGCGTTACCAAAGGGATCAAAAATAGCCGCCAGTTCATCCGGAATATTGTCAGGAATTTTAAATGCATTAAAGGCGGGAATAACCAGATATTCAGCAAAACAACCGGGACGATTTACGCCAACACCAATGGTATTACGGCATAAGTGTGTACGCCCACCACGGCAATTACGACAATGACCGCAAGTAATATGCCCTTCCCCCGAGACGCGATCACCAATATTAAAACCTTTAACCTCTTGGCCAATAGCAACAATCTCACCAATATATTCATGGCCAACCACCATGGGAACCGGTATGGTTTTTTGTGACCACTCATCCCAGTTATAAATATGAACATCTGTACCACAAATGGCAGTTTTACGGATCTTGATCATCACATCGTTATGACCAAGCTCAGGTACGGGTACATCGGTCATCCAGATACCGGGTTGTGCTTTTAATTTTGACAATGCTTTCATATTAGAACCTTATGCAATCACATTAAGTTGCTTACCGATTTTAATAAATGCAGCAACAGCACGTTCAATTTGTTCTGGGGTGTGTGCCGCTGACATTTGTGTACGAATACGTGCTTGCCCTTGTGGTACTACTGGGTAGAAAAAGCCGGTGACATAAATACCTTCATCAAGTAAACGTGCTGCAAATTGTTGCGCTAATTTGGCATCTCCTAACATCACAGGAATAATCGCGTGATCAGCCCCCGCCAAAGTAAAACCTGCTGCCGTCATTTTTTCACGAAAAAGTGCTGCGTTACGCCATAAACGAGCGCGCAGTTCATCCCCTGATTTCAGCATATCTAAAACTGCAATAGAGGCGCTCACAATCGCAGGGGCTAAAGAATTTGAGAATAGATAAGGACGAGAGCGTTGACGTAACCACTCCACCACTTCTTTACGAGCTGCGGTATAACCACCCGATGCGCCACCTAAAGCTTTACCTAATGTTCCTGTGATGATATCGACGCGATCTAATACATCACAATACTCATGAGTACCGCGCCCTTGTGCGCCGACAAAACCCACCGCATGCGAGTCATCCACCATCACTAATGCGCCATATTCGTCAGCCAAATCACAGATACTTTTTAGATCAGCAATCACCCCATCCATAGAGAACACCCCATCGGTGACAATCATAATATGGCGGGCATTATCTGCTTTGGCCTGTTCAAGTTGGGCACGTAACGCCACCATATCGTTATTGGCATAGCGATAACGCTTGGCTTTACATAAACGAACACCATCAATAATCGATGCGTGATTTAGCGCATCAGAAATAATTGCATCTTCAGATCCCATCAGTGTTTCAAATAACCCACCATTGGCATCAAAACAAGAGGAGTACAAAATGGCATCTTCCATACCCAAAAATTCAGCGATGTTCTTTTCTAATGTTTTATGTAGATCTTGCGTTCCGCAGATAAAACGCACCGACGCCATACCAAAACCGTGGCTATCCATTCCCGCTTTCGCCGCTGCAATAAGTTGTGGATGGTTAGCTAAACCTAAGTAGTTATTGGCACAAAAGTTAATAACATGACTACCATCAGCAACCGCAATATCGGCACTTTGCGAAGAAGTGATGATCCGCTCATTTTTAAATAAGCCATCTTGACGTGTTTGTTCGAGTTGTTGATTAATTTGTTGATAGAAAGAGTGAGTAGACATGCTTTCTCCTAAGGCAGAGACGAAAAGAGATAAGAGCTAGAGTTGACTATAATATAATCATTATTGTTTCTTATTTTATGCTTTTGTTCGATTAAAAACGACAAATGTAAATAAATAATGTTATTTATGTAATTAAGATCACTAATAATCACTGCGATTTTCAAGAATTTCACTCTACTCTTCTATGATGAATGCTACCGTTCACGCTGTTCAGTGTTATTATAGTTGCAGAGCTAATTTTTAGATTTTATATAAAGGGGTAGCCATATGATTATCGTCACTGGCGGTGCAGGTTTTATCGGCAGCAATATTGTTAAAGCATTAAATGATGAAGGTTATACCGATATTTTAGTGGTTGATAACCTAAAAGATGGCACAAAATTTGTGAATCTTGTCGATCTTAATATCGCTGACTATATGGATAAAGAAGACTTTATTGCCAGTATTGTAGCCGGTGATGATTTTGGTGATATTGATGCCGTATTCCATGAAGGAGCATGCTCTTCTACTACCGAATGGGATGGCAAATATATGATGGATAATAACTATCAATATTCTAAAGAGTTATTGCATTATTGCCTCGATCGCCAAATTCCTTTCTTATATGCTTCTTCTGCTGCCACTTATGGTGGCCGTACTGATCATTTTATTGAAGAAAGAAAATATGAAGCCCCACTTAATGTGTATGGCTACTCTAAATTCTTATTTGATGAATATGTGCGCCAAATTTTACCTGAAGCACAATCTATGGTGTGTGGTTTCCGTTATTTCAATGTGTATGGCCCCCGTGAAGGGCATAAAGGCAGTATGGCCAGTGTCGCCTTCCATTTAAATACACAAGTCAATGACGGGCAAAATCCCAAATTATTTGAAGGTAGTGAAACCTTCCAACGTGACTTTATTTATGTAGGTGATGTGGCTGCGGTTAATTTATGGTTCTGGCGCAACAATGTCTCCGGTATTTATAATTGTGGTACCGGCCGCGCAGAATCGTTCCAAGCCGTGGCTGATGCAGTTATCGCTTATCATAACGATAAAGAGCTCTCTGTGGAGCATATTGAATTCCCTGAGAAACTCAAAGGTCGTTATCAAGCCTTTACACAAGCTGATCTGACAAATCTACGCAAAGCAGGCTACAGCGCACCTTTTAAAACGGTCGCAGAAGGTGTTGCTCTTTATATGCAATGGTTAAATCAGGATAAGTAATCGCGGTTTATGAAAATTTTTGTGGTAGGGCCTTCTTGGGTTGGGGATATGATGATGTCCCAAAGCCTATATCGTACATTAAAAGCGTTACATCCCGCGGCAACTATTGATGTGATGGCACCCGCTTGGTGTCGTCCATTATTAGAGAAAATGCCCGAGGTCGATAATGCCATTGCTATGCCTTTAGGTCACGGTGCCTTAGCAATTGGTGAGCGTCGCCGCTTAGGTAAACAACTAAAAGCCAAAGGTTATACTCATGCTTATGTTTTACCTAACTCATTTAAATCTGCTTTAGTGCCTTTCTTTGCCGCTATTCCTAAACGTACTGGCTGGCGAGGAGAAATGCGTTATGGATTATTAAATGATTTACGCCCATTGGATAAAGCTGCATTTCCATTAATGGTAGAGCGTTATGTCGCGCTAGCTTACGATAAACAGCAGGTACATTCAGCCGCAGAGTTACCAAAGCCGTTATTATGGCCAAAACTGGCTGTCTCTGACAAAGATATCACTACCACACTTAAGCACTTTTCATTATCTACACAGCGCCTTGCTATCGGTTTTTGTCCGGGGGCGGAATTTGGTCCAGCTAAACGCTGGCCTCATTACCACTACGCGACATTAGCCCAGAAACTTATTAGCGAATATGGCTATCAGATTTTCTTATTCGGTTCACAAAAAGATAAGCCTGCAGGGGAAGAGATCAAACACGCCTTAACCCCCGATGCCCAAGCTGCTTGTATTAATCTGGCCGGTGAGACTTCTCTTGAGCAAGCCGTTAACCTCATTGCCGCTTGTAAAGCCGTGGTCAGTAACGATTCTGGCTTAATGCATGTCGCCGCAGCATTAGAGCGTCCATTAGTTGCCCTTTATGGCCCAAGTAGTCCCGACTTTACCCCCCCGTTATCTGATAAAGCCCGTGTTATTCGTTTAATTACTGGCTATCACAAAGTGCGTAAAGGCGATGCTGAACAAGGTTATCACCAAAGCTTAATCGACATTCAACCGGAACAAGTCTTTAGCGAACTCGAGCAATTACTCGCTACGGAGCCATCGCTATGAAGCGGGTACTGATTGTTAAAACCTCTTCCATGGGGGATGTACTGCATACCCTACCAGCATTAACTGATGCAAGAGCAGCATATCCTGAGATCTGTTTTGATTGGGCCGTTGAAGAGGGTTTTGCACAAATTCCAAGCTGGCACCCAGCTGTTGATACCGTTATTCCTGTCGCAATACGCCGTTGGCGTAAAAACTGGTTTAGTGCGCCTATTCGCGCTGAGCGTGCACAATTTCGTCACGCGATACAAGCACATCACTATGATGCGGTGATTGATGCCCAAGGTTTACTAAAAAGCGCTTTTTTAGTTACACGCTATGCGAAAGGCACTAAACACGGCTATTCTCGTCAAAGTGCTAGAGAGCCTTTAGCGAGTTTTTTCTATAATATTCGCCACAATGTCAGTAAAAAAATGCATGCGGTAGAGCGTATCCGCCAGCTATTTGCCCTCAGCCTTAATTACCCACTCCCCACTACTCAAGGGGACTATGGTATAGCACAGCATTTTCTCTCATTACCCGCTATTGATAAACGCCCTTATTTAGTCTTCTTACACGCCACTACCCGTGATGAGAAACATTGGCCCGAGACCCATTGGCGAGAGTTAATTGCATTATTGGCGAATTCAGATTTGCGTATCAAACTACCTTGGGGCGCAGAGCATGAACATCAGCGTGCAATACGCCTTGCACAAGGTTTTGACTATGTTGATGTATTACCCAAAATGTCGCTCGCAGAAGTAGCTCAAGTGATTGCTGGAGCGCAAAGTGTCGTTTCTGTCGATACCGGATTAAGCCATTTAACCGCAGCCTTAGATAAGCCGAATATTACCCTTTTTGGCCCTACCGATCCGGGATTAATCGGCGGTTATGGTAAGGCACAAAGGTCGTTAAAAGCAGCAGGTGGGGATATTGGGGAGATCACGCCTCAAAAGGTTTTTAATATACTTAAGATTTAACCCAATACCCTAAAAGTTATTTATCTTTTAGGGTGTTATTTACTGCAGTTAGAACCTCATCAACAGTAATCAAATCCATCGAAAGTGCTCTATTTTCATCTTGTTGCGGGATCTTATGGATAATAGTATGAATATCAAGATCTTGATAAGGTCCTGTCCACTTTGGATTTGCGGTTACAAATAAACTTACCGTAGGTACTTGTAATGCTATTGCCAAATGTAGCGGGCCGGTGTCTCCCGTAACTAATACCGCCATGGTTTTTATTTGACTTAACAGATCAGGTAGTGAGGTTTTTCCTACCAGATTTTCTATATTTTGATGATATCTTTCAGGTAATAAAGCAAAAAACTCTTCTGGCAATTCCAGCTCTCTCGATGAACCTATTAGCTTTATTTGTAATGATGGCGCACTATCAATTAATTTTTTCGCTAATTCCACAAAAGATCCAACAGGCCATCTACGCTCTTGTGTGGATGCTCCCATCTGAAAACCAACAATGCTATTTTTACTTTGAGCTAATGATTCTATTTTACAAGGGAGCTCCATTCTAGTATCAGTACTATCAATTCCTAAATAACCAATAATATCAAGTTTACTTTGAATAACATGACCTCCAGCTGGATTATGATCAGCAATAATCCATTTTTGAAACCATTTAGGAATAATATCTGATGTATTACGTAAAATATATTGGCAACCTGCCATCACGGCAAATAATACGTCATAAGGAAGGTGGGAATGTAAAATAATCGCTAACTCAGGTTTATACTTTTTAGCTTGTAAAGCCACCGGTAACAAGTTTCTGATCTTATTATCCCAATACACCACACTATCTATTTGCTCATAGTTTTCCACTAATAGCTTATTTTTTACACTAGAAACCAGTGTGATATGTGCATCAGGATAATGTGCACGAATTGCTCTGATGGCTGGGGTATTAAACATAAAATCCCCCAGCGCCGTGGTTGAAAAAATAACAATACTGTTAAATTTGATATCAGATGAAAATGTTGCCGTTTTTTTCATCTTACCAAAGAGTGGGTTATAGAGATTTAAAAAATAGTGCACCCATTTTAATTTCTTTAACTTCATCTTATTTTGCCTGCACTTTATTTTGATAATACTCAGCCAATGTCATTCCCTGTACTTTATCTTGTAAGAAATTAAATAGTGTTTCTAAATCATTATATAAGCCATCAATATCTTGTTCTGTTCTAAAAGTAGGGCTTCCACCAGGCATAAACTCAGAAGAGTGCAACATAAATTCAATATGAGAGTGACCTTGGGCTAAAGATTTTTGTGCCACTTCAATCATTTGCTGTGCATTTCCCCCTTTAGGGCGTAACCAATTCACTGAAGGTGAGCGTTGTTTACCTCTTAGCCTATCGTACCCTTGCTTAATTTTATTCATAAAAGGGGAATGTTTATATTGAATACTCATTGGCACTTCAAGTAACGTTGAATCCCCTGCTTTGCTGATATCATTAACATCCATAAAGTATGCATGGCTTGGGAAATTACTGTAATCTGTACCGCCGGATTGTGCCGGATCACCTTTAGTAAAACGCCAATCGACTTTGGGTGTGACCGAGCAATCGACTTGATAACCAAATTCAATCAATAGCTGCGCATAAGTTTCATTTAATGCCCAACGCCCAGCACGGTGACTTAACATTTTTGTTTGTAGTTTATTTTCTAGTAAGTCAGTCATAAAGGCAATTTTGTCGCGCATTTGCGATTTGGGGTATTCAATTAAATAAGGCTGATAATGGAGATCATTGTCCGTTAACGCAACAAGTGGGGGACTATTCCATGCATGAAGGTGCATACCAATTTCCCCAGTGTTACGGGCTATCACATCTTGTGCAAACTCAATATAGGCTTCATCTATTGCCATTTCATAGTTGGTTAGCCAAACGGGTTTAAATTGAAAACGTTCGCAAAGTTGCTGAAAACGGGGTAAAAAATGCGTATTTTGCGTAGTAATATTATGCTCATTTTCCCAAAGATTATCGCCTTCGGTATCTAATGTGATAATAAATGCTGGTTTTTTCATTGTATTTTTTTACTCTTTTTTTCAAAAAAATCTATCATGTTTTTTATGTAGACATCTCCATAAAATTTTTTAATCGATTTTTTTATTTTGCTGTATTCAGGTAAATCTAATCTACCATTGATGATATCATTTAATATTTTTAAAAATGATAATTCATCATTAACAGGGAATAATTGTCCATTATCTCCATCAATAATATCAGAAGGCCCAGTTAAACAGTCAGAGCTAACACAATAGATCCCATAAGATTGAGCTTCAATTAAGACCATGGGAAGTCCTTCATGAGTAGATGTCAATAAACAAGCCGTGACTTCTTTAATATGATTTAATACATAATCCCAAGCATTATCTTGCCACCCATGAAAAATAACCTTTTTATCAATATGTAGTTTTTGGGCGAGAGAAAAAAGTTTACTTCTATCTTTCCCATCCCCCACTAAGTGTAGTTCCCAATTTCCCTTAAGTTTACCTAATGCATAGAACATAAATTCAAGATTTTTACTTTCTTTAGACAATAATCTCCCAATATAAAGAAACTTAATCTTATTTGATGGACGATGAATTATCTTATCTGTTCTATCAACTGGATTATAAACCACATTAATATGAGATTCTGGTACATTATGATTTAATAAGTATTTTTTATTACCCGAGCTAATTGGGATATGATAATTTACATTTAAAGTATATACTGCTTTATATGCTGTCCATAATGATGTATGTATCCAAGAAAAAACAGGGATATTTCTCAATGAAAACTTAGAGGCTAAATTTGCTATATAACAACCAATAACATCTGATGCAATAATAATATCTGGGTTGTCTTTCCTTAAGATACCTGATAATTTACATGAGAACATAAATCGTCTTATCTTATGATTTCTTATTTTACATCTTATAAATCTTACATTTAGGTTTTTATGCCAATTTTCATTAATACATATATCTCTTTCTTTTAGAAGAATTATAGACAGGCTAATATTTGGATAGTGCTCTTTTAATAAATCATTTAATTTATTAAAAACAACTTCCATACCTCCTAAGCCTTGCAATTCAATACCAACTATAACTATTTTTTTTATTGACATAAATATTTATCCACAAGAAAATCTAATTTAGATTTAATTAGGTCTATTGATATATCACTCACTTTACTATCTATTTTCTTCTGTGTTATCTGAATTGCTTTTTTATTATTAGGTGACCACATAAAATTATTTACATACTTACCATGATAATCATTTCCATATAAAGCGAGCGTAGGTTTATCAAAAGCAGTAGCAACATGCACAATAGATGTATCTGGTGTTATAATTAAATCAGCATGTTTTATTATTGCTGACGCACTAATAAAATCTCCAATAGGATTACTTAAAAAACTATCGACCTGAAGATTAACTAAATCATCTTGACGCCCAATAAATATAATATTTACAGAATATTTTTTTAAATAAGAAATTATAAACAATAACTGCTCTTTTGAAATATCTCTTTTTTCTGATGCAGAAAAAGGATTTATTACTACATTTTTTTTATAAGGTAAATTATTAATAAAATCTACTATACGATTTTCTACTATTTCAGGTATGTTAATCTCATATTTAAGATCACCAAAAGGCACATTAAGAGCATCAAGCATTTTTTTATATCTTTCAATAACATGTGATGTATACTCATTATAATTAATATTTAAATTATAAGATTTAATATTATTTTTATTAAAACCTACAACATTCCTAGCATTAATCAACCTTATAAACATCAAATATGGTATAGATATTAATTCTCCCATATCTATTATAAGATCATAGTTATTCTTTCTTAACGTTAAAGCTAATTTTATTATAGAAAATAATTTCTCTTCATATGTATAGTGATCATTATATAAGTCAGAGTATTCAATAACACAGAAATTACTTTTCCCAGTAACTATATCTATATTATATCCACTATTCTTTAGTTCTCTTAAGATTGATGTCGAAACAACCATATCGCCAATCTTGTCATCATCGCGCAAAAAAAGGACTTTAGGCTGCTTTTTCAAAGCGAAAGGCTTACGTGAAATAGGATCAATAAAAAATTTTGCGATGGCAAATTTTACTTTTTTTAAAAAGTAGTTTTTTTGCCTATTTAGACGTCGAATTGTACTAAAACGTTTCTGACTCATTATTGATATTCTCTGACTATAATAAGCTCAATATACTGACGGATCACTTCATCAATATCAAATTTTTGATACATATTAGGCGTAATTTTAGGCGGGTGAAAGTAAGCTAAACGCATTTTTTCAGCCAAGGATGCTGAATTTAATTCAGACTTATAATCTGCTAATTCACCTTCCATAATTTCACTGATCCCACCAAGGCAATTAGTACTCACTATAGGGGTATTACAAATAAGTGATTCGACTAAAACATTTCCTAAGCCTTCACTATCAGAGCTTAATACCACTGCTTTAGCATCTTTGATCACAGGGAATGGATTGGCTAAAAAGCCAATTAAGCTCACTTTATTTTCTAAATTTAGTGCAACAATTTTATTTTTAATATTGCTGGTGACCTCAGGAGATCCCTGTCCTGCAATCAATAACTTACAAGGTAGATTGGCTAAAGCAAACGCTTCTAATAAGCGGTCATGGCGCTTTACTTGATGAAAACGACCAATATGCAATAAATAATCCTGCTTTTGGTAGGGATTATTTTCTGATGCCAGTGTTCTGATTTCTTGAATATCAAATGGGTTATAAATTGTTTTTAATTGATTAGGGACAATTTTAATATTCTCTATTAAATCTTGTCCTGCCGCATTTGATACCGTAATAATATTTTTACCCTGATAGACTTTTTGAATTTTCTTCTGTTTTAACCAGCGGGAAAAACCTTTTTTATTGCCTAAATAAGACTGTGAAAAAATACCGTGAATACAATACCATATATTCTTATCTGCCAGTTGTTTTGATAGTGCAACAATTCTGTCAGTCTTATGTAAGTTAGAAACAATTAACGCAGGAATGCCTTTGCGCGCAAACAATGCTTGAAGGGTCTTATCCATCGAGTTGGCACGTCGTTTTAATTCTGTTTGTCGATAAAATAAGCCATGGTAACTATCTGCATCAATTAATAGTTCAATATCTGCAGGAATGGCATAGTCACATTTTTCTGCTAATGAGAGTAATGTAACTTGATAACCACGTTGACTTAAGCCATGACAAAGCCTGATCGTGACATTTTCAGCGCCACCACCCGGTAATCCATCAATAATAAAAAGTATATGTTCCTTCATAGGCTAAGAACCTTTTGGTAAAGCTCGATCAGTTGTTGAGACAAATTCTCAGGCGTATAGGGTAGTATCTTATTTCGTGCAGCCTTAGACATCTTATTACCTAAGTTATCGGCCGGAATACTCTCTATTGCATCGATCATTGCAGGTGTATCTAATGCATCTGTGACAAATCCATTTATACCTTGTTCAATAAATTCTGCTCCACCACATGTATCACTGGTGATCACCGGTAATCCACATGCCATAGCTTCTAAAATAACATTAGGAAAAGGATCATACAGAGTGGGTAACAATAGTCCATCAGCCATTTGATAGAAAGGTAAGGTGTCTTTCTGTACACCTAAAAATAAGATCCGCTGATGACAGTTTAATCGATGAGCTAATTGTTGGTATTTCTTGTACTCTTTGTCTTGGCCAATCACCAACAGGTAAGCATTAGTATGACTAATCGCCTCAATAGCAGCTCTTAACCCTTTACGTTCAAACCCTGAGCCGACATAAATAAAACACTTACCCTCAACCGGAATATGATATTGCTGACGTAATTGTTGCCGATAAAGAGCCGTGGCAGGGAAAAAACGCTGATGATCAATCGCATTATAAATCACACTAATACGTTCACTTTCAACGCCAAAATCTTCCATCACCTCACGTTTGACCATTTCTGAATTGCAAATCACCCGTTTTAGCTCAGGAGATTGATACATCTCTTTTTCTGCGTTCATTACATAACGATGATAACAACTATTTAGCAGTAATTTACTTCGTAAGGGTGATAAAACCCGAGAGCGTTGCAGTAACCAACGGCGATGTACACCATCTCCTGCGCGGTAAATATCACAACCAGCAATGCGTTCATGGCTTTGTACTAAATCAAACTTTTCTTGTTGCCAACAGTGTCTTGCTGCTTGTGCAAACCCTTTTTCACGGCTAATCCGTCCCCATTTAAAAGGGTTAACAATATGAATATGCCATTGTGGTTGCACCGCGCCAATCCAAGATCGTGTAATTACATTCAACTCTACGGATTGATTATCTAACGCTTCCAGTGCGCGAGAAACAAAACGCTCAGCGCCACCGTCTGGCCGATATTTTTGACGTACTATCGCCAAGCGGAATGTATTCATTTTAGTTGTCTCCTTACGGCTTCAAGTACATCTTTAACAGGAATTAAACTTAAATAACGCGTTTGCGTGTTGGTATGCACATCATCAGGATCTGGGAGTTCTCCATAATTTCCCGCCCATAAAACTTCGCCAATATGTTGCCATGGCGACCAATGAAATAATTTTGATGGACCAAACAGTGCCACCAACGGCGTTTTTAGTGCTGAAGCCATATGCATTGGTACTGAATCAACTCCAATGAATAACTCAGCGTTATCAATCAATGCACCAAGTTGCGGTAAAGATAACTGCCCTGATAAAGAGACGCTATCATTTGTCTTACATCCTTGAATAATGGTTTCAACCATCTCTTTTTCTCGGGAGTCTGGCCCTGATGTTAAAACAATTTGATGTCCCTGCTGTTGTAGAGTATCTATTAATTCAGACCATTTATGCTCATCCCAACATTTAAAGAACCACCGAGACGTCGGCTGGATCACAATATAAGGGGTTAATACACCATAAGCTTTTAATTTTTCCACTACGGCCTGTTTGTCTTGATGGCTGTATGTCATGGATACTTGCGTATCTATTTGTTGCAATGACAGCGGTTGTAGTAGTGCTAAATTTTGTTCAACAATATGTCGATTATCAACTGAGCCTAATGGGATTAAATCACTAAAACACTTTTTCCAAACAGGGCTTTGTCGTTTATAAATATCATAGCCGATACGGACTTTTGCGCCTGTAAAGCGGGTAATAAGCGCACTATTCCACTGATCAGCTA
The DNA here is from genome assembly GCF_000160755.1 of Proteus mirabilis ATCC 29906. Taxonomy (GTDB): domain Bacteria; phylum Pseudomonadota; class Gammaproteobacteria; order Enterobacterales; family Enterobacteriaceae; genus Proteus; species Proteus mirabilis. The sequence goes on from NZ_GG668582.1 coordinate 91,862, forward strand.
AATTAATCACCACATCATACTGTCGATGTCTTAACTGATTAACTAACCGCCACTCATGGCGAAATCGAGCTAATTTACCCTCTTTTTTCCAAGCCTTATCTAAGGAAAAAATATTTTCAATAGCAGAGAAATTCTCAATCATGGGTGCGGTTTCTTTGTTAATTAAAACATCAACCTCCACATTTGGATAATTCGCTTTTAGCGTATTAATAACAGGGGTAATTAACAACGTATCACCATGATGGCGTAGTTTTATAATTAGAACCCGTTGTATTAATGTCATTTTTTTACTCATAACGCTCCAAAAGCACCCTATTGATCCGTTCTATTATTTGATTATAAAAAATTTCCTCACTAATTTCTTAAATAATCTGAATAATCTGTTTTTAGTACACCAAAAAGCCGTTAAATGATAAATAACGTGGTCTATCATCATATCATTTGTTTTTACACACTTTCTCCTACACAGTGTGGTACTATAGGCTTTCGTCCAGATAAGTGAATTTGATAGCATGTTGTTGCGTTTATATCAGGTACTTCTTTACCTTATTCAACCTCTGATTTGGCTACGTCTTTTATTACGCAGCCGCAAAGCACCCGCCTATCGCAAACGGTGGGGTGAGCGCTATGGCTTTTGTCGAGGCAAAGTCGCGCCTCATGGCATTTTATTGCACTCCGTTTCAGTGGGTGAAACACTTGCCGCTGTACCTCTTGTTCGTGCATTACGCCACCATTATCCCGATTTACCTATTACCGTCACCACCATGACACCAACAGGCTCAGAGCGCGTACGCTCTGCATTTGGTGACGATGTGTACCATGTCTATCTTCCTTATGATTTACCCGGCTCGGTTAATCGTTTTCTTACAACGGTTGATCCGAAATTGGTGATCATCATGGAAACAGAGCTGTGGCCAAATCTTATCTCACAGCTTTATCGTCGCAAAATCCCATTGATAATCGCTAATGCTCGCTTATCAGAGCGCTCAGCTGCGGGTTATCAAAAACTAGGTAGTTTTGTCAAAACGATGCTGAGAAAAATTACCTTAATTGCTGCCCAAAATCAGGAAGATGGCGAACGTTTTATTGCTTTAGGGCTAAAACGCTCACATCTGCATATTACCGGTAGCTTAAAGTTTGATATCTCGGTCACCCCTGAGCTCGCTGCTAAAGCCGTGGCACTACGTCGTCAGTGGGCAGCACATCGTCCTGTCTGGATAGCCACCAGTACCCATGAAGGGGAAGAGGCGATTGTCTTAGATACCCATAAAAAATTACTGGCACAATTTCCTCAACTGTTGCTGATTTTAGTTCCCCGCCATCCAGAACGTTTTGCAAAAGCAGAGCAACTTACCCAAGAGGCCGGCTTTAAATATACCCTACGCAGTAGCGATGCTATTCCCGATGCACAAACCCAAGTGGTGATAGGCGATACTATGGGGGAGTTAATGTTGCTATATGGTATTGCTGATCTGGCCTTTGTTGGAGGCAGTTTAGTCGAGCGTGGTGGACATAACCCATTAGAAGCCGCAGCCCATGCTATTCCGGTATTAATGGGCCCTTATACTTTTAATTTTAAAAATATCTGTGCCAAGTTAGACCAAGCTGAAGGGCTAATTACCGTCACTGATAGTGACTCTATGGCGACGGCTATCGCCTCATTACTCAATGATGAAGATTATCGCCGCTATTATGGACATCATGCCGTAGAGGTACTTCATGAGAATCAAGGGGCGTTATTGCGCTTATTAACCTTACTCTCTCCCTATCTGCCACCACGGAGTCACTGATGAGTGAAAGTAAACGTCTTTCGGTCGTGATGATCAGTAAAAACGTTGCGGATGTTATTGAAGCATGTTTAGACTCGGTACAATGGGCTGATGAAATTATTGTTTTAGACTCAGGGAGCGACGATGCAACTTGCCAATTGGCCCGTGAAAAAGGGGCTAAAGTATTTAGCAACACTCCATGGCCGGGGTTTGGTAAACAGCGACAATTAGCACAGCAATACGCCACAGGCGATTATATTTTTATGATTGATAGTGATGAGCGTATTACCCCTGAGTTAAAAGCCAGTATTCAAGCCGTGTTACAACAACCTGAATCGGGTGTGGTTTATAATTGTGCTCGCCGTAACCTGTTTATGGGCCGTTTTATGAAACATAGTGGTTGGTATCCCGATAAAGTAACCCGCCTTTATGCTCGCGAACAGTATCAATATAATGATAATTTGGTTCATGAGTCATTAGAAACCCAAGGCGCAACCATTAAAACTTTACCAGGGGATCTGCTGCATCTTACTTGTCGTGATTTAATCGAGTTCCAACAAAAACAGCTAAAATACGCTAAAGCATGGGCACAAGAGCGCAATCAGCAGGGTAAAACCACCCGTTATAGCGCCATTATTAGCCATACGCTGGGGGCGTTTTTTAAAACTTGGTTACTGAGAATGGGTATTTTAGATGGAAAACAGGGATTAATATTGGCATTTGTTAATGCACAGTATACCTTTAATAAATACGCCTCATTATGGGAACTTAGCCGGAAAAACCGTGAATATGAAAAATAAAGCTATCTACCCTGGAACCTTTGATCCCATCACCTATGGGCATATTGATATTCTCACTCGTGCTGCGGGTATGTTTGACACGGTGTTATTAGCTATTGCTGCCAGCGCCCGTAAAAACCCTATGTTTAGTTTAGAAGAGCGTGTCGCTTTAGCAAAAGAAGTCACCCAACACCTGCCTAATGTGGAAGTTGTCGGCTTTTGTGAGCTAATGGCGAATTTTGCTAAAAAACAGCAAGCGACCATTTTGATCCGTGGCGTACGCTCGGTTTCTGATTTTGAATATGAGTGGCAACTGGCGAATATGAACCGTCATTTTGCCCCAGATCTCGATAGTGTCTTTTTGTTACCTTCACAAAATCTCTCTTTTGTTTCTTCTTCGCTTATTAAAGATGTGGCGCGTCATGACGGCGATGTATCGACTTTTTTACCTGAAGTGGTTGCTACAGCAATGCTACAAAAACTCGGTAAGCGTTAATCGGTTATTTCACCATGTTGGCAATGTCGGCAAAAGAAAGTGCTACGTTGCCCCTGCTTAATACTTTCAATAGTATGACCACAAATTAAGCACGCTTTATCTTTGCGCCCGTAGACAAATAGCTCTTGGGCAAAATAACCTGGTTTACCATCAGATTGTAGAAAATCTTTTAAGGTGGTTCCCCCTTGCTCTATCGAGCGAGTTAATACCGCTTTAATGGCATTAACCAATACGTCACACTCTTGCTCGGTTAAGCTACTGGCTTTTCTATCTGGCATGATCCCTGATGAAAAGAGTGCTTCGTTCGCATAAATATTGCCAACACCCACCACCAGCTTGTTATCCATTAGCCATGGTTTGATGGCGATTTTTTTTATTTTTGCTCTGTTGATATAAATATTGCGCGTTAAATTGCGCCGAAAGCGGCTCTGGCCCTAAATGGGCTAATACGGAGCTGGTGGCTAGATCTTCACACCATAGCCATGCACCGAAACGACGCGGATCGGTATAGCGTAGTACTTTGCCATCACGAAACACTAAATCAATATGATCGTGTTTCTCTTCAGGCTGCTCTTCTGGCAAGATACGTACACTGCCGGACATGCCTAAATGAACAATGATCCACCCTTGATTTAATTCAATTAACAGATATTTAGCGCGCCGTTTAACACTTAAAATCGGTTCATCCAGCAAGGTTTTGATTTTTTCAGAAACAGGCCAACGTAATTTACTGTTACGCACTATCGCGTAGTGCAAGATATTGCCCACTAAATGAGGCTCAATACCTCGGCGACTGGTTTCAACTTCTGGTAATTCTGGCACAAGTCACTCCATTATTGTCACTTGAGAAATACAGCGATAACATCATTTTTATTGTATGATGAGCCATTCATCCCCACAAACCGCTAGAGCAATATAACATAAAGGACAGTGGTAGCTTATTATGATGTTGTTTAAAGACGATAGTAAAAAATCTTTATGGAATTTATCCATTATTGGACTTTACATTATATTGATCTACTTACCCGATATCACTCGCTATAAAAATATAGTGATGGGGCTAATTGGTGCAACGGCACTTTGGTACCTGGTGCGTGATTTTCGCACTATTGGTCAGATTTTTAAAAATAATCTCGCCTATGCGCTGTTTTTCTTATTGCTCGCCATTGGCTATTCAGTGGTGATTTCCGTAGAGCCCGCACTGAGTCTAAAAGAGATTAATAAGCCGATTTTAAATGGCTTACTGCTCTTTGCTATTGCGTTTCCCATTGTATTGTATAAAGAAACACCTACGGCAATTGCAAAGATGGTGATGGTGTCATTCGCCATGGGGTTATTGGTGATTATGGCAAAGGAGTTGGTGCAGTATTATTTGGAATATCAGCAAAATCTTTTGCCTTTTACAACAAAAAGTCAATTAGCGCATAGAGAAATCTCTTATGCACTACTATTTTTCTTTCCTATTATACTGGCCTTATGGGCATTGAAAAAAAATCATTCGATAATTAATTGGCTTTTATTAAGTGTGGTTAGCCTATTATTTTTATTTGCAATTTTAGGCACATTAGCGCGCGGGGCTTGGGTCGCATTAGCGATTAGTACATTACTTATCTTAATCATTAATCGCCAGTGGATATTTACTTTACTCAGCATGGGTATCTGCGTTGCGCTCTTTTTCGGTGTAACACAATTACCTAATAACCAATTTATTAACGCCAAACTTAAACATAAACTATCGCAAACCAATAGCGGACTAAGATTTGATGGTGGTACCCAAGGCTCAGCCTTAGATTTAATCTTAGAACAACCTATTAAAGGCTATGGTTATGGTAATCAGCTTTACCATAATGTTTATAATCAGCAAGTAAAACAGCATAAAAACTGGGTCTTTAAAAAATCCATTGGCCCCCATAATGTATTTTTAGCTTTCTGGTTTGCCGGCGGTATTTTGGGGTTAATAAGTCTACTCTATTTCTGCGCGTCTTTTATCGCTCAAGGTATTCAATTGATCCGCAAAAATCAGGGGATTATTCGCCAAGCAGCGCTGGTGTTATTAATATCGTTTTTAGGGGTTTATGTACTACGTGGATTATTTGAAAATGCCTATATTAATCAAGTGGGTATTTTATTAGGGTTAATGTTAGCATTGCGCTATTCATTATTAAATCAGCCCTCAGCAACACCGACCCAAGAAGATAAATCCGTTAGCTAATCAGTTTATTGATGGTATGTAAAATCGTCTCTGCCCGTTTATCCCAGTTGTAATAATTTTCAACTAATGAGCGGGCGTGATTGATTTTCTCACTGGTACGTTGTGGCTCTTCTCTTAGTAATTTAATTTGTTGGGCAAAACTCTGCGCATCACCACTATCAGCAAAACTTACCGCTTTTTCATCCACCACATCACGAATTGATGGAAAATCTGAAATAACCACCGGTTTTCTCATCGCCATATATTCAAACAGTTTTAACGGAGAGGTGTAGCGACTACCGATACTGGTTAAGGTTAAAGGCAACACACAAATATCATGTCGAGCAATCGCCTGAAAGCGTTGTTTAGGATCGATAAAACCAAGAAAGTTAACTTTCTCTTTTACATCCATCTCCTTAGCAAGCAATTGTAGCCCTTTAATTTGCTCAGCCGTTCCACCGGCAATATTCAGTCTAGCATTATCCAGATATTTCATCGCTCGCATCATGGTGGGGATCCCTTTCCATTTATGCAAACTACCTAGATAAAGTACCTCTGTTACATTATTGGTAGTAGCGGTTATATCTCTATGGCTATCTTTGTTGCTATCTGCGGCATATAAATCCACCCCATCGGGTACAATAGTAATAGGCGTGGTTACTTGATATTGCGAAATAATATCGTCCCTTAACAGCGAGGTCAGCACAAATACTGCCGTTGCGCGACTGTATACCAACTTCTCCATTTTTAGCAGTTTATGGTATTTGAGGCGATTTTTTTTCGTTTCAAAAGAGTGCGACTCTGCAAAAGATTGCGCAAAAATCTCATGGCTTTCGAAAAAAAGCGGAATATCTGCATGGTTTTCAGCCAGATAGCAGGCCAGTTTTAAATTACGCGTAAATAGTGCATCAACAGGGTGTTGTTTTAACCAACGTGCAATTTGTAATGAAAATAGCTTTTGCGAATTAAAGGGAAAATACCATTTACGTCTGATATCTCTTAGCGCAATTAACCGCGCATTGCTATGAATATCACGCCCGAGAATATCGCTATCTCGATACTGTCCTTTAGGGGTGACTAGCGTCACTTGTGCACCGGCACGGGCAAACGCATCAACATTTTGCAATATTTGCAATGAAGCCACACGCAAATCGGGAACGGGATAAGGATCAAGATAGGCGATTTTCATCATTCTGTTTTTAATGCCTGTAGTAATCGTTGTGCTGAATGTTGCCAAGTATAGTGAGAAGCAATGCGTTGGCGTGCATTTTCGCCCATTGCTTTACCTCTATCCGGCAATGCCCGAAGATGGTTGATGGCTTTCACCATCGCGGTTACATCACCTGGGGTTACCAATAATCCTGCACTTTGCTCATTGCCTACCACCTCAGGAATACCGCCGATATAGCTGGCAATCACCGGTTTTCCGCATGCCATTGCTTCTGCAATGGTGATCCCAAATGCTTCATCGCCGATACTCGGGAAAACCCCCGCATCACAAGCGGCATAAAACTCAGGTAACATTGCGTGCTCAACTGGTTGATGAAAAATAACTTGTTCAGCAACACCTTTTACCATCGCTTTATTTTTTAATTGTTCCAGCGCATCCCCCGCGCCAATGATCAGTAACTTAACGTCTTCATCTCGCAATTGGGCTATTGCATCAATAGCAACACTTAAGCCTTTCCAACCGACTACACGCCCCGCAAATGCCAATAAAAACGTAGGATCACTCACCCCGAGCTGTTGGCGCAAAGATGTTGTCATGGGCTTAAACTTTGCCATATCAACACCATTATAGATAACCGCAGGAAATTGTTTAAAATGTTGCTGAATTTGCCAAGCATTAAAATGGCTACACGCAACCCAGGCAGAGATTTTTTTCGCCAGTTTACGATCGCCTTTAAAAAAGCTGGTGCCACCACTCATATAACAAAAACGTGTCGAGCAAGATTTGGGCATCATTGCAGGCCAAAAGAAATCAAACGGCTTAGTTAAAATAACCCAATCAAAATTTTGTCGAATAACATCTTGTTTAGCATAGCGAGCAAAACTATAACGTTCAACAATACGACGAAAACGACCACCGAGATCGATAACTTTCTCTCTTGGTGTATAAGGATAGGTATGAATATGAATTTGTCGGCCTGCTAGTTCATGCCTGACATCACCATTGCCCCCATAAAGATGTACCTCATGTCCCGCATCATGTAACTGTTTGGCAAGCTCCCATACTGCGGTTTGGATCCCACCATAAGACATTGTGATTGTGACATCAATTAAGCCAATCTTCATGAGTTACTGTTTCACCTTTATTCCATTTAAAATATCGCTAACGGCATGCCAAACATTGGCGACAGAAATATCAGACATACTATCTTCACGACTTGCATCGGCTAACGCAATAGGATGTTGGATAATATGACAACATGAATGTTGTAATGGCGCTAAATAACATCCGGGATGATAGCTGTGATACATGGCTACCATCGGAATACCTAACGCGCCAGCTAAATGCGTCGGCCCTGTATCAACCCCGATATAGAGCGACAAATGCGCCATAATGGCAGCATTTTCGCGCATAGAAACTTGCCCTGCTAATGCCAAACAATGCTCAGTACCTATTTTTTTCGCCAGTTCAATGGCGACTTGTTGGCTCTCTTTCCCACCTAATAACAGAAAATAGGCCTGCTCGTCATGAGTCATTATCTGTTTGGCTAACTGCAAAAAGTGTTCTATAGGCCAATCTCGGTAAGCTTTGGCAGGAAAACTTTGTAATTGTAAGCCAATAATGTGCTTATTAATTAATGCATTACTCTCTATAAACTGTTGGGCAAATTGCTTTTCTTCTGAACTAATAGAGTAGCGTAATTGCCAATTGGTTGGGTAAATTCCTAACGCATTAATTAATAAAGCACGCTCTTTTTGTGCCACCATTAACTCTTTAGGGTAAGCCACCCATGTTATGCCTGATTGCTTTTGGTTATTTTCAGCAAAAGCCACTACATGTTGTGATTGACGGCGGGCATACTGCACTAATGAATGATCATTTCCATATACCAAAGCTAAATCATAAGGTTTATGGGGTAACCATCCTCGCCAACGGGCGCGCTTTTTCGAGAAAGGCTTAACACTAAAAATATCAGGATTGTGCTGCAAAATGCAGGCACTGCGTTTATGCGCCAATACATGAATACGGGCATTCGGCCAACGCTCTTTTAGTGCGTGGATCACCGGCGTGATCAGTAACGTATCACCAAAACGCGCAATTGCTATAACCAATATGTTTTTTGGATCCATACACTTTTTATTTAGTTTAAATGATACATTTACTTTCCAGACTATACACTAAAAAGCATTACAAATATTCATAAACAGAATGAAAATATAACATCAGATACAGGATAATTAGCCCTTAGCGACTTTATTGGATATCAATTATCGTGATTTATCTTTAAGGCTAATGGCGTTAATAAATATTTTTTCCATTTTATCTAGCATGTTATCTAAACCAAACTGAGCTTTGGCATGGGCTAATGACGCTTGCCCCATTTGTTGACGTAACTCATCAGAGGCCATTAATTTAGCAAGGTAATTGATTAGGGTTTCTTGTACTTTAGGTGCCAATGTAAAGCCGGTTTTACCATCAATCACCGCTTCACTAATTGCACCTACTGTGGTTGATACCACCGGTAATCCGCAAGCCATCGCTTGCATAATACCTTGTGGCACCCCTTCGTTACCAAAAGAGGGTAAGGCAAATAAATCCATTGCATTTAAGCAATCCGGCACATCATTGCGGTTGCCTAAGAAAAAGACACTCTCTTCTAACCCTGCAAGTTTAACCATCGGTTGTAAATTTTTACGTTGTGGGCCATCTCCGACGAGAAGTAATTGCCAGTCAGGAAATTGTAGATGCAATGTTTTCCAAGCTTCTATTAGGTATTTATGTCCTTTCCATACCCGCATTGTTGCCACAATCCCTAATGTAGGTTTATTAGGCACACCTATTTTTTCTCGTGCTTGCTGTTTATTTTGTGGCGAGAACTTTTCTAAATCGATCCCCGTAGGAACTGAGGTCATTTGACTGAGCGGAAAACGATTATATTGATGTAAGGTTTGGCGTAATTTTTCACCGGTAGTGACAATATGGGCACTTGAAGACAGGTAGAGCCAACGCGTGGGCAGTGAACGTGATACATCGGTAGATACATGGCGAGTACGTACTATGGCGGGAGAGTGGCGTAATGAAGCACAAGATAGCGCAACTAACCAAGCATCTGTCGAGCTATGGGTATTAATCACATCAAATTGCTGACGATGGACTTTTAACCAATTACGCAATGCCATCAGTGCAGATCCGCGTTTTTTTTCAATCGGTAATGTGACAACCTCAATACCATAGTCAGGGGCTGCTTTGGCAATTTTTGAGTTTGGACAGCAAACCAGTGTCACATGGTGCCCTCTTTGCACCATGCCTTGAGATTCTGTCAAAATGCGGATTTCTTGACCACCCCAACCACAAGACGACTCTGTATGTAAGATAGATAACACCGATTTACTCATCTGCAACTATTCACTCGATAGATAAAAAGGGCACTAGTATAACGAAAGAGTCAATAAAGATCATAATAGCTTTACTTTGTTATACTTAGCGCAAGCCAGATAACAAAAAACCCGACGCTAAGGTCGGGTTTTTTTTCAGAGAACTAAAATTATTTAATTTTAGCTTCTTTATAAGTCACATGCTGACGAACAACTGGATCGAATTTTTTCATTTCCAGTTTTTCTGGCATAGTGCGTTTGTTCTTCGTAGTGGTATAGAAGTGACCTGTACCAGCAGAAGAAACGAGTTTAATTTTCTCGCGAATACCTTTAGCCATTTTTCAGCTCCTTAGTACTTCTCACCACGGGCACGTAAATCTGCTAATACAGATTCGATGCCTTTCTTATCGATCACACGCATACCTTTAGCAGATACACGCAGAGTTACGAAACGTTTCTCAGACTCAACCCAGAAACGGTGAGAGTGCAGGTTTGGCAGAAAACGGCGTTTAGTCGCGTTTAATGCGTGAGAGCGGTTGTTTCCACTCACAGGACGCTTGCCGGTAACTTGGCAGACTCGGGACATGTCTATTCTCCAAAAATCTAATCAGCTCGAGCTTTAGTATCAGGTTTGGCCGCCTCGTCAGGCTTTGGAGCCCATCTCAGCAACTTTTAACGATTGAAAAACTGTGTAAACACCTCAGAAAAAACTTGCTGAGATAGGCTCTTCTCGCCAAACCCAAGATCCTCAAAGGTGGCGTAGTATACGCCCAATGGCCTCAACGCTCAAGACCCGTACAATAAAGATTGTCAATAATTTTAAAAAATATTGGCTATAACCAACCTCGTTCAGCAAAAGAAACACAGTTATCATGCCCTACCACAAGGTGATCAAGCACTTTTATACCGACTAATTGACAGGCTGTAAAAATTTTTTCTGTCATCTGCTTATCGGCAAGACTTGGCTCAGACAGACCTGAAGGATGGTTATGGGCTAAAATAATCGATGCAGCGTTCTTTTTAATCGACTGGCGAATAATTTCTCTGGGGTGAACTTCAACACGATCCACCGTTCCTTTAAACATTTCCTCACAATCGATCATTTGGTTTTGGTTATCTAAAAATAGCACGACAAATACTTCTCTATCACGCCAATTAAGTCGTTTTTGCAAATAACTTTTGGTTTCTGCGGATGAGGAGAGGATATTTTTATGCATAAACTTTGTTTTAATAAAGCGTTGAGCCATCTCATTAATGGCTTGTAATTGGGTAAATTTACCCACGCCTATCCCCTTAAAACAGCCTAATGTTTCATAATCCGCATTGATCACATGATAGATAGAACCACACTTTCTAAAGTAAAAAGTCTGCTAATTCTAATACCGATTTTTCATAGGTGCCTGTACGTAAAAAAATGGCCAATAACTCTGCATCCGTTAACGATTCTACACCATGCAACAGCAGTTTTTCTCTCGGTAAGAGTGTCTCTATGGTTGCGTTTTCCATTCTTTGTGCTCTCCCTTTTCGCCAAGCATTTAAACATCAATACGTTATAATTGGCCTATGTTGTTATTTTATCTTTCATGCAATATTTATCACAAAACAACTGTTGTTATATACAGTTAATTTACTATAAACTGTACAAGTTGAATGAAAAAGCCACAGATAAAATTTGTGCGAGGTAATACACAATAATTTATTTTATAAAACATCGTATTACATAGAATGCCTAACTCTGGCTTAGCTTGTGGTAAAATTATGGACATTTATTTATGCAATTAGGCATTTCATCATGACTACACTTCACGACAAAAAGATTATTCTGGGTATCAGTGGTGGTATTGCGGCCTATAAAGCGCCTGAGCTAGTCCGTCGTTTACGTGATAAAGGCGCTATTGTGCGCGTCGTTATGACGCCTGCAGCACATGCCTTTGTCACCCCGTTATCGCTACAAGCGGTATCAGGCTTCCCTGTTGCGGATGATTTGCTTGATCCTGCCGCAGAAGCCGCAATGGGACATATCGAACTAGGAAAATGGGCTGATCTGATTTTATTATCCCCTGCTACCGCGGATTTGATTGCTCGTTTACGCATGGGGATGGCAAACGATCTGTTAACCACACTCTGTTTAGCCAGTGCAGCACCTATTGCGATTGCCCCAGCGATGAATCAACAAATGTATCGTGCGGCGATTACACAAGAAAATTTAACGGCTTTGGCACAACGAGGTTGTCTTATCTGGGGGCCTGACTCTGGTAGCCAAGCCTGTGGTGATGTAGGACCCGGTAGAATGTTAGATCCTCTTGAATTGGTGGCATTAGCTGAGCAACAATTTGCGACTCAACACGATTTTAAAGGTAAAAAAATCACCATTACCGCAGGCCCAACACGTGAAGCCTTAGATCCAGTACGCTTTATCAGCAACCATAGCTCAGGAAAAATGGGCTTTGCTATTGCGCAAGCGGCCGCTCAACGGGGGGCAGAAGTGACACTCATTGCCGGCCCTGTCACATTGCCGACACCTGCTTGTGTTAAACGTATCGACGTCGAAAGTGCCCAAGAGATGTATCAACAAGTGATGGATATTGTGCCATCCCAAGATATTTTTATTGGTTGTGCTGCCGTTGCCGATTATCGAGCCAAACAGGTTGCCCCTGAAAAAATTAAAAAACAAGGTGATGAAGTAACGATAACTATGATAAAAAACCCCGATATTGTTGCCAGTGTCGGAAAAATGGTTGAGCATCGCCCATTTGTTGTCGGATTTGCAGCCGAAACCCAGAATGTGGAAGAATATGCCCGCCGTAAACGAGAACAAAAACAACTCGATTTAATCTGTGCTAATGATGTATCACTAAAAGATGCTGGTTTTAATAGTGATAACAACGCATTACACCTTATCTGGGCAAATGGAGAAACGCGTTTACCACATAGTAGTAAAACGCAACTGAGTCATCGCCTACTTGACGAGATAGCCAAACATTATGATGAAAAAAATTGACGTTAAAATCCTTGACCCACGAATTGGACAAGAGTATCCACTCCCTGCGTATGCAACAACAGGTTCTGCTGGTTTAGATTTACGTGCTTGCCTTGATGCTCCACTGGTATTAGCACCAGGACAAACTGAGCTGTTACCTACAGGTCTTGCTGTACATATTGCTGATGAAGGGTTAGCGGCAATGGTGCTTCCTCGCTCAGGCCTCGGTCATAAACATGGGGTGGTACTCGGTAACTTAGTGGGATTAATTGACTCTGATTATCAAGGTCAACTGATGGTATCGGTATGGAATCGTGGTCAACAAGCGTTCACTATTGAACCCGGCGAACGTATTGCCCAGATGGTTATCGTACCTGTTGTTCAAGCAGAATTTAATATTGTAGAAGATTTTACGGCAACAGAGCGTGGTACAGGCGGTTTTGGACACTCTGGTCGCCAATAAGCACGACGTCTTGCATTTATTTTAATATCAATGACGATATCACTCCCTTTGCACTAACACTTTTATTTAGTGCAAAGGTTTACTGATTTGTTTTGCTTTTAGCAGGGGCCTTATCAGTCATGGCAGAAGAAAAAGAAACCAAAAAGAAACGCAGAAATAGACGGGATGAAATACTACAATCGCTCGCTCAAATGTTGGAGTCTAGTGATGGTAGTCAACGTATTACTACAGCCAAATTAGCGGCTACCGTTGGGGTATCTGAAGCAGCACTTTATCGACATTTCCCCAGTAAAACAAAGATGTTTGATAGCCTAATTGAGTTTATCGAAGATAGCTTAGTTTCGCGTATCAACCTGATTTTAAAAGATGAGAAAGAAACTATCGCACGCATTCGCCTTATTCTTATCTTGATCCTTGGCTTTGCAGAGAAAAACCCTGGGCTATCTCGCATTCTTACCGGACACGCATTAATGTTTGAGCAAGATAGATTACAAGGGCGCATTAACCAATTGTATGAGCGAATTGAAGTACAACTTCGCCAAGTGATTAAAGAGCGTAAAATTCGCGAAGGAAGTGCCTTTTTACATGATGAAGCACTACTCGCTTCACAACTGCTTGCGTTTTGTGAAGGTATGCTAGCACGTTTTGTACGTACGGAATTTCGTTATCATCCTACACAGGAATTTGAAGCACGTTGGCCATTAATTCAGGCGCAATTACAGTGAGCAAGTAACAATGAAAGAGTGGACTCGTGACTTAACTCAATAATTTGAAAATGACATATATGCCGTTTTTTTCTTATTTGTGTTAACATGCGCTCTATTGATATCAGAGTATCTAAATAGATTTACTGGGAATGGCACTAAGCGATCCCCAATCTGTGACAGTGGCAACGCGCCTTGTCCCTACTGTAAAAGTCCTTTTTATCTTTCAATATCTGTGATAATTATCGCAGAAAATTCATTGTACTACTCACCCCGCCCATTATTGGGCGAGGGCTTTTTTTTACAGCTATTGAGCGATTTTATTGTATTTTTGCTTTTTTAATTAATGCCATAACGTTCACGATAGGCTTTTACTGCTGGCAAATGTGCCGATAATGTCTCACTTTCAGTTAAGTAGCTAATTAAATCATCCAAAGTAATAATTGAATAAACTTGGCATTGATAATCGCGCTCTAATTCTTGTATTGCAGAAAGCGAACCACGCCCTTTTTCTTGTCTATCTAAACTAAGCAATACCCCTGACAGCGTCGCATCATGTTGTTTGATTATTTCCATCGATTCACGAATAGCCGTTCCAGCGGTAATAACATCATCAACAATCACCACATTCCCTGTTAATGGACTGCCGACTAATGTCCCTCCTTCACCATGATCTTTAGCTTCTTTACGATTAAAGCAGTAAGGAACATCCATATCATGATGTTCAACTAAGGCCACTGCGGTCGTTGTCGCGATGGGAATACCTTTATAAGCCGGTCCAAACAGCACATCACAAGGCACATGATTATCTATTAATGTTTGTGCATAAAACTGTCCCAATAAAGCCAAGTCACGCCCAGTATTAAATAAACCTGCATTAAAAAAGTAAGGACTAACACGACCTGATTTCAGCGTAAACTCACCAAATTTTAATACATTTTTTGCTAATGCAAGTTCGATAAAGTGGCGCTGGTAGGCTTTCATTTTTTTCTCCTATTAAGATTGCTTAATGACAGATTTTAGACATAAAAAAAGCGACTTTTCAGTCGCCTTAAAAATAGAATTTATTGCTTTAGCGCCTCTTTTTGCGCTTCAAATATCTTTTCTAATCCCCCTTTCGCAAGGGCGAGTAAAGCAAGTAACTCTTCATGACTAAATGGTGCACCTTCTGCCGTACCCTGTACTTCAATCATACGGCCATCATCGATCATCACCACATTCATATCCGTTTCGGCTGCGGAATCTTCAACATATTCCAAATCGCATAATGGTTGACCATCAACGATACCCACAGAAACAGCAGCTACCATTGATTTAAGAGGGCTCTTTTTCAGCTTACCTTCTGCAACCATTTTATTTAAAGCATCCACTAACGCGACACAAGCACCAGAAATAGAGGCGGTGCGAGTACCCCCATCGGCTTGAATAACATCACAATCAACCGTGATAGTAAATTCACCCAAGGCCTTTAAATCCACAGCGGCGCGTAGTGAGCGAGCGATTAAACGTTGGATTTCCATTGTGCGGCCAGTTTGTTTACCGCGAGCGGCTTCACGAGCATTACGACTGTTAGTGGCGCGAGGAAGCATGCCATATTCTGCAGTCACCCAGCCTTGCCCTTGTCCTTTAAGAAAACGAGGTACACCCTCTTCTACAGTGGCATTACACAAGACTTTGGTATCACCAAATTCAACTAATACAGAACCTTCAGCATGTTTTGTATAGTGGCGAGTAATGGTAATCGGACGTACTTGGTCTGCTTGTCTGTCTGCTGGACGCATGGTGTTATCTCCGCTTTCTCTGACATATTGGGGGCGCATTATACGACCTAAAACGGCTTATGCCTATCCTTGTGTTGATACCTAGGGTTATAATCGTTACATCATTTACAATATTGAGACCCTATTATGATCCGTAGTATGACCGCTTTCGCTCGTCGAGATATCAAAAAAGAGTGGGGTAGCGCCGCATGGGAACTGCGTTCCGTTAATCAACGTTACCTTGAAACATATATCCGTTTACCTGAGCAATTACGTAGTTTAGAGCCTGTTATTCGTGAACGTCTACGTAATCGCTTAACACGCGGTAAAATAGAATGTAACTTGCGTTTTGAACTCAATGCTCACTCACAAGGTGAACTGACTTTGGATGAAAATTTAGCAAGGCAACTGATTGTTTCTGCTAACTGGGTAAAAAGCCAAAGCCATGAAGGTACTATCAGCCCATTTGATATTTTACGTTGGCCTGGGGTTATCTCAGCCCAAGAGCAAGATTTAGATGCCATTGGTAGCGAACTATTAGCAGAGCTTGATGTAGCTATCGATGCCTTTATTGCAAGTCGAGAAGCTGAAGGCCAAGCACTCAAAACGCTGATTGAGCAACGTTTAGATGCCGTAAGTGCTGAGGTCGTAAAAGTAAGAGCACAGATGCCAGAAATTCTCCAATGGCAACGTGAGCGCTTAACCAGCAAATTAGAAGAAGCACAAGTTCAAGTTGATAATAATCGTTTAGAGCAAGAATTAGTGATGTTAGCGCAACGCTTAGATGTCGCTGAAGAGCTTGATAGATTAGATGCCCACGTTAAAGAAACACGCAAAATTCTCAGCAAAAAAGAGGCTGTCGGTCGTCGCCTTGATTTTATGATGCAGGAGTTTAATCGTGAATCCAATACACTAGCATCCAAATCAATTAATACGGATGTCACCAATTCCGCTATTGAATTAAAAGTATTAATTGAACAGATGCGAGAGCAGATCCAAAATATTGAGTAAATTATCGCTTATATTTATTCAGTCTCACGACATCACCCAACATAGTAAGCCAGTGTAAATGCTGGCTTTTTAAGTTACTTAAGTCATATTTTGATATCACTAAATAAAAGCGCAAGAGAATTTGGACGAGTTTAAAAAGCTTGTATAAACTACATCAACAAATAGTTATCTCTGATCACTGAGTACAATTGCATATTTATTATTTAAAATGTACACTTAAGATGTACATTATAGGAGAAATATTATGCGTACATATACCTCGACACAAGCCCGAGCCAATATCTCAGAAGTATTAGATATTGCGACCCACGGTGAACCTGTTGAAATCACCCGCAGAGACGGTTGTTCAGCGGTTGTTATCAGTAAAACTGAATTTGAGTCATACCAGAATGCTAAGCTAGATGCAGAGTTTGATATGATGATGCAACGTCATGGACATACCGTAGAGGCACTGACAAATCGATGATATGGGTTAGCGCACAGGAAGTTATCGCTTTCCATGATCGTATATTACAACGTTTCCCAGGTGTGGCCGGTATGTCCGATCCTGGCAGAGCGGAAGCTCTTATTTACCGGGTGCAAAACCGTAAACATTATGAAGGCATTACAGATGTGTTTGAACTGGCAGCAACTTATTGGGTCGCTATCGCTCGAGGGCACATATTTAATGACGGTAATAAACGTACCGCATTTTTTGTGACCATGACATTTCTCTATCGTAATGGCATCAGGATCCGCGATACTGGCAATATGCTGGAAAACTTAACAGTAGAAGCAGCTACAGGTGAGAAAACCGTCGACCAATTAGCAAAACATCTACAAAACTTGGTAGAGAAAACTAACTAAAATAGTTTTCATTAGCAAAATAAAGGCCCCTTTCAATATTTCATACCAAATATGACAAGGTGGCACAGCCCACTTCCCCTAAAATGAGATAGCTATAATTAGTTTTACCGCATTAAGGACAGCTAACAACTTTACCTCTCAATACCTCCCAATCCCAGTCCACTGAAAACTTAATTTTTACAATGTACACATTCAGCAAAAAAGCCTCTCCAGCACTGATTTCTGAAGTAACTTTATTTTACGACGCAGCTGGATGAAAGTGAAACTATAATTTCCTTATTCAATTAAAAATGAAAACATTATTTCACTTTAATCTGTTTGAGAATATCAAACAGTCACTTTACTCAAAGCCAAAAGTGAAGCTATACTTTCACTAACTGAAGATTTAAGAAAATATAGTTTCACTATGAATACCATCGAATCAACAACAAAGCGCACTGCTGTCGTTTTTCCAAAACATAAAAAGGTGTTAAGCATTTTGGGCGAGAACTTAACTCTAGCAATGAAGCGACGTGGTATTACCCAAGAAATGATGCATAATCGAACAGGATTGTCTAAACCAACGCTACGAAAAATCCTAAAAGGCGATCCTTCCGTTTCGCTTGGTCACTATGTCAACGTATTAGCCTCCTTAGGCCTCTTAGAAGACTTAACCAAAGTTGCCTTTGATGACGAATTGGGAAGAAAGCTGCAAGACATCCAATTGCTGAAAAAAAAATAAGGGTATCGCATTATGGAAATCTACGTTTATGCTGATTGGACTGAATCAACTGACCCTGTATTAGTTGGTACATTACGATCATCAGAAATTAGAGGCAAAGAACATTTCAGCTTTAGTTATGACAAGACATGGTTAACCTCCGATTATGTCCGCCAGATTGACCCTTCTTTAAAACTATTCGTTGGCGAGCAACATGCGCAGGACGATAAGAATTTCAAAATATTTCTCGACTCATGCCCTGATCGTTGGGGTCGACTATTAATGCAACGCAGAGAAGCGGTGGTGGCTAGGCAAGAAAAACGGCGAGCGAAAAGCCTATATGAGACGGATTACTTACTAGGCGTTCACGATTCATTTCGCATGGGAGCACTGCGCTTTCGTACATCTCCAAATGGTCCATTTTTAGATGATAACCATGAGCTTGCAGCACCCACAATAACCAGTTTACCCGAGCTACAACATGCCGCCAATAAAATCGAAGAAACTCCGGATTTAGATAATCCAGATTATCTGAAGTGGCTCAATATGTTGATCTCACCGGGATCATCACTAGGCGGAGCCAGACCAAAGGCATCAATAAGAAATCACGACGATAGTTTGTGGTTAGCTAAATTCCCTAGCCGTCACGATGATTACGATATTGGCTTATGGGAGTTCATTGTTTATCAAATGGCTATTGAATCTGGGATCGAAATGGCTGAATCAAAAGCTGAGGCTATTGGCAAACATCATATTTTTTTAACAAAAAGATTCGACCGTACCAAAACAGGAAAGCGGCTACACTTCAGTTCAGCGATGACTCAACTAGAGTACTTTGATGGTCAGGATAATGGCGCAAGTTACTTAGAGCTGGCTGAGTTTCTGATCAAAAACGGCTCGAATACTCAGTCAGATCTTGAACAACTTTGGACTAGAATACTGTTTAATATCATGGTATCTAATTGTGATGATCATCTTAGAAATCACGGATTCATTCTAGAGCCTACTGGTTGGCGACTATCTCCCGCCTACGATATTAACCCTATGTTATACGCCTCTGGTCTACACCTTAATATTGATGACGTCAGCAATGCGCTTTCTACCGACTTGGCATTTGACGTCGCAGAGTATTTTCACGTTACCAAAAGTAAAGCGAAGTCCATATACCAAAGATTGTTCAAAGCGGTTTCACAATGGGAAAGCCTTGCCCAACAAGCGGGTATCTGCAAAGAAGAAAGAGAACTATTGAGGGACTGCTTTAGATTCGACTAGAACGCCATCGCACTTTTATGCGCATAAAGTGTGAAAGGTAAATTGATTACTGAACCATTCTTTTTACTGAACGGAGAAATACAGCGGCCAGAGATCTACACAAAGTTACTTTATAGGTAACAATTGATAGGGTTACTTCACGACACTCAGACCTATTATTTTTTGGATACCAGAATATTCATATTGCGCTTATTTCTATAAACATGGACATAAAATAAAGGCTCCTTTCAATATTTCATACCAAATATGACAAGGTAGTGACATATTGAATTTTCGCTTATTAACATTGCGACGGATCACTCACCAATGCGAAGATAGCATTTAACATTCCGTTTAAAAGCAAATCTGTAACGCTATCATTTTGCTAGAGCTTGTCTAATAAACCCTTTATTTTGCGCCAACAGCTGTGTTGCTTGTTGTGCATTTACGCCGGCTAAAATCATCAAAATCGCTGTTTTACAATGACGTTGGCATTGTGCTAGTGCTTGTTCAGCAGTAGCTCGTTCACACTCTGTCGCTTGCATCACAATACGAATTTGGCGTTCAATTAATTTGGCATTAGTGGCTTCAACATCTACCATTAAATTACCAAACACTTTCCCCATCTTTATCATGGCACCTGTGGTTATCATATTTAATACCAGTTTTTGTGCCGTGCCTGCTTTCATACGTGATGAGCCAGTTACCACTTCCGGCCCCACAATCGGCGTAATGGCAATATCGGCTCGTTGCGCAATGGGACTATCAGGATTACAACTAATCGCCCCGGTCACTGCACCTAGTGAGCGTGCATATTCTAATGCGCCAATCACATAAGGCGTTCGACCACTTGCTGCAATCCCAACTAGCACATCCTTGGCATTAAAATTAAGCTGGCGTAAATCTTCCGCCCCCAATTGGACATTATCTTCTGCATTTTCAACCGCTTGTAAAATGGCTTTGTGTCCCCCGGCAATTAAGCCAATCACCATATCATGGGGGGTTCCATAGGTTGGAGGACATTCACTGGCATCTAAAATTCCCAAACGACCAGAAGTACCTGCACCGCAATAAATTAATCGACCACCTTGAGAAAATGCTGTTACGACCTTATCCACCAGCCGTGCAATATGGGGTAATGTGGCTTCAACCGCAAAAGGCACTTTTTTATCTTCATTATTAATGACTTTTAGCATTTCAAGTGTTGAAAGTGTATCAATATGTTCACTGTGATGATTGCGACTTTCTGTCACCAGATGACCAAGGTCGATTGCCATTTTAAGTCCCTAAATTGCTATTTATCTGTTAATCTCAAAAAACATCAACGATTATACACCCAATTATGATAGGTGAGTTTTTCAAAATCATGACTTAGGCGACTTTACATGACATTGCGGCATGATATTTCGATATTTATCAGACTATAGATACATTTTTTCGTCTTTTTTATCTTACTATTTAAATTAAAAAATAAGATACATACTTTTATTGATACACAATATTTGCGTAAAAATAGAGAGTCACAATAATGACAATTTAAGATGTAATGTTATTACACTATTTTTGGGGTGCAATAATAAACCCAAGCTGGCGGTACATTTAACATCACACGTTTTTTCTCTAAATGAAAATAACGAGATAATGTTTTTTCATATCGAGTGGTATATTGAAACAACACAAAACAACCTTGGGTTTTTAATAATTCGCTATGTACTCGTTTTAAGATTTTTAACCCTAACCTTCTGTTAATAGACAAGAAAGGCAACCCAGAAATAATCATATTATAATGACTATCTAACTTTTCAGCCGACGTTGTATAGATGGTTAAACGGGGATCATTAATCTTATTCAGCTCATTAGCGAATGCTGGCTCTATCTCAAAAACATCTAATACCGAGTTTGATGACATACGTTTTAAGATCTGTTGCGTAATCACCCCAGTACCCGCACCTAATTCGGCGATTTGGATATCTTGTTGCCAATTTAATTTATTGAGCATTTCATAACATAACCAACGTGATGAAGGCGCAATAGTTCCCATTGTGGTAGGAGACAGTACAAACCGCTTTAAATATGAATAATAGGTTGATAATGGAAAGTAGGTTGATAAATCCATCTTGCGCCCCCTAAAGCTTTTATCTAGATAAAATAAAAATCAGATAAAATGAAGTACATTCATCGTTATTTTTTATTTATGAATTTATGTCATCTCACTAATGACGGATTTCAGTATAAAGCTTGGAGCTATCTCTAAGTAAATACGTTTTTCTTATATATTACACTATTTTACATTTTTCTATTTTTATCATTGTTTATTAGACAAGAATATAAATTTATTTATCAAAAAAATGAAATAAGTCATAACGGAATCATCTTAATCTTTTTTATAAATGATTTATGCTTAATGTTCACTTAATTAATGGCGCATTATTTTTAACAAATTCGTGATATTTGTTCGTTCTGTGGTTTCCTTTTGTTAACTCTATGCAGACTATTAGAAACACTTCTAATTCTTTGGTAAATAATCAATAAATTCACTTGCACCTCTCTCTATATTTTGTCAGGTTAGTGTGAAGTCTCTCACTATTCCTACAGACAAAGACAGGGTAATTACAATGAAAAATGTTGGTTTTGTGGGCTGGCGTGGTATGGTCGGCTCCGTTTTAATGCAAAGAATGGTTGAAGAACGTGATTTTGATGGGATAAACCCTGTTTTCTTCACCACTTCTCAATTAGGTGAAGCAGCACCTGCTTATGGCAATCATCGTAGTACACTGCAAGATGCTTATGATATTGATACGCTCGCCTCACTCGATATCATTATCAGTTGCCAAGGGGGTGATTACACCCATGATATTTATCCCAAATTACGTCAAGCGGGTTGGCAAGGTTATTGGATTGATGCGGCATCTGCACTACGCATGAATGATGATGCGGTGATTATTCTTGATCCCGTTAATGGTCAACATATCCAAGATAGCCTCAATAAAGGTATTAAAACCTTTGTGGGGGGGAATTGCACCGTAAGCTTAATGTTGATGTCTTTGGGCGGACTTTTTGCTAACGATTTAGTTGAATGGGCTAGTGTCTCCACTTACCAAGCCGCATCCGGCGCCGGTGCGCGTTATATGCGTGAATTATTGTCACAAATGGGTGCATTACATAACCAAGTGGTTAAAGAGCTAGAAAATCCAGCTTCGGCAATTTTAGATATTGAGCGCAAAGTCACTAACTTTACTCGCAGTGGTACTATGCCGACAGAGCAATTTGGTGTTCCACTGGCTGGTAGCTTAATTCCTTGGATTGATAAACAATTGGAAAATGGCCAGAGCCGTGAAGAGTGGAAAGGCCAAGCTGAAACCAACAAGATCTTAAACACCGGTTCAAATATCATTCCTGTGGATGGTCTTTGTGTTCGTATAGGTGCATTACGTTGTCATAGCCAAGCATTCACCTTAAAACTGAAAAAAGATTTACCGGTTAACGAAATTGAGCAATTGCTTGCCCAACATAATGATTGGGTAAAAGTAGTGCCAAACGATCGTGAATTAACAATGCGCGAATTAACCCCAGCAGCCGTAACGGGCACATTAAGTACCCCTGTAGGACGTATTCGCAAACTGAATATGGGACCTGAATTTATTTCTGCCTTTACAGTGGGTGATCAGTTGTTATGGGGTGCCGCAGAGCCACTTCGTCGTATGCTGAAGATCTTAGCTTAAAACACAACGAATATTATAGATATAATAAACCCGCTAACCTATTGAATTAGCGGGTTTTGTTTGACTCAAGAAAACGTTATTAGATATCGATATTTTCTGCTTTTAGTGCATTTTCTTCGATAAAAGCACGACGAGGTTCAACAGCATCACCCATTAAGGTTGTGAATAACTCATCGGTCGCAATCGCATCTTTCACAGTGACTTGCATCATACGACGTGTATCTGGGTTCATGGTGGTTTCCCATAATTGTTCTGGGTTCATTTCACCAAGACCTTTATAACGCTGTACAGCAAGACCACGACGTGATTCTTTGGTTAACCATTCTAGGGCTTCTTCAAAGCTTGAAATCGCCTGACGACGTTCTCCACGCTCAATATAGGCCCCTTCTTCAATCAGGTTACCAATAATATCGCCCAAATTAGTAATACGTTGATATTCACTACTATGAATAAAATCGTAATCCAATTTATAGTCTGTATCGATACCGTAAGTACGAATGCGTAATACTGGCTCAAATAAACGATTTTCTTCGTTTTGTGTGATGGTATAGCTGTAAGTACTGCTTTGCTCTTCCGCGTTATTTAAACGGTTCACCAAGCCACTCATCCACTCTTCCACTTTCGCTTTATCAGAGAGATCATCTTCTGTCAGCGTTGAGTGATAGACCAAGCTATTTAACATACTCAGTGGATAGAGACGCTCCATACGACGAATAATTTTATGCGCAGCATGATAGTCGACAACCAGTTTTTCTAATTGTGCACCATGCATAGCAGGGGCATGTTCACTGACGTAAAGCGCTGCACCATCAAGCGCAATAGACATCAGATATTCATCCATCGCATCATCATCTTTAATGTATTGCTCTTGTTTCCCTTTTTTCACTTTATAGAGAGGTGGCTGAGCAATAAAGATATGACCACGTTCGATAATTTCTGGCATTTGACGATAGAAGAACGTCAGTAATAATGTACGAATGTGAGAACCATCAACGTCCGCATCCGTCATGATAATAATGCTGTGATAACGCAGTTTATCTGGGTTATATTCATCACGGCCAATACCACAACCCAATGCCGTGATAAGCGTTGCCACTTCTTGAGATGCCAGCATCTTATCAAAACGCGCTTTTTCAACGTTTAAGATCTTACCTTTTAACGGTAAAATGGCTTGCGTTTTACGGTTACGCCCTTGTTTTGCCGAGCCACCCGCAGAGTCCCCTTCCACTAAGTAGAGTTCAGAAAAAGCAGGATCACGCTCAGAGCAGTCCGCCAATTTACCCGGTAAACCACCTAAATCGAGTGCGCCTTTACGACGCGTCATCTCACGTGCTTTACGCGCAGCTTCACGGGCACGAGCAGCATCAATAATTTTACCGACAACAATTTTTGCGTCAGTCGGATTTTCTAATAGATATTCCACCAGCTTCTCATTCATCAGCGTTTCTACCGCTGTTTTAACTTCAGAAGAAACCAGTTTATCTTTCGTTTGTGATGAGAATTTCGGATCAGGTACTTTAACAGAAATAACCGCAATCAGGCCTTCACGAGCATCATCACCCGTTGCACTGATTTTCGATTTCTTATTAAAGCCTTCTTTATCCATATAGTTGTTTAGCGTACGAGTCATCGCGGTACGGAAACCAACTAAGTGAGTACCACCATCACGTTGTGGAATATTATTGGTAAAGCAATAAACGTTTTCTTGGAAACCATCATTCCACAGCATCGCCACTTCAACACCAATGCCATCTTTCTCTGTAGAAAAATAGAATACATTTTGGTGAATAGGCGTTTTATTACGGCTTAAGTATTCAACGAATGCTTTGATACCACCTTCATAGTGGAAATGATCTTCGCGGTTATCACGTTTATCAATTAAACGAATAGAGACTCCTGAGTTTAAGAAGGAGAGCTCACGCAGACGTTTCGCTAAAATATCATATTGGAATTCAGTCTCACCTTTAAAGGTATCAAGACTTGGCCAGAAACGAACAAAGGTTCCTGACTTATCTGTTTCACCAATCACTTTTAAGCGATCGTCAGGTACACCTGAACGGTAAATTTGTTGATGAATTTTACCATCACGATGGATAGTCAGTTCAAGTTTTTCAGACAACGCATTAACAACGGAAACCCCTACACCATGCAGCCCACCAGAGACTTTATAGGAGTTATCATCGAATTTACCACCCGCATGCAGAACCGTCATAATCACTTCTGCTGCAGAAACGCCCTCTTCTTCATGAATACCCGTTGGAATACCACGGCCATCATCGCGAACAGAGACTGAGTTATCTGAATGGATAGTGACAATAATCTCATCACAGTAACCCGCGAGGGCTTCGTCGATAGCGTTGTCGACCACCTCGAAGACCATGTGATGCAGACCGGTTCCATCATCTGTATCCCCGATATACATCCCCGGGCGCTTACGCACCGCATCCAGCCCTTTTAATACTTTGATACTTGAGGAGTCATATGTATTCGACATCAACGTTTCTCGCTTTATTCCTATGGTTTAACCTCTATTTTGCCATGTTCTACGCTAAATAGCCTGCTATTTACATCTAGCATATCTTTAACTTGCCCAGAAGTGATTGCACTGACAAACACTTGAGCTTGCGTAGACTTTAAACGCTCGGCTAACAACTGGCGCCGATTTGCGTCTAATTCAGAAGCAAAATCATCGAGCAGATACAGGCATCTTTGCCCATTCTTACGAGTGAAATATTCACCTTGTGCCAGCCTTAATGCACACATTAACAACTTAAGCTGACCCCGTGACAACATATCTTCTACCGGAGTGCCGTTAGCACGAATACGTAAATCCGCTTTATGAGCACCTAACGAGGTATATGATAACACTTTGTCACGTTCAAATTGACGTTCTAGCAACTGTGCATAATCGGTTTCTTTATCCCATCCTCGTTGAAAACTGACTTTCAAGGTAAATTCAGGGAGAAATAATTGGCACGTTTCTTCAATATCTTTGGCGATATCTTCTGTATATTCAGCTCGCCATTGGCTTATCTGTTCTGTCAGTAAGATAAGCTCTTTATCCCAAGGTAAGAGTTGTCGATAAGACGACGCTTGCCTGAGTGCTGCATTACGCTGTTTTAAGACGCGTTTTAAATCTGACCATGCAGCAAAAAATCGAGGCTCATTATGAAAACAACCCCAATCGATAAAAGCACGACGATATTTAGGCCCACCATTAAGTAATGTGAACCCCTCAGGGGTGATTAATTGCATCGGTAATAACTTCGCTAACTCTGCAATTTTATGCCCATCGCTACCATCAATACGTACCGTACTGTTACCCTCGCGATCTTTACTTAAACCAATCGAGTAACCGCGACTTTCTTCATCAAGGCCACTTAAACGCCCATGTAAAATAAACGCATTTTCATCATGCTGGATCACTCGATTCGCTTGGGCACTACGAAATGCCCGTCCATGGCCTAATGTGTAAATCGCTTCAAGTATACTGGTTTTCCCACTCCCGTTTGGTCCTACAAGAAAATTAAAACCATCCGCTAATGGCAAATCAGCCTGTTCAATATTTCTAAAATGGCGGATCAATAAACGGGATAAAATCATATTAATCGTGATTACAAGCGCATCGGCATAACAACATAAGCTGCGGCTGCACTTGCCACATTCTCAACCTGTACACTTGAAACAGCATCAGTCAGTAATAATTTTACCTCTTCACACTTGAGTGTGTTTAACACATCAAGAAGGTAGCTCACATTAAAACCGATCTCCATCTCTTCCCCCTGATACTGAACATCAACAATTTCTTCTGCCTCTTCTTGTTCAGGGTTGTTAGCGGTAATTTTTAATTGTCCATTAGTGAGGTTAATACGCACCCCACGGAATTTTTCATTCGATAAAATCGCCGCACGAGAGAACGCTTGTTTGAGGATATCACAACCTGCGATAACTGTTTTAGTCGGATTTTTCGGTAATACGCGGCGATAGTCAGGGAAACGACCATCAACCAGTTTCGAGGTAAAAATAAAGTCGCCTACATGAGCGCGTAAATTATTACTGCCAATTTGTAACTGTAATAAACTCTCACCACTGCCATCAAGTAAACGCATCAGTTCAATAACACCTTTACGTGGCACAATAACAGAATGTCCGGGTAAAGATTGTCCAATATCCATGGCACAGACCGCTAAACGGTGACCATCAGTAGCAACCGTGCGCAATTCCGTGTTTTCCGTTTCAAATAACATACCGTTGAGGTAGTAACGCACATCTTGATGCGCCATTGAAAACTGTGTGGATTCAATCAAACGTTTTAGAGTGGCTTGTGGCAAAGTAAATTCAACCTCACTTTGCCAATCGTCTAAATTCGGGAAATCAGACGCAGGGAGTGTCGATAAAGAAAAACGACTTCTTCCTGAACGAACGAGTAAGCGATCACCGTCTAATTCTACGCTGATTTCTGCTCCCTCAGGTAATCCGCGCCAAATATCAAAAAACTTACGCGCAGGAACAGTCGTTGCACCGATTTCATGAGATTGGCTAAGACTCACTCTTGCCATCATCTCCATCTCAAGGTCTGTACCTGTTAGCGATAAGGTATTCTCCGTCACCTTAAGCAACAGGTTGCCTAAAATAGGTAAAGTTGGGCGACCGCCTAAAGGGCCGCTGACTTGTTGCAGCGGCTTTAGCAGCTGTTCTCGTTCAATGATAAATTTCATAGCGCTAGGATGATAATGTTCTGATTAAGTTAGAAAAATCTTCTTTGATATCGTGACTTTCTTCACGCAGTTGCTCTATTTTTCGGCAAGCATGCAGTACCGTAGTATGGTCACGACCACCAAAGGCATCCCCGATTTCAGGCAAGCTGTGGTTTGTTAATTCCTTTGCCAGCGCCATTGCCATTTGCCTCGGACGGGCAACCGATCGGGATCGTCGCTTCGACAACAAATCCGCTACCTTAATTTTATAATATTCTGCTACAGTTTTCTGAATATTATCGATAGTAACGAGTTTCTCTTGTAATGCGAGTAAATCACGTAATGCTTCACGCACAAAGTCGATGGTAATAGCTCGACCGGTAAAATTTGCGTTAGCTATTACTCGGTTTAATGCACCTTCTAGCTCACGGACGTTAGAGCGGAGTCGTTTAGCAATAAAAAACGCCACTTCATCAGGTAACTGGATTTGATTTTCGTCCGCTTTTTTCATCAAAATCGCCACACGCGTTTCTAATTCTGGTGGTTCAATGGCTACAGTCAATCCCCAACCAAAGCGCGATTTTAATCGATCCTCTACCCCGTTAATCTCTTTAGGATAACGGTCTGAGGTTAAAATAATTTGCTGATTTCCCTCTAACAAAGCGTTAAAGGTATGAAAAAACTCTTCTTGTGAACGCTCTTTATTGGCAAAAAATTGAATATCATCAATTAATAGCGCGTCTACAGAGCGATAGTAGCGTTTAAAATCTTCAATAGCATTATTTTGTAACGCCTTTACCATATCTTGCACGAAACGTTCCGAATGCATATAAACAACTTTAGCATTGGCTTTACGTTCCATAATACTGTTGCCCACCGCATGCAATAGATGCGTTTTACCCAGACCCGTTCCCCCATATAAAAACAGTGGGTTATAAGCTCCTCCAGGATTATCAGCAACTTGTCTTGCGGCAGCTCTAGCAAGTTGGTTCGATTTACCTTCAACGAAATTATCAAATTTATGTTTAGGATTAACATTAGAACGATAATTAAGTTCAGGTAACTGGGATTGCGGTTGATTATCCCAGCTAGGACGCACAGGCTGGCTGTTAGTCGGTGTGGAATTAACCGCGGGATGTGTCACGGTTTTGGGAACACTCTCGGTGGTACGTGCTGATACAGGTTTATTCCCCACTTCAAAACGCAACGAAGGGACATCAGAACCACAAAAGTCGACTAATAACGCATTAATATTATTAATGTACTTTTCTCTTACCCAATCTAACACAAAACGATTAGGTGCATACAGTGCCAGCGTGTTATCGCTTAGTTCTGCCTGCAAGGGACGTATCCACATACTAAATTCAGTGGCAGGTAACTCATCCTGCAATCGGGCAAGACAATGCTGCCAAAGCGAAAGTGACACGGCGGACTCCCCTCAAAAACAAGACTAAAAAATAAACAGGAAAAATGTGATTAAACACTTAGGTACACAACACCGTTCCTCTTCAATTCTTAATAAGGAACAACTTTGATGACCACGATTTTTACATCGTGCTTCACGATCGCAGACTGGTTGTTCTGATCGTGACGGGGGATCATATCGCAAAATGAAACGAAGATCCTCTTTCTTTTACACAGTTTTTATGGTTTTTATCCACAGGCTTACCTATTTGTGATAATTCTCCGAAATAAATAGGTAAGGGAGTTCTAGTGTACTTGAGTCACCCTATAAATAGCAATTGGGGATAACTTTCTGTAAGTAAATTTCTGCTCTTCTTATAAAGGATGATCAATTATCTGCATGATGATCCACCAAAGATCCTTGCGCTTTCACCCTGAGTCCGTATAATCTTGCACCCTGCGTGCTTGTACCAACAATTCGCCCTTTATCTTCCCTTTTTAGGGTGTCGATAAGAGCGAGCGTTGCGCATAAGTAAGGATTGATAATCGGGTTTGCTAAAAAAGACGACAAAAATCGGTACTTAAAACGTCATCTTCATTGACGCATTTGAGTGATTTTATTACAATCCCGCATCTTTCCATCATTGATGCTGCGATTGAAGTACTGGTTTGTTTATTTATTGCACTCCTGTCTGTCAACGCATTTGCTGAATCAGTAATAATATAAAGTAGGTAGAAATCGCTATGAAACGCACTTTTCAACCGTCTGTACTGAAGCGCAACCGTAACCACGGCTTCCGCGCTCGTATGGCCACTAAAAATGGTCGTCAGGTTCTGGCTCGCCGTCGTGCGAAAGGCCGCGCTCGTCTGACCGTTTCTTCGAAATAATAAAAGCTAACCATTCCGTGGTTAAGCTCGCTTTTCCAAGGGAGTTACGTTTGTTAACTCCCAAGCATTTCAATTTTGTTTTCCAGCAGCCACAGCGTGCGAGTTCACCAGAAGTTACAATTTTGGGTCGCCAGAATGAGCTGGGGCATCCCCGCATCGGTCTAACTATCGCAAAGAAAAACGTTAAACGTGCTCATGAGCGTAATCGGATTAAACGATTAGCCCGTGAATACTTTCGTTTACATCAGCATCAATTACCTGCTATGGATTTTGTGGTATTAGTAAGGAAGGGGGTAGCTGAACTTGATAACCACCAATTGACGGAAGTGTTGGGTAAATTATGGCGTCGTCATTGTCGCTTGGCTCAAAAATCCTGATCTTGCTGATTAGGGGCTATCAACTGGGGATTAGTCCTCTGTTGGGGCCTCGTTGTCGTTTCAATCCTACGTGCTCTCATTATGGTATTGAGGCATTGCGCAGGTTTGGAATGATAAAAGGTAGTTGGTTAACAGTGAAACGCATATTAAAATGCCACCCTTTACACGAAGGTGGTGATGATCCTGTCCCACCTAGAAAAAACGACGATAACAGAGAAAATTAACGATGGATTCGCAACGCAATCTTCTATTCATCGCTTTACTGTTCGTTTCTTTCCTGATCTGGCAGCAGTGGGAGGGTGATAAAGTATCACAAAACACCACCACTACTACTCAGGTCTCGCAACAAGCGGACATGCCAAGCAGTGATAGTCTTGCTGTGACTGGTAACAGCAATGAGCAGGCAAAATTGATTACCGTAAAAACTGACGTACTTGATCTTCGTATCAATACTCAGGGCGGTACTATCGATGAGGCTGATTTGTTAGCCTATCCCGCCGAGCTTAATTCAAAAACCCCTTTCCGTTTACTGGAAACTACACCTCAATTCCTGTATCAGGCTCAAAGTGGCTTAATTGGCCCTGATGGTCCAGATCAGAAATCTCGCCCTGTCTACAGTGCCACACAACAAGAATTTATCTTAGGTGAAAACCAAGATGAATTACGTGTGCCTATGACTTTTGTGAATGAAGAAGGCGTGAAATTCGTCAAAACCTTTATTCTGAAAAAAGGTCAGTATGACATTGGTATTGAATACAAAGTTGAGAACCCAACAGATAAAACACTGACAATGAACTTTTATGGTCAGTTAAAACAATCTGTTAAGTTACCAGAACACCGTGATACTGGAAGTAGCAACTTTGCGCTACATACCTATCGTGGTGCGGCTTATTCATCAGATGAAACCAACTATAAAAAATATAGCTTTGGTGATATCGAAGATAAAAACCTTTCTATCACAACCAACAATGGTTGGATTGCGATGTTACAACAATACTTCGCAACCGCGTGGATCCCAGCTAAAGATAGTCAGAATAACAACTTCTACTCTATCACTTTAGATAATAAATCTATCGCACTGATTGGTTATAAATCAGCACCTATTACTGTTGCACCGAATAGCACACAGGATATCACTTCAACATTATGGGTCGGGCCTGAGATCCAGTCTGAAATGTCTGCAATCGCACCACATTTAGACCTATCTGTTGACTATGGTTGGTTATGGTTTATCTCTCAGCCACTGTTTAAGCTGCTGAAATTCCTGCACAGCTTTATCGGTAACTGGGGTTTCTCCATCATCATGATCACCTTTATCGTTCGTGGTATTATGTATCCACTCACGAAAGCGCAATACACCTCTATGGCGAAAATGCGTTTACTGCAACCAAAACTGGCGGCACTTCGTGAGCGTATTGGTGATGATAAACAACGTATGAGCCAAGAAATGATGGCATTATACAAACAAGAGAAAGTTAATCCTCTTGGTGGTTGTTTACCGCTGATTATCCAGATGCCAATCTTCCTTGCCTTATACTATATGTTAATGGGCTCGGTTGAATTACGTCATGCACCATTTATATTATGGATCCAAGACTTATCAGCACAAGATCCGTACTATATCCTGCCATTATTAATGGGTGTGACGATGTTCATCATTCAGAAACTGTCACCAACAGCAGTCACTGATCCGATGCAACAAAAAATTATGACCTTTATGCCGGTTGTATTTACTGTATTCTTCCTGTGGTTCCCATCAGGTCTGGTTCTGTACTATATCGTCAGTAACCTAGTAACCATTATCCAGCAGCAGTTAATCTACCGCGGTCTGGAAAAACGTGGGCTACATAGTAGAGACAAAAAATAAGGTCACATCAGGAAAAACCTCTTCTTTGGTTACATTCAAAGAAAAGTGACATAAAATAGTGAAGGCGGTCTAATAGGCCGCCTTCTGTTTTTTTATTTTTATACGATTAATGATTATTCTGATTAAGCGAGTTCACCATGCATAGCACTGATACTATCGTCGCTCAGGCCACACCTCCTGGAAGAGGCGGTGTTGGTATCCTACGCGTTTCTGGCCCTAAAGCGGCTGTTGTGGCACAAACTATTTTAGGCAAAGTACCTAAGCCACGTTATGCCGACTATCTTCCTTTTCGCAATGAAGATAACTCAGTGCTTGATCAGGGTATCGCCCTTTTCTTCCCTAATCCTAACTCTTTTACGGGTGAAGATGTTTTAGAACTACAAGGCCATGGTGGCCCAATTATTCTCGACTTACTCTTAAAGCGTATTCTACAAATTCCCGGTATCCGTATTGCTAAGCCCGGTGAGTTCTCAGAGCGAGCCTTCTTAAACGATAAACTCGATTTAGCGCAAGCTGAAGCGATTGCCGATTTAATTGATGCCAGTTCAGAGCAAGCGGCACGCTCTGCGATTAACTCTTTACAAGGTGCTTTCTCCTCTCATATTAATGAGATGGTCGAGTCCTTAACCAATTTGCGTATCTATGTTGAAGCGGCTATTGATTTCCCTGATGAAGAGATAGACTTTCTTTCTGACGGGGTGATTGAGGGCAAACTCAATACGGTTATCAGTCAATTAGACGATGTTCGTGCGCAAGCGCGCCAAGGCAGCCTATTACGTGAAGGAATGAAAGTCGTCATTGCCGGGCGCCCTAATGCCGGTAAATCAAGCTTATTAAATGCATTAGCGGGAAGAGAAGCGGCCATTGTCACCGATATAGCGGGTACGACACGAGATGTATTACGCGAACATATCCATATTGATGGTATGCCATTACATATTATCGATACAGCAGGTTTACGTGAAGCCAGTGACGAAGTAGAACGTATTGGTATCGAGCGTGCATGGCAAGAGATTGAGCAAGCAGATAGAGTCCTCTTTATGGTTGATAGTACCACCACCGAGGCGACGACACCGGAAGAGATCTGGCCTGAGTTTATGGCTCGTTTACCTAGCACACTGCCGGTCACCGTTATTCGCAACAAATCAGATTTAACGGGTGAACCTGCCGAGATCACCTCGCAAGGTGACTATCCGATGATCCGTTTATCTGCCCGTGATGGAATGGGCATTGAATTACTACGCTCACACCTTAAAGAAGCCATGGGCTTTAACAGCAATACTGAAGGGGGCTTCTTAGCGCGCCGTCGTCATTTACAAGCATTAAACACAGCCGCTGAACACCTACAACAAGGCTATCAGCAATTGGTTTATGCCAAGTCAGGTGAGCTATTAGCAGAAGAGTTAAGACTTGCTCAACAAGCATTAAGCGAAATTACTGGTGAATTTACATCGGATGATTTATTAGGGCGAATTTTCTCTAGTTTCTGTATTGGGAAGTAACGACCAAACTTTACCTGCTATAGCGTGTAAATATTACTTTACCGGTTATAGCAGGTAATTATAACTCTACACGCTATAACCATTAAATCTTGATCTACACGCTATAACCGGTATATTAGATATTAACGCCTATAACCGGTAGAAGATGATGATCATAATTAATGCCTATCAACTCAGTGTGCATCTAAAAGATGTCCGATTAACAAAAAAACTGTCTCAAAGTAAAGTCGCCCAAAAAGTAGGGATCCGACAAGATACCGTGTCCAATTTTGAACTTAATCCTAATTCCACCAAACTAGAAACCTTTTTCAAACTGCTCTCCGCACTAAATTTAGAGATGGAAATTCATCCTAAAGATGCTAAAAATAATTTAGCACACAAAAGTGAATGGAAAGAGGAGTGGTAAATGGCGAGTCTTGATGTATATATGAATGAATACTATGTGGGCATCTTTACTAAAAAAAGCTCAGGTGCGCATTCATTCCAATATACTGAAGATTGGGTTAATCAACCAGGAAGTCGTCCCATCTCTCTTTCGATGCCATTACAGCTTCAAGAATATCAAGGAGACTGTGTCTATAATTTCTTTGATAATCTGTTACCTGATAATACTGAAATTAGAAATCGTATTGTGAGTCGCTATAATGCGAACTCAAATCAACCCTTTGACCTATTAGCGGCTATCGGTGCAGATACTGTTGGTGCATTAAGGTTACTTCCTAGTGGCAGTACGCCTGCGGATATCAAAAAAATAGAATATCAAAAACTCAATGATATTGAGCTTGAAAAAATTCTACTAGGATATAAATCCAATACTCCACTCGGTATGCTTAAAGAATATACTGATTTCAGAATTTCCATCGCTGGAGCACAAGAAAAAACAGCATTACTTTTAAAAGATAATCATTGGTGTGTGCCACATAATAACACACCAACTACCCATATTATTAAACTGCCAATTGGTGTTATTGAAAGTCATTCTTATACAATGGATTTATCCAATAGTGTAGAAAATGAGTATCTTTGTACCTTAATTGCCAAAGAATTTGATCTTCCCGTCCCCCACTGCTCTATTATTAAAACAAAAAATGTTAAAGCGCTTGCTGTAGAACGTTTTGATAGAAAATATTCATCTGATAAATCGTGGATAATACGTTTACCTCAAGAAGATTTTTGCCAAATTTTAAATATACCTTCTGCGCTAAAATATGAAAATGAAGGAGGGCCTGGCATTATCGATATTATGAAATATTTACTTGGCTCATCAAATGCCGATCAAGATCGTTTTCATTTTATGAAGGCACAAGTGCTATTTTGGCTTTTGGCTGCAACGGATGGACACGCAAAGAATTTTTCTGTTTTTATCAACCAAGAAGGACGTTTCCATCTCACTCCCCTTTATGACATTATGTCCATCTATCCCAATTTCGGAGGACGAGGACTTAATCCACGAGATGCAAAACTTGCTATGGGATTAAAAGCAAGCCGAGGCAAAAAATACGCAATAGAACAAATTTTTCCTCGTCATTTCTACCAAACAGCTGAAGCTGTCGGTTTCGATCCTTCATTAATGAGCGATATTCTTCGTTATTTTTATCAAGAAATGGGCGATGTCATACAACGCGTAAAACAGCAATTACCCGAGGATTTCCCTTCTGAGATTAGCAATACAATATTAGATGGAATGAAAGCACGCGCTGTTAGATTAGCTAACATTTAGCCATTTACCTGCTATAGCGTGTAAATATTACTTTACCGGTTATAGCAGGTAAAAATTACATATATACGATATAAAGTTAGGTAATGCTTTTTTCAAAAAGAGTGTCATAAATTAATTATTTTTATTTCTTATATTATTTATATACTCGATTTTAATTAACCTATTAATAATATATATCAAACAACATACTTGGTTATTTTTTATTTAACTACAAATCTAATAAAGCAATCGTTTACTTTATCTTTTTATTTTTCAATAGATAAATAGATTTCAGATAGCAAAAAAATTGTTATTTAAATGATGATGTTTAATGATCTAAATATAGTAAATCAACTAATGACAATGCTAAACTTCACCTTTAGTTAACAGGGTAAATATCCCTACTACTTTTAAGAGTCTATCGTGAGAACGCTTTATTTTACTGCGCTGACAACAGGCATTCTTTCTGCCATTTGGGCATTTGTTGCTAGCCAATTTGACTTATTAAGTTGGGCTGGTTTTTTAGGTTGCACGGCTTATTTCGCCTACCCTAAAGAAGGTTTTAAAGGCTTAGTCGTGACGATTGCGACTATTATGAGTGGTGTTATTTGGGCATTAGCGATTATTTATGGTAGCCAACTGTTTAATGATAGTGCGGTTTTTGGCTACGCCGTCACCGGTGTAATTGCCTTTGTAATGTGTGTACAAGCTAAAAGCACATTACTGGCTTATATTCCGGGTACTTTTATTGGCGCATGTACTATTTTTGCCGCACAAGGTGATTTAACACAAACTATCCTTTCACTCATTCTCGGTATTTTATTTGGTTACTCGATGAAAATGAGCGGACTGTGGATCGCGAATAAATCACAGAAGAAAGCCATTTAATCAATTTACCTCACCATAAAAAAGCGGTAACTCTATAGGTTTTATTTCTAGAGCGCCGCTTTCTCTTTTTCACTACTTTCTCCAATGTTTCTCACAGTCCACTAATAAACTTTGCAATTGTAGTTTATGGCTATTTAGGTCAAAAAGGGGGCTAACCCATAAAAATGTAACAAGGAGTATCGCAATGACAACAACACAATCTACTGATTACAATATTATTGTCATGTCAGATCCACAACCTTGGCGTCTAGATCTGGATAATAATGACCCCAATAATGATCAATCCCGTTGGGAAACCACCGTAAAAAGCGTTAGAGACAGTATTCAAGCATTACACCGTGAAAAATCTTTTGCTTTTGGCATTATAAATGGTGACTTAACAGAATTTGGCCGTCGCTCCCAACGTGAGAGTTTTCGTGCACTGTTTGCCCCTTCACCTTTAGGATTTAATACCTATGTTGGACTTGGTAATCACGACTATCAAAACAATGTGGGGGACTGTGCAGAGCCGAGTAATGCCGATTACAGTATGAATGCCTGTGCAAGGGGCATGGTTTTTGATATGCACTACCGTATTGAAGAATATCGTAATTATGCGACTTCAGGTAATTTTAGATACGATAGTAGCGAATATTCAGGTAGTAAGGCTTACTCTTGGGAATATGGTGATATTCATTTTGTGCAATTACAAAACTATCCCACTTATCATGTGGTGCTCGATCACTGGTCAGCTTCAACTATTAATGTCACAGATTCTATTGATTGGTTAGAAAAAGATTTAATTCAGGCGCGAAATAGCAATAAAACCATCATATTAAACTTCCATGATGGAAACCAACACTTCCCAGAAAAATCATCTCAAGAAGAGCTGACCTTCTTTAAATATATGCTAGAACATTACGGGGTAAAGGCGGTATTTGTTGGGCATACCCATTATGTTGGTCAAGATAACCGTTATGGTGGCAGTGAGATCTTCGGCGATGTCCCAGTTTATAATAGTGGTGCGCTATTTAAAGGAGATTATTTAGCCGTAGAAATCCGTGGTACTGAACTATCTATCACTGTTTATAACGGCTTATCAGGTACACCTCAATTAATAGAAAAATGGAATTAAATAATACTACGTCAGAGAAGGAGTCTCTTTTATGCATTTAAATCCGTTAAAAATATCAATAAGCCCTTCGTCACTCCCCTGCACTCAACCTTTAACCTGCATTGAATATGAGGACTTAAAGGATGGGATGTTAGATATGATTAATCGCAACAGTAATATATTACCCACTGTTGTGGATGAATTTAATCAACAAGATCCGCTTAATGCGCCTATTATGGTGGGTGAAGTGGTCGTGGGTCATATCATTGGTCTAATACCCGTTGTTGGGGGGGTACTTTCAAAAATTACTTCCGCACTTTTTGGCCTCATGAATAAAAATATGAAAGATAGCTCTTTAGCTGAGCAAATTATTGCCCATGTCTCTCGTATTATTGATGCTAAAATCACTGATAACAATATAAAAATCATTAAACTCACCACAGAAGGTATTAGCGACGTTTATCAATTATTTTCAGATTCTCTCGCTCGTTACCTTGACCCCAATGTGCATTATTCAGAAACACAACTACGAGATTTACGGGAACAAGTTCTTAACCGTTTTGATGATGTGATTTCGACAATTATTGCTCAACAACCATTAGTATTAAATTTAGCACAATCAGCAGGATTGCCCTTTTATTGCCACTGTTGCGCACTTTTTGTCGCCGCCCATTGCGATATATTAACCAATAAAGAAAAACTTGCTCTGGAAGAGGATTATTTCAAAAATAATCTAAAAACATTAAGAAACAGCATTGATAAATTTAACGCCAATATTCATAAAGCGATTTATCAGCAGACCTCCCAAGTTTTTAAAGATGATTATAATAAATGTAATACTTTTTTAGTGGGTATCTATACTTCTGGTTTATCTTTCTATCAAACTTGGGTTAAACGTAGTTTTGAAATTGAATTTACAACCCCCTTTGCTCGTTGGAATAGCTTAGAGCTTTATGGAAATGACTATAGCCATGATCCAAAAATCAGTTATTACAAGACTTACGTTGAGATGGGAAAAGATATATTACATAGAACATCCATGCTACAAAGTATTGAATCCTACTCTCATATTGATGCAGTGATCCGTTTAAAACAGAACTACTTAACACCTGAAAAAGAGGTAGATAGTTTTCAATATGAAGGCTGTAATGGCGTGGCAGGAGATAGCCATGATGTTATAAAAAACGACACATTTTTTACCCCAGACAGTCAGAAAGCCTATCTGTCACCAACGCAAATTTTACCCTCCGTTCGCTATATTTCTGACACACCTTGGGGAGGGTTAAAATATATGGTACTTGATGATGTTAACAATAATAGTTTTACTATCGGTCAAGGTAATCGAGATAATAAATCGTATCTTAATATTCCTGGCTACTGCTTTAATGGCGTAAATCTTTATTTAAGTCGTCACAATGGAAAAAGCTGTCAAGCTGACTCTGGAGCTTGGTTAACCGAATCTGCACCTATATTTCGTTTTTATGATGGTTATGCATCCTTACCCCTTGACACTAAAAATCATTTACCCACAGCAAAAAAGAGCTATGAACTCGATTTAAATCATGGATTTATGACTCAATTAAGCAAAGCTCAATATGGCTATAGTGATATGTTAGTGGGGAAAAATTGTATTTTATTAAATCACGATGCCTATTTTTGCTTACCATCAGAAGAGCCGATTGGCAAAGTGGGTTTATCACAAAAAATCACCTTGTTATTACAGTGTGCAATTACGCAGGAACAATCGTTAGCCATAGTGGCAAGAACGGGCGATGCGACCCAAGGCACTATTATTGGTTCTGCTGAATTTAAGCTCACCACAGATCAAGATAATATTATTTATAAAATAACCCCATTACTTAATCATCCTATTTCCGATAATAAAAGTTATTTTTATACTTATCAAATTGATTTATCTTGTATTTTTAGTCAAGAAGATCAAAAAAATCTCTATTTTCATCTCTATTTCTTTGAGCCTAATACCTTGTTGGCTGATATGACTGTTTTATTCTAATGTTTTATTTCCATAAAATACCTAAGTGTAATATTGACTTAGGTATTTTTTATTCAATTTAATTGAAATTTTAACGAGATAGTTAAAGGATCAGATAAGTTATTAGGTTTCGGGCCAATTGGTTTTACCCGTTTTACCGCGGCAAGTGCTGCATTATCAAGAGATGCCACCCCTGAGGTCTGCTCAAGTACAACGGATGAAATATAGCCTTCATTGGTTAATGAAAAACGCACAACAACCAGCCCTTCATCTTGCATACGACGAGCTTGCGCAGGATAGCGCTTATGACGCTCAATTTCTCGGCGCAATAAACTGATATAATGATTTTCAGACTCTCCCTGTCCAATACCATGTTCACTTAATGCACGACTGCTCCCTGCCAATGAACTCGCGGTATGCTGTGTTAAGTTTTCTGCTGATGGTTGTGATGTACTTTGAACTATGTTGTGATTTGTTAAATCACGTGGTTTTATAGGTACTGTTTTGTCTACTACTGGCTGTTTTTTTACCTGTTTTATCGCTTTAGGTGTTATTGGGGTCGGTTGTTGTTGACGCTTTTTTGCGGGTTGTTTGGGCGCTTCAATCAATTCACCGTTCTCACTTCTTGGTAGTGCAATAGGTGGTTGTTGTGACTCGATCTTTATTCTCGGTTCAATCATGGTAGTAGATTGTTTAGGTGGCGAAAACATCACCTGATAGACCGATAATGTATTTTGCTGTTGCTGATCAATATGATGCGCACTTTCTGTCATAGACCATGAATTAAGTACCCAACTCAATAAACTGATATAAACTAATGATATCGCAATGAGCCAATAATAAATATTAAGTGGCTGTCTGACAGAAAGTGCCAACATAAATAAAACTCCTATTTTATCCTTGTATTAAAATTGGGCTGTTACACCTAATCGCAAACTTCTTCCTGGTGCCGGCATACCAGAACGGGTCAGCGGATCAATGTAATATTCATTTAATAAATTACTTCCTGTTATTTCAAAAGATAAATTGGGGCTATATTGATAGGTTGCATAAGCATCAATAGTAAATACTTTTGCCCAACGCATCGGATTATTATTTATGCCAAAATAGCTATTAGGTAAATTTTCTTTAAGCCATTTCTCATCTTTATTTTCAACTTCTGATGAATAGAGCCAGCGACTACCTAATTCTAATTTATCATTTAGCCAGCGCGTGCCTAAATGTAGGTTAACTGAGTATTTAGGCTGCATTGAGGTGCGCAAAAATCCGCCAGGGTATCCCCCTGTCATACAGTTTTTAATACCCGATAATCCTGATGCATCAAGCTCATAAAAAGCATTTTCATCACAGACTTTATTTTTATGGCTATACACTAATGCGGTATCAAAGAAAATAAATCCATTATCAAACCGGGCTTGTAACTCTACACCTTCTAATATTTGTTTTTCTAACTGTCTAATTTGCCAATTAGCATCTCTATCAAATACATTTTCAATGTTCGTTTTAAAGTAATTAATTTTAATATCAGCGTGGCGCTCTATATTCAACCAATGCGTAAAATCAACAACCACACCAAACTCACTGCTTTTGGCACGCTCTGGCTTTAACTTAAAGCCATAATAGCGAGCTTTAGAGCCTGAAAAACCACTGGTATCTTCAAATAAGTTAGGTAAACGCAATTGCTCAGTATAACGGCCATAAAAACGCACCATATCGTTGGCATAAAGGGTGGCAGAGATTAAAGGGGAAAATGCGCCATGCTGATAGCTAGGCTCCAGTGCGTAGGGATCTTGAATATCTTCTGATAGAGAAAATGCCTGAGGATTAATAACATCTTTTTCAAAGCGATAGACTAACTCCCCCGTCACTGGATGAGGGACTTTTTCCTCCATATCAAGAAAACCATTAAGTAAAATATTCTTACTCTTAAGTAGTACGCCATTTTCATCAAATAACCAAAGGCTAAACTCTCTTTTCATCGGGATGGCTTTAGCGTTTTTTATTTGCATCTTTCCATGGTTATTACGAAGAAAATCTTCATGCTCCATATCATGCTGTATTCTCTGAAGATATGGCCTAGCAACCTGCTCCTTGATTTCCTCTAGCAAAGCGCCACCTTCAGGGTAAACTAAAACCGCTTGTTGAAAGTCTCTAATTTTTTTACTCAGCTCAGCAGAACTTCGGTAATTTTTTAACTCGTCAGGTAAAGTATCGACATCAATTTTGTTAACCGCGCGATAGAGTAAATACTCTTCTGGCGTTAATACTCGTCGATAAGAGATCAGATAACCGCGGATAGGGGCTGTTTTCTCGTAATTTTTAACCCTATTCTTCCGTTTATTATTTAAAAAGGTATCCGTCAGATGATAGTAATGATATTTACCGCCAATATTCATCACAAACCAGGGTAATGGTTTCCAATCTGTGGCTAACGCTAAATTGACTTCATGACGTTGCCCTGCTCGCCCCTCGGTCACGAAATCAAAACCCATGGGAAGTTCAAGCTCATGACTATCTAATTTTTCCAATTGATATTGACCGGAAAAAGAAATAGAAAACTGAGGTGATAATTTAAATAACGATGAAAAATCAACACCATAACGATTATTATCTTGATATAGAGAAGCTGTATCTAAAAAGCCTGTATCAATAGAGGGATCCCACCTTGTATTTCTGCTAGCTCTAAA
Organism: Proteus mirabilis ATCC 29906; assembly: GCF_000160755.1. Lineage (GTDB taxonomy): Bacteria > Pseudomonadota > Gammaproteobacteria > Enterobacterales > Enterobacteriaceae > Proteus > Proteus mirabilis. Next base: position 134,174 of record NZ_GG668582.1, read on the forward strand.
ATCAACCATTTTAGGCTCTCTTGGTTTTCCTCCCCGAGTATTAGTATGTCCTAACGTTAAATTACCCCATAAACGCAGTAATAAATCTGTTTTTTTATCTTCTGGTTTATATTGATAGGTTAATGTGCCTGCTTGTTGTGTAATATTTGCCAAAGGCCATTGATTAACTAAATTTTCTTGATAACGAACCCAACTTAATCGTGATGGCATAATATCGCCAAATAATAAATCGGTGTATCGATAATTAATGGAGAAACGATGCGTTTGTTGTGGAAATAGAGTTCCTTTTACTAAAAAAGAGCGGTTACGATTAGATGTATTTGGTACTTCATTACCAGGTCGATAAATATGAGCAATAAAAGGTAAATAAGGCTCAAAATGTCTTTTCCCGTCCATTATATAAACAGAATTAAGCAATTGCTCATCTACTTTACTATACTCTTCTACATTTCTCTTTCCTGCAAAATAATTACCTTTTTCACGTATTGCATATGCAAAAAGTAAATTAAATTTTTCTTTCTCAAATCCTACACCTAAGCGAAATGAATAATCTTGAAAGTTTTCTATTTTACTTTTTTTAGGTGTTATTTCTAATGCAGGATCGATAATATAAGCATTTTGTTGATAGAATTTTGGATAATAACGGTACTCTTCAATCATATTAGTATAAATATCTTTATAGCCTGTGGCATTATTACTAATATCACCTTTAAAATTAATACCAAAAGACTCACCAATGGGCACAATATCACGTATATCTAATGTTTTAATGGCAACCCCTCCGCCAATCCCTGTTTTTATATTAGGATTAAGTGAAGGACCTTTTTCTATATAGATACTGCTTATCAAATTTGAATCAATATAGTTACGATTAGATGCACCGCTATAACCACGATAAACCGTAATCGCCTGCTCAGTACCATCCACAGTAACGGGGATACGCCCTTGGCCTTGAATACCACGAATATTCGGATCCAATGCTCCTCCATTACGGGCTTCACCACTATAAACACCTATCGCGCTTTTAAATAAATCTGCAGGCGATACCCCTTGATAACGTTCAATAAGGGCTTTACCTAAATAAATATTAGCCACATCCTTTTCATAGACTTGAGCATAACCTTGTTGATCTTTTTCTAAATTATCTGCAACCTGAATTTGTCCAAGATCGGTTGTATTATCCTTCGTCTTGGAATAACTATTGAGAGAAAATAAGGAGAGTGAAACCATCATGGAGACTAACGTACGTTTGTGAAAAAGCACTACATGCATTGTGTTACCTACTTAATTAATAAAGAAGTCATGCATTAAATTAATTAAAATTGTTTTTCTAATTTAAATAAGACTTCATGCTGCTGATATTGATATAACCAATCCACATTGCTTAATCTACGGGTATAACTTAATTCTATTGCTGGATAAAACCCCCAGATAATAGGTGCTTTATTTTTAATAGTTGTTGTAAAAACAAAGCCATTATCTTCTCTTTTCTTATTTAATAATGGATTATAATTATTAAAACTTTTAAATTGATATTGTAAAGAAAGAGAAACTTGCCAATTTTTTGGTAATAAGTAATAAACACCCGTTTTTATATCATATTGCTGATAATTTAATAAAGTATTTTTTTTACGACTACTATAATAGTTTAATTGATTAACTAATTGAACATTCTCTGCTAATGTATAGTAATAGCTAATAGCATATATCTGCTTATGATTATTTAAGTTTATTAATTCTTTATTATATTTCTTTATATAATAATTTATAGATAAATTAATAGAATGATATTTATTAATGGAGAAAAATAGCCCGGTATATACCCCAATAGATTGATACTCAAACGCCTTTTTAGGTAATTTTATTTCATAATAAGGAGATAAGGTCCACCGATAATCCTTTTTTTGGTACTGATAACTTAATTGAGTATATAAATGTGTAAAATTAGCTTGTTTATATGCAAAATAATCACGGTAGCGTGCTGAAAAATAGCCTGATAGGGTATTATTAGCGTAAATAAAAGTGGGCTGATAGAAAGAAAAAAGATGACTAACCCCCATCGATGCTATAGGTTGAGCGCCTTTTCTGGTCATGATGACTTGCGTTGATTGCGAAACAATTTGCTCATCAAGATAAGGTGCATGATTAATATTATCATCATAAAAAAAACTGATTTGATAAAAACGCCTAGCTTTAAAATAATCGTTAAGCTGTTTCTGATAATAGATAATTGCTTGATTAATGGTAGGTGATAATCCCGATAAACGACTTAATTGATTTAGCTGGTATTGTGCTTTTTTATATTCTCCTTGAGAAAAGTAGAGCTGAATTAGGCCAGTTTGTGCCGGAATAAAATCTGCTTGCTGCTTAAGTTGCTGCTGATAATAAAATTCAGCTTGTAAGAAATTACCATTCTTCTGTGCTAATAGTGCTTGAGCATAATAGACTAATAAAGTTTCGTGTAATGGTAATTGCTGATAATTAACTAGTAGTTTTTCCGCTTGATACCACTGCTGTTGCTGTAAATGATGATACAGTTGTTGACCTAATTGAGCGACCTTCTCTTTATTAAGTGACTCTTGATTAGGTTGTGTTGCCGCCCCCTGTGACGAATGAAATAAGATATTAATAATAAATAATGACTTTATTAGCCTTTGATAATAACGCATGGTTTATCCTTATAATAACAATAGATCTATTCCTTACAATCCGTTTTTTAAGGCAAAAAAAAACAGATAACCGTATATTTGATTATCTGTTGCTAAAAACTAGCTTAATGACCACTAATACCACGTATGTAAAAGGACTAAATTGTTTTTAAGCTCCGAACTTAAAACCTAACGTTAAGAGGCTTCTGCACTATCTGTTACGCTATCTGTTGCAGTATCTACTTCAGCACTATTTTTGCTTCCCCCAAAACCAATATCTTTAGTATGATCGGTGTGGAAGACGACAATACCTGCCAATGTTTCAGCATTTTCACCAAAGAACGCCCCTTCAACAATACCGGATGTGGTATCTTCTTTTGCATCTGCAGAGAAAGTTACTTGGTTATTTGCGGTATAAATATTGCCACGTTCTAACTCGACAGTACGTAGGTTATTAGCCAGTGAGCCACCAATTGTCTTTTGTGAAAAATCAACATCAAAAGTACCAGACAGTAAATTATCACCACTATATTGACTGATACCTGTTACGGTATAAGTTGCACTGTCTGTCGGTAGCGTACTAGTAACCTCTTTACCTACATAATAAGACTGATGAGTGATATCTGTAACAGAGGCTGTTTTTGCCCAAGTACCAAAATAGACATTGGCATCAGTCACCTGTGAAAAATGAAATACCCCCATATTACTATGGCTAGCTGGTGTATTTTCATTGGGTTGTATTGTATAAACACCATGGCTATCCGCCCCACCACTCATATTATTTGGTGTTAATGACGCAAAACCAATTTTTTTCCCTCCATATAGATTAGAAATACCGACACCCGGCTCCCCACCTGCTGATTGATGAGGGCCACGAGTCACGGGATCACTCGCCCCCACACTCATGGTGGTTAAAGGGCCACTTTGATTAGAATGGATTTCTGCTTGTGCCATACTTATGCTAGATAAAACAAATAGAGTACCCGTAAAAATGTTTATTTTTGTCATAATAACTTCCTTATTATTTATTACATAAGATCATAATTTATTATCACTAATAAATTATCCATGAGAGAGATATTTTAATTCTCTCTTTCTTACTCAATATTAAAACAAGGCAAGTACCTTTCTTGAGTTGACTGCCCTTTGATATTAAACATTCTTATTTTATTGTAAATAGATCTTTTAAAGCACGCTAATTCCCATTAAATACATTTAACAAAACAAAAATCATTTAACTTAATGTTTTAAATTATTTTTTATCATAAAGCTTAAATAAAACCTTTATAAACTTATGTTTATTTTTTGTGAGAGTGATCTCAGTTGATTATTCCTATTTATTTTAAAACTAATTAATATTTAATAGAGACTAAAATTTGAAATATAATATTTATATTAAAAGAAATAAAGAAAGCTAATTGTTTATTTAATATCAATTTTTTCAGTAATTATTTTAATAAAAAGATCACGTTCTTTATTTTTAATATTACTATTCCAAATTACACCAATTTTCCATTGTGTGTATAACCCAGATAGAGGTAACAATGTGACTCTTTGTTTATCACAAATTAATTGCGCGCTTTTAGGCACTAATGCTATCCCTAATCCAGCCGCGACTAGCGCTAATTGGGTCTGAATATCTTGAGATTGCTGTAATAAACGCGGTGCTAGTTTATGCTGTTGTAAAAAAGCATGTATCTGCTGATACAGTTTTTTCCCTTTTTCTGGAGCAAGTAAAATAAGCCCTAATGAGTCGAAATAATGTAATGGGTTATAATCTGCCTCCAACACCGTAATATGTTGTGTTGCAATAGCTAACATCAGTTGCTCTTGTGTCAACGCTATCCCTTGTAAAGGGGGCATAACGGGTAAACGAGAAAAAGCCACATCAAGTTCACCCATTAATAATTTTTCTTCCATTTTATGAGAAGACATATCATCAATATTGACGCTAATATTTGGCTCAATTTGATTAAATCTCGCCAATAGTGAAGTAATAAAACTTAATGATGACAGACCGAATCCCGCATAAAGTGAGACTTTTTGTGGCTCAACTAATTGACGAGCTTGTTTTTCTAAAATATGGGATTCCCGTAATACCACTTGAGCTTGATTGAGTAAATATTGTCCTTCTTGCGTGAGCTTTGCACCATGGCGACCACGCTCAAACAACACGATATCCAGTTGTGATTCCAACGTTTTAATCTGTTTAGTTAATGCAGGTTGGCTAATACAAAGCTGTTTGGAAGCTTCACCAAAGTGCCCTGTATCAGCTAACACCACAAAAGCATTTAATAAACGTGTATCCATTATTTATCATCAAACCTATATTAGTTTCTTTTATTATTCTAACATAAAATAAATTAGTAAAATTAATATTAGGTGTTAATCTTTTGTCTGATAAATAATTATGCTCTTTTTATAATTATCTCTATTAGTCCTTGTTACCAAAACGAACGGAAATCGGATCTTGTTCATTACCTTGTCGAGTGGTGAGGATCTGATATAGCTCTGGTCTTCTGCCCGTTAACCAGCGTCTCCCTGTTGATTCAGGCAAAAGCGTTAAATCAATATCCGTGACGACCATATCGTCTTCTATCGCACAGCTTTCTTTTACAATACGTCCATAAGGATCGATAACCATCGCATTACCCGTTCTCACCTCTTCTTCATCACGCCCAACCCCATTACTGAAGATGATAAACATACCATTATCGTGAGCTCTAGCAGGTAACCAGCGCATTAGCCATCCTTTGCCATGTTCACCTTGAAAAGCAGCTTGTAACGCTTGTGGATCTTGCTGACGATTTTCCCACAACGCCATTGGAATAGGTTTCATGCTGTGTGGACTACGAGAGTGGGTTCCGCCAGTTTGATGAGGAGCCAATAAAATATCTGCCCCTAATAACGCCGTCGCCCGTGCGTTCTCAACTAAATTATTATCCCAGCAAATTAAAATACCCATTTTAATCCCCCATGGGGTATCAAATACGGTGTATTGATCTCCGCTACAAATAACCGGATGTTCAAATGCATGCAATTTACGATGTTTTTGTAATGAACCATCAGGCATACAAACAACCCAAGTATTATACAAATTATTATTGTTATCCCGTTCAATTAATCCAACACCAATAGCCATTGCATACTGTTGTGCTTTTTGTTTAATGGATTTTAATGATGCGCTATCAGCCAGTTTTTCACTTAATGCATAAACCTGTTGCGCCGGTAATTTAGGGACATGCCAGTATCCCGTGATACACATTTCAGGAAATACTAGAAGATTCACTTTTTCACTGGCAGCCATCTCAATAAACTGATGTATTTTGGCTAAATTATAATCTTTATCATTAGCCTTATGTTGTAGTTGTACGCTTGCAACACGTAATGTCGTTAATGGGTTCATAAACGGTTACCTCTACACTGTCTTATTTATCACCTTTATTATCTTAAACTTTTTTTTTGTCCAAAATATAATCAATTATTTTCTGTTTTTAATAACCTTTTGGAATGGAAAGGGATAAGCATCAGAAATGGCACGCTGTTATAGCGTTATTTTACGGAATAACCCCCTAGTTTTCTGGCATCATAATAGTAATAAAAAGGAGTATTTATGTTGGCTAGAGCCTTGTTTATCCCTCTTTCATTCCCTTTACTCGCCTTATCTTGCTATTGTTGGGCAGGAAATGGTCTGGTGGATAGAACATGGACAGCTTCAGGAATGGATAGCTATAGTTATCGCCAAGCGCTAAGGCAACCAACGGTTGGCTCACGTTATACTCTTTTTAATATTACACCCGATATGCCAACGCCAGGTGGCACGAGTCCTGTTGGTACTAAAGGAATTCGCTATATTGCGATGAAATATGGCCCTTATGGGCAACCTGAACACTATAAAACCTACCAAGTGATGTTCTCTCACTATTCCACCACCACCACACGTAAAGTTCGTTATTTAGGTGAGTTATATACCGTTGTAGGTGATATTTATTTAATCGATCCTGCTGCTACCACCAATGAATGGCAACGCGGTCGTAGCCAAATAGTTGAAGAGTATTATGAGATTTTAGATACACATGGAAATAGGACAGGCAAAGGATTGCGTTTTAACCGCTGGGATAGACCTATAAATATAACAAATTGGTCTACATATTAATATATATTTAATTTCTCATCTTTTTATTAATTCTCTCTTAATGTCAATATTGCTTTCTCTTCTATAATAGTTTTTTTATTCTATAAAGCTTATCTAGAAAGCCATTGATTCTATATAAAAAAATGATAATACAACAAAGAATATATCTGTATTCTTTTGTATTTTTGTTTTCTATAAATACATAAAAACATTAAGGCTAAATTAATAAAAAATTAATTTCTCCTAAGGCAAAATTATATAAATAAAAATTTATATTTATCTTACTTAAATATTTAAAATAAACAGTTGCATATGAAAATTTTAGAATATTATTTCAAACAATTACGCACGCTCGCACAGCCAGATCGTGTTTATCTAAAAAATAAATTTATTCGTAACTTAGGTTATCAACCTAATTTTCGCCACCCCATGTCATTGAATGAAAAAATCAATGCACGTATGTTATTTGATAGAGATCCTATCTATACACGCTTAGCAGATAAAATCAGTGTCAGGGAGTATGTAAAAGAAAAGATAGGCGAAAAATATCTGGTCAAAATCCTTAATACTTATCGCCATCCAAATGAAATCGAACTTAATACACTACCTAACCGTTTCGTATTAAAATGTAATCATGACAGTGGCAGTACTATTATTTGCCTTGATAAATCTCAATTTGATTTGGAGATGGCAAAAAAGAAACTTAATTTTCATTTAAAGAGAAATCTCTACCACGTTACTCGTGAATGGCATTATAAAAATATTAGTGCGCAAATTATCTGTGAAGAGTATATCGACCTTTTTGATACTCAATGTCCGATGATCCCAACCACATGCCGTATCCACTGTTTTCATGGTCAGCCTCATTATGCGGAAATTGATATTTCGGATACAAAGGGATGCGAGTATATCAATGTTTATGATACACAATGGCAATTACAGCCTTTTACTTTAGAAGATCCCAATACCCCAGAATATATTGAAAAACCGCTACAATTTGACAATATGCTCACATTAGCCAACAAATTAGCTAACGGTTTTGCCTATTGTCGGGTCGATTTTTTAATGTCAGAAACCACACTACTGTTTAGTGAAATGACCTTTACCCCCAATGCAGGGCGCATTCCCATTAAACCAAAAGAGTGGGACTATAAATTAGGTGAACTATGGACACCTATTGCTTCTTAACAAAAGGTATATGTATATCATGAATATATTTATCACCGATTTTTACCATCGCAACGATTTGTTAGATAAAGCAGAAGCCATGATAGCCAACCATTGGCCTGCTTTTATGATGGGAACTTCTGTTGATGATAGCTATTGGGAACGCTTATATGATGTGCCTTTTTCCCATTACCAATTTATGGCGGTATTAAAAACGCAAACAGAAGAAAAGGTTATCGGTGTAATTAACTCCATTGCGTTACCTTGGCAAACCAACTCTCTCAACGATTTACCGGATGAAGGTTGGGATCGTGTTTTTCAGCTAGGCATGGAGGCTGAAGAACAACAATTACCTTGCCATCTTATTTCTGCTTTGTCGGTTACTATCGATCATCATTATCGGGGGAAAGGTATTGCTCAACGCTTAATTAATACCTTAAAGGAGCATGCAAAAAAACAAGGTTACCTCGGTGTTGCTGTACCTGTACGCCCTACATTAAAACATTGTTATCCATTGCACTCTTTTGCTGAATATTGCCAATGGAAAAACGATAATAATGAGCCTTTTGATCCTTGGATACGTACACATTGGCGCTTAGGTGCCACCACGATCAAAATTGCCCCACAGTCTATGAAAATTGAAGCACCGACAGAAAAATGGCAACAATGGACTTCATTACGATTTCCTGTCAGTGGTGACTACACCATTCCTATGGGGCTGGCACCGTTAAATATCGATATTCAACGTCAATATGGTGTCTATCTGGAACCCAACCTTTGGATGTTTCACCGCATACGTTAATCAGTGAGTCGTTGTGGATGAGTAAAAACAGTTGCTCTTCCACGGCGACAAAAACCCACCAGCGTCAAATTATATTGATTCGCCACTTCAACGGCGAGTGAGGTAGCAGCGGAAACCGCAAATAAAATTTCGGCACCACACATTGCTGATTTTTGCACCATTTCATAACTTGCACGACTTGATACTAATATTGCACCCTCTGTCCACTTTTGTTGTGTTTTTAAGCCAATCAACTTATCAAGAGCTACATGGCGCCCGACATCTTCGCAACCACCTTGTAATTGCCCCTCAGGAGATAGCCAAGCTGCGGCATGAGTACATCCTGTTAGCTCGCCAATTTCCTGTACGGTTTTTAGTTGCTCGAGTGCGTTATCAAGCAAAGAGAGTGAAAATGTTTGTGTAAAAGGTAATGGGGCTATAGGGCGAAAAATTTCTGCTAATTGTTCTGTACCACAAATACCGCATCCGGTGCGCCCCGCCATACTACGACGTCGCTCTTTTAATTGCATAAAGCGCCGACTTGATAATTCAATTTGTACTTCTGTGCCACCATGGCAACTTTCAACGATTTCAATACTGCGAATTTCGTTAGAAGATCCTATAATGCCTTCAGATAAGGAAAATCCGACAGCAAATAACTCTAAATTTTTAGGGCTTGCCATCATAACAACGTGAGATATTCCGTTGTACACTAATGCAACTGGAACTTCGAGTGCAATATAATCCTGCTCTGCTTGGTTAAGGGAGCCTTTGTGTTGCACAGTTGTTTGATCTATGCCAACAATTACACGTTTAGTTAACAAGTTTGTCGATTTTGTTTCATCCATAAGATGAATTCCTAATTTTATTAATACATAATAACAATACGGGTAAAACGATTTTACACTACCTATCAGGCAATGAACCTGATCCTATTAAGGATAATAGGAATAAAAAAACAATCAGCTCCTGTTTTCGTGAAGAAAATCAGAGTCAGTAAAAGCAATGTATGATGAGGAGAGACCCCATGCAGGTCAGCAGAAGACAGTTCTTTAAGATCTGTGCTGGCGGTATGGCAGGTACTACAGCGGCTGCCTTAGGTTTTGCACCCGCTGTTGCGTTAGCAGGCTCACGTCAGTATAAATTACTGCGTGCCCGTGAAACTCGCAATACCTGTACGTACTGTTCTGTCGGTTGTGGACTATTAATGTATAGTCTGGGCGATGGCGCGAAAAACGCAAAAGAAACCATATTCCATATTGAAGGTGATCCTGACCACCCAGTAAACCGTGGTGCACTTTGTCCTAAAGGTGCTGGTCTCGTTGATTTTATCCATAGTAAAGGCCGTTTACAATATCCTGAATATCGTGCTCCCGGCTCAGATAAATGGGTAAAACTTTCATGGGAAGAGACCTTTGATCGTATCGCACGCTTAATGAAAAAAGATCGCGATGCCAACTTCGAAAAATTCAATAAAGAAGGTGTTGAAGTAAACCGTTGGTTATCAACGGGGATGCTTTGTGCCTCCGCAGCAAGTAACGAAACAGGCTTTTTGACCCAGAAATTCTCAAGAGCACTTGGGATGCTGGCTGTCGACAACCAAGCGCGTGTCTGACACGGACCAACGGTAGCAAGTCTTGCTCCAACATTTGGTCGCGGTGCGATGACCAACCACTGGGTTGATATGAAAAATGCCAACCTTATCGTCGTTATGGGCGGTAATGCGGCTGAAGCACACCCTGTCGGTTTCCGCTGGGCAATGGAAGCTAAAATCCATAATAAAGCCAAGTTAATTGTGATTGATCCTCGCTTCACACGTACTGCGTCTGTTGCGGATTTCTATACGCCTATTCGTTCAGGTACAGATATCACCTTCTTATCGGGGGTTATCTTATATCTGCTCGAAAATAAAAAATATCAAAAAGAGTACGTTGAGGCTTATACCAATGCCAGCTTGATTGTGCGCGAAGATTACCATTTTGATGATGGTCTCTTTAGTGGTTACGATCCTGAAAAACGTCAATATGATAAAACCACTTGGAATTACGAGATGGATGAAAATGGTTTCGCTAAACGCGACACCACGCTTCAACATCCTCGTTGTGTCTGGAATCTATTAAAAGAACACGTTAGTCGCTACACACCTGATGTGGTCACTCAGATTTGCGGTACACCAAAAGAAGATTTCTTAAAAGTCTGTGAATATATTGCTGAAACAGCAGCGAAAGATAAAACAGCCTCTTTCCTGTATGCATTAGGCTGGACTCAACACACTGTTGGTGCACAAAACATTCGTACTATGGCGATGATCCAATTACTGTTAGGTAATATGGGTATGGCAGGTGGCGGTGTTAATGCTCTACGTGGTCACTCTAATATTCAAGGCTTAACAGATCTTGGTCTGTTATCACAAAGCTTACCAGGTTACCTAACCTTGCCTTCTGAAAAGCAAACATCGTTAGAAACCTATTTAGCAGCCAATACGCCAAAACCGACCGTCCAAGGGCAGGTTAACTACTGGGGTAACTATCCTAAATTCTTCGTCAGTATGATGAAGACATTTTATGGTGATCATGCTCAACGTGATAACGATTGGGGATTCTCACTATTACCTAAATGGGATAAACCTTACGACGTTCTACAATATTTCGAAATGATGGATAAAGGTGAAGTCAATGGCTATATCTGCCAAGGCTTTAACCCTGTAGCTTCATTCCCGAATAAGAACAAAGTGATCCGCTCATTATCAAAACTGAAATTCCTTATCACCATGGATCCGTTAAATACAGAAACATCTTGTTTCTGGCAAAACCACGGTGAAGAGAATGATGTGAAAACAGCAGATATCCAAACTGAAGTTTTCCGTCTACCTACGACTTGTTTTGCTGAAGAGAACGGCTCTATTGTTAACTCAGGACGCTGGTTACAATGGCACTGGAAAGGTGCTGATGCCCCAGGAATTGCACTGCCTGATGGTGAAATTCTCTCAGGTATTTTCCATCGTTTACGCCAACTTTATAAAGAAGAAGGTGGCGCAATGCCTGAGCAGGTGTTGAATATGACTTGGGATTACTTTGATCCTAATAATCCAACATCTGAAGAAGTGGCTCAAGAGAGCAATGGTAAAGCCCTTGTCGACTTAAAAGACGCTGATGGCAATATCATTTTGAAGAAAGGTCAGCAACTAAGCTCATTTGCTCAGTTACGTGATGATGGTACAACGGCAAGTGGCTGTTGGATCTTCGCGGGTAGCTGGACAGAAAAAGGCAACCAAATGGCTAACCGTGATAACTCAGACCCATCAGGTTTGGGTAACACATTAGGTTGGGCGTGGGCATGGCCTTTAAACCGTCGCATTATTTACAACCGTGCATCAGCAGATCCACAAGGTCAACCATGGGATCCAAAACGCAAGTTAATCGAATGGGATGGTAGCAAATGGACAGGTATTGATGTACCTGACTATAGCAATGCCGCACCAGGCTCTGATGTTGGTCCATTTATTATGCAACCTGAAGGTATGGGGCGTTTATTCGCTATCGACAAGATGGCAGAAGGTCCATTCCCTGAACACTATGAGCCAATTGAAACCCCATTAGGTACCAACCCACTGCATCCAAATGTTGTTTCAAACCCAGCAGCACGTGTGTTTAAAGATGACTGGGAAGAGATGGGTAAAGCAGAAGAGTTCCCATATGTAGGTACGACTTACCGTCTGACTGAGCATTTCCACTTCTGGACAAAACATGCGCTGTTAAATGCCATTATTCAGCCTCAACAATTTATCGAAATCGGTGAACGGTTAGCGGCAGAAAAAGGTATTTCTCAAGGTGACACCGTTAAAGTCAGTTCCAAACGTGGTTACATTAAAGCAAAAGCTGTAGTGACCAAACGTATTAGAACACTTGATGTTGATGGTCGCAAAGTGGATACCATTGGTATTCCGATCCACTGGGGTTTTGAAGGGGTTGCGGTTAAAGGCTTTATTGCTAATACCCTAACGCCATTCGTCGGTGATGCAAATACACAAACGCCAGAATTTAAAGCGTTCCTTGTTAATGTGGAAAAGGTGTAAGGAGATAAATTATGTCACTGCAATCACAAGACATTATTCGTCGCTCTGCCACCAATTCCCTTACTCCCGCACCACAAGTGCGGGATTACAAGGAAGAAGTGGCAAAACTTATCGACGTTACCACCTGTATTGGTTGTAAAGCCTGTCAGGTTGCTTGTTCTGAATGGAACGATATCCGCGATAAAATTGGTACTAACGTCGGTGTTTATGACAACCCAACGGACTTAACGGCTAAATCATGGACAGTGATGCGTTTCTCTGAAGTTGAAGAGAATGGCAAATTGGAATGGTTGATCCGTAAAGATGGTTGTATGCATTGTGCTGATCCGGGCTGTTTAAAAGCATGTCCTGCAGAAGGCGCTATCATTCAATATGCTAACGGTATTGTGGACTTCCAATCTGAGCACTGTATCGGATGTGGTTACTGTATTGCTGGTTGTCCTTTTAACGTACCGCGTATTAATGAAGAAGATAACCGTGCTTATAAATGCACCTTGTGTGTAGACCGTGTTGAAGTGGGTCAAGAGCCGGCTTGTGTTAAAACCTGTCCGACTGGTGCTATCCATTTTGGCTCAAAAGAGTCGATGATTAATCTTGCCAATGAACGTGTTACAGAGTTACAAACTCGTGGCTATGACAACGCTGGACTCTACGATCCACAAGGCGTTGGTGGCACACACGTTATGTACGTGCTTCATCACGCGGATAAACCCAACCTGTACCATGGTTTACCAGAAAACCCAGAAATTAGCTCAACGGTTAAATTCTGGAAAGGTATTTGGAAACCATTAGCGGCGGTTGGTTTTGCTGCTACATTTGCAGGTGCTATCTTCCACTACTTAGGTGTTGGCCCTAACCGCACCACCGAAGAAGATGAAGAAGCGGCACAAAAAGAGATGGAAGCATCTTCTAAAACACAGACCTCTGTGAATAAGGAGGAGCAAAAATGATGAAGAAGAAAGGTGATAAAATTCTTCGCCATACCGCATCAGAGCGAATTAATCACTGGGTTGTTGTGATTGTATTTCTATTCACAGCCATCAGTGGTTTGGGTTTCTTCTTCCCATCTCTGAACTGGTTTATGAACATTTTAGGTACGCCTCAACTGTCACGTTTACTTCACCCATTTGTGGGGAGTGCGATGGCGATTTTGTTTATCTTTATGTTCTTCAGATACCTGAAGTACAACTTTATTGATAAAGATGACTTAGTTTGGGCTAAAAATATTCATAAAGTGCTAAAAAATGAAGAAGCGGGTGATATTGGTCACTATAACTTAGGTCAGAAAGGCATTTACTGGGCATTATCTATCAGTTTGATCCTGCTGACGGTCAGTGGCATCATCATCTGGCGTCCTTATTTTGCTGAATATTTCTCCATTCCGGTGATTCGTATTGCATTGCTGGTGCACTCATTTGCCGCAATCTTACTGATTATTACCGTTATCGTTCACGCTTATGCAGCGTTTTGGGTGAAAGGCTCAATTCGTAGCATGGTTGAAGGTTGGGTGACTCGCGGTTGGGCGAAAAAACACCATCCTCGCTGGTATCGTGAAGTACTGGAAGAAGAGAAAAAAGAAGCCGAAAAGCAGTCACAGAAATAATGCACTAACGCTAATTTGCTGAACAAACGGAGGCTGACTGTTGCCTCCGTTTTTATTTTATTTACCCGATCATCTTCAAGCGTAAATAAACAAGAAATTGACTATATCCTTACCTGCTGTCATGGCTTCAAGTAAAATTTTGCATTATTCTGATGCCAATATTTGTAGGTAATACACTATGAAGGAAGATAGAACGTTATGAGTATTCGCATCGTTCCTAAAGAGCAATTAGGTAAAGAGCCATCAGAAAAAAGCATCAGCTTTATTCCACCGGTGTTATTCCCTAATTTAAAAAACCTCTACCAACGTCGTGCTGAACGTTTTCAAGCATTAGCCAAAGACAATCCTTTCGCTGATTATCTTGAATTTGCTGCCGAAATTGCCTTAGCACAAGAAAAAGCATTACATGATAACCCGCTTGAATTAGATTTAACTCCGTTACTTTCTCAACAAACGGGTATAGCGCCGTTAGATAAAAAGACCTTTAAGCGTAGTAAGCATTGGCATGCATTACTCGCCTCAATCATTGCGGAATTACAATCCGTTGTACCTGAAAGTGCTAAAATTGCCTTAGAAAATCTCTCTAAAGCCTCTGAAACCGAATTAGAAGAGATGGCAACAGCACTATTAAACGATGAATACTCAAAAGTTTCCGCTGATAAATCAGTATTTATTTGGGCGGCATTATCACTTTACTGGGCGCAACTGGCGGCAAACATTCCCGGTAAAGCGAAAACAGAATATGGCGAAAATCGCCAATTTTGCCCCGTTTGTAACAGTATGCCTGTATCGAGTATGGTACAAATTGGCACCACTCAAGGACTGCGTTATTTACACTGTAATTTATGTGAAACCGAATGGCACGTGGTACGTATAAAATGTACTAATTGTGAACTAACGGGCAAATTAAATTACTGGTCTCTTGATAGTGAAAATGCGCCAGTCAAAGCAGAAAGCTGTGGCGATTGTGGTAGTTATTTAAAAATTTTATACCAAGAAAAAGATGCTAACGTCGATGCTGTAGCTGACGATTTAGCCTCCCTTATTCTTGATGCAAAAATGGAAGAAGAAGGTTTTGCACGCAGTAGTATTAACCCCCTTCTATTCCCCAATGAATAATAATTAGGTATTAACATGACACATGATACGCGTTCACTTTACAGTCAACTGTCATCGATAGACAGTTTGCTCCATCAGGCTGACATTCAAACTTTAGTTGATGGTTATGGGCAGACCTTTATCGTTGAACATTTACGCAAACTACAAGAAGAAGCGCGTATCATTATTCGACAAAATAATCAGTTACCGCAATGGCATGATAATTGGGCGGAAGAATTAAAAAATCGTATTGCATTACAACGAAAAGCCGCCATAAAACCGGTTTTTAATTTAACAGGGACGGTATTACACACCAATTTAGGTCGTGCGTTAATGGCAGAGTCAGCGATTGAAGCGGTAAGCCAAGTCATGCGCTCTCCGGCAACATTAGAATACTCCCTTGATGGTGCTTCTCGAGGACATCGTGATCGAGCCATTGCCGATCTGTTATGTGAATTAACTGGCGCCGAAGATGCTTGTATTGTTAATAATAATGCAGCTGCCGTTTTATTAATGCTGGCCACCGTCGCACCAGATAAAGAAGTGGTTGTTTCTCGTGGCGAATTAGTTGAAATCGGCGGTGCTTTTCGTATTCCTGATGTGATGTGCCAAGCGGGATGTCGTTTAAAAGAGGTGGGAACCACTAACCGTACCCATCTAAAAGATTACCGTAACGCGATTAACGAAAATACTGGGTTGCTAATGAAAGTTCATACCAGCAACTACAGCATTCAAGGCTTTACCGCTGAAGTTGAAGGTGCACAACTTGCTGCGCTGGGTAAAGAGATGAATTTACCCACCGCCATAGACTTAGGCAGTGGCTCTATGACCAATTTGGCTGCACTGGGTTTACCTAGCGAGCCGATGCCACAGGACTATTTGCAACAGGGTATAGATTTAGTCACTTTTTCAGGAGATAAACTATTAGGTGGCCCACAAGCAGGAATTATTCTAGGTAAAAAAGCGTGGATAGAAGCCATCCAACATCACCCTCTAAAACGAGCGTTACGTGTCGATAAAATGACATTGGCAGCATTAGATGCCACCTTAAGACTTTATCAACAACCTGAAAAAATGATCAAGGATATCCCGACATTACGTTTACTCACTCGTACACAAACCGAAATTCATGATATGGCGCAACGGTTACTTCCTCATTTTCAGGCATATTATGGCGATAACTACCATATCACAATATCCTCATGTGCTTCGCAAATAGGAAGTGGCTCGTTACCGATTGAAAGCTTACCCAGTGCAGCCCTTACCTTTGCTGCCAAAGATGGGAAAGGAAGTCAATTAGATGCCCTTGCGGCACATTGGCGTAACCTAGAAAAACCTATTATCGGCCGTATTACGGATGGTCGCTTATGGCTCGACCTACGTTGTCTTGAGGATGAAAATGCATTAATACAGGCTCTATCACTATGATTTTTGCGACAGCCGGTCACGTAGACCACGGAAAAACAACATTAATACAAGCGATCACCGGTGTAGATACAACTCACTTACCTGAAGAGAAAAAACGCGGTATGACCATCGATTTAGGTTATGCCTATTGGCCACAAACCGATGGATCAGTCATTGGTTTTGTCGATGTCCCCGGTCATGAAAAGTTTCTTTCTAATATGTTGGCCGGTATTGGGGGAATTTCTCACGCCTTATTAATTGTCGCTTGTGATGACGGTGTGATGGCACAAACTATTGAACATACAGCTATCTTACGTCTTGCCGGTTGTCCTAACATCACCGTGATCCTCACCAAAGCAGATCGTGTAGAGCCACCACGTATTGATGAAGTTAAACAGCAGATAACCACACACTTACTTAATCTAGGTTGGTCAGCACCACAAATCTTTGTCACTTCAGCCTCAACTGGCGTAGGTATCGCGCCATTACGAGACTATTTAGTTACCCTACATCAGCAAGAGCAACAACACCCTCAATGGCATAAGCGTTTTCGCTTAGCGATTGATCGTGTATTTAGTATTAAAGGTGCGGGTTTGGTGGTCACAGGTACTGCACTTGCCGGGCAAATTGCGCTAGGTGATACTTTTTGGCTAACCGGTGCAGATAAACCGGTAAGAATTAGGGCATTACATGCGCAAAATCAGCCAGTAGAACAAGCCGGTGCAGGTATGCGCATTGCGATAAATATTAGTGGTGATGTCAGTAAAGAAACGGTTTCTCGTGGTGATTGGTTACTATCACAAGCACCACTTTATCCTTCACATAAAATATTAGTCAGTCTAACAGCTGATGAATCTATTAAACATTGGCAACCGGTTCATATTCATCATGGTACACGCCATATTACAGGACGTATTGCACTATTAAATAATACCGATGAAACACCGCTATTAGCAGAGCTTATTCTTGATGAACCCTTGTGGCTGGTGGATAACGATAGACTGATTTTACGTGATATCAGTGCACAACGAACTTTAGCGGCGGCCAAAGTGCTCTGCTTACACTCTCCTCGTCGGGGTAAACGACAAGCTGAATTTTTATCTTGGCTAAGTGCACTTGATAAAGCCAACACGGTGAGTGATAACCTCGCACTCTATTTACCCAAAGGTGAATTGTTATTGACACAATTTGCTTGGGCACAGCAACTGACGGAAACCGCACTTGATACGCTATTAACCACCTTTGATGTTATTTCTATTTCCGGCGTCGTCATTTCGAAAGCCAATGCCGAACAGGCTAAAGCAAAACTATTACGCACACTAGAAGAATATCACCAGCAACATAACGATCAAATGGGTGTGGGCCGTTCCCGTTTAAAACGTATGGCTCTTCCCACTTATCACGATGAGCTGGTTTATCACTTAATTGATCAGTTACGCCAAGAAGGCGCTATTAAGCAAACTCGAGGCTGGCTACATCTACCAACACATGGGTTAGCTTTCACAGCAGAGCAAGAGGCACTATGGCAGATTGCCAAAAACTATTTTCAACAATCAGAGCCTTGGTGGGTTCGTGATCTCGCCCATGAAATGAAACATGATGAAAAAGTCATACGAGGCTTATTACGCAAAGCCGCTCAACTAGGTCTTATTATCCCCATTATTGCCGATCGCTATTATACTCATGATTCGATAGAAAAATTTGCCGCTATCATCGTAAAATATAACGAAACCAACGGCAGTGTAACCGCAGCCGATTTTCGTGATGAACTGGCCGTAGGTCGCAAACTTGCCGTACAAATTCTTGAGTATTTTGACCGAACAGGGTTCACTCGACGTAAAAAAGATCTTCATATCTTACGAGATAAAGGGTTATTCTAACTTAACTGGTTACTCTTTATGATTGGCTGGATATGAGCATTCAGCCAATTAAGGTATTCTTCGCTTGTCTTTATCAATAAACTTTTAATCACTATGCTCGGAAGAGATATGAAAAAATTATCAGGGCGTATATATCTTGCGCTTGTTCTTATTGCTTCATTATTTATTGTCTTTGAGAAAGCTTCTCTAATTTATACCGCACTACTGTCTGTCAGTGTTTATTTTATTATTTTTACGCTGTGTTTTGTTTTATCGTCCCGCGCGCTATTCTCGGCAATCACAACAGGGACACTCTTTATCATTATCAAGTTTATCAATCAGCTTAAAGTCCACTATTATAAAGAGTCACTGCTATTTTCAGATTTTAACCTTGCTTTTGATAGCTCAAATTTAGGCACCTTAACGCAGTATTGGGAAGCCGGTGTCGCGATTATTGCCATGGCTATTTGGCTAATCATTAATATGGTTACCGCGTGGCGTTTCTCCCGTAAATCACCTATTGCTACACGCCTAAGTAGCTTATTACTCATTATTATTGGCCTTACAACTATTCATTTTACGGTGAATAAATGGCAATCGGAGTGGGAAGGTACGCTTCCCGGTGGTCGAGGAACTGTGACTAATCTAATTATGTCGGGTTATCAAACGGCTTATCATCCCCCTTACTATGCACAAAGTGCAGACTACTTTATCGAGCAAGCCAACCGTGTGGTCTTACCGGAAACACAAACCGAGGTAAAACCCGATATTGTTGTATTACTACAAGAATCTACCGTAAACCCAAGCATTTACCAATTTGATAAAAACGTGGATTTGCCCGATCTTTTTATGTTTAAAAAAGATGAAGGTGTCAGTGCCCAAAGCCCATTACGAGTACAAACCTTTGGTGGAGGAACTTGGCTTTCTGAATTCTCAGTATTAACCGGTCTAAATACCGATGATTTTGGTGCGCGTAAAAACTCTGTGTTCTATTTTGTGGTTGATAAACTCAATGAAAGTTTATTCCGCCAACTCAAATCTCAAGGGTATTACACCGTACTGCTCACTCCCTTTAATCGTAACGCCTATCACGCGGGATATGCTTATGAAAAATTAGGGGTAGATGAGATTATCCAGCCACAAGAATTGGGTTATCCGGGGAGTTTAGAAGAGAATTTATGGACTATCCCTACCCAAGATATGATTAATTATCTAAAAGAAATCTTAAAAACACATACAGATAAGCCATTATTTATCTTTTCTTTAACTATGTATGAGCATGGCCCTTATAAAGGCTCACATAGTGATGATTATCAATTAGCTGGCCAAACAGAAAGCCCTGATGCACCGGGTAAATTTAGCCACTATATGGAAAAAATTATTGCCAGTGATCCGGCTATTGAAGATTTTTCTCACTTTGTCGCAAATAGAGAGCGCCCCACCCTGTTTCTTTATTTTGGTGATCATCAACCTAATATTGACCTAAAAAATTATCAATCACCTTTTAGTGATCCAGCACATATTACTCAATTCACCTTAAGGGATAATTTAACGCAAGGTGCAACCCTTTCTACTGGAGAATTAACGGATATTAATTTTTTAGGGGGAATGTTGTTAGAGCGCGCTCGTTTACCTTTATCACCTTACTATAAAGCCAATATTCAAATGCGCCATTTATGCCAAGGCAAATTAAATGATTGTGAGGATGAAAAATTAGTTAATAGTTATAAGAACTATATTTATGACAAATTAAACGTTGCCGGTGGCAAAGATAATTAATTTTCAAATTTACTGATAAAAGGTGATCGGGATTACTAATCAGTAGCAACACGATTATTGACTCGTCCTGATATCGAACAAAAAAGAGGCTAATAACTGGCCTCTTTTTATTTTATTAGTTATATCCACAGGGGTTAACTAATAATCATCAGTTATTATTCTGCGCAAAGGCGGCTAATAAATGTAAGGCTGAAGAGTAATAATCTGTATCCTTAGTTAAATCAACATTTTCAATTACTGTTTTCATTGTCAGATCTCTTACCGCCATCATACCTGGCGTTAAGTTATAATCAGCGCGCTCTTTACCATCAATACTGATCCACGCAGGCGTCTTATCACGATCAAATTGTTGCCAATAATTCACAAAAGGTTGTAATGCGAGTTTATCTTGTGCCCATGCTAAATAAAGAGGAATGCGAATAGCATCAAAACTAAATCGTGCTGGCCATTTTTCACTCGGGGCAAGATGACCATCAGGGTATAAACTTACCCAATCACTTGGTAATTTATATTTACCAAAACGCATTTTTCTTAATAAGGATTGGCTATCGTTAATTAAATTTTTCCAGCGACTATCATGACTAACTCGATAGAAATCTTTCCATGCCGGAAAGATAAAATAGGAGGGGTTAATGATAATTTCTTCGGGGATTTTAAAACCATTAATTCCCGGTAAGAGTACACTGTAGTTTTCTGTCTTCACTAAAGTGTGTTCAAGGATCGCATGCTGAATAGAATCTGACGCTGAAAGATAGCTTTCATCATGCCATTTTTCCCCAGCCTTTAATAATGCCCAAGCAATTAAAATATCACCATCTGTTGCATTATTAAGATCGGGTGTATGTTGGTTATTTTCGGGTTCATAACGCCATTTAAATAAGCCAAGATCACCACGATACAGCGACATTGCCGTCCAGTGCCATAATTGTGCAAAGGTTTGGCGATCGTCACTCATAACCGCCATTAACATGCCATACCCTTGACCTTCTGAGTGTGAAATATTTTGATTAGCGCTGTCAATGACACGCCCCTCGGGAGTAATGTAACGCGCTTTAAATTGTTGCCATCCAGCTTGGGTTTCTGTCGCTTGTGCCATTGGGGATATCATTAACATCACACTTAGTGTTAGCAAAATACCAAGTCGATGAGTCAATCGAGATAACTGTCTTATGGACATTGTCTCTTTCTCCTTCTTTTGCCGACCGCTAAATGAACTCGGTCGGCATACTACTGATTATTGCAAAATAGCCTCAAAAAATTGTCATCACACTGTTATCGACTTCTTTTAGTGTTGGGCGATTATTGGCCATAGTTTGGGATAATACATCTTTTGCATACAACTCTTGTATCCAAAGAGCGAACTCTTCTTTCAGTTCGCTATTATGTAAACCATACTCAACAAAGGCTTTCATATAACCGAGTTTATTACCACAATCATGACATTTACCAACTAAGGTGTAAGCTTCGGCAACCTCTTTTTTCAATAAGAGATCAATAGCATCCGTTAATTGGATTTCGCCGCCAACCCCCGCAGGCAACCCATCGAGTAACGGCCAGATTTCTGCAGAGAAAACATAGCGCCCCACCACAGAAAGATTAGAAGGTGCTTGTTCTGGATTAGGTTTTTCCACAATACGACGAATAGGCGCCCAGTTACCTTGTGGGCAAAAAACACCTTGGCAATCAACAATTCCATATTGATGTACTTGAGTGAGAGCGACAGGTTCAACCATAATTTGGCTACGCTCTGTTTTTTGGAAGCGTTTGATCATGGCAGATAAGTTATCATGGCAAGGATCACAGTAGTGAGAATTTAATAGCACATCGGGGAGTAATACAATAAAAGGATTATCACCAATGACAGGGTGAGCACAACAAATGGCATGCCCTAATCCTAATGCTTGCCCTTGGCGAATTTGGATAATTTTTACATTTTCAGGACAAATAGAGCGAACTTCTTTTAATAATTTATTTTTTATTCGTTGCTCTAACATATTCTCTAATTCAAAGCTGGTATCAAAATGATCAGCAATTGAGTTTTTAGATGAATGTGTCACTAAAATAATTTCTTCAACGCCCGCTTGTGCACACTCTTCAACAATATATTGAATTAAAGGACGATCAACTATCGGTAACATTTCTTTTGGAATGGATTTAGTTGCAGGTAACATACGTGTGCCTAATCCAGCGACAGGAATAACAGCTTTCATCATAATATACTCCTCAAATAATTATTTATATAAAAACAATACATTGTTATTAATTGAAAATAATTTTCTTTTATTTTCTTTCCTAAAAAACTCTCTATTTAAAATATAAGTATCCCTCTCCAGATAAGGAGATTTTTATTTATTAATAATGACTTTTATTTGAAATATAGTGTTATTTAATACTCTGAATAAAAACCGTATTTATTTCCTCCTTTCTCTTTTATTGCATAAAGCTGTTTATCTGCTGACTTTAATAGTTCAGATAATGTCTTGCCATCCTTAGGGTATTCAGCAATACCTAAGCTAATAGAAGGAACAATTGTTTTTTCTTTATTGATTTTTATCGGTTTTTCCATTCCTCGCCATAGCGATTCGATGATCTCCAATAACAATAAAGAGCAAGAACGTAATCCAGCAGGGAAAAGTACCGCAAATTCATCGCCACCAAGTCGTCCACAGTAAACCTGCTGGCGTTCTAAGGCTAATAAACGCTGCGCTATCTCACATAAAACATGATCACCAATAGCATGGCCATATTGATCATTAATCGTTTTGAATTTATCACAATCAATAATCCCAAGACAAAAAGATGAAGGTGTCGCAATATTTAATCGCTCCTGTTCAATTTTCTCAATAATACTTAGACGGTTAGCCATTCCAGTTAAAGAGTCAATATAGCTTTTATTTAATAAATCATTTCTTAACTTTACTTTATCCGTGATATCTAAACTTAAAAATGCATAATGAGAAATTAGATTATTTTTATCAAAAATTGGAACGATATTAATATCTTCCCATACTTCTTGTTTATTTTTATTTGGGTGTTTTGCCTCTAATCTTATTACCTCTTTATTATCACTAATGTTAGAAAACACATCTTGATTTTCATCAACTAAATAAAACAAGTTATATCTTTTATTTTTTATACTTTCAAAATTAATATGATTAAATTGGCAGTATTTTTTATTAGCGTAGATAATATTACCTTTTATATCTGTTACTATCATCATAAATACATAATTAGTAAATTGCTTTATTAATAAGTCATTAACAATATTATTATTAATTACTAATTCACTCATTTTTTCCTCCTATGCTTATCAATAAAGCATAGTTTTTATTATTTATCTGATGAACTATTCGCATAACGAAAAATAAAGGCATCTTTTGCATCTGTAGCTTGACGGTGCACATGCATTTTATCATTTCCCCCTTGATGAGTAAGCCAGCCTTCATATAGCCCTTCTAATACACTGGCACTCGCTGCACGCCAATTAGCTTCCTCTTCATTTGCTGAAAAATGTGGCCATGCACAGTGCACTAATAGCAACTCACTCATTGCTGGAGAGATAGTCACAAAGCCCCACTTAAACAGTGTTAAAACTTGATTGATATGTGATTCTAATGACTGGATATTTTCGCTATCAGGTAATGGGTAACGTTGAGCGATATCTTTCCCGATATCTCTTAATTTATTTTCGGCCTGCGTAATATCGTTATCACTAACTATTTGAAAAAATAATAGTTGTGTCAGATCTTGCCAACCGCTTTCAAAAGGTAACTGTAATATATCGCTATCATGTTGGTTCATTACTTATCTCCTTAATTATTTAGATAAAAAGTCTGGGGTGTATTTTAGATATAACCACATATTATCTTCAGCATAATCACCCGATGTATCATGAGATAAGCTGAGCCCTAATTCTGACTCTTTATTTAAATAATATTTAGCATCGAGCCCTAAACGATAGGTAATATTGGTTTCATCTTGCTCTTCATAACGAGATTTAATACGTGAGTCACTCGTATGACGTTTGTTTAACGCATTTTGCATATAAGCATGGGTTGGAAAATAATCACTCCCCTTTTGCTTGTAACTCTGTACCCCTATCGCACCATTTAGCGATACCTCTCCTTTTTCAAAACGACGGGTATAAGCAACAGGCAAAGAGACAGCGACATAATCTTGTGGGCTGAAGTACCCCCCATGCCCTAATGAGAAGTAATTTTGGTTGTTTTTAAAGTTCATATAGTCCACATGAACACCTGCTTTGACTTCTTGTTGCTCATCTTTGTAGAAGTTTGCATAAGAGCCAAGCCAAACTTTTACCTCTTCATTACTTTCAACACTTTTCCCTTGGTAGTTATAGTATCCCCCACCAATATAAGCACCGACTTTGCCATCATCCCATGCATATTGCGCTTTAGCACCATTACGCGTGACCTGTCCCCAGGTTTCTCCCGTTATAGGATCGGTACGTCCCATATAGGAAAGTAAGCTATCTTTAATCGCTCTACGCTCTGCGGTTAATGTTAACTGTCCATTTTGGCCAATTTTTGGTGAGTAAGTCAGTCCACCAACAATAGTGGAACTATCTTTATTCAAAGGTGTTGTTCCAACATCAAAACGTGTATTGTGATCAGATAAAATCAATCCTAATTCAACACCTGAAGCCCGCTGGCTTCCCGCATCATCTGCGTTTATTTTGTTCTTTTCATCATGATTATCACTGTTTTTCGCAAAACGTTCAGCATGCTGCAATTGCCCCGAGCCAAAGCGATTAGCGCGCTCTCCAGAAGCCGTACCGCTGGTGATTGAAACGGGATTAATATTAAATTGCCAGCGCCAATCTTCACCAGGAACACTTGAGATAGCAATCGGTGCCGATATTTCAGTCAAATTTGATAATCCCTTATCACCATTACGATGACGAATAGCAATACCACCTTGTACCCAAGGAGATATCTGCTGCTCTAATTGACGAATGGAGCGTTGAACAGCAACCATCTGTTTATCTTCATTTATAGAGCCAGTCATCACACTATTTTCACTCTCTAGTGCCATTAACTGCCCTGCTGCGGTATTCACCGTACCTGTTGTGTTATTTGTCGTTTGCCATTGTGCGCTACGCAATAACGCCAATGCCTGACGATTTTCACCGTTTAATTGCGCTACTTGTGCTGCTTGTAATAGATAAGCAGGTTGTGAAGATGTCGGTATTTGTTGTAACAGTGTTTTGGCTTTACGACCGTCTTTTTGCGCCAGAGCAACTTCAATTTGTGCTTGAAGTAATTTGCTATCTCTCCCTTGCTGTTTTTCAAGGTAAGAGAGAATTTTATTTGACTGCTCTGGCATAGATTGCGCTAAATACACACGACTTAATGCCATTAATAAGTCTGGATCATCAGGACTTACCTTTAATGAGGTGACGAGAGTTTGATAAGCGGCTTTGATTTCACCTTTTTCCCGTAAACTATCCGCTTGCGCAACATTTGTCAGTATAGCTAAACGTTGTTTCTCGGCTGCTGGCGTTTGTTGCTGTAATGCTGGATCATTAATCAAGCTCGAGGCTTGTGCATAACGTCCTAACGCATTAAACACATTGATATGCCCTGCATAATTTCCCACGGAGCCTTTAGTCCCTTTAGCCAGATCATTTTCAATCAATTGCAGTGCTTCATCTTGTGCACCACTATTTACCAGTTTTTCAGCTAATTCCCCTACATCATTTGGATAATCAGCCACTTGGTTGATTAAAGGACGTAGCGTATTGCGCATCGCAACGAGATTGCCCGTTTTATAGTAACGCTCAGCTTGTGTCAGTTGACGATAAAAACGCGCTCTCTCTAATAACGCTTTTTCCGCCTCATTTTGTTGAGGTTGACTGTTCAGTAGGGTAAAAACTTTATCCCACTGTTTTTGTTCAACATAAAAGAGCGCCGCAATATAATTGGCATCACGTGTTTGACGACGTTCAAGTTGTAAAATGAGCTGATCCGCTTGCGTTTTATCACCTTCGGCTATCATTAAACGGGCTAAATCAAGGTATACCCAATTATTTTGCGGGTTTTTACGTTGTGCCTGAGTTAATAATTGTCTTGCCTGAGTGCGATGACCATTTTCTAACGCCTTTTGCGCATCACGACGTAATCTTTCTGATGGATCAGTATTTGCCGTTAATTTTTGTCGTAAAGATGCGGGTTGTTTTGCTACTAATTGCTCAGCTTGGCTGTTTTTTCCTTGTTGAATAAGCAAGTAGTAATATGCGGAAATAACTTTTTCATTTTGACTATGCTGTTGATATAGTTCAGATAATAGCTGATAAGCAGCAGGTAAATTACCTTGTTTGCGCAATAAATCCGCTTGCAATAAATGTGCTGATAATCCTTTTTCACCCGATGAGTGAGTTAAAGGTAATAATTTATCCAGTGCTTGCTGAGTATTACCTTGCTTAGCTTGTCGTTGCACTTCTCGTAATTGAGAATAAAAACCCGCATCCTCTGCTTGTTGTTTCCATTTTTGCCCTTGTTCCCCCCCTGACTGAGAGGCTTGGTTTAATAACTTTTGTCCGGTTGCCAAATCACCTGAACGTAGAGCCACATAACCTAATCCTGCTAACGCTTGAGCATCTTGACTATCGACCGTTAATGCTTGTTTAAAGTAAGTTGTTGCTTGCTTTAGGTTGCCTGTGTTTAGCGCTTCATAACCTGCTTGTCGGGCATTACCTTGTATTGCTCCTTGGTAATGCTGTGCAATAGCTTTATCGTGAGGATTAGTTTGTAGATAAGATTGATACAGCCCTTCATCATCAGGACGTACATTAAGCCATAGTAAGGCTTGTCTTAATCCATTTTTCGCCGTTTCATCACCAGAAATCTTACTTAAAATAGCAATCCCTTCACGGCGAGTTTCTTCGTTATAAGTTAATGTTAATCCTAATGCTTTTTGTGTTTCTTTATTATCTGGCATCCGCTGAGCACGTTGTTTTAACCCAGCAATCGCTTGTGGCAACATTGCCGGTATTCCAGCCATAGTTTGATAATATTCAAGTGATAGCGAATCAGGTGGTTCATGTGTGACAAATAAGCGCTGATAGGCTTTTATTGCCTCTTCATGTTGCCCTTTTTGGGCTAATTCTCTCGCGTAACCCAATTGCTGTTCACTAAATTGAGATGAGCGAATATTTTTTAATCCCGCAATACGCGGATCTTGAGGTGCAATCCGTGCCAGTTTTTCACGCCAATAGCTGGCTTGTTTTTCATTTCCTTGTTGCGCAGTAAAAAAAGCCATTAAATACAGCGCATCTTGATTATTATTTTCCATGATCAGCACTTTTTGTAGCGCTTCAATGGCTCGTTCATCATGCGCTTTTCCATGCCAGTAATTTGCTTGCTCTATTAACGAGCTGACAATATTCGCATCTGTTGCATTAGCAAGCGTGGAATGGGTAACGCCTAATAAGCAACTGGCATAAATCACTTTAACAATCATATTAAGTGTCTGTTTTTTCATTTTATTCCCCCTATTTATCAACATGACGCTTTGATATTTCACTCAGGCGACGCGTTGAGCGGCGTTGTAACCAGCAATAAACCACGCTCCCTGTTAGCGCACAAAAACCGACTGCCAACATGCCAAGCAAATAGACATGTCTGGTGCAATACCAAAGAAATTGCTGTAATAGAGGCAGGTCTCCCTGTGAAAAATGTTCTCCTAAATGGAAGCTCATCACCGTATCTTGACCACTAATTAAAGTCAGATCCCCTTTAATAGCGGCATTAACATTTGCATGGTTCAAATCACCAATGATGTTTTTAATTGAGTCATTACCTTTTGCAGTCACTAAAACAACCACACGATCTTTAGCCCAAGGAGAGATAAAACTCATCATTCCCCGCCAATCATTTAACGGAGCAAGATAATTTGCCGCATCACTACTTGGTGATAATGGATCACCGGCTAACCAACTTTTAGCTTTATCTATCAATGAGGGAGATTGGATCTCAAGTTGGTTATTTATAAAAGAGAAGGTTTTTTGTGAAAAAGCACTTGGCAAAAAGCCGTTACTACCTAACTCTCCAATCGCCAAGATATCTTTTTGTGCTAACTGATTTTTTTCTAAGTCTTGCGCACCAAGAAAAACAGAAATATAAGAAACAGGTGTACCGGTTGAATAGCCCGATCTCGCCATTAAATTAACTAACGTATATAGCTCTTCAGTTGTGGGATTTTCTGGCAATAATAATGTGGTTTGAGAAAAATCTGCCCGGCGACTAAATGGGAACGATGCACCTGAAAAATAGGCTAAATTAGGCATTCTGGAATAGTGCCACGTATTTTTAAATTGTAAGGTTGATTGCGGATCAATACGACTAATCAATCCTTGGCCATCCGTTAAAATACAGGGGGCATCATCATACTCATGTAAATCAAAATAGAATTCTAATTGATTTTGACTGTAGATTTGTCGTGGATCTAAATAAAGCGTACTACTTTGCTGTGCACTCTCCATCCCTAACCACTGTCTTAATATTCCTAATGGCTCTGAACGAGAAGGATATAACGCACCAATAAATTGATGGTTTAAAGAGGCAATTAACGAAGAGCGACGGCTATTTATTTTATCTGAATGAGGAAAAACATATTGCAGATCTAAAGGTAGCGCATCTCCATCCCACCAAAAGAGATCGGGTGAGACACGAAACGAAAATTGATTAGGAGCATGATTTATTCCTTGGCGAGTAAAATCATCACGACCATGAGCTATCTCCCCCAATGTTACGGGATGATTGGTATTTAACCAACGTGGGGCATCATAATCCTGACGTACCGGAATATGTTGAGCAGCAACCGTTAATTGGTCATTTGGTGGTAATTTGCCACTATTTAATGCCCATGCAGCTTGACGTAATGTTTTTTCATCATCACCGCTAATCAGTAATAATTTAAATACGGGATCAACGGGGTTATCGACTATCGTGAGCTGCCCATTTTTTCCTGATGGTAAGGTAATACCTGCAATAGTCTGTCCGGCATAACCAATTAAAACACCATCGCTATCAGGTAGTTGATTCATTAATACAGGTAAATCTATTTGTTTAATATCATGACTAAAACTACCAAACCAAGAAGCAGCAATAGCGGCAGCTGTTACCTGCCCATTATCTGGTTTATCGGCTAAAACAATAGGTAACGAGGTCGCTGTCATTCTATCAGGATCAAAGAACGGTAGGGGCAGTCGTTCCAAGCTATACCCGCCATTAATCCAACGACCTCGATAATTTAATGATGAATCGGGCGAAATCACCAAACTTAACTCATCAGCTAAAGGAGGCATACACTGCTTTTCATCTAAAGCATCGCGACTGGCAAGGCGAAAACTCAAGTTGTTTATATTGGTCAACATCATTTCAGGGATCTCTAACATATACTCATGTTCTTGCTCACCTTCTTCTAAAGGCAAAAATCCCATAGGTTGACCATTTAGCATCAAATGTAACGTTTGATCGGCTTGCACTAATCCCGATGAAGCTTTCACTTTCATGGTGAGTGTCGCACTATCGATAAACAGATCATTTGCCATACGAAATGTCACGCCGGATAATAACCGTCGACCGGATAATACTATTGGTGATGGACTCCCCATTTGAGCTAATGTTAACTGCTCTTCAATATTACGCGCCTCGGAGAGTGCAACATTATCAAATAGTTGCGTACTTACTGTGGGTTGTAGTGGCGGATGAGTATAAGATGTTGGCTCTGGTAATACTTCACCATCTAGCTCTAGCATTCCTGTTGTCGCATAGCAAAAATGAATACTCGCCATGGCAATAACCGTCAGACTTAGTATTGATGTCAGTTTCTTTTTCATACCTAGTCATCCCCATTAATAGATTGCACAGAGAGAGAGGTTTTTGCTCTTTTTACCGGTGCTTTTACTTTTTGACGACGACCAAAGAACAACTCAAAAATACAGCCAGTGATAGCACCTAACTCTTTTAATGGTTTGTCTTGATATTGTGTTTGATGAACCCAAGCATCTGCACGACCAAAGATCACCCGTACTAACTTACGGCGTAGATTTAAATCCATTGGTAAAAAAGCGAGACGTAACTGGCTATTTTCTAAACTGACCATTTCCACAGGAAGCGTAACAACATCA
This sequence comes from Proteus mirabilis ATCC 29906, assembly GCF_000160755.1. Lineage (GTDB taxonomy): Bacteria > Pseudomonadota > Gammaproteobacteria > Enterobacterales > Enterobacteriaceae > Proteus > Proteus mirabilis. The sequence continues at coordinate 164,879 of NZ_GG668582.1, forward strand.
CGTTGCACCATTAACGTAATGCTATTAACGGTACGCTGGCGTAATTCAGCTATTTTATTAATCGCAATACGCACTCCCCCCATCGAAATATCTTCGGTGGTAGTTTGTAATTCAGCGCCATCATCAAAATGTAAAGTGATAGGAAGTGATGCCTTAATGCGGGTATTTTTACGAATTTGGCGTGTTTCTTTACCTACTGCGATCGATGCCAACACAATAAATAAACTATAAGTTGCCCAAACCAAATTCAATACAATGACTAAAGGGTCGATGCCTTGAAAATCATTTAATAAATAACGAATGATGACCCATGAAATACCCATAACTAGAAGCAGTGCAGTAATAATCAAAGGGCGTACCGTTAGATAATCCATATAGCTTTTATCAAGCAAATCGCCTTTATCAGTGACATTAAATTTACCTAATTTAGGTGAGACTAAACTGAGCAATGTAGGCAGTACTAAACTAAATGCCATCACTGTTTCATAGATTTCTCCCCAGAAAGAATAGCGATATTTACCAATATTTCGTGAGTTTACATACACCGACATAATTAAATGTGGTAATGCAAAGGCAAAAATCATACTGGCAGAAGAGGCGATAATATTGAGGTTGAATAACATAAACAGTAAAGGTGCGGTTAAAAAGATAATCCGAGGCAACCCATACTGAAAATGCATCATCGCATTGAGATAACATAACCGCTGAGGAAACGTTAAGCCGCGGCCTAACATAGGGTTATCAACACGAAAGATTTGTGTCATTCCTCTAGCCCAACGAATACGTTGATTAACATGTAATGCTAAACGCTCTGTTGCTAGACCTGCAGCTAAAGGAATATCAATAAATGCCGAATTCCAACCTAAACGTTGTAATTTTAATGCCGTATGGGCATCTTCTGTGACTGTCTCAACCGCAATACCACCAATTTCTTCTAGGGCGCTACGACGCATTACCGCACATGAACCACAGAAGAAGGTTGCATTCCAATTATCATTACCTCGTTGAACAGGGCCATAAAAAAGTGCACCTTCGTGAGGGCCGTTTTTGGCGGCACTTAAATTACGTTCAAAAGGATCGGGTGAATAGAAATAGTGTGGTGTTTGCACCAAAGCTAATTTTGGATCTTCAAGGAAATAACCCACCGTTGCCTGTAAAAATATACGGGTAGAGATATGGTCACAATCAAAGACGCAAATAAGCTCACCATCAGTTAATGCCATTGCGTGATTTAGATTACCTGCCTTAGCGTGATCGTGCTCTTCACGCTCAATATAAGTCACACCAACATCATTGGCGAATTGCTTAAACTCTTCACGGCTACCATCATCCAAAAGATAAACTTTCATTTTATCTTTTGGATAATCAATACCTTGTGCAGCTAAAACCGTATCACGTACCACATCTAAACTTTCGTTATATGTGGGTACATAAATATCCACTGTTGGCCATAACGAGATATCTTTTGGTAATGGCGCTATTTTTCTATTTAATGGCCAAGCTGTTTGGAAATAACCTAAAACTAAAATAATCCAAGAGTAGATCTCAGCCAAAAATAATCCTGTACCCAATATCCCTTCAATAGAGGTATTAAAATTAAGTGTGTGGGTTGCTCGCCAATACAGATAACGTGTAGACATTAACAATGATAAAAAAATCATTGTTAATAATCGTTTTTTTGATTTTTTAGAGCCAATAATAAATAACAGCAGAATATTAATTATTCCAAATATATATTGTTGTTTAGCACTCATTGGCATAACAATAAGCGAAAACATTGTTATTAATAAAAAAGCTGTTATTAATAGTTTAAATAATTTATTCATAACCCCATACCTTGCCATTGCTATTATTTTCTTTTTTAAGAAAAAATTCATTCTTGGTACGATAGACCAATAAATTCTTTTAAAAAAAGAAAATACCAATAGCTATAAATTGACATAAGTCAATATTATTTATATTTAAGAGCTTGTTTAATTAGCTGATGCAATAAATAAAAATATCTTTTGCAATGAGAGCTTTTCATTTACTAGGCACTTATCTGTGGTTTTTTTTTCAAATAACTGATTATCTAGCAAACACTTACTTTGCTTATTAACTCTATTTTTTTCTTTTACTTCCGAGGCTAAATCTTGTGAATAAGAAAGAGAAGTCGCTATATTAGCTGTTTGTTTTTGTCTCTTTTTAACTTTAGATATATTCAAGAACTCTTCATTATCCCCTGATAGGGAGTCTTTATTATCCTGTTGATTTATAACACTATTACTAATATTACAGGCTATATTACCTGTCGTTTGAGAAGAGAAATCTTGAAAAGTAAACCCCTCTTCCTGAAACTTATTTTTTAAATTATCTATATCATCATACATAATATGAACCCTTAAATAATCGCACCTAATACCTTGTCAAACAATTAAAAACCTCACCAAGATAAGGATACAAAAACAATTAAAATAAGCTTATTTAAAAGCTAACACCTAAGAGTTGCAGGACAACTTTCATTTATTTATACAAACCTAAATCATGCAGAGTAATTTTACTTGTAAAATATTTCATCTAATAAAAAAGACACTGTCTAATTGTAAGTAATGATTATTTAATTTGAATTGTATAATTATTTTAATAGGAAATACAACGCCTTCAAAATAACTATTTTTCGCTCAGATTGTATTTTATTTTATCTAACTGTGTATTTTTACTTAATACAATGTTAATGAAAAACACAAAAAAAAAGTCTCTTTTTAACGTAAAAAAGCAGGTTAATTCCCCATCTAATAACGTAATAAAACTAATAACAAATTGTATAAATTTTATAAAAATAAAATCCTGTAATTATTACCTTGTAATATAATTTATTCTAAGAAGAAAAAACATTGAGAAAAGTAATATGAAATTTTTCAGCTACTGATCTTTTTTAAATGTAAAATATGGCTCACAAAGCAAAATGCGATGTTGTTTTTTTGTGTTGATCATCATCAAAAAAAGACACATTTTTATAAGCGAAAAGTGTATTTTTTTCATAGAGTAGCTAACACATTGTCATGCTATAAAAAGAAAATAACTTTATTTATTCAGACCCATTAAGATAATCTAAAAAAAATAACTTAAAAGAGATGATTTAATAACAATATTCTTTATTGTTTATTAATAGGAAAAACAACTATCATTAACCATAAAATCAGGATAATTAACCAAGATTATATTTTACGTATTAAATAATATTGTTAATAATACTTAATAAAAAGAATAAATATACTAGATACGAATACATTAATTAACTTTAACACTATAATAACAATGAATCTTTAACTGACTGATTTATAATAAATAATACACACCTTGTAGATACTATTACTATATACAAGTATTAATACGTATATTTTTGTTTTTTTATATCATTAAATAGCACTTAACTACGTTTTTATACTAATAAAAATACATCAAATAACAACCATCTATTTTAGATATAATGTTAACGATAACATTTTCGGAACCACTCCTTTTAAGAGTATTCCTATCATATTAATCCATATTTTCTTTATTAAAACCTAAAAACTAGTCATTTTATGATAGTTTTTTCTATTAAAAATGGGGTTAGAAAAAACGTTTCACCTCCTGACAAGATCACAAAATGC
>NZ_GG668582.1:168563-187951 GCF_000160755.1 Proteus mirabilis ATCC 29906
GCTTATCTACGATTGTTTCTATGCTATCTTTAATAAATAGTGATAAATCTTATAATCTGTGGAAGTAATAGACAGAGAAAAAACGCGTTAACTGAAGTGATGACCATTAAGCACCATAGCTTCTTCTCTATTTAATTAAGCTACGGATTACATTTACAGGATAACTAAGAGACTGATATGTATTATGGTTTTGATATGGGCGGCACAAAAATCGAGCTCGCCGTTTTTGATAAAGATCTTACTCAAGTATGGCAAAAACGTGTACCAACGCCAAAGAATGATTATCAAGCTCTATTAAATGTTTTTAAAACACTCACTTTAGAAGCTGATAATGATTTAGGCTGTAAAGGAAAAATAGGTATCGGTGTTCCTGGCATCGTCAATGCAAAAGAAGGAACTGTATTTACCACCAACGTGCCTGCTGCCAAATATAAACCGATGATCCACGATCTGGCTAATATTCTTGAACGCCCCGTCAAAGTTGAGAATGATGCTAACTGTTTTGCCTTATCAGAAGCATGGGATCCTGAATTTCGTCATTATCCTTCAGTACTGGGTTTAATATTAGGTACGGGTGTTGGCGGTGGTTTTGTCATTGATGGCAAAGTACTCTCTGGTAAAAATGGTATTGCCGGTGAAATAGGTCACATGAATCTTAATGTAGATGCTGATAATGTGATTGGTGAGACCATGCCAAAAATATTGTGTGGTTGTGGTAGAAAAGCCTGCTTTGAGACTTATTTATCTGGTCGTGGTTTTGAACGTATGTATAAAGCCTTTAATGGCTCACCACAAAGAGCGGTGGATATCGTTGCACAATATTATCAAGGCGATGAACAGACCCAACAGCATGTTGACCGCTATATGAAAGTATTAGCCATTTACCTTAGCAATATTCTGACTGTACTTGACCCACATTTAATTGTTATTGGTGGCGGTTTATCACAATTTGACGCACTGTATACCTTATTACCGGATTATCTCTCACATTGTGTATACGGTAATACACAAATTCCAACAATAGAAAAAGCACGTTATGGTGATGCGGGTGGAGCAAGAGGTGCTGCCTGCTTAAATTTATTAGACTGAATATAATAGAAGAAGAGCCATCTAACAGAAAGGCTCTTCTCTTTACAGTAGATTCAGAAATAAAGGTTATCACCTACAATAAAGGCTTATCGTTATGGATCGTCTCTGGCTAAAAAGAAGAATTTATATTCTCAGTGGTTTAACTATCCTTCTTTTCTTATTACAAATTATAGGGAGCCTCTTCCCAGTCCATCTTCTTCAATATGGTATTATTCCAAGAAGCAGCGAAGGTTTATTCGGTATCTTTATTTCACCTTTTATTCATGGCTCATGGTCTCACCTTTTTAGTAATTTATTACCTTTTCTTATACTTAGCTTTTTATTGATGACACAGTCATTACGAGAATATTGCTATTCAAGTATTTTTATCATTATCATCAGTGGGTTATTAGTTTGGTTATTTGGGCGTAACGCTATTCATGTCGGTGCAAGTGGGTGGATCTTTGGATTATGGTCACTGCTAATTGCCCATGCTTTTACTCGCCATAAAATTATCGATATCGTCATCGCCTTATTTGTGCTGTTTTATTACGGCTCTATGGCTTATGGATTAATCCCCGGGCAATTAGGGGTTTCTACAGAATCACATATCGCGGGCGTTATCTCTGGGTTGCTTTATGCTTGGTGTGCAAGAAAAATCATTCGTCGGAAAAGCCGTGTAGTAGAAATAATAAAATGAAATAATTACACCATCATTTATCAATAACAAGTTGATAAAATTGATATATTAATACCAATATTTACTTTAATATGCATTTTTATAGGAAGAATTGAACTAGAATTAATCTATCTCTAAGTGAATGTTTAAACCAATAAGCGAGCCTATTATGAAAAAAATACTAGTTTTATTAATTGGTAGTACATTGGCTTTTGCATCTCAAGCCAATTCAAACCAACAAAATAGTGGTGGTTTTGTTGCCCCACAAAGCGCTATCACCACCACAGAGCAAGGTGGATTTAAAGGCCCTTCAATTAGCGAAACGACCGTTGCTAAAGCAAAAACACTTTCAGATGATACTTGGGTTATCTTAACAGGCAAAATCACCAAAAAAATTGGTGATGAGCTTTATGTTTTTGAAGACACAACAGGTGCTATTAATGTTGAAATAGACCAAAAAAGATGGCGTGGTCAAACCGTTACGCCTGAGAATACCGTAAAAATTGAAGGTAAGATCGATAAAGAGTGGACAAGTACTGAAATCGATGTAAAACAACTGAGCATTGTTAAATAACTATACTCTTTAAAAAGACACATAAAGATTAAAACATTATGTGTCTTTTTATTTATTCCCTTCTTTTATCCTTATCCATTGATGCTTCCTTCATCAATTTACCATTGAACTATGAACAATATAGCGCCACCATTTTATTGTTATCTCCGCCACAAAAGCTTTTTTGATTGTTTTTATTTTAAGTAAGAAAAAATACTTAAATTACGTAATTATTAAATATTTTTTTTAAAAAACAAAACGCATCAAAAAATGACGGCTATAATTTGATAAATTACTATACCGCCATAGGAGGATGTATGTTTAAAAAATATTTATTAGCAATTTCTTTATTAGCATTATCCAGCGGTACTACTTTAGCAGCTAACCCTATTGCTAAATTAAAAATCACAGGAAGGATCAAGCCTCCGACTTGTACTATCAATAATGAAGAGCAAGAAGCCACAATCATCTACAACTTTGATATCACTCCAGGTCTTTTCCCTGAAAAGGGTGACTTAAAGTTAGCAGGTCAATCAAAAAACATTGTTATTTCTTGTGATTCAAGTACTTATTTAGCTTTTGTTGCAACAGATAATAGATTAGGAACACAGAGCCAAGAAAGTGAAGCCTTCTTTGGTTTAGGTCACTATCAATTTAAAAATAAAGATGATGGAAAAAATGCAGAAACAAAAGTAGGCTATTACACCATCAATATCAGCAATGCCACTGTCAAAAAAGAAGATGGTAGTAAGTTTGAAAAAGCTTATATCAAATCTAACAACGCCACGACATCAGTTCCTAATACATTAATTCATAAACAAAGTGAGTATGGTTGGGCTTTGCCTGGTAAGACATCTGTTGCAGGAAAATCTTTTGCTGCTGACTTTGAAGTCAAACCCGTCATTAATAGCCAAATGAAAAAAATCGAAGGCGAAGCTGAATTAGATGGCTTAGCCACTTTGACATTTCAATTTGGTATTTAATATTAATAAAGTGTAAGGTATTTAACAATTACCTTACACTTTTTATTATATGTTTTTTCATTCATTATAATAAGACTCGTATTTAAATACTCAAACAAAGAAAGTAATTTATTAATTATCTTATTTTGATTTAAATAACATTTAATGACTATCTTATTAAGATTAAAATATTTAATTATTATCTTTTTTATGCATTTAAAGTTTATTTAATTATAAATACTATTTTTTATTTTTTATCAGCGTATAATTATTTGTAAGGTATTCTTATTAAGATAATAATATAAATAAGCAACTTAAAAAGTTGAGAGCATTTTATTATTTTTGAAAAAATAAAGTGCATTAAAAAGGTATATATGTATCGAATTAAGATATATATATACTTCCACTGGAGGATGTATGTTTAAAAAAAGTTTATTAGCTGTTTCTTTACTTGCTCTAACAAGTAGTGTTGCCTTTGCTGCTACACCTACTGCTAAACTAAAAGTTATCGGTACTATTCAAGCCCCTACTTGTACAGTTAATGGGGAAACAAGTGAGACTACTGTTGAATATAAATTCGATGTTAGCCCAGGCCTTTTCCCAGCAAAAGGTAATCTAACATTAGAACCAATTTCACACAACATTACTGTTACTTGTGATGCTAGAACCTATTTAGCTTTTGTTCCTACAGATGATAGAGCAGGTTCAGAATTAGAAGCAAATGCGGCTAACTTTGGTTTAGGTACACACCACGAAACAAACAAAGAGGGTGAAGCTGTAGATACTAAAGTAGGTTTCTATGGTATTACCATGAAAAATGCGACAGTAAAACCAACTGCTGATGCAGAAGAAGCTAAAGTTTCTGTATTCTACAATGGTGCTGTAAACAGTTCTCAAAGTCTTCAAAAAGAAAAAGTGTTTGCGTGGGCTAAAAGCTCTAGCGATTTCTCTGCCGGTGAAGTATTTGCAGCTGATTTCGAAATCAAACCAACTATCAATAGTGAACTAAAAAATAGCGGAGGTGAACCTAAATTAGATGGTTTAGCAACTCTTGCTTTCCAATTTGGTATCTAATTTAATTAAATTAATCTAAATTAATTTAAAATAGAATGTAAGAAATTAAACTAATTTCTTACATTCTTATTTTCCACAAAAACAACCTTCTCGATAATATCAAAAAAAAACCATCAAGAAAAAAACCTATATTTTAGGTATAAAATATAGAAACTCCATCAAATAAAGAAAATCATTTTCTGATAAATTATATTATATTTAATCTTTTGTTAAATTATTAATGCGAAAAATTTAACCAAGGGTGTTAATATTTATATATACGAGTATAATATATAAATGCAATCTTATTTAGATGATTTTTATATACTTTGAGTCACTCTAAAAACTTGAGATTTTTATTATTTAAAATCAAACGATATGAGAGGTTATAAATAATCTTTTTAAGATAGTTTTATATCGCTCATGGAGGATATATGTTCAAAAAAAGCTTATTAGCTATTTCTTTACTTACTTTATCAAGTAGTATCGCTTTCGCTGCGACACCAACCGCTAAATTAAAAGTAAGTGGAGATATCCAACCACCAACTTGTACCATCAATGGCGAAACAAGTGAAACTACTGTTGAATATACTTTTGCTGTAACTCCTGGCCTTTTCCCTGCAAAAGGTGATTTAACATTAGAGCCTCAATCAAAAAATATTGTCGTAACTTGTGATGCAAAAACCTATCTAGCTTTTACTCCTACTGATAATAGAGCTGGGACAGAAAAAAAAGAAGGTGATTCTTATTTTGGTTTAGGCAGTTATAAGATGGCAGTCGATGGAAAAGAGGCTGTTGATACTAAAGTAGGTTACTACACAGTTTCAATGAAAAATGCCACAGTAAAAGAAGATTTGACTAGTGAAGAAAAGAAAGTCTATGTAATGGATTCTAGATATGGCAGATCTACTTCTAAGACACTAGTAAAAAATGATTCATTAGGTTGGGCTCGTAGTAATGCTAATGATTATGCTGACGGTCAAGTATTTGCGGCAGATTTTGAAGTCACACCAACCATCAATAGCGCACTAAAAAATAGTGATGGTGATGCTAAGTTAGATGGTTTAGCCACATTAACATTCCAATTCGGAATTTAATTAAAAAAACGTAAGAAATCATTTGGGTTTCTTACGTTTTTATTTAAATATTTCTATAAATTATCAGATATAGAAAGTATTTTATTAATTATCTTATATAGACTATATATTTTAGAGTAGCCGATTTGATATAGAATATAAAAATCCATTTTAAAATCACCAATTAAATTACAAGACTGTTTTTTATTTTCTATAAGCGTATAATTAATTAAAAATTATTATAAAGGTCGAATTAGTTAAATACATCAGAAAAAGAAACTACACTAGCTGGCTTTAGGTTATTATGAATATTATAAAATCTTTTTATTTTACCTTACCATTTTTAAGTATTTCATTAGTATCAACATCTGCTTTTGCAGATATTTATAACGATCTAGCACCATCATTTAATGATGATTGTTTTGTGTCACAAAAAGATATAACCATAGAGTATCATAATCTTAAAGCTTATATGTTTAAATCTAATGAAAATAATAAGTTAGATGATCGTTATACATTAATAAATATAAGCTGTCCTTCACCTGTTTCACCTGTACTATTTTCAATAAAAGCAGATGAAAAAATGGGAACAACCACAGATAATGATCAAACTCATTTTGGCCTTGGCACTATAAATACAACAGGTAAGATTGGTTTTTTCCAGGTATCTATTGAAAAAGCAACAGTAGATGGCATTGATGTTAATATTTATGAAACAGATAACGAAAATAATATTGGAATAATAAAAACAAGCCCACAATTAAAAATAGGCACTCTAAACGGATTTAGTCAAGATGGTGTAACACCTTCGAAAGGGAATAACTATCAATTAAAGTTAAAAATTTCACCAACAATTTATAGTTTAAAAGAAACAAATGGCCCTCTTGTCGATGGTGGAGAACTTTCAGGCTCTCTATTATTCGATTTTTCATTTGGATCTTAAAATTTAAAAACGCGACGTTTTACTATGGGGTTCATTATGCATTTTCGATATCGTAAAATGATATTTTTATTATTAGCTTATCTAATTAACAATAATTTAGCATTAGCTGATAATAAAAATATCGAGTTTGATATTGACTCACTTAAATCTCTTGGTTATGGCAGTGAAATCGCTGATTATTTTAAAGAAGGAAGTCATTTTCTTCCTGGTTATCATGATGTAACAATTATAGTAAATAGTAGCCTTAACTATTCTGATAATATTCTTATTAATGAATCAGGTAATCTTTGCTTAAATAATCAATTAATAGATAAGCTGAAATTAAAAAAAAAGAGATAAATTCAGATTGTGCTGATTTTTTAGAGATATATCCTAAATCAGATATTACCTATCACCCAAATAACAACTCTATTGATATCACTATTAATGATGATTACTTCGATCAAAGTGCCTATGGTAATGAATTAACCTATGGTGGCTTAGGGGTATTCAACAACTATAGAATCTATGGTATGAAGTTAAATGGCTCTAATAATAGGAATTTTTATCAAGGTGATTTTAAAACAGGTATAAATTTTTATAATTGGATTTTACGTAATAACAGTAGCTTTTCTTCAGGTGATGGGAAAACTTACTATAGATTTAATGAAACAACGCTTTCACGTACAATAGAACGCATCAAAGCCATTTTACAATTAGGCCAAATTACATCTAATAGTGAGTTATTAGATAGTGCTGATATGAATGGTTTTCAATTATATTCAGATAGTAGCTATCAAAACAGTAAGTTGACAGTTCCTATTACTGGGATGTCTGAAAAACCGGCTACCGTTGAAGTCACACAAAATAATCGATTGTTATATAGAACGATAATACCTGCAGGCCCTTTCCAATTAAATAACATTAGTGGTGTATCATCAAGTCAACCATTACATGTCAAAGTTATTCAAGATGATGGTACTATTCAAGAATTTGATGTTATTACATCAAATAAAGACTTAAAAAATCCACAGAGTAGTATCAGCTTTAACTTTTTTATGGGGAAATATAGAAAAAACTCAAGTGATGAACGCATACATACTCCTTTTATTACCGGTTTTGAAGGTGGCATTAATTATTTAAATCATAATTTTCTAGGGGGTATGGAAATATCATCAAAATATAAGTCCATTGTAGGTAGCGTAAATAGCGTTTTTGGTGAACATCGTCCTTTATCTACTGGCTTTGGTATTAAATATGCATCTTCTTCTAATAAAGGTGATGGCTTCCAAGCAAATGCTAATTTAAGTTTACCTGTATCAGTATTCTCTCTAGGCTTATCAACAATATATCGTTCACGCAACTATTCCACACTCTATGAATCTCTACAAATAGATAATATAGAAGACCCATTAGATGATAATCTTGCTAATAATCAGACAAAAACATCAAGCTCATTATCTCTAAGCTTAGGAAATCAACGTTATGGATCACTGAGTTATAGCCTTAGCTATAGCCAATATTATGGTGATAAAAAAGACAATTATTCAAATACCATTTCTTATGGAAAAAGATTTCCATTTATGTCTTTTAATATTAGCTATCAAAAAAGTAGTAATTTTGAAGATCGTACATTTGTAAACATCAACGTACCTATTAATAATTCATCATCATTTAGTACTCAATACCAACATTATAAAACATCATCTTTAACAACAAATTATAGTAATTATCATAATGATTTATTTAGATATTCTATCGGGGCAACTGCTGATAAAGACAGTAAAGATAAGAATATTAGCGGTAATATCAATGCAACAACCGCTTACAGCCAAATTAGTGCGACAGGCTCCTTTAGTAATAGTAATCAAAAATCGGCGATGCTGACAGCATCTGGTGCTATTGCTTATAGTGATGGATTATTTGCTACTTCTCCTGTGGAGTTAGGAGATACTTTCGGTATTTTACGTGTTCCAGGACAATCTGGTATTTTAGTTAACTCTATGGGTGGTGGTACGACAATAACTAATCACTTTGGTACCGCCGTTATTCCTAACTTACCTGTAAATAAAAAAACAACTGTTCTATTAAATACTAAAAATTTACCACTCAATGTTATGTTAGGCACAACATCCTTTGATATTGCATTGGCAAAAGGTACTGTTTTTTCTCGTGAGATCCCCGTCAATACAATAAAGCAAGTTTTATTAGAAATAAAAAAACCAGATGGTAAACCTGTTAATACAGCAAATAGTGTTATTGATGATAAGGGAAATCTAATAGGTGTTATTATGGGGGACGGTAATGTTATAATAAGTAATGAGCAAATCGGTAAACCACTAAAAGTAAAATCAGATAATGGTGACATCTGTTCTGTTGATTATTCAGTTCCAGAAGAATTTAATCCAGACTTTTTATATGAAAAAGTTGATGCAATTTGTAAGTAATACAAAGAGGATAGTCTAATTATGAAAATACTAAAAGGAATGATTTTTCTCATTCTATTAATAAGTCATTTTTCTCATGCTAGTTTTCAATTGGAAACCATGACTGTTATTTTAGATTCAGAAGAGCCAAGAAAGATTTTTAATGTTAAAAATACGGGTAGTGAACCTATTTTATTATCAACAAAAGTCAGCGATTTAGATAAACAACACGAAATAGCAAAAAATATTATTATAACTCCACCTATTACAAGAATAGAGCCAGATCAAAGTCAGAATATTAATTTTATTTTAAAAGACGGTATTGAATTTGATGATGAACAAATTTTAAAAGCCTCTTTCCAAGGTATTGGTGTTGCAAAGGTCAATTCAACAAAAATGCCTATCAGACAAGATATTGCGATGTTAATTATTCCAAAAGGGTTAACCATAGAACGTGAACCTTGGAAAAATCTAGAAGTAAAACAAGTCAATAATCAATTAATATTAAAGAATAATGGTAAACAAGTTATTCGTATGGCTCCCGCTTTTAGCTCTTTACCAAGCAATAACGGTTATAGTATTGGTCAATTTTATATTCGTCCTCAAGAAGAAATTAAAGTTGATGTAAAAGAAAAGTTAACAGAAATAAAAATATCACCTTTAAGTCGTTATGGATTTAAATTAGCAGGTGATATTAAAATGAAAGTTAATAATTAAAATAATTAATATATAAAGCCTTGACATGTTATATCAAGGCTTTTTTATTTATGTAGACATTTATATTATTAACCCTACATATTTATTTTTACAAAAATCTACACGCTTATACTTTATTTGAATTGACCTTCCTGTAGGGGGAAAGATTATTGTTCTCTGTATTCGTATCTATAAGGAATACATGATGAAAAAATTACTTTTTCCCTCTCTCTTAGTATTGTCAACGGTTAGTGGTACTGTACAAGCGGCAAATCATGCTGTAGTTGAAGTTTATAAAACCGAAAATTGTGGTTGCTGTAATTTGTGGGCTGATGGTGTAAAAGAAGCGGGCTTTGATGTTAATGTCAATATTGTCTCTGAAACAGAATTAATGCAAAAATATCAGCAAGCAGCAGTCCCTGATAATTTATTAAGCTGTCACTATGCAACATACCAAGGCAAAGACTTAGTCGGACATATTCCTATCGATAGCTTAAAAAATATAGACTTAATGGATAAAAAGCAAACAGGCATTGCTGTTGCAGGTATGCCAGCGGGTAGCTTAGGTATGTATGCTGGGGACTATAAAGAACCTTATCAAGTCATTGCTTTTGATAAAGCAGGTAATCAATCACTATTTAAATCATACAATTAATTTTTACACTCATCATATTGATGTAACAAGAATATTTCTCTCCTATTATATTATTCTTATTTTATTTTCTGCCTGTACTAAAACAGGCAGTTTTTTATTTTACTAGCCTTGGGACTACCGGATTTTCTGGTGACGATTTTAAAAATGACATACAAAGAGCACCTAAAATAACCAAGAGCATAATCAAATCAAAACCATCAATAAAAGAGGCAACATGTGCTTCTCTTATTACTAATGCCATCGTTGTTTGATAATGTTCAGCAATATTCCCTGCTAATTTTTGCTCACCAGTTTGTATGTATCCTCTTAACAAATCATAATGAGTATCATATGAGATCCTCAAATAAGTATTGATAATAGCTCCTGCAAGGGCTGGCATTAATACTCTCGCTATCGAAATATATGCCCCTAAATGTAACGCTTCTTGTGGCTTGATATTAGTAACAAATGAGGCAATTAATCCGATAAGTAGCAAACATTCCCCCATTGCTTGCATAGATATGACAATAAAGAAATCATTAGCTCGCCACTGATAATCAATTTGATGACCGATTAAACATGCACCTCCAATAATCATAATACCTATTAACATCATTAATCGTGGCTCTAAACGCCGTGCAAGAAAAATAGCTATTGGACTACATAATAGATAGATAAAGAAGGCAAGATTGGTAACTTGACCTATTTGTAGTGGTTTCAACCCACCAACAACACTCAAAAATGAAGGTATAAATAACGAATTAGGTAACATCAAAAAGCCATATAAACAGGCAATAATAAAGCAGAGCCGTAAATTACTATCTTTGATCCAATTTAAGTGGCCAAAGCTTTGTTTATAAATATAAGCTCTAATAATAAATGTCCCCATCAGTATAGCGCTACCGATTAAGCAAGACACGACCAGCCCAGAATCCCACCAACCTAATAATTCACCTTGAACGACACCAATATATAATAGCGTTAATCCTAAGCATTTAAGCGCCATTCCTCCCCAATCACTTTGAGCGAGCAATGATTTATTAATAGGTGAGAGTGGCATTCCCCACCAGGTAAAAAATAGGATGACTAAGGTGAAAATAGCGGATAACCAATAAATCCAACGCCAATTCAATATGTCAACAAATTCTCCTGAGATCCCCACTCCCGCATCCATTCCTACAGAAACACGTAAGCTATAAGCCGCCATAACGATTAGCCAAACACTGGGATTTAAACTTTTTAAGGCTAATGAAATCGTCATCGGCAAATAAACTCCGATACAAAATCCAATCATAAAATGAGCAATAAAAAGTCCGCCAAAACCAATCTGTTGTCCTATTATGGGAACCGCTAATCCACAACAAAAAAGGATAAAACTCGCGCTGATTAATATTTTTTCTGCGCCATAAACCACCATAAACCAAGGTACAAGAGTCATACTGATCAATTGAGCTATATTAAGAGCCACATTCAACCAAGATCCTTGGGCAACATCTAAACCAAACACGCCTCTTAAATCCGCTAACGAGATAGAAAACATACGTACAAAGAGTGTTGATAAAATAGCCCCGGTAAAAACAGCCATAACAACAAAAATAGGACGATGATTTTGTGCTGCTGATAATAATTTAATCACTGCGATCCCCCTCCTCCTCTACAGGAAGGCTTTCTGTGTCAATTTTCACTTGCACAGACATACCCGCTCTTAATTTAGCTAAGTGTCGGTTATCACTATTGAGCGTGATATAAACCGGAATACGTTGTACTACTTTAGTAAAATTACCACTGGCATTATCAGCAGGAATAAGAGCTGATTCACCACTACTTTGTGCGCCGATATATCTCACTTTTCCTGAAAAAACATCGGTAGGAAAAGCATCAACTTTGATAGCAACAGATTGTTCTGGCTGTACTTTTTTTATTTGTGTCTCTTTTAAATTGGCAATAATGTATACATTGTTAATCGGTGTTAAAGTCACAATTTCGCTACCCGCAGTCACAAGGCTACCGATATTGACTTTTATTTTATTTAATTGCGCATCGAAAGGAGCCTTAATAGTCGCGTATGAAAGCTCCGTTTCAGCCTGCTGATACTGTGTTTGAGCGATATCTTTTTGTGCCAGACGTATTTTTTCTTGAGATTTTAGTAATACCAGTGCTTGTTTAGCCTGATCCCACTCATTTTTCGCAGCACTTTGTAATTTCATTAAACGTTGCAAATCAGATTGAGCATCTAAATAATTTTGTTGTGTGATTGCCCCACTATTAATTAAATCTTTACGCAACATTGGACTGCGCTTAGCTTGGATAACATCAATAACTGATGCTTGATAACGATTAGCTAATTTCTCAATATTTAATTGATATTCTTTAATTTCTTCAGTGAGATTATCTAAAGCTAATTGGGCTTTTTGATACTCTGCTAATGCCGCTTGCCGATTTAATATTTGTTCTTTCTTATTAATTTCAGCAATGACCTCACCACGTTTTACTACTTGGTAATCCTCTTTATTAATCTGAGAAATAAACCCAGTCATTCGTGATTTCAATATCGTTGAGTCCGCTTTTATGTAAGCGTTATCTGTTGTTTGATAACGAGCATCACTCCACCAGCGATCCCAATCTGCAGTCGCTATACCAATAAACGCAACAACACATATCACAGTGATCCAAGGTGTATAAACCATCACTAACTGCATGATTTTTTCTTTTTTTTGATTGAATATTTTCCATCTTTCTACTCCTAAGCGAAGCTTAGTGATATTTAACTTTTGCTTTAATCTAACATTGTTAGGTTTGATAAATATGTTAAACTAACATTGTTAGATAGAAAAGAGGAAAATGAGAATTATTTATGAAAAGCCCTAAAATTGATCGATTAAATGTGTTGGATACGGCGCTTTCTTTGCTGGAAAAAGAAGGGATTGAAGGCTTAACAATGCGAAAACTGGCAGATGCATTACATATAAAAGCCGCCTCTCTCTACTGGCATTTTGATAATAAACAAACGCTTATTGAGGGAATGGCAGATCGTATAGTCAGTGAAGTCGCTGTTGATTTTCACTATAGCCAAGATTGGAAAGCGGATCTAAAACGTCTAGCAACAGAGCTAAGAGAAGCTTTTTTACAACATCGTGATGGTGCTAGAGTTTTTGCCGGAACCTATGTGATTTCTGAGAATGTGTTACGTATAAACAATACGCTTATTACTTTAATTATGCAGTCTGGTGCATCTGCTGAGTTAGCGAGCAATATGTCGATGACCTTACTCTATTTTATTTTAGGGTGTTGCATTGAACAGCAAGCTATCACGCTTATTGATAGTGAAATTTTAATGCAAAAACGACTCGCTTTTGAACAAATTGTACGTGATAAATACCCTCAAACTTGGCAAGTAAGAGAAATTCTTTTTGCTGATGATTTTGCCATGCGTTTTAATTTTGGCTTAGAGCAATTAGTCACAGGGTTTGAACACCAACTGATGACACCATGAGGTTGGTTTAAAAAGGCCGTTTGTAACTAAACAAACGGCACTTTATTTATACTTAATAACCTATTTATCGTTAATAATCCGTTAGTACAAAGCTACACTGGTCCATAACTTATTGCGGTAGCAATACCAATTGCAGCCATACCTATCACGACCCAAATCATTAAAATAGGGAATACAAATTTAACCCAACGCGTCCACGGCACTTTACCTACCGCCAGTACCGCCATAAGTACACCTGATGTTGGGGTAATAATATTGGTAAAGCCATCACCGAGTTTTAAAATAAGGACACCGGTTTGACGTGTAAGATCAAGAATATCGAGAATAGGCACCATAATAGGCATAACAATCGATGCTTGTCCCGTTCCTGATGTGACTAGCAAGTTAAATAGTAAATTAAAGAAATAAAGTAATTGAGCGCCCCAAAAGTGAGAGGTTTGCTGTAATGGCACTAATGTGGCTTGTACAATAGAATCAAGCACTCGTCCTTCATCTAAAATAACAATAACCGCTCTGGCGATCCCCACCACCAATGCCCCATACACTAAAGATTGAGCACCTTTCATAAAGGTTTTGATATAGTCATTAGGGGCAATTTTAAACATAGCCGCCACAACAATGCTCATCATAATAAAAATGGCTGATAGATGTTCAATCCCCCATTTATATTCAAAAGCACCATATAAAAACAATCCAATAAACGCTATAAATACCACCAAACTCAATTTTTGCCTCAATGAGAAGGTGCTATCTAATGATTGAGTGTGTGGCTGTTCATAATCAGGATCATCTTTAGCTATTCCATACATATAACTGGTCGTTGGATCATTCGCAATACGTCTGGCATACCAGACAATATAAGCAATAGTGACAACAATTAAGATAGCGAATAATACAACTCGAAAAATAACACCAGAAAAAAGAGGAACTTCAGCTAATGTTTGTGCAGTACCTAAAATAGTTGGATCTAATACACCAACCGCATTACCTGCATAATAGCCTAAATAAACAACTGCAACCCCCGTAATAGCATCAAGTTTCATTGATCGCGAAAGGGCTATTCCTATAGGGATAAACGCAATAACGGCATTGGCCGCAAGCCCAAGGGATGACAACATACCAAAAATAAAAGCAACCGTAATAATAAGAGCTTGATAATTACCTTTGGTTTTAACAATAAGCGCATTAATACCTGAATCAATAGCACGGGTGCGATCATAAATGGCAATCGCACCACCAATCATAAAGATCAAGAAAATAATACTGGCAGATTGTTTTAACCCTACAGGGATTGCATAAAACACATCCATCAATGAAGCTGGATTTTGTGCAACATAATTAAAGCTATTAGGGACAACGCGGTTTAATCCATTAACGGTTTCCCGCTGATAACTTCCCGCGGGGATCAAATAGGTGGCGATGGCCGCTAAAATAACGATGCCAAAAATAATAATAAAGGCATCAGGCATAGCCCATTTTATTTTTTTACTCTTTTCCATACATTCACCTTATTGAGACAGACGCTTAATAACATTTGCAAATAGCACTGTCCTTTCGGTCAATGACGGTAAATCGAGATATTCTTTATCACTATGTTGATAGCCGCCAATAGGGCCTAAACCATCAACACTTGGTGTGCCCACACCGGCAGTAAATGAGGCATCAGATCCTCCCCCAGTTGAAATATCTTCAATAGCTAAGCCAATTAAATCCGCTTGCTGTTTAATGATTTCTATTAAATTGGCACTTTCAGGTGTTTTCACCATTGGAGGGCGATTAATGCCACCTTTTAGCGTTAATTTAACCCCTGCTAACACAGGTTGACTACAAACTTCTCTGACTTGCTTATCAATTTCAATACCCTGCTCATCCGTTGAAATACGCACATCGATTTCAGCTCGTGCATGGGGTGCAACCGTATTGACAGATGTACCACCAGAAATCAGTCCGACATTAACGGAAAGACCTTCATCATGGCGAGAAAGCGCATGTAAAGCCTGAATTTTGTATGAGAGCTCTTGAATAGCACTAATTCCTGCTTCTGGCGCAATACCTGAGTGAGATGCTTTACCTTCAATCAACAGCTCATAAGTTCCAACACCTCGACGAGCGCTAACAATGGCACCATTCGCACGAGCAGGTTCCATAATTAATGCATAAGCTTTATTTTTGGCATATTTTTCAATTAAATGACGCGATGTTTTTGACCCTATTTCTTCATCACAGTTAAGCAATATTTCAACATTTTGATAAGAGAGATCGCCACTTTGTTTGAGTGCATTAATCGCATAGTAAGTTAAAACATGGCTAGCTTTCATATCAATAACACCGGGGCCATAGGCACGGGAGCCATCGATACTAAATGGACGCTCTGCTACTGTGCCTTTAGGAAATACGGTATCTAAATGTGCAGCAATAAAAATTTGTGGGTTTGTGGCATCTTTATGAACTAAACGGTAGTTATTCCCTAGTTGTTCATTTTCAAATACTTCAACAACAAAACCTAATTTTTGGTAGCGTTGAATTAAAAGATCAGCGACTGTATCAACCCCTTGTTTATCATAAGAGCCGCTATCGATATTCACTAACTCCTTTAGAAAATCAACCATTTCATCATATTGTGAATTAATTGTGTGTTGCATTTTATTTACCTCTTGTAATTATAATTTGTCTTTTTTAGCTAGATATTTGAATCAAGATGGCCTTTATCAACTGCAATAAAATGCTTGATAAAAAGCATTAGCCTTAAAATAAAATGTGGATTTATTTATCAATGACATCACATTAAACTTTACATATATTTAATATGATTGCATCTATTTTTTAAAACCATAATAACAATTAATTAAATAGAATAAGATCTGCTAGAAATCACATGATAGAAATAGATAAAATAATCTAAAGCTAATAAGAACATTGAAAAATAGAAAAGAGGTTTAAGATAAAATACTTTTTACTATTTTATCTTGTTTTTAGAGAGCATTATTTTAAATAGATTTATTTTATTTTTTGATAAAACCTAAAAAAACAAAATAAAACCAAATTATTTTTTATCAAACAAACAATAAAACCAATAAAAGAATTTTTTAACACACTGGATTAAGAAAAATCGCTCTATTATTAAAATAAAAACATTTATTTTCAATTTTATTTGATAAAAGAACAATACAATAAAACTCGGTAATAAATTTATCATACAATATAAAATATGTATGATAATAAAAGGTATTTTATCTTATCTAATAAAATTTATTGATTAATAAATAAAATCACTCTTTTTTTTTATGCGTTAAATGATGATCTTAAAATCGTGTTTTATATTAGTTTTATTTACTTTTTTTAGTATCTAATGTTGAGAGCCAAGCTACTTTTGCGGTGGAATTTATTGTGATGACATACCTATGTCATAAATCCCCCTTAAAATTGACATCACAATAACCCATTTTTTTAATGGTAGGATGTTCTACATTCTCCCCATTCGCCGTTAATAATGATTTCACATAGTAGGTCTAAACATATGAATAAATCGGTTGAAGCAGTAATTTTAGATTGGGCTGGTACAGTAGTCGATTTTGGCTCTTTCGCCCCCACACAAATTTTTGTCGATGCCTTTGCTCAAGCCTTTAACTTTAAAATAAGTTTATCAGAAGCACGAGGGCCGATGGGGATGGGGAAAATCGATCATATTCGTGCTTTACTTAACGAGCCTAATATTCGCACTCGCTGGACAGCCCAATTTGGTCACCCACCAAGTGAAGAAGAGGCACAGCATATTTATCGCACCTTTATGCCGTTACAAATTGCACAAGTGGTACATTTTGCTAAACCGATTGAAGGAGCACTTGAGGCTATCACGACCATAAGAGCACAAGGAATTAAAATCGGCTCTTGCTCTGGTTATCCTAAAGCCGTCATGGATGTATTAGTACCGAAAGCCGCTGAATATGGTTATCAGCCTGATTGCGTGGTTGCTAGTGATGAAATTGCCGCCGGCTCTCGCCCAGGCCCTTGGATGGCGTTAAAGAATGTGATTGAACTGGGTGTAATGAGTGTAGCACGCTGTGTTAAAGTCGATGATGCAGTAACAGGTATTGCCGAAGGGTTAAATGCCGGTATGTGGACTGTCGGGTTATCTGTTTCAGGCAATGAGTTTGGTGCCACCTTTGAACAATATCAAACAATGGAACAGGCAGAAATAGAAAACCGTAAGCGCATTGCTGAAAATAAACTACGTACCGCTGGTGCTCATTATATTATTGATACCCTTGCCAATTTACCTGCGGTGATAGAAGATATTAATCAGAAGATCGCTAATAATCAAAAGCCGTAACTATTATCCAATACCAACGCCCAATAAAGCAGTAATGGGCGTAATTGGTCAATAGAGAATATAAAGATATATCTAGGTATTCTTTAATATGAAAATAATACTTCGCACTTTTATATTTCTATATTTTATTTTTTTATTAATATTGATTAATATTCTTTCCATATCTGACTATGAATGGATGATTGGTGAAGGTGATATTGATAATCTTTGTCAACTGCCACTCAATGGTAGATATGTTATTGAGCCTATATTGATATTAATACCTTGTATTTTATTACTTTTTTTAGAAAAAAATAAAAAGCTAAGATGGGGTTATGTTACAATCACTGTTATGTATATCATATGGTCATTTTATTTACGTTTTAATTTTTGCTGAAAACTGACCTTCCCTATCCCCCAACGCCATCTTTCTCAATGGGAGAAATTTAGTTTTGATAAAAATAGAACCAGTAAAATTGATATTATCTTCTATTGCAATTCTATTTATAGCCATTTTTTCAATTTATATATCAACAAGTTACTACATAACCTATTTTCTAATGGAAGATAGGATCTTATTCTCATTTCAAACAGGGCTCTTAGTTTTTGCAACGCCTCTAATACTCTATTTCTCATATTATAGTTTTATTTTAGGATACAAAAAAAAGTTACAAAGAATGAATAATAAAGTAGCTGGTATATGCGCAGGAATAGCAATAATTGGTATCGTTTTTAGCTTTTTCTTTTCAATTTATGTCGCTCTCGATTTAACCTCTAAAGGCTATTATCGTTGTTATAAATCATCTGCTTTTGCACCAAATGAATATGTTATTGCAAAAGAGATGTGTAAAAAATAGATATCTCTTAAATCTGATAATGTGTACTAATAGTTTTCATAGTCAGATATGCTACTGAGCCTATATTGATATTAACACCTTGTATTTTATTATTTTTTTTAAGAAAAAAATAAAAAACTAAGATGGGGTTATGTTACAATCACTGTTATATATATCATATGGTCATTTTATTTACGTTTTAATTTTTGCTAAAAACTGAAAAGTAGGGAAACTTTAGTCATGGTTAAAATAAACTCTCTAAAAATGTATTTAATTGCAATATTCCTTTTTTCTTTAGCTTTGTTTTGTTTCTATGACTCCATAATCTACTACAAAAATTATTTTATGATGAAAGATAGAATTCTATTCTCATTTCAAACAGGGTTGTTTTTTTTTGCAGCCCCTTTGATTATCTATTTTTCTTATCTAATTTTTATTTGTGGATACACAAAAAAAACACAAAGAATGAACAATAAAGTAGCTGGTATATGCGCAGGAATAGCAATAGTTGGTATCGTTTTTAGCTTTTTCTTTTCAATTTATGTCGGTCTCGATTTAACCTCTAAAGGCTATTTTAGTTGTTATAAATCATCTGCTTTTGCACCAAATGAATATGTTATTGCAAAAGAGATGTGTAAAAAATAGACATCTCTTTTTTATTCTCTCTTCGTAACCTGAATA
>NZ_GG668582.1:188750-216906 GCF_000160755.1 Proteus mirabilis ATCC 29906
TTAAAAAATAACTTCACATCCCTAATGCAAGATTAATCAAATAGTTGACGAATATTCTGTTCACCTAAACCAGGCCCAACACTCATTCCTAAACCCGTTCGCATCAATACTGCAGTGACTTTTTCACTCGGCGTTAAAATTGAAATCGGCTCCTTTCCTTTTGCCCCATAAACCCCTTGCCAACGCTCTTTTACTTGAACCGAACAACCTAATGTGTGCTCAGCTAACTCTATCAGGAGGTTATCAACCTCTTCGCTGTTAAAGGGCTGTGCATCTAAGCTATATTCGTGAGAATCACCAATAATAAGATCGCCATAAGGAGTCGGGGTAATTAATAAATGAATACCATACTGCTCAATCAACGGCGATTGCATTTTAATTTCTTTCGCTAAAGCCTGTGCCTCAGGTAAATCGGCAAATGCACCATAGTGAGTACAACTTAATCCCGTCATTAGCGCATGCGCCAATCCAATATTTTGCTCTGCTGTCACTCGCAACATCTGCAGGCGGCAAACTATAGGATCAAGCTTTTTTATTTCGTCAGCCAGTAATGTTTGATAATCGTGCCCTGAGCAGACAATGATCTTTTCTGCACTAAATGTGCCATTACTGGTGATCAATGTCCCCGTATCTACATCAATATCCCGTACTAATGTGGAAAAATAACTCGTTACATTAGCTAAGCTGCCTAAATAAGCCGCTAACTGTGGGATCGCTTCTCGCGAAAATAGCACCTGATCTTCTTTGCCATGCAACGCCGCTTTATGGTGTTGCAATTGACCACCATAAACCGTGGCTAATTGTGTTTTAGAAAGTAATTCACAATCATAACCATAGGTTTTAGCTCGACCATCGACAAAGGCTTCAAGAACAGCTTGCTCAGATTGTGTACGTGCTAATAGATAAGTCCCTTTTTGACGCGTTAAAAATTTAGCCTGTTTGGCCATAGTTGCCCAAATTTCACGACTATTTTTCGCTAAATCTAGCATTTTTCCCGGCGCTTGACCCAAAATTAATCCGTGACCAAAATTACGTACAGAAGCGCCCACAGGCGTGTAACTGCGCTCAAAAATAGCAACACGTAAACCTCGCTGAGTCGCTGCATACGCATGAGATAAACCAATAATGCCCGCACCAATAACCGCAATATCAAATTTCATATGACACCCTAAACAAGATAGAGTGCATCGCACCCTATCTATTAATTAATAAAGTAAAAAATAATTATTTTGCACTCTTACCGTCATAGCGCTTACGCCATTCAGTTAAAATGGTGTCGCGCTTTTCAGCAGCCCAAATAAAATCATTTTTAATTAAACGTTGAGCATAATCGCGAGGTAATTCTGTTTGGCTTACGGGTACACTGGTATTGGCTAATACAGCAAAATTAGCACTATAAAGCTTCATCGCTTCCTTTGAGGCGGAAAAATCAGCCAATTTTTGCGCGGCATCTCGCTTATTAGTTCCTTTGATTATCGCCGTTGCTTCAATATCCCAACCCAATCCTTCTTGCGGTAATATGATGTCTAGTGGTGCCCCTTGTCGTTTCAATTGGATCGCCGGATATTCAAAGGATATGCCTATCGGGTATTCCCCCGATGCAGCCATTTTGCAGGGTTTGGAGCCAGAATGAACATATTGACCAATATTCTGATGCAACTTGTCCATATATGCCCAACCCTCTTGTTCACCAAATATTTGTAACCAAGCACTTACATCTAAAAACCCAGTGCCTGATGATGCCGGATTTGGCATAACGATTTTGCCTTTGTATTCAGGCTTAGTGAGATCTTGCCAAGAAGTGGGTTTAGATAACCCCAATTTTTGTGCTTCTATCGTGTTGTAGCAAATCGTTGCCGCCCAGACATCCATACCAACCCAAGTTGGCGGGTTGTTGCTATCACGAAATTTCACATCAATATCATCTAACTGCGCCGGAGCATAAGGCTCAAGCATATTTTGCGCTTTTAATATTGCTAAACTTGATGCAGCTAATCCCCACACAACATCGGCTTGAGGACGATCTTTTTCTGCTAATAATTTAGCGGTGATAATCCCCGTTGAATCTCTTACCCATTTTATTTTTATATCAGGATATTTAGCCTCAAATGCTTGTTTATAAGCTTGTAATTGTTCACTTTCTATTGCGGTGTATACCGTAATTTCAGTCGCTGCAAAGACCGTTCCCGCAGAGAATAATAAGCTGGTGGCAAGTATCAGTTTTTTTAACATCATGCGATTTTCCTAGTATTGCTATGTGAGAGAATTAAACCTTTAAATTTATTGTTTAGCTTCACGCTGATGCCACGCTTGTGTACGGCGAAGAACACCTTGCGAAGCAATAGATAACAATATCGAAACTCCTGCCGAGGTGGTTAAAATCAATGTCGACATAGCCGCCGCGCCACCAATATTGCCAGCATCATCCATATTCAATACCGCAACCGCGGCTAAAATAGTGTCTGGGCTATAAAGGAAGATCGCCGCGGAAACCGTTGTCATAGCAGAAACAAATAGATAACGATAAATATCTAATAATGCCGGCAAACAAAGAGGAATAGTGATACGCCAAAAGTGACGATATAAAGGCGCTTTTAAGGATAATGAAGCAGCCTCGAATTCTTTATCTAACTGGCGCAGTGCCGTGCTCGCAGTCATATAGGCGGTAGTGAAAAAGTGTGCAATGGAGCACAGCACTAATAACACCATACTGCCGTATAAAAAGTTCAGTGGATTATTCGGTAAGTTAAAGAAAAATACATACCCTAATCCCAACACTAACCCCGGAACGGCCATCGGTACAAAACTTAACATACGTAGCAGATTGTTAAGCCAAGAGTGAGAAGCCGTTTTCTCTATTAAGTAAGCGCCCATAAAGATCAGAAAACAGCCGATAGTGGCAGTGTAAAATGCCAAAATAATACTGTTGGTATAGGCGAGCCAGCCCCCGGGCAATCCTTCAAAATTATAATGACGTAACGAAAACGATAAGTTATAAGGCCAGAACTGAATAAAAGAGGAGTAAACGGCCGTACCAAATACCAATAAAAACAGCGCGCAAATAAGCATCACAAATATTAGATAAAGCGTGTCACGCTGAAAATTAGCTTTTGGCAAATAGAATTGGGCACGCGAGCTCATTGCATCACGTTGACGTTTACGTAACCAAACATCGACACCGAAGGTCAACAATGCAGGTAGCAATAACAACATACCGATTAAAGCACCGCGGCCAAATTGTTGCTGACCAAGCACGGCTTTATAGGCTTCTAACGCCAGTACTTGATAATCTCCGCCGACGACAACCGGAATACCAAAGTCAGTAATAGTTAACGTAAATACCAAGCACAATGCTGCGAAAATCCCATGTCGGCTCGATGACCAAGTGACACTACGAAAAGTGCGCCAAGAAGACGCCCCTAAGCTAGATGCAGCATCAAATAAACGAGCATCAGACATAGATAATGCGGAGAGTAAAATCATTAGCGCATGAGGAAAAGTGTAGATCACCTCACCAAGCACTAATCCCCAATAACCATAAATACTCTCTGTGAGTAAGCTACGCAATAGCCCTTGGTTACCAAATAGATAAACCAATGCTATACCCGGTAGCATAGAAGGAGCAAGTAAGGGTAATAGTGATATTCCACGCCACAAGGATTTAAAAGGGATCAAGGTGCGATGTAGAGCATAAGCAAACAGGTAAGCCAGTGGCACCGTAATAACAGCAACGCTTAACGAAACACTAATACTGTTACCCACCAACCACAGAAAATTAGCACTGGTGAACAAATCAATGGCAGCCTGAAAACCACCACCTTGTGATATATCAGGCGTAAAACCTCGCCAGAAAATAGCCAATAAAGGCAATAAAACCCCAAGAGTAAGTAAGCAAATAATAAATAACTTACCACCAGCAACAAACAAACTATCTAAACGATTAATAGATTTGGTAGGTACTATCACTGACATTATCTCGCTACCTTACGCAAATATGTGTAGTTCATTAGCCGGTAAAGTCACTTTAACTTTACCGTTTTGAATACTATGTAGCTCAGCAGCAGAGATCTCGGCTTGTAATAAATGTCCCGGTAAATGGTCTAATTCAAACTTCATAATGCAACGACTTCCCAAAAACACCACATTTTGTATATTGGCATCGTATTGATTATGTTTGTTTTGTATTGGGTTAATTTTGATTGATTCAGGTCGACAAAAGAGACGCCCTTGATTATGAGGTACTGCAGTATGTTTTAATTGGACTTCTCGTGAGCCAATCATCGCCTCACCGTGCTGATTTCTATTGAAAGGTAACCAGTTACCTTTTCCTACAAACTCTGCAACAAATGGTGTTTGTGGATGGTTGTAAATCTCTTCACTACTGCCGTACTGCTCAACTTTGCCGTTATTCATTACAGCTATCCTATCGGCCATCAGCATGGCTTCATCTTGATTATGAGTGACCATTAGCGTAGTGATATTTAAGCTTTGCTGTAAATTACGTAGCTCCACACACAAATGTTCACGCACTTGTGCATCTAATGCCGACATTGGCTCATCCAGTAATAGTAAAGAAGGGGCAGGAGCCAAAGCACGAGCCAATGCCACGCGCTGTTGTTGACCGCCAGATAATTCTCCTGGATATTTTTTCTTTCGGTCTTGTAAACCAACTAACTCCAGCATTTCATTAACGCGATCTTTAATCATATTACGAGGCTGACCGGCTAAACCATACGCAATATTCTGCTGTACCGTCAGGTTAGGAAATAATGCATAGGACTGAAATAAGATCCCATAGTCACGGGCTTGAGGGGGAAGGTGTGAGATGTTGTTATCGTAATTAAAGATACTACCGTGATCTTGTGTTTCTAATCCGGCAATACAACGTAATAATGTGGTTTTTCCACATCCAGAAGGCCCTAATAGGCAGACTAACTCGCCTTGTTTAATCTCTAAAGAAACACCATCTAAAGCAATAAATTGATTAAATCTCTTTTGAATATTCTCTACACGAATATGTGGCATTGAGCCATTTTGTGAGTTTATATTGAACTGTAACATATCGCTTACCACGCCAATTTATGATGATTGACTAGAGATTAAGCGACAATGATTAAAGTTTTATGAAAATTTAAAACTGATTTATATTTTTTTTAAATGACTAGTCACTAGACTATTATTACAAAGATAAAATATAGATTTTAAATTTATATTGTAGAAAGATTATTAATAACATCTCTATTATTTTTAGGCGTTACATTAAAAAGATACCTTATTGATTTTATTTTAATTTTCTTCGATATATTTATAGTAATAATATATTTATCTGATAAAAAAATAAAAACCTTACGCACTTTTTAATCTATTCACTTTTTACACTCGTATTTATTTTTGTAATGTTTTTTAATAACAAAGAAATTAAAAATAATAGTGAGTTAAAAATGCCCCGCACCTGAAATTAAGATACGGGGCAAAATTGGCAATAAACTATTAAATAATATTACTCAACAGTCACTGATTTAGCCAAGTTACGAGGCTGATCGACATCAGTCCCTTTAATTAACGCCACATGATAAGAAAGTAACTGTAATGGTACAGTATAGAAAATTGGCGCAATTAACTCTTCAACATGAGGCAGAGAAATCAGTTTCATTGTTTCACTTTCTTCAAAGCCAGCATCTTGATCAGCAAACACATACAGTAAACCACCACGAGCGCGCACCTCTTCAATATTAGATTTTAATTTCTCTAATAATTCATTATTTGGCGCTACGATGATAACGGGCATATCAGCATCAATTAAAGCAAGAGGTCCATGTTTTAATTCACCAGCCGCATAAGCTTCTGCATGAATATAAGAGATCTCTTTTAACTTTAATGCGCCTTCTACCGCTATTGGATATTGATCACCACGGCCTAAGAAGAGTGCATGACTTTTTTCTGAGAAGTCTTCTGCTAAAGCTTCAATCACTTTATCTTTCGACAACATACTTTCAATACGGCTCGGTAGTGCATGAAGCGCCATTGCAACTTGTTGTTCAAGGGCTTCAACACCTTTAATGCGTCCCATATAGGCCACTAGCATTAATAAAACGGCCAGTTGCGTTGTAAAGGCTTTGGTTGAGGCAACCCCAATTTCAGCCCCTGCTTTAGTCATTAACACAAATTCAGATTCACGTACTAAAGAAGAGCCAGCCACATTACAAATTGCCAGCGATGATAAATAACCTAACTCTTTTGATAAGCGTAATGCTGCTAGAGTATCTGCCGTTTCACCCGATTGAGATAAGGTTATCAGTAAACTATTGCGACGAGTCGCTGGTTTGCGATAGCGATATTCTGATGCAATTTCCACATCACAGGGGATCCCCGCTAAAGATTCAAACCAATAACGCGATACCATACCTGCGTTATAAGATGTACCGCAGGCAACAATTTGAATATGTTCCACTTGAGATAAGATCTCTGGTGCTTTAGATCCTAACTCACTAAGATCAATACTTTCTGCTTTTAAACGCCCTTCAAGGGTGTTTTTAATGGCTAAAGGCTGTTCGTAGATCTCTTTTTGCATATAGTGACGATAAATACCTTTGTCACCCGCATCATATTGCACATTCGATTCGATAATATCACGATTAACTTCTTCGCCATTAACATCATAAATATGCACATGACGACGAGTAATTTCGACAATATCGCCTTCTTCAAGGTAGATAAAGCGGCGAGTAACAGGCAATAAAGCCAGTTGGTCAGAAGCAAGGAAGTTTTCGCCAACACCAAGACCTACGACCAGAGGGCTTCCTGAGCGTGCTGCCACTAATAGCTCTGGTGTACGACTATCCATAATGACAGTACCGTAAGCACCACGTAATTGAGGGATCACACGCTGTACGACTTCACGTAATGTGCCGCCTTGGCGCTGTTCCCAATTGACTAAGTGAGCAATAACTTCAGTATCAGTTTGAGAGGCAAACTGATAGCCCCGGTTAATTAACTCAGCTTTTAGCTCTTGGTAGTTTTCAATAATCCCATTATGTACCACGGCAATAGTGCCTGAGACATGAGGATGAGCATTATCTTGACAAGGTTCACCATGGGTTGCCCAACGGGTATGGGCAATACCTGTACCACCAATAACTTGTGTTTTTTCTGCTTCTTCTGCCAGCATCTGTACTTTGCCAACTTCACGCAGACGTGTCATATGACAATCATTATCGACAACAGCTAACCCCGCTGAATCATAACCGCGGTATTCTAAACGACGTAAACCTTCAATTAAGATTTCTGCGATATCGCGTTGTGCAACTGCACCTACTATTCCACACATTGTGTTATTCCTAAAACTGTGCGTTTTTCGCACTTGATGTCTTTATACCTGATTTTTTGTTCCCCAAGCCATGGTAGAAAACGGGGATATTTTTGTTTTTAGAATAATAGCGTACAAGAAAAGGGCGATAATGAAATATACGCCCTTATCTTAAAATTATTGTTTTTTCTTCACCGGACGTTTCCAGCCAGAAATATGTGTTTGCTTAACTCGGCTAATGACTAATTCGTTTTCGTTGACATCTTTTGTCAATGTTGTGCCTGCACCAATTGTTGCGCCATTGGCCACGCAAACGGGGGCAACAAGTTGAGTATCAGAGCCGATAAACACATCATCACCAATGATAGTTTTAAATTTATTTGCACCGTCATAGTTACAAGTGATAGTGCCAGCGCCAATATTCACATTAGCACCCACTTCAGTATCACCTAAATAAGTAAGATGACCCGCTTTAGAGCCAACGCCTAAACTGGCTTTTTTCATCTCAACAAAGTTACCAACATGTGCTTTGTCTGCCAGCTGTGCGCCGGGACGAAGACGAGCAAAAGGCCCAACAGTACACTCTTGCGCTAAATTTGCATCCTCGATCACCGTATAAGGGCTGATAATCGAACCATCACCGATCACACAGTTTTTCAGTACACAACCCGTACCAATTTCAACGTTATTACCTAAAGTGACTTCACCTTCAATAATAACGTTAGTATCAATCACCACGTCTTTTCCGTGAGTTAGCGTACCACGTAAATCAAAACGAGCCGGATCAAGTAACATTACCCCTTCAAGTAATAAGCGTTCGGCTTGTTCTGTTTGATAAATACGCTCTAATGCGGCAAGTTGTAAGCGGTTATTAACCCCTTCCATTTCGCTATGACGAGTAGGGTGAGCGGTTTCGATTTTACGACCTTCTTGGTGTGCAAGCGCAATAATATCAGTAATGTAGTACTCTTTCTGAGCATTGTTATTATCAAGCTTCGCTAACCAGCGTTTTAAATCGCCCCCATTAGCAACCAATATACCAGTATTGATCTCTTTAATTTTTAATTGTTCTTCAGAGGCGTCTTTTTGCTCTACGATACCAACAACATCGCCATTTTCGCGAACAATACGGCCATACCCCATAGGGTTATCTAAAATAACGGTTAATAAACCAATGCCACCAGCAGGTTTTACCGCAATTAAACGCTCTAAGGTTTCTTTAGTGATAAGTGGTACATCACCATAAAGCATTAGGATATCTTCATCATCAGCAAAGAAAGGTGCGGCTTGTTGCATAGCATGACCGGTACCTAATTGCTCAGCTTGTAGCACCCAATTGACAGGTTGTGAACCTAATGTTTCTTTCATAAGTTCACCACCGTGCCCATAAACAAGGTGGGTTTGTTGAGCACCAAGGGATTTTGCGGTATCAATGACATGTTGCACCATGGATTTGCCCGCAAGTTTATGAAGAACCTTAGGTAACTGTGAATACATACGGGTACCTTTTCCCGCAGCAAGAATAACAACACTTTTAGCTGAATTAGACATAATTAACCTGATAACTCCCGTAAAGAATGGCAAGTAAACCTGTTTATGCCAAATAATACTACATATTTCGTTACACAAAATATTTCTGAAAGCAAAAAAGCCAGTTAGCTATAACTAACTGGCTTTTTATTCATGGACTGCCTATTTACATTAGCGTCTAGTCAATTCGATTACACGTAGTTTTGCAATCGCTTTGGCTAATTCTGCTGATGCTTGAGCATAATCAACATCACCATGAGAGGATTGAATGTGTTCTTCAGCTTTACGCTTAGATTCCAACGCTTTCGCTTCATCCAAATCACGACCACGGATAGCTGTATCTGCCAGTACAATGACGCCTGTAGGCTGAACTTCGAGAATACCACCTGAAAGGTAGATAAACTCTTCTTCACCCGATGTTTTTACGACACGTACCATGCCCGGTTTTATGGCAGTTAATAACGGGGTATGCTGCGGATAAATACCGAGCTCACCTTCGCTACCAGTTACCTGAATATGTTTGACTTCGCCGTCATATAAATGCTTTTCAGCGCTGACAACTTTCAGGTGGAACGATGTATCGGCCATATCAACCTCCCGTCAGCCGTATTAAAGCTTCTTAGCTTTTTCTACTGCTTCTTCGATAGTACCAACCATGTAGAACGCCTGCTCTGGCAGGTGGTCATAATCACCGTTCAGAATACCTTTAAAGCCACGGATTGTGTCTTTTAGGGAAACGAACTTACCTGGTGAACCGGTAAATACTTCAGCAACGAAGAATGGCTGAGATAGGAAGCGCTGGATCTTACGCGCACGCGCAACAACCAGTTTATCTTCTTCTGACAGTTCATCCATACCTAAGATAGCGATGATGTCTTTCAGTTCCTGATAACGTTGCAGGATAGACTGAACACCACGAGCAACATCATAGTGCTCTTGGCCAACTACCAGTGGGTCTAACTGACGACTGGTTGAATCCAGTGGGTCAACCGCAGGGTAGATACCTAACGAAGCAATTTGACGGCTCAGTACCACTGTCGCATCTAAGTGAGCAAAGGTGGTTGCTGGGGATGGGTCAGTTAAGTCATCCGCAGGTACGTATACCGCCTGAACAGAGGTGATAGAACCTGTTTTGGTTGAAGTGATACGCTCTTGCAGAACACCCATCTCTTCAGCCAATGTTGGTTGGTAACCTACCGCTGATGGCATACGACCTAACAGTGCTGATACTTCTGTACCGGCTAAGGTGTAACGATAGATGTTATCGACGAATAACAGTACGTC
Source organism: Proteus mirabilis ATCC 29906 (assembly GCF_000160755.1). GTDB lineage: Bacteria > Pseudomonadota > Gammaproteobacteria > Enterobacterales > Enterobacteriaceae > Proteus > Proteus mirabilis. The sequence continues at coordinate 198,871 of NZ_GG668582.1, forward strand.
ACGGCCTTCATCACGGAATTTCTCAGCCATTGTCAGACCAGTCAGTGCAACACGCAGACGGTTTCCTGGTGGCTCATTCATCTGACCGTAAACTAACGATACTTTGTCAAGAACGTTAGAATCTGTCATTTCATGATAGAAGTCGTTACCCTCACGAGTACGCTCACCAACACCAGCAAATACAGAGTAACCTGAGTGCTCGATCGCGATATTACGGATCAATTCCATCATGTTAACTGTTTTACCAACACCCGCACCACCGAACAGACCGACTTTACCACCTTTAGCAAATGGACAGATTAAGTCCATAACTTTGATACCGGTTTCAAGCAGTTCTTGAGAGTTTGATAACTCTTCGTAAGTTGGTGCTTCACGGTGGATTGACCAACGCTCTTCGGTTTCAATCTCACCTTTCATATCAATAGGTGTACCCAGAACGTTCATGATACGTCCTAAAGTCGCTTTACCTACTGGTACTTCAATTGGGTGGCCTAAATCTTCAACCTTTAAGCCACGGCTTAAACCGTCTGATGTACCCATTGCGATACAACGAACGATACCACCGCCTAACTGTTGCTGAACTTCCAGCACCAGTTTTTCTTTACCATTCATAACCTCAAGAGCGTCGTATACTTTAGGGACGCTATCCTGAGGGAACTCGGCGTCCACTACGGCGCCGATTACCTGGACAATCTTTCCAGTAGCCATCTTGAATCCTCTACGTAATTCGTAAACCTAGCTGTTATACCGCGGCTGCACCAGATACAATTTCTGTCAGTTCCTGAGTAATGCTTGCTTGGCGTGCTTTGTTGTACACCAATTGCAGTTCTTTAATCAGATTACCACCGTTATCTGTAGCGGCTTTCATCGCGACCATTCGTGCTGCCTGCTCACTCGCTAAGTTCTCTACGACGCTCTGATAAACCTGCGATTCAATATAACGACGCAGTAAAGTATCCAGTAACGTCTTAGGATCAGGTTCGTACAGATAATCCCAAGATTTTTCTTTCAGTTCTTCATCATCACCTGGTGGTAATGGTAAAACTTGCAGAATTTTAGGCTCTTGGGCCATGGTATTGATGAACTTATTTGCCACCACATACAGTTTATCTAAACGACCTTCGTCATAAGCCTGCAACATGATATTGACTGGGCCGATAAGGTCAGATAGTTGCGGATCATCACCCATACCTGTTACTTGACCGACAACATTCCCACCTACAGAGGCAAAGAATGAAACGGCTTTAGAACCAACAAGGGCTAAATCTACTTCTACACCTTTATCAGACCACTCTTTCATGTCTGCCAGCAGTTTTTTGAACAAGTTAATGTTCAAACCACCACACAAACCACGGTCGGTCGAAACAACCAGGTACCCGACACGTTTAACTTCACGCTCTTCGAGGTATGGATGTTTATATTCCAGATTCCCTAACGCAAGGTGACCAATCACACTGCGCATGGTTTCTGCATAAGGACGGCTGGCTGCCATGCGTTCCTGCGTTTTACGCATTTTCGACGCGGCGACCATCTCCATCGCTTTAGTGATCTTCTGTGTGTTTTGCACACTGGCGATCTTCGAACGTATCTCTTTTGCGCCGGCCATTTCTGCTTCTCCTCATGAACCAGACGGCCTAATGATCATTATTAGGCCGAATAGTTATTACCAGGACTGAGTCGCTTTGAAGTTGTCTAGCACGCCTTTCAGCTTCGCTTCGATTTCTTCGTTATAAGTACCGGTCTGGTTGATTTCTTTCAGTAAATCAGCATGTTCACGAGAAGCATAAGCTAATAAAGCCGCTTCAAATGGCACAACTTTTGAAATTTCAACATCTTCCAGATAACCACGTTCTGCAGCAAACAGAGATAAAGACTGTTGTGCGACAGACATTGGTTCGTACTGTTTCTGTTTCAGCAATTCAGTCACTTTCTGACCGTGGTTCAATTGTTTACGGGTAGCATCATCCAGATCTGAAGCGAACTGAGAGAATGCTGCCAGCTCACGATACTGCGCAAGTGCAGTACGGATACCACCAGAAAGTTTCTTCATAATCTTAGTCTGAGCTGCACCACCTACACGAGATACGGAGATCCCTGGGTTAACAGCTGGACGGATACCTGCGTTAAACAGGTTAGATTCTAAGAAGATCTGACCATCGGTAATAGAGATTACGTTCGTAGGAACGAATGCAGAAACGTCCCCTGCTTGCGTTTCGATAATAGGTAACGCAGTCAGTGAGCCGGTTTTACCTTTAACTTCACCGTTAGTAAAGTTTTCTACATACTCAGCGCTAACGCGCGCTGCGCGCTCCAATAAACGGGAGTGCAGATAGAAAACGTCACCAGGGTAAGCTTCACGTCCAGGTGGACGACGAAGTAACAGTGAAATTTGACGGTATGCGACAGCCTGTTTAGACAGGTCATCATAAATAATCAGAGCATCTTCACCACGGTCACGGAAGTATTCACCCATTGCACAACCCGCATAAGGAGCAAGGTATTGCAACGCTGCTGATTCTGATGCAGAAGCAACAACAACAATGGTGTTTTCTAACGCGCCATGCTCTTCTAATTTACGAACAACGTTCGAAATAGTCGATGCTTTCTGACCGATAGCGACATAAATACATTTAATGCCAGAGTCACGCTGATTAATAATCGCATCGACAGCCAGAGCAGTTTTACCTGTTTGGCGGTCACCGATGATCAATTCACGCTGACCACGACCAATTGGGATCATGGCGTCAACGGATTTATAACCCGTCTGTACAGGTTGGTCGACTGATTGACGGTCGATAACACCTGGAGCAATCATCTCAACAGGTGAGAAGCCATCATGCTCTACAGCACCTTTACCATCAATAGGTTCACCCAGTGTGTTAACTACACGACCAAGTAGACCACGGCCAACTGGAACTTCCAGAATACGACCTGTACATTTAACTTTCATGCCTTCTGCTAAGTCAGCATAAGGACCCATCACAACCGCACCAACAGAGTCGCGCTCTAAGTTTAATGCGATAGCGAAACGGTTACCCGGCAGTGCGATCATCTCACCCTGCATAACTTCGGCTAAACCGTGGATACGAATGATACCGTCACTAACGGAAACAATCGTACCTTCATTGTGAGCTTCACTCACTACATTGAACTGAGCAATGCGCTGCTTGATCAGTTCGCTGATTTCAGTGGAATTCAGTTGCATATGCTCCAGTCCCCTTAAGACTGCAAGACGTCAGTTAATCGCTCTAAACGGCCACGAACACTACCGTCGATGACAAGGTCACCGGCGCGTATAATCATGCCTGCGATAACGGACTTATCAATTTTGCAATTCAGCTTCACTTTGCGTGATAGACGTTTTTCCATCGCTGCAGAAATGTTAGCTAGCTGCTGTTTAGTTAGCTCAATGGCAGAAGTGACTTCAACATCAACCGTTGACTCGAGTACTGCGCGCAATTGAATAAATTGGCTCAATACTTCCGGCAATGTTGATAAACGGTCATTCTCAGCCATAACACGAATTAAGTTCTGAGCATGTTCATCTATTTGATCGCCACAAAGGTCGATAAAGATGTCAGCCAGTTTTTCTGATGCTAAAGAACCAGAAAGTAATTCGGTTACCTGCTCATTGCGTGCAACTTCAGCGGTGAATGCCAGCATAACCTGCCATTTATCGACAGCCTGGTTTTCCACAGCAAAGTCAAAAGCTGCTTTGGCGTAGGGGCGAGCTACCGTTGCTATTTCAGACATGCCCCTCCCTCCTTACAGTTCAGCGACCAGTTTATCAACGATGTCGCTATTAGCAGCTTCATCCACGGAACGTTCAATAATTTTCTCGGCACCAGCGATAGCCAGCATAGCGACTTGTTTACGAAGTTCTTCACGAGCACGTTTACGCTCTGCTTCCAATTCGGATTGAGCTTGTGCAACGATCTTACTACGTTCTTGCTCTGCTTCAGCTTTAGCTTCTTCAATCATTTGAGTGCGTTGTTTATTCGCAGACTCAATGATTGCTTGTGCTTCAGCTTTTGCTTTCGCTAACTGTTCGCCTGCATCGGCTTTCGCTAAATCTAAGTCCTTTTTCGCACGTTCTGCAGAAGATAAACCGTCAGCAATTTCTTTTTGACGTTTTTCAATGGCCGCCATAATTGGTGGCCATACATATTTCATGCAGAACAAAACAAACAGGACAAATGCGATGGCCTGGCCGAGGATTGTTGCATTTAAATTCACAGCACAATACCTCTTTCTTGGTTATTAACTAACTTGATGTTTTTACTGCTCATCACCATCATTAGGCGACAGCAAACATCACGTAAAGGCCCAGACCCACAGCAATCATTGGGATGGCGTCAACCAGACCCATAACGATAAAGAACTGTGTACGCAGAAGAGGGATCAGATCAGGCTGACGAGCAGCACCTTCTAAAAATTTGCCTCCGAGGATTCCGATACCGATTGCAGCACCGATTGCAGCTAAACCCATCATAATAGCGGCAGCCATGTACAGCAGATCCATACTCAGGTTTTCCATGACAGTCTCCAGTTTGTTTCAGTTATTTCTTTAAAGAGTTAATAATTAATGTTCTTCAGATGCCATCGACAGATAAACAATCGTTAGAACCATGAAAATAAAGGCTTGTAACGTAATAATCAGTATGTGGAATATCGCCCAAGGTAGGCTTAATAACCACTGTGACCACCACGGTAACAGACCAGCAATAAGAATAAAGATCAGTTCACCCGCATACATGTTACCAAACAGTCGAAGACCGAGTGAAACAGGTTTTGATAGCAGGCTTACCCCTTCCAGAATTAAGTTGATTGGAATAAATACAGGGTGATTAAAAGGCTGTAACGTCAGCTCTTTAGTAAACCCTTTTACGCCCTTCATCTTAATGCTGTAGAAGAGAATCAGGATAAATACACCAATTGCCATCGAAAGAGTGATACTCACGTCAGCAGTCGGAACGATGCGTAACGCTGGTAACCCTAAGATGTGTTCACCGATATATGGGATAAAATCAATTGGTAATAAATCCAGGGCATTCATTAACAGCACCCAAACGAACACAGTCAATGCCAAAGGTGCAATGACTTTGCTCTTCCCGTGATACATATCACGAACGCTGCTATCAACGAAACCAATGACCATTTCTACTGCAGTCTGGAATTTTCCCGGTACGCCACTGGTTGCTTTTACTGCTACTTTTCTAAATATCCATAGGAACAAAAGCCCCATGAGTACAGAGAAGAAAAGTGAGTCAATATTTAACACCCAGAATGATGGCGTATTTTCAGCATGGGGATTGACCAACTCGAAAGTACGTAGGTCCAACTGAAGGTTATTCAGATGTCCACCTATGTAGTCTCTAGTGGTTAATGCTTCTCCTGATGCAGACATGATGCCAATTACCCTTTTGTTGTTAAAAACGCTAACCGTTTATGACGGCTGGTGCAACGACCTGCATAACAAGCACCGCTAAGTAGGTCATGACCAGTGGTGCAAATGCCGCTTTAAACACTCCTAAAGCAACTATCAGCAAGGCTATTGATAATATAACCTTCAACCCTTCACTGAAAGCAAAAAGCCAGTTTATGCGAACTGAAGCTTCATTTTCATCTACTTTTTGTAAGCGTAGTAATAATAAAAATGCAATATTGGGTAACCAACATGCAATTCCACCTAAAAAAGCAGAAAAGCTCCAGTCTGTACTCTTAAAGTAGAAACCCGCACTGAGAATAACAAAAGTCATAAACTGCAAAAATAACAGTTTCAGTGCAACTTTCCCGCTGTAGAGGGAGACAGACATGACGTTTGTATTCTCCAGACTCGCTATCGTAAAAGGTATTACTGAATAATGTATCAAACTGTCTTTGCTATAAAGTGTCAAGTGACAAAAACGAGCAAATTATACGGGGCGTGGCAATGAATTCAATCAATAAGTAGCGAAAAAGTGAAGAATAATTTAAATTTTTTATGAAGGTTCCATTTATGGAAAATGATTAGCAACAAAAAGCGCAAAAATAATCAGCATAAACAGAAAAAATAATGTGATCTAGAACACATAAATTAGTATATAAATAAATTTTATTTCATAAAAATTATAATAGAGTTAACAAATAACTGCCTTTTTCTGAACAAAAACAGCCAAAAAGAAAAATAATTAATGATTTTTCAATTAAATAAATTAAATATTTTTGAGAATGCATAAATTTATTAATTTATTTTAGAAAGAAAAATAAAAAAATGAGGGGAATACAGGCAATTAAATAAAAAGATAATTATTTGTTACTTAATTGTAAAATATGGGTAAATATGGAATGACGCTATTTTATCCCTTAAAGTAAATAGCGATAACATTGTAAATGTTATCGCTAAAGCACAAAAAATGAAAAAAGAAGCCGATGAATAGCCGTCTACAGTTTAAAAAATAACCAGATGACGCTGTTCATTCAATTCGGGGATCGCTAAATTAATCACCTTTTCAGGCATCTTTAAACCATTTTCAGAAAGCTCATCAAGTTCTTCTTGATGAATCTGCCCTTTTAATGCATAAAAACGCCCGTGTTCTTCAGTGACTAAATGTGAACACCAAGAAAGCATATCTTTCATCGACGCAAAAGCACGACTAATCACACCATCAAATGGTTTTTCTACTTGATACTCTTCAACTCGATATTGCACAGGTTCGATATTATGCAGAGCTAATTCATGCTGAACTTGCTTCATAAAACGAACGCGTTTACCTAAGCTATCAAGTAACACAAAGTGGTGATCGGGACGCATTATTGCTAAAGGAATACCGGGCAATCCTGGCCCTGTACCAACATCAATGAAGTTGTTTCCTTCAAGGTATTGACTCACAACTATGCTGTCTAAAATATGACGAATAAGCATCTGTTGAGGATCTCTGACAGAGGTCAAATTATATGCTTTATTCCATTTATCGAGCATAGCAACATAAGCGGTTAATTTTTGAGCTTGAACATCAGTTAACTCAATATTGGCTTGCTTTGCCAGCTTTTTTAACCGATTAAGTAAGTCACTCATGATGCACTCCGGCGTAATAAACCTTGTTTTTTTAACCAAACAAGTAAAATTGAGATAGCTGCAGGTGTCACACCGGAGATCCGCGATGCCTGACCTATTGAAGTTGGCTTGTGATCGTTTAGTTTGGCAATGACTTCATTTGATAATCCACTCACCTGTTTGTAGTCGATATCAATAGGCAATGCAGCACTTTCATTACGCAGTTGTTTTTCAATCTCTTCTTGTTGACGATTGATATAACCTTCGTATTTTACTTGGATCTCAACTTGCTCTGCCGCTTGTGGTCTCGAATCATCAATACCAGGAGCAAAACGAGGGATCTTTTTCAAAATCTCATAGGTCATTTCAGGACGACGTAATAAGTCTTCCCCATTCGCCTCTTTAGACAGTGGCGTTTTAAGTAATTGATTGATTTCTTCTAGATTATCCGCTTTTGGATGAACCCAAATATCTCTTAAACGTTGACGCTCTTTTTCAACTAATTCGACTTTTTCACTAAATTGCGCCCAACGGTTGTCATCAACCATACCAAGTTCACGACCAATTTCAGTTAAACGTAAATCAGCATTGTCTTCACGTAACATCAAGCGATATTCAGCGCGTGAAGTAAACATTCGGTATGGCTCTTTCGTACCTAAGGTACAAAGATCATCAACTAATACACCAATGTAGGCTTGATCACGACGAGGGAACCAACCTTCTTGATCAAAAGCATAACGTGCCGCATTAAGACCTGCTAATAGACCTTGCGCTGCTGCTTCTTCATAACCGGTAGTGCCATTAATTTGGCCAGCAAAGAATAATCCGTTGATAAACTTACTTTCGAGTGTTTGTTTAAGATCACGGGGATCAAAAAAGTCATACTCTATCGCATAACCAGGTCGGATGATCTTGGCATTTTCCATACCTTTCATGGAATTTACTATTTGCATTTGAACATCAAAAGGTAAGCTTGTTGAAATACCATTAGGGTAAATTTCATTGCTTGTTAAGCCTTCAGGCTCTAAAAAGATTTGGTGTGAATTGCGATCAGCAAATCGCATCACTTTATCTTCAATTGATGGACAATAACGAGGGCCGATACCTTCAATAACCCCGGCATACATAGGACTGCGATCGAGGTTGTTACGAATTATTTCATGTGTTTGCTCATTAGTATGAGTAATATGGCAAGGCATCTGTTCAGGATGTTGATCCACATTACCTAAAAATGAGAAAACAGGCATTGGATTATCGCCTAACTGTGGCGCTAATTGACTAAAATCGATAGTTCTTGCATCAATACGAGGTGGTGTACCTGTTTTTAAGCGACCTACACGTAAAGGTAATTCTCTTAATCGATGTGATAAAGAGACTGATGGTGGATCACCTGCTCGGCCACCACTATAATTTTCTAAACCAATGTGGATTTTTCCATCAAGGAAAGTTCCTACGGTTAAAACTACCGCTTTAGCACGGAATTTTAATCCCATACGAGTGACTGCACCCGTTACTTGGTCATTTTCAACAATGAGATCTTCAACGGGTTGTTGGAAGATCATTAAATTAGGCTGATTTTCAAGGGTTGTGCGAATAGCTTGGCGATAAAGTACGCGATCGGCTTGTGCTCTTGTTGCTCTTACTGCTGGCCCTTTACTTGCATTAAGGGTTCTAAATTGAATACCAGCATGGTCGATGGCTGTGGCCATTAATCCACCCATGGCATCGATCTCTTTTACCAGATGCCCTTTACCAATCCCACCAATAGCTGGGTTACAAGACATTTGGCCCAAAGTATCAATATTGTGGGTCAGTAATAGGGTTTGACGCCCCATACGAGCTGCAGCCATAGCGGCTTCTGTACCGGCGTGACCACCACCGATGACAATGACGTCAAAATGTTCTGGATAAAACATGTGTGAACCTTAAATGTTACGAAATGCTGAATGTGTTGCATTGGGAAAACGAATTCTACTCAACTTTTTGACAGATACAAGTGAGCATGATCCGCAGGTAATTATTTAAAGATCTTTTTATTTAAAGATCTCTTTATTAGATCTTTTATTAAGGAAGCGATCCTCTGTGGATAAGTGGATTTTCTATTTAAAGATCATAAAAGTGTAAAGGATCATATACTGTGAATGATCCGTGATCTAGATGCTGATAAGCTGGGATCAAAACAGCGAGTTATACACAGGTCATTTCTGGATATAGGCTTATACAATGGATAACTACGGGTTAACCCCTGCTTTTAAGCATAGTTATCCACATCTGACTGCTGTTTTTTTGTTCGATTTAAAGTAAATTTTTCCAAGTTGTAAGCCATTCCTCTGCTGGATCTTCCGGAATGTCGTGTTCTTGTATATCTATTTCTAGGCGATCACCTAATCGAACAGCCCCTTTTTCTATTAGTTTTTGATCTAATGTTCTGATCGCACCACAGAAAGTGTCATATTCACTACTTCCTATACCTACAGCACCGAAAGAAACTTTACTTAGATCAATGCCGTCTGCTGAGATTTCGTCAGCAAATGGCTGGAGGTTATCTGGGAGCTCACCTGCACCGTGTGTGGAAGTGATCACCAACCAGATCCCTTCTTGCGGAAGATCATTAAGAGAAGGCCCATGGTGTAGATCTGTCTCAAATCCCTCTTTAGATAAGATCTCTTCGAGGTGTTCGGCGACATATTCAGCACTACCCATGGTGCTGCCACTAATTAGCGTGACTTTTTTCATTCATGATCTCCTTATGTTCAAGACGCGCTATTGTACGCTGTGAATCACTTGGGATCTACCTGTGGATAATGTGGTTATAAAAAAAATAGTTTTTTTTCGTTATGGCTTGATTGTCCTTGTTATCGGGTTTTGCAAAGAGATCAAGGTTTCTGTCGATTGGATTTCATCAATAGTCTGAATTTTGTTGATAAGTACGTCTTGAAGCGCTTCGATACTTTTACACATTACCTTAATAAAGATACTGTATTGACCTGTTGTATAATAAACCTCAACCACTTCATCTAACTTATCTAGCTTATCTAATGCGGTATGGTAGTCTTTGGCACTTTTTAAAATGATGCCAATAAAGCAGCAAACATCAAACCCTAGTTGTTTTTCACTTATATCTACGCGTGTCCCCGTAATAATTCCTGCTTGCTTCATTTTTTCAACACGAACATGAATTGTGCCCGGACTTACTGCAAATTTTTTAGCTAATTCAGCATAAGGTGTTCGAGCATTCGCCATTAAAGCGTGAAGTATGTCACGATCGAGATTATCGATCTGATAAATATTGTCCATAAAATCCCCCTGTTTTTAATGATAATGCATTTTTATAGTGTTTTTTTTAACGATTTTAAATAGGCAAGGCTATTTTTAATGAAGTATATTGAATTTACCCCCGCTTTTGTTGCTTAATCTATCTCAGCAAAACACAACATCGCCACTAGGGATATAAAAAATGGAAAAATCATTCATTCAGACTCAACAACAAATTAGCTTTGTTAAATCATATTTTTCACGTTTATTAGAAAAAGAATTAGGCCTGATTGAAGTTCAAGGACCGATCTTAAGTCGCCTTGGTGATGGAACTCAAGATAACTTATCTGGTCATGAGAAGGCCGTACAGGTTAAAGTGAAATCTTTACCTGATTCTACCTTTGAAGTTGTCCATTCATTAGCAAAATGGAAACGTAAAACATTAGGTCGTTTTGGATTTAGTTCTGGTCAAGGTCTTTATACACATATGAAAGCCTTGAGACCAGATGAAGATCGCTTAACGCCAATCCATTCTGTCTATGTTGATCAGTGGGATTGGGAAAAAGTGATGGAAGGTGAGGAGCGTACACTACCTTACCTTAAGCAGACAGTGGGTAAAATCTATCAGGCTATAAAAGAAACTGAAAAAGCCGTCAGCGATGAATTTGGTCTGACACCGTTCCTGCCAGATCAAATTCAATTTATTCACACTGAAGAACTGTTACGCCGCTACCCTGATCTTGATGCTAAAGGTCGTGAAAAAGCGATAGCTAAAGAATATGGTGCTGTTTTCTTAATCGGTATTGGTGGAAAACTATCAAGTGGCGAAGCTCATGATGTAAGAGCGCCAGATTATGATGACTGGACAACACCTAACGAAGATGGCTTTGCAGGGTTGAACGGCGATATTTTAGTTTGGAACCCAGTATTGCAAGATGCTTTTGAAGTGTCGTCAATGGGTATCCGCGTTGATCCAGAGACATTAATGCGTCAGCTAACTTTAACTGATGATACTCAACGTCTTGAGTTAGATTGGCACAAAGCATTAATGCATGGCGATATGCCACAAACAATTGGTGGCGGTATAGGTCAATCACGTTTAGTCATGCTACTTTTGCAAAAAGAGCATATTGGACAAGTACAATGTGGCGTTTGGCAACAAGACACCCGTTTAGCTTTTGCGGATATGCTGTAATTATTGACGCCAACGTCGTAGTAATCGACTTTTTAACCCAGTGTCAAAACGCCATATGTGGTCGAAAATTTTCATAATACTGGGTTTACCATAATTGGATAGGGTAACCGCATGGAAGCGATTATGCTGTTGCTGTTGGACTTTTTTGATTTTATTGATTAGGTTTTCGGGTAACCTTTGGGCAACAAAGTCAGAAATAACAACAGCATCAGCGTCTTTCCATGTGGGGGTATTAAGCTTATCTGCTACCTCATTTAAACAAGATGCTAAATCAGTTCCACCTCTAAATGTTTGATTCAAAAATTTAACAAGTTCTTGTAATCCATCAGAAGAAGATAATTGGTAATGGATCATTTCTGTTGAAAAAAGCATGACATGACAGGCACGGTTATCCGCTAGTGCTATTTTCATTAGCGCTAAACCAAAGGCTTTAGCACATTGCTCATTAAATCCCCCCATAGAGCCAGAAGTGTCGATACAAATGATAAAAGGGCCTCTTGGTCGTTCTTCATCAAGGTGATGAGTGACTGGGCGTAATACTGTGCGTTCCTGCCAACTATCACCCTGTAAACGATAAGTATTGAGCTGTTTTTCAATGAGTTTACGATAAAACTCATACTCAACTTCATTTATGCCTAATAAAGCTAGTTCAGCAGGTAATAAACGTAAAATATCATCACTTAAGCCTATACCATTTACTTGTTCTGGCGTGGTATCCGGTGCTTTTTCAACGATTGTTATTGATTCAAAAATCACACTCTCTTCAGGAAGCGATTTCGCCGTTTTACTTCGCCCCAGTAAGCTGGCCAATTTATGTAATTCAGGTTGTTGATTTAGAAAATCACTATAACGTTGAATAATTTTCTCATCATAGGGGGTTTTGGTAATAACGCCTTTGCTCATATCCCATAAACGGCCTGCAGCCCGTTCATTTTCAGAAAATGTATTACTTAAACTGCCACTTAATGCTAAGCGTTCTTGTAGTTCTGCAAGTAACTGCTCTTGCTCTTGTTCAAACAGTGCTTTATGTAATGTCGTGACTTGAAATATTAAACTAATGCGCCAGCGTTGAATAAATAGAGCTTGTTGAGCTGGGGAAAAAGGTTTATTTGTTTTTATTAGTTGTGTTGCTTCTATAACAAATGAAGAATCAAGCTGATTTAGTTCTGTAAGAATATTGTCCACTTGCTGATTAAAAACAGCATTACATAATGATTGCGTTTGCTGATAAAGTGCAAATTCATCTGCGATGATGGTCGGCACCAGTGTTTCTTTCACTTTTTCTTGTAAGCTTTTTTTCCATTGATAAATGTCTTTTAGTAATGCTTTTTTTAATCTTGGATGTTTTTCAAAAAAAACAGCTAATTGAGGAGAAGCTAATAAAGTGATAATCACTTCTTCTATAAGCTGTCCTTCGTTTATCGCTAAAAGCATATCGATGGTAGAAAGTGTTAGCATGGCATGGTCACTTTATTTGACTTCTTAATTGAGATAATTTTTCATTCAATTGCAAAAAGCTTTGTTCTATAGAAATGAGCCAATCATTATCAATAAAGATATTGGGTTGATGATGATTAAAATTTTCTTGTTCAGAATAAATCTCTTGGGTGAGATCTTTTAATTTATCTAACCATTGTTGATTATCTTCAATAGGCTCTGTTTTGATGCTTTCTGACTGTTGGTATAACGACGTTGTTCGGCGACTAACATCCAACACCTCTAAGACACCATCTTGACGAATTTGTGCATTAATAGATTGTGGGAAACCAATACCATTTAATCTGGCAGAGAGTTCATCACCTTTATCTAAGAAAGTTTCTAATGCTTTTTTTTCAACAGTTATAAAGTTAACTTGAATACTATGTATATGCAGTGGAATATGTAAAAACAGCGTAAATTTATCAGACTGCATTTTTTCTGATAATTTGAAATGTATATTTCTACCAAACATACTACTTTGTTTTTCAAAGCGAAATGCTTGTTGATCTTGTTTGCTTCTTGTCGATTGCATCCATTCTGCCCACAGATTTTCTATTTTCTGTAAAAGTGTTAGCTGGTGGTATGCTTGTTCTGTTAATAGTGTTTTTAATAAGTCATTTAGCAGCGCAAAAGAAGCTTGATCATGCCAAAGGCAATCTTTTAACAGAATAAGATCTAAAGGTGATATAGCACTACGACCATTAAAAAAAGCACTGGCCTGTAATAGACGAACCGCTTTTTTCCAACGCCTGTCTGAAACATAAGGTGCTGCATCACTTTTATCGAGTGAGTCGCGAAGTTGATAAATTAATTCGAATAAGTGGTCATTCAAAGTAATTTTTTCTAACTCTGTTTGCCAAAGTAAAAATTCTTCTGTTGTAATTTGTAGTTGTTCAGGAATACGAAAAGCGCTGACCTCTTTATTAACTAATAACGCCCGGAAGTTTTTTTTATCTTGTACTTTTGATAACCAAATTCTAATCAGCATTCGATCATAAAGCGCTTCAAGACTGCTGTCTGAATCAGGTAGTTCATTAGAAGCCGAAACTAACAAACGCATGGGAATACTTACTTCGTTTTCGCCATTGCGAAATTTACGTTCATTAATTGCCGTTAATAAGGTATTCAAAATAGCGGGACCGGCTTTCCATATTTCATCAAGAAAAACAATTTCGGCGTCAGGTAAATAACCTTCGGTTAAACGTTGGTATTTTCCTTCATCTTTTAATGCTTGAATGGATAGTGGACCAAAAATTTCTTCAGGTGTTGAAAAACGGGTCATTAAATATTCAAACGCTTTAGCGTGTTTAAATGCCTCTTTCATTCTTCTCGCAATTAAGCTTTTAGCAATACCTGGAGGACCTAGCAAAAAAACGCTCTCTCCACTTAAAGCCGTGAGTAAGCAAAGCCGTATCGCTGATTGACGTTCATAAAGCCCAGTTTCAAGGTATTGGCTAAGTTGTGAGATCCGTTCTGCAAGTTGCATAAAGGCTCCTAATTAGGGTACTTATTTTCGTTATAGAGATGAAACTATCAAAAAATGAGTAATGACATATAGTCAATTATTCAATTAGTACACAATTCGTTTATAACAAAAATCGATTCAGCTTCCTACTGCTTCTTTTGGTTCTTTTTTGTTTTGCTGGCGAAACGTTTCGATGGTGATCACGTTTTTTCATTAATGTTGCTGAGATGATCGATTTAAAATACGACATGTCATCAATTAATGGCATTAAAACATTATCACTTGATAGTAAGGAAATATCATGGAAGCGAAGAAATTAGTGATTTTAGGTAGTGTTAATGTCGATCATATTCTTAATGTTGCTCATTTTCCGCATCCTGGTGAAACTATTTCCGGTAATCAGTATCAGATGGTTTTTGGGGGTAAAGGTGCAAATCAAGCCGTCGCTGCAGGGCGTTGTGGTGCTAATATTACCTTTTTAGCTTGTCTTGGAAATGACGATATTGGTCAAAGTGCTAAAGCTCAGCTGATCACAGATAAAATAGATACAGATTGTATTGAATTAATTGATGATGAAGCCACGGGTGTTGCGTTGATTTTTGTTAATCAGCAAGGTGAAAACGTTATTGGTATACACGCTGGAGCCAATGGAAGGTTAAACAGAGAATATGTTGAACGTTATAACTCGGTGATTAAAAAAGCAGATGCTTTACTTATGCAATTAGAATCACCTCTAGATTCTGTATTAAAAGCGGCTCAAGTCGCTAAACAAGAAAGTGTGCAAGTTATATTAAACCCTGCACCAGCACAGGCTTTACCAGATGAATTATTATCTCTCGTTGATATCATTACACCTAATGAAACAGAAACTGAATACCTCACGGGGGTAAAAGTTATTGATGATGAAAGTGCTCAACGTGCATCTAATATATTACATGATAAAGGGATAGAAACCGTTTTAATTACTTTGGGTAGCCGTGGTGTTTGGGTTAGTCAAAACAATCAAGGAACGATGGTTCCGGCATTTAAAGTGACCGCAATAGATACTATTGCTGCAGGAGATACATTTAATGGCGCTTTTATAACGGCTTTATTAGAAGGTTTACCAATGATGAAGGCGATTAAATTTGCGCATGCAGCCGCCGCTATCGCTGTTACTCGTGCAGGAGCACAACCGTCAGTACCTTGGCGCCATGAAATTGAAGCTTTTTTGTCGCAGCATGACTAGCGTAAAAATAAGATTATCGCTATTTAGAGTGGCGTATAAAAGAGAGCTATAGGCTCTCTTTTATTTTTATATCTCAACTAATTAGTTTTCATTTTTCTTCTTATTAGTAAGATTATCACCATCATGCTTATTAAGTAATAAGAAGACAAATGAAGAGAGTAGTGTGATAGCGCCGACAGTAATAAAAGTATAATGGAAGTTATCTACCGTAGAGCCGGCATTTTCTGCATCAAAATAATTTAAGATAGAAGCACTTACTGCAATACCAAAACTAATCGCTAGTTGTTGAGTGACGGCTAAAACACTATTGCCTGAACTGGCATTATTGTCAGTTAAGTCAGCGAGTGAAATAGTATTCATCGAAGTAAACTGAATTGACATGACAACACCTAATAAAAAGAGTGGTATTACTAGGTAATAAATAGACATATCAGGTGATTGTAAGGAAAACTGTGCAATCATCAGACCTATAATAATGGTTATTCCAAATAGTGTCCGGCGATAGCTAAATGTCACTAAGACTTTTGTCACAAAGGATTTGGCGAGTATAGAGCCCAAAGCCATTGGTGCCATCATCATACCTGAGATAATAGCAGGATAGCCAAAACCTACTTGTAACATCAGTGGCATTAAGAAAGGAATGCATCCTGTTCCTAAGCGCGTTGCGATATTACCCGCAATACCGACAGAGAAAGTCCGTGTTTTGAATATATTTAATGGTATTAAGGGTTGCTGGTGGCGTTTAGCGTGATTGATATAGAGACCGAGTAAAAAGAAGCCACCTAAAATCACCGCAAGAGGGATATATCGAGAGATGTTTTTATCGCCAAAAAGATCGAGGCTGACGGATAACATGACTAAACCAAAACCAAAGAAAATAAAGCCGAGTAAGTCAAATTTACGTTTTGGCATCGTAAAATTAGGCATATGTTTTATGGCGTAAAAAATACCAAGTAAGCCAATAGGAATATTAATAATAAATATCCAATGCCAAGAAGCATAGGTGACAAGGATCCCTCCCAATAATGGACCCGCAATTGGCCCCACAAGCCCCGGCATGGTGACAAAGTTAAGAATGGGAAGGAGTTCGCTACGAGGATAAGCTCTTAATAAAGCAAGACGAGCAACCGGCATCATCATTGCACCACCTATTCCTTGTATAACCCGCGAAATTACCAAAAAAGCAAGGTTAGGAGAAAGTGCGCATAATAATGAACCGCCAGAAAAGAGTGAAACGGCGATAATGAAAATCTTGCGAGTTCCAAATCTATCAGCTAACCATCCACTTACAGGAATTAATAAAGCTACCGTTAAAGTATAGCTAATTACGGCTGATTGCATGGCGAGCGGGGAGTGATTAAGACTTTTAGCTATATCAGGGAGTGCCGTATTTAATATAGTCGCATCTAATGACTGCATAAAAAAAGCCATTGCAGCGATCCAGGGCAACCCTGACATATTTTTGGCGGATTTTAACATGTAACAGATACCGTCTTTCTTTTATATTTAGCTTATTAGCCAGTATAAACAAAAAGACAATAAAATCGTATTAAAAATACTCAGTCATTTATTAATAGTATTAAACAAAGATCACGCGCTCTATTTCCATCTCCTTCTATAATCGCTTGTACAATTTGATTATGAGTTTCAGGCTGTACTGTTTCATTGCCAACAATTAAATCAAAATATTTTTTGTA
This sequence comes from Proteus mirabilis ATCC 29906, assembly GCF_000160755.1. GTDB lineage: Bacteria > Pseudomonadota > Gammaproteobacteria > Enterobacterales > Enterobacteriaceae > Proteus > Proteus mirabilis. The sequence continues at coordinate 216,226 of NZ_GG668582.1, forward strand.
GGCAGATAGAAAAAGAGAACCAAAAGAAGCAAAAAATGGGTTACCACTGGCTTGATAGATTAGATAGTGAAATTGTGTATCAATATCTAACCAATGCTGACGGTTAAAGTTATCTTTGAGTAGCTGCATTTCTGTAGCTAGAAATAATAGAGACTCTTTTTGTGTCTCTGAAGCATGTAATGCAGCTAAATAACAGGCTTGAGGTTCTATTGCTAAACGAACATGATGGAAATAATGACTCACCTTATTAAATTCACCGCTATCTATCCACCAATTAAGTAAATCATTATCTAATAGATTCCAATTTTGCATTGGCGTAACTCGAGTACCTATTCTAGGCCGAGGTAGTAACATACCTTTTCCAGCAAGCATTTTTATTGCTTCACGAATAACAGTTCGACTGACTGAAAGTAGTTCAGCGAGTTCTATCTCACCAGGTAATAAAGATTCAGGTTCGTAGTATCCAGAAAGTATTTGTTTACCTAGCTTTTCAGCAACAATATAAGAAAGATTTTTTTGGGATGCTGAGCGTTGTTCGCTTAGTTGCATAATAATAGTTACCTTTACCATAATTTGCTTTCTATATTACGTGAGTAATAGCAATAAAGCTGTTTGGATTTTAATCTATCAGTGTAAAATTAGAGCATTTTCATTCGTTTTGTTGAAAAATAGAGCGAACGG
>NZ_GG668581.1:0-47583 GCF_000160755.1 Proteus mirabilis ATCC 29906
CGTATACTACGCTATTCCTATGAAGAGTCAAGAGTTTTTTCAAACTTTTTTCTTTTCTCTTCCCTTTCCGTCGTTGCTGTTGTCAGCTCATCGTCGGTCAGTGGGTGCGCATTATAGGGGCTTCTCAGATTAGCGCAAGTGTTTTTTGAAAAAAATTCACCGTTCGATTAAAACACCAACAATACGTACAAAAAACAGGTCACAACGAACAGATATCACTCAATTTTGGAAAATTTTGTCGCAAATTCACTAACTTTATTCCAATCAGTATATTCGATTTCTTTTGTTGGATCGGTTTCACCCTTAGTCATCTTCATAATAAGCTGGATCATCACTCTATCAATCCATTTATAACGTGGGTAAAGAAGCGCGCCTGCAAAAACACCTGTTAATCTAGGCTTCCATGGAGTCTTATCTAAAAACTTACGCATATAAGCATTGGTTTCTGGCGTACTCTTTTCAGCTTTTCTTGCCGTAAGATTCACCCCAAAAAAGGCGGATGGCATACTATTTAATTGAGAAAGGTGTTGGGTAATAAATTTATCCAGTACTTTATTAAAATAGCCATATCTAATTGATGCCCCAACTAACACTTTATTATAAGCAGATAAATTAAGGCTATGGTGAACAGCAGTTAAATCTCTTACATCACATTCATAGCCCTGTTGTCTTAGTTCATTAGCTATGTGCGTCATTATTTTTTTAGTTTGACCATCTGTACTGCAGTACAGCAACAGCGCGCTCATACATCACTCCTTGTTTTTGGTTAATCACGCCAAAATGTTGGTGTAAATAAAACCAATAATGTGAAAACTTCTAATCGGCCAAATAACATGGTGACAACAAGTATCCACTTAGCGGCTGGATTCATTGTTGTAAAGTTATCAGCAACAATACCTAATCCTGGACCCAAATTATTAAGTGTTGTAGCAATAGCAGAAAAAGCAGAAAACTCATCAACGCCTGTCGCTATTAATAGCATTAAGCTAATAATAAACACTAAAGCATATGCTGAGAAAAAGCCCCAAACCGCTTCTATAATACGCTCTGGTAATGCTCGATGTCCTAGTTTAATCGTATAAACCGCATTAGGGTGTACAAGACGTTTTAATTCACGAGAGCCTTGTAAAAACAGCAGTAAGATACGGATTACTTTTAATCCCCCCCCCGTTGAACCAGCACAGCCCCCGATAAAGGCAGAACACAACAGTAACAGAGGTAAAAAAGTTGGCCACTGGGCAAAACTATCTGTTGCAAACCCTGCGGTTGTTGCCATTGAAACAACTTGGAAAAAAGCTTGATTAATTGTTGTCCATCCAGAGTCATATACCGAATAGAGCCATAGAACAAGGCTACAAATAATCACTAATCCGAGCTGTATAAAGATAAACATGCGAAATTCAGGATCACGCCAATAAATATTGAGGCTTCGCCCTGTTAAAACCGAAAAGTGTAAAGCAAAGTTACACCCTGAAATTAATAGAAAAACACCAATAATGACGTTAATTGTTGGACTATTAAAATAGCCAATGCTTGCATCATGGGTAGAAAATCCACCGATTGCAATAGTAGAAAAACTATGCGAGATAGCATCAAACACGTCCATACCCGCAATCCACAACGCAAGGGCACAAATAATAGTGAGTAAGACATAAATCAGCCACAATGCTTTCGCAGTTTCTGCGATCCTTGGGCGCATTTTATTGTCTTTCAAAGGCCCCGGCATTTCTGCCCGATAAAGCTGCATTCCCCCAACGCCTAACAGTGGAAGAATGGCCACCGCTAATACGATGATCCCCATTCCCCCTAACCATTGCAGCATTTGGCGATAAAATAAAATCGCTTTAGGTAAGCTATCCAACCCAACAAGTGTCGTAGCCCCTGTGGTTGTTAATCCGGAAAAAGATTCAAAAAAGGCATCGGTAATCGATAGATGAGGTTGTTCCGAAAAAATAAAAGGCAATGCCCCTACGCTGCCTAACACAGTCCAAAATAAAACCACAATAAGAAAACCTTCTTTGGGTTTTAGATCACTTTTATTGTTTCGATTGGGGATCCACAACATTAGCCCAATAATAAGAGCGACAATAAATGTCTGACTAAATGCTCGTCCTGCACCATCCCGATAGATCAACGCAACGATACCGGGGATGATCATCGTGACAGAGAATAAAATAACAAGTAGCCCAACAATTCGGGTTATTGAACGAAAATGCATTTAGCGATTTCCTTGGTAGCAACGATTATTCATTCGGTTCTAAACATATTAATTGCATACTGCCACGACTGATATCGCGTAGTTTACTTTCAACTTTTTCACTCTCTACTGCTGGCAATGATAGTTCAAAAGTGACTTTATCAGTATATTCACTAGAGAGGATCTTCCCTTGATATTCTGCAACAACTTGCTCAAGTAATGACACCAAGGAATATTCACACTCCACAAGAAATCGGCGCTGAGGTACTTTAGTTTTCGTTGGCAAAAGTTTTAATGCCTGCTGTACCCCACTGCCATAAGCACGTACTAATCCACCAGTGCCTAATTTGATCCCGCCGAAATAACGTACCACAACCGCAGTCACCTCTCCCATACCACTCCCTAACAGGGGTGCTAGAATAGGTTTTCCCGCCGTGCCTGTTGGTTCACCATCGTCAGAAAAACCTAACTGCTGTGAATCATCAGGTCTTCCGGCAACAAATGCCCAACAATGATGCCGAGCATCGGGAAACTGCGCTTTAATTGATTGGATATACGCTTTGGCAGCCTCAATCCCTTCAGTATGAGCAATAAATGTAATAAAACGGCTCTTCTTTATTTCTTCACTGAATTCTACCGTTTCAGCGGGGATCAAATAAGCTTTCATCAGGCTAAATGTAAGTCTCTTGTGATATTTTCAATTTTGTTATCGTGGATAATAATATTATCTTCAATACGAATGCCACCAAAAGGCTTGAAGTGTTCAATCAAATGCCAATCAAAATGACTACGATATTTCCCTTCACGCCAAGGTGCTAATAATGAATCAATAAAATAGAATCCTGGCTCAATGGTAAGTACCATTCCCGGCTCTACAATACGTGTACAACGTAAGAAAGGATACATGGCTGGCGCAGCTAAATGAGTCCCTTTATCATCCTGCATAAATCCACCCGCATCATGAACTTGTAAACCTAGCGCATGGCCTAATCCATGTGGTAAGAAGGGAGTTGTTAATCCTTCACTCACCATCTCTTCTTCGCTAATTCCCTTAACAATACCGTATTTATGTAATAATCCGGCAATACGTTGATGCATTTGAATATGATATTCGCTGTAGCGTACTCCCGCTTTCATTGTCGCTATCAATGCCTGTTGCGCATCATTCATATCTTTGACTAAAGCAGTAAATTCATGATTTTCTTTCGCTGAATAAGTACGCGTAATATCCGCAGCATACCCATTATACTCTGCTCCTGCATCAATGAGGAAACTACGATATTCATCTGGCGATTGATGATCTAATTTGGTGTAATGCAAAACAGCAGCATGTTCATTTAATGCAACAATATTGCCATAAGGTACATCTGTGTCCCGATGTCCTGTTGCCATTAAATAAGCCATATTAATATCAAATTCACTTAACTCAGCTTGGAATGCCTCACGAGCGGCGATATGTCCATTGACTGCCATTTTCTGCGCTTCGCGCATACATGCCAGTTCATAACCCGTTTTATAAGCACGATAATAATGATAATAGTTAAGAAGAGATTGGTTATTAACATTATCAAGACTGACACCTAATGAATCAGCCCGTTGTGTATTTGGCCCAATATAAGCAGTATTTTTATTAATAAAAGGTGCTAGCTCTTTTTGAATATCATCGACATTTTTTAAATGGATCAGCTCAATTTCATGGGTCCAATAGCTACTTGGTAAAGCTTCAACACTATGCCAATAATCAACAGGTGAATAGAACCAGAGTTTTGGTTTATTGACACCATCAACCAATAACCAACAATGTGGCACATCAGTTACTGGCACCCACGCTTTAAAGTGTGCATTCACTTTAAAAGGGTAATCACTATCATCAAGGAAAACACCAATAGGTTCACCAGAGTGAATCAAGACATTATCAAGGTGGTGTCTAGATAAAGCATCACGAGTACGATTTTGTAGTGTTTTGATATGTTCTTGATACAGAGAAAGCAATTTTTCCATTACTAATCACCTATCTTTATTTATTGTTAATTATTCAGCTTAACACGCCAACTCTTTTACAGGGTAACACCATAGCAAAAATAGCTTACCATGACTTATTACTATGTTTTTACGATCCTTAATTATGCTGATTTATTCATTTAAACCAATCATATAAAAATCAATATATTAGATAATTTCATTGTGATCAGCCCTACATTTCCTTAATCGAATATTTGCAATTAATTAACATTGTATTCACACTCTAATTATCTGGTCATACCAGTTTATACTTTAGGGAGAATACAAATGCTCTATCAAAGCGAAAATATTCAAGCCGATTGGGTGAAGCAAGGTATTGTTGAGCTCGTTTTCAATGCTAGCGGTTCTATTAATAAATTAGATACAAAAACGGTGGCAATGTTAAGCGAAGCGTTAACAGTATTAGAAAACACATCTGATCTAAAAGGGGTTATTTTACGTTCAGAAAAACCCGCCTTTATTGTTGGTGCCGATATTACCGAATTTTTATCACTTTTTGATGCACCGGTTGAAGAACTGACACAATGGCTACATTTTGCTAATCATATTTTCAATCGATTAGAAGATCTCCCCGTTCCTACAGTTTCTGCCATTAATGGCTACGCCCTAGGCGGTGGCTGTGAATGTGTATTAGCAACGGATTTTCGTATTGCATCACCGGATTTACGCATTGGTTTACCCGAAACAAAACTTGGTATTATGCCGGGTTTTGGTGGCTCTGTTCGGCTACCTCGCCTTATTGGCGTTGATAATGCCTTAGAAATTATTACCGCAGGTAAAGATATTAATGCCGAAACAGCACTTAAGAATGGCTTAATTCAAGCTATTGTCCCTGTTGATAAGCTAAAAGAAAGTGCCATTTCACTGATAGAGCAAGCCATTGATGGCAAATTTGACTGGCAAGCTGCTCGTCAACCTAAAACTGTGGCATTAAGATTAACGGAACTTGAACATAAAATGTCATTTGCTGTGGCAAAAGGCATGGTGATGAAAGTCGCAGGCCCTCATTATCCAGCCCCAATGACCGCCGTTAATACGATAGAAAAAGCCGCATTTCTAGATAGAAAAGCGGCACTTGAATTGGAAACAGAAAACTTTGTCAAACTGACCCGCACCGATGTTGCCAAAGCATTAGTGGGTATTTTCCTTAATGATCAATATGTGAAAGGTATTACTAAAAAACGTCATGCTAGCTTACCAAAACAAGCGGCAGTATTAGGCGCGGGGATCATGGGTGGCGGAATTGCCTATCAATCTGCACTAAAAGGCATTCCTGTTACCATGAAAGATATTAATGCCAACTCCCTTGAATTGGGTATGACAGAAGCACTCAGTCTGTTACAAAAACGTCAAGAAAAAGGACGTATGAGTGCCGTTGATATGGCAAAAACCCTCGCCTCTATTCATCCTACCCTAAACTATGCCAGTGTAGCTGATGCACAAATTGTGGTCGAAGCGGTGGTTGAAAACCCTAAAGTAAAAGCCTCTGTACTTGCTGAAACCGAAGCGCTCCTTGCTGATCATGCTGTACTTGCTTCGAATACCTCAACAATCCCCATTTCGCTACTTGCCAAATCACTAACACGCCCTGAAAATTTCTGTGGAATGCACTTCTTTAATCCCGTTCACCGCATGCCTTTAGTTGAGATCATTAAAGGTGAAAAAACCAGCGAAGAGACGATTAATCGCATTGTCAGTTATGCTAGCAAAATGGGTAAAACGCCAATCATTGTTAATGACTGTCCGGGGTTCTTTGTCAATCGCGTGCTCTTCCCTTATTTCGCCGGGTTTTCTCTTTTATTAAGAGATGGTGCTGATTTTATTGCTGTAGATAAAGTGATGGAAAAAGCCTTTGGCTGGCCAATGGGTCCGGCTTATTTACTGGATGTTGTCGGTATCGATACAGCGAATCATGCTCAAGCAGTGATGGCTCAAGGTTTCCCAGACAGAATGGGAAGTATTGATAAAGACGTTATTGCGCTTTTATATCAACAACAACGCTATGGTCAGAAAAATAATCATGGTTTCTATGACTACACTATTGATAAGCGTGGTAAAAAACAAAAGCAGGTAGATAACGATATTCACAGCCTTATTGAACATCATGTCGGCAAAAAACAGGAATTTAACCAAGACACTATTATTGCTCGTATGATGATCCCAATGATCAATGAAGTTATTCGTTGCTTAGATGAAGGCATTATCGCCTCACCTGCAGAAGCCGATATTGCATTAGTGTATGGTTTAGGCTTCCCTCCTTTCCGTGGTGGTGTCTTCCGTTACCTCGATACCATTGGATTAGCACAATTTGTTGCAAATGCAGAGCAATACTCAGAATTAGGGCCACTTTACCAAATTCCTGAGAGCTTAAAACAAAAAGCATTACGTAACGAAACCTACTATCCAAAGCCTGCAAAAGTAGATGTTAACATCAGAGAACTCGCTTAAGGAGAGAAGAAATGGAAAAGGTTGTCATAATTGATGGTGTTCGCACCCCAATGGGACGTTCAAAAGGCGGGGCATTTCGCCATGTAAGAGCTGAAAATCTCTCTGCGCAATTAATGCAAGCTTTGCTTAAGCGTAACCCTGATATTGATCCCAATGATATTGGCGATGTGATTTGGGGCTGTGTGCAACAAACTTTAGAGCAAGGCTTTAATATTGCACGTAATGCCGCACTATTAGCAGAATTACCGCATAAAGTTCCGGCAGTAACCGTCAATCGTTTATGTGGCTCTTCGATGCAAGCCTTGCATGACGGTGCTCGCCAAATTATGTTAGGAGAGAGCCAAGTTGCTTTAATTGGTGGCGTTGAACATATGGGTCATGTACCGATGACCTATAATGCTGACTTTAACCCAGCATTAAATCTTTCTGTAGCAAAGGCTTCATTCTCAATGGGGTTAACTGCAGAAATGTTAGCAAAATCATTTCAAATATCTCGTGAAGAACAAGACAAATTCGCCTATCGCTCACACCATTTAGCCGCCCTCGCGACCCAAAAAGGCTATTTTGACAACGAACTTGTTGCCATTAATGGTCATGATGCAGCAGGAGATTTTATACGCGTCAGCACGGATGAGGTTATCCGTTATAACCCAAGTCTTGATGAATTAGCACAACTTAGACCCGTGTTTGATCCCGCCACGGGCTCCGTCACTGCGGGGAATTCATCGGCCGTCTCTGATGGGGCATCCGCGATGTTTATCACGAGCGAAAGTTATGCTAAGCAACATCATTTAAAACCCCGTGCAATTATTCGTTCGATGGCGGTAACAGGTTGTGATCCGGCAATCATGGGATATGGTCCCGTTCCTGCCACTGAAATAGCGCTAAAGAAAGCAGGGTTAACCCTCAGTGATATTGATATCTTTGAACTTAACGAAGCCTTTGCAGCGCAATCCTTAGCTTGCATGAAAAAAATGAATTTACTCGATAGCATTGATGACAAAATCAATCTTAATGGTGGTGCTATTGCACTTGGGCATCCATTAGGTTGTTCTGGTGCCAGAATAACCACCACGCTATTAAATATTATGGAGCGTAAAGATGCACAATTAGGATTAGCGACAATGTGTATTGGATTAGGCCAAGGGATAGCAACCATTATTGAGCGAGTTTAATCAAGATGATTTTTCATTTTGAGTAATATCACTTGGTTGACATGTTTGATTGCTTGGTTTTTTAACCATTTTCCCGCCGTCAGGGGCGGGTTTTTTTATGGTTTTTTTATCGTTATTGCTTATTAAATAAACTCAAAAGCATCACTAAATAAGCGTTCTCTATCAGCATTACGCTCATTACAAAAACGATCTCGCGCTATTTTAGCCATTTCAAAACGTCCTGCGATATAAATATCATAGGATGATAAATCGCCAAAATCTTCACTAATTGCCGTTAATACAGTCCCTTTTCTACCACGCCAAGCGTCATCAGGTTGTTCAACAACAGGTACGACTGATAATGAGGGATACTTTTCCGTTAAATCTTGCAACTCATTAAGATCATAAAGATGCACCTGCTCTCGTCCTCCCCAATAAAGCGTTATCGCACGTTGAGGATTTTCTTGTAATGCCGCTAGCAAGATAGAGTGAGTATAAGAAAATCCTGTTCCTCCTGCGATAAGCAACAAAGGACGTTGGCTCTGTTGTCTAAACCACGCATTACCATGGGGAATATCAATCTTTAATTGTTGAGTTTCTAAAATAAGATCGAGCACAGCCATTGCGTAAAGATTCAGATCTGACGCGCCAATATGAAGCTCAATAAAGTCTTTATTTTCGGGAATAGAGGCAATAGAGAATGGGCGCTTATCTCGCTCATCCATAACCGCTAAAAGGTATTGTCCAGCCTGAAAATCAAATGGGCCATCAGGTAATAATCTTACCCGATACACCGTATCTGTTATCGGCTCAACGAGTGAGACTTTACAGTTCAGTATCGCCATGTTGTTCCTCTATTATTATTTAACAATATCGAGCTGTTCCCAAATAGTATCGACCCGCTGTTTTATTTCATCCGTCATTACGATAGGTCGCCCCCACTCTCTCTCTGTTTCACCGGGCCATTTATTGGTCGCATCTAACCCCATTTTGGAGCCTAAACCTGAAACAGGTGAAGCAAAATCAAGATAATCAATTGGCGTATTTTCCATCATAATGGTATCTCTTGCGGGATCCATTCTAGTTGTGATAGCCCAAATCACATCTTTCCAATCTCTTGCATTCACATCATCATCGCAAACAATCACAAATTTAGTATACATAAATTGTCGCAAATAAGACCAAACTCCCATCATTACGCGTTTAGCGTGACCAGCATACTGCTTTTTCATGGTCACAACCGCTAAACGATAAGAGCAACCTTCAGGAGGTAAATAAAAATCGACAATCTCAGGAAATTGTTTTTGTAATATCGGTACTAATACTTCATTAAGCGCAACGCCTAATACTGCCGGCTCATCCGGTGGACGCCCTGTATAAGTAGAGTGATAGATAGCATCTTTACGACGTGTTAGATGTGTTATGGTAAATACTGGAAAAGAGTCAATCTCATTATAATAACCAGTATGATCACCATATGGCCCTTCTGGTGCAAGCTCACCGGGTTCAATATACCCTTCGAGAATAATTTCGGCACTTGCCGGGACTTCCAAGTCATTGGAAAGGCATTTAACGACTTCTGTTTTATTACCTCGCAATAATCCAGCAAAGGCATATTCAGATAATGTATCTGGTACTGGCGTTACGGCACCTAAAATTGTCGCAGGATCAGCTCCTAATGCAACAGAAACGGGAAAACGTTCTCCTGGGTGTTTTTGACACCATTCTTGGAAATCTAACGCGCCACCGCGATGAGATAACCAACGCATAATCACTTTATTTTTGCCAAGCACTTGTTGGCGATAAATACCTAAATTCTGGCGCTCTTTAAATGGCCCTCGCGTTACTGTAAGTCCCCATGTAATCAAAGGTGCTGCATCTTCAGGCCAACAATGCATCACGGGGATCTTAGTTAAATCAACATCATCGCCAGTTAACACAACCTCCTGACAAGGGGCTTTGCTCAGGCGCTTAGTTGGCATATTTAAAACTTGCTTAAATTTAGGTAACTTATCAAAAAGATCACGAAATCCTTTCGGAGGATCAGGCTCTTTTAAAAATGCTAATAGCTTACCCACTTCATGTAAGGCTTTAACATCATCTTGCCCCATCCCCATAGCAACACGCTCAGGTGTACCAAATAAATTACATAGCACTGGCATATCAAACCCTTTAGGATTTTCAAATAACAGTGCAGGCCCACCAGCACGTAATGTTCTGTCCGCTATTTCGGTCATTTCAAGGTAGGGATCTATTTCAAAGGTGATGCGTTTTAATTCACCTTTTTCTTCGAGTAATGAAAGGAAATCTCTTAAATCGCGGTATTTCATCATAATCTTACGAGCCAGTGAGTGAGAGAAAAGAGGGCAAAGCCCTCTTTGAAACACTATAAGCTAAACGCATAACTCACTAAAAAGCAATGCCTTTTATATGAGATTGCAAATTATTATTATAAACAGCGAAATGGAACCCATTTTGCCAACATTTTTGTATCAAACTGTTCTGGAAAAGTTTTTCCATGTTGGAAAATTTTAAAGCCTTCATTTTTAGCGCTGTAATAACGTAACTCTTCACCCTGAATATATAAGTAACTACCTTCACGAATGGCAACCACTATCTCGTCTGGGTTCATCGCACAAAACTCCGCAATACGCTCATCTCGAGTTTCGCCCATATGTCCACTAATGGTGGCATCAATATAGTGCGGGTTAATTTGTACAGGGAATAATCCCAGTGAAGGCATAACAACAGAACAGCGCACAGGCATATCATTTGTAGTACGGATAGTCGGAGTGGCAACATTACAACCCGCACTCCAACCGATATAAGGGATATTACGTTCACGAACTGCACGCTGGATAGGAACCACTAATCCTTTCTCATGCAGCATTTGGTTTAATAACCACGTATTCCCCCCACTAACTAAAATACACTCAGCATTGTTAATGGCTTCCACTTCTGAATCAAAATGTTCAATACAAGTCACTTCAATACCTAATACTTCTGATAATTCACGAGCACGTTGGTCGTGATCAGAACGAATAACCGCATATGCAATAAGCACGGCAGAACGAATACCACGCTTTTTAATCATGCTGTCGATATTATCTTTGGCGTAACTTAACCATTGTGGGTCCCCGGCAATCTTCCCATTACTCAATAAAAAAACTTCCATTTGAAAACCTCTTTATAATTATGGATCAGGATCTAAGATAATTATCTTGGGAGTTTTTTCTTGTTTTTGCCATCATTTTTTTGTCAACTTGTTACCTCTATCTGAGATAAGATTGAAACTTCTCAAAACCACTGCATTTATTGCGTCTGAACACGGTTTCAGTGATCATTTTCTAGTATAAAATTGCATTTCACTTGTTACATTTACCGACAGATTACTGTTACCTTTATCATAAATTTGCTATTATCCTCCTAATTAGAATCAACTAACCCTTTGTCTCTATTATGAAAAACTGGCACCTTCTGTATTGTAAACGCGGACAAATCGCTCGGGCGATCGAACACTTAGAACGTCAGCAGGTGATCTGCTTTACGCCGATGGTGACAATAGAAAAGTTAATAAGAAATAAAAGAACTTTGGTCACCGAGCCTTTGTTCCCGAATTATCTATTTATTCAATTTGATCCAGAGGTCATTCATACCACTACGATAAATTCTACCCGTGGTGTTAATGCCTTTGTGCGCTTTGGACGCTATCCTGTCACAGTGCCACAAGAGGTTATAGATACCTTACAATCGCCGACACCGTCTTCAGTTATCTACAGTGAAGAAAATGTGCCGCATAGTGGTGATTATGTATTAATTACGGAAGGTGTTTTTCAGGGGATCAAAGCGATATACCAAGAGCCAGACGGCGAAACTCGCTCTATTTTGCTATTAAAAATATTAAATAATGAAGTGAAAAAATCCGTTGATAATAAAGAGTTTAAAAAAGAGCCTTTCTAAAAAGTTAACCCAGCCTTAGCTGGGTTAATAAATTATGTTTTTAGAAAACTCACTTCCTAAAATTATTTCTGCTGTTCTGTTGCTTGCGCCTCAGCCTCTTCAGCTTCTTCTTCTGGTGTTTTTCTTCTGCCATTATTGACATAAAAACGGGACACCAAGACACCAATCTCAAACAATAAATACATCGGTATTGCTAATAATGTTTGAGAAAAAACATCAGGTGGCGTTAATACCATGCCAATAACAAAAGCACCCACTAAGATATAAGGACGTTTTTTCTTTAATGCATCAGGTGTTGTGACACCACTCCAACACAGCAAGATGATCGCAATAGGAACTTCAAATGCGGCCCCAAACGCCATAAACAGCGTCATTACGAAACTTAAATACTTACTGATATCTGGAATAAAGTTAACCCCTTCTGGGGTAGTATTCACAAAGAAACCAAATGCAAGTGGAAACACAACAAAATACGCAAACGCCATACCGAGATAAAATAATACGGTACTTGAAACCAGTAACGGTAACATTAAGCGACGTTCATGTTTATACAGTGCTGGTGCGATAAAAGCCCATACCTGATAAAGGATCACAGGAACAGAAGCAAAAACGGATACCATAATAGTCAATTTAATCGGCGTCAAAAAAGTTGAGGCAACATCAGTCGCACTCATATTTGACCCCTGCGGCAACTTATCAAGTAAAGGTGCCGAGATTAATTGATAGATATCGTTAGAAAAATAAACCAAAGCCAGAAAAACCACTAGAACTGAAACTAAGCTGTACATTAGACGCTTACGCAGTTCTATTAAATGGCTGATCAGCGGTTGGGTATCATTTACTGCCATGTTTTAGTGCTCACCATTTGCCTGATCAGTTGTTTTCTTCTCTACTGTTACTGTTTTGGTAACAGGAACATCTGGCTTAATAACATGTTCTGTATTTTCAGTTACCGTTTTGGAACTGTGTTGAACATCGTCATTCGCTTCATTCGCTTCATTCGCTTCAGCCAGTGCCGCTAAATCAGAAGGCGTAGGTTCCGTAGAGTCGGTTTTTACAGACTGCTCTGTCTCTGTAGATCCTGGCGTTGTAGGTGCTTGATAAGTTTCTTTTAAAGACTGTGCAGCCTCTTTTAACTCATCCATCGACGCTTTTAGCTCAGGGGATAATGTTTGCAAATTCGCTTTCTCTTCCACTTTCTTCAGGCTCTCTTGAAGCTCTTGAAGTTTTAGTTCTTGAGTTAGCTCATTTTGCACATTCGCCGCCAAAGAGCGCAATGCCCTTACCCAGCCAGCAATTGTTTTTACTGCTACGGGCAATCGTTCTGGCCCCAGAAAAACAAGACCTATCACCATGACCAATAGCAGCTGACTAAAACCAATGTCAAACACGGTTTACACCTGCTCTTTATTTTTGCTCTCAGTGGTTGACTTCTCTTCTGTCGAAGTCTTCTGCGCTAAATTTTTAGTATCAAAATCTGCGTCGTTCGTGGTTTTTTCTGCGTTGTTGGTCTCTTTTTGGTTTTCGTCACCCATCGCTTTTTTAAAGCCTTTGACTGAAGCACCCAAATCTGAGCCTAAAGTGCGCAGTTTATTAGTACCAAATAATAAGACTACGATGACAGCGATGATGAGTAATTGCCAAATGCTAATACCGCCCATTTTATGTTCCTCAACTATTTTAGGAGTTATACTTTACAACAGTGCCCATTATATACATCGAATTCAATTTTCGGGAATCTCGAATTCATATTATAAATTGTTCAAAGACAAACTTTGATGTGTTTTTATTGTGCATTACCTGATTTAAACCAGCCCCAAATCCATGCGAGAAGGCCTAAACTGATAAAAACACTAAATAATGTTTTAAAACCAGAAACAAAAAACAGGCTACCGCATAAAAATAGCGTTGTTCCCATACCCAATAAAAAATAGGACTGTCTTTGTTTGACTCTCTGTGAACTTATTTGTTCCGTCAATTTTTCTAGCGTTAACTTCATATTTTTGTGTTGTTTCAGGCTATCATAAACCAATTCAGGCAATTCAGGCATCTTTTCAATCCAGTAAGGCGCCTTACTTTTGATACCATTTACCAACGCAGTAATACCAATTTGACTATGTAGCCAATCTTCTAAGAAAGGTTTTGCCGTTTTCCAAAGATCAAGCTGTGGATAAAGCTGACGACCTAAGCCTTCAACATACAACAAAGTTTTTTGCAGTAAAACCAATTGCGGTTGTACTTCCATATTAAAACGACGAGCCGTATTAAAAAGATTCAGTAGCACATGCCCAAAAGAAATTTCTGACAAGGGTTTTTCAAAGATTGGCTCACACACTGTGCGAATAGCAAATTCAAAATCTTCTACATTGGTATCAGCAGGTACCCAACCAGAATCAACGTGTAACTCAGCCACACGACGATAGTCACGATTAAAGAATGCTAAGAAGTTTTCCGCTAAATAACGTTTATCTTCTTTATTCAGTGAGCCGACAATACCACAGTCAATGCCAATATAGTATGGATTTTCCGGATGATCATAACTGATAAATACATTACCCGGATGCATATCTGCATGGAAAAAACTGTCTCTAAATACTTGAGTAAAAAAGACTTTAACCCCACGCTCTGCCAATAGCTTCATATTGGTATTTTGGGCATTTAACGCATCAATATCTGAAACAGGAATACCATAAATACGCTCCATCACCATTACATTTTCATGGCAATAATCCGAATACACTTCCGGAATATAAAGCATAGAGCTATTTTCAAAGTTACGACGCAATTGAATGGCATTTGCCGCTTCACGTAATAGGTTTAGCTCATCAAGTAATGTTTTTTCATATTCGCGGATCACTTCTTTAGGCCGTAACCGACGCCCATCGGGTAAAAATGGCAATAAATTCGCTAACCGATACATCAAACGAATATCCGCTTTAATAACAGGCTGAATATCAGGACGGATCACCTTTAATACCACTTCTTTACCATTTTCTTTCAATGTAGCGGTATGGACTTGTGCAATAGACGCAGAAGCAAGAGGTGTTTCGTCAAAATCATCAAACCATTTATCGATAGGGCCACCAAATGATTTTTCAATATATTGTCGCGCTTTTTTACCATCAAAAGGGGCTACTTTATCTTGCAGTAACGCCAACTGATCAGCGATATGAGGAGGAAAAAGATCACGTCGAGTCGATAACATTTGACCCAGTTTTATCCAAACAGGCCCTAATGTTTGTAATGCAAGTCGTAAGCGCTCACCTAATGGTTTATCGGCATGCTGATTTTTGATCCAAAATAGTGCTCGGCACCCCAATCTTGCTGGCAAGGTAATTCGATGTTTAGGAATTAGCTCATCAAGCCCATAAGATAAGAAGACTTTAATAATATGATAAAGGCGCTTTAACTCACTGAGGAGCATTATTTTTTCTCCAAGGTGCTTAACCGTTTTTCTAACTCGGCTGTTTGCTGTGCCAGTTGTTCTATTTCATCATAAAAATGGACAGTCTCTAATGTTGAGGGGGCGGTTTTCCACTCTTCAATCAAAGCGTCTCTTAAATAAGCTTTTTGTCGGCCAAATAGTGTAGTGAATAATTTGAGCCCTTTACTTGCTGCAAGCGATAATCCTTCTGCAGCCAAATCACCAATATAAGGCGCTAAATATTGCGCAGGCTCCCAGGGTGCCATATCCAGCAAGGCAGACCAGTTTTGTACCACCTGCATATCGCCTTCAATGGTAATATCACCACGATTAATTAATTCAGACAACTTTTGTCGGTCAGTGAGTTTAATTAAGGTTAATAATTTAGTTTTTATCGTGCAATCAGTCTCATCATTCCATTGAGTTAACACATCAACTTGCTGTTCGCTGAAAATTAAATAGATAGATTGAGGAAACTCATTAATAGAAAGCGCCAAGACTTTGCCCGCAAGGCGATTGCGGGCAGGTTTAAGCACATTTTCCTGATATAAAACATGATTAAGTGCCGTTTCCATCGATGCAGTTATCAGTGGATAGAGCACTTGAGAAGCAATATCATGAGAAAAAGTGGCTTTTTCCATCTTAGAATTTAAACCCTTTGTGTAATGCAACTATACCTCCAGTCATATTGGTATAGGAAACCTGATCAAACCCAGCTTCTTCCATCATTCCTTTTAATGTTTCTTGGTCTGGGTGCATGCGAATGGATTCGGTTAAATAGCGATAGCTATCTGCATCATTCACAATCACTTGACCAATTCTTGGTAATATATGGAAAGAGTAAGCATCATAAATCTTACTTAGCGGATCAAGAACGGGTTTAGAGAATTCAAGGACTAATAGACGTCCACCGGGTTTTAGCACACGGAACATAGAACGTAACGCTTTGGCTTTATCAGTCACATTACGTAAACCGAACGAGATAGTGATACAGTCAAAGTAATCATCAGGGAATGGCAGCTCTTCTGCATTCGCTTGTACATAACTGACATTACCAACAATACCGTGATCACGCAGTTTCTCACGTCCCATTTTTAACATGGAGTCATTGATATCAGCTAAAACCACTTCACCATTCTCTCCTACTAAACGAGAGAATTTTGCCGTTAAATCGCCGGTTCCACCTGCCAAGTCAAGTACACGTTGATTACGTCTTACACCACTTGCCTCAATGGTATAGCGTTTCCAGACACGATGGATGCCAAAAGACATTAAGTCATTCATTAAATCGTATTTAGATGCAACAGAGTGAAAAACCTTGGCCACCATGGTTTGTTTTTCATCTTTGTCAACGGTTTGGAAACCAAAATCTGTTGTTTCCTTAGATTGTTGAGTCATATTATTTGCCCGCTAATTAATCAAAATTTAGTAAATTCAGTACATTTCTTGCCCGGAAACCGCTATTTTTATTTATGTAAATCAATCAGAAGCTGATTTTTCAACCAGATCATTATCAATGGTCTTTTTTATCTCAACCCCTAAGGATTTAAAGCCTTCTGCTTGGCTGATAAGGTTTCCACGACCTTCAGAGAGTTTTTTCATCGCTAATAGATAGCCCGATTGCGCTTTTTGAATGCTATTACCTAGCCCTTGCATATCATCAACGAAAAGTCTTAATTTGTCATACATTTTAGCCGCTCTATCAGCAATTTCTTGCGCATTTTGGCTTTGGTATTCATAACGCCACAATGCGGCTATTGTACGCAAAGCAACAAGTAAAGTAGATGGCCCAACCAACATTATATTATTTTTCAATGCTTCTTCTAATAAATCTGGAGAATGACCAATAGCAACGAGGTAAGCAGGCTCTATCGGTATAAACATTAAAACGTAGTCTAACGAAGTCACTCCCGGTAGCTTATGATAATCTTTGAGACTTAAGCCTTTAATGTGCGCTCTGATAGAGTTCACATGAGCATGCAGCGCTTGTTTTTGTTCATTTTCATCACTGCTATTAAAGTATCTTTCATAAGCAATCAGCGACATTTTAGCATCAATAATCACATCTCGACGATGCGGTAAATGCACAATCACATCGGGTTGATAACGACTGCCATTTTCATGGCGAATACTGACTTGAGTTTCAAACTCGTGCCCTTCGCGTAAACCAGATGACTCTAAGATCCGCGCTAATACCGTTTCTCCCCAGTTGCCTTGGATTTTATTATCCCCTTTTAAGGCATTAGTCAGATTAACGGCTTCTTGCGCCATTTTGACATTGAGTTGTTGCAGTTGGCGAATTTCATGTACCAGTGTATGCCTTTCTCGCGCTTCTTGTCCAAAACCTTCTTGTACCTGCCGACGAAAACTCTCTAGTTGCTCTCGAAATGGAGAAAGGAGATGGGTTAAACCTTGACGATTAAGCTCTTGCGCTTTACGTCCACTTTGCTCAAAAATGCGGTTAGCCAGATTTTCAAACTGAGTGGCTAGTCGTTGTTCACTATTAAGCAGTAAACGCTGTTTCTCTTCAGCGGATATTCGGCTCTCTTCCCAACGCGTGGTCACTTCCCTTAATTCGGCTTCTTGAGAAGTAATTATTTCACGTTGTGCACGTAACTCTTGCTCTAAGTGCGCTATCTGTTGTTGTAAAGAAGGGATCACCAATGCTTTTTGTTGTGCAACCGCAAGCTGAGTATAATTTTCACGTAATAGGTTTTCTTTTTCGGCTAAGCGTTGTTGGATAAGCCACCAAACGGCGATCCCCCCCACCAAAACACCGCCTAATAAACCAATGATCCCGTATAACAACTGAATATCCACTCAAGTAACCTTTTTATTTTCTAGCGGGCTACGTTAAAACGCATCAGTAACATTGTCTAGCAACAATTTACATCATACGCTGATTTGCGATAAAGGACGCAATTATCCTATCCATTTCGCCAGCCATTGCAGACCAAACGCCCCTGGTGCCAGAATACCAAATGCCCAGATCATCGCAGAAGCCAAATTCGCCAACTGAAAATAGCGTTGTGGCATAGCACAAATACCCGCAACTAAAGGCACTATTGCCCGAAAAGGCCCAAAAAATCGCCCAATAAATACCCCCCAAACACCCCAGCGATTAAAAAATTGATGCCCTCTTACCAAGGTCTGCGGTGAGCGAGAAATCGGCCATAAGTTTCTTACCCCCTCTTTATAGTGATAACCCACCCAATAGGAGATCCAATCACCAAAAAAAGCGCCTAGGGCGGCGGCAAGCCAAATTGGCCAAAAGAGTAGACCACTTTCACCTATTAATGCTCCTAGGCCTAATAGGATAACAGTGGCAGGTATTAATAACGAGATAAAGGCAAGTGACTCACCAAATGCGAGTAAGAACACGATAGGCACAGCCCATATTTCGTGCTCTTTTACAAACAGAGTGATGGTATGAATAATGTCTTGTACTGTCACAATAGAGACCTTAAATTCGGTTAATTTCAGTAAAAAAGCACAACATCTTTAACCGAATATAAATCACTTCACTATTCGAGAAAATAGTTTTGTAAGCTTTCTCTACTTTGCGCATCCAAGCCAATATCTTTTTCAAGCCAAGTATCGATATTGCCATAGTGTTGATTAATACTGGCAAGGGCTGTTTGCAGGAACTCTTCTTGTACTGAATAAACATACGCAAATTTATTCACCACATTTTCACTCAGTGTTTTAGCATGCTCTTCTAAAAGATAAGCGCGGAAAGGCGCTAATGTTTCATTGGTGAGTAAGTAATCTTCCATCACCACATCTAATGAGGCCCCTAAGGCAAATAGAACTAAAGCAGAGCCCACCCCCGTTCTATCTTTACCTACTGCACAATGTTGTATGACACCGCCTTTTTCTGGTTGCTTCAACAACGTTGCCAACTGTTTATAAGCCGGATTATTAATAGGTAGTAATTTATATAGCTGAAACATAAATGCTTTAGCATCAAACTGTTCCAGTATTTCTGGGGTGAGTTTTTCAAGGTTAGCTGACACTTCTTTCGATAATGGATTGGCTGGAGCATGGTAATATTGTGCCCCTTCCCATACTCGATCCGGCTTATCAACAATTTCACCTGTGTCACGATAGTCTAAGATTTGAAAAAGATTTTTATCAATAAGAAGCGCTTGATCGGTATCCGTTAATCTATCCAGTGAACCGGAGCGAAAGAGTAAGCCGGGTTTGATAATACCGCCATTACTGAGCTTTTTTCCCCCTAGATCACGAAAGTTAATCCCACCTGTTAAAGGCAACACCGAAGGATGTGTTTGTAAGATATCAGTCATAATGCCTCTTCTCATTGTTGTATTGTTAAGACCATCAAGACCTTAACAGAAATCTATAACGGTTGACATATTAACATGATGAATTACCGCACAAAAAAAGCCTTTAATACACCAATGTATTAAAGGCTTTAGTATTTCATTTAGAAAACTTATTTCATTAAAGTGCGAGCAGCTTCAATCACGATACCTAATGCATTATTTTCAGTTTTCTTCAGTAATTCAGCATCGGGGATCTCTTGTTGAGTACGGTTAACAATAACGCCTGCAACCATACCTGCACGTAAGCCTTGGCTTGCACACATGGTTAATAATGTAGCGGATTCCATTTCATAGTTCATCACACCCATTTCTTGCCACTCTTTCATAGAGCCTTTAAAACGACGAACGACTCGACCAGTATAGGTGTCGTAACGCTCTTGGCCTGGGTAGAAGGTATCAGAAGAGGCTGTAACACCAACGTGAACCGTTGAACCATTGTCTTTAGCCGCTTTATACAGTGCATTCATACATTCAAAGTCAGACACTGCAGGGAATTCCATTGGTGCAAAGTGCAAACTTGCACCATCTAAACGAACCGCTGCTGTGGTTACTAAGATGTCACCAACATTGATGTGCTCTTGAATAGCGCCCGTTGTACCAATACGTAAGAAAGTACGAATACCTAATTGTGCTAATTCTTCCACTGCAATTGAGGTTGATGGACCACCGATCCCTGTAGAACAAACGATCACTGCTTTTCCATCAATTTCACCACGCCATGAGGTGTACTCACGTAAAGAGGCCAGATGAACTGGGTTATCCATTAATTTGGCAATTTTTTCAACACGCTTAGGATCACCTGGAACAATTGCTAAAGTGGCACCCTGTAGGTCATTTTTGGTTAAACCTAAGTGAAATACATCAGACATATCGGACTCCTCAATGGGACAAAACCAATGTTCATTAAATTAAGTGTTACTTTATCAGTTTTTTAGACCTTTTTAGTGATTGACGTCACCTGTCAGGTAATAAAAAAAGTAACAATTTCATAAAAACGTGATAGTTATCACAAATAACAATGTCAAATAGTGACGCCGTGGCGGCATTATCAATATCGCTTTGGCGTAATAAAATCCTGCATTCTATTCTTGCTTAGTCGGATAAATATCACTTGAGTATAGATGAAGATACTAACTTCACGTACACTACTCGCCTTTAAAATTAACATCTCAATATAACGTAATAATGCGTTGATAGTTATTGGAGCAAGCATGAGCTTATTTAACCAAATCGCAAGCCTGTTGGGCGGTGAGAAAATTAATCAATTCAAAACAGTACTCGAATGGGTAGAAACCCAAGGGGGAATTGAAGGCTTGGTTAAACAGTTTAATAGCGCAGGATTAAGTGAACTGATCCAATCTTGGATTAGCACAGGCAGTAATTTACCTATTAATGCCGAGCAAATCGTACAAGTTTTTTCATCGCCAGTGATTAATGAATTGGCTGCAAAGATCAATATGAATACCGCTGAAGCCTCTGATATGGCTGCACAATATTTGCCCAAATTGGTTGATAAACTCACGCCAGAAGGTGTTATCCCCAAAGAGTTAGATTTAATGAGCGCCGGTATGGATATGCTTAAAGCAAAAATCTTTGGTGGCTAATAAATTGAATGATGGCTATGGCGCTATTGTTTCTTAACCAATCAAGCGCAATAGCCATCTTGTTTTCTATAATCAATCGCTCTCATCACTGCATTAAAGCGTAATTAGAGAATACCTTCCTCTATTAATGCCTCATGAAAACGTTGTTTTTCTTCTTCTGTTGCTTGAATTCGAGCTAAAGGAACATCTAATACATAAGGAATATTTTGTTGTGGCTCGTACACCGCCAAAACATAAGTTTTGCCTTCCATTTCTAATGTAATGGGTGGCGTTTTCTTATTACCTGAATAAGTAATTGAAGTCTCTTTTCCGGCAACATTGGTTTTATAGGTAGCAATAAATTGTTTATTACTCACAACGACCTTAGCAGGGATAGCCGTTAATTTTAAAGGTTTGGTGCCTACTGAAAGCAATGCTTTTTTGACTTTATTGCTGATCATTTGACGATAAATGAAAAAGATCACGCAAAAAGCAAATAATGCAGTAAAAACTAATGCACTAATTAAGCGTAACCAAATATTATCAATTGCCACATCGACGGTCATTTTAGTCAGATCGTTTTCATCTGCTACTGGCTCAACCAATATATCTTTATTGCCAAAATCAAGAAAAGTAAAATTTCGTGAAACCTCGTTACCTTTATAGCGTAAGTCAACACTACAATTGGTTAAAACAAATAGTTTTGAACGGCAAGAGCCATCAACATCGGCATCAATAAATACGGGGTTTTTACTAATTTGATAATCATAAACAATATTAGGAATTTGATAAGCACTAAATACTGTCATCCCTAACATTGCAATCACTAAAAATAAGGTACGGAATAAACCGCCATCCCCTTTTAATGGAGATAATGTTAAGGCTCGAGTAGGAAATGCATTTAATATTTTTTCTGACAGGTGAATACCATTTTGCACAATATCTATATCCATAAAATTAAGTTTTGTGCAGTATAGCAATATTAAAAAATATCAATAATAAGATTATCTCTTATTTTTATTTACCTATTAATAAACATTTTTGATTAATAAGAAAAAAATAGCCTATTATATTGATAACATCAAAATAACAGGCTACTAAAATATATTATTTAAATATTATTATACGTTCTGGCGTAAATATTTAGCCGCTTCAACCATATTTGCCAATGCTGCACGGGTTTCACTCCACCCCCGCGTTTTTAAACCACAATCTGGATTTACCCATAAACGTTCCGCAGGGATACGCGATTGCGCTTTTCTTAACAACCCTACAATCCATTCTACATTCGGTACATTAGGCGAATGAATATCGTATACCCCAGGACCAATTTCATTTGGATAATCAAAATGTTCAAAGGCTTCTAATAACTCCATATCTGAGCGTGATGTTTCAATGGTGATCACATCCGCATCCAATGCAGCAATCGCCTCCATAATGTCATTAAACTCGCAATAACACATATGTGTATGAATTTGTGTCTCATCATCAGCGATAGCTGCACTGAGCTTAAAGGCATCAACAGCCCAATCTAGGTATGCTTGCCACTCATCACGACGTAACGGTAATCCTTCGCGTAATGCAGGCTCATCTATCTGAATAATACCGATACCGGCTTTTTGTAAATCATCCACCTCATCACGTAACGCTAACGCAATTTGTTTAGCGATAGTTTCACGGCTGACATCCTCACGCGGGAAAGACCAACATAAAATAGTCACCGGCCCAGTTAACATACCCTTAACAGGCTTATCGGTTAATGATTGAGCATAAGTCGCCCAATCTACCGTAATCGGTGCAGGACGACTAATATCACCAATGATCACCGGCGGTTTTACGCAGCGGGAGCCGTAGCTTTGTACCCAGCCATTTTGAGTAAAGACATAACCTTCAAAATGCTCGCCAAAATATTCAACCATGTCATTACGCTCAGCTTCACCATGAACCAACACATCAAGCCCTAAGCGCTCTTGTTCATCTATGGCTTGCTTAATATGCTCGCTAATATTAGTGCGATAAGCAGTGGTATCAATACGCCCTTTTTTAAAGTCTAAACGTACTGTGCGGATCTCGGTAGTTTGTGGGAATGAACCTATGGTTGTCGTTGGCCACAGAGGGAGATTAAACCGAGCGCGTTGCACTTTAGCTCGTTGTTGATAAGGCGATGTTCTCTCACTGTCTTGTGCATTAATCGCCTGCAAGCGTGCGGCCACTTTTGCATTATGTACACGACTAGAGTGTTCACGTTGACGAATGGGGGCACTGTATTGGGCAAGTTGTTCGTCATATTCACCTTCTGGTGCATTTAATGCTTTTGCGAGTAACGCCACTTCTGCACATTTTTGCACCGCAAAGGCAAACCAGCTTTTCACTTCATCATCAAGCTTAGTCTCCGCACTTAAATCAATTGGACTATGCAACAAAGAGCATGATGTGCCAATCCATAATGGACGCTTACCTTTTAATGCAACTACTTGTTGATAACGGGTAGTTAGATCCGCTTTCCAGACGTTGCGACCATTAATGACCCCTAACGATAACACCCAGTCTTTAGGCAATGCTTGGTGTATAACTTGCAATGCGTCCTGTCCTGCACATAGATCAATATGTAGTCCATTTACCGGTAAGTTTTTAATAATATCAAGATGATGAGTAATACCATCAAAATAGGTAGTCAATAATAGTTTAACCTGTCCAGTCAATGCTTGATAAGCAACTTGATAAGCATTTTGCCACTCAATGGGTAAATCAAGTACCAGTGCAGGCTCATCAATTTGTACCCATTCGATACCTTTTTGCTGTAACTGACTCAATACTTGCTGATAAACAGGTAAAATAGCGTCTAACAGTGACAATCTATCAAACTCAGGTCCTTTAACTTTTCCTAACCATAAGTAGGTGATCGGCCCCAAAAGTACCGGTTTCACATTATGGCCTAATGCTAAAGCCTCATCGACTTCATCCAGTAGCTGTTGCCACGCCAGTGTAAATGATTGTCCTTGCTGAAATTCTGGCACGATATAGTGATAGTTAGTATTAAACCATTTTGTCATTTCTGAGGCGGCCGCAGGTTTACCCGTTGGTGCTCTGCCTCTCGCCACTCGAAATAGAGTATCAAGATCTAGGCGACCATCTTCATTACGATGGCGTGGCGGTATATTGCCTAATAGGAGACTAGTACCCAAGACTTGGTCGTACCAAGCAAAATCGCCAACGGGTAATAATTCGACTCCTGCATTAGCTTGCTGTTGCCAATGACGAGCGCGTAATTCTTTACCAACTGCCAGAAGTTCTGCCTGAGAAAGATCACCAGCCCAATAGCTCTCTTGTGCCTTTTTTAGCTCTCTATTTAAGCCAATACGTGGGAAACCTAATGTGTGATTGCGAATTGTCATAATAAAAAATCCTGTTTTTAGCCGTCTAGATGTTTACACATCCATAATCTACAGGTAGTGTATAAACCACAAGCGCAAATTTTTCATTCACAACCTGAAGGTTTCTCATGATAGAAATAAAACACTTAAAAACGATATTGGCACTTAAGCAAACAGGATCTCTTGCCAATGCGGCAAATCAGTTACATCAAACACAATCCGCGCTCTCTCACCAGTTTAGTGAATTAGAGCATCGTCTTGGTTATCGTATTTTTGTCCGTAAAAGCCAACCACTACGATTTACACCACAAGGCGAAGTGTTATTAAGATTAGCGCAAGAAGTCCTACCCATTGTGCGCCGAGCGATAGAAGAGTGTAATGAGCCGGGTAATGCTCATTTAAATATTGCTATTGAATGCCATAGCTGTATTCAATGGTTAACGCCCGCATTACAGCAATATCGCCAAACATGGCCGGATGTGAATGTCGACTTTCATTCAGGTGTCACTTTTGATCCACAACCGGCTTTATTACAACGAGAATTAGATGTCGTACTCACTTCTGATATCTTGGATAACCAACGCCTGCACTATACTGCGTTGTTTGATTATGAAGTTAAGCTTGTGTTATCTCCTGATCACCCGCTGGCTAATCGCTTACATATTCAACCACAAGATTTGATCTCAGAAACACTGTTTATCTATCCCGTCCAAAGAGAGCGTTTTGATATTTGGCGTCATTTTTTACAGCCCGCAGGGATCACGCCACATTTTAAACATGTAGATAACACCTTACTTCTTATTCAAATGGTGGCAGCAGGAATGGGTATAGCGGCACTGCCGCACTGGGCCGTAGAGAATTTTGAAAAACAAGGATTAGTGGTCACAAAGACCTTAGGAGAAGGATTATGGAGCCGGCTATATGCAGCTAACCGTACAGGTGAGCAACATCAACCGGCAATACGAGAGTTTATACGCTTAGCAGGCCAACATGCCGTTAATCATCTGCCTTTTGTAAAACAGGTTGGTGTATCCAACGCCGATGGAACCAAAGTGATGCAACAATCAGGCTCGCGCCTATGATGAAACTTGGCCAATTAGGATGCTGTTGCCAAATAGAGAAGTTCACTAATAATCCCGCTGGAACCATCATATTATTCATAATCGCAAGGGTTCCAGCATCTACCTGTGTCGCCCCATAGTTCCACATAAAATAGCCTATTCCAGAAGCGCCAATACCTAACCAAAGCAATACCCCCCACTGTAACGATGTGGTTGGCATTTTTTGCCAATCGGCAAAACATAACGAGCCGACTAACACAACCACCACCGCCCCGATATAAAACCAAGAGAATGCGTGATGTTGAGGAAGTGGATGCATTTCCATTAATCGTTTATAGCCTACCTGTCCTATGGCGAAGAAAATATTGGCTAACTGAACCAATAATAATCCCAGCCAGAAGTCATCACTAAGATGATCATAACGAATAATGGCCGCCCCTAATACCGCCAGTAGTGCGCTAAAGGCATAGCCCCAACGTAAACGTTGTCTTTCAAGTAGATCATAAATTAAGGTGACATAAAGTGGTGTTAATACAGTAAAGAGTAAAAACTCAGCTACGGTTAAATAGTTATAAGCGTGGAACACAAACAGGTACATAATACCCAATTGGCATGCGCCTACTCCCATATACAATAAAATCACTTTAAGGCGAATGCCTTTCCAACGTAGGAAAGGCAAAAAGACGATGGCAGCTAACACCACTCTAATCAATACTGAGATCCAACTATCAACCTGACCTGCGAGATATTCACCAATCAGACTAAAAGAAGCCGCCCATAACAACGTTGTAATAACCAGTAGCCACATAATTAACTGTCTTTCTCAACTAACAGCGCTTCCATTAAATCTAATTCATGAAGCAAAAGTTGTAGTGTTTCGTTACTAATTTTACGCGTTGCACGTAAGTGATAAAGCTCACCACGCTCTGCACGCAATGCCGTTAGGCGAAAACGTCTTTCCAAATCTTCCACCAACATATTGTGCATCATCTCGTCCTGATCCGCGGTACGTCGTCTTAAATAACCGGCAACTCGAGAAGCTACTTCATTAATTTCTTCCGCATCTAGTTGCTCTTCTGTACTTGCAGCTAAACGCTCTTCCATCTTATTGAGGCTAACAATAGCGACTTCTGCCATGACTTTCTTGGCATAACGTACTTCATTTTTATCCGCTTCTTTATCGGTAGCTTTAATCCCTTTTAGTAAGAAAGGTAATGAAATAATACCGACCAAAATGGATAACAGGATCACCCCTGCCGCAATAAAGATTATCTGATAGCGCCCAGGGAAAGTACTGCCATCAGTTAAAAATAGCGGTATAGAGAGCGCACCGGCTAAGGTGATAGCACCACGTACCCCGGCAAAAGAAGATAGCCATAATTCTCTCGTCGTATAAGTGGCGAAATCAAGGGGATGTTTTTTCATAAAGAGATGGCTGATTTTCTTCATTAGCCATAACCATGTAAAACGTAAAATCAGTAACGCAAAATAGATAACAAAGACGGCGGCAAACAGCATCCATACTTCAACTTCAGGATCGAGATCAGCTTGAATAACCGAGCTTGTCCAAATAACAGGAAGCTGTAAACCCAGCATAATAAAGACCAGTCCGTTAAAGACAAACTCTAACATTGACCAGACACTATCTGCACGCAAGCGCATCGCCAATGGTGCATTGCGGATCACACCTGATTTACTGATAGTCATACCTGCGGCCACGGCAGCAAGGATCCCGGAAAAGCCAATATGTTCAGCAATCAAATAAGAAGCAAAAGGCAACAGCAGCATAAAGACAATTTGAGTGGCAGGATCATCACCACTCCAACGGCTCATCAATCGCAGTGATTTACTATAGACTAACGTTACCGCAATACCCGCTAATAAACCGCCTATTGCCACTTTAAAAAACTCAAAGGTTGCGCCACCCACGGTAAATATCATCGTGCCCATAGCCACAGCAACGGCAAATTTTAGCGCCACCAGACCCGAAGCATCATTCATTAAGGCTTCGCCTTCTAAAACCCCCATGATCCGCTTCGGTATTCGCCCCTTACCGACAATGGAGGATAATGCCACCGCATCAGTTGGCGAGAGAACCGCGGCGAGCGCGAAAGCAGAAATAAGTGGAATACTAGGCATTATCCAGTAAATAAGGTAACCAATACCTACTACTGTCACCATTACCAAAACCAGCACAAGGATAAAGATCTCTCGACCATTTTGGATAAATTCACGTGTGGGGGTTTTCCATCCATCAACAAAAAGTAAAGGAGGGATCAGTAAAACTAAGAAGAGTTCAGGATCAAAGGTGACATGTAAACCAAACTGAGGCCAAGCCAAAAGTGCCCCGATCACAATCTGGATTAATGGTAATGGAATGCGAAAAGGAATAACTTTGGTAATGACACCTGAAACAGAAACTACCAATATTAAAATTAAAATAGTAAAGAAAATTTCCATGCTACCCTTACATGCTTATTTTTATCTAAGAATCTGCCATCTTTCCTGATATGAAAAGAACCCTTGCTGAATGATAAAGAAACGCATCATAAAAGTTTATCTACCATGCCTATCTTTACCTTTCCTATTTTAAACTGAACCCACATCGACTAATGAAGAATGATATAAAATTAAGATTAATCGTATCTTACAAAAAAGCTAACATATTAATGCATAGTGTTATCTATTAACGGCATCAGAAAGAGAAAAAGTATGCTGTTATTGCTGTTTTCTGTTCTAGTCATACTCTTAAGAGGATCAAAAAGTAAAATAGGCTCTATCATTGAAAAATGAAAACAGCGTCAAGCCCCCACAGAGTTATTCGATATTTTTTAGCTGAGCCATCATCACAACATCACAATATTTACCTTCTCTGAAGGCTGCATTACGACGAATGCCTTCCACTTCAAAACCTAATTTTTTATACAAATGAAGTCCTCTTTCATTATCAGCATAAACTTCTAGCTCGATACGTGTTGCAGCCAACCAATTAAAAGCATAATCAATTGCCGTATTAATGAGTGCTTTACCTATACCTTTTCCTGAAAACTCAGCACCAACACCAATACCAAAGCTGACGATATGCCGACGACGAGGATGATTGTCGATGATCAACGCCAAATGACCTGCGATTTGACCGTCAAAAGAAGCAACAAAATGTGGAATATTTTGTTCAGAAAATTCAATTAGCCTTTTTTTCCACATAGTGACTGATGGATAAGGGAACTGACAAGTACAAATATATAAGTCTGGATGTGTATACAATTGCTGTATTGCTATAGCATCTTCAGGCTCACCATGTCGTATTTCTATCTGATGCATTTATTTTACCAAAAAATTAACAATGAGTCTTAACCTCGACAATAGCGAATAAAACTAGATAAATAAATAGCAAAAAAGCGGAATAAAAATATATTCCGCTTTTTATGTTTAAACCTGATGATTTTAATTAAATTGCCCAGTGTCCGGCATAAAATGCCACTAAAGCAATAGCAATTAGAACTGTACCAATATTAAGTTTACGCCACTCACCGGCAAAAATACGGCCAATCACTAAACAGCCAAAACCCAACATAATGCCTGTAACAATATTACACGTTAATACGATAAATACCGCGCACACCATACCTGACATCGCATCGACAAAATCACTGAAATCTAACTTAGTGACATTACCTAACATCAATAAACCCACATACATTAATGCAGGGGCTGTCGCATAGGGGGGAACTAAATAAGATAGTGGTGATAAAAAGAGGATCAATAAAAAGAGAATACCGACCACAGTTGCAGTGAGCCCTGTTTTACCACCAGCTGCAGTACCCGCTGCAGACTCAACATATACTGCTGCAGGTGCTGCACCAATTGCCCCAGCAAATATACTGCTCACGGAATCAGAAGTTAACGCTTTACCACCATTGATAATTTGTCCTCGTTTATCAAGTAAATTAGCTTGTCCCGCCACTGCGCGAATGGTTCCTGTCGCATCAAAAATAGCCGTCATCACTAAAGCTAATACACTAGGTAAAACAAGTGGTTGTAATGCGCCTTTAATATCCATGGCAAATAATAGTGCAAGGCCCTCTTCGCCTAATTGTGGCATTTTAAAGAACCCTTGGTATTTCACGTTAGGATCAAAAATCAATCCAATAATCGAAATCGCAATAATGACTAATAACACACCACCGGGAACTTTACGTTTTTCTAGACCAAAAATAGCAGCAAGACCGGCCAATGACATTAATACTGAAAAAGAAGTAAATTCTCCCATCGCAACAGGTAATCCGGCTAATGGATTTTTCACCACTAACCCAACACTATTGGCTGCGATCAAAAGTAAAAATAGCCCGATACCAATACCGGCGCCATGAGCGATACCAATCGGAATATTTTTTAAGATCCACGTTCTGATCCCTGTTAAAGAAAATAGGGTAAATAGGCACCCCATCAAAAACACCGCCCCCAAAGCAACAGGTACAGAGATATGTTGACCAAGTACCAAACTAAAGGCGGTAAACGCCGTTAATGAAATGGCACAACCAATCGCCATAGGTAGATTTGCCCACAATCCCATTAACAGAGAACCAAATCCTGCCACTAAACAGGTTGCGATAAATACCGCCGTGTGGGGGAACCCCGCTTGCCCTAGCATACTGGGTACGACAATAACGGAATAGACCATCGCCAAAAAGGTTGTTAAACCGGCGATCATCTCTTTACGAACCGTAGTGCCCCGGGCGGTAAGCTTAAAATAATTATCCAGTTTACCTGTGGTTGCTGATTGATTAGCAGACATTACATTCCTCTGACATAAAAAACAGTTCACCCTCCCCAACGAAAACGATTACGTCTAAAATTATTATCACCTCCAATGGTAAAAAAATCATCAGAGGAGTGAAAAAGCAAACGTTTGTTTATTAATGTGGATAGAGTGAGAGAATTTGACGCAAACGATTATCTGGTGCTTTTAGGGTAAGAATCAAGAAAAAAAATACTTTTTTAGCAAAAATGTCATAAAAAGACATTCTAGTGTTCGCAGAAAAAAGAAAAGAGGAGAATAGTGATATATTTCTCCTCTGGTTAAACTGTTTTAGCAACGCAATCACCCTAAAAGGTGAAGCGTACTTATAATCAACTGTTTTTATTAATATCATTGATGTTTATATTAATAATGCTTGGTTTGATACTATAAATATTAATTAAATATTTCTTATGTTTTTATCATTTTTGAACTTACTGTTTTAACAGCATCTTCCCTTGTTTGGCGATAATATTGACTCAGTATTCATCACACTCTGCTTGAAAAACACACACCTCCTTGTGATAAAACTAGATGAAAATAGTGCCATTTAGCAAATCTTTCTTATTTCATTTTATTATTTCTGGATTATTCTTAATAAATCACCAATAAAAACCTTTGAATAGTATGTATTACATTGATTATTAAAATAAAGATAATAAAAGAAAAAATAATTGAATGGGTGATAAAACAGCAGGAAATTATTGTCTAATTTAATGAAAATAGCGCCCTCTTTTACCTACAATAAGGTAAAAAAGAGCATGCAATTATGATGTATGACGATTTAGAGTGTCGACATGCAAGTTAAAGCGATCCATCGTCGAAACTAAAAATAATCCCGTCATAACCACCAATAAAAAAGGTAACGCAGATGGGGAGATTTCAGACATAGCACCGGCTAAAATGGGACCAGAAAGATTACCAATGCCCCATAACATCGCCGCTGAAGCATTTGCTATCATCAGATCATTTCCTGAAAAGTATTGCCCAATTTGTACCAATGCAATGGTATAAATGGCTCCCGCCGTTGCACCAAGCACTAATAATAGTGGCCAAATAACTAAAGTATGTGGCATAGCAATGGGTAATAATAAGCTTGCTAATAATGTAATGACTCCACAAATTCGGTATAGCCGTGTTCTATTCATATGATCAGCAAGCCAACCAAATGGCATTTGCATTATGGCATCTCCCGCCAAAATAGCACTGATCATCATGGCAGCAATCGCTTCACTATGACCAACACTTAGCCCATAAATAGGGAACATAGACAACACTGTGCCATCAAAAAATGCAAAAAAGATAATGCCACCACATATCGCAGGCGCCACTTTAATAAAACGAAGAATAGAAAAGTGCGACTCTTCTGAGTCTTTAGCTAATTTATCGCCCACTTTCTGATCCATCATTAAAAATAGCACGATAGAGATAATATGAAGCAGTACGCTGATTAAGATCGGTGTTTTATCAGCAACGCCATATAACGCAATAATTGAAGGGCCTAGCAACTGGCTGATAGTAAACACGGTCGTATAAATCGCTAAAATACGACCTCGCTTATTATCCGGTACAAGTTCATTGATCCATGTCTCCCCCAAACAGATCATCACACCACTGGCAATCCCGGTGATTAGTCGTAATGGGAACAGGAATTCTAATGGCAAACTCCCCATTAAAGGCAATAGACTAATGGCTGATATAATCGTTGCTAATAACATCGCTAAACGTTTACCAAGCCATTGCACAATATAGCGTGCAAAGGGTGAGATGATTAACATTCCCATCGCAGGTGCGGCTGAAATCAGACCAATAATAGATTCACTGATCCCCGCCAAGTTTAGCCGTAAAGCCACCATCGGAATAGTTAATCCAATAACAATCCCTATCACCGCAATACTGACTGTAATAGTAGTAATAGCAAAAAGCTCGGACTGACGATAATTTTGTTGCAACATATTATTTTGTTTCTACACGCTGTAGAAACCTCATCATAGTGAATATTGAATGAATGGAAAATATTGCCTTATTATAGGGGATAAGAAATAGATAAACATGCTTTAAAATATCGCCTGATACGCGCACCCTGTTCACAAAATATTGTCTAAATAGTCTGTGCTTTTCCCGTCTGTGAAGAATTGATGTTATCATCTACAGGAAATTATACTTTTAAACTGACAATATTTTGAATTGGCAATGAACCCACAATCACCGAAAAAGACAAACGAATACCTTGGTAATAAGGTTAAGCAGTTAAGACAATCTCGAAACTTGTCACTTAATGAGTTATCAAGAAAATCAGGCATATCTAAAGCGGCATTGTCCAAATTAGAGTCTGGCGATTCTAATCCTCGCATCGATACCTTAGAAGCTATCGCGATAGCCCTTGGATTTCCATTAGGTGATTTATTTAGTTTTACCCGCGAAGAATATCCTCGCTTAGAGCGACATAAGCCTATCGTTGGCGACTATGCACAAGAATTTAAATTCCGTATTGGCATCGGCAATATTACTGAAATTTGGCATATTGAGATGAAGCACGGGGCAATTATTAATAGCCCAGCCCATGCCGACGGCACCCAAGAGCATATTATGGTCTATTCTGGCAAACTGATGATGCGTTTTGCTAACGATGAAACCGTATTATTAGAAACCGGCGATTTTTATGCCTTTCATGGTAATGCGCCACACTCTTATATTTGTGTGGAAGGCCATATGCGTGCATCAGTTATCATGTCTAGCCCCAATCAACAACACTATCATCATCGTCCTTAAGACAAATACCCATTATATTTCACCGCCATTTAAACTATTATTCTAAGTATTATTAATAATGGCGGGGATAAATAGCATGAGTGCAGGCCACGAGCACGGTGATGTCAAAGCGCTACCTGAATCACGTCTGTTAATTGCTTTTGCATTAACAGGCTCTTTTATGGTGATTGAGTTTATTGGTGGCTACTTAACAGAAAGTTTAGCCTTGATTTCTGATGCAATGCATATGATGACAGATGCATTTGCACTCTTACTTGCTCTTATCGCGATCCACGCAGGTAGAAAAGCAGCAGATCTATTCAGAACTTATGGCTATGCTCGTTTTGAAATATTGGCTGCTGCGATGAATGCACTGATCTTAATGGCGGTGGCTTTTTATATTCTTTATGAGGCTTATCAACGACTCTCTTCCCCTCCTGACATTCAGTCTATGGGTATGCTTGTTGTGGCAATCGCAGGGCTTATCATTAATTTTATCTCAATGAAAATGCTCACCAGTGCAAAAGATGAAAGCTTAAACGTTAAAGGGGCTTATCTTGAAGTGTGGGCGGATATGTTAGGCTCAGTGGGCGTCATTATTGGGGCGGTAATTATTTGGCTAACCGGTTGGCAATTAGTTGATTCTATTATTGCGGTATTAATCGGCTTTATGGTCTTTCCGCGCACGTGGATCTTATTAAAAGAGTGCCTGAATATTTTATTAGAAGGCGTGCCTAAAGGCATTAATTTAACTGAGGTAACAGACACCATTAATAATACCGCAGGGGTGGCTAGCTCCCATGATTTACATTTATGGGCACTGACGCAAAGCAAGTTGATCCTCAGTGGTCATATTGTCTATCAACCCAATGTAGATAGTGAAGCATTACGCCTTACTATTGATAAGCAACTACGTGAACAATTTCATATCAATCATATTACCTTACAGATGGAAAGTGAGGATAAACAACATCTGGAAGATAATCATCATTAGATATTTAGGTTCTGGCTCTCTCGTACCTAAAAAGAGCCAGAACAAACAGTGCAATTAATTTAAATAACTTTCCATCTGTTCAAAAACGCGCAGATCATCACTAAAACGCACTTCTTTTACGTCCTCAAGTTTTTCCACTTGACTCACCATCTGCATTAAACGCTCATCTTTTTGTACTAATAACCAAATACGACTTTTATCGCTGTTTTTCATTGGTAAACATAAAATACCATCGACGTTAAATGCACGACGCGCAAATAGCCCACAAATATGGGTCATCACACCGGGATGGTTACGAACAATAAGTTCTAGTGCGATAGGTTGTGATTGTAGTGACATAAATTAAGCTCCTATCATCTCGATATTTGCCGCCCCCGGCGGAACCATTGGAAATACTTTTTCGTTAATATCAATCATGGCATGAATTAAACAAGGCCCAGGTTTAGCAATTGCCGCTTGTAGCGCCGCCTGAGGATCTGCTTCTTGATTTAAATCACAAGTATCCAACCCAAATCCTTGAGCAATACGAATAAAATCCGTTTGATAAGGGTAGGCTGCGGCATAAATACGCTCATCAAAAAAGAGTGTTTGTTGTTGGTGTACTAACCCTAATGCTTGATTATTTATCAAAATAATCTTTACATCTAACTGATGCTCAGCGGCTGTTGCTAACTCCTGAATATTCATCATGATGCTACCATCCCCTGAAAAACAGAGGATCTTTTTATTTGGCTCTGCCAATGCGGCCCCTATCGCTGCCGGCAACCCAAATCCCATCGTCCCCAAGCCTCCTGATGTTAACCATTGGCGCGGTCGATTCAGTGGATAAGCTTGAGCAACCCACATCTGATGCTGCCCTACATCGGTGGTAATAATCGCTTCATCATCAACACAATTTGCCGCAGCAAGTACGATGCCGTAACCGCTAAGAATATTGTGTGAGTTTTTCATTTCTAAGGGATATTCTTGTTTTAAGGTATTGACTCTATCTATCCATTCGTTGCGCTGATTAATATTAATTAAAGGTAATAACAGCGACAGCACCGCTTTAGCATCTGCATGAATGGCAATATCAGGACGTTTGATCTTACTTATCTCTGCCCTATCAATATCAACATGAATGATCTTCGCATTGGGGCAAAATTTTTCTGCTTTACCAATTGCCCTATCATCAAATCGCGCCCCCAATACGATCAGCAGATCGGCTTCTTCTAAAATAAAGTTGGTACTCCGTGCCGCATGCATACCTAACATCCCTAAATATAGCGGGTGTGTTGGTGGCATTAAACCTAATCCCATTAACGTCATCGTGGTGGGTAGGCTATTTTTCTCCGCCAATTCAATCGCTTCTTTACACGCTTCAGAGCTAATAATACCGCCCCCTAAATAAAGCACAGGATTTTTCGCTTGGTTAATCATTTGCGCGGCTTGGATCACCAAATCGGTATTAAAGGCTGGAGCTGCATCTTTTTGTGGTATCGGTGGCAATTTATCTAAGGTGATAGTCGCTTGTTGAATATCTTTAGGTACATCAACCCATACAGGTCCAGGGCGACCTGACATTGCCAAACGAAACGCATCACAGATAATTTCCGGCAACTGTGCGATATCGCGGACTAAATAGTTGTGTTTGGTAATAGGAATAGACATCCCATAGGTATCAACTTCTTGAAACGCATCAGTCCCAATCATGGCAGAAGAGACTTGCCCCGTAATGCAAACCAAAGGAATTGAGTCTAATTTTGCATCAGCAATGGCTGTAACTAAGTTTGTCGCCCCCGGTCCACTTGAGGCAATACACACCGCAGGCTGACCATTTGCTCTAGCCATACCTTGGGCAATAAAACCCGCCCCTTGTTCATGACGTGTCAAAATATGGCGAATAGACTGACTTTGGCTTAATGCATCATACAAAGGAAGAGCGGCTCCGCCGGGGATCCCCGCAACCGTAGTGATACCTTGCCGTTCCAGTAAATAAACAATTAATTGCGCACCAGTGAAGGTTTTTCCTGTGGCATTATCTTGTTGAGCACCCATTGTTCTGTGTCCTTTTTACTAAGCCGGACTTTATGGGCGGTAGATATGAAAAACCCCGCCCGGTTAATACGCCGGCGGGGTTGCGAAACTGTGTTGATTCGGACCCGTTACGGCGCTTTGCCGACGACCACCACCACACGCACAACAACCACAGCCGCGATGTGCGCTGTTAGTCGTAGAGTTTGTAGTAGAGTAGTGATGATCATGGGTTACCTATCAATTAATGTAATGATGTGTTTGTCTGTTATCTGTATCTAAAAAAACATAACTTCTATAAATTAACAACCTTTTTTTTCAGTTTATTTTTTATCACCGCTCAAAACGAGAGCTAGATCACTTGTTAATCCAAGTAGTAACTCCGTGTTGTAACAGCATAAAAAACTAGAAAAAAACACCAACCAAGAATAAAGAATCGACGCAATGCCATAGTATGGCTATCAGTTAAAACAATCTCGCCAACATCATGAAAGCGCTGCATAAAATTAAAAACAACGTTGCATACTGAAATACCCTATCCGGCATTTTAATTAATAGCCATTTTGATAGAGGAATGGAGATCAAAGAGCCAAGAAACAGCAGCAATGCTAAATGAATATCGGTATGACCATCTTGCATATAAGCTAATGCAGAAGAGCCTGATAATAGGGTGGTCGTAAAAATCGAAGTACCTATCGCTTGTTTTATCGATAGATTGGCGTAACGCAATAATAAAGGTAACACCACCACACCACCACCGACCCCTGTGGCACCTAAAACAACACCTGCTGCAATCGCCGGCAATAACAGTGCCTTAATATTAAGAGGCGCTAATGGGGTTATCTGTTTAGCTATCACAGGTGAAGAGAAAAACATTCTTTGAATAAACAAAAAGAGAGAAAAAATAATGGCAGCCACCACCAGCGCATTAATCCCCCACTCAACTTGCTGCTGATATTGCGTTAATGAACCTAAATAATTGACGAGTAAACTCGCTAAAAAAGTACTTGGCAACATAATGGCAAGGACTATCATGGCTCGTTTAAAGGGAATATTCCCCAAACGGAAATGCATATATGAGGATGTCACTTTCATCAACATTGAAAGTAAATTTGCGGTTGCCACCGCCATTAATGCATTCATACCAAAGAAATACGTTAATATAGGTAAAACAATAACACCACCACCTACCCCCGTTGTGCTAATAATTAAGCCAATCGCCGCACCAACAGCTAATATGGTGATAAATAACATTATTGATTTCCTTGCATTACAGCTTGTCGCCCTTTTAATAGCGCTTTTTCCGCTGAGCCTTTTGCCAGTGTCATATATTTAAAAAACAGCACATCAAAAGCGACCATTTGCAATACTTGCGGTGTGATCACCCCCAATTGTGAATGTTGCTCATCATAAAAATAAGGTAATGTGTAATTCGCTAAGCGCGTAGCTTCATCTTGCCCAAAACGTGTTAAAGCCACTGTGATACAGCCTTCTTGTTTTGCCGCTTTCAGCATTCGATTAATATCCGCAGTATTACCTCTTGCAGTAACAGCAATAGCCAAATCATCCGCGGATAAATTCGCTGAATAAGCAAGTTGCGCATGGAGATCTGCACTAAATAAGGTGTTTTTATTCACTCGGATCAGTTTATGGAAGATATCGCTCGCAACGATCGCAGATGCGCCCACACCAAATAAAACGATCCGTTTAGCGCTGATCATTTTCTCAGCGAGTAGATCTATCGTCGCTGCATCCAGTAACGCTATCGAATCCTGAATGGCGGTAGTAAATAGATGTCCTGTTTTAGCAATAATCTGCTCAGTCGAGTCTGTTTTGGCTAAATTGGCATAAAGAATATCACTACTGCTTTTTTGTTGTTTTTCCTCTGAGAGATAATCAATTTTAAACTCAGGATAACCGCCATACCCCATTTGGCGGGAAAAACGGATAACAGAAGCACTACTGACACCGGCTTTTTGTGCCAATTCTGCGGCATTCATACTGGCAATATTATCGCTATTTTCTAATAAATAGTGGGCGAGACGTTGCTCTGTCCCTTTGCCTTGTAAGCGCAAATTTTCAAGTTTCTTAGTCAGTGTTGACATTCTATTATCCTTTTTCTTTTCTTCTTCTGACTTATTTTTCTGGATCGGTAAATCCGATTAATATACTGGCAATAAAACCGACAACCCAAGCCCCCAATACTGCGATAAGGAATTTGATGATCTGCCCATCCCCTACCAGTGGAATTAATGATAACCCAGCAGTACCAAATGGAATAATGATCCCAACCTGAAAATAAGCCATTAATGCACCACCCGCAGCTCCGCCAATACAACCTGCAATAAAGGGCTTACCTAAAGGTAAAGAGACACCAAATAATAAAGGCTCACCCACGCCGAAAATTCCGACAGGCAATGCACCCATTAACGTTTTCTTTAAGCGTTGGTTTTTAGTACGTAAATAAACCCAGAAACAAGAGCCTACTTGCCCCATTCCGCCCATTGCTAAAATAGGGAATAGGTAATTTAACCCAAAGGTATTTAAAATTTCAGTGTGGATCGGTATTAAACCTTGGTGTAGACCGGTTAGTAATAAGAATAAGAAACTGCCCCCTAACGCTGCGCCTGTCACAACCGCACCGCCACCATGATTTAATAGTGATAAGGAGACGCCTTGCGCTAATAGTTGATTCAGATAATGACCAATAGGTTGGAATACCATAATCGCCACTAACGCAGAAACTAAAATAGTGACAAAGGGGGTTAAAATAAGATCAAGACTCTCTTTTACAATACTGCGAAACCATAGTTCTAATTTTGAAGAGAATACCACCACCATTAAGACCGCGAAGATCCCGCCACTATTAGGCTGTAATTTCTCACCAAATAATGTGATATCAGCCAGTCCCGGCATGGCTAATAATCCCGCCATAACAGCACCTATGGAGGTTGAAGCCCCTAACTCTTTAGCCGTATTTATACCTATCATAATAGAGAGATAAGCAAATACGGTGCTTCCGATCAGTTTAAATAGCTTAAAGAGTTCAGGAAACTGATCAACTAAGCCGGGAGCCACTAAACGGATAATATTAATTAGCCCCATAATTAAACCACAGCCAATTAATGCTGGGATAGTAGGAACAAAAATAGCCGCCAACGTATTTAGCATACGACGAATGGAAAACCCTTTTTTCACTGGTGTTGACGCAGGGGTTTCTTCGCTATTATCTGTGTTTTTTTGCATACGTTTATTCATGATTGAATAAACTTTGGCGGCCGTTCCCATTCCTACTATGACTTGATGTTGCTCGCCATTAAATACCACGCCTTTGACACCTTCGACTTGTTTTAATGCTTCGGTATTAAATAGCGAACTATCTTTTAAGATCAAACGAATACGGGTCATGCAATGTGTTAAGGTTGCGATATTGCTAAACCCACCAGCCTGTTTTTCTATTTCTGATGCTAAGGTGTCGAGATGTTCTATTTTATTAGCCATAATTGTGCCTGCTAGAGTTCAGAGGATTGACTGATATTGTTATTCATTAAATAGGGCTAACTGTTGTTGTAAAGAGTGGTAAGGATAGCGTTGTGTCATTTGCTCAACCTTCTCTACACTCAGATGAAGCTCATACATTAAAATGGCTTTTCGCGGATGATAATTAACCATTTTTAATAACTCCGCTGCTTTTTGTGTTGTGATCCCACACACTTCACTCACAATACCTTCAGCACGTCGCTGTAATTTTTCATTACTGGCCACCACATCGACCATCAGGTTTTTATGCACCTTACCTAAACGAGTCATTACACTGGTACTTAGCATACCTAAGATCATTTTTTGAGCCGTGCCACTTTTCATTCTTGTCGAGCCTGTTAACACTTCGGCGCCGACATCTGGCGCGATGGATAAATCGGCTATTTCACTCATCATACCTTTACCGCGGGTAGTAATTGAGAGCGTTAATGCATTGATCTGCTTTGCATACTGTAATGCAGCCACTGTAAATGGCGTGCGACCACTGGCAGCGATACCAATAACGACATCGTTAGAATTTACCTCACGGCGTTGCAACTCTTCGATAGCAGCTTGTTGATTATCTTCAATATTCTCAACGGCTTGAAGCATAGCATCATGCCCACCAGCAATAATGGCTTGTACCAGTGAGGGAGAAACGCCAAAAGTAGGCGGACATTCCGCGCTATCTAATACCGCTAATCGGCCACTTGTTCCTGCGCCGACATAAAAAATGCGTCCCCCTTGACGTAGACGTTCACAAATTTTGTCTACGGCTTTCGCGATTGCGGGTAGTTCTTTCTTTACGGCATAGGCCACGGTGATATCGGCACTATTAATTAACGAAACTAACGCTAAGGTACTTAGCTCAGAAAATTGTGCGGTCTCTTGGTTACTTTCATTTTGAAGACATAAACTCAATGCATCATCTTTCATTGTAATAACCTTAATGAAATAGTATTTCAATTAAAATTACATCTAATGAAATTTTAATTCAATCTTATTGATGACTATTTTGTGAACAAAATCACAATACCGTAAAAACATTCAACTAAAAACAAACTTAACGCGATGTAAAAAAGATAACTTATTGATAATAAAGCTCTCCTGATTTTAAACAGGAGAGCTGTGAGAGGTATGGCTCATTGATGGCTATTTTGCTGAGCTTAAAAATTCGCTAAATTCTTCAATACTAGGATAAGAAGATTGAGTGCCTTTTCCTGTGACACTTAAACCCGAAAACATAACCGCTTTATTTAACGCTTCTTCAATATTGCCGGTATGCACATAGTAATGAGAAAAACAGCCAATAAAAGCATCTCCAGCACCGCTGGTATCAACGGCATTAACTTCAATGGCGGGGATATATTTCTCAATTTCCCCATTCACCCATAACGCCCCTTTTTCACCTAATGTAACAATGATATTTTTAAACCCTTTTTCGAGTAAAAAGTAGGCTGCTTCTCGAATTTCATCCAACGTATTAATTGGCATACCCGTTAAAATTTCCAGCTCTGTCTCATTGGGGACAAAAAAATCACATTGTGCGGCGATAGTGATATCTAAAGCTTTCGATGCTGGTGCAGGATTAAACAATACTGGAATATGATGTTTATTACCGAACTCAATCGCGTGATAGACCGTTTCAAGCGGGATTTCTAATTGCAGCACAATCATACGACATTTTTTTAAACTCACCGCGGCTCTATCGATATCTTCAGCAGATAGATGCTGATTCGCGCCTTTTACGATCAAAATACTATTGGATGATTGAGAGGTAACAAAAATAGGTGCAACACCGCTGGTGGTTCCGGGCACTTTTTCAACATAACGAGTATTAATACCATAAGACTCTAAATTCATGATGGTGTTATCTGCGAAAATATCATCTCCCACTTTGGTTAACATCATCACCTTAGAATTTAATTTTGCAGCGGCAACCGCTTGATTTGCCCCTTTCCCGCCGCAACCAATCTTAAATGCTGGCGCCTCAAGGGTTTCTCCCTCTTTTGGCATCCTATCTATATAGGTGATCAAATCCACCATATTTGAACCAATCACTGCAATATCCATAGTGCCCCTCTCACCCTAATGAAAAAGTTAAAATGTTAGAATAGTTACATTTAGATAGATATATAACAATATCATGTTATTTAAATATCATTTGTGATTGTTATCCCGTTAAAAGCTCACTATTATGTTGCCAAACTAACATGAGTGATAAATAACAATCTTCTCTTAAGGAAACGATTATGCGTCCATTAGCTAATTATATCGATCATACTCTACTTGCTGCAGATACAACTGAAGCACAAATCAAACAATTATGTGCTGAAGCTGTTGAACACGGTTTCTTCTCTGTGTGTATTAACACTTCTTATATCCCTTTAGCAAGAACTTGCCTAACCGGAAGTGATGTAAAAGTATGTTGTGTTATCGACTTCCCATTTGGTGCAGGCTTAACAGCAACCAAAGCATTTGAAGCGGCAGAAGCTATTCGCCAAGGTGCTCAAGAAGTCGATA
Organism: Proteus mirabilis ATCC 29906; assembly: GCF_000160755.1. Taxonomy (GTDB): domain Bacteria; phylum Pseudomonadota; class Gammaproteobacteria; order Enterobacterales; family Enterobacteriaceae; genus Proteus; species Proteus mirabilis. The sequence continues at coordinate 42,168 of NZ_GG668581.1, forward strand.
TGGTTATCAACATTGGCATGTTAAAAAGTGGTCGTTTTGATTTTGTAAAACAAGATATTGCCGCGGTAAAAGCCGCTTGCGGAAATACAACACTAAAAGTTATTCTAGAAACATGCCTATTAACTGACGACGAAGTACGTTTAGTTTGTGAAATGTGTTGCGAAGTCGGTGTTGATTTTGTTAAAACATCAACTGGATACAGTACAATGGGTGCCACAGAACACCATGTCGCTTTAATGCGTCAAACTGTCGGTGACAAAATGGGCGTAAAAGCGTCAGGTGGTGTACGTGATCGCCAAACTGCCTTAAAGATGATCAAAGCGGGGGCAACACGTATTGGTGCAAGTGCCAGTGTTGCGATTGTAACAGATTCAGATGCACCAGAATCAAATTACTAATAGCCTAGCGTATCGTTATATGGGATACGCTATTCGATAATAGAAGGATCCTTAGGTGATAGAGACCAAACAGCATGAACGTTTGCGTCGCCTTAGCGAATGCATAAAACGCTCAGGCCGCATCCATCTCAAAGATGCCGCGAGGATCCTTGAAGTATCTGAAATGACCATTCGTCGTGATCTCAGTTCAGATGTTGAAAACCCCTATCCGATGTCACTGCTTGGTGGCTATATTGTCGCATTGGCACAACCTCATAGTAACCTAATCACATCGACTAGTGATATTATCACCCCGGATCAAACCCAAGAATTACATATTCCTAATCTTGCTGCGGGCATGGTGTCTGAAGGTGATGTACTATTTTTTGATAATGGCCAACTTATTCCGACATTAATTGAGCTTATTCCTGAGAGTTTACACTTTACTGGTATTTGTTATTCGCACCGCGTTTTTCTGGCATTAAGCCGAAAGAAAAATGCGACCGTACTACTGTGTGGTGGCGAATATCGCCCTAAAAGCGACTCATTTTATAATCCCCTCCAGCCTTGTTACCTTGATAACATAAACCCGAAAAAAGCCTTTATTTCCGCAGAGGGTGTCCACCTCGATTTTGGTGTCTCTTGCTACAACATCGATGATCTTCATATGAAAAGAAAAGCGATGGATAAATCGATTCGCAAGATCTTACTCACCAAATACCACGCCTTCGATGAAACCGCCACAGGCAATATGGGGGATTTAGCGCAATTTGATGTCGTGATCACCGATAGAAAATTAACAGATGATTACGAAGCCTATTGCCGAAAAAGCTCAGTTAAAATTATTTATTAACCCAAAAGAAAAATCTCACTGTTCCCTAATTTACTTTTTTTGGTAAACAGAAAGAAAAATCACGCTACTTTTTTAATTGCTAAAGTGAAAAAAAGTGATTACTATTCGCCTGATTTATTATTTTCCATTTCACAGAACTGCAAGGAGGTATCCCATGACAACAACAAATATGAATACTCTTTGCGGACAATCTCAAAAGTAATCCTTTCTTTTTACTGTCCGCCAATCACGTTATTTTTTATCCTTTACAATATATGGATTGGAATATGGACAAGTGTGTTCATTATTTATCTGATCGCGTTTGTTATATCGCCTCAGATAAAACTTGGATTGAAAGTAAAGCAATCCAACAACTAGTAACAACCGCTCAACTTCCTGAAATGGCTTATGTCACTGGCATGCCAGACTTACATCCCGGTCGTGGTTATCCCATTGGAGCGGCTTTTTTTTCTGTTAACCGTTTTTACCCTGCTTTAGTCGGTAATGACATTGGCTGTGGTATGACACTGTTTCAAACAGAATTTAACCATAGCAAACTCAATTTAGATAAAATAGAAAAAAAATTGAGCGAAATGAGTGATATCGCGCCCATCGAATGGTTGATAGATAATTTACCTGCAGATATGCAAAATCATCCATTTGCTCACTCATTAGGCTCTATTGGTGGTGGAAATCACTTTGCTGAATTCCAACAAATTGACCAAGTTATTAATCAAGCATTGTTTACAAACAGTGGTATTAATAAAAAACAATTATTGCTATTGGTGCATAGTGGTTCACGTGGTTTAGGGCAATCTATTTTACGTGCTCACACAGAGCAATTTGGCCATCAAGGATTGGTCGCGAATACAGACGCTGCCAATGACTACTTACAAGCCCATGACCATGCTCTTAATTATGCTAAGCTCAATCGCCACTTGATTGGCCATAGAATGATGGAACAAATTCATACACAAGGAACGGTTATTACTGATGTTAACCATAATCTGGTAGAGCCTTGCGAATTATATAATCAACAAGGATGGTTACATCGCAAAGGGGCGACGCCCGCTCATCACGAAATTGTGGTTATTCCTGGTTCACGTGGTGATCACAGTTATCTCGTTAAGCCTATTATCTCTGAATTAAGCCTTCATTCTCTACCACATGGTGCGGGTAGAAAGTGGATGCGAACGGAGTGTAAAGGCCGTTTATCACATCGATTTACGCCATTACAGCTCTCACGCACAGCACTAGGTAGCCGTATTATTTGTGCTAATAAACAATTAATTTATGAGGAAGCGCCTCAATCGTATAAATCAATTGAAACTGTTATAGAAAGTATGAGGAGTCTTGGTTTAATTGAGGTTATCGCCCGCTTAAAACCGGTTATTACTTATAAAACCAGTGGGGAGATAGCATAATGTTATTACAATTTTCTTCAGCACAAGGCCCCGAAGAATGCTGTATAGCGGTAGAAAAAACATTGAATTATTTTCTAACCGTCACAGAGCAGCGGCAAGTTGATGTGATAATTCTTGAGCAAGAGCCATCGCGTTATGGTTTAAAGTCAGTATTAGTATCGCTTAAAGGTGCAGAGGCTAAAGCTATCGCACAACAATGGTCAGGCACAGTGCAATGGCAATGTACAAGTACTTTAAGACCTAAACATAAACGCAAAAATTGGTTTATCGGTATCGCTTATTTTGAACCACCACAAGAAATCCAAGACACCGAAATTTTATTTGAAACCATGCGCGCCAATGGCCCCGGAGGACAACATGTTAATAAAACGAGTTCAGCTGTCAGAGCGACGCATATTGCAACAGGCATTAGCGTCAAGATCCAGTCTCAGCGAAGCCAACATGCTAATAAAAAATTAGCGAAACAGCTTATTGCTTGGCATCTAAATCATTATCTATCCCAACAGCAAGCTTCATTTAATAACCAGCGGCACCTAGCTCATCACCGAGTGATCCGTGGTAATGCAACTCATTGTTTTTATGGACGTGAGTTTTTACCAATAACGAAATAACTCATATAAAACTAAAGCCACGTTATTAAATCGTGGCTTAACTGACTAATAAATCTAATAATTAAACCATCACTGTGATCTTAAATAATAAAATCGGTTATACATCTTAGTAGATAGCGAAAATAAAAACGCATCAGCGATGTTAAATGCCATCAGTATAAGATAGAGGGTTATTATTAATTCACTTTAGTGATGATTAGCCATCTATCACGACTTTTAATTACTATTTCATTTAACATTAGACCTGATTTTATACTATAAAAACAAAGCTTTAACACTATAGAGTAGTAATAGAAAACATTTTAAAACGATCAAATATGCATCATCAATTATTGATTTATGACGTTCAATAAAGATATATACTTATATTTTAATATCAAAGATGCCTAGAAGTAATTTCTTATCATTACTATATTACTCAATAAACTACTACTATATGAGTATTTTTTAACAAAGCACTATTGTGATAATATTATTAGTGATAATAATTATTTAATTGGCTATCCTTATTTTGCTGACTAACAGTTGATTTTAGTAATAAACTTTGTGGTGACACTTTCAAAATAATCGCAATACATATTAATTCATCAACGGTTATCTTAGTATAACCATTTTCTAATTTTAGATAATATTGCTCTGTCATCCCTAACTGTAATGCAATTTTCGAACTTGATATATTTAATTCTTTTCTTCTATTTTGTATTCTTTTCCCTACCACTGTATTGATCATCATATACGCCCCTCAATGACAGGTAACCCTAATGATGATTCTAGTACAAATTGATAAAAACGATCAATAAAAAGATTACGATAGCTAACAGCTATCAAAAAACAAGCATTGATCGGTAGTAACAATACTTAGATAGATATACCTATAAATGCGTTTTTTAAGTATTAAATTTTAATAATTTACCTTAATAAAGATTATTATCTAAACAAAAGCCTAATTTACAGTTAATATAATGTTAAAAAATTAATACTTGCATGTATAAATAAAAATATATTTTAAATTTAAAGATAAAAATAATCTCCACCAATAACTATATTTATAAAAATATATCAAATATGATATTACTTATAATATTACCATAGCATAAAAATGCTTTCTTATAAGCATTTCAAAGAATAGAATAATTAGCTATTTTTACTTATAGATATTTTGAGTCTATTATTTTATTTTTTTTAAAATACGACTAAAAATAGTACAAAATGTAAGAATGGTTGTTATTCTATAATAAAACAGATTTACCTATTAGAATCTTTAAAATAAAGATAAAACCATTTTTAATAGTAAAATCAAAAAAAATGAGCGATTAGAGGATGTTTTACCATTTTATTTTTATATTGTATTTAATAGAGTGAGGAAGATGTTTGAGACATTAAAATCACTATTGTTACGTTAAGTATCAAGATGTTGCAAAGAAATTAAAAAACAATGTTATTATAACAGATATGAATAATTAAACATATTTCTGTACTTCTTCTATAAAATAAGATTTTATACGACTATATTAATAAACTTTCGCATTCGCTATCATTCAGCCATTCACTTATTATCTAAAATACCCATGTATACTCAAAAAATCCTACAACAGAAAATTCTAATATCACGATCTGGCGTAAAGGTGATAACAGAGCGCCCCATAAACCACTGTTACTCTTATTAGCGCTTTCCGAGTACCGCAAAGGCCATCCACGACTATTTAATTATGGTAATGAAATTCATCAACAGTTATTAGAATTATTGATTAATTTTGGCCCATCTCGCCGTGAGCATTATCCAAATCTGCCTTTCTGGCGATTAGTTCGCGATGGTTTTTGGGAATTGCAACAACCAAAAGAGAGCGATCTATCAAAAGATAATAAGCAACCATCGAAAAATAAATTAATTCAGCAAAATGTGTTAGGTGGATTTGACCAAGAAAGCTATCAGCTTCTTATAAAAAAGCCAAGTTTAATCAATAAGCTAGCACAACAGATTTTAAGTGAACACTTCCCTGATAATGTTCAAGAAGTTATTGCTAACCGTCTTGATTTTTCCCTACAAGAAATTCGCCAAAACCGAGATCCCACTTTTAGAAAAAATATCTTACGTGCTTACAATTATCAGTGTGCTATATGCGGTTATAATCTACGTTATGATAGCGCCGTGGTTGGCCTAGAAGCCGCTCA
>NZ_GG668581.1:49064-78791 GCF_000160755.1 Proteus mirabilis ATCC 29906
CTTCGTTAGTTAAAAAACCGCGCCTTATTGGTCGCGTGCCAATCGCGAGCAACTTTCTCGAATGTATTAAATTCCTTTTGTTGCTCTTCTTTCACTTCTTTGCGTTTTTCACTTGGATCTACACCACTAGCAACAAGCTTTCTTGCTTCATCTCGTTTTTCTCGAGCATTCGCTAGCGAGATATCAGGGTACACGCCAAATGCTAGCATCTTTTCTTTACCGCCGAAGCGATAACGGAAGCGCCAATATTTAGAACCATTGGGATGAACCAGAAGAAATAGTCCGTTACCATCTGTCAGCTTATACGCTTTATCTTCAGATTTTGCAGAACGAACCTTAGTATCGGAAAGTGCCATTTTAACTATCCTCGCAGCCGAATTGCGGGTACAAAACTTTATCGAATCGGCATATACCCGCAAATGTACCCACATCATTAACTTGATGTCGGTTGAGTTGAGTATACGTTGGTAGAGTTAAAATGCGAGAGGAACCTTGCAAACACTGGATTTCAGATACAAAAAAAGACGTCCGTTGACGTCTCTTGATGTTCTTATGGTGCGAAGGCCGGACTCGCACATAATACTTAACCTCATGATCTAAATTAAAATTTAAAAGTATAAATTTATTTATACCAACACATGTACCAACAGATGAAATTCTTACCTTCCTTGCTGAGTGGTACACTCATAGCTAACTCTAAAAATAATTAAGAGTCTTGAAAGTAACCTAGAATATTTTTAAATATGATTAAAGCACCATACCATAATGATCCTCTAATCTATGCCCACTACTAGTAACCAGCAAAAAACCTCAAACTATGGGTTTACATGTTTATTATTCATCAAGTAAACATATCTATCAGTGAAGCGATATAAGCAATATCCACCTATCCCTAAAAATATGCAATACCCCATTAAAAGTAGCATTGATACAGAAACGAGTATATTCCAGGAGTTCCCTGATATTAGCCCATACGTAAATATAGAACCTAAAAGAGTACTAGTGCCGTTGGGAACAAGCATGAAAGAAAGACAACTTGTAATCAAACAGGTAAAAGCTAACTGGTACAGCCTCAATTCATCATTATTTTTACTTTCTTGCTTTAAATACAAATTTAGCTTTACGCTATTATTTTCTAATACAGCCTCACTTTTTAGAATGTCTATAGATATATATCCCTCTTTATTAAGTTTCCCTTCATTTACATCTGGAAAAATCTTCAAAAACCGTGGTGAAGCAAACTTAATAAATTCAAACAAAACATAAGAAACAACAGGCATTAATATTGAAACATAAAAAAGAAATAATGCCATATAAACCAGAACCACACCTATAGCTAACTTATTTGTGATATCAGCATATGTCAGTTGCAATATTGAGATATTAATTGTATTCAACAAAGCAATATCCGTTAAAATTAAAAAGCTAGTAAATAAAAGAAAATATTTCGTATCTGTTGATTTTTCAATAAATGTAGAAGTCGCGGTTAGAAATTTTTCCATATCATGTCACCGAAGATAGTGAGTTTATTTTTGCCATTAGCGAATTGTGCTAGTTAAATTACAGTCTCGTTAAACAATTTACTAGCACTTTGCATGTTAATTATAACCTTTATTTCGCCACCGACATCTTCGCCAACTCTGGATTATTGGCCTCAAAGATCGATAGCGGTAATTCAACCTTACGCCCGTTCTGATCTTCCACCGCTTTAACAACTTCAAATTCAGCGACATCCTCACACGGAATTTCCAGTCCTGCAAAGGCGGCACGAGTGGCGCTAGAATCGCCAAAAGGTTCCACTTCCAATACCGTATCCCCTAATACTTTTCCTTGTCCATCTTTCATTCGCAGCGTTAGTTCAAGTGCTCCAAACTCCGCATGGTCTAGAACCATATGGCTACCGCCATTATCGAGAGTGAATGAGTAACCACAGTAACCTTGGTTAATAAAATTTGAGCTCGTATGTGTGATGCTCGCATAACGCTGTTGTTCTTCAGCCAAACTAAATGCACTAACTGCCAATAGTCCTATCGTAAATAGGCTTTTTATCTTATTCATTACGTTACCTTTTGTTATCTTTTCTCATCCTCGCTACCACAAGTGATGGTAGCGAGCATCTAGATTTATTGTTGGTTGGTTTGCAATCCGCCTTTAGTGCGGTCTTTTTCTTTCCAACGTGGACGTTTTTTACCTGATAATTCTTTTTGCTGGTTCCAATAACCTATCGGATAGCGTTTGACGATAGTACCGTTGACACCAATATCAACTGACGAATATTGCCCGTTATTAATGTATCCTTTTTGGACATAAGCATTAGGGCTACAAGTGCCCGTATCGCGTTGTTGCCAGTTTCCGTCAGTTCTTGCCACAATATAAAAATCACCAAATGCACAGCCTGACGCGGATTTATGATTCAGTACCGCAACATAATGTTTGGTTGAGGCCACAATCCTACAGCTACTGTTTTGGCCCCCACACACTTGCCATAAGGTTTTACCGCCATCGCCTTTATATTCCCAGATGGTATTTTTAGGGGGCTGGCTGGCGGCAGAGGCTGGTGATGCCATCAACCACAGTGAGGCTAATGCAGCCACAACTACATATTTTTTCATTATAAATTCCTATCAACATAAATAGAAACGTCAGATTGACGCTTGATGAACACCGTCTAATGGGTGCTTGGTTTTCCCTGATATGGCGTATTCGATGGTTATCTGGTGAATGGTGAATAAGGTATCCACAACAAAAATTGCTGATCATGTTTAATGTTATGGCTAGCGGTTTAATCGCACTGAAATCCAGTGACGAATTCGCCGATGAAGATAAAAGGCAATACCACTGGCAATAAGCAAATCAACTAGCAATATCGTGGTGGCGATACCTTCAGTAAAACCGTATAGCCAACCGGATGACATGATGATCAGTAGGCTAGAGAGGGCTAATCCGATAATGATGGTAGTTATAATGGCAACTAATTTGGGGTTGAAATGGATTTTATAATCAATCCCCTTAAAGGCGCTCAAAACCCACAAGCCTAATTGCGCCAAGAGTTGTGGGGTAATCAAAGCCAAGAGATATAAAACAAAGTACATCAATGTGATCCCATACGGGTTCATGATGAGGGCGATAAGCTGGAAATGTGTTAACAATACGCCAGTGATCCAAAGGCATAACAAGATACTGATAACGATAGCGATCCGTTCTAAACCCAGTTGTAAGTGTGAAACAGTGTTCATATTTTTAAGCTTCCTTATGTGATGATGAATTCACGGTGTGGGGGTGATTTTGAATAGGCATGATCCATTCGTAACCGCAATCGCGGCACATCCAGCCCGAGCCCCATGCAATGATGTCTTGCTCAGAAGAACAGTGAGGGCAATGTGTGGGGGGCGATGCTGGTGGGGTTAATAACGTCATGGTCGGCTCCTTTCTTTGTGGGATGGAAGAGAGGTAAGTACTTGTGATATCAATCTAAAATGCGGTAAGGCCGCGATAAAACTGTTTTGTTGTGACAGTTGCATCACTGCGTGTTTCGGTGTGAAGGGGGTATTTAGCGGTTGAACTTGCTGGATATCCTCTAACAATAAGACATGCACTTGCTGGTAGTATTCCGCCAGTAAATACCACTGACCTTCACGGTAAATCAGTTGATAAGGTTGTAGCGGATTAAAACGACGCTCAGGCGTGAGTAAGCTAATAGATTGCTTACTGGTAATGGCATACACCAATTGATAGAAATGGTCGGCATGCAAAGCCGAAATCTTATGGGCGTGATGCCAAATCAAACAAGGTGCATGGGGCTGCTGGGTTAACAGTAACCCGAGTAAGCGGCTGTCTAGCCCCGGAAACAAACGAGTCATTCCAATCTGTTTTACAAAGGTAAGAACATCTTTGTCTCGATAAGCTTTTAGCGTATTGATAGGCAAACGATAACAACCTTGCCGACCTTCTACACCCAGATAAGCCAATCGTTCACGTAAATCCCGTTGTAACGTGCGTTCAGAAACATTGAACTCTTGGGCTAAACATGAGAGCACAAGGCTTTCTCCTGCCATTAAGCGGGCAATCAGCGCAGAGAGTCGGACAGCCATGCGGTCATATTTTCGGTTGGTCTGAAACATAACGTATTGCTCTCAATAACAGGCGTTAGGAAATTAAGAAGTGAGGGAGTTTAACTTAGAGGATTGACAGGTTATGTCTGTTGAGAAAAATTCTCATTAGGTATTTTAATGAAAAATCACTATAAGTAATTCATTGATAAATAAGGTTATGCTTTTTATTTGAACGATATGAAAGTAAGGCGTAACGACACAACCTGTCAGGGCGGGAGAATTAGTTGGGCTGGCGGGGAGCGAGTTGGTTAAATAAGGTATCCGCCATCACCCACAGGGCTTTATTGAGTTTGATATCGCCATCAATCCCATTCACTGAACGAGTGCGAGCGCGTTTACCTTTTGCAGTGCGGCATGATAATCCTCCTTTAATCAGGTTTTCTTGTAGACGTTGGTACACCGTCCAAAGGTCTTCTTTTTTATCTTCAAAGCGTCGAGGCTGTAGAACTTGCTCTCGCGTGACGGGCTGGAACTCTTCACCAAAGCGGTAGGTCAAAGCCGCTTCAGCAAAGGCTTGCTGGGCTGGTGGAGGTAACAATAACGACTGCATACTTTCGCGTTTTGCAGCCACTTGCTCAAACGTATCGAGTACCTCATACGCCCCTTCAATTACTTTCCCTACCACATCCCCTTTGTGAGGTACCCTCACTTCCCCTAATACATCACCACATACCAAACCATTGGAACACACGGCTCTAAAGAGTCCCGGCAACATCTGATAGCTGCTTGAACCATCATGGCTATTGAGCAAAATAATTTCAGGGACTTGTACGCCTGTAATTTGGTCATGGCGACGTAACCGCAACATGTGCTTGGTGTGTTCTCGACGGCTCGCATCGCGTACACGAGTTTGGCAAGCAAAGAATGGATAAAAGCCTTCTTTTTGCAGGCTGTCTAACAAGCTGATGGTAGGAATATAAGTATAGCGTTCACTGCGTGAATCGTGTTTTTCTTCAGAAAATACGCTCGGTACAGTACGGAATAATTCTTCAATGGTCAGTGGACGGTCACGGCGAATACTGTTGGCAGAGCCAAAACGCGAAGCTAATAAACTCATGATAGATTCCTGATTAATCAATTAAGTGGAAAATGGCAGTGGATTCGGGATGTTGTGAAGCGTAGTCACGCAACTGATAAAAGCGGTCGCACATGACTTCGCTTTCTGTTTGGAATGACCAGATGCTGTACAAGATCAGACACACAGCAATGCCTGCCGCCTCTTGGCTCACGGTGGCTTCATTGCCGTTATGCATGTTGAATAAGATTAAGGTGTCTGCGTTGATATCGGGGAAGATAAAGGCACCGCCATTACTTAACATCCCGTACTCCCAGTAACCACCATGATACTCGTCGCAGAATTGACCCATCGTGGTGAAGATCACTACTTCAAAGGTGTCCCAACCTTTTACTGCACCAAAATGGTTGAACCAAAAATCAAGGCGTTGTTCATCAGGGACTAATTCCATTGTGATAGTAGATTCAATTGTGTTGCTCATAAGTTGATACTCCAATAAAAAGAAATAAAAAAGCGCCAATCCCGTTAAGGACTGGCGCTAGATGTCATCAATGTTGCGTTAATTTAATAAGCTAAAAGAACAGGCTCCACAGGGATTTAGCGACGGAGACGATGCTGTTTTTGACAGTGCTAAACGTATGTTTTATCAATGGGGGTAATGGAATGATATCGATTATGGTATCAACAATATCACTGATACATTGCCCAAAATCGTTACGTGCCGAAGTTTCTACAGATTGCGTCCGGTAAGTGTTGTTCAGTTGCCTAGCAACACCGCTACTAGCCTCTGCTGGTAATACCTGTATTAATTGCTCTGCTAATTCAGTGAGTTGATAGTTTTCGATTGCAGATACAACCATTACAGGATGATGCGGTTTAAATGCTGTTATCACGGTTTGTTGCTTGGAGACTAAGTTAGCCGATTGCTCAGGGGATGGCTGGTGGCTCAGTTCATTCCACTGGCGACAGGGCTCTATTTTGTCGGCCTGATTCAATACAAACAGAAATCGTTCAGATTGGTAGCCACATTGCTCAGTGAGAAAGCGATAACATTGTTCATCAGAAGACCATGCCCTATCATCGGCTTTGAGTACCCAGATGATTAAATCTAGTTCTGGCAATAAGTTACGATAGAGCTGGTGGTACTCTTTATCTCGCTCAAGGCTTTCACCTACGCCGGGTAAATCCACAAAGGTAAGCGTGTGATTGTTCATCGTCATACTGAAGCGTTGGGCTTGGCGGGTACAACCTGAAACATCACTCACGGGCGATAGTGAGGATTGGAACAGCGCATTGATCAGACTGGATTTTCCGGCTCCAGTTTTACCCATCAGGCCGATGGTGGGGGAGTAGTTTATTAGGTAGTTGAGTTGGTTGAAAAACAGATTTTTAAATGAAGCAGGAAAGGCAGAAATAACCCTTCCTAATTCAGGATATTCGTTCATATTGCTTCCTTGAAAATAAATTCATCATCATTCAAGGTAATAATATATATTTGAAATTGTTTTAATTTTTCTTTTCAACTAACGATATGAGTTCTTTAAGTGGATCTCGTGGCAAAACAATTTCTTCAATCATAGCCTCGATAATTTCGTTAATATTTTTATTATGATTTTTAGCTATTTCTTTTAATTTCAACATAGATGATTTTGAAATATACGTATTGAGTACAGCCTTATCTTTAACTCCATCACGATACTTTTTTTGGCTCCATGCCTTCCTTGTTTGAAATAAAAAAAGCTTTACACGTTCTACGGTTGAAATAACAGCCCAATAATCAAAACAGGAAACAATTATTTTCCATTTCTGATTTTTAATAAGAACATTAACATCATCATCAGCAGCAATATTTTCGCGCATCATCCTCTCTCCTATCCATTTTAACGCTTCAGTTTTTTTTGACAAAAATGAAAAAGGATCTGGATATTCTTTGGTAATAGATGAAGCTTTATCTCTCATTTGAAAAACTATCGCATTAAAATCTTTAGGGGTCATAAATAAAACCACAAAATCCAAAAAACAAACAATATAATGAAAAGGTATATTTTTACCCATCATTGGCATCAAATTTAAAGGTGAATAATTATACACTCCAGCCATAATTGATTTATGACCCATTTCTATAAGGTATTTATTATACGACTTCATGAGAAAATTTAAGATAACAAATGATATTCTTTCATTCCTTAAAAAAGATAGTTGTTCTATTGGAATAGTTTTTCTCTCCACCTTTCTTAAATAATGATCAACATTATTTAAGACATTCCCGACATGCTGATTCAACTCACGAATTAACGTATTAACATTCTTACCTCTTGCCTCGATAATCATTTTATAAAAATCTTCAGGTAATAGTGTTTTTTCTGAAAGCATACAGAATAGGACAGCATAATATTGTCTACACTCCAAATAATTATCATTTACATCTACACTTATCATACACTCTCTCCACCTAGTATTTTTTGCAGACCTTTACGCTGTATTTTACGTAGTATTTAAGATGTTATTATGCTACATAACAATCAGTATTTATGTGTTGAAAATCACTATAACCACACAAATTATTATTAGAATGAAGACTAATCTTTAGATAAGCTAATATCAGAGTTGAACTACTTGAAAAAGTATCAGTTCACCTTTGTTCAAAAGCGCTCTGTCACGGTCATCGGTGATGAGATAGAGAAGAGCCTTGCCGTGTTGGTATAGTATTATCTTAATAAAGAAAACCTATCCCATAACTACACCTAGAATATTAATCATTACCCTGTCACTGACTCACTAATTCATATGCTCATCATTTTTCTAAAGTGATCAATTCTTATTTTTAACAACATCCATTCTAGATATGAAAATAAAACCAACCAAAGGTATCAATCATGTCTAGAAACACCTACAACGAGCATTACATTCAAAAGATAAACCACACCATCCGTAAATCACTCTTAACCTATAATCGAGTTACTGCTATTCGAGTGGACTTGCGATTTCCTTCATCGGATATAATTCACTTAAGTGATTCCAATGCCATCACCCGATTTTTTGAATCGTTAAAAGCAAAAATAAATGCTGACCTAAAACGTAAAAATAAAATATGGAAGCGTAACCATTCATGCCCTTTGTTTTATGTATGGGTCAGAGAGTTTGGTGAGATAAAAAACAAAAAACACTACCATGTACTTTTGCTATTAAATAAAGATGTTTATTGGAACCTAGGTGATTTTATTAAAACCAAAGGGACGCTCTATGCATTAGTACAACAAGCATGGTGTAGTGCTATTGGTGTAAACCATCCTGATAAGCGTTATTTAGTTCATATCCCGGACAACGCCGTTACTTGGCTAGATAATAATGAAACCCACAATGAAAGTGCGATATTCAAATTAAACCAGCGTTGTCGTTACTTAGCCAAAGAGCATACAAAATATTATGGTGATGGCGAGCGTTCTTTTGGGTGCAGCCGTTAATCTACCAATAAAAAACATGAGGGGGATATCTTTTGGAAGAGAGATATCCCTAAATATTCATCGATATCCCTTCTGCCTTTTAACTTTAAAGACAGGAGTTCAATAATGAGCACTCAAGCGATTCCCTTATTAGATGACCAATTCGTTGATATGAAATTTATTACCCGTTTAACGGGGTTAACGGATAAGTGGTTTTATAAGCTGATCCAAGATGGTGAGTTTCCTAAGCCTATCAAACTAGGCCGTAGCTCACGTTGGCTGAAGAGCGAAGTGGAGTCATGGCTAAGCGCACGTATTGAACAGTCTAGAGGATAGGCCTCGCCCCAATATGTTAAGCCACTAAGCTCACTTAGCACAGCCTACCTAATTTGTCATCTTACTACGTTACATTGCACCTAACACCATTAAACACTCTTTAGAAAAACGTTACTAAAATACGCTGATGAATGTTCACACAAACGAGGATAGAAAACTCTAATTTGGTATGTCTCAATTAATGGGGAGTGGACATTTCGTTAGATAAGCTCGGATTAGAGCGAATTTATGCACAAGCGAAACGCTGGCAAGGCACAGTCGGTCGCCCTGATTTACAAGCGTTCTATGGCGCTCTTGCGGGACAGAAAGCCAAGCGAGGTATTTTTAGGGCTCACGCAATTGATTTTGCTAAGTCTGTTGAAGGGCTGATACTTATTGATGGTAACCGCTTAGTCAATTTAATGATGGATAACGAGGTAGGCGTAAACTCACAAGCCATTAAGTTACCGAAGCTGGATATAGATTATTTTGACTAATCATCTATCTTTATCATCATAACTCCACGTTATTAATTCTACTTGACTATAGATTTTTATGATGTGGATATCTTACCGCCATTTATTAGGTATTTGAAAATTTCATAAACAACAACGAACAGATATTTCGAAATGAATTGGGCTAAAGAATTTTGTAAAGTCGGAGATAAGTTAAAATCTAAATACAGATACAGATAACAATAAATATATAATGTTAGAATTCATATTCTAATATCTATGTATATAAAACATACTAAAAGAACTAATGACACTATTTCGAAATAGTTGATATCTAGACGATATCATATTTGGAGAAGATTATTACTCAGAGTAATACATCTATTAAGGTCCCAAAAGCAACCCACAAAGGTAGACTGAAAAAAAATTATACAACCGACAGCTCCTATCTCTTGATAAGATAATACAGGGTAAAACACCAAGACTTCGTTCGATAACATCGATTGATAGGTAATATTCTAGATAAATATAATTATAAACACCTTTATTACTCTAGATTAAAGATAAAAATCAATTTTGAAATCACCATTTATTTATGGTGATTTCAAAAATATTATTTTTTTATTTTTCTAAGTTCTTTATTCGCATTAATTAATGTAGTTGTCGTTTCTTTTCTTTCAAATAATTTTCGGTCATTAAATAACTCTTCTGGTTCTTTAGCGTAATGACTAACTAATGTTTCTTTTATAAAATTTAAAATTCTTATAAATTCAACATGAAGAAAATCATCATTTTTTAACAAAATTTTCTCTATTTGCTCACTGGCCTTATTCATTTTTTTATCAATTGGAATTTTATTGAATCCGAGTTTATCAAGATCCTTGACATCACAATTTCTAAGTTTAAAAAGCATCATAATATGCCATCTAGCTCGTCTAAATTTTCTCCCTTCTTCATGATTCTGAACAAAACGTTCAACTTTATACCAACATAATCCACTTACATAGTATACATTTAGAAATGATAAGTGCTTTTCATTTTCAAATAACAGACCACTTGTACTTTTTTCAACTTTCCCATATTGACCTGATACTTCATGTGGTAAGTTAAAAAATAATGCTGAAACACATTTTATTTGAATTGGTATATTTATTATCTTTGTTTTAGGAATATCATCTCCCCTATATTGCTCTGTTCTTCTTTCGTAATATATAGAAAAACGATTTGACTCCTGTTTAATAGAATAATATCTCTCTATAGCTTTTTGAAAATTTGATAAAGCCATTAACTGAGCTTGTGTTAATGAAGTTTGGCTGTTTGTTCCTTTGATTATAGAGTTTTTAGTCTCCTCATCTTCTGTAGCTATAAACCGGACAGGTATAAAGATATTTTTTCTATCGCCTAAGTTATCAATCAGCTCAAATATAACATTACTTGTCTGGCATCCATTAACAATTTGATAATTAACAAGAGTTAATTCTTCTGAGTTTAATTTAGCCTCATCGCAAATAACTGTAATTCCATTATTCAATAAACCAAAAAGATGATAGTTGCAACCTTCAAGTTGCTCTTTCATTCCTAAGTTTACATTATTTTTATCATTAGCACCTAGATAATACCTTATATTATCATCAAATATACCTTTTTTAATTACTCTTTTATTCCCTCCTATATCGTCAGATATCATTTCTATTAATTGTTCTATTTTAATTAGTCCAAAGTATGCATTCTGTATTTTATTTTCAGGATGTTTAGGATAAGATACTGGTGTTTTTGAAATATTAATCACTATTTCTCTTTGTGAACTTGATTTTTTTTCAAGCTCCATAATCTGTTTTATACCAAAAAAATCAATAGATATTTCTTCATTAAATAAGTTTAGATTTTTAATGTTGGACTTGGATAAATCCAAATCTGCTTTTAAATGAATATCCTCTTCAAATTTAGGCTCTGATGGTGCTAAAGAAGCATATATTAAGTTTAATTTTGGAGTGCTTTTAAATTTATTTCCTTGCTTATATATATGCTTTGCTATCTCCCAAAATTCTGATAACTCGGGAATTAAACAGCTATCCCTATCAAAACTAAAAAACTTAATTACTGCATTAAAAAAATCATTCATATCTTGTCGTATAAATGACTCTGTAGTTTTAGCCTGAGTAAAATAAAAATTAACATCAAAACGCTTTAGATCGGAAATTATCAAATCAACGTCTTCTATACTAGTAACAAGTTTATCTGCTACAAAAATAGCAACACCATCAATACCAATAGCAGTTCCCGTTTCCATATCTTGATAAGATGCTGTTGTATCATTTGTATATATTTCAAGAACTAAAGAATTTAAAAACATTTCAAAAACTAAGTGTTGATCAAAAGAGTACGGCTCCTCGATCTCATTTTCTCTTATAAATTCATATACATAGGAACTAATAATAGGATGATTTATTTTTGTTATATTAGACATAAAGTAACCTTTCATTAAATAATTTAACTCTGTATTATATAGCTAAATAAGTATATCCACACTTATTTTTACAGATGCTATCTAGAATAATATTAACCATCTTATTTAGAAAAATCACCATCAAATAAGATATAATATCTCGAAAAATTTATATCATCAGAATAATAAACTAGAATGGTCATGATAGGGTGTTTAATCAAATATTGTCACTCGGATTTTGAATTAAATTAATTATTTTAAACACGGATTTATAATTACCTTATCAATGATATAATCTACAATTTTTATGCCTACTGAAAAAATAACAGGTAAGACGACAGATGAAAAATCACAATAGGCCACTTGAGAAATTAATATCGCCTATTCTTCGTATCTAAAAATAATCACCTCCCTAAATTCATCCATATAGTCTACATCGCACTACATCATTCATCTGCCCACCTATCTATCGTGCACTTTTTTAAACTAAACTCCATTCAACCAACAGTTAGTCATTTGATAATTTATACTTAATGACATAGAAATACTGCAATAACGAAGATTACCTTTTTAACAATTGACTAGTTAAAAAATATATACTAAGAATCATAATAGTATTTTTCGATTAGTAGTATCCTGATTCATACAAATACTTCACTACATCATACTAAACATTGGTATCTCAAATTTACCTTGATATGCTTGAATTTTTTATCTAATCCGATAACAATTACCATAAATTTCGCGAATAGGTTTTATCTCACGATTACCTAGAGGCATAAACATTCATAAAAGGAGCCATGATGGCTGTTAGTATTGCTGAATATTTGGGACAAAGAACCGATGTTAAGGAATCTATCATACCCATAGCTAAAGATACTGAAGCACAGTGCCCTTTTATGGATCGTACGTGCGATAAAGTTAGTAAGAAAAACCATCCTGTATGTAGTGTTCGTAAACCTGATAATACAATTTGGATAGTCTGCGAACATAGGCTTTGCTCTACTCGTCAAAAAAAAGATATAAGTATAGAAGGACGAATACAAAAAGTAGACAACATTTTAGTTGAACATCAAATAGATATTTTACGCAAAGTTGCAAAACTAATATACCAAGATCCAAAACTGCGTGATTCTGAAATTGGTGTAAAAAGAGAAGTTAATATTCCTCTACCTGATTCAGGAAATAGCTATCACGCAGACTATGTAATGAGAAATTTCTCAGGGAGAGGGAAGGTAGATGAAGTACTCTTAGAAATGCAAGGTGGGGGGGAAACGAGTAGTACCGGGGCCATAACTCGACATATTACAGCTTGGTCCGCTTTAGAAACTCCAACAAATGAATTTCTAAGGCAGCGTGTTGCTGCAAACCCTATAGAAACTAATGCATGGAGACGTCAACAAGAACAGTTTCTTGTAAAAGGAAATGTTGTTGATCAAACTGGAGGAAAAATCGTTTTTGCTGTAGGTACTCTATTATACGACTATCTACATAAACGATTCAAAAATGCTAACTTAAGAGACCTTAAAGCTCATAACTGGACACTATGTATATTAGCTTTTAAAGAGGATACAGACCAAGCCCCTAAACCTGGTCCTATCCCATTAACCATTGATAAAACTAAAACTTTATTTACTAATTACTCAACATTTGTTCGTTTTTTAACAGATCAAGGAGCCCCTCGCCCTGAGCTATTTGAGGGAGAGTTTTTGTGTTTGGATAATAACACAATCACAGTTGACCCCAATTTAGAACTTACTGATCTACAAGAATAATCCTTTTTCCAATCCATTCTACGATAGGGACCGCTACCGCGTTCCCTATTGCTCTGAATCTATTAGAGTCCAATTCCTTGGAAAACCTTGAAGAGTCTCGTATTCTGAAGGGAGCATGCGGCGTACATACAGCGTCAGAGCTTCCTCTTGAGTCAAGGGTGTACGTTTCTCCATCATTTCTAAATCCTTTAGCTTGTGGCCCGGCTGTTGCTTTCCTTCCGATACTTGCATGCTGGATAGAATAGCAATCTGCTTTTGATACGCTTGTAACAATGGCTCGGGCAGGATTTGTCCTCTCTCCTTGGCCCTGTTTATCAACGATTCTAGTTGTTCCTTGCTCAAAAAGGACTCTAGAGGAGCGCATGTCTCCAAGACTTCCGATAATATACACTCGTCTTCTTCGCTGTGGTGTTCCAAAGTATTTTGCGTCCAATACTCTCCACGAAATGCCATACCCGAGTTCGACCAATGTATCGATGACAATTCTGAAGTCTTGTCCATTGTGGCTATTAAGGAGTCCGGGAACATTTTCAATAATAAGCCACTCAGGTTTTCTTTCTTCGATGAGTTTTGCATAAGTATAAAATAAGCCACTTCGGGCTCCCTCCAATCCTTTTCTTTTTCCTTGATTTGCAGAAGAGACATCCTGACAAGGAAATCCGCCACACCATACATTACTATCAGGAATATCATTCGCTTTTAAATTAGTAATATCGGTATACAATGGAATATCAGGCCAATTTTTATTCAGTACTGATTGACAGAATTTATTGATTTCACATTGAAAAACAACATTCATTCCAGATCTTTCAAGTCCTAAATCGAATCCACCTATTCCCGCAAAAAAAGAGGAAACTTTATATTCCTTTAGTGGTTTCATATTCATATTAGTTTGTTCATTTTAAATTATTTAAAAGATCCTAGCGTAAAATGAAGCGTATGGCCACACTTTTCTTTTTTAGTGGTCAACAAATTTACAATTGATACATGGCAGTCATCAAAGCACTGTATTTAAACACAGTACAAATATTGATTGCAAGTGCTTCAACTAGGTAGACTAGCTAACGTTTTAGTTTCACTTTAGTCAGAAACTTAGTAACAATATAAAGTCATCGACCAAACCCAAACGCCCCCACATGTCCTTCCCTATTCGCATCCAAATAATCCGCCCACCACTGCACCATCAGCCGCCGCTCCTCAATATGTTCAGCTCTATGAATATAAGCAGCTCTTACTGAGTTACGTTCTTGGTGGCTCATTTGTCGTTCTACCGCATCCTTCGACCACAGTCCTGACTCAATCAACGAACTACATGCCATCGTTCTGAAACCATGCCCACACACTTCCGTCTTAGTGTCATAACCCATTACACGTAATGCATTGTTTACCGTGTTTTCACTCATTGGTTTTCTTGGATTATGATCGCCGATAAATATCAACTCATGGTTACCGCTGAATTGATGGATTTGTTTTAATATTTCAATAGCTTGTCGGCTTAAAGGGACTAAATGAGGCGTACGCATTTTTGATCCGCGATGTGAGTGTTTCACCCCTTCTATCGCTTCACGTTCAGCGGGGATTGTCCACATGGCATTTTCAAAATCGATTTCATCCCAACGAGCAAAGCGCAGCTCACTGGATCGAATGAAGACTAACAAGGTAAGTTTGACTGCAAGTTTAGTTAAAGGTCTTCCCTTATAATCATCGATGCGTTGTAAGAACTCAGGTAGACGTTTCAGTTCCAAAGCTGCCCGATGGACTCGTTTGCCTGTGGCAACTGCGCCAGCCATATCCTGCGCTGGATTATAGTCGATTAAACCACTTTGTACGGCATAACGCATAATGGCTGTCACACGCTGTTGTAAGCGTGCCGCCACCTCAAGACGTCCAGATATCTCTACGGCTTTAATCGGTTCGAGTAGAT
Organism: Proteus mirabilis ATCC 29906; assembly: GCF_000160755.1. Taxonomy (GTDB): domain Bacteria; phylum Pseudomonadota; class Gammaproteobacteria; order Enterobacterales; family Enterobacteriaceae; genus Proteus; species Proteus mirabilis. The sequence goes on from NZ_GG668581.1 coordinate 64,550, forward strand.
CGCGAGTTTTTAGTTCAGCAATATTGCGTTTACCAATAGCAGCAAAGATATTGTCCTCAAGGCTTTTTAGGACTCGGTTACTATGACCCTCTGACCATTTCTTATTGGTCGCGTGCCAATCACGAGCAACCTTTTCGAAGGTATTAAATTCTTTTTGTTGCTCTTCTTTAACTTCCTTACGCTTTTCACTGGAATCAAAGCCATTAGCAATTAACTTTCTGGCTGTATCTCTTTTCTCTCTGGCTTCTGCGAGTGAAATGTCAGGATAGATACCCAGAGCTAACATTTTTTGCTTACCGCCAAAGCGATACTGTAAACGCCAATATTTTGAGCCGTTGGTATGTACCATCAAGTGCATACCATCACCGTCTGTTAATTTATACGATTTATCCAGAGGCTTAGCAGCCCTGACTTTAGCATCAGTAAGAGCCATGATTTATCTCCTTGCGTTGGTACAAACTATTATCGAATCGAGAGATACCAACACATATACCAACAGCAGGTACTTGATGTGGGTTGACCTTAGTATACTTGGGAAGACTAAAAAGTGAGGAAAAGCCTTGTAAAACAGGGATTTCAGATACAAAAAAAGACGTCCGTTGACGTCCATTGATGTTCTTATGGTGCCGAAGGCCGGACTCGAACCGGCACACCCGAAGGCGGTTGATTTTGAATCAACTGCGTCTACCAATTCCGCCACTCCGGCACTGAAGTGTGTTTGGAAAACAGGCTCATTATACTTGCGTGAGGAACCCTCGCAACAATTATTGTTGGTTTTCAGTTTGATTGGCGAAAAAAAGTGCATTTATCTTATCGTTCTTCTATGAATGGGGCAAACTTGTAACATTCATCTATCGATAAGCAACATTGAATTTAACAAGTCTCAATCCCTAAGTCTCTTAGCACACTGACTTCATTTATTTGTGCATAATGGATTATCTTCTGTTGTCATCGTTATAACTGAGTAGTAGATAAAATCGATATATTGAATTATATATAACGAGATATAAAAAAAGGATCAAAACTGGGTTAGTGTTTTGATCCGACGGTACTGCAATTTAAGGGCTTAATTTTATTTTTATGACTATCGTTATTTTTTTAATGTCACTGCCCTTTTCTTCCCTGGTGTAAGGAAGAATTTTTATTTTAAATAGAGTGTTATATTTAATATATATTGTTATTTAAAATAGATAGCCTCTAACTATTTCTTTACTATATAGTTAATAAATAGCTTTATTTGCCTATCTATTGATTTACTTACTGTTATTTAAACTATTTTTATTTTTTAAGATAATAATACTTGGTTAAATAAAAGTCTTATCTTTAAATAAAAAGCCCTCTATTAAAATAGATTTATTTATACTGATGATTAATTCATTATTATTTTATTACGGCGACGTTTTACTCTCTTTTTATTTATACGCTTTCCTTTCATCTTGTTATGTTTTATTTCTCTTTAACCATTTTCCCTTGTTAATTTTGTTAATACGTCTTTACTCGCATTTAGTGTTTAGCTGTCGATTTGATGAGATTATATTAAGTTTTATTTGTATGTTTCACAACAATTAAAGTATTACAAAGTATAACACGCAGAGTGAGTATCTTTACAAAAACCTTAAAATGGATAATTTAAATACATATTTAGAATATAAAACCTAAAACCAATCTATTTAAGGAATATAAATCCATTAATTAACATTTACTTGATAAACAACTGTTAACCGAATAATAAAGAAAAGCTAATGATAAAGTAAAACTAGGCAAAATTTAGGGGGGGATTGTAACACCTTTGTAATACTTTCCTGTTTTTTTCACCCTTTTTATGTACAAAAAATAACCAATAATAAGATTTTTATGATGTTCTTCACAAAAAATCTCTTTGTAGAAGTCCTTCAGCCTATTTTACATCAACTTTTCATTAACCCACTATTGCTCTGATAGACATTCTTATTTCTGATAATATAATCAAAATTTGGTTTAAATCTGCTATAAAGGGGATGGTATGGGTATTGTTAGCTGGATCATGGCCGGTATTTTTATTGGGCTTGTTTTAGGTGCTGTACTAAAAATAATAAATAAAAACAAAAAGTAACGCGATAAAACAATCATCCATTTATGTTATGGCTGATTTATTTTGTTCCCTTTTCTTTCACCTTACTCGTTATGTTGATCATAAAATGAAAAAACATCTCCTAAAATATCTCCTCATTCCTGTTGCACTACTTACGCTCAATGCCTGTAGTCAACGAGCAACGGTAACGCCAACGCTACCCGCTAAGTTTAATCAACATAATGTGCCTGAATTGTCACAATGGCCAACCACCTTATCACCAAAGGCGAATAATAGTCGGGAGATTTTTGATAAGTATGCTCAGCAGATTTATCAAAAGAGTAACCCTCAAGGGATGGTGATTGTCATGATTAACAATACGCAATCTCTTAATCGTGCTTTTGGTACTACAAGCCCCGATAGCCGTCAAACCCCGTCAATGAACTCATTAATACGTATTGCTTCTATTACTAAATTAATGACGAGTGAAGTGATGTTAAAATTACAAGATGATGGTAAGTTGTTGGTTACTGATCCTCTGCAAAAATATAGTTATTATGGTGTCGATATTCCATTAGTGAACAATCAATCTCCTATTCGTCTTTATCATTTAGCTACCCATACCAGTGGTTTTCCTCGTGAACAACCCGGCGGAAAATGGGGTAGACCGGTTTTTATTTGGCCAACCCATGGCGATCGCTGGAACTGGCTAAAAAAAGCCTCTTTAACAACACCGGCGGGACAATCTGCCTCTTATTCTAATCTGGCTTATGATTTATTAGCAGATGCATTAGTGAAAGCCTCTGGTAAAAACTATCCTCAACTATTAAAACAGTATGTGACACAACCTGCGGGAATGCGTGATACCACGTTAACGCCAAGTAGCACACAATGTCAGCGATTATTAATTGGTTATAGACCCAGCCCTTGTTCTGAGACTATCGCCGCCGCCGGAAGTGGGGGTGTTTATTCTACGCCTGCAGATATGCAACGTTGGATGCAAGGCTTTTTAAACTCAAATAATACGATGAGAAAAGCGACGGCCAGTAAAGAGCAGTCTATTTATTTTCCGCGCCAACGACTATCTTCTATTGAAGGGATGGATGTTGCAGGGCGAGCGGATGGCATTGGCTTAGGATGGGTTTATATGGCGCCTGCCAATGGTGTGCCTGCTATTTACCAAAAAACCGGTGGTGGCGGTGGTTTTAATACCTATATGGCAACCATTCCTGAATTAAATATCGGTGTTTTTGTTGTCATCACTCGTAAAGCTAATGGCACCAAGTTTAGTGAAGTGACTCGAGGTACAAATGCCCTTGTGCGTGCTTTAGCACAAAGTTTTTAACCGAAATAATCAACTTATAAAAAAAGCGCCTTGATTGTTGAAGGCGCTTTTTCTTTAAGCATTGTTAATCGTTAATACTACTTAGCGATTACGCCTCATTAATAACCATAAACTTAATACTAAAAAGAGCATACCAGGAACTAAGGCGGCCACTACGGCAGGAATGCCATATACCAAACTTAATCGGCCTGAAACTTCATTCACAATATAGAACAGAAAACCAAAGGCTATTCCTGTTACCACACGCAGCCCCATAGGTACAGTACGTAATGGGCCAAAAATAAATGACAGCGCCATTAGCATCATCACCGCAACAGAAATAGGCGCAAAGATTTTTTTCCAGAAGTTCAGCTCATAGTTGGCTGATTCTTGCCCACTCTGTTTGAGGTATTTTACATATTGATATAAGCCACTTATGGATAAGGCATCTGGATCTAATGCCACAACACTCAGTTTTTCAGGTGTTAAGCGAGTCTGCCACTCTAAAGATACCTGTTTTTTACCCGTAATTTTTTGTGGCGAAGTAAGATCAGATTGCTCAACTTGTTTTAGTAACCACACTTTTTTATCTGGATCATAAGTGGCACTGGATGCATAACGCACAGTTTCAAGTTTTCGATTATTATCGAAATTATACAGCGTAATGCCTTGCATCTCATTTTGGCTTTTAATACGGTTAATATAGATAAATTGATTACCATCTTTAGCCCACATTCCACGGTTAGTGGACACTAAAGAGTTACCCATGATCTTTTCTGCACGGTAATTACGTGCATATTGTTCACCTTGCGGTGCCCCCCACTCGCCAATTAATACCGTTAACAGTACTAATGGGATCGCGGTTTTCATCACGGAGCCGGCAATTTGCAAACGAGTAAAACCCGATGCCTGCATCACCACCAGCTCACTACGTGTCGCTAATGCCCCTAGCCCTAATAAAGCCCCTAATAAGGCCGCCATCGGAAAGAAGATTTGCACATCTTTGAGGATATTTAAAACCGCATAAATCCCCGCATCTAAGGTCGTAAAATCACCTTGCCCTACTTTGCGCAGCTGATCGACGAATTTGATAATGCCAGACAGTGATACCAGTAAAAATAGCGTCATCAAAATCGATTGCAAAATCGTACGCCCGATATATTTATCTAATACACCAAACATCAGGCAACTCCTTTCTTAAAGCGAGCACGTAGTTTGCGCATTGGTAAGGTATCCCACGCATTCAATAACAGCGCTAAAGCAAAATAAATCCCATTCACTGTCCACATAGCAATAAGTGGGTCAACTTTTCCTTTTTCACCGCTTGAACGCAAGGAGCTTTGTAATAGGAAAAACACCAAATAAAGTAACATCGCCGGCAACATACTTAATACTCGCCCTTGACGTGGGTTGACTTCACTTAACGGCACAACCATTAACGCCATGATCACCACAGAGAAAATTAAGGTTAAACGCCAATGAAATTCAGCGATAGACTCAGGCTCTGTTGAGTGCCACAACTCATTCATGGTTTTTTGTTCGACGCGATTACGGCTAATAGTAGACTCTCGATGGCCTATCACCGCTTGGTAATCGGTAAAATCAGTAATACGAAAATCGCGTAGTACCGCCGTACCTTCATACCGCGTACCCTCGCTAAGTACCACGACTTGGTTACCGTTTGGTAGCTCTTTGGTATACCCTTTATCCGCCACCACAACAGATGGGCGTTGGTTTTGTGTTGGACGCAATTGAGCCAAGAAAACATCTTGGAATTGGTTGCCCTTTACGCTACCGAGATAAAGCACCATATTACGGTCACTGGACATTTTAAATTGCCCTTCCATTAATGCCGCTAAGCTTGGATTGGCTTTTGCATCTTCCAGCACTTGCTCTTGATGTACAGACGACCATGGTATCAACCACACCACATTCCCTGCCGCCAAGACGCTAGTAAGTAATGACAACAATAGTGCTGCTTGCACTAATGCTTTTTTACCTATTCCACAGGCATTCATGACGGTTATCTCACTTTCAACATAAAGTTTGCTGTAAGTCATCAGAAGACCAAGAAAAAGGCTTAATGGTAGAATAAGCTGTGCCATCTCGGGGATCCCCAGCCACAGCAGAGAAACCACAAGGTTTGTAGGAATATTACCTTCTACAGCAGCCCCTAAAATTTCAACCAGCTTTTGGCTAAAGAAGATAAGCATCAAGATAAATAAGATGGCTATCTGACTTTTAAGGGTTTCCCGAGCTAAATATCGAATTATAATCACGCTAGTTATGCCTGTGAAAACTTGTCTTTTTGCAGGAAAATCGCTAACTTCGTTGTATATCTATCATTTGTGCATCTCAGTTAGACATTCTTGCAGCCCAAATGATATCAAAACATGCTATAAACAGGTTCCCAATCAGAACAAGCTTATAAGTTAGCTAAATTAGTTGTGTTCAATTAATGCATTTAGCTTAACATAAAAAGTAAACTTTCTATGGGGTAGATTAATGCGGATCACTATTCTAAACGATACTTTCCGTTTTTGTCTTTAATATTCAGGAGAACGCATGGAGTTTAATGTAAAAAGCGGCAGCCCAGAGAAACAACGCAGCGCTTGTATTATCGTGGGGGTGTTTGAGCCTCGTCGTTTATCTCCGATAGCGGAGCAACTTGATAAAATCAGCGATGGTTACATCAGCGCCTTATTACGCCGTGGTGAACTGGAAGGTAAAGTCGGCCAGTCATTGCTGCTGCACCATGTGCCAAATGTTCTCTCTGAGCGCGTTTTGCTGATTGGTTGTGGTAAAGAGCGTGAATTGGATGAACGTCAGTACAAACAAATTATTCAGAAAACAATTAACACGCTCAATGAAACAGGGTCAATGGAAGCAGTTTGTTTTCTGACTGAGCTACATGTTAAAGGCCGTAATAATTACTGGAAAGTACGTCAAGCGGTTGAGACTGCAAAAGACTGCCTCTATACCTTTGATCAACTGAAAAGTAATAAAACCGAATTACGTCGTCCATTACGTAAAATGGTCTTTAATGTCCCTACTCGACGTGAATTACCAAGCGGCGAACGTGCTATTGCCCACGGCTTAGCTATTGCATCAGGGATCAAAGCCTGTAAAGATTTAGCTAATATGCCACCTAATATCTGTAATGCGGCATACTTAGCCTCTCAAGCTCGCCAACTCGCTGACTCATCCGCGAATGTCTCTACCCGAGTCATTGGTGAAGAGCAGATGAAAGAGCTAAATATGAATGCCTATTTAGCGGTCGGTCAAGGTTCACAAAATGAATCTTTAATGTCGATTATTGAATATAAAGGTAATCAAGATCCTGAATCCCGTCCAATTGTATTGGTTGGTAAAGGGCTCACCTTTGATTCTGGTGGTATTTCAATTAAACCTGCTGATGGCATGGATGAAATGAAATACGACATGTGTGGTGCAGCAACAGTATATGGTGTGATGCGCGTCGTTGCTGAGTTACAACTACCTATTAATGTCATCGGTGTATTGGCTGGCTGTGAAAATATGCCGGGTGGTAAAGCCTATCGTCCTGGTGATATTCTTACTACTATGTCAGGCCAGACTGTTGAGGTATTAAATACGGATGCTGAAGGTCGCTTAGTGCTGTGTGATACATTAACCTACGTTGAGCGCTTTGAGCCTGAGTTAGTTATTGATATCGCCACATTAACAGGGGCTTGTATGGTGGCATTAGGTCATCATTATAGTGGATTAATGTCTAACCATAACCCATTAGCCCATGAATTAATGAATGCTTCAGAGCAAGCGGGCGATCGCGCATGGCGCTTACCTTTAGGCGAAGAGTTCTATGAGCAAATTGAATCTAATTTTGCCGATCTTGCCAATACGGGTGGACGTTTAGGGGGAGCCATTACCGCAGGTTGTTTCTTAGCGCGCTTTGCAAGCAAATATAACTGGGCACATTTAGATATCGCAGGTACGGCATGGCGCTCTGGTAAAGCGAAAGGTGCTACGGGTCGCCCAGTATCTTTACTGTCGCAGTTCTTATTAAACCGCGCAGGTTTGAATAGCGACGAGTAATACCGCATAATTATTAAGGTAAATAGAGCAGACTCATAGAAGGGTATTGCAATGCAATACCCTTCTATTATCGGGATATCATGAAAAACGCCACGTTTTATTTAATGGAACATCCATCAATACATCAAGATTTACAAGCCCATGAGTGGCTTGCTTGTCAACTTGCCGCAGAACATTGGCGTTTAGGCAAACGGGTTTTGCTCGTCTGTGATTCACAGCCACAAGCTGAATTGTTGGATGAAGCACTATGGGCAAGAGAGCCACATCAATTTGTGCCTCATAACCTAGCAGGTGAAGGGCCTCGTTATGGTGCACCTGTTGAATTATGTTGGCCGGGCAAACGGGGCAATGCCCCGCGTGATCTCCTGATTAATTTGCAGTCACAATTTGCAGACTTTGCCACAGCTTTCCATGAAGTGATAGACTTCGTACCTATCGATGAACAATTAAAACAGTTGGCGCGAGAACGATATAAAATTTATCGTAGCGTCGGCTTTACTTTGACAATGGCTACGCCGCCAACCTATTGAATACGTAAAGAATATGGAAAATAAATCCGCACCGAAAGAGCCATCGCTCGATACAACTTATAATCCGACAGAGATTGAACAACCTCTGTATCAACATTGGGAAAAAAATGGCTACTTTAAAGCCAATGGTGATACATCCAAAGAAAGCTTTTGTATTGTGATCCCACCACCTAATGTGACAGGTAGCCTGCACATGGGTCATGCTTTCCAACAAACCATCATGGACACCATGATCCGCTATCAACGTATGCAGGGTAAAAATACCTTGTGGCAAGCGGGTACTGACCATGCAGGTATCGCAACACAGATGGTTGTTGAGCGTAAGATTGCTGCTGAAGAAGGTAAAAACCGCCATGATTATGGCCGTGATGCTTTCATCGATAAAATTTGGGAGTGGAAAGCAGAGTCCGGCGGTAATATCTCTAACCAAATGCGCCGTTTAGGTAACTCCGTAGATTGGGATCGCGAACGCTTTACCATGGATGAAGGTTTATCTAAAGCAGTAAAAGAAGCCTTCGTTCGTTTACACAAAGAAGATCTTATCTATCGTGGCAAACGTCTTGTTAACTGGGATCCTAAATTACACACTGCCATTTCCGATCTCGAAGTTGAAAACCGCGAAGTAAAAGGCTCAATGTGGCATCTGCGTTATCCATTAGCTGATGGCGTTAAAACGGCAGAGGGTAAAGATTATCTGATTGTTGCCACGACTCGTCCTGAAACACTGTTAGGTGATACTGGCGTTGCGGTTAACCCAGAAGATCCACGTTATAAAGATCTGATTGGTAAAGAGGTTATTCTACCTTTAATGAACCGTCGTATTCCTATTTTAGCGGATGAACACGCGGATATGGAAAAAGGCACCGGTTGTGTAAAAATCACCCCTGCCCATGACTTTAATGACTATGAAGTAGGTCGTCGCCATCAACTACCAATGATTAATATCATGGATTTTGATGGCAACATTCGTGTTAGCGCAGAAGTATTAGACACTAACGGTGTTGAATCTGATGTATATAGCACAGAGATCCCAGAAGCCTACCAAGGTATGGAACGTTTTGCAGCACGTAAAGCTATTGTCGCTGAATTTGAACGTTTAGGATTATTAGAAGAGATCAAACCTCACGATTTAACTGTACCTTACGGTGATCGTGGTGGTGTAGTTATTGAACCTTTATTAACTGACCAATGGTATGTCCGTGCAGCACCTTTAGCGAAACCTGCGGTAGAAGCGGTTAAAAATGGCGATATTCAATTTGTACCTAAACAGTACGAAAACATGTACTTCTCTTGGATGAATGATATTCAAGATTGGTGTATTTCTCGTCAACTGTGGTGGGGTCATCGTATCCCGGCTTGGTATGATAACGAAGGTCATGTTTATGTCGGTCGTGACGAAGAAGAAGTGCGTCGTGAAAATAACATTGCTGCCGATGTAGCATTACGCCAAGATGAAGACGTACTCGATACGTGGTTCTCTTCTGCACTGTGGACATTTTCAACCTTAGGCTGGCCAGAAAACACCGAAGCACTGAAAACATTCCATCCAACGAATGTATTAGTGAGCGGTTTCGATATTATCTTCTTCTGGATTGCCCGCATGATCATGATGACCATGCACTTTATTAAAGATGATGAAGGTAAACCACAGGTTCCATTTAAAACCGTTTATATGACAGGCCTTATCCGTGATGAAGAAGGTCAGAAAATGTCAAAATCTAAAGGTAACGTACTTGATCCTTTAGATATGATTGACGGTATCACATTAGATAAACTGTTAGAAAAACGCACTGGTAATATGATGCAGCCACAAATGGCTGAGCGTATTGCTAAACGCACCAAAAAAGAGTTCCCAGAAGGTATTGAAGCACATGGTACTGATGCTCTGCGCTTTACTTTAGCGGCGTTAGCTTCTACAGGGCGTGATATTAACTGGGATATGAAACGTCTGTCAGGTTACCGTAATTTCTGTAACAAATTATGGAATGCCAGTCGTTTTGTACTGATGAATACAGAAGATCAAGACTGTGGCTATCAAGGTGGTGAGATGACATTCTCATTGGCTGATCGCTGGATCTTAGCTGAATTCAATAACACCATAAAAGCCTATCGTGAAGCGTTAGATAATTATCGCTTTGATATTGCTGCCGGTATTTTATACGAATTCACTTGGAACCAATTCTGTGACTGGTATCTTGAGTTATCAAAACCGGCGGTTCATAAAGGTAATGATGCTCAAAAACGTGCTGCTCGTCATACCTTGATTGAAGTATTAGAGGGTCTGTTACGTCTTGCTCATCCAATTATTCCATTTATTACAGAAACTATCTGGCAACGCGTTAAAGAGGTGAAAGGCATTGAAGGCGAAACCATCATGCTTCAAGCTTTCCCTGAATTTGATGCGTCACTAGTCGACGAGCAAGCACTTAACGATCTGGAATGGATCAAAGAGGTTATCGTCGCAGTTCGTAATATCCGTGCAGAAATGAATATTGCGCCAGGTAAACCACTGGATGTTATTTTACGTGGTGCGGATGAAACGGCTAAACGTCGCGTCAGTGATAACATTGGTTTCTTAAAAGCAATGGGTCGCTTAGCGGATGTTCGCCCATTAGCGGAAGGTGAAGAAGCACCATTATCGGTAACTAAACTGGTGAGCGGTGCAGAGCTGTTGATCCCAATGGCCGGCTTTATTGATAAAGATGCAGAGCTTGCCCGTTTAGATAAAGAGCTTGAAAAAGTAGAGAAAGATATCACTACATTAGACAGCAAATTATCAAACGAAGGCTTTGTTAATCGCGCACCTGAGGCTGTTGTCGCCAAAGAGCGTGAGCGTTTAGCATCTTGTTTAAATGCTAAAGAGAAGCTGATTGCCCAAAAAGTCTCTATTGCTGCGTTATAAGTTATTGCACCATTAATACTAAAACCCGCATTGATTGCGGGTTTTAGTTTATTTTTAACACCTAATATCGTTACTACTTAAGATATAGGTTTATCACTAAACCTAAAAATAAAACATTTTTTCACTATATTGTGACTCGTTTTGCAGTGAAATAGTGCTATATAATGCCTTTTCTCTATTATTCTCGCTCTAATGAAATAGATATTTGAAATATATCTCTACCAACAAATACCCTAATCATATAAATAAACAGGCATAACAGTTTACAATCCTATTTAATCAATTAAGATGTTTTCAGTGGCCCTCAGTGCTACTTTCAATGAAGAAGTTCCTTTCCGGTGCTCTCTCAATACATTATCAAAAAATATTCTACTAATAAGTAAAACGATGAGTGCAACTATGACTGCAAACCCTAATGCAACACAAAATATTATTATCAGAGCCATTGAAAAAAGAGATAACGCCGGCATTGCACGCGTTATTCGTGAAGTTTCCGCCGAGCATGGCTTAACAGCGGATAAAGGATTTGCAGTAGCTGATCCGATTTTAGATACCTTATTCGAAGTTTATCATCAACCTCGCAGCGCTTACTGGGTGGTAGAAATGGATGGCGAAATTGTTGGTGGTGGTGGTGTCGCACCTCTTGCAGGTGGCGATGGGGAGACTTGTGAATTACAGAAAATGTATCTCTCTTCTAAGTTACGAGGAAAAGGAATTGCGAAAAAAATTGTTCAGCAATCTCTTGAGTTTGGTAAGCAACAAGGCTTTAGTCGCTGCTACTTAGAAACTACTGATATTTTAAAAGCAGCAATTGGTCTATATGAAAAATTAGGCTTTGAGTTTATTGATAAAGCATTAGGTAATACAGGCCACAGCGACTGTGAAATTCGTATGCTGAAATCACTTTGATATTTCTTATAACCATGTATCTACATGCTGTATAGATATAAACGCCCGCATATTTAATGCGGGTTTTTTGTTATCTCACAATAGCACTTATCAATATAAAATGAATTTATCTTAATGGTATAAAAGAGCGATATTTTACAGCTATTTTTAATGATTAATCTATATTTAAATTATTAGCAATCTATTTCACATTAAATATTTATCTTAAATTTAATAAAAAAACACAAGTTTAATTTATTTCTCATTTTACTCTAGATAATCATATTTCACATCTTAAATAAAATATTTTTTAGTTTCTGTTCTATTTTAAAATTCCTATTTTTTTATATTGCTATTTATAGATAATTTAATATCTTTATGCACAGAAAGTCATGCTGTGGCTTTTAACATTCTAAAATTAAAAAGGAATTTCTTATGAAAAACTTTGTCAAAATTGCACTTATTGCTTCTTTTGTTACCGTAATGACTGGTTGTACTGGTAGTGTTTACAACAAAGAAAAAGATTGTAACTACGACTATTTATTACACCCAGCAGTATCTATCTCTAAAATTATCGGCGGTTGCGGCGATACTAATAAATAATATATAGTTTTATGAATAAACTACATTCTGAGTTATTTTTATAAAGCAGAATGTGGTTTTTATTTTGGAAAATAATTAATAATAATTTTAAAATCATTTTTCCTGTTAGGCTTTTCTACTTATCATCTCTGACTTTTTTACCTTAAAAAGATCATTCATTTTTTTTGAATACCATCAACAAATTCCCCCTATTTTGTTTATAGAGCGAACAATTTATGATCATACTCATTAAGAAATCGCGATAACTTGTATTACCTCCTTCTGTGTCTGGGTTATTGCGGTTTCTTTCCTTAATCAGGAGAAACATCATGACAATGAGACAGGTAAAACAAATTTATTCAGCACCTAATCCACATTGGGTTGGTAATGGCTTTTCTATGAGCACAGTATTCTCTTATAAAGAGAATGCAGAGCAATATAGCCCATTCTTATTAATGGATTATGCTGAACCTACATTATTTAAGCCTGTTACTAATGCGCGTGGTGTTGGGACTCATCCCCACCGTGGATTCGAAACGGTCACTATAGCTTATCAAGGCGAAGTATCTCACCATGATTCTACTGGTCATGCCGGTACAATTGCTGAAGGTGATGTGCAGTGGATGACAGCCGCTTCAGGTATTTTACATAAAGAATATCACTCTGAAAAAATGACGAAAGAGGGAGGTATGCTTGAAGTCGTACAACTGTGGGTTAATTTGCCAAGCGCGTATAAAATGGCACAACCCCGTTATCAAGCACTAAAAGCGCAAGATATTCCTCATGTGCAATTACCTAATGCACAGGGCTATGTCCGAGTCATTGCCGGTGACTATGCAAATACATCTGGTATTGCTATGACCTATTCCCCTTTAAACCTGTGGGATGTGCGCTTAAATCATGCGGGTACTTCACACTATGCTATCCCTGAGGGACATAATGCGATGCTATTTGTCGTTAAAGGTGCGATACATCTCAATAACAGTGATATTGTACGTCAACATGAAATCGCAATATTAGATACCCACGGTGATACCCTAACATTAGGATCCATGGGAGATGCTATCGTATTAATATTAACGGGTGAGCCCATTAATGAGCCAGTAGTAGGACAAGGGCCTTTTGTCATGAATACACAACAAGAGTTATTACAAGCTTTTGATGACTATGACAATGGTAAGTTTGGTATGATGGATTAGCCATTTAAAAAATACCCGTCACAAAAAGAATTTGTGGCGGGTGTTCTTTTTTGCACCTAAAGACTGGTACATTGGGACAACATATAGCGCCAATTAGTGCAGACGTGATGACTTATCAGACTCGCTTTCGTCATCTTCATTTTCGCCATCTTCGTCATCGTACTCAGCGTCTGGATCTTCAAAATAAGTTCCCCAGCCGTCGTAATAGACACCCATTTTTTCCGCTAAATTCATTAACTGTTCTACTTGCGCATCAATCAGTTCAGCATTTAGACCACTTTCACTAACCGCATCAAAGCAGACTAAGATCTCACCTGATTCAATTTCAATTTCTTCAGGCTCGGTGACTTCATAACCTAATTTAAAAACTTCAACAGCCGCTTTTTCTAACGTTTCAAAATTTTCACATGAAATGTGGTGTTCAATTGCGTACAGTGCATCGGGATCACTGCCATCTTCGAGTAATTCTTCAATAATAAGACGTGTTTCTTCACGTTGTTCTGCTAGCTCTTTGCTGTCCGCCATAATTCCGCTCCGCAATAGTCTGAAAGATATCTTGGTTATTCTCCCACAGGGGGAATAAACACTCCATAGTTAATTTGACATCCTCCACGCCCTACAGAACGTGGATCCCTACTGCGTTCAGACTGATGTCTGAATCACCTCGGCGGGTTCCTGCTTCGACGGGCGGCC
>NZ_GG668581.1:80282-156440 GCF_000160755.1 Proteus mirabilis ATCC 29906
GGCTCATATCGCAGAGTTTTTCATTCAAAAGTGACGTTTAAGGGTTGATGATGAATATTTATTGTATTAAATTGAATATAAATTCAATTATAGGATACTTATCTATGAACCCTTTCTACCAAAGATCATTTTTACGTTTGCTCGACTTCTCATCAGCAGAAATACAACAATTACTGGCTTTATCACTAGAACTCAAACAAGCAAAAAAATCAGGCCATGAACAGCAGTATCTCACAGGAAAAAATATTGCGCTGATTTTTGAAAAAGATTCCACCCGTACCCGTTGTGCCTTTGAAGTGGCCGCCTTTGATCAAGGTGCGAATGTAACCTATCTCGGCGGAGGAAGCCAAATCGGTCATAAAGAATCGATAAAAGATACCGCTCGCGTGTTAGGACGTATGTATGATGGTATTCAATATCGTGGTTATGGCCAAAAAACAGTAGAAATGCTGGCAAAATATGCTGATGTACCGGTTTGGAATGGATTAACCGATGAGTTTCACCCCACACAATTATTAGCGGATTTGCTCACTATTACTGAACACCAAACAAAACCATTATCAGAAACCATTTTTGCTTATCTTGGTGATGCACGTAACAATATGGGCAATACCCTACTCGAAGCGGCTGCCTTAACAGGAATGGATTTACGCCTAGTCGCACCAAAAGCGTGTTGGCCACAAGCAGAATTAGTCGCTGAATGCCAAAATATCGCTCAGCAAAATGGGGGGAAAATTACCTTAACTGAAAATGTCGCAGAAGGCGTTAAAAACGCCGATTTTCTCTACACGGATGTGTGGGTATCTATGGGAGAGCCAAAAGAAGTTTGGAAAGAGCGTATTACGTTACTCAAACCTTATCAGGTTAATATGGATGTAATCAAACTAACGGGTAATCCAGACGTTAAATTTCTGCATTGTTTACCGGCTTTTCATGATGAAGAGACAACAATGGGGCAAGCATTAGCGGAAGAATTTGGCTTATATGGTGGTTTTGAAGTCACTAACGAGGTTTTTGAATCAAAACACAGTATTGTGTTTGATGAAGCAGAAAATCGTCTACACACGATTAAAGCGGTTATGGTGGCGACCTTAGCAAATCCTTTTTAAAAATACATATTCATGCAAAAGCACCGTTTTTTAATGATTAAACAAAGGGTGCTTTTTTGCCTTTTCTTTAAGCTAATTGATTTTTAAATTAAAAAAATTTTTTTGCAAAAAATTAAAAGCAAACGCTTGCGTGTAAGATAAAGATGCGTATAATGCGCCACAATTTGTCAGGAGGAAAGATGAAACAGCGCCAATGCCAAGTTGTTGTCACATTACGTACCCTAACCGGTCGTAAGCGCTCTCTTTTTTCCAAAAAGCTATTTTTTAAAACCCCTCTCATTGAGGGGTTTTTTTTGGTCTGTAGAAAAACACATATCGCACCATTTATCGTATCATCAAAGGAGAACTCTAATGACTAATCCGCTCTATCATAAGCATATTATCTCCATCAATGATCTGAACCGAGACGATCTGGAGTCTGTTCTCCATGTTGCTGACAAATTAAAACAGCACCCCAATAGCCAATTGTTAAAAGACAAAGTGATTGCCAGTTGTTTTTTTGAAGCCTCCACCCGCACTCGCTTATCTTTTGAAACAGCAATCCACCGTTTAGGGGCGTCTGTGGTTGGCTTTGCAGATGGTAGTAACACCTCTTTAGGTAAAAAAGGGGAAACCTTAGCTGATACTATTTCTGTACTACGTACTTATGCTGATGCCATTGTTATTCGTCATCCTCAAGAAGGTGCGGCACGTTTGGCCTCTGAATTTGCTGGGGATATCCCCGTTATTAATGCTGGGGACGGTGCCAACCAACACCCAAGCCAAACGTTACTAGACTTGTTTACCATTAAAGAAACACAAGGCCGATTAGATAACCTCAATATCGCGATGGTAGGTGATTTAAAATATGGTCGCACAGTACACTCACTAGCCCAAGCATTAGCCAAATTTACAGGAAATCACCTCTATTTTATTGCCCCAAAAGTGCTGGCCATGCCAGAGCATATCTTGCATTTACTCGAAGAGCATGGTGTTGAATATAGTCAGCATGAAACTGTAGATGAAGTGATGTCAGAGCTAGATATCCTGTATATGACTCGGGTACAAAAAGAGCGCCTTGATCCTTCTGAATATGCCAATGTCAAAGCCCAGTTTATCTTAACCAGTGCTGATCTGGTGAATGTAAAAGATAATCTTAAGATATTACACCCCCTGCCACGTATCGATGAAATTACCACCGATGTTGATAACACCCCTTATGCTTACTATTTCCAACAAGCAGGTAATGGTATTTACGCGCGTCAGGCACTACTTGCCTTAGTTCTAAATAAAAACTTAGTTCTTTAATAAGGAGCACACCATGACTCATGATCACAAACTAAAAGTTGAAGCTATCAAACGTGGGACTGTTATTGATCATATTCCGGCGCAGGTGGGCTTTAAGATCCTATCTCTATTTCGTTTAACCGAAACAGACGAAAGAATAACGGTAGGTTTTAATCTTCCTTCTGAAAACCTAGGTAAAAAAGATTTAATCAAAATTGAAAATGTCTTTTTAACCGCAGAGCAGGCAAATCGCTTAGCAATGTATGCCCCTCAAGCGACGGTTAATATTATTGATGACTACCAAGTCGTCAATAAAATGGCACTAAGTTTACCTGAATTACTCGAAGATGTTGTACCCTGCCCTAATAGCAACTGTATTAGCCATAATGAGCCGGTACAAAGTAGCTTTCGCGTGAAAAAATTCGCGTCTGACGTGGTATTAACCTGCAAATATTGCGAAAAAGAATTTGAGCGCCACGCCGTTATTCGTTGATTTCTTATTGGCTATCTGCCCTGCTTGATAGGGCAGATAGTAAACACCTACCCTAAAAATAGAATAATCCCCTCTCAATCGCGTTGATCCCTTTTTATGAAAAAATAGAAATAGCTAATAAGCACTATCTTAGAAAAAAAATTGCTATAAATGGGGGATTTAGATGGGCTAAATATTGTATAAAAAGGCGAGAAAGCGTTAGGATTATTTTCTTTTTATACCTATAGACTTTATGATAAAGCCTGATATCTATCATATTGCTCGTCTTCTGCGCTGGCTATAATAGCGCTGAGCTAATCAAGCGTTAGCATGAATCTTATAAAAACAGGAGTTCTACATGTCTTACGAAATTAATACCGAAAAAGCCCCTGCAGCAATCGGCCCTTATGTACAAGGTGTTGATTTAGGTAATTTAGTGATCACATCAGGCCAATTACCTGTTGATCCTGCTACGGGTGAGTTTGTGTCTGACAATGCGGCAGAGCAAGCACGTCAATCTTTAGAAAACGTCAAAGCAATTATTGAAAAAGCAGGTCTAACCGTTGCTAATATCATTAAAACGACTGTTTTCGTAAAAGATTTAAATGATTTCGGTACTATTAATGCAGCTTATGAAGCTTTCTTTAAAGAGCATAATGCAGCATTCCCAGCACGCTCTTGTGTTGAAGTTGCTCGTTTACCGAAAGATGCCAAAGTAGAAATCGAAGTTATCGCGATCCGCTAATTTATTTTTCTACCTGTCATATCAAAGAAGCAAAGTACTCTTTATGAGCACTTTGCTTTTTTTATATTCTCAATAAATGAGCAATCATTTATTACTGCCATTTTTATCTCAGATTTACAATTCAGCCAAGCCCTCTCCAAGCCTGATGTAGCAAAAATACCTTGATTTAGATCAGTTTTACTCAAGATTATTTCGCTTCCAATTACTATATATTGTGCTTTAATAAATACACAGATACAAGATATAGTAATTATACACACCTTATCCACAATTAGTCTCAATGCTACGCCATCACCTGTTTTTATGGGATTAGAGCCTGTGGATAAATAGTTAAGGAGCCAGATTGTGAAAACCATAGTGATAAAACGAGACGGATGTAAAGTCTCTTTTGACCAAACCCGCATCAGCGATGCTATCAAAAGAGCAGCCGAAGCTTGTCAGATCACTGATGATGATTATTGTGAGTTTGTCGCTCAATCTGTTTCACAATCTCTCGCAGGACGTTCGAATGTCGATATCCGTGAGATCCAAGACGCCGTTGAAAATCAGCTGATGGCTGGCGAGCACAAAGATATTGCCAGAGCTTATATTGAATACCGTCATGACCGAGATGTTGCTCGTGAGCAACGAGGACGATTAACTCAGGAAATCCGCGGTCTTATCGAACAGAGTGATGTCTCTATCTTGCACGAGAATGCGAATAAAGACAGTAAAGTTATCCCAACCCAACGCGATTTACTTGCGGGAATTGTGGCTAAACATTACGCAAAATTACATATCCTGCCAAGAGATGTGGTACTCGCTCATGAGCGCGGTGAAATTCATTATCATGATCTCGATTACTCACCCTTTTTCCCTATGTTTAACTGCATGCTGATTGATCTCAATGGTATGTTAACCAACGGTTTCAAGATGGGTAATGCAGAAATAGAACAGCCAAAATCCATTTCAACAGCCACTGCGGTGACTGCACAGATTATTGCTCAAGTCGCTAGTCATATTTATGGTGGCACGACAATCAACCGTATTGATGAAGTCCTTGCACCTTTTGTCAAAGCCAGTTACGACAAACACTATAAAGTGGCGCAAGAATGGCAAATAGCGGATAAAGAAGCTTATGCCAACGCACGTACAGAAAAAGAGTGTTATGACGCTTTTCAATCTTTAGAATATGAAGTTAACACTCTACATACGGCTAATGGTCAAACGCCTTTTGTGACCTTTGGCTTTGGCCTAGGCACATCAAAAGAAGCACGTTTAATTCAACGCTCAATCCTTGAAAATCGCATGGCGGGTTTAGGTAAAAACCGCAAAACGGCGGTTTTCCCCAAACTGGTTTTTGCTATTAAAGATGGCTTAAACCATAAATTTGGTGATCCTAACTACGACATCAAACAACTTGCTTTAGAATGTGCAAGCAAGCGGATGTACCCTGATATTTTAAATTACGATCAAGTGGTAAAAGTAACCGGCTCGTTTAAAACCCCAATGGGTTGTCGTAGCTTCTTAGGCGTCTATGAAGAAAATGGCGAGATGCTCCACGAAGGGCGCAATAATCTAGGGGTGATCAGTTTAAACTTACCACGTATTGCCATTGAGGCCAAAGGAGATGAAGCCGCATTCTGGTCGCTGCTTGATAAACGTCTTGAATTGGCTAAAAAAGCCTTAATGACCCGAATTGCTCGTTTAGAAAACGTCAAAGCACGTGTTGCCCCTATTCTTTATATGGAAGGTGCTTGTGGCGTACGTTTAAAAGCGGATGACAGTGTTGCTGAAATTTTTAAACATGGCCGGGCCTCCATTTCATTAGGTTATATCGGTGTTCATGAAACGATTAATGCCTTATTTGGTACGCAAAAACACGTCTTTGATGATGAAACATTGAGAGCTAAAGCAATAGCAATTATTCAGCGTTTACGTGAAGCGACAGATCAATGGAAAGCAGAAACAGGCTATGGTTTTAGTCTTTACAGTACACCTAGTGAAAACTTATGTGACCGTTTTTGCCGTTTAGATGCAGCGGAATTCGGTATTATACCGGGGGTGACTGATAAAGGTTATTACACCAACAGTTTCCACTTAGATGTAGAGAAAAAAGTCAATCCATATGATAAGTTGGATTTTGAAGCCCCTTACCCGCCATTAGCCAATGGTGGTTTCATATGCTATGGCGAATATCCAAACTTACAACATAACCTAAAAGCATTAGAAGACGTTTGGGATTATAGCTACACCCGTGTCCCTTACTACGGCACAAACACCCCTATTGATGAATGTTATGACTGTGGTTATACCGGCGAATTTTCTTGTACCAGTAAAGGTTTTACCTGCCCTCGATGCGGTAATCACAACCCTGCAAGAGTCTCGGTGATACGCCGTGTATGTGGCTATTTAGGCAGTCCTGATTCGCGTCCATTTAATGCCGGTAAACAAGAAGAAGTTAAACGTCGAGTTAAACATCTGGCTAATGGTCAGTTAGGTTAATACTGTGAATTACCATCAATATTACCCTGTTGATGTTGTCAATGGCCCAGGAACACGTTGCACCCTGTTTGTTGCAGGGTGCGTACACCAATGTCGTGGTTGCTATAATAAATCAACTTGGTCACTAACATCTGGCAAGCCGTTTACCCAAGAAGTGGAAGATCAGATCATTGCTGATTTACAAGACACTCGTATTAAACGACAAGGACTATCACTTTCCGGTGGTGATCCCCTGCACCCCCAAAATCTTTCTGCTATATTAAAATTGGTAAAACGTGTTAAAACGCAATGCCCTGAGAAAGATATTTGGGTTTGGACAGGCTATTTATTGGCTGACTTAACCCCAGAGCAACAAGAAGTCGTTAGCTATATTAACGTACTGATTGACGGCAAGTTCGTACAAGAACTTTATGATCCCGCATTACTGTGGCGCGGTAGTAGTAATCAGGTGATCCATAAATTGAAGTAATACACATTGAATTAACTGGAGGATATATGCCTTTAAGTGATAATAAATATGTAAGCTTTTCTGAAGATCATGAACTGAACTACCATTTAAAAAAATGGGGTAAAAAGCAATCGAAAGCCAATCGAGATCAACTCGTGAAGCTAGGCAGTGAATTGAAAAAGAAACTTGGTGTTAAACATCTCCAACATACTGAAATAGATGCAGAGATAGAAAAAAATCTTTCATTATTTGAGTAATATCCCATGATCCCCAGTGATAAATCACCTTACTACTGGGGATCACTTCACTATTATAAAGCGCTCCTATTTAGTCACCTCCGTTATCAAATGCGAATCATTTTCAAAAACAATAGTCAAAGTGATTAGTTTTGTTTTATGATTAGTATTCTTAATTCTTCTTTTTATGACAATATTTAATATGAAATTTGTTTTTTTACCTTTAATTTCAATCGTTTTAATAACTGGGTGTAGTAGTAAATGGGAGCCTAAAGGGGTACCCGATTACACATTACAAGAAGCAAAGTTAATTTGTGATTTGGATGCGAATACACGTTACCCTATTCGTAAAGAGGTACTACAGCACACCGTTTATCGTGATGTAGAAAAAACTTGCCGTAAAGACGACAAAGAGCGTTGTGGGGATAAAAAGACCTATACAGAACGTGTTCCGATGACAGAAAGCTATGTAGCAGATATTAATCAAGAAGATAGAAAAACATTCTATACCTCATGTATGTCTTTAAAAGGTTGGGAGCAAAAAAATTACTACTTTTGGCAATAAGCAGTAACTTAGTGACGTTGCCAAAAGAGCTTAGTACCAAAGCCGAGCTGATTATTCACCATTTTAATTTCTTGCAATTGTAATTGCCATAAAGGCACATGGATGGCGGCTAGCGCCACAGGGAAACGTAAGCAATACTGTTTTCTTGCTCTGATGTCGTCATTAGCGGTTAATAAAGACACTGTACCGGTGAATTGAACGCCTTGCAGATTGGCGACAGAAACCTCTTGAGTACTAATACTGCCCGCAACAAATAAATTTTCCTGCATCATTTGTGCGTGTCGTGTATGTTTTTCTGAGAGAAAAACAAGTCGCATGTTGCTTTCATCGAACCAATAGAAACAATTCGCGCACCAAATATCCCCTAATGCACGAGTTGTACATAAGGTAAACACATGGTGACTGGCTATATATTGTTTAATTATTTTGATCGAGTCTGGCGTAGACATAATTTACCTGCATAGAAACTAAAAGAGACGCTGTTTAGGTGATAATTATATCACCAAAACAAGCGTCTTACCGCGTGTCTCTTTGTGCAGGTAACTTATCGAGAATAATGATAAATTAACGATAAATTTCCGCATTTACAGTCAGATAATCGTCACCTGTAGCACCGATAACTTTATAACCAGTTGCGCCTTCATCTTTTGCGATTTGTGCAATTTTAGTTGTTAAGCCATCTAAAGTATCGTTACCTGTAATTGTGATATACTCACCAGTAGAGGTATGGCTAGTTGCTACGCTGTCAGCAGCGATTGAACCGAATGAAATAGCACTTAAAGCTAATGTTGCAGCGATTAATGTAGATTTTTTCATGATGAACTCCAATTAAATTCTAAATTTGTTATCTATCGCGGAGTGTGTCTCTGTGATGTGGATCATATTATGCATTTTAATTTAACTTTAAAATTAGCAATTATTGCTGTTCTTTTTCAAAATAATTGAATGTATTTTTTTAGAAAAACGTTTTTTACGTCATAAATTTTTTACAACGTGTTGATATAATTACAAGATTTGAAACTTAGTTGTTTGTTAATAACTACCGTTAGAAATTAAGAAATTTTGTTTATTAAAATCATAAGTAGCACAAAAAGGAAAAAAGATGGCTGATACTCAATGGTCAATCTATATTGTCAGAAATCGTCTTGGCTCTCTTTATACCGGAATAACAACGGATGTTGAGCGACGATTTAATCAGCATCAAAATGGAACTGGCGCGAAAGCACTAAGAGGGAAAGGCCCATTATCATTGGAGTTTTATTGCCAAGTTGGCGATAGGCAACAAGCGTCTCAACTTGAATATCGTTTAAAACAGTTAAAAAAAATACAAAAAGAAAAGCTGATCATTGATCAGCCTTCAGACGTTGCACAGTATTTAGCATAATGAAAAGATGCGATTATTAAACCTCATCAAATAACGGCGAAAAGTTCACTAAGCCGTGAATATCATCAACATTGCCATTATCTAAAGCATAAAATTGAAATGCTTCTTCTGTATTCGGCCATTTGCAATGCAAGCCTTGTGATTTTGCCGGTATAAAACCTGATTTTTGATAATAAGTTGGCTCACCTAATACCACAACAGCGCCATAACCAAACTCATTAAGGCTATCAAGCCCTTCATTAATCAATTGACGACCGATGCCCTGACCACGGTATTGTGGCGCCACAGCTAATGGCGCAAGTCCTACCCATTGGCAATCTTTTCCCTCAATATCTACAGGTGTAAAACCGATATAACCAACAATCCGGCCTTCGTCATTGATTGCCACCATACCTAAGGTTAATAATCCCTCTTCACGTAAGTGACCAACTAAATCGGCTTCTGCGCCTGTTGGAAATGATTGGCGTAAAAGATCATCAATAGCAGGAATATCAACAGGAATTTCAACACGTATTAGCATGAAGTTGAGCTCAGTTCATGGCTGTGTGCGGTGTCTTCAACTTCATCTTGAAGGCCACTTTTCACAAAATCAGCCAATTGTAGTAAACCAAAACGCAATACAGATGGCATAGAGTCTAACTCAATTGCATCCATTAGGTTCTTAACATATAACCCAAGTTCTGTATCGCCCTCAATTTGTAAGCGTCGTTGAAAAAACAAGGTGTCCGGATCTTCTTTACGCGCGGCAATTAAAATAAGATCGTTAGCATTACCACTAAAACTTACATCTTCTTTTTCAGAACGGCTTACGATTAATTTATCATCACAAACACTGATAAACCACTGCAAATGTAAATCTTTAATTTCTACCTTTAGCCATTTATCTTCCAAGAAGTGTAAATCCCCCTCAGCTAATGCTTCGCGGAATTGCCAACTTAAAAACTGTTCTAAAATATCACGTTGCAAAGCAAATGGCGTGATTTGCAAAGGGTAACGCAAGAAACGAGGGCCATCTTTAACTAGGCGGGTGCGAATTTTATTAAACACTTTCGGACTCCTTAACATTTAATTGCGGCTATTGTGCCAGATATAGATAGCGATTCTGCGATCCTACATCAATATTCCGTTAATCGGTTGTTCATATTTTGAGTTATTTAATTTTACTTAAGTAAAACTCAATATTCTCTGCCCTAAATCAAAACCTTTTTTTATCCTGCTTATTACAATTTCTGATCATTTTTAATCTCTAAAGGGAAGTGAAGATGGAATTGTTGTGCCCAGCAGGTAACTTACCCGCATTAAAAGCCGCTGTTGATAATGGTGCAGATGCCGTTTATATCGGCTTAAAAGATGACACCAATGCTCGCCATTTTGCTGGCTTAAACTTCACAGAAAAGAAATTGCAAGAAGCCGTCAATTACGTACATCGCCACCAGCGAAAACTGCATATTGCCATTAATACTTTTGCTCATCCTGATGGATTTGAACGCTGGCAAAAAGCCATTGATATGGCGGCTCATTTAGGTGCCGATGCATTAATTTTGGCCGATATTGCTATGCTAGAGTACGCAGCTGAACGCTATCCACAGATAGAGCGTCATGTATCGGTACAGGCGTCGGCCACTAATACTCAGGCAATCGCATTTTATCAACGCAATTTTGATGTTGCACGTATTGTACTACCACGCGTTCTTTCTATTCATCAAGTCAAACAATTGGCTCAAAGTAGTCCTGTTCCTTTAGAAGTCTTTGCCTTTGGTAGTTTGTGCATCATGGCTGAAGGACGCTGTTATCTTTCCTCTTATCTAACTGGTGAATCGCCTAATACTGTCGGAGCCTGTTCCCCAGCTCGTTTTGTCCGTTGGCAGCAAACACCACAAGGTATGGAATCTCGCCTCAATGATGTCTTAATAGACCGTTATGCTCCTGATGAAAATGCAGGGTATCCTACTTTATGTAAAGGACGTTATTTTGTTGATAAACACTGCTATCACGCCTTAGAAGAGCCAACCAGCTTAAATACGCTAGCGCTACTACCTGAACTTATGGCTATGAATATTGCCTCTGTCAAAATTGAAGGTCGCCAACGTAGCCCCGCGTATGTTACTGAAGTTGCAAGAGTATGGCGTGCAGCTATTGACCAATGTAAAAAAGATCCTCAAGGTTTTAAAACCCAACCGCGTTGGATGAGTGCATTAGGAAAAATATCTGAAGGAACACAAACAACATTAGGTGCTTACCACCGGAAATGGCAATAATAAGGGATAATAATATGAAATACGCATTAGGCTCTGTACTTTATTATTGGCAAAAAGAAACACTTGAGACATTTTATCAGCAAGCAAAACAGAGCGATGCTGATATTATCTACTTAGGCGAAACAGTCTGTAGTAAGCGCCGTGAGACTAAACCACAAGATTGGATTAATCTGGCCAAAGAAGTGGCTAAAAGTGGTAAACAAGTGATCCTTTCTACCTTAGCACTACTACAAGCGCCTTCTGAACTAAAAGAGATAGCAAAGCTGGTGGATAACGGTGAATTTTTAGTTGAGGCTCATGATTTTGGTGTGATCAATATGCTTTATGAGCGTCATTTACCTTTTGTAGCAGGCCATGGATTAAACTGCTATAACGCTTATGCACTACGTTTATTACAGAAACAAGGCATGATACGTTGGTGTATGCCAGTTGAACTGTCTCGTGAGTGGTTAAATAATCTTTTAATTCAATGTGAAGAATTAGCGATTAGAGATAAATTTGAAGTAGAAGTATTCGCTTATGGTCATCTTCCTTTGGCTTATTCAGCGCGTTGTTTTACTGCTCGCTCAGAAAATCGTGCTAAAGATGATTGTGAAACTTGCTGTCAAAAATACCCACAAGGCCGTCAGGTATTGTCACAAGAAAACCAACAGGTGTTTGTTTTAAATGGTATTCAAACGCAAAGTGGCTACTGTTACAATTTAGGTAATGATTTAACCTCAATGGCAGGTTTAGTCGATATCGTCCGTCTTTCACCGCAGTCTGATGAAGTTTTTACTACCTTAAAACAATTTCGCCAAAATGAACAAGGCGCACACCCTATTAACACCATCCATCATCATGATTGTAATGGTTATTGGCGTAAACTGGCTGGTTTAGAATTAGTTGAATAAGTAGATATTTTTTGAAATCTAAATAAGGTGGAAAATAAAATTATTATTCCACTTTATTTTAATAAATATCTACTCATAAACAAAGGTCACACCGATAACGGATTTTACATTACCCGCTCTTACTCTTTCTCCCGTTTCACCATACGAAGCAGATAGCCTTAAACTCACACTATTATTCGTCACATTGCCTAATTTGACCGGTGTATTAGCAGGAATAACACCATTATTATTTGATATTTTAATTCCAACCCCTTTAGCAGGAGAGTTAGATGATATATTGGTAAAGACCGTATTATTCACATCAGACGTTGTTCCTGTTAAATAGTAAGAAATATTTTGTTGTCTAGGACAAAAAATAGATAAAGGAATAGGTTGCGCATTACCCGGATATTCAGGAAGATTAATCGTGACATTTCTACTAGAAAGATCACACCCCCCAGTAGGCATAATAACATCATTTAATGCGTAAATATTCCATGTAAAAAAACGAGGGTGCCCACCGTCCCAATCTGCAATTTTGTACATTTCTATTTTTGCAATTAAATCCCCTTTATTTATTTGCTTCCCTCCCGCAGCACCAATACTTTTCAAATACAATCTAAGATTTAGTGGGATAAAATTTCTGTCTTTAATATTAATAACTTTTGTATCATAATAAAGAGGAATAGGATAATAACTGTTATACCATAATAAAGAGCCGTCAAAATTATTCAGCGCGCCTCCAAAAGTCGTTCCACTAACTAAATTAACATGGTCAACGTCTATTGGATCTCTAGGTCCACCATAAGAATCATTTTTACAAAGAATTTGTTGAGATAAATCCACTACCAAATTCTGGTTTACTTCAACTCGAGACGTTAAATTAACGCGTATATTAGCAGCACCATCACCGACAATTTGTCCCGTTGAAGCGACTTTACAAGTAAATGATAGTACTGAGTTTGAAAATAAACCGCAGCTTAAATACAATAAAAAACGCATTGTTTTTTTATAGCTTATCATAATGTTTTTTCTATAATTTAATTAAATAACAATTACATAAATACATAGGTAACATTAATTATTGCCTGTACTGATCCCTGTGTAGGTCTACCATTTACAGAGATGGCTCTTACTCGTAAAGGAAAGATTGCGGCAAACGAATACTCACCAACTTCAACCACTTTTTTTGAACCGTTTCTTAATTTATTACCTGCAGTATCTTGTAATTCTAAATGAAGATTTTTAGCTGAGCCCTGATTTCTATAGTATCCAGTACTATCATCAAGACCGGTGAATGTCGCTTCAATAGAAGTTGTACCAATAGGACAATTTCTTAACTCCAAATCAACGGGATACCATTTAGAGGTAGAGCCAGGGGTCATAAAATCGAATGTATATAGGTCGCCCATGTCCACATTGGCTGTTTTTGTGATTGTTTCACAAGGCCTTGCTATTACACTTCCATTAACAGTAATTGTTGCATCTGCAGCCATAGCGAATGAAGTATTGCAGCATAAAATAGCAAATATTACGTTTTTTACTCCTCGCCATTTATATTTCATCATTGATTCTCTTTATCTCTATTGGTACTCGAGTGTAAAAGTGGCACTGGCTTTAATTTTTCCAGCTAAGACAGGCATATCGGATGCCATTAATCGACTATAGAAAAAAACGGTGTTACTTTTTCCTGCAACTAAGGGGATCCATTTAAGTTGGTCACTACTTGGATTAATAGGAATGGGTGACCTTTCACTATCTAATATTTGTATTCCAACACCAGAAGCAGATGTTGCTATCGGATCTAACGCTAATAATGAAGGATTATTTCTATCTGAAATACCATTAAAATAGAATTTCACAGCAATCACTGATTCTCCACAAGGTTCCAGTATTATATGAAAAGGAATAAAGGGTGTTGTTTCTCCCACTTTATATAACCGCTTAACTTCATTATTTAATAAATCAATAGTTTGGTATTGTGATTCTGGTGCAACTGCACAGGTGTTATCTCTCATATAACCTGTTATTTGAATAATGCTATCGGCAGAATATGCAACATTAGGTGATAATGATAAGAAAAATAACCATAGTGTTGTCAAAATACCCTTAATATTATTAGTCATTATTTATTCCTTAATAGGGTGGCACTCTGCACTATATTCAACATAAAGTTTATCTGGATCTTGTGGTGGTAATGTGTAATTTACTAAGCATTGTTGCTCTTTCTTACTACCCCAATTCACTTTTAATTGTCCTGAAGGTGATAACCCTGTTAAATAAACTTTTCCTTCATCTGCCACAATCCCAGTATTATTACCTGAATCAACGATAGCCCCGAAAGGTACTGGTTTCCCTTTATGGGTTAATGTCGTAATTGCTTTTATCCCAACACTAGGCTCAAATGTGATCGCACTAATGGCTCCACGAGTAGGAACTACGCTTTTCACCGCATTATCTATTTCAATATTGTTAGAGAATGAATTGGTATCCAATGCAATACGATTTTCTTTATATTCAGAAACATAAGGTAAAACCGCATAACCATTACTGTCTGTCGTGATGCCACTATTGTTTTCTAATTTTATATTTTTAACTTCAGGTACTTTTACTAACACCGCTGTTTGATATATAGGCTGACTAAGTGTTATACCACCTGAGTGAGCTAAAATACTGCCACTCATACCATAATTTATTTGATGTGATGTATCGGTATAGTTATAACCTATATTGCTATTCATATAAGAACCGTTATAACTTAATGAGGCATATCCTGTTGAGTCCGATTCTTCTTCATGAGAATAACCTGTTTGAATATTGTAACTTAAGTTTTTATCTTCCAATAATGTACCGTTTAATCCTATAGTATTGTTAAAACGTTTCTTCATGTTATGCGAGGAGTTAGTACTTAAACTCGCATTTTGCCATATAGAATCATTATCAGAACGCATAAAGTTACTAAAAGGAATACTAGTATTAAATGCTAGCATCTGATCTTTACTATCATTCCATGATGTTTTAGATAAGCTATAATTTAGGCCTAAATTAATACCTTTAATAATAGTATTAAGGCCTATCTGTAATTGATTATCTTGTTTTTTAGAATTCCAATAACGCTGATTAGTACCAATAATATATAACGTAGATTGATCACCTATTTTTTGAGTAATATTGAGTTGTATCCTTTGCCTTTTATTATAAATAAGGTCGTAGTAACTTTGTGGTAATCCACTAACTTCAACAACACCATCCTCCGTTTGTATATAATTTCCTCTCATTTTTTTATAAGTAGTCTCTGCTAAAGTATAAAAACCACTCGTCGCATATTTATAACCGGCAAGTTGCACCCTTGTGCCTAATTCATTGATAGATTTATTATAAAGAATACGTATCGATTGCCCACGGTGTGTAGAGTCATCGGGTAGTATTGATCTCGCTTCGGTAATATCAAATGATAAAGCCCCAAAACGCCCAATATTTTTACCTACCCCAATACTTGCCGCTTGGTAATTTTTGGATAACTGGGTTCCTCCATAAATGGTCCAACCCGCAGGTAAGCCGTGGATCACTGATCCTTGTAGAAAATAAGGCCGCTCCTGCTCATCATTACCCGAACGGTAACTACCTACAGTCACTGAATATTTGGTATGCCCTTCCCTTTGTAATAAAGGGACTGATGAATATGGCACAGTAAAGGTTTGTGTTGAACCATCAGACTCAGTAATGGTTACCTCTAAATCGCCACTGTTACTTGTTGAATAGAGATCATCAATAACAAAAGGACCCGGTGGAAAAGAGTTACGGTAAATCACATAACCATTTTGCTGTATAGTAACCTCGGCATTAGTCCGGGCGACACCTCGAATAATCGGAGCAAAACCTCTTTGGCTATCCGGTAACATAACTTCATCAGATGACAGCTGAAAGCCTCTAAAGTTGATGCTGTCGAAAACTTCACTTTGTGTGTAGCTATCACCAATAATAAGACGAGAATATAATTTATTAATACCACGTTCTATATAAGTATTCAGATGTTTCCAACTTGATTTATTAATAGAATCATAAGAATAAATAGAGTTATCACGAAGACGCCATGGCCCAAGATTGATCCCACTTTGTAAATTGAGATGAGTAAAATGAGTATCTGGGCTACCATCGTTGCGAGTTTTACTCCCATTTAAAATATAGGTAATAAATCCAGCCACAATACCATCATCCCATAACTCTGGTGGAATAAAGCCTCGAGACTGATTGACTAAATATACTTGAGGTATAGTGAGATTGAGCTTTTGTGAACCAACATCAAAATTTGCTGTGGCTTGAGCAATTAATGAAGTAAGTGACTGACAATGTTCATCGAGCTCATTTTTCTGTTCAACATTATTTTTATCTTTATTTTGTTCATCCGTTATGAGATTTAAATTAACATTCCAACTTTTTAGCTCTGCTTTTGTGATACATGGTGATAGCTGCCCTTTATTCTCAATAAAATTGATATATTGGGTTTTTAAGAATATGTCATTTAAGTAAATATCAACCAGATAATTACCTTCAGGTACTTCTAATCCTTTCTCAAAAGAAGATAGATCAGCGACAGACTCCGGGTTATCTGATAAGAAATAGGGGTTATAGTAAAACTCCTCCTCAGACTTTGAGTCAACTGAAAATAGTAGCGCAAGTATAAAAATAAATAATTTTACGTTATTTATTTTTATGCCGCTTAAGCTATTTATACCTGTTGAAAATGACATAATATCACTCTTTCAATTCTACAATATTAAATAATGATTATCTAACGTCGACGATTGTTTTTGGTGTGATGGCACCATAATCATTAATAGTTTGAAACGAGAGTTTCCCATAAGCTGATGTTGGAATAGAGATAGGCTTATCTTCAAAAGGTGGAACCATAGTGTTCTCTAATTTTTTACCACCAAGTTCTAATTCAGTCATCGTAATAAAATAAGGTGTCGGATTTTTTATAATAAGTGTGTCATTATTACGTTTAAATTGTAGTTTTTTATAATTTTCATCTGGAGATATGGTGAGATCTTTTGGTCTATAAAAGAATTTTATTTTACTAATAATCGCAAGTTGTAACATATTCTCATTAGCAAGTGATTTTTCTACAGCGGGGATAGATTTTACACTCAACCAAAATAAAGTTTCTCTATCTTTCGGTAATTTATTGTTAGTTGCATCTATAATTCTTAAAGTATTCTCTTTTTTACCCTGCATAGAAAATAGAGGAGGCGTAATAACAAAAGAGTTATCTTTCTTTCCTTCGCTATTTTCTATCCAAGACTGTATTAAATAACGTTTTTCATCATTATTAATTACTGGTAATTTTACTTGCTTTTCACCTGCAAAATAAATGACTCTAGTTGCCCCTAATGATACAGCAGCATATGCTTGGTTAATGACACATAGAGTTAAGAGCATTAAAAAAAGAAGCTTTATTTTAGAAAAAGTTAGAATACTATTCATTTTTATAATCCACTATAGCTAATCTTGGTGTATGTCTTATTAAAATAACCCACAAAAAAGTAAAAAAGCCTTATACTAAAAAATAGTATAAGGCTATATATTATTCGTATTGGACAGCAAAGGTTGCGTTCGCGTTTGCGATACCAGGTTCAGTTGCACCTAAAGCATAATATCTTGCTTGGAATGGAATAATATTTTTTCCATCATGTAATTTAGTTGCATTACCGAATCCAGCGCCGTCAAAAGACATTGGTGCACTCTTACTATCTAAAATTTGAATACCGACATTTTTAGCACCACCAGCAGAAGAAGAAGATACTGCTAATACGTCATCTTGTCCTGCAGCAGAAACCCCTGTAAAAGCAACTTTTGCAGTACTAGCTACTTTAGAGTCACAATCATTTAATTGGATAGTAAAATTAGTATTTTCGCTAAAATCACCAGCTTTCGCTAATTTTGCAGTTCTCACTTGACCTAATTTAACTATTTGGCCATCAGATGAAGAGTCAACAGCACATGCTGCATTTACTAATTCACCTTTAAAAAATATTTCGCCACCATTCACGGTTACAGGTCCATTTCCTACAGGATCTTCAGCTGAAACAGCAAAAACAGAACCTACAGATAATGCAGAGATCACAAAAAGTTTCAAATAATTAAGTTTCATATAAATTACCTTAATTCCTAGAAAATAATAAACACATTTAATTACGATTTTTCATAGACTTTTATCTTATTTAGATAATAAGATAAACGTTACTAAGAAATTAAATTGACATCAATATAATAATACTTAATTAAAATTTAACAATTAATTTTTTAAAATTTTTATTCTTACTTTAATTGAATGTTTTATTTTGATTATTTTATTTAGCCCTTCTAAATTAAATTTATTACAATAAGATTGGTTTATTTTAATTAAGTGTCATTACTAGTTTTTATATAATTATTTGTTTTTTATGTTTATATAAAAAGTAATCAATTTATTTTTTATATATTAAGATAAGGAAAAGCACTTAAAATAGTTCACATCAATTATTATAGCAATAACATTAATTATTTAAGCTTATTAAAAACATTATTATTATTAAGATAATATCTTTAGATAGAGATTGCATAAAAGTAAAATAATTTAAACAAATTTTTGTTATTAATAGACTATTATAGAAAATTTACACTAAAATAAAAAAGACGGGATAACTTTTCAGTAATCCCGTCCTATTTACCTAGCATATTACAGATATTATTTACTTTGAACGGTGGTAATGTCTCGCCCAATGCTTAAATTGATGAGTAATTTTCCTTAACTCACCATTGCGCAACATCCCCACTAACACCCCCAAAATGGTATATATCACGCCTAAAACCAGCATCATCACGATATCCCCTAGGATGCTTTGGAATGATAATCCCATCTGGTTAATTCCGGCCATAGCATTTACAGCCCATGTAGAAGGTAATGCAGAGGATATTGCCAATACCCAATCCGGCATAGCTTGTAATGGCCAAATAGTTCCCGAAATATAGAATACTGGTGTCGTCACAAATGCCAATGTTAAGTAAATCATCTCAACACTGCGCAAGCATTCGGTGATCAACTTACCTAATCCTAATACCGCTAATAAGAATGGGAAGGTCAACATCCAAATTTGATAAAGTGGTGCTTCTTGACGATAGCCTAATACCCACGGCCATAGTGCAAAGAACACCGAAGATAAAAAGAGCCAAATCGGTATAAGTGCAGATAGCGCGCCTAAATATACCGCTAACGGAGGCTTCCCTTTTGGCGTTCCTCTGACGGCGATACTCACTCGTACACAAGCAATTAATAATGAGTGTTGCAATAACATCACTAACAAGCCTGGGAAAATAATGGCGGCAAAACTGACCCCAGGGTTATACATGGCGATAGTTTCACTTTGGATCGGTTTTAATAATATTTTTGACTGTGTCGCACTAAAACCCGCATTTTGTAAGATACGGCCGTTATAGTTATCTAATAATTGCTGATACGCCTGCATTAATTCTTGCTGAATTTGTCCACTAGCAAGGCGGTTGGTCGCATCTCCATACACAGGAACGGTAACATTTTTGCCATTAAGCAGTTTTTTTTCAAAATCTGTTGGAATGATAATAATGGCAAACAGTTCACGCATTATCATGTCATGACGAGCTTCATCTAAATTATCATATCCCTTTAAGCTTAATTTAGGTGTGGCATCTAATGAGCGGATAAGGGCATAACTGGCGGGGCTATGATCTTGATTGATCACCGCCACAGGCAGATCCCACAATACAGGTTTAGCGTAGACTAAACTCATAATGCAAAGAGAAACCAATAATAACATCCACATCGGTTTTTCTAACATGCCTAATAAAACACGCTTAAATGTTTGGAAATACATCTGCATCATACGACACCTACCTGTAATTCCAATCTTTTAAAGATGCGTTTGCGAACTAAAAGCGCAATCGCAAAAGGATAAATCAACAAAAGCGTGCACACATAAAGAATACCTTGTAACGAAACTTCCCTTAAGAAGATATCAAACATAGCATTTAAGGCGTGCGTTAACGGCTCTAGATTAGAAATGATTCGAGCAGGTAATATCATCGACAGTTCAGGCACCGCCATCCCTGAAAAAGCTAAGGCGATACTCACTAGCATACCTATCATACTGTATGCGGTTATCGCACTATTGGTAAATGTAAACAACAGCAACCCAATACTTTGTGCCGCGATGATATAAAAGAACCCCACCAATATCATATAAAGCGGATTACCATTGACTTTTGCCCCTGAAAAATGCACTAACGCCGCTAATTCAACCATTAATAATGTTAAGAAAAACAGCGTATAAGGTGCTAATTTACCTATTAGGGCAAAAGTGAAAGGTTTTAAGTTTAATAGCATATTACCCCGTGATAAGGAGTAAATCGTGCAGGTGACAACAAAGAGTTGCAGCATATGAATGGTTGCAGCAAATTGTTGATAGTAGATATAACTACCACTAGCATTAAACAGGCTGTCATAAGAGAGTGTTACTTTGGCTAAAGGCGGCACTGGCTTATTCATCTCTTGCGCTAAAACAGTGCGATATTGAGCATTAAGCTCGGCAATTAACCCGCTAAAATCCTGTATAGCATAGCTACCCGCAGCATAATACAACCCATTGTAATACATTCGGGTTGTCGGCTGTTTGCCTGCTAATACATCTTTTTCAAAATGGCGGGGGATCATTAAAATAGCGTAATCTTTTGCACTTCCTAACTGCTCTAAGGCGGTTCGCGGATTTGTATCTAGCGCACTTAATTTTGCATGAGAGCCTGCATTTAAATCTCGGATCAACGTTTTTGATAGTGGACTATTATCATTATTGATAACGGAAACTGGCAAGTTCAGCAAAGTACCTTCTGAAAAGTTAGCACTAATTAATGTGAATAACATTAATGGAAACAGCCAGCTTAGCCAGTGGAACACTGGACTTCGCACTGCCATATGGGTTTCTCGTGAGAATGCGCTATTAAAACCACGCCAAGCTGCCTTTACTCTCATTATTCGCCCTTACTTATCCCAACGCCATAATGCGCTCATACCAGGACGTAGTCCTTCAATTTGTGCCGTTGGATACAGTCGAACTTCAAAGGTTTTTAAGTCGAAATCTCCTGTTGCACGCGTCGCTCTTTTCGTTGCGTAATCTCCCATAGGAGCAATATAGCGAACTTCTGCTTCCACTTCTTTATTGCCTAACGCAGGAACAGTGATTGTGATGCGATCGCCTTTGCGGATATCGGCTAAAATATCTTCACGCAAGTTATATACAAAATAGGCTTCAGGGAGACGAATTAACGTAGCTAATGGGCTATTGGCATTAAAAAGCTCACCCACTTCCGCAGGAATAGGCCCCACTTCGCCGTCAACCGGAGCTTTTACCTGTAAATCTTGTTGCTGAACTTTCAGCTCAATTAATTGCTGCTCTGCTTGTTGTAGTGCGGCTCGGTATTTCTCACGTAATTCAATACGATCACCGTTTTTCGCTTCATCTAATTCAGCTTGAGCGGCTTTGGCTTGCTGCACGGCAACATCTCGACGACTACGAGCACTATCAAGCTCATTGGCAGAGACATAACCTTTATTGGCGACCGCACTAAGACGTTGGTAATCTTTCGTTGCATTGGTGGCTTGTGCTTGCGCCTGAGATAAGATCGCTTGTAAATTGCGAATGCTTTCTTCTCTTGTACCGTGAATAGAGAGATCTAATTGCGCTTGAGCTTGGGCTTTTGCCGCTTCCAGTGCAGCCACTTGAGCATTGAGTTCTGGGCTATCTAAGGTGATCATCAATTGCCCCGCTTTAACATCATCACCCCGCTCAATATGACGCTCTATAACACGTCCTTTGGCTTTAGAGGCCACAATAACTTCAGGTGCATCCACTTCACCTTGCAGTAATAAATATTGATTATGCGCGCGGAAAAGAACGGCTAATGCAATAAGTATTAGCATTAATAAAATAAGATAGATGGCTCTTTTTTTCATATAACGATTAGACCTTAATAGTGAAGTAGAACACTCACTGATAGCGTTATCTTACACAATAACTGGCTATTTCTTTAAGAATTTTGTGCGCTAGATCACTGACTCAGAGGAAGATTTTCTTTGATAGTGCGATTAAGTTATTCTTATACCAAATTTTATTACTCCATGAATAGCCTCATTTTATCTACGTTTTTTTAATTTATTAAATAAACACAGAAAGTGGTACACACAACTTATGTACGAATTTGATTTAATTTTGCTGTTATTACAGCAAATGTGCGTTTATCTCATTATTGCGTGGTTTCTCAGCAAAACGCCGCTATTTACGCCTCTTTTACAAGTGACTATCAAACTTCCACATAAATTAATGTGCTATGTGATTTTCTCCATTTTCTGCATTATGGGCACCTATTTTGGATTGCATATTAATGACTCTATTGCTAATACCCGTGCTATTGGCTCCGTATTAGGCGGATTATTAGGTGGACCGTATGTAGGCTTTCTCGTTGGCTTCACGGGTGGCTTACACCGCTATTCCCTCGGCGGGATGACAGCGTTAAGTTGTATGGTATCCACTATCGCAGAAGGATTAATTGGTGGATTAGTTCATCGTTATTATGTAAAACATGGACAAATGCACCGCATATTTAATCCTTGGACAGCGGCTACCGTCACCTTTTTTGCCGAAATAATACAGATGAGTATTATTTTATTACTCGCTCGTCCTTTTGATGAAGCACTTTCTTTAGTAAAAAATATTGCCGCTCCTATGATTGTAGCAAATACAATAGGTGCTGCGATGTTTATTAGGATATTACAAGATAGACGTGCCATTTTTGAAAAATATACTAGTGCTTTCTCCGCTCAAGCATTAAAAATTGCGGTTTGCACTGAAGGTATTTTACGTAAAGGCTTTAACCAAGATAATAGTACTCGTGTTGCAAAAGTTATCTACCAAGAATTAAAAGTCAGTGCTGTCGCCATTACGGATAGAGATAAACTACTCGCTTTTATTGGTATTGGCGCTGATCATCATTTGCCAGGTACACCGATTTCCTCAGAACAATCTAAACAAGCCATTAATAATAACGAAGTCGTGTATGCGGA
This sequence comes from Proteus mirabilis ATCC 29906, assembly GCF_000160755.1. GTDB lineage: Bacteria > Pseudomonadota > Gammaproteobacteria > Enterobacterales > Enterobacteriaceae > Proteus > Proteus mirabilis. The sequence goes on from NZ_GG668581.1 coordinate 103,253, forward strand.
CGGCAATGAGACACCTTATCGATGTACCCTTTCTCCACATTGTAAATTAGGCTCGACACTGGTTATTCCTTTACGAGGAGAAAATAATCGCGTTATTGGCACCATAAAGCTCTATGAAGCAAAGAATCGCTTATTTAGCTCCATTAATAGAACCTTAGGAGAAGGGATCGCCAGTCTATTATCAGCACAAATTCTTGCCGGACAATACGAAAGAAATAAACAATCACTATTAGAATCAGAAATTAAATTACTACACGCACAAGTCAATCCCCACTTTTTATTTAATGCATTAAATACATTACAAGCCGTTATTCGTCGTGATAGTGATCAAGCAAAACAGTTAGTGCAATTTCTGTCGGCTTTTTTCCGTAAGAATTTAAAAAGACCCGAAGCGATAGTGACACTCAGTGATGAAATTGAACACGTCACGGCTTATTTACAAATTGAAAAAGCGCGCTTTCAAGAAAGTTTACAGATAGATATTCAGATACCTGAACATTTAGCCACTGCGCGCCTTCCTGCATTTTCGCTTCAGCCTATGGTTGAGAATGCAATTAAACATGGAACATCACAGTTATTAGGCATCGGAAAGATTACAATTAGAGCGCATCAAGAAGACCACTTAATAGTGATCGAAATTAGTGATAATGCAGGGCTTTATCATTCGCAAGGCGCATCACATCAGCTCGGTTTAGGAATGAGACTTGTCGATAAGCGGATTAAATTACGCTATGGTGATCTATATGGTGTACTTGTGGAGTGTCAGCCTGATAACTATACCAAAATAAAAATCTGTTTACCCTTAGAAAAAAATATGGATAACGCAGCATAACAATGAATATATTAATCGTTGATGATGAGCCGCTTGCTCGTGAAAATTTACGTTGTTTACTCGAAGAAGAAAAAGATATTCATATTATTGGTGAATGCAGTAATGCTATTGAGGCGATAGGAGAAATACATCGTAAAAAACCTGATGTGGTTTTTCTTGATATTCAAATGCCACGTATTACTGGCTTAGAAATGGTCTCAATGCTTGATCCTGAACATCGCCCTTATATTGTCTTTTTAACCGCATTTGAAGAATATGCTATTCAAGCATTCGAAGAGCACGCTTTTGATTATTTGCTCAAACCATTAGAGCAAGAGCGTTTAGCCAAAACATTAAGTCGTTTACGCCAAGGCAATAAACAAAATATTGATTTATTATCACCACCAGAAGAACGCTTAAAGTGCATTCCTTGTACTGGGCATAGCCGTATTTGGCTAATGCCAATCGATGAAGCCGTGTTTGCTACATCACGATTAAGCGGTGTCTATGTCACCAATAATCAAGGGCAAGAAGGTTTTACTGAGCTTACATTACGTACTTTAGAAACACGCACTCCGCTGGTACGTTGCCATCGTCAATATTTAGTGAATATGGATTATGTCAATGAAATTGTTTTTGGTGATAATGGACAAGCAGAACTTATTTTACATAATAATAAACAAATTCCGGTCAGTCGACGTTACCTTAAACCCTTAAAAGAAGCGATTGGCTTAATTTAATCAGTAAAAAGGAATAAGCTTGATGGAACCCATTTATATTAAAGTTTATATTAATCGCATCGAAGTTCGTGATCTTCACACCAAAAAAGAATTTTCTGTAGAACGTCATTTTACTCATAGTCGAATGTTAATTGGCGATTTTTACCCTGCTATTGAAGCGATACGAACAGCACTTACTCAAATAGGTATTAACCCATTATCCTTTTTTTGTCGAAAAAGAAATGTGGTAATTCATCCTTTAGAACGTACCGAAGATGGATTATCCCAAGTAGAAATTCGATTATTCAATGAAGTCATTGCCGGTGGGTTGAATAACAAATACAAAAAAATCGTTATTAGTGCAAAACTCACACCACTTATGGATGCAGAGGTGATTGAATTAATCAATAAATCATAACCCTACATAAAATCAGTATTTAACCATTTACAAATAAGTGTCTAAATACTTATTAAAAACCTGCTGATATTGTTTTCTAGAAAATATAAATTGTTTAATAGGTGTTATTCCATGCTTATCCAAATCTAAAGCCTCCTCTCTATCTAATCCATCCTTATATGCAATATTATTCCATTTCACCTAATGTTCTGTAATATCTAAAGTACAAGAAATCACAGAACAATAATCACTACCACAATGGCAACGATAAAGCACTAATCGATTATTCTCTAATTGACTATAAACAGGTTTAATACCTAAATATTGTTCGGCTTTACTGTAAATTATTTTATTACGATTGTAATTAGGAAAGTTATCTTTATCAACAATAAAAATATCAAAATCAAAATCTAAAAACCGCCAATCCGTTTGCCGATCAAACCCCAACCATTTGTCTAATCCCTTACCATCAATATAGAAATTAATGCACTCTTGGAATATGCCAATAAAATGTACCCAATTGAGTAATTATTTATTTCTACTTTATATAGAAAAAACCAGCCAATTTTTGTTGACTGGTTTTTCAATTTATATCATCAACTCAATTGAATACTGAGTGAATTATATTCTTATTGATTATGAGTGCTACTACGGCGACGTGGTACATTTTCGTTATTACCGCCCTCGCTCACCATTTACCTGAACAATTTGCTTAATCCATTAGAGCAAGAGCGTTTAGCCAAAACATTAAGTCGTTTACGCCAAGGCAATAAACAAAATATTGATTTATTATCGCCACCAGAAGAACGCTTAAAGTGCATTCCTTGTACTAGGTATAGCCGTATTTAGCTAATGCCAATCGATGAAGCGGTGTTTGCTAGATCACAATTAAGCGGTGTCTATTTTTAAGCTATATTTAAAGTGTTATTTATCATTTTAATACGCTTAGCTAATATGGTTGCACAAATAAAACCAAGCAAACTAAAAGTGACCATAATACTAAATACATAGTTATATCCTTGAATACCCTCAAAATTATCTAATAATGACCCATAGAGAGCATAAGCAAACATGGAAGGCATATAACCAATAATACATCCAAACGCCATCGCTGAACCCGCATATTGTCTTGGTGTTCCAATTTCATCCATTGGTGCAAAGAAAATAGCTCTTTGCGAGAAAATGATTGCACCGAAACCTAATGTTGCAGTCATACCTAAATAGACATTCATTGAGTCATGAGGCAACATAATGAAAATAGCCATTGCAATCGCAGATAATAAAAATGTCCATTTCAGATATATTGTTGGCGATTTTGCAACTTTGTCAGCTAAAAATCCGCCTAATGGACCACCTATCATTTTTAGTGCATATTGATTAATAATGCCATAGGCACCGATAAGGGCTATTGGTAGTGCGTAAATATCTTTTAAAAAAGGAATAAAATAAGTTAACCCACAGTAAGCAGAATAAACAAAGAAGATACTCATTGATGCTAACCATAAGTTAGGACATTTTACGACATTTTTAATCCCTTCCAAAACTTGGCGATTAGCTTCACTTGCTGAGGAGGTTTCCTTCTTATCGTCATTATCCACAATAAAATATGTAATTATACCTACTATTATTGTAGCAAGCGTATAATAAATTAATCCTGCTTGCATACCTGCTTTACCTTCACCAAATAAAACAAATATATAAAGAGCTCCCGAAGCTACTAGAACATCAACAACCCCTCGCCCAGCTTCTAGAAAACCAAACATACGTCCTTGTTCTTCTTTATTTCCTAATAAACGTACCGATTTTAGTAAAACAGGCCAATAAACAACCTCGCCGAAAAATGCCATTGCACCAAATGCAATTAAATAACCCGTAAAAGGAGGCAATGTGCTTAAATAAGCACCACATAAACCTACCCCAATTAAGCCCGCTGGTAATAAAATTTTCTTAGAGAAGCGATCGGCAATATACAATGATGAAAATAATCCGATTGTTTGAATAATGGCATAAATAGTAAAGCCAAAACCAATTTGGGTGTTAGATAATCCCCAATCTTGTTGCATTGGCACATAAAATACATCTTTCATGCTGGATAGTTTGAATATAGTCCCACCACCCAAAATAAGAAAACATAATTTTCCCCATTTATTCATGATCATATTTCCTATTTTTTATAAGCGATAGCTTCTATTTCAATTAAAACATCTTTAGGTAGACGAGAAACTTCCACACATGAACGAGCTGGGTATTTTCCTGATGTAAAAAAAGAAGAATAAATATTATTAAAAATAGGAAAATCTTTTATATCTTTAATAAAACAAGTCGTTTTAACAATATCATCCATTGATGCACCGGCAGCTTCTATAATAGCTTTTAAATTATTCATAGCTTTTAATGTTTGTGTTTCAATATCATTTCCCATAACAGAACCATCATGAGTATTGAATGGGCAACAACCTGAAATATAAATATGATTTTCAACTTTAATTGCTTGTGAATAAGGACCAATAGCTTCTGGTGCTGATGTAGTATTAATAATCATGAGATCACTCCAATATTTGATAACTATTTTTATATATTAATAACAATATTTTTTTCTTAGTTCTTTTAATTTATTAACAGAAACTTGTACACAACGCTCTTGTGCGTCCATTAATGTTTTTAATGCAACAGGAGAAATTTTAGCTGGATAATAATATTCCAAGGGGTTAATTAATTGCGTATCAAAAGGTGGTGATTTAACTTCAAAGCTTCCACTTAATTCAAATACTCCCCCCGTTCCTTTATCTCTAGCAAAATGAGATGTATAGGGAAAACAGTTTTCTAAGTTAATACGTGTTACAGGTGAATGTTCAACTAATAAACGAAAACATTCATCGATATCAATACTCCCTTCACCAAGAGGCATTCCTGTAATTACCAGTGTTTCATCATCATGTGTAACAATATGATCTTTAAAATGAGTGCTATATGTATAAGGTGCTAATTTGCTCACTGTTACTATAGGATCTTCCCACGCCATCATGCCATTACCAATATCACAATGTGCACCAACCCAAATAGAATCAACATTTTTTACAATATTTAAGATTTCATCAGCCGTTTCATCTTCATGATTTTCTATTGCAAGACGTATACGATATTTTTTTAATAATGGAACAATAGACTTAATATCTTGAATAATTTTAGGGTATTGTTTCGGATTGTATTGTCCTCGACGAAACATATAAGTACGTATCACATCAGCACCAATTCCTCGAGCGATATCAATTGCTTTTGTTAATGCCTTTGGTGTTGTAAAACGTGTATCTAATTCACAATAAAGATTTTTATCTTCAATTGCCTGACGTACTTTTGCTAAATATTCAGGGCTATCACTTGTTAACACACCAAATTCTGGGTGTAATCCTTCATCAGGAATGATATTTAATTCGACCCCATCCAGCCCTAATTCAGTTGCTTTATTTATAAAATCAAAAACATCCATTACACCCTGCTGAAAAAATAGGTGATAGGACTCTGTTTCAATACCTAGTTTCATAATTTCTTCCTCGAATTCCTATACCCGTATTTAGCCATATTAAGAAAATAAAGTATGTGCTTAGGATCATAAAACTTAACTTAGTATAAAAATATTTTACTCAGTATTATCCGAGTATACTAAACATGGATTTCGACAACTTTTAACGTTAGAATTATTTAACTGTAATTATGGGTAAAATTTCTTATGGACCTTCCTACAAACCAAAAGATTACTGAAGAAGATCGGCATCTACTCCGCTCTTATATTCCTTTTCTCGATAATTTGGGGCAATTTCTCGGTGATTATTGTGAAATAGTGCTACATAGTTTTGAGGATTTACGCCATTCCGTTATCCACATAGTTAATGGACATGTTACTGGTCGTGGATTAGGTGCCCCCGTAACAAATATTGCTTTAGAAAAACTCTCAAAATTTAATCGAACAGATCAAATGTGGGAGGTTTATTTCAATACAAAAAGTGTTCGGCCATTTAAATCATCATCTACTTTAATTGTAAATAATGCAGGTACACCTATTGGTATGATTTGTATGAACTTTGCTCTCGATATGCCATTAAATGCATTAATAGATAGTTTTACTGATACAAATAATTTAAAACATGAAAATTTTTCACAAGATGTGAATAATCTTGTACAGAATCATCTAGAACCAATTAAAAAGAGAGTTTACGGAAATAAAAATATTCCAAGTAAATACAAGAATTTAGAGATAATTAAAGAATTAAATGAAAGTGGACTTTTTGAATTTTCAGCAACACATAAAATAGTATCCGCCGAATTAGGCATAAGCTCAGCAACAATTTATAAGCATTTAAGAAATTTAAGCAAGAAATAATAATAAGATTTACTTATTGTCTAGTAGGAGATGGGATCACTCCTGTCGTCCTCTAACAGCGCCCTACTTACGGCTGCATATAAGGCGCCAAACACCATGCTCAGCATACTATAAAAAAACCAGTCCATTGTATGGACTGGTTTTTATCAATTCAGCTTAAAATTGAATAAACTTTAAGTTTCTTATTGATTATGAGTACTACTACGGCGACGTGGTGCATTTTCGTTATTACCGCGACCACGGAAGTTACCACGCTCGCCATTACCACGGCGTGGTGGTTGATCGCCTTTACTAAAGCGACGACCACCTTGTGGCTGACCATCACGACGGCTGCTATTACGGCGCTCACGGTAAGGTTGTGCATCACCCACTAACTGCATATTCAATGGTTTATTCATAATGCGAGTACGAGTGAAGTGGCTTAATAAATCGCCTGGCATCCCTTTTGGTAACTCAATGGTTGAGTGAGAGCCATATAATTTGATATTACCAATATAACGGCTACTGATATCGCCTTCGTTGGCAATAGCACCAACAATATGACGAACCTCAACCCCATCATCACGACCCACTTCAATACGATAAAGATCCATTTCACCCGCATCACGGCGCTCACGACGTGGAGAACGTTCGCGATCGTTACGGCGATCGTCACGATCGTTAAATTCACGACGAGGACGACGTACTGGATCAGGTGGCAGAATAAGTGCACGCTCACCTTGAGCCATTTTCAGTAATACCGCCGCCAATGTTTCCATATCTAACGCTTCTTCACCTTGTGGCGCTAATTTTGGTAACAATGCACGATATTGGTCAAGGTTACTTGTTTCTAACTGTTGAGCGATTTGCTGAGCAAATTTTTCCTGACGACGCTGACTAATCAGCTCTGCGTTTGGTAACTCAACTTCAGGAATAGACATCTTCATCGTGCGCTCGATATTGCGCAGTAAACGGCGCTCACGATTATCAACAAATAGAATTGCACGACCCGCACGACCTGCACGGCCAGTACGGCCAATACGATGTACATAAGACTCTGAATCCATAGGGATATCATAGTTGACAACCAAGCTGATACGGTCAACATCCAGACCACGCGCAGCAACATCCGTTGCGATAAGGATATCTAAACGGCCGTTTTTCAGACGCTCTAATGTTTGCTCACGCAGAGACTGATTCATGTCACCATTCAATGCCGCACTGTTATAGCCATTACGCTCTAAGGTTTCTGCTACTTCTAAGGTCGCATTTTTTGTACGAACGAAAATAATAGCTGCATCGAAATCTTCTGCTTCTAAGAAACGGATTAATGCTTCATTTTTACGTGCACCATAAGTCATCCAATAGCTTTGGCTAATATCTGGGCGTGTAGTTACACTGCTTTGAATACGTACTTCTTTTGGATCATTCATAAAGCGACGTGTAATACGACGGATAGCTTCTGGCATCGTCGCAGAGAATAATGCAGTCTGGTGCTCTGCTGGGATCTTACTTAAGATATTTTCAACATCTTCAATAAAGCCCATACGTAACATTTCATCAGCTTCATCTAATACTAAACCTTTTAGTTTAGATAAATCTAATGTGCCACGGTTTAAGTGATCTAATAAACGACCCGGTGTACCCACAACAACTTGTGGCCCTTGGCGTAATGCACGTAGTTGAACGTCATAGCGTTGGCCACCATACAGAGCAACGACATTCACTTTTGGTAAATGTTTAGAAAAATCTTCAATGGCTTCGGCAACCTGAACCGCAAGTTCACGGGTTGGTGCTAACACTAAAATTTGTGGTGCTTTTAATGATTCATCTAGATTGTGTAATAACGGTAAGCTAAACGCAGCGGTTTTACCACTACCGGTTTGTGCCATACCTAGAACATCATTGCCATCTAAAAGGAAAGGAATACATTGTTGCTGAATTGGAGAAGGCTTCTCGTAGCCTAAATCATTCAGTGCAGTCAAAATAGGTGCTGATAAACCTAGATCAGCAAAAGTCATATCGGTTTCAGTAGTCATGTCACTGTGCCTCATTCATTATGGCGGCCAGTTGACATAACATACCGCATGGTTTGTCGGTCTTTATCATCTAAAATGTGAACTGGCTCAAATTATATTATTAAACGAACAAACAAGCCCTCATCCTATGCAGATGATGGCTTTCAAACTGATCAAAGAAATGTTCGTCAGCTATTGCTGGTCCGATTCCGCTAGGTCTTCTTGTTGGCCTAACAGTGCTAATTCCAACAATGCGTAGCGGTGCTCAACAAAGTTATGTGCGTTGTTGGCAACCGTCAGCTTGAATAACGCTTCAGCGCTATCCATGTCCCCCAGACTTAGGTAATATTTACCTAAATAGAAGTTAGTTTCACTAAGATGCTCAGCGAGCGAAGTGTTATCGGTTGACGTTTCATTTAGCCTTTCCATTAATGTTTTTTCACTAATGTCACCTAAATAAAACTCAACTATATTCCATCCCCATTGTCCCGTTTTATTCGCCTTTAAGTATCGCTGTTTCAGCTGTTTTTTAGCAGAATCAGAGTCTATCTCTTTTTCAACAAGATATAACCAAAGCGAACGAATGGGATCATTTGGATCGACCTGATAAAACGCCTGCAGATCATCCTGCGCCAATTTCAATCGGCCACCATAGTATAAAGCGATACCTCGATTAAAACGCGCATTATTGTAAGTTGGATCAAGCTCTAAAACAGAATCAAACGCTTCATAAGCAGCATCATAATTCGCTGCTTGCGTAAAATAGATACCTAGAAAATTAAAAATCTCTAGCATATCTGGTCTCATTGACAACGCCATTGAAAAATCATTGCGCGCCAATGCTCTTAAACCGAGACTATCATACAGCACACCACGCTCATATAAAAGCTGTGCATATTCATCTTCGGTTAATGAACGGCTCGCCAGAATTTGTTCTATACGAGCCAATATCACTTCTTGTTGTAAAGAAGGCTGTAGTGGAGTAGCAAAAATAGCATTCTTACGCCATTCTGGACTAGTGCTGCACCCGGAAATAAAGATGAAAACAGCAATAGAACAACCGCGCAGAAATGTTTTCATTTCTCACTCCCAAAGTCAGACTCTTTCAACAAAAAGCGTTTTATGACGTCCTACTTGTCAATCATAATAAGTCTCTACCGATACCTATGTCTAGATATCGGTAGTAGAATATCATTAATTTGCAGGATCTTCAGAAGAAGTTTCAGCTGCTTCCTGCTGGGTTGCTTGAGCCTCTTTCATGCTTAAGCGGATACGGCCTTGGCGGTCAATTTCCAGTACTTTCACTGGAACTTCTTGACCCATAGTCAGGTAATCACTTACTTTCTCAACGCGTTTGTCTGCGATTTGAGAAATATGCACCAGACCTTCTTTACCACCACCGATAGCAACAAATGCACCGAAATCAACGATACGTGTTACTTTACCGTTATAGATACGGCCAACTTCGACTTCTGCCGTGATCTCTTCGATACGAGCGATAGCTTGTTTTGCTTGTTCGCCACTAGTAGCTGCAATTTTCACTGTACCATCATCTTCGATTTCGATAGTGGTCCCAGTTTCTTCCGTTAATGCACGGATAACCGAACCACCCTTACCGATAACATCTTTGATCTTATCAGCATTGATTTTGATAGTGTGAATACGTGGTGCAAACTCAGAAATTTCTGCACGCGGCTGGCTAATTGCACTTTCCATTACCCCTAAAATATGCAGACGTGCGCTTTTCGCTTGATTTAACGCAACTTGCATAATTTCACGAGTGATACCTTCGATTTTGATATCCATTTGTAATGCACTGACTCCGTTACGGCTACCCGCAACTTTAAAGTCCATATCACCTAAATGGTCTTCATCACCTAAAATATCAGAAAGAACAACGAAGTTTTCACCTTCTTTTACCAGACCCATTGCAATACCAGCAACAGATTCTTTAATTGGTACACCCGCATCCATCAGTGCTAAAGAAGCACCACAAACAGATGCCATTGAAGATGAACCATTGGATTCTGTAATTTCAGACACTACACGTACTGTGTATGGGAATTCTTCAATCGTTGGCATAACGGCTAATACACCACGTTTTGCTAAACGACCATGACCAATTTCACGACGTTTTGGCGAACCCATCATACCTGTTTCACCGACAGAATATGGAGGGAAGTTGTAGTGCAGTAAGAAGGTATCGGTATGCTCACCCATGATGTCATCAATGGTTTGTGCATCACGTGCAGTACCTAAAGTAGCTGTTACTAATGCTTGAGTTTCGCCACGAGTAAATAGCGCAGAGCCATGTGTACGTGGTAATAAACCTGTACGAATATCTAAAGCACGTACCATGTCTTTTTCACGACCATCGATACGAGGTTCACCCGCTAATACACGAGCACGAACAATTTTCTTCTCTAAACCAGAGAAAATTTCAATGATTTCGCCTTCGTCTAAAGACTCATCTTCTGCTAATAATGTGCTGATCACTTCATCACGAATAGCATCGATTTGCTCATAACGCTCTTGTTTTTCAGTAATACGATACGCATCACCAATACGAGTTTGTGCTAATTGAGCAATACGATCATGTAAAGATTGGTTAATAGGCTCTGGTGCCCAATCCCATTTTTCTTTACCGACTTCGGCAACTAATGCATTGATATTTTCAATCACAACTTGTTGTTGTTCATGACCAAATACCACTGCACCTAACATTTGTTCTTCTGATAATAAATCAGCTTCTGATTCAACCATCAGTACCGCACCCGCAGTACCTGCAACCACTAAGTCTAATTTACTAATTTTCAGTTCATCAACGGTTGGGTTCAGTACATATTGACCATCAATAAAGCCAACACGAGCACCACCGATAGGACCATTGAAAGGTACACCTGATAATGACAGTGCTGCAGAAGCACCAATCATAGCAACGATATCTGGGTTAACTTGTGGATTAACAGAAACCACAGTCGCAACTACTTGGATTTCGTTTAAGAACCCTTCTGGGAATAGTGGGCGTAAAGGGCGGTCAATAAGACGCGCGATTAAAGTTTCACCTTCGCCAGGACGACCTTCACGACGGAAGAAACTTCCTGGAATACGGCCAGCTGCGTATGAACGCTCTTGATAGTTAACGGTGAGTGGGAAGAAGTCTTGTCCTTCTTTCACTTTTTTCTTAGCAACAACGGTAACAAAAACAGCAGTGCCGTCCATGTCAACCATTACAGCAGCCGTTGCTTGGCGAGCCATCATGCCCGTTTCTAACGTAACGGTATGTTGACCGTATTGAAATTTACGAACTGTAGGATTCAGCAAAATAATATCCTTTATCTTATTGTCGCATGATATTTAGCGACGATGAATAATCTTTTCTCCGCTACGTCCCCTCGCGACTAATGGAAATATTTAACTTAACCACGTTTAAACACTTTCATTAGCCGCGCGAATTGTCGCAACTAGAGAGACTAAATAACCATCACCACATTAAAACATAACGACTCATTTTTGAAATAGCACTTTCTTAAAAATAGCACTTTCTAGTAGAAAAGGGGCCTACGGGCCCCTTTTCACTGAAACTCACTTGATTAGCGACGCAGACCTAAACGTTCAATCAGTGCAGTATAACGAGCTACATCTTTACGTTTCAGGTAGTCCAGCAGATTACGACGGCTGGAAACTTTACGCAGCAGACCACGACGGCTGTGGTGATCTTTTTTGTGCTCTGAAAAGTGACCTTGCAGGTGGTTGATTTCTGCAGTCAGCAGTGCGATCTGAACTTCGCTTGAGCCAGTATCGTTAGCATCACGACCGAATTCAGCAACGATCTTTGCTTTCGCTTCAGTACTTAGAGACATAATAAAACTCCAATAAAAGTAAAATTTTCAGATAGCCAATCTCTAATTCAGCTATCCAACTCAGCCACCTAAACAGATAGCCGCATTATTCTACGCTTCAAACACACTTAGCGCAAGAATTGCTATTCAGGGTTATTGAGTGCGTGATAATCCACGACTAATCTTTTCGGTGCAACTAGACCATCTTTGATGATCGCAAGGCCAATAAATTTTTTCTCATCGCCTTCGGTGACTCTGACCCATTCCCCTTCATCCAAGGTGTGATTTACCCGAACCGGTTGCCCCAGTTTTAAGTAACCCGCCATAATGGCGGTTAAATGCACCACAGAGAAATGTGCAACCGCAGTATCCATAGGCAATAATAAGGCATCTAACGCAGGAAATGGTGACTCATCTTGTTGCTGAGCATCATCAATGATTGCGCGCAATTGCTCAAGCGTCACCATACGCTCTTTCGGATAATCTGCGACTTCTAAACGACGTAAGAAAATCACATGGGCACCACAGTTTAATTTCTCACCCAGATCATCAATGATAGTGCGAATATAGGTACCTTTAGAACAATGAATTTCTAGTTCTAACTCATCGTCTTCCCAGCGAATAAATTGCAATTCATACACGATAATGGGTCTTGCTTCTCGCTCAACTTCAATACCTTGTCTTGCATATTCATAAAGTGGTTTACCTTGATGCTTAAGGGCTGAATACATTGAAGGAATTTGCAATGTTTCACCACGAAAACTCTCTAACGCAGCATCGAGCGCTTGCTGGTTAAACTGTACAGGTCGTTGCTGGATCACTTGTCCATGAGCATCAGAGGTATCTGTTCTTTCACCTAATTTGGCAATCACTCGATAGCGTTTATCTGAATCCAATAAAAACTGTGAAAACTTTGTCGCTTCACCTAAACAGATAGGAAGCATACCTGTCGCTAAAGGATCTAAAGCGCCGGTATGCCCCGCTTTACTTGCATTAAACATACGGCGTACTTTTTGCAAAGCGTCATTCGATGAAATATCTTGAGGCTTATCAAGCAATAATACGCCGTTAATCTCACGCCCTTTACGACGACGCCCCATTACTCTTCCTCTTTATGACGGCGTTTTTCATCATCTTTGACAACATTTGACACAAGGTTAGACATACGCATACCTTCAACTAATGAATTGTCATAAGCAAATGTTAGCTCAGGAACAACACGTAAGCGCATCGCTTTACCTAATAAAGAGCGAATAAAGCCTGCTGCTTCGTTAAGGGCTTTTAAGCCATTTTCTACCATTTCTTCATCGCTTTCTTCACCTGCTGATAGGTTTAAAAAGGTGACAAATACTTTGGCGTAAGCCAGATCACGTGAAATTTCAACACCGGATACGGTGGCCATTCCAATACGTGGATCTTTTACTTCGCGCTGTAAAATGATGGCGATTTCTTTTTGCATTTCCTGAGAAACACGCTGAGCACGGCTAAAATCTCTTGCCATTTTATCTCTCCCTGACAATGTCGTTATCACTCTATTGTCATTATTGATCCAATTTTAAAATCGATGATATCTAAAGAGTATACATAAAGTCACGTTTCACAACCGCTTTACGCTTTTTTTCTCTTTAGCAATAAATCTGCTCTTTAGCGTTATCTTACCCTGTTCTTTTAATGACATAAATTACTGAAAGCCAATCTATTTCGCTTATATTGAAAAATACAGAAAAGAATAAAGGGGGAATAGCACAAAGAGAGGAATAAGAAGGGAGCCATTAAGCTCCCTTCCTTTTTAAATCAGACGTACTCGATTAATCGATAGAACGTTTAATTTCGATAACTTGGAACACTTCAATCATATCGCCAACACGGACATCGTTGTAGTTTTTCACACCGATACCACATTCCATACCATTACGGACTTCGTTGACGTCATCTTTAAAGCGACGCAGTGATTCAAGCTCACCTTCGTAAATAACCACGTTATCACGTAATACGCGAATAGGATTGTTACGTTTAATGTTACCTTCAACCACCATACAACCCGCGATAGCGCCGAATTTAGGTGATTTAAACACATCACGAACCTCAGCAAGACCCATGATTTCTTGTTTGTATTCAGGCTCTAACATACCGCTCATTGCTGATTTAATTTCATCAATCAAGCTATAGATAACGGAGTAGTAACGTAAATCAACACTTTCTTGTTCGATAATACGACGAGCAGAAGCATCAGCACGAACGTTGAAACCAAGAATGATAGCATCAGAAGCAGCCGCTAAAGTCGCATCTGTTTCAGTGATACCACCCACGCCAGAACCGATAATTTTCAGTTTAACTTCATCTGTAGAAAGTTTAACTAATGCATCAGTGATGGCTTCACAAGTTCCTTGAACATCCGTTTTCAGTACGATGTTCAGTTCAGAAACTTTACCTTCTTCCATGTTAGCAAACATGTTTTCCAGTTTAGATTTCTGTTGACGAGCCAGTTTCACTTCACGGAATTTACCTTGACGATATAAGGCAACTTCACGCGCTTTTTTCTCATCACGAACAACGGTTGCTTCATCACCCGCAGAAGGTACATTAGACAGACCTAAAATCTCAACAGGCATTGATGGGCCGGCAGATTGTACTTCTTTACCTAATTCGTTACGCATTGCACGAATACGACCGTATTCAAAGCCACACAGAACGATATCACCTTTATTCAAGGTACCTTCACGAACAAGGATAGTCGCAACAGGACCACGGCCTTTATCGAGGTAAGATTCGATAACAACACCGCTTGCCATACCCTCTTTTACTGCTTTCAGTTCAAGAACTTCCGCTTGTAATAAGATAGCATCCAGCAACTCGTCAATACCTAAGCCTTGTTTTGCTGACACATGGATAAACTGAGTCTCACCACCCCAATCTTCTGGCAGAATGCCATATTGAGACAGCTCAGTTTTAACACGATCAGGATCAGCTTCTGGTTTATCAATTTTGTTCACGGCAACAACAACAGGCACATTTGCTGCTTTGGCGTGTTGGATAGCTTCGATAGTTTGTGGCATCACACCATCATCAGCAGCAACAACCAGAACAACGATATCCGTTACCTGAGCACCACGGGCACGCATTGAAGTAAATGCGGCGTGACCTGGAGTATCTAGGAAGGTAATTTCACCTTTGTCGGTTTTAACGTGATAAGCACCGATATGCTGAGTAATACCACCTGCTTCACCTGAAGCCACTTTCGTTGAACGAATGTAGTCGAGTAAAGAGGTTTTACCATGGTCAACGTGACCCATAATAGTCACCACAGGCGCACGAGATACAGCCATTTCATCGCTAGTATCACGGTCGTTCATCACTTGTTCTTCTAACTCGTTTTCACGACGTAAGATAACTTTGTGACCCATTTCTTCCGCAACCAGTTGTGCCGTTTCTTGGTCTAAAACTTGATTGATGGTTGCCATTGCACCCATTTTCATCATTGTTTTAATGACTTCAGAACCTTTCACTGCCATTTTGTTTGCTAAATCAGCAACTGAAATAGTCTCACCAATGACAACATCGCGGTTTACAGCAGCTGCTGGCTTATTGAAGCCTTGCTGTAATGTGCTGTTTTTACGTCCTTTGCCTTTCTTGTTAGAACGGCCAGCAGCGCGAGCTTCTTCACGATCTGCTTTTTCAGAGTGACGGTTATTTTTCTTTGGACGAGGGGCTTTTGCTGCACGACCACGGCCACGGCCACCTTCAACCTCAGCATCACTTTCATCTTCTGCATCACGCGCATAGCGAGATGTCGTCACATGATAGTCAGTACCTTCTGTTTCAGATGACGTATCTGAAGTCCATTTTTCAGCATTTTCTTCCGCTAAGCGACGCGCTTTTTCTGCTGCAATGCGAGCTTCTTCTTCAGCTTTACGACGCTGAGCTTCTTCTGTTTTACGTTTCAGTTCAGCCTGTTCGGCTATGCGACGTGCTTTTTCCTGATCAGCCTTATCAGCTTTTGGTTTCTCGTTTTGTTTCACTTTGTCTTTTTCCGCTGCTTCGCGCTTAGCTAATTCCGCTGCTTCACGTTTTGCTTCTTCAGCTTCACGTTTTGCCTTTTCTTCAGCCTTTTTCTTGGCTTCTTCAGCTTCACGTTTTGCTTTTTCTTCAGCTTCGCGCTGTGCTTTCTCTTGTGCTTCGCGCTGTGCTTTTTCTTCTGCTTCGCGACGCGCCTTTTCTTCCGCTTCACGCTGAGCTTGCTCTGCCGCTTGTGCTTTTTCAACTGCATCACGGTTCACATAAGTGCGTTTTTTGCGGACTTCGATGGCTACTGATTTATTTTTGCCACCTGTACCAGGAACACTTAACGTACTACGCACTTTGCGCTGTAACGTTAATTTTTCTGGTTGGCTGGTTGACTCTTTATCACGGTTCAACCAAGCCAGCAAGGTTTCTTTCTCTTTTTGGGAGACAGAATCAGAGACGGTTTTCTTAATACCGGCATCAGCAAACTGCTGTACCAAACGTTCAACCGGTGTCTGAATCTCTTCTGCAAGTGATTTTACTGTTTCATCTGTCATTCTGTTCCTTCCTGCTCAGTTGTTACGCATCATTCCCAAACCAGCAGATATTACGAGCAGCCATAATGAGTTCGCCTGCGCGCTCACTATTTAAACCGTCAATATCAGTTAGGTCGTCGATACCCTGTTCGGCAAGATCTTCCAGTGTGCAGATACCACGGGCAGCTAGATCAAATGCTAAAGAACGTTCCATGCCTTCGAGAGCTAATAAGTCCTCAGCTGGCTGGTTATCGCCTAGGCTTTCTTTTTGAGCTAGTTCAATCGTTGTTAATGCCGCTTTTGCTCTTTCACGTAATGCTTCAACTGTTTCTTCATCAAGACCGTCGATAGCTAACAGTTCGTCAATCGGCACATAAACTAACTCTTCAAGGGTAGAGAAACCTTCTTCAACTAAAACAGTTGCGAAGTCTTCATCAATGTCGAGATGCTTAGTAAATATTTCAATGGCTGCGTTTGCTTCTGCCTGATGCTTAGCATTCAGTTCATCTGCAGTCATGACATTCAGTTCCCATTTGTCATCACCACGATGTTTTTTCAGTAATTGCGCTGCTAAGCGAACATTTTGACCATTACGGCCAATCGCTTGGGCAAGATTACTGCTTTCAACAGCGACGTCCATTGTACATTTGTCTTCATCGACAACAATAGAAGCAACATCTGCCGGAGCCATTGCATTAATCACGAATTGTGCAGGATTATCATCCCACAGAACAATATCAATTCGTTCACCGCCCAGTTCACTGGAAACGGCTTGTACACGTGCACCACGCATACCAACACAAGCACCCACAGGGTCGATGCGTTTATCGTTGGTTTTTACAGCGATTTTGGCACGAGAACCTGGATCACGTGCTGCAGCTTTAATCTCAATGATCTCTTCGCCAATTTCAGGTACTTCAATGCGGAATAATTCGATCAGCATTTCAGGACGAGAACGTGTTACGAAAAGTTGTGCACCACGAGTTTCTGTACGAACATCGTATAAGACACCACGTACACGGTCACCTGGGCGGAAATTTTCACGCGGTAGCATATCTTCACGTAAGATAACGGCTTCTGCGTTATTTCCTAAATCTAGGGTGATGTTATCGCGGTTTACTTTTTTCACAACGCCCGTGATAATTTCGCCTAATTGTTCGCGGAATTGATCAACAACCATCGCTCTTTCAGCTTCACGTACTTTTTGTACGATCACTTGTTTTGCGGTCTGGGTGGTAATACGGTCGAAAGTAACAGACTCAATTTGGTCTTCAATGAAGCCGCCTAGTTCAATTTCAGGCTCTTCGTATTTAGCCGCTTCAAGTGTGATTTCACGAGTAGGCTGAGTAACTTCTTCAACCACAAGCCAACGACGGAAAGTATCAAAATCCCCCGTTTTACGATCAATGCAAACTCGTACATCAATCTCTTGCTCATATTTTTTCTTAGTCGCTGTCGCTAATGCAGTTTCCAGTGCTTCGAAAATCTTCTCACGAGGAAGAGATTTTTCGTTAGAGACCGCTTCCACAACAGCCAGAATCTCTTTGTTCATCCTAGTTGCCTCTTCAAAACTTAAAAGTGGGGTACCAGGTTAGCTTTCTGGATGTTGCTCAGTGCGAACACTTCGTCTTTACCATCCACAGTAACCGTGATCATTTCGCCAGCGACAGACTTAATAATGCCCTGCCATTTACGGCGGTTTTGCATCGCAATTCGTAATACAACGGCGACTTCTTCGCCGATAAATTGCTCATAATGCGTTGTAGTGAATAAAGGTCTTTCTAAACCAGGAGATGAGATCTCAAGGTTATAAAATGTTTGAATTGGATCTTCAACATCCAGCACAGCACTGACCTGGTGGCTAACATCAGCACAATCATCAACAGTGATACCTTCTTCACTATCAATATAGATACGCAATGTTGATACTCGACCACGAATAAACTCAAGACCAACAAATTCAAAGCCTAATGCTTCTACTGGTGCTGAAACCATCGCTGTTAATTTTTGCTCTAATGTGGACAAACCCACCCCCAAGGCATAAAAAAAGGGCTTATAGCCCAGTATTCTATTCTCTGATAACAAAAAACCCCGAAATTCGGGGCTTTATGCAACTGGACCCTGTAACTTGCCAATCGAGATAACCTCTTCTACGGCACATTCCACTCAGGATCATAATCGGTTTACAAGATGATTAATGAGAAAAGTGCTGTATTGTTAGAAGTGGTTGCGGGGGCTGGATTTGAACCAACGACCTTCGGGTTATGAGCCCGACGAGCTACCAAGCTGCTCCACCCCGCGTTCGAAAAACGTGGCAAATTTTACGCTGATAACAAGCAAAACGCAAGCTATCTGGAATAATGGTGCCGAGAACGGGACTTGAACCCGTACGCCCGTTTTGTAGGCACTACCACCTCAAGGTAGCGTGTATACCAATTTCACCACCTCGGCACTTTAATGAGACTGTTTATTTAACCAAAACCCCAAACAATCTCATTTTTAACTATTACTTAGTTTACTGCGGAATATCTGTGTTTGCTGGTGCTACAGGCGCTGCTAATTGCTCAGCTTTTTTCGCTTCTTCTGCAGTCTGCTCGATAGACATCCACTTACTGTCTTCACGAACAGTTTTATTGGCACTTAAATTACCTAAAATAAGGCAAAGTACAATAAACACTGTTGCTAAAACAGCGGTCATACGGGTCATGAAATTTGCTGAACCGCTTGAACCAAATACTGTACCGGAAGCACCTGCACCAAAAGAAGCGCCCATATCAGCACCTTTACCCTGCTGTAACAGGATCAGACCAACCAGCCCTGTTGCTGCAATGATAAGAATAACAATGAGTGCTGTATACATTTGCGTTACCTATTCTATGGAACTTATCGCCTATGCGATAACCTTCGATTGCTTCACCCGCTTTAGTTCAACGACCTTACTAAGCGGGTGTGAATACTAACCAAACCTGAACTGACAAGCAAGGTTATTTTACTATAAAGTGATTAATTGAAGAAAAAAACAGCAATTAGCCAACATGTTTTACTGCATCAGCAATACGATTCGCCATCGCTGTGACTTGCTCTTCATTTTCGCCTTCAACCATCACTCGAATTAATGGTTCTGTTCCTGATTTACGTAATAAAACGCGTCCCTTACCACCAAGCTCCGCCTCGACTTCTTTTGCGACTTGCTGAACTTCTGTGGATTGTAGAGGATCGTGATTTCCCGTAAAACGAACATTCACCAAAATTTGTGGTAATAATTTCATGCCACTGCATAGATCATGCAAGCTCATATGGTTACGAACCATTGCGCTTAATACTTGCAGACCAGCAACAATACCATCACCCGTTGTTGTCTTATCAAGTAAAATAATATGACCCGAGTTTTCCGCCCCTAAACGCCAGCCTTTTTCTTGCAATTTCTCAAGCACATAGCGGTCACCCACTTTCGCTCTCACAAAAGGAATACCAAGCTGTTTTAAGGCAATCTCTAACCCCATATTACTCATTAGTGTACCGACGGCACCACCACGTAGTTGACCTTGACGCAATGCTTCTCGCGCAATGATATAGAGAATTTGGTCACCATCTACTTTTAGGCCTTTATGATCAACCATAATAATACGGTCACCATCACCATCAAAGGCTAAACCAACGTCGGCCCCCTCTTCTAACACGCGTTTTTGCAACATACGTACATCTGTTGCACCACATTCGTCATTGATATTGATGCCCGTAGGCTCACAACCAATAGTGATAACCTCAGCCCCGAGTTCACGAAAAACATTAGGCGCAATATGGTAAGTTGCACCATGGGCACAATCCACAACAACTTTTAACCCATTTAAATTATTTTCGTTAGGGAACGTACCTTTACAAAATTCAATATAACGGCCTGCGGCATCAACAATGCGATTCGCACGCCCTAATTCTGCAGACTCTACACAAGTGATCGGTTTTTCCATTTCCGCTTCAATAGCTTCTTCTACTTCATCAGGTAGTTTTGTACCATCAATGGAGAAGAATTTGATGCCATTATCATAATAGGGATTATGAGAAGCAGAAATCACTATGCCAGCTTCTGCTCTGAAAGTACGGGTTAAATAAGCGACCGCGGGGGTTGGCATCGGGCCTGTAAATGAAGCAGATAATCCTGCAGCAGCAAGGCCTGCTTCTAGAGCCGATTCCAACATATAACCAGAAATACGAGTATCTTTACCGATAATGATTTTTCGTGAGCCGTGACGTGCAAGTACTTTACCTGCAGCCCAGCCTAGCTTTAATACAAAATCAGGTGTAATAGGGCTGTCACCTACTTTTCCACGGATACCGTCTGTTCCAAAGTATTTACGTTCGCTCATTCATTATTTTCCTTTGCAGAAAGAGTCGCCTGCACGACTTTCATCGCATCTACAGTCTCTTTAACATCGTGTACACGAATAATTTGTGCCCCTTGCATTGCAGCAATAACTGCGCAAGCAACACTACCAGCAACACGCTCTTGTGGCGGAACATTGAGTAACTGCCCTACCATTGATTTACGTGACATTCCGGCGAGTATCGGTAAACCAAAGTGATGAAAATCACTTAGATGTGCTAATAATTGATAATTATGCGCTAAATTTTTACCAAAGCCGAAGCCTGGATCAAGAATAATTTGATTTTTCTCGATACCAGCATCAATACAACGTTGAATATTCTCTGCCAGAAAAGCATCAACTTCTATCATCACATTCTTATACTGCGGCGAATGTTGCATTGTTTTAGGTAAACCTTGCATATGCATAATACAAACAGGTAACCCCGTTTTTGCAGCCGCCTGAAGTGCTCCAGGTTCGGTAAGTGAACGTATATCATTGATAATAGAGGCACCCGCTTGAGCGGACTCCGTGATCACTTGTGCTTTGGATGTATCAACAGAAATCCACACATCAAAACGTTGCTGGATAGCTTCGACCACAGGAATAACACGATGTAACTCTTCATCGACAGAAACATCACTGGCACCCGGCCTTGTTGATTCACCACCGATATCGATGATAGAAGCCCCTTCAGCAATAAGTTTAGCGGCGTGGTTAATAGCATCATTAAGAGAGTTATGCGTTCCGCCATCAGAAAATGAATCTGGCGTCACATTTAAAATGCCCATCACTTGGGGTGAAGATAAATTAAGCTCTCTTCCTCTGGCAATTAATTTCATTTCGTTGATACCTATATAAAAAAACCCCAGAAAGCCTGGGGTTTGTATTTATAGCTTACTCAATATAGAACCCGATAAGGATTAATGAGTATTGTTATCAGAAGGTGTGTCACTCTCTGATCCTGACTTATTATTTGGCTCATTCGTCACATGTGTTTGTGTCGGCTGTGCTGTAGCGGTATTTGCACCACTATTGCCATTATTGCCTTCCCAACCTGCCGGTGGACGAACTTCACGACGATTCATTAAGTCATCAATTTGAGGTGCATCAATGGTTTCATAAGTCATTAATGCATCTTTCATTGAGTGCAGAATATCTAGGTTGTCCATCAGGATTTGACGAGCACGGGTATAGTTACGATCGATGATAGCTTTAATTTCTTCGTCGATAGTACGTGCTGTTTCATCTGACATATGTTGCGCTTTAGCAACTGAACGACCTAAGAACACCTCACCGTCTTCATCAGCATACAGTAATGGCCCTAATTTTTCAGAGAAGCCCCACTGTGTCACCATGTTACGCGCAATATTGGTTGCCACTTTGATATCATTAGAAGCCCCTGTCGAAACATGTTCAGGCCCATAAATGATCTCTTCCGCTAAACGACCACCATAAAGTGTTGAAATTTGGCTTTCCAGTTTTTGACGGCTGGCACTGATTTGGTCACCTTCAGGTAAGAAGAAAGTCACACCTAATGCACGTCCACGCGGGATAATCGTCACTTTATGTACCGGATCATGTTCAGGCACTAAACGACCAATAATGGCGTGTCCCGCTTCATGATAAGCCGTTGATGCTTTTTGTTCTTCGGTCATAACCATTGAACGGCGTTCAGCACCCATCATGATCTTATCTTTTGCTTTTTCGAACTCGACCATTGAAACAACACGTTTGTTACCGCGTGCGGCAAATAGTGCAGCTTCATTAACCAAGTTTGCCAAGTCAGCACCGGAGAAACCCGGAGTACCACGAGCAAGGATCGCAGGATCAACGTCTGGTGATAATGGCACTCGGCGCATATGCACTTTCAGAATTTGCTCACGACCACGAACATCTGGTAAACCTACGACGACTTGACGGTCAAAACGACCTGGACGTAATAATGCAGGGTCTAATACGTCAGGGCGGTTAGTTGCGGCAATCACGATGATACCTTCGTTGCCTTCAAAACCATCCATTTCGACCAGCATCTGGTTCAGCGTTTGTTCACGTTCATCATGACCACCGCCAAGACCGGCACCACGTTGACGACCAACCGCATCGATTTCATCGATAAAGATGATACAAGGTGCTGCTTTTTTAGCCTGTTCAAACATATCACGAACACGAGAAGCACCGACCCCGACAAACATTTCAACGAAGTCAGAACCAGAAATAGTAAAGAAAGGTACTTTTGCTTCACCAGCAATCGCTTTTGCTAATAATGTTTTACCCGTACCAGGAGGACCAACCATTAGGATACCTTTCGGAATTTTACCACCTAATTTCTGGAAACGACCCGGATCACGTAAATACTCAACTAGCTCGCTGACTTCTTCTTTTGCCTCATCACAACCTGCAACATCAGCAAAGGTTGTTTTGATTTGGTCTTCTGTCAACATGCGAGCCTTACTCTTACCAAAAGACATCGCACCTTTACCGCCACCACCTTGCATTTGGCGCATAAAGAAGATCCAAAGACCAATCAGTAAAAGCATTGGGAACCAAGACACAAAAATTTGTGTTAGAAGACTTTGACCTTCAATGGGTTCACCGGTCACTTTTACATTACGGTTCATTAAAGTGGTCAGCAGGTTATCATCACGCATAGGCATATACGTGCTGTACTTTGAGTTATCTGTTTTAGTTACATTAATATCATAACCACTTATGCTGACCTCGCGTAACTGGTTATTAGTTAACTCATTGATAAAGGTAGAGTAATCCACCTTACGACTATTCGAATCGCTGGGTCCGAAGCTCTGGAATAATGACATCAATACGACTGCAATGACTAACCAGAGGATCAGGTTTTTCGCCATGTCACTCAAGGGATTAACCTCATATTACAACTGTGTTAACAAATAGCTTTAGGGTACTAAAGTTTACGCCCTGTGGCTACAATATATACCTCACGAGAACGAGACCGCGAAGCGTCTGGTTTACGAACTTTCACTTTCGTAAACAGGGAGCGTATTTGCCCCAGGTACTCATCAAAGCCTTCTCCCTGAAACACTTTGACAATAAAACTTCCCCCGGGAGCCAGCACATCACGACACATATCAAGCGCTAACTCTACTAAATACATGGATCGAGGAATATCGACCGCGGGTGTTCCGCTCATGTTTGGAGCCATGTCAGACATGACAACCTGGACTTTATTATCACCTACTCTATCAAGCAATGCCTTCAATACAAGTTCATCACGAAAATCGCCTTGAAGGAAATCGACACCAACGATAGGATCCATAGGTAAAAGGTCACATGCGATGATCCTACCTTTATTTCCTAACTGCTGTACGACATATTGAGACCACCCACCCGGAGCAGCACCTAAATCGACAACGGTCATACCTGGTTTGAAAATGTTATCACTTTGCTGAATTTCTTCCAATTTAAACCAAGCTCGAGAGCGAAACCCTTTTTTCTTTGCTTGTTGAACATATTTATCACTAAAATGTTCTTGTAACCAGCGGCTAGAGCTTGCCGAACGTTTTTTATTGGCCATTGCGTTTTCCAACTATCATACACTTAGCAATCAAAAATTTTACTTCTTCACTCATTTTACCGCATCTTGACGACATTTTATGGTGATAAATGAGAGATGGCGTTAGAATAGACCGTTTTCAATCCCAACTAAGCAAAAATTAATGATGACTCTTAACAAAAAACAAATTCAACACCTGAAAGGGCTCGCTCATCATCTCAATCCTGTCGTTATGATCGGTAACAACGGGTTGACTGAAGGCGTTCTTGCAGAAATTGAAATCGCTCTGGCACATCATGAGCTTATCAAAGTCAAAATCGCAGGCGAAGATCGAGATGTTAAAAACTTGATCGTGGCAGCGATTGTGCGTGAAAGCGGTGCACAGAATGTACAAGTTATCGGAAAAATGGTTGTTCTTTATCGCCCTTCTGAAGCGCGTAAAATTATTTTACCGAAATAAAACTTATACCTTTATATAAAAATGCCATAACTAACTCTATGGCAAAAAAGGCCTTTTCAGGCCTTTTTTAATATTACCACAGGATAGCATTCTAGTTTTCTATAGAAACGTAAAATTACAAATTAAATATATTCTACGTTTAAAACTTCATACTCTACTTGGCCGCCTGGGGTGTTAATGACCACCACATCATCTAACTCTTTACCAATCAATCCACGGGCAATCGGTGAGTTGACTGAAATTAAGTTTTCTTTAATGTTTGCTTCATCATCACCAACAATGCGGTATTTTTGCTCTTCTTCAGTATCCACATTGAGTAACGTCACCGTGGCACCAAAAATAATACGTCCATTATTTGTCATTTTAGTGATATCAATGACTTGCGCATTTGATAATTTTGCTTCAATTTCTTGAATGCGGCCTTCACAGAAACCCTGTTGTTCACGAGCTGCGTGATATTCCGCGTTTTCTTTTAAGTCGCCATGTTCCCGTGCCTCAGCAATGGCCGCGGTAATTTCTGGGCGACGAACACTTTTTAGATATTCCAGTTCTTCGCGTAATTTTTCTGCTCCGAGAACTGTCATAGGGATCTGATTCATGTGTTAATACCTCAATACTATTCCTAATAAAAAATAGGTATCATCCTGATTTTTTATACTAACAACACAGAGAAAAGGTTCTACTTTACTCTTCTCAAGACAAAAAAAGACACAGGCAGCCTTAATGAGGGCCTGTCCCTTTATATATTCGATGAATAGAAAATAATTGTAACTTTCTACCCTTTTGGTTGGGAAGTAGTAAAAACCTCCCTTATCTAAAGCTAAACTAAATCTAACACAAGAGGCCAATGGCTTCACGTCTTATTCTCGTTTTAAAAACAGGATAAGTAATATTTTCTGATAATCAGATAATCACACGTGTTACCGTTTACTTTTGCCCTCATTGCCCTTTAGTATTAGCCTCTGGCAATCAACACTATAGCGTTAAGCTTATAGTTACGGATAGAGAAATTATGCGCTTATTACCTATATTCCGCGGAATATTTTATACCTTGAGTCTGTTAAGCTTTTCAACCCTCGCCATTCCTGTTGAAAAATATATAGAACTTTTGCCTGATGGCACTCAAGTCGGTTTAATCACCCAAACTGTTGGCGCATCCTCCCCTAACCTAACTTATAATGATAATCAATTATCTTTGCCAGCCAGCACACAAAAAGTGGTCACAGCTTTAGCCGCCCTATTGCAATTAGGGGGCGATTATCAATTTACCACCACAATGGAAACGGAAGGTAAGATAAAAAACAATCAACTAGAGGGTGATTTAATTTTCCGTTTTAGTGGTGATCCTACGCTAACTCGCCAGCAATTACGAGCAATGGTTGCCGTATTAAAACAATCTGGCGTCACAAAAATAACGGGAAATTTATTAATTGATACCTCTGCTTTCTCCAGCCATGACAAAGCGCCGGGATGGGTTTGGAATGATATGACCCAATGCTTTAGTGCCCCACCAAGTGCCGCTATTGTAGATAAAAATTGTTTTTCCGTCTTACTGCAAAGTGGTCAAAAAGAAGGTGATATCGCCACCATACGTAAAGCGTCTTTTTATCCTGTCACGGTTTTAAGCGAAGTTGAAACCTATGAAAAAGGCTCAACACGAACCCGCTTTTGCGAATTAGACGTCACGGTGAGAGATTTAAATACTTATGTGATAACAGGCTGCATTCCTAAACGTGAAGAAGCCATGCCGCTGATGTTTTCCATTCAAGATGGTGCGCACTGGGCAGGTATATTGCTAAAAGAAGAGTTACAACGTGCAGATATTGAGCTGGACGGTTATGTCAAACGCCGCTCCCAACCTAAAGCCCCTGTTACTGTTTTAGCACAAACACAATCTAAACCGTTACACACTTTATTGACGACGATGTTAAAAGAGTCTGACAATATGATTGCAGATGCCGTATTTAGAACTATTGGTCGTGAATATTATGGTGTTGCTGGCACTTGGCGTTCAGGGGCGGATGCCACTCGTGCTATTTTAAAACAAAAAGCGGGCATTGATTTAGCTAATACAATTATGGTGGATGGATCTGGGCTTTCCCGCCATAACCTGATAGCCCCCGCAACCATGATGCAAGTATTACAATATGTCGGACAACATGATAGTGAATTAAATTTTATCAGTATGCTTCCTCTTGCCGGTCATGATGGTACATTGCAATATCGTGGTGGTTTTACTGAAGCGGGCGTCAACGGTAAAGTTTCCGCTAAAACAGGTTCACTCAAGGGAGTGTATAATCTAGCTGGCTTTATGACCACAGCCAATGGACAGAAAGTGGCATTTGTACAATTTATTTCTGCCTACTCTCCCCCTACACAAAATCGCAATGCTGGACGCGCCTATTTGGTTCGTTTTGAAACGAATTTATATAAAGATATCTATAACAATAAATAGCACTATTATTTGTTAGAAAGTAAAAACGCCTGAAAATTCAGGCGTTTTTTATGTCTCGCTATCTGTATGTCTATACGATACCGAGACAACAATACCGATAAAAAGAGAGATTAGCGTTGGTAGATAAACTCTACACCATCATCATCTTCTTCATCCCAATCTTCGTCATCGTCTTCAAGGTCAGGATTTTCAAGTTGTTCTTTATGGTAGTCATCCCACATAAAATCAACTTTTTCTTCAGCGGCTAAAGCGGTAGCAATATCTTGCTCACGTGGGGTCACTTTCAGGAATTCCATAATATCCCAACAAAGTTTTTTCACCCCTTCTTGGTTGATAGCAGCAATCATATAATAATCACCTTCCCAACCCAACGCTTCAACTATCGCTTGTGCTTTCTGTTTTGCTTCATCGGCATCAAGCAGATCCACTTTATTGAAAACTAACCAACGTGGTTTTTGTGCCAGTTTATCGCTGTATTTTTCTAATTCAGAAATAATGATTTTGGCATTTTCAACGGGATCAGAACCATCAATAGGATCGATGTCGATCAAATGCAATAATACACGGCAACGTTCTAAATGTTTCAGGAACTGGATCCCAAGACCCGCGCCATCAGCAGCCCCTTCGATCAGCCCCGGTATATCCGCAACGACAAAGCTTTGATGGCTGTCCATACGCACAACACCTAAGCTAGGTACTAGTGTAGTAAATGGATAATCTGCCACTTTTGGTTTGGCTGCCGAGACGGCTCGAATAAAGGTAGATTTACCGGCATTCGGCATACCTAACATACCTACATCCGCAAGTAACATCAGCTCTAACAGTACTTCACGTGATTCACCCGGTGTACCCATTGTGCGTTGACGTGGTGCACGATTGACTGATGATTTAAAACGCGTATTCCCTAAACCATGGAAGCCACCTTTAGCGACCATTTGTTTTTGACCATGTACCGTTAAGTCAGCAATGATCTCACCTGTAGCAAGATCACGGGCACGCGTCCCCACAGGGACATTAATAGTAATATCTTGACCACGTTTTCCCGTACAATCACGGCTTTGGCCATTTTCACCACGCTCAGCGCGATAAGATTTAGTAAAACGGTAATCGATAAGGGTGTTGAGGTTTTCGTCTGCAACCATGTAGACATCACCACCATCACCGCCATCACCACCGTCTGGTCCCCCTTTCGGGATATATTTTTCTCGACGAAAGCTTACACAGCCGTTACCACCGTCGCCAGCGACGATTAGGATCTTGGCCTCATCAACAAATTTCATGATTTTACTCCGTATGATAGCCATTAACGTGCTGGATGGCCGAAATTACCCAGAGATGGCCTTTTTTAAATATAAAAAGCCCCGCAACAGACTGTGCAGGGCTTTTAACTCGGTGTTTAAAGGACCGGTAATTATTCAGCTTCGATGCTGATAAATTTACGATTGTTTGGACCTTTAACTTCGAATTTAACTTTTCCGTCAGCTAACGCAAACAGGGTGTGGTCACGACCACAACCAACGTTAGTACCTGCATGGAACTTAGTACCACGTTGACGAACGATGATGCTACCTGCTAATACAGCTTCACCACCGAAACGTTTTACACCTAGACGTTTTGCTTCGGAATCGCGACCGTTACGAGTCGAGCCGCCAGCCTTTTTGTGTGCCATTAATCTGCTCTCCTAAACCTTAAGCGATACCAGTGATTTTAACATCAGTAAACCACTGACGGTGGCCCTGTTGTTTACGGCTGTGTTTACGACGACGGAACTTAACAATTTTAACTTTCTCGCCGCGACCGTGAGCAACCACTTCCGCTTTAACTTTAACGCCCTCAAGGATTGGAGCGCCAATTTGAATGTTGTCGCCATCAGCGACCATCATGACGGTGTCAAACTCAATAGTTTCGCCAGTTGCTACTTCAAGCTTTTCTAAGCGAATTGTTTGACCTTCGCTGACTCGGTGTTGTTTACCACCACTTTGGAAAACCGCGTACATATAAACTCCGCTTTCCGCACACTCCCAATATGTATAATTTGAGTGCACAATTAAAATATTCACATAGGGCGCGAATTCTACGCAAATTTAGTCGCGATGACAAGTATAGATCGCAAACAACCAGCAAAAAAAAGAGTTTTTTACACAATATTTATTTCAGCCATTTTTAAAGTACAATCTAAATTATAAGAGAGTAAAATCTATGGCATGATCATTTTTTATTAATTATAACGCGCTCATTGGCGAGCCAAAGTCGAAAAACATGAATTTAGAATCTATTATAAAACTCACATCCGCTGATATGGCTGCGGTAAATGACGCAATTCTTTACCAGCTTAATTCAGATGTTTCTTTGATAAACCAGCTTGGTTACTACATCATTAGCGGTGGTGGTAAAAGGATCCGCCCAATGATCGCTGTTCTGACCGGCCGAGCTTTGGATTATCAAGGGGACAAACATATCTCTGTCGCCGCTTTAATTGAATTTATTCATACCGCAACATTATTGCACGACGATGTTGTTGATGAATCCGATATGCGTAGAGGCAAACAAACAGCTAATGCTGTGTTTGGTAATGCTGCAAGCGTGCTGGTAGGTGACTTTATTTATACACGATCTTTTCAGATGATGACGGATCTTGATTCCATGCGCGTGCTAAAGCTGATGTCTAGCGCAACCAATGTGATCGCTGAAGGTGAAGTATTACAATTAATGAATTGTAACGATCCTGACATTACTGAAGATGACTATATGCAAGTTATCTACAGTAAAACCGCCCGTTTATTTGAAGCTGCCTCTCATGCGTCAGCCATCCTCTGCGGAGCCACTCCAGAGCAAGAGAAAGCTTTCCAAGATTATGGTCGTTATCTTGGTACTGCATTCCAGCTGATTGACGATTTACTGGATTATGATGCAGATAATACCCAATTAGGTAAAAATACCGGTGACGATCTGGATGAAGGTAAACCTACTTTGCCTTTACTTCATGCCATGCACCATGGTAACGAAACAGAATCACAACTCATTCGTCAAGCCATTGAAAAAGGTAACGGCCGTCATTTACTCGACACTGTGTTAAAAACGATGAAACAGTGTGGCTCACTGGAATATACCCGCCAAAAAGCGGAAGAAGAAGCCGATAAAGCCATTGAGGCGTTAGCGATTATTCCTGATTCATCTTACAAAGATGCATTAATTGGCCTTGCGCACGTTGCTGTGCAACGACAATCGTAATTTTCATACCTAAACCCCATAAAGTATGAGAAGCCCGTCAGAGCGACTATGTCGACTCTGGGGGGCTTTTTAATTTTTGAACCACTTCTTCATTTTCTCGTTCGATCTCTTCTTGATTGTCAGCATCAATATAGCTAATTAACTTAGCGAGACCTTCTCGTAAAACAAATTTTACGATTTTTTCACGCTCTGATTTTGTTAGCTGATAATAAGCTTCCACCCAGATAAGAAAGGCATCCTGACGCTTAGATAAATATTCTGCAGGAGGCTCATGCGCCGCTAACACACTCACCACCTCTTCAGGGAGGCTTTTAACCGAGTACTCAACGGCTTTACCTTGTACTCCACGCTTACGGCGATTTTCCCATCCTTCACGGCGTGCCATTAAATTGACCCCTTGTGGAGAATTAGGTAACCCTGCAAGCCCTACTAATTCTTTTGCTGTATACCATTCTTTTTTCATGATCTCATCTCACATTCAACTAAGAGGTTAGTCAGATATCGGTTGCGGATAACGCAATAGCGCGTTCTTTAAAGTCGCTTAATCTTTGACGATCTTTTCTAAAAAACTTCTAATACCATCCCGCAAGATCAGCTCTGTTACTGTTTTTTGTTCACCATCATTAAGTTGTTGGAATGCTTTCACCCAGATAACGAGTGGCTCCTCTTTATTTAGTTTGTAATGTGCTAATGGTTCATAAAGCTCCAGAGCAATTAAAGTTTCTTCTGGTAAACAAGAGTAATGATATTCAACGCCATTTCCTTGTTTATTAGTTCTCTTTTGTTTTAACCAAGATTCACGTTTAGCTTTTGCATTTACACCTTGTGGTGATTTAGGTAATCCACCTATACCCGTCAATTCCATTGCCGTATACCACTCTTTTTTCATTACGTTTCTCTAAAATTGTTATCAACTTCAAAAAAGAAATTATTAAGAAAAAAATCAGAAATATTTTTAGAAAAATAATGTTATTTTATTTTCTAAATAATCAGTTTAATGCTTTTAAGCATTTCTAATAAACTGTTATTTATACCACTAACACAGCATTTAATTTTATAGAAAAAGGATTAAAAATGATTTCAAGGAAATCTGATTGGCATCCTGCCGATATTATTGCCGCACTCAGAAAACGGGGCACAACACTGGCAGCCATCTCTCGCCAAGCTGGTTTAAGCTCTTCAACACTGGCTAATGCACTGTCACGCCCTTGGCCAAAAGGTGAGAAAATCATTGCTGACTTTCTAGGTGTAGCGCCTTCGGAAATTTGGCCCAGTCGTTATTTTCATCCTGAAACAGGAGAATTACTTGAACGGAAGATACGCGACAAAACCAATAATTAACTAATAATTACATATATTATAATTAATAAAAAAAACCGCTGATACACTATCAGCGGTTTTTATTTAAATTTACATTATTTTAAAGCAAAAAAGTTATTTTTTATTTATTAATAAATTCTTCGCCAAGAATTATATCTTTTTTCAATACATCCAACATGCCATTAAGAGATTGTTTTTCAAAATCACTTAATTGACCGATTGGTAGATATTCTTCAACACCATTCTTACCTAAACGAACAGGTTGTGCAAAGAAACGGGCATGTTCACCATCGCCTTCGGTATAGGTGCATTCAATAACATCTTTTTCGCCATTTAAAGCACGGATCAATGAAAGACCAAAGCGCGCAGCTGCTTGTCCCATTGATAATGTGGCTGATCCGCCACCTGCTTTAGCTTCAACAACCTCAGTCCCCGCATTTTGAATACGTTTTGTTAATGCAGCAACTTCTTCATCAGTAAATGACACACCGGCTACTTGAGATAGCAAAGGAAGAATAGTGACACCTGAGTGTCCACCAATGACCGGAACATTCGTTGTTTGTGGATCTTTGCCTTTTAATTCAGCAACAAAAGTATTCGCACGGATAATATCTAGTGTTGTCACACCAAATAGGCGTTTTTTATCATAAACACCGGCTTTTTTCAGTACTTCAGCAGCGATAGCAACCGTAGTATTGACTGGATTAGTAATGATACCAATAAGCGCCTTAGGGCAGTTTTGTGCAACTTTTTCAATAAGATTACGCACGATCCCTGCATTTACATTGAAAAGATCAGAGCGATCCATACCCGGTTTACGGGCAACACCGGCAGAAATTAAAACAACATCTGCATCTTTTAATGCAGGAGAAGGATCTTCGCCAGCAAAACCTTTTACCCTTACTTGAGTAGGTATATGACTTAAGTCCGCTGCAACACCCGGTGTAACCGGAGCGATATCATATAAAGAGAGTTCACTACCAGCTGGAAGCTGATTTTTAAGAAGAAGTGCCAGTGCCTGACCAATACCACCCGCTGCACCGAGAACTGCTACTTTCATTCTGATACTCCTTAGTTTACGAGATAGTGGAACGCCTTTGATATACTCACTATTACGCAACACACCTAGTAAAGAAAACAATTATTTAACAGCTATATTGCATAATAAGGCATTTGTAGTAAAAAATAATACTTCGGTTATTCTAAACAAATTGCTTATCTGTTAATGAGATAGCGGGCACTCTTTTGAGAAATAATTCCAATAAATATCGCTAAGTGCTAAACGCGCTATCTCATATTGCATAATCATTTAAGATTATCATTTAGTTAACAAATTATTTACCTAATCAAGATTATCGCATTCAATATCGAGAAATAAAACTTTTTTGAGTTAACACACAAAAACACACATCAACCAAGAAGAGAAACAAGATTAACGGAGCTAATGTTGCATAAAAATTCACTTCTCTGCATAATGTGCGAGTTATTGATAACTCACTAAAGGTGAACTATGCGCACTCCTTCTAAGCAAGAAGACTTGGTTAAAGCATTTAAAGCCCTGCTGAAAGAAGAAAAATTCAGTTCACAAGGCGAGATTGTAACTGCATTACAAGAAGCTGGTTTTGATAATATTAACCAGTCTAAAATCTCTCGTATGCTAACAAAATTTGGCGCAGTAAGAACGCGTAATGCCAAAATGGAGATGGTTTACTGCCTGCCAACAGAACTTGGTGTACCTACAGCAAGTAGCCCATTGAAAAATTTGGTACTTGATATTGACCATAACCACTCAGTAGTGGTTATTAGAACCAGCCCCGGTGCCGCACAGCTTATTGCACGTTTATTAGATTCTTTAGGTAAAGCAGAAGGGATCCTCGGAAGTATCGCTGGTGATGACACTATTTTTTCTACACCCGCGCCAGGATTCTCAACAGAAGAACTACGAGATGCGATTTTAAACCTATTTGATCAGGAATTATAAATAGCGACTTCAGGAAAATAGGTCATAAACAGTAAGCCACTGAAATTTCAGTGGCTTACTTATTTAAATTAATATTGATCCACAGATGATTTTGGTGTGGCTAATTTCGCCAGGAGTTTTTCATGTATACCACCAAAGCCACCATTGCTCATGATCAAAATATGATCACCCGGTTTAGCTTCTTTAGCAACCATCTCCACTAATGTGTCAATATCCGTGCTCCAACGAGCAGGCTGTACACACTTCTCGGCAATATCACTGACTAACCATTGAATGTTAGGTGGCTGAAATAAGAAAACTTCATCAGCACGTCCCAATGCTGGGGCGATATCATCTTTACTGATCCCCATCTTCATCGTATTAGAGCGAGGTTCTAATACCGCAATAATACGTGCTGTTCCGCCAACTTTACTACGTAACGCTTCAAGGGTTGCTAAAATCGCCGTAGGATGATGGGCAAAGTCATCATAAACACTCACTTGATTTACTTCACCCCGTAACTCTAAACGACGACGGGCGTTAATAAATTTATTGAGTGCTGCGCATGCATCTACCGGTAATACACCAACGTGGTGAGCTGCCACAATGGCCATTAAGCCATTTTGCATATTGTGTTCACCCGAAAGTCCCCAACAAACCTCACCGACTTGCTCACCTTTATGGAACACTGCAAAGTGGCTACTGTCATTACTGATCTTTTTCGCCTGCCAATCACCCGTCTCACCGGTGTACTCTTCCTCACTCCAACATCCCATACCAATGGTCTGTTTTAAGTTCAGATCGTTATCAGGCATGATAATTTTGCCACTGCCCGGCACAATACGGACTAAATGATGAAACTGTTTTTGAATCGCCGTTAAATCATCAAAAATATCCGCATGGTCGAATTCCAGATTATTTAAGATAAGCGTACGTGGCGAGTAATGAACAAATTTAGAACGTTTATCAAAGAAAGCACTGTCATACTCATCAGCTTCAATAACAAAAAACGGGCTTTCCCCCAATTGTGCTGAAACTTGAAAGTTACCCGGCACACCACCAATTAAAAAACCAGGTTGATAACCACAATCTTCTAAAATCCAAGCCAGCATACCTGCCGTAGTCGTTTTACCATGGGTACCCGCAACGGCCAAAACCCAACGCTCAGGCAAAATATAGTCATGTAACCATTGTGGCCCTGATGTGTAAGGCAATCCTTTTTCAAGTACCGCTTCAACACAAGGATTCCCTCGAGTCATCGCATTGCCAATAATCACCATGTCAGGAGCAGGTTCTAATTGTTGTGGATCATAACCTTCGATTAGCTCAATGCCTTGATTTTCCAATAATGTGCTCATTGGAGGATAAACATTTGCATCAGAGCCAGTTACTTTATGCCCTTTCGCTCGAGCTAAGATGGCAAGACTTCCCATAAAGGTGCCACAAATACCAAGAATATGAATGTGCATGAATTTCTTTCCAATAGCATGAAGTTGGTCACTATTCTAACCATCAAAAAGCAGATTAGAAACGGATTAACCTTTGAATCATGCGATTCTTTGGATAAACTTGCCACTAATAAGGAAACTTTTTTCCTTTTTATATTTTATCCATTCACATTCAGGACCCACGTCATGAAAACATTAGGCGAATTTATCGTCGAGAAACAACAAGATTTTCCCCATGCAACTGGCGAATTAACGGCATTACTGTCAGCCATTAAGCTTGGGGCTAAAATTATTCACCGTGATATTAATAAAGCTGGGTTAGTCGATATTCTTGGCACTAACGGTGTTTCTAATGTTCAAGGTGAAGCCCAGATGAAACTGGATCTTTACGCGAATGAGAAACTAAAAGCAGCACTTAAAGCTCGTGGTGAAGTTGCGGGGATCGGTTCGGAAGAAGAAGACGATATCGTTATCTTTGAAGGTGATCGTGCGGAAAATGCCAAGTATGTGGTATTAATGGATCCATTGGATGGTTCTTCTAATATCGATGTAAACGTTTCCGTTGGTACTATTTTCTCTATTTACCACCGTATTACGCCTATTGGCCAACCAGTGACACTAGATGATTTCCTGCAACCCGGTAATCGCCAAGTTGCTGCGGGTTATGTCGTTTATGGCTCATCTACTATGTTGGTTTACACTACCGGTTGTGGTGTACATGCCTTTACTTACGATCCTTCTTTAGGGGTTTTCTGTTTATCTCACGAAAGTGTTCATTTTCCGCCTACCGGAAATATGTATTCAATCAATGAAGGTAACTACATTAAATTCCCATTAGGGGTAAAAAAATACATCAAGTATTGCCAAGAGCAGGATGCAACGACTAACCGTCCTTATACAACTCGCTATATTGGCTCTTTGGTTGCGGATTTCCATCGTAACTTGCTCAAAGGGGGGATTTATATTTACCCAAGTACGGCAAGTCATCCAAATGGTAAATTACGCTTACTTTATGAATGCAATCCAATGGCATTCCTCGCGGAACAAGCGGGTGGTAAAGCCAGTAATGGTAAAGATCGTATTTTAGATATCAAACCAACAGAGTTGCACCAACGCATGCCATTCTTTGTGGGTACTAAAGCGATGGTCGAACAAGCAGAAGCATTTATGGCTCAATATCCAGACGAAGAATAAATTTTCTTTTTGTCAGGATATAGTTAAACCGGGCTTAATTAACGCGTCCGGTTTTTTCATCTCCCAAAATAGCTAATTCGTGTATTTGTTGCTTATTTTTACCTCAAAAGGCAACCTGTACGGCAAAAAACGGGTATTGTTAAAAACTTTTCGCTATACTACGAGCCACGTCAAATTAATTTTTCATAGGAAATTTTTTATGAGCCTGAATCATGTTCCTGCTGGTAAAGAACTACCAGAAGATATCTATGTTGTTATTGAAATTCCAGCCAATGCTGATCCAATCAAATACGAAGTTGATAAAGAAAGTGGTGCACTGTTCGTTGACCGTTTTATGTCAACAGCGATGTTCTACCCATGCAACTACGGTTACATCAACAACACATTATCTTTAGATGGTGATCCAGTAGACGTTCTGGTTCCAACTCCATACCCATTGCAACCAGGTTCAGTCATTCGTTGCCGTCCTGTTGGCGTACTGAAAATGACTGATGAATCAGGTGAAGATGCAAAACTGGTTGCAGTACCACACACCAAACTAAGTAAAGAATACGATCACATTAAAGATGTGAACGATCTACCTGAATTATTAAAAGCTCAAATCAAACACTTCTTCGAACATTACAAAGATTTAGAATCTGGTAAATGGGTAAAAGTTGATGGTTGGGAAGGCGTAGAAGCGGCTAAAGCTGAAATTCTGTCTTCTTTTGAACGCGCAAAAAAATAATTCTGTGTCATTAGAATTAGCGTTGCTAAGTAATCCATTGGTTGCTTAGCCAAAATAAGCCCACTTCAAATGTGGGCTTATTTTATGATTATCTCTTTTTATGGTTTAACCGCATAATAAGCATTACGCCACTCACCAAGGTGATCGCCATAGCGATTATCATCAATATATATACTGTCGAAATATTCCCTGTAGAGAAAAAGAGCAATCCCCCAACAATGGGCAAAATCAGTTGATTAAACAAAATAATCAGTGAGGAAATGCTAGCTAATTGTGTCACAGGAATAATTTCTATTCTTAACATCCGTAAAATATTCCCTGAAAAAACCTTACCAATAATGGATAGGGCATAAAAGAGAATAAAAGCCGTGATATCATGTTGAAAAATAACCAATAGAAAAGAACTTATTGTGATGATACAAATTGATAGAGACACTAATAATTTTCGATTTAAATAATGGGTTAGATAACCATATAAATAAGTTCCTATCACGCCACAGATCCCCGCAGAAATATCAATAAAGCCATAATATTTAATGGGTAAATTCATCGATTGGTCGATCAACGCCGCCCCACTCGACTCAATTAATCCATCAAACATATTATTGCCGATAGCAATTAAAATAGAAAAAACCAAAATAGGAGACGTAAAAATCACCACTATCCTTTTCGTCACCTGTAATGTCTCTGTTAGGCTATGTAACTGAGTGGCAGATTGGCGCTGTTTTGGTACTAGGTAAAAGAACAAAAAGAACACGGCGTTAATGAAATAAAATAGACAGGGAATAATCAGTAAATAATGGTAACCATAATCAATAAATAACATACCGATTAATGGGCCAATGATCATGCCCAAAAAATCCATTCGAGACATTATATTAATATGATGTTCTTTATGGCGACTCATCAAGGCAATAATTTTTTCATATGAAATCAGTGTCTGTGAATTACCAATAGAAATTAAGCTACCCACTAATCCAAAACTAATTGCAATAACTAAATCAGAGGAAAAATCTACTATTAATAAAAATAAACAACCGATAATTTTACAGCTATCGGAAATAACAGAAACAGGACGGACACCTAGACCATCAATATATTGACCAATAAGCGGTATTAAAAAAATACGTGGTAACCACCATAAAGCGTATGTCAATCCCGCATATTCAATGCTTGTTGTTAATTGATAAACAATAACAGGTGTCAAAAAAACCATTAGACCATCTGCACTTAATACCAAAAAAAGCATATAGAAAAAGACAATACGCATAATAGAGGTTACACCTTTTCTTTAATTAATACTTTAATAGGCTGATTATTTTCATCATAAACAATAATTGATTTTGGGGTATGATGGGTGGGCTTATGTTTCATTAACGCTTGTTGTTTAGAAACAAGAAATTGATAATAGGTTAAATCTGCTGCTATTTTATTAACACGATAAGCTTGATAATTTTTATTAGCGATTTTCCAATCAATCACGTCATGACCCGGAATATATTCTTTTTCTTCGTCCAAATAGATAACAGGTCGATTCACAGTAATGATATTCGCCATATTAAATAAGGCATGGGCAACACCACAGGGGATCACTAATTCAATATTGGGTGCCGGATCAAAAACCATTTCATCTTCATAAAATAGCGTAGGCGAATCTTCACGCATATCCACCAGCTTAATAGTGATTTTACCCGAGGTATTTCCTAAAAAAGTTAAATGATCTTCTTGCCCTAAATGTAATCCATAAGAGTCGAAATCATAAGCCTCCTGACCATGTTCGACTAGATACATAGGGGATTGTCGCGTTAATGGGACAATGCCACTCTCTTTGCCCGTATGCAGGGTCGCCATTTCACGAAATTCAACACCTAAAATAGTGGATGTAGGTAATGACTGTTTTTGAACATCGGCTATTTTCTCTCGCAACCTTACATTAATTTCATCGCCATTATCTAAGCGAATTTTACGAGTTTCAGAGTGTAAAAATCGATGTTGGCTTAACCACTGCTGTTGTATCTCAGCAACTCGATAGTAGACCAGCGCCGAAGCTTCTTCTGTCATCGGCTCATAGCCTTCAATCTCATTAATATCGATATCTTCCGGCAGATTTATCACATCATTATTAGGTGACCAATTTAATGTTTCATTTGCTAATTGCTCGATAGTAGGTAAAAAAAGAGAGTAGCTATTTAAGGTAAAAACATTTTCTAGATGGGAAAAAGTATGAGCAACTCCTGGGGGAATAATAAGTGTTCTTGCGGATGATGGGGTTATCTCCAAACTTAATTCTGATTTAAATGTCGGTGAGTTTTTACGACAATCAATAAATTTAGCCAGTATCTTTTGTTTTTTATCACCTAAAAAGGTGAGTGTATCTTGCTGGCCAAGATGAATGCCATACTGCCCATATTTAAATTCGCTTTTACCGTGATAAACAATATTAATAGGATAGGTTGTTGCGAAAGGAATAACATAAGACTGATGTTTTCCATTATTCACTCGCCAGCGTTTAATCCAATGTAATCCGACAATATTAATATCTTTATTAAGTTCATTAATATCCTTATTCACTATTGTCTCCTTTTATTTAAAAAGCAGCCTTACGGCTGCTTATTGATTAAAGACTGACGACTTCGATATCATAACCAAGTGACTTCGCACTTTTTAGTAACGCATCTAAGCTAGTGGTGTTTAATTTTAAATACTTATCATCAGCAGGTGCATTTTTAATACCTGCAAGATAAGCTAATTTATCTAATGCTTCTGTTGCAACAGTTTTAGTTTGTAGCATCATATCCGTAAAACGATGATTGACTATATTATGTTTTA
This sequence comes from Proteus mirabilis ATCC 29906, assembly GCF_000160755.1. Classification (GTDB taxonomy): domain Bacteria; phylum Pseudomonadota; class Gammaproteobacteria; order Enterobacterales; family Enterobacteriaceae; genus Proteus; species Proteus mirabilis. The sequence goes on from NZ_GG668581.1 coordinate 143,449, forward strand.
CATCTTTTGGTGGATTATTATAAAGTTGAGTAATATCGTTTAATTTGTCCATAAATTACCTTATTTCGCTATTTAATAATAAGTCGTTATCTCTTTCCTTCTTAAGCAAAACTGTTTTAACACTGAAGTTATTTTTCTGTCAATCAGCTCTACCATTAATTATTTTCATATCAATTTAGATAAAAAACGAAGTAATAATTATTTATTTAAATTTTAAAATATAAATACTACTTTTAGTAAAAATAAAAAAGCTCGATATATATCGAGCTTTTTTAATCATTATTGAGTCAGCTTTCGTAAGCCTATTACTCTTCTTCGTGGCGTTTTAGCCAATCTCCACTTTTGATTTCTCGCAACCCATCAACTGGCTTTTGATAAAGATAGATCCAAGCACTACCATAAGGTGTTGATATCAACTGGCGCTTGTAATCTTGATCATTTTTTTTCAGTTCATCAAGCTCCGTCAAAATGGAAGGCGTGATCCGATAAACTTCACATTCTATTTCACCATCACCTTCAACCACAGCAGGATAAAACCCTAAATCATAGAGTTTATACCCCGCTAATTTATACTCACCTAATAGCTGTGCGTAGGTCATCCAGTGATGGTTACCCTGATTTCGCCGTAAACTTCCATAAACAATAATTCGCATATAAATTAAAACTCAAATTGATAAAGCAGATCTATTGCCTGATTCATACCAGACACTGCTTGTAAATACAACCTGGGCATCAAGCGATAACGTAATGTTAACGTCGCTAGCGAATCAAATATACCCATCCCATACTTCACTTGTAAATCATCGGTTATCTTACCACTGACGACAACTTGTGAACTATCCCCTACACCTTGTGTATCTAACGCTAAATCAGAAATACCAAAGGTTTCGCCAATACGTCCTACGAGTTGTCCACTTTGTCCAACACCTAATCCTATTAGCATGGCTGTCATTTGTGCTGAATCAGAATCACCACTTGCTAATCCTTCCCCTCTTAACAAGTAGGATAATGCTTCTTGTTGTGTTTTGGCCGGCTCAGAGAATATTTCCACTTTCGGCTTATCCGCAAGTCCGGTGACTTTAACCCCAGCAATGACATTATCTGCCGTATTATCAGGGTTACGTATCGCTTCAATATTTAAGTATGGCTGATCAACCGGCCCTGAGAACAAGATTTGCCCTTTACGTACTTGTAAATCTTGTCCATAAGCTTTGAATTCCCCGCGTGGAATATCCACTTGACCATTTAATCCCAACCCTTGCTTACTTTGAGCAACTTTTAATGCCCCTGTTAATCTGGCTTTCAATCCAAAGGCATCTAATGTGACATCATCGCCAATATTAATCGCCAAATTACTTTGAATAGGTATAGAAGTCTGCTTTGGTGCTATAGGTTGTAATTCTTTATCCAACATCACTTCATCAGAAGAGGCCGACACCGCAGACTCGGGTAATTCCTGCACCACGATACGAGCCCAAGGGATATCAATACGACCATCTAATTTAAGCAAATGTGGATTAGCTTCAAAAACTAAGTCTGGGTTAACATCAATACGAACCATTGGTGGTAATGACACACGCAGTTTATTGCCATTTGCAGCCACCACGGCACGCCACTCATCTAGTTTGCGCCAGTCCGCATTCCCCGTCAGATTTAAATAACCTTCCGGTGTTTCGATTCTACCGCTTAAATCAGAAGTCGCACCATTAAAGCGAATATCGACATTCCCTTTGGTAATGTCAAATGGGATCCAGTGACCAACTACTTTTAACTGGTTAATACCAAACTGCCCAAATAGCAATGGTGATTGTGCATTCCCTCCTAAACGTAGCTGTGCCCCTACACTACCTTGCGCTATTTCACCTTTACCCAAGAAAGGCTTAATCAGATCTAATGTCAGGTTATCAATATCAACCGTACCTGATAATTGACGTGTTTTTTCTAGATCAGCAACATTGGCATGGCCTTTAAAGTCACCATTACCGGCAATACTAATTAACCATTGCAAGGTCGCTTTACCATTATTGATGCCCGCATTTAACGTAACTGCATCAAAATCAATAGGTAATACCGTACCATCGACATTTTGTTTTACACCAACGCCCTGACCTTTAAGGTTAACTGACGCTTTAGGTAATCCGCCTTTCGCATTCCAAGTTGCCGTTGCATCTCCCGTAAAGACACCGCGTAGCGCAGTTTCAGGAGGTAAGAATGGTTTTATCATGGCTAAATCAAAACGTGTTAACGTGATTGCCGCACTACCACTCTCACCTACAGTGATCTCTTTAGGTACACACAGTTGTGCATTAGGATTTACCCAGCAATGTGAACCAATCGTCACTTGCTGTTTTTCCGCTAATAAATTTAGCGCCATCGCTTTATTTAAACGCCATTCGCCTACAGGCGTATCAAATGCGGTATTGTTAAGTGTGCCTTGCCACTGCTGTTTTTCTTTATCAAACGAGCCGGCTAATGTCAGGCCACCCGATACGGGTTCCCCATCCATTTTCAAGGTAAGCTTATGCTGTTTTTCTGTCCCGGCCGCATCTAGCGTTAATTGACGAATAATCAAATCAGCCTGTTTTAACTGACGTGCCGTAATTGCCAGTTTGCCACTGATCACGTCATCTGACTGAATGTCACCTTTAACGACAACTGACTCAACACTGAGCTGATCTTGCCATTTGATCCCTTGCGCATTGATATCAGCAATAATTTTCGGCTTATTAATATCACCGCGAACATTCACTTTCCCTTTAATAACGCCCGCTAACCCCGGCACTAAACCATTTAACCCCGGAGCATTGATGTTCGCATCAAGCGCCCACTGCTCACCTAAGTGCCCCGCAATATCGAGATTATTTTTACCTAGAATTAAGGTTAATTGAGGAATATTCCATTGCCCCGAATCATTACCATAGGCGTTTCCTCGCGCCTTAATAAGATTATTTTTTAAATTACCATCTAAGGTAATTTCAGGCACTCGTAGTTGCCAACTTCCTCCATACAGGCTACCCGTTGTAGCAATACGTCCATCTAATTTCGCTGGCATATCAGGATATTGTTTAGCTGTATTAATACCAGAGATAGTCAATAATGCATTCCAGCTAATCGCCTTACTCCAATCTGCCACACCGGTAATATCCGCATGACCTTGTAATGCAGCTAAACGCAAACGAGTGAGTGCTATTTTCTCTTCATTCCCTTTAGCGTCTAGGGTCAACTTGGCTGGCGGGATCTCTTGTCCTTCAATATTAGAACGTAATGAAAGATCATAATTATCCGTCTGCCCATTAAGACGTAGTCGAGTATCATTAAGTTGATACTGCACATCTCCCGTTAAAGGCCAGCGCACTTTTTGGCTCTCTAAGGTTAATTTTAGTGGAAGATGTGCTTTAGCGAGCTCAGCTTGTGCATCAAGGCTTGCGGTAACAGTTCCTGTTAAAGAGAGTGCGAGTTTTAATTCATCAAGTATCGCACCTTGTAAGGACAGTGTCGCTTGCTGATCTTTAAACTCTTCCAATCCTGCCATCTCACGAAGCATCGCTTGCATATCTAGATTAACCGGCCACTGTTTATCCAGTGTAATTTGACCGTTTAAACTGACTTTGCCTTCTGGCGCATCAATACTGAGCCTAGTGAGATTAACCTGTTGACCTTGCGTATTGGCTTGAAAAGAGAGTTGATTAATAGTCACAGGCGTATCACCACTAACTTGTAACTGTTTACCTTCTATCCCCTCCACATTGATATCAACAGGAATAATAATTTCGGGTAACTGCGCTAATAAAGGCTTGGCGAAAATTGTCTTAATAGTGTCAGCTAGTGCCTGCTCTTGCTCTTGCGGTGTTTTAGGCTCCGCTTGAGGCGTCGTTGCTGCAACTTCTTTTACATCTTGCGCCATGGCGGCAACACTACCGTCTTCGGGTGTTTTCGGTAACGCCACCAACAAATCATTAATGACTGTCGGTTTTAAGGTAACTTGACGCCCTTCCCATTGTGCTGCCGTAGTAAACTCATTGAGTGATAGGGCCATATCATCAATTTGTACACGCGTATTGGCTAATGAGAGAGAGTTTAAATAGATAGGTAAAGGGGCATTAAGCTCAGTTAAAGGCTCAGAAGGGGGTGTTTCTTGTGCTGGAGGGAGTGCACTGGTATCTACATTGACGATAACATCACGTGTGCCTAAGGCCTCAACACACAGTTGTTTGTCCTTCAAGCAGCTTAAATTTAAGCCTAGTGATAACTCCCCCACATTGACGTCTACACCCGGCATTTGATACTCAACACCCGTTAAACGTAAATCTTGCCAACCGCCATTAACACTATTAATGGTTAAACCTGGCACCCAACGAGCTGCACTATTAATGGCAAAATGTAGCCCTGATTGCGTCCCTAAAATCCATGCAAGAGCACCTAAAACCAGTAAAATGATGATAAGTAGCGTTAGTGTTATCCTTTTCAACCACTTCATCATAACTCAGCTCCTAACCCAATATAAAACTGTAACTTACGCTCTTCACCACTATTGACTGGAACGGCTAAATCAAACTTTACAGGCCCTACTGGAGATGCCCAACGAACCCCCGCACCCGCACCTGTTTTAAAATCACTTTTCGTAAAATCGTTAACGGCTTCACCACTATCAACAAATACAGCTCCCCACCAATTTCCAGTTACGTTATATTGGTATTCAGCAGATCCCGTTAGCATTCTTGATGCCCCTGTTAATTTACCTTTGCTATCTTCCGGTGAAATACTTTGGTATTTATAACCCCTAATACTTCTATCGCCACCAGCAAAGAAACGTAATTCGGGTGGTACTTTCTCAAATTGATTCGTTTCAATCCAGCCAAACGTCCCTCTGACCACAAAACGGTGGCCTTCCCAAGGTGTGCGTATCCACACTTGCTGAGCTTGTAGGGCGAGAAATTCAACATCAGATCCCCATATTTTATTGGAATAATCGACTGAATAACGTTGGCTATCCCCCCAATAAGGCATCATGCCACCCCGTTGGCGTACGCGACTTGCATTCGCACCAGGATAAAGCAACATGGTTGTATTGGTCACATCACCTTGGGTAAAGTGGCTCAGACTCCAGCGGGTATTAATACTGTATTGCCATCCCGTTGACATATCCCAGTTACGAGAAACGTTCAGTGTGGTGGTATCCGAACGAGTATCATTTAAATCTGTACGTTTATAGCCGCCTTGAATGCCATAATATTGTTCTAATGGGTTAACTTTTAATGGAATTTTATAATTAGCACCAATAGATTGCTCAGGCTTAGAAATACTCATATTCGATGTTAAACTATGGCCCCTAGAATTTATCCAAGGTTTATCCCACTGCATATTTAATCGAGGTCCGACATCTGTGGCAAAACCGCCCCCTAGCTCCATATAGTTACGTGAGCGAGGGGTAACAACGGCATCCATTGGTAGCAAATAATTGCCTTCACTACGTGCTTTAGCGATATTAGGTGTGACAACCGCCGAATTAAACCATCCTGTGGCAGCTAAGCGTCGATTAAACTCTGCCAAATCTTCAGAAGAGTAATATTCCCCTTCTTTAAAAGGCACAATATTTTGTAGGTAGTCTTCACGAATTTGTGAGCCAGTATAATTCACTTTACCAAAACGGTAACGTTCACCACTATTAAAGACAAAATCCCAATAAGAGGCGTGATTATCTAAAGAGACACCGAGCTGGCTTTTTTCCATATCTGCATCAAAGTAACCACGACGAATAGCAAGCCCTGTTAACGAACCTTTTAATTTTTCATATTCGGCATGATTTAACACACTATCAAGAGGGGGTGTGTTTTCTTTAATCACTTTGGCATATTGCTCATCTGTTTTAGCTCCCCCTTCCAGTACAATATTGACCCCTTTTAACAGTACGGGAATACCAAGCTCAACCTTTGCTGTTAATACAGGGCGTGTCGGAGGGGTATTTTCTTGATAAGAGAAAGTGACCGTAGGCTGATAATAACCTAAAGGCCGTAGGCCCTCTTTAATTGCCTTTTCAACACGCGCACGAAAACGCCCGTCTGGTGCAACTTCTTCTGTTGTTATGTTTGATAGCTGGACTCGTACATTCTTTTCGAGTTGCCCTTCTAAACCTTCTACTTTTAAACGTAAATTTGCCCCATAAGCAAAAGACGTTATAGAAGACAGACAGAGAACGTAGATAACGGAGTATCTCGGCACGTTTTCTCCTCAATATTATTTATATCATTCGGTAATTGACGACAAATAGTTTTAAGCTTTATTGTAGATTTAGTTTATAACAATATTAAACCTTTACCATAGTAAAGCGTTTACAAATATAAAATTTGGAGTTTACCTTGCAACATAAAGCTTATCATCCTGAGCATGCCGTAATCGGCAGCACAACGCCATTAGAAATTTCTGCTAATCATGCCGTCAATGGGCATTCTATCCGTGAGATCCCAGAAAATATGCAAATTGCTTATTTTGCCATGGGCTGCTTTTGGGGCGTTGAACGCCTATTTTGGCAACAACCCGGTGTTTATAGCACAAGTGCCGGTTATAGCGGTGGTGTAACAGAAAATCCCACCTATGAGCAAGTTTGCCAAGGCCGTACCGGTCATGCAGAGGTCGTTCGTGTGGTATTTGATCCGACCCTTATCAGCTATCAACAATTATTGGCTATTTTTTGGGAGAATCATGACCCTTCCCAAGGTATGCGCCAAGGTAATGATATTGGTAGCCAATATCGCTCGGCCATTTATACCCTAACCCCAGAGCAATATGCACAAGCTATTGAGTCAAAACAACGTTATCAACAAGCTATCAATAGTGAAGGGGCACATAAAGAGATCACCACTGAAATACAACCTGCCGGACCTTTCTATTTTGCTGAAGATTATCATCAGCAATACCTATTTAAAAACCCTCAAGGTTATTGTGGACTTGGTGGCATTGGTATCTGTTTTCCACCGGCAAACTAACACTAGCAGAAAATAGCAGGGCGATGATATAATTACGCCCTCTTATCTATCTTTGTGTCTATTTTTATAAAATAGTCTATCACAATATATTGATTTATCTTCGATTATTAACACTCAAGTATTACCCTCTGGATTTAATACTCTGGGTGATGTGAGCCTTATATGCTTAATAGTTTACTCATTGTGCTTTTGCTGTGTGCCATTAGCGCCTTTTTTTCGCTGTCTGAAATATCACTGGCGGCCTCCCGTCGTATTAAACTCAAACAGTTGGTTGACGAAGGGAATATCAACGCCGCTCGTGTATTAAAAATGCAAGAAACCCCCGGTATGTTTTTTACCGTGGTACAAATTGGTCTTAACGCCGTTGCCATTTTGGCGGGTATTGTCGGTGAATCTGCTTTTTCCCCCGCATTAAAAGATCTCTTTTCCCGCTTTTTAGAAGTACCTCTCGCGCAACAATTAGGATCGGTCTGTTCATTTATTATCGTCACATCGATGTTTATTCTGCTTGCCGATTTAACTCCTAAACGTATCGGCATGATCAAGCCAGAAGTCATTGCACTGAAAATTGTTAATCCTATGCGTTTTTGTCTCGCCTTATTCCGCCCTTTAGTTTGGTTGTTTAATGGCATGGCAGATCTTATCTTTAAACTATTTAAAATCCCGATGGTAAGAAATGAAGATATTACATCTGATGATATCTTTGCGATTGTCGAAGCCGGTGCCGTAGCGGGGGTATTACGTAAACAAGAGCACGAATTAATTGAAAATGTCTTTGAATTAGAATCACGTACCGTACCATCAGCCATGACACCACGTGAAGATGTTGTCTACTTTGATCGCGAAGAGACAGAAGAAGATATTAAGCATAAAATTGCCACTCAGCCCCACTCTAAATTCTTAGTTTGTGAAGGGGATATAGACCATATTATTGGTTATGTAGATTCAAAAGAGCTACTCAACCGTGTGATCAATGGGCAAAGTCTTAACCTCAAAGAAGGTGTGCATATCCGTAAAGCCCTTATTATTCCGGATACCTTAACTTTATCTGACATGCTAGAAAGCTTTAAAACCTCAGGGGAAGATTTTGCCATTATTCTCAATGAATATGCGATGGTGATGGGCGTTATCACCTTAAATGACGTGATGACCACTTTAATGGGCGATCTGATTGGCCCGGGCCAAGAAGAGCAAATCGTCAGTCGTGATGAGCATTCATGGTTGGTTGAAGGTGGAACACCTATTGATGATGTTATGCGGGCATTAGATATTGATGATTTCCCGGATTCTAGCAATTACGAAACCATTGCTGGGTTTATGATGTTCCGTTTGCGTAAGATCCCCAAACGTACTGACTATGTGAAGTTTGCAGGTTATAAATTTGAAGTGGTGGATATTGATAACTATAAAATTGATCAACTGCTTGTCACTAAAATTGATGATATTCCGCCAGTAAAACCGGTTTTGCAAGAAGCAATACCTGCTCCTCAAACAACGGCAGAAGTGCCTTTTGAGCACGAAGAGCATAAAGCCTAAATCAACTGGTAACAAACTGAAATTAATAACTGAGTCTTATCGTAAAAGCACAAGATATAGACTCAGTTATCTATCAGATAAAAGTTAGCCCATTTCAGCTTTGAGTAAAACCACCTGCTGGTTAACTTCACTCATCACATTAAAATGCAGCTTATCTTTTATTTTCGGCAATAAAATTTTACCGTAATCGAACTCAAATGCGCCCATTCCTTTGATATAAAACCGTCCACGAAATAACGTCTTAACGTAGAGAGCAATTTTTTCTGGGTTATAGCGATTGAAGATCTTCATCTTTCAGTTAGTCTCCCATGCTCAGTTGTGAATTTAATCAGTCATAAAGACCGATCTTTATATACCAAATTTAAAGACCTAATTATAAGTACTAGGTTCCATTTATTTAAATTTCTTATCTATTTTTACACTTATTGACAGTAAAGAAGATAAGTCGAGACTGTGAATACTTTATCTTACACCCTATATGTTAAAAAAATGTATCAACAATGAGGTATTATTCTTTTTTAGCCTCTATGCTTAAATAGCCGATAAAGTCGAATTTAATAATAGGACAATAACGATGCACAAAATAACCTTGGCTGCACTTTTGCTTAGCACATCTACATGGGTATTTGCCCATAATATTACTGAAGAAACTCTCCTACCGGCGATCTCTGTGAGTGACAAAGGGGAGCTTCTTTATGATGGTGCCAAAGATAAATTTAGCTATCAAAATTGGAATAGCGGACTACTTAGTGGCAAAGTACGCACAATTCAACATATCGCTGGACGCAGTAAGGCTAAAGAGATGAATGCGCCACTGATTGAAGCCATCAAACAAGCCAAATTTCCACAAAATAGTTATCAGACAACCACTATCATCAATACTGATGATGCTATCTTTGGTACTGGGCCTTTTGTTCGCGGTAGTGTTGAAGACAGTAAAAAAGAGTTTCCTTGGTCACAATTTATTGTTGATGCTGATGGTGTAGCGCAAAAAGGTTGGGGACTAGAAAAAGAGAGTTCAGCAATTATTGTGCTGGATAAACAAGGAAAAGTTCGTTTTGTCAAAGAAGGTGTATTAAGTGGTGCAGAAATAACTTCCGCCATTAACCTTATCAATGACTTAATTAAAGAATAGTATTTAAATCATCTGTATCGGAGCCCTTTAAACTTAAGGGCTCTGCTCTCGTTAACATTAGAAAATAGAAACTCTAAAACCAGGATTTATCAGTGATTCTCTCGGTGAATAATCAAGTGTCACCCCTTTCCAATCGGTAACATGTGCCCCTGCGGCTATCGCAATAGCGTGTCCTGCTGCAGTATCCCATGTATGAGTAGGTCCAAAACGAGGATAAAGCTGAGCTTTTCCTTCTGCCACTAGACAAAATTTTAATGAAGATCCAACAGCCACCGTTTGGTGCTCACCCAATTGCGATAAATATTCTTTTAATTCATCATCTTGATGAGAACGACTAATAACAATCACGGGGGGTTCAGCACGGCTGACTTTTATTGGTAAACGCTGACCACAGGTTTCTTTCCATGCCTGTTTATTGGCTGCTGAGTAGAGAATATTTTGTACTGGTGCATACACAACGCCTAATACCGGCACACCCTGTTCAATCAACGCAATATTAACCGTAAACTCACCATTTTTATTGATAAACTCTTTGGTACCATCGAGGGGATCAATCAGCCAATAACGTTGCCAATGACGACGTTCTTCCCACGCAGGAGGATCTTCTTCAGATAATTGAGGAATATCTGGCGCAATACTGGCAAGTCCTTGCTTAATAATTTGATGGGCGGCTAAATCTGCCGCAGTAACCGGTGAATGGTCACTCTTTTCCTGTACTTCAATTGGCGCTGATTGTTGATAAATTTGCATTATCGCCTGACCCGCTTGGCGGGCTAATTCGCTGACTTGTTCTAACATAATGCACCTCACTTATTTTTATAAGAATGGTACTCACTCTTATAAAAATCAATTATCTTGCACTCTCTTTACTCTAGTATAGAGACAAAAATAGCCGGAAAAAACCGGCTATAGTGTTATTTTTTGCAGAAGAAGAAATTATAAAATTTCTAATAGTTCTACTTCGAAAACTAATGTTGCAAAAGGAGGAATAGCCGCCCCCGCACCACGTTCACCATAAGCTAATTGGTAAGGAATATATAATTCCCATTTAGAACCTACTGGCATCAAAGTTAATGCTTCAATCCATCCTGCAATCACACCATTAACAGGGAATTCTGCTGGCTGACCACGCTGTACTGAGCTATCAAATACCGTACCATCGATTAAACGACCAGTATAATGCACACGAACATGATCAGTACGAGCTGGAATAGCGCCATCTCCTGCTTTCAGTACTTTGTACTGTAAACCAGATTCAGTAACCTGCACGCCTTCTTTTTTTACATTTTCTGCTAAGAATACTTTGCCTGCTTCTGCCAGTGCCGCTTGACGCTCTTGACGAACAGCTTCAGCACGCTCATGCATAGTACGTAAAGCATTGTGTAACGTTTCAACAGGTACAGAAGGAGTATTGCCTTCTAACGCGTCAGTCAAGCCGGCAAGCAGTGCTGCTGGCTCTAATCCTTGGAGACCTGATTCAGTCAGTTGTTGACCGACTTGCAGACCAATACCGTAACTTGCCTGCGATTCAATAGAATCAAATGATGGTTTTGACATGAAAAAATACCTGTTTTTATGAAAGTTAGTGCCAAGAATAACAGTGGTAAGCTAGAGCGTAAACCTCCCGTCTTGGCTAATCGCGATTATTCGTCGAAAACGCGATCAATTTGCGCTATTTGTCATGGATTTTGACCTTTCTTGACGATATTTTTCAGACTTTTTTTCACAAGCCTCTCACACAAGCATATAATTAAAGACAAGGTAGCTCTGTTAACCCAGCGCTCAATATCAATATATATGTTCAGAGAGGTACGAAGTGAAAATAACTGACAATCCCTATTTCCGTGAACAAGGATATATTGACGGTATTTGGTGTGATGCAAAAAGCAAAGACACGGTTGAAGTGATTGATCCTGCAACAAATCAGCCCATTGGTACTGTGCCAAATATGGCAACAGAAGAAGCCAAAGCGGCTGTTGATGCAGCCGCCAAAGCATTACCGACATGGCGTGCGTTAACCGCACATCAAAGAAGCACTTTACTGCAACGCTGGTTCCAACTGATACAGGATAACAAGCGTCAACTTGCAGAACTGATGACGTTTGAACAAGGTAAACCCGTGGCCGAAGCGGAAGGCGAAATCACCTACGCAGCCTCATTTATTGAGTGGTTTGCTGAGCAAGGTAAAAGAACCAACGGTGAAATTATCCCCTCCCCTTCATCAGATAAGCGGCTTATGGTGATCAAACAAGGGATTGGTGTTTGTGCGGCTATCACACCTTGGAACTTCCCTGCTGCCATGATCACCCGTAAAGCAGCCCCAGCATTAGCAGCTGGGTGTACTATGGTGATAAAACCTGCCAACGAAACCCCCTATACAGCCCTTGCGTTAGCTGAATTAGCCGCGCAAGCAGGAATACCTGCCGGTGTTATTAATATTGTCACCGGTGATGCAGTTAAAATCGGTGAAGTGTTCACATCAGACAACCGCGTGCGTAAATTGAGTTTTACTGGCTCTACAGGGGTTGGCCGTTTATTAATGCGCCAATGTGCTGACAGTGTGAAAAAAGTCTCACTGGAGCTAGGGGGAAATGCGCCATTTATTGTCTTTAATGACGCCGATATTGAGAAAGCGGTTGCAGGTGCTATGGGGGCGAAATTCCGTAATGCCGGACAAACTTGCGTGTGTGCAAATCGTTTTTATATCCATAAAGATGTATATCAACAATTTAGTGAACGCTTTGTTGTTGAGGTTAAAAAACTAAAAGTCGGTAATGGCTTTACCGAAGGCGTGACTATTGGGCCTCTTATTAATCATAAGGCGGTAGAAAAATCACAATCACTCCTTGCTGATACCTTACAACGCGGTGCGACACTGCTATGTGGTGGTGAAAAAGATAAAGCAGGTGAAAATTTCTTTCAGCCTACCGTGGTCGGTAATGTGCCTGCTGATAGTCATATTCTTGAAGAAGAGATCTTTGGCCCCGTGGCACCTTTAGTCATTTTTGACAATGAAGAAGAAGTAGTACATCTAGCCAATAATACCATCTATGGCTTAGCCGCTTATTTCTACAGTGAAGATCCTCAACGTATTTGGCGTGTGGCTGAAAATCTAGAATATGGCATGGTCGGTATTAACACAGGTCTAATTTCCAATGAAGTGGCTCCTTTCGGTGGTATAAAGCAGTCTGGCTTAGGTCGTGAAGGCTCTGAGCATGGTATTGAGGACTATATGGAAATGAAATACCTCTGCCAAGGCCTGTAAACGAGGCCACTGATTAACAGTAAAAGTCATCGCAAGGACGCGATTGCTTTTTGCAACCATTATCTCTTATTAA
>NZ_GG668581.1:157628-237345 GCF_000160755.1 Proteus mirabilis ATCC 29906
CAATACCCTCGATAAATATCAAGGGTATTGATGTCAGCCCAATAGGTTATTTCTTCACTTTAATTAGTGATAAAGCATTTCATGAACAATATCTTCCCCTTTCATTGAATAAGGGTAATAGGTTGGCCAATTAGTTAGCTCTTTAAGTAATTCATCTTGTGAACTATTTCCCATATATAGATGAAAATGCTGTGCTTTTTCTGGTGCAATAATATGATCGCTAAACTGAATAAACCGTGGAGCTTGGCTGTTGGCATCGTCACATCTAAACAGATAGCGAACACCTTTTTTACCCGATTGATAATGTAGAATACGATAACCATCATAGTGATATTCACAGCTATCGACTTTATCACCACGATGAAACTCTACGATATTATTCTCAATACCAATCATATCAACATCGGTTTTATAGCCTTGTGTATAGTAAGCTCGATATTGTTCTACTGTTTTATCTTGCTTCGTCTCCGCTTTCTTTTGCAAAACGATATCTAATTCGCCACTACGCAGATAGGGTTCAACAGATTGCCATACGCCATCCCAATCGCTTAATGAGCGATTGAGAACGTCCTTGTCCTCAAAAATCCCATTCGCAGCATCTATTTGTGCTTGTGTGCGTACTTTTTCATGATGATGTCCATGTGCCAAAACAGACATAGCACTACCTAAAAAACCCATAATCAAAAGACAAGAAAGGATTGGTTTTTGCATAGGTTACCCCTGAACGGCTTTAAAACGTGGATTTGATTTGCAAATTACATACAGACGTCCACGACGGCGTACCACTTTACAATCAGGGTGGCGCAGCTTCGCACTCTTTAATGAACTTAATACTTGCATTTTTTCTTCCCTAATTAACAAATCGGCCAAAACGCTTATTAAAGCGTGCCACATTACCTTCTTGAGAATGTGTTTTTTGTTTACCGGTATAAAATGGATGAGACTGAGAAGAGACATCTAAAGTGACATAAGGATAGCGTTGCCCCTCATACTCAATAGTTTTATCAGTTTGAATGGTTGATCCCACTTTAAAATAAGCATCTACGCTAGTGTCATGGAAAATGACAGTACGATATTGTGGATGAATATTTTCTTTCATACTCGCCCTCTTTATGTAATGTTATAATATAACAATATTGAGTTGCGATAATGTAGCGCCTTTTTATTTTAATGGCTAGTTTTTTTGATCATTTTTTTTATATACCTATTAGTGATAGTGGCATCTCTACATGTTGCAAGGGGTGAGGCAACATAGAACATTTGATTAAGCAGAGTAAGTCTATTCAAAAAATAAATGCTAAACATTCACCACATTATGCCGTTGAATAGATAACACTCAGTATTCTTCTGTCTCGCTTAATCCCACAACTATAGACGATTAAGCATCGGGTGCTTTTGGTAACACCTTCAAGGACGTAATCAAATTAAAGAGATAATTCTGAAAAGAATTCAGGGAGCAGGTAAGGATCATGGTTCGTGCTAGTATGGCAACAAGAAATAAAAAAGAGGTTACAATTAGTGATAGTGATTCACAGTTCAATCATGAGGTGAATATGGGCAAATTCCCAGGCTTACATCGTCGAGCAATCGTTGTTATTGCCATTATTTTGTTAGTCGTTTTTTTCTGGCCAACAAGTGAAAATACCACCCCACCTCAACCCTCATCTTCGACACAAGATCTTCCTGTGCCTGTAGCACCTTCTGTCTCAAATGAAACACAAAATGTCCCTAATACACTACCACCAGCACAAGATAGTCTAAATGCTGAGCAAGAGACAGAAGACTTACCAGAAGAAGGTGAAGCCAATAATACCAATGACAATACGCCAGTAAACACAACGCCTCAAGCACCGTCAACCGCGACTGAAAATTGGCAAACTTATACCATTAAAGAGGGGCAAACCCTTGCACAACTATTTAGAGATAATCAGTTGCTTGTCAATGATGCGTTTACTATGGCGAAATCAGAAGGCCCACAAAAGCCGTTAAGCCAGTTACGCGCCGGACAAACCATTCGTTTACAACGAGGTTCACAAGGTGAAGTGAGTATGCTTGAAGTGACTGACAATACCGGTACTGTTATTACCTTCACTCGACTCAGTGATGGTAGTTATTATCGTACGCCATAGTGTCAACAAGCGGTGTGGAGAAATAGAGCAATAACCTATATAAAAAACGCCAGCTAAGCTGGCGTTTTTCTATCAACATAACTGTTTAATCTAATGATTATTCAGCAACGATGATTACATTCAGTTCAGCGAATACGTCACTGTGAACTTGGAAGTGAACTTCGTGGTCACCAGTTGTACGCAGAACGCCGTTTGGCAGGCGAACTTCGCTCTTACAAATTTCAACGCCAGCTGCAGTTACTGCATCAGCGATGTCACGTGTACCGATTGAACCAAACAGTTTACCTTCGTCACCCGCTTTAGAGCTGATAGTGACAGATCCCAGTGCAGTGATTTTCGCTGCACGAGCTTCAGCTGCTGCTAAAGTTTCAGCTAATTTAGCTTCTAACTCAGCACGACGCGCTTCGAAAAACTCGATGTTTTTCTTAGTCGCAGAAACAGCTTTACCCTGTGGGATTAAATAGTTACGAGCATAGCCCGATTTTACGTTAACCTGATCACCCAGGCTACCCAGATTCGCTACTTTATCAAGCAGAATAATTTGCATTACCTTATCCTCTACAAGTCATTAATGGACTATATAATACCTATTACTGATGACGATCAGTATAAGGTAATAAAGACAGGTAGCGCGCGCGCTTGATAGCACGAGCCAGCTGACGCTGGTATTTTGCACGAGTACCGGTGATACGGCTTGGTACAATTTTACCACTTTCAGTGATATAGTTTTTCAGCGTAGCGATGTCTTTATAATCAATCTCTTGTACGCCTTCCGCTGTGAAACGGCAGAACTTACGACGACGGAAATAACGTGCCATATGGCTAGTCTCCAGAATCTATCAATTCAATCTGTTCGGCATGCAATACCAGTTTAAACAATCCATTTCTCGCCTGATGGCTACTAATGAATCCTGAAACGGTAACTTTGCTACCGACCGTTATACTGTGAGTATCAGTTTGTAACGCTTTCCCACTGGCAATAATGGGCATTCTGCACCATGATTGTCTTTTTAATCCCGCTTCTTCTTGTGTTGAACGATGCTCAATCACAAATTGGCAATGCGGGATCCCAGCAGGGCTAACTTTTCGTATCAATGCTTTGCACACAGTGCCTGTTAGCACTAATCGATTAGCCGTCACAACACTAATTACTCTTCAGAATCCTCTGCTACATCATCAACTTCTTCTTCATCAAGATCTTCAGCAACATCGCGACGACGTTCGTCTTTTGCTTTAACCATTGGTGAAGCTTCAGTCACTGCGTGTTTAGTACGCATGATCATGTTGCGGAGCACGGCATCATTGAAGCGGAAAGTAGTTTCCAGTTCATCAATCACTTCTTGCGGAGCTTCAACGTTCATCAGAACGTAGTGTGCTTTGTGCAGTTTGTTGATTGGATAAGCCAGTTGACGACGACCCCAGTCTTCGAGACGGTGGATCTGACCATTAGCATTAGTGATAGCGGTTTTATAACGTTCGATCATACCAGGAACTTGTTCGCTCTGGTCTGGGTGAACCATAAAAACGATTTCGTAATGACGCATTTGATATTGCTCCTTACGGATTTATCAGCCTCCTGTCAGGGTCAGTCACCACCCATGGAGGCAAGGAACTTGTTTAAGTGTGACTGAAAAAATTGACGCGTAACTATACCCCCCCACGCAATAAAACTCAAGGGAGGAAGAGAATAAAATACGCGCAGTGTTATTTTACAGAAATACGCTGACGCATTGCTTCAAATAAACAAACTCCGGTTGCCACGGAGACATTTAATGAAGAGACTGAGCCTGCCATAGGAATACTGATTAACTCATCACAATGTTCGCGGGTTAAACGGCGCATTCCTTCACCTTCAGCCCCCATAACCAAAGCTAAAGGCCCTGTGAGTTTGCTTTGATATAATGTATGATCCGCTTCCCCCGCGGTGCCAACAATCCAGATGTTCTCTTCTTGTAGTAAGCGTAAAGTACGTGCCAGATTGGTTACACGGATCAAAGGTACGCTTTCTGCAGCACCACAAGCGACTTTTTTCGCCGTGGCATTTAATTGAGCTGAGCGATCTTTTGGTACAATGACTGCGTGAACACCAGCCGCATCAGCACTACGTAAGCATGCCCCTAAGTTGTGTGGATCAGTCACACCATCTAACACTAATAGAAAAGGTGTACCTACTTCAGCTAATAAGTCCGGTAAATCTTGTTCTTGGTACTGACGACTAGGTTTTACCTTAGCAATTATCCCTTGGTGAACCGCACCTTCAGTTTGATTATCTAACCATTGGCGATTAGCAACTTGAACTAAAATCCCTTGTTCTTCCAGCGCATGGATCACCGGCATTAAACGACGATCTTCGCGTCCTTTTAACACATAAACTTCTTTAAAATGTGTCGGATCACGCTCAAGCAGTGCTTTTACTGCGTGAATACCATAAATAATATCTTCGCTCATAGCGGTTGTTACTCGTTAAAAAATAAAAGGCACAATAACAGATAAAAGGCGGAAAATCCGCCTTTTTAATAGGAGTCAAACAGTGAATGACTTCGTTGTATAACTACGCTTTAGTGCGTTTCGCCGCACGTTTGGCTTTTAATTTCGCCTCTATCTTTTTGGTTTGTGCAGAAGCTTTTTTGCGTTTAGTACTCGCCTTGTCCTTCGCAATTTTCTCTTTAATGACTTTATCTTTACTCTGTTTTTCTTTACTTGATTTACCTTTCCTAAAGGCACTATCAGGTTCAAAGTTTTTGTCTTTGCTGGCATCACGACGACGAGACTTACTACTGCTCGCATTTTTCTTGTCTTTTCCCCCTTTTAACGCACGAACACGTGCTGTTTTCCCGGGGTTACGTGCTTTACGTGTTGTTGAAATCAATGAGAAGTCAATAGTACGTTCATCCATACTGACCGCTTCAACTTTCACTTCAACTTCATCACCCAGACGATACACCTGACCGGATGACTCACCAATTAAACGCTGTCCAACATTATCAAATTGATAGTAATCATTATTTAATGTGGATACATGAACAAGACCATCAATAAATAGATCGTTTAAGCGCACAAAGAAACCGAAACCAGTGACACTGGTAATAATACCGGTAAATTGCTGACCAATTTGATCAAGCATGAAATCACATTTCAGCCAATCAGCCACATCACGGGTTGCTTCATCCGCCCGACGTTCAGTTAAAGAGCAGTGCTCCCCTAATTGAAGCATGGTATCCATATCACTATGATAGCCCCCCGTTGGGGTCCAGCGTTGTGAGCCATGGCCTTGCTGTTTCGCTATCTGGTATTTAATAGCACGATGTAATGCTAAGTCAGGATAACGACGGATGGGGGAAGTGAAGTGAGCATAAGATTTTAATGCTAAACCAAAGTGACCTCGATTTTCAGGATCGTAAATTGCCTGTTTCATGGAGCGCAATACCATGGTTTGTAGCATTTCGTGATCTGGACGCTCTTCGACTTCTTTCATGACCCGCGCATAATCGCCTGGCTCCGGTGTTAATCCTCCCGGTAATGTTAAACCCAGTTCATTAAATACCGAACGTAAATTCATTACGCTCTCTTCTTTGGGTTTATCATGCACACGATATAACGCAGGCTCTTCATTTTTCTCAACAAAACGCGCCGCCGCAATATTGGCTAAAATCATGCACTCTTCAATTAATTTATGTGCATCATTACGTACAACCGGTTCGATACGATCGATACGACGTTCTGCATTGAAAATAAATTTCGCTTCTTCCGATTCAAAACCAATGGCACCACGCTGTTCACGGGCCTTATCGAGGGCTTGGTATAGCTCATAAAGGTGCTCAATATCTTTTACGATCGGTTGGTAGTGCTCACGTAACTCTTCATCACCTTGAATGATTTTCCATACTTTGGTGTAAGTCATTCGCGCGTGAGAGCTCATTACGGCTTCATAGAATTTATAAGATGAAAGGCGCCCCTGCTCAGAAACGGTCATTTCACAAACCATACATAAACGGTCGACTTGTGGATTTAATGAACATAATCCATTCGACAGTACTTCTGGCAGCATAGGGACAACTTGAGATGGGAAATAGACCGAATTGCCTCGGCTACGCGCTTCTGTGTCTAATGCAGTTTGAGGGCGTACATAATAGCTCACATCTGCAATTGCTACCCATAAACGCCAGCCCCCGCCTTTTTTACGCTGGCAATAAACGGCATCATCAAAGTCTCGCGCATCTTCACCATCAATGGTAATTAAAGGGAGATCACGCAAATCAACGCGGCCTTGTTTCGCTGACTCTGGCACATCTTCTTTTAAATCAGCGATTTCTTTTTCTACTTTAGGTGGCCAAGTATGAGGAATTTCATGGGTGCGTAGTGCAATTTCTACCGCAATTCCCGTCCCCATAGTTTCACCTAAAATTTCAACAATGCGTCCTACCGCTTGAGTACGCCGTGTTGGTCTTGTGGTAACTTCAACCACCACCACATTCCCCATACGTGCGCCCATGATATCTTCTTTAGGGATAAGAATATCAAAACTTAAACGGCTATCGTCAGGTACCACAAATCCCATACCTGACTCAATAAAATAGCGCCCAACAATTTGGCTGTTTCTGGGTTCAAGAACACGAACGACGCGACCTTCTCGACGCCCTTTTCTATCCATGCCTAGGGGTTGCGCTAAAATCACATCACCATGCATGGTTTTTTTCATTTCATCTTGTGAAAGATAGAGATCATCCTTTTGGCCTTCCGCACGTAAAAAACCATAGCCGTCACGGTGACCGATAACTTTACCTTTCCAAAGATCGAGGCGTTCAGGTAAGGCATAACACTGACGTCGAGTAAAAACTAACTGACCATCTCGTTCCATAGCCCGTAAACGACGACGTAATGCTTCCAGATTTTCTTCACCTGAAATTTTCAATGCCTGCGCGATATCTTCACGGCTCATCGGGGCCGGGCGTTTCTTCATTTCTTCTAAAATAAATTCACGACTAGCAATTGGAGAGGCGTATTTTTCGGCTTCTCTATCCTGAAAAGGATCTTTGGACATTATGACCTCCAAGCTATCAGAATGATGAAATTGTCGACTCAAACATCTTCTAATAACAATTTATATAAGGGGCTGTTGTTTTCTACCAATTCAGCCAGTGTATGACGGTCTAGCTCTTTCAAAAACTGTTCTATCGCTTGATTTAATACAAGTTTTAATCGACAAGCTGGGGTGATATGACAAAACTCAGCACTACAGTTAACCAGTGAAAGCGGCTCTAAAGCACGAACGACCTCGCCGACAATAATATCAGCGGCAGGTTTACCTAAGCGTATACCACCATTTTTTCCACGTATCGCTTCGACAAATCCCATATGACTTAGCTGATTAATAATCTTAACCATATGATTACGTGACACACCATAGACCTGCGTCACTTCGGTGATGCTCGTCATTTTGCCTTCTGGCAATGAAGCCATATATATCAACGCCCGCAATCCATAATCTGTAAAACTGGTTAATTGCACAATGACCTCTGAAAAGTAAAACTCCCAGTTAAAGAAGTTAAAGGATAAATAATGAGTAATGAGAATATCATTTTATTAAGCAATATTATGTTTAATTTTTGGACATTTAGCAAAGATATACTCAAAAGTCCGCGCTTTTAGGCTTACTCACCACAACCATTAAAATAATAGCGATATCACAGGCAAAGAAAAAGCGATCCTGTCGCTTTTCAACAGATCGCTTCTCTTAGTTGACAACAAAATAACGTTATCTTATTTCACTTCTGACCATAGCCCTAAAACAAAAACGCAACCGAGCGGGAAAGAGTTTTTCGTTTTATTGCTAATCAACATAGTGACTCAGTTCGGCTTTGTTACAGATACGAAAAAATCGCCCCTGTCATTTTCAGGGACGATTTTCACATCAAACCAATTAATACAATAAATTATGCATCAAATGGATGACGGAGAATAATCGTTTCTGAACGATCTGGACCTGTAGAAACAATATCAACAGGCACACCAGTTAACTCTTCAACGCGTTTAATATAATTTAACGCAGCTTGTGGTAACTGTGCTTTATCTTTAACGCCGAAAGTGCTTTCGTTCCAGCCAGGCATAGATTCATAAATAGGCTCAATACCTTCCCAATCATCTGCTGCTAATGGTGTAGTTTCAATCACTTCGCCATTTGGTAAGCGATAACCTACACACACTTTAACTTCTTTCAGACCATCTAAGACATCAAGTTTGGTCATGCAGAAGCCTGACAATGAGTTGATTTGAACAGCACGGCGGATAGCAATAATATCTAACCAACCAGTACGGCGACTACGACCTGTTGTTGCACCGAACTCTTGGCCTTTTTCACGTAGGAAATCGCCCGTTTCGTCAAATAATTCTGTAGGGAATGGACCTGCACCAACACGGGTAGAATAGGCTTTAATGATACCTAATACATAACCAACATAACGAGGACCTAAGCCGGAACCTGTTGCAACACCACCTGCGGTGGTATTTGAAGAGGTGACATACGGATAAGTACCGTGATCGATATCTAATAGAGTACCTTGCGCCCCCTCAAACATCACTAACTCACCTTTTTGTGTTGCTTTGTAAAGTAAGTCAGAAACGTCAACAACCATCCCAGTTAAGATATCAGCGATCGCCATGATATCGTCTAAGGTTTTTTGGTAATCAACAGGCTCAACTTTGTAATAATTAACCAGTTGGAAATTATGGTATTCGATGATCTCTTTAAGCTTCTGAGCGAATGCTTTTTTATCAAATAGATCACCAACACGTAAACCACGGCGTGCGACTTTATCTTCATAAGCAGGACCAATACCACGACCCGTAGTACCAATCGCTTTCTCACCACGCGCCTTTTCACGGGCGTTATCTAATGCAATGTGATAAGGCAGAATTAATGGGCAAGCTTCTGACAGCAGTAGACGTGAACGAACAGGAATACCACGCTCTTCGAGCTGTGTCATTTCTTTCATCAGTGCTTCTGGCGATAATACGACACCGTTTGCGATGATGCTGACAACATTTTCACGAAGAATGCCTGATGGGATTAAGTGGAGAACGGTTTTTTCACCGTCAATGACTAGGGTGTGACCTGCGTTATGTCCGCCTTGGTAACGAACAACATACTTAGCACGTTCTGTCAGCAAGTCGACGATCTTGCCTTTGCCTTCGTCACCCCATTGGGTGCCTAATACGACAACGTTATTACTCATTTCAAAATACACTCGGTTGCTTAAAAAAGGATTCTACCATCTCAATTCAAGAGTTACAGTAGATTTTATCTAATTATGCCATCCCCGCTTTTAAGCAATAGATTATCTTGCCATTGTCAATATTTTTGCCCGAAAAAACCACATCACAAGATATTTGTGATTTTTATCAACAGTTTTGATCGCAAAAACAGGAAGCAGAGTGACATAAAAGTGAAAATGGCTAAGAAGACGCCTCGGGATTGCCGAAGGTTTATCTTGAAATGCAATTTTCACTTTATACTATCTCAGCTAAAGGCAATTTGGAAATGGTTGCGAGCGATTTTTCGTTTCATTCAATAATAAAAAACGATTTTCTTTATTTGTTTTAATTCTATCTGCTTGATTAAAAGCTAAAAAAATCCCCTAAGTTTTATCTTAGGGGATGATTATTTATTTTCTTGAACGATGACGATTACTCTTCAATCGCTCTCGCTTTAGTTGGTGCTTTCATATAGCGTAAGAAATCGCTATCTGGACTTAACACCATGACGTCATTACCGTCTTTATTAAAGCTATTCTCATAAGCACGTAAGCTACGGATAAACGCATAGAAGTCAGGATCTTGACTGAATGCATCAGCAAATAGTTTAGTTGCTTGCGCATCCCCTTCACCTCGAATACGTAACGATTCACGCTCCGATTCAGCTAAGGTTTCTGTCACTGTTTTATCTGCCGCAGCACGGATTTTCACCGCTTCTTCTTGACCTTGTGAACGGTGACGACGAGCAACCGCTTCACGCTCTGCACGCATACGTTGATAAATGGCTTCAGAAACTTCCATTGGTAAGTTGATTTGTTTGATACGAACATCAATCACTTCAATACCTAATGCCGCCATACTGTTCATATTGATAGCAGGGGCTTTACCTTTGGTCTCTTCTGCCACTTTCTTCGCAGCAATAGCAATAGCATCATCTGCATCACTTTTATCGCGAGAAGGTGTACCTTCATTCAACGCATTACGTACATCAATGGTTAAACGACCACGTGAATCAGTGATAATTTGGTTTACACTCATACGACCAATTTCAGAGCGTAAACGGTCACTAAATTTACGACGCAATAAGGTTTCTGCTTGCATCGTATTACCACCACCAGTAGCTAGGTAGTAAGTACTAAAATCACTGATACGCCATTTCAGATAAGAGTCAACTAACAAGTCTTTGTTCTCACCTGATAAGAAGCGATCTTGCTGGATATTCATCGTTTGGATACGCGCATCCAATTTTTTCACATTCTCAATAAATGGAATTTTAAAGTGAATACCCGGTTCATAAACGACCGGTTTATTTTCACCATCACGTACCACTTTCGAGAAACGTAAAATAATACCGCGTTCATATTGTTGCACGACAAATACTGAGGAGTACAACAACGCTAAAATAATAACTGCAACAACAGCGATAACTTTACGCATGATTATTGTCCTCCTTGATTAGAGCCATAAGGCTGACCATAACCACCACTATTATTGCTACCATATCCACCGTTACCATAAGTTGTTGCTGGTTTCTGAGTAGGTGTTGTGTTGGTACTTGGCGTAGGGGTTGAAATACGCGCAGGTGCCTCTGTGACACTATTAAATGACGTTGGCGCTTTTGGTTGCTGGCGTAACATTTGCTCTAAAGGCAGAACCAACATACTGTTACCTTTGTCATTGGCAATGACTTTACGTGTTTTCGACAACACTTTTTCCATTGTTTCAATATACAGACGCTCACGAGTAATTTCCGGTGCTGCGCGATATTCAGGTAAGATTTTGGCGAAACTCGCCACCTCACCTTCTGCTTTCATCACCACACTCGTTTTATAAGCGGTTGCTTCTTCAATCATACGTTGTGCGTTACCTTTCGCTAATGGTAACACTTCGTTTTTATAAGCCTCAGCCTGACGAATGGTTTTCTGCTCTTCTTCTCGTGCCGCAATTACGTCATCGAATGCCGCTTTTACCGCTTCTGGTGGGCGAGCAACTTGGAAGTTGACGTCCACAATGGAGATCCCCATTTTATAAGGGCGGATCGTCTCTTCTAATTCTTGACGGGTTTGATCACGAATTTCTGAACGGTTCGATGTCAGGATCTTTTCCATTTCTGAACGACCAATGACACCACGGACGGCACTGTCTGTCGCTTGTCCTAGGCTATTCATTGGCGTTGTGACATTAAAGAGAAATGCTTCTGGATCTGAGACAACATATTGAACGTTTATCTCAACTTGAACCATGTTTTCATCTGATGTCAACATCATGCCACCCGTAGTTAAATCACGGATGGTTTTTACGTTGACAGGCTGAACTTCATCAATGAAAGTCGGTTTCCAGTTTAAACCAGGCTCGACGATTTGGTAAAATTTACCGAAACGAGTCACAACACCTTGTTCGGCTTCTTTAATGGTATAAAAACCACTGGCAGCCCAAACGACAACCACAGCACCTAATGCAAGAGAAACTAATACGTTTCCAGCATTACCACGAGGTCCGCCATTTTGCCCAGAAGAGGAGTTTCCTCCTTTTTTACCACCGAAACCGCCAAGTTTTGCACTCAGTTTCCGGAACAAATCATCGAGATCTGATGCTTTACGATCCCGACCTCCTTGATTACCGTTAGAGTTCCCGTCGCCGTTATTATTACCGCCGTTTCGGTTCCCCCACGGGTCGCGGTCTTGTCCGTTGTTACCGGGCTGATTCCACGCCATGTTCTAGCTCCATTATTATGATTAGATTTATCAGGCTTAAGAGCCGATTTCATCGCCAGCTCTCAGTTAATGTTCTTTAGTATGGCCAATTATCAGACCACGTAATCCAATAAAGTAGGCTCCTGCTTGCAAAGTCGATGCCAGTCTACCATAGGCATTCGGGTGATTAGCCCAACTTTACCGTCTTTTTCAATCCATTCACGCTCAATAGCCTGTAATTGATAAAAACGGCTACGTAATCGCCCTGCTTCTTCTGGCGGTAAACGCAATTCAACGTGTGCGATCTCACCTGAAAGGCGCTCTGTCAACGCCTGATATAACAGAGGAATACCTTCACCTGTTTGTGCAGAAACCCAAACCCTAACAGGTAAATTATCTTCATTTCGATCAATTCTTGGGGTGAAGTCCTCAAGAAGATCAATTTTATTCATCACATACAGTGTCGGTATCTCGTGAGCATCAATCTCTTCTAATACATTTTCAACTGCATGAATGTTCTCTTCAAAACGGCTATCAGCGGCATCAATAACATGAAGAAGCAATGTCGCTTCACGTGTTTCTTGTAGCGTTGCCTTAAATGCCGCCACCAGATCATGAGGTAGATGTCGGATAAAACCAACCGTATCAGCTAACACCACGGTACCAACATCATCGACCTGAATTCGTCTTAAGGTAGGATCCAGTGTCGCAAACAACTGATCAGCAGCATACACATCAGCACAGGTTATACGATTGAATAAACTCGACTTACCCGCATTGGTGTAACCCACCAGAGATAACGTTGGAATATCAGCTTTACTTCGCGCTTGTCGTCCTTGTTCACGCTGACGTTCAACTTTGCCTAGACGCATTAGAATTTGACTAATTTTGCCTCTGAGCAAACGTCGGTCCGTTTCAAGCTGTGTTTCGCCAGGGCCACGTAATCCAATCCCCCCTTTTTGTCGTTCTAAGTGTGTCCACCCTCGAACTAAACGGGTTGATAAATGACGTAACTGAGCGAGTTCTACCTGTAGCTTTCCTTCGTGAGTTCTTGCTCGTTGAGCAAAAATATCGAGGATAACTCCCGTGCGATCAACCACACGACATTCACAAAGTCTTTCCAGATTTCGTTCTTGTGCCGGTGAGAGTGCGTGATTAAATAACACCACATCTGCACCACTCGCTTTTACTGCTTCTGCGATTTCTTCCGCCTTACCTTCTCCCACATAATATTTGGAGTGAGGCGCTCTACGGCTCCCTGTAATAATTTGAACTGGTTTTACACCGGCAGATGTCACCAAAGATTCAAACTCTTGCAAGTCATCAATATCCTTTTCTTGCGAAAAGAAAACGTGCACTAAAACGGCTAATTCGCCACCTTCATAACGATCAAACAAAGGCGAAACCTCATGGACTTTATAAAAACAGGAAAAACATAGGTAAAGTCTCCCTACCTATGTTTTTATTATATTAAGAATAATATTTGATAATTATTCTGCAACATCATCCTGCTGAGTCGCGTTACCGCCACTGTAGTTTGTACCCGCTTGGTTGGTACCTGTATTGCTATGATGAGAAACAGGACGAGAAGGTACTACGGTAGAGATAGCATGTTTGTATACCATCTGACTAACAGTGTTTTTCAGCAGAATAACAAATTGGTCAAAAGATTCGATCTGACCCTGTAATTTAATGCCGTTTACCAAATAGATTGAAACAGGGACCCTTTCACGACGTAATGCGTTCAGAAAAGGATCTTGCAAAGATTGCCCCTTAGCCATTCTATGTTTTCCTTATTTTGTTGTTTTATACTAGAACCTAATGGTTCGAAAAAATGAACTACTCAAAAATTGCACTTTAGCAACTATCAATTTTACACAAACCTACCATCTATGCACTAACTACCTGCAAAACAGTGTTAAGAGACTGTTCAAAATCTTCACTATCTAACCAATGAACATCATGCCAACCTCTTAACCAAGTGATTTGTCGCTTCGCTAATTGCCGGGTAGCGCAGATCCCTCGATAAACCATCTCATCATAGTCGATTTCGCCGGATAAATATGACCACATCTGGCGATAGCCGACACAACGTATAGAAGGTAAATCTTCATGCAGATCGCCCCGTTGGTATAATGATTTTACTTCATCTTCAAAGCCACACGTTAACATCTGTTTAAAACGTGCTTCAATGCGTTGATGAAGTACATTTCTATCTTTCGGAGCAATCGCAAACTGATAAACATCATAAGGCAATGCTTCGCCTGATATTTGAGTTAATTCTGTCATCGATTTACCTGAAATCAGGTAAACTTCCAGTGCACGAGAAAGGCGTTGAGGATCATTAGGATGGATCCGTTTGGCCGCAACGGGATCGACGGATGCTAGCTCTTGATGAATTGCCTCCCACCCTTGTTCGGCTGCTTTTTTTTCGATTTCAGCACGAATTTCTGGATTAGCACTGGGTAAAGGTGATAAGCCTTCTAATAACGCTTTAAAATATAGCATAGTCCCGCCCACTAATAGTGGAATTCGTCCTGCAGCCGTAATTTCTTCCATTGCTTTTAACGCATCTTTACGAAAGTCTGCGGCAGAATAAGGTAATGCGGGATCTAGAATATCAATTAAACGATGTGGTGCAAGCGACTGCTCTGTCTCATCCGGTTTCGCAGTACCAATATCCATACCACGATAAATAAGAGCAGAATCAACACTAATAAGATCAACGGGCAGTTTTTGTCTTAGCGCAATGGCTAATGCGGTTTTACCAGAGGCTGTTGGCCCCATCAGAAAGATTGCTTTAGGTTTTATTTGCGTTTTTACTTCGCTCATTATTCAGTGCCGCTACCACAGGTTGTAATTCTATTAATTGTAATAAGTTTTTGGACGGCTGTCTGACATATTGTGGACATAATCGTTCAATATCAGCCAATAATCCTACTGCCTGAGCCTGTGACCAAACACCCGACTCATGACTTAACTGTTTTGCTAACCAATGCCCAATTTGTTGTTTAGAGCATAATTTTTCTGTTGCCAAATAAGCTAATAGCTTTGTCAGTAATTCAGGTAAATTTTGCTGTCGCAAAGGCAACGAGACCGCGTGGATCGTCGCTTTACCATGAGAGATGTCGATAACAATCCCAAAATCACTGATTAACGCCTGAAACTGCTTAAATGTATTAATTTCATCTTTACTGAGTGTGACTTTTAAAGGCACTAGCAAAGGTTGGGGTTTCAGATTTTCATTTTCTGGCAATAACTGGGCACATTTTAACAGAAAATCAGCTTCTTCCAATGCTAACAGCCCTAGACCTTGCGAAGATTCAATTAACGCATATTTCTGCTGATAAATCGCCAATACCCGGCCAAAAGTATAATCTGTTTGCGCTGCGCTGGCATTAACAGAACGAGGCACCACTGAAATTACATTTGTTTCATTGTTATTCGTTGTATGACCAACATCAACCAAATTCAATGGGGGACGAGGGGGAAATAGGGGTATTTTTTCTTTATTTTCAACATCGCTCGCACTTTCTTGCATCATTTTTTGATAAAGCATGCCTTGCGTACGTTGATAACTCTCACCAAACTGACGTGTATCTAGCGTTTTTTGGGGACTCTTTTGCGTATCTGTTAACCCTTTTCCTGCACTTCCTTGGTAAGCTCCCGTGCTCTTTTTTTGCGTAGATGAGGTTACTGGTGCTTGATAAGGCTGCGAAAAAACATTTTCTCCCGCAACTTGGCGATTTTCAGGAAATGTTGTGGCAGTTAAAGCCCCATTATCCTCTTCATCTAAAGATAACGTATCTTCTGTAACCTGCCTTAACACACTCAAGACAGCTTGATAGATAAAATCGTGTACTAAGCGCGATTCGTGAAAACGCACTTCATGTTTGGCAGGATGCACATTGACATCCACTTGATGAGGGTCAACGGTTAAATAAAGCACATAAGAAGGTTGCTGCTCACCTTGCAAATAACCTTCATATGCTTGACGAATAGCATGGTTAATCAATCTATCGCGCATCATGCGCCCATTGACATAACAGTACTGTATTTCACTGCTTTGCACTGGAGCTAAAGGATGCTCTACCCAGCCTTTTATTGCCAGATCACCATGCTCCCACGTCAGTTGCATTGCTTGATCAACAAAATGATTACCACAGATAGCACTTAAACGACGATGATGCTGATGAGTTTCTTTCGCAGCGCGATATTGACGCACCCGCTTACCGTTGTGGGTTAAATTAATTGACACATCAAAGCGGGATAAGGCTATACGACGTACTACTTCATCTATATGACCAAACTCTGTTTTTTCGGTACGTAAAAATTTACGTCTTGCAGGAGTGTTATAAAAAAGATCGAGCACTTCAACTGTGCTCCCCACCGGATGTGCTGCTGGCTTGACTGCCACTGTCATATCACGCCCTTCGGCGTAGGCTTGCCAAGCCTCCTCCTGAGATGCGGTACGAGATGTTAAGGTTAAACGTGATACAGAGCTGATACTGGCTAAGGCTTCACCACGAAACCCCATGCTCATAATGGCTTCAAGATCATCCAGTGTCGATATTTTGCTTGTTGCATGGCGAGCAAGTGCTAACTTCAAATCATCACGGGAAATGCCGCATCCATTATCGCGGATACGAATTAGCTTAGCGCCACCTTTATCGATATCGATATCAATTGTTGTCGCACCCGCGTCTAAGCTGTTTTCAAGTAACTCTTTAACAACAGAAGCGGGTCTTTCAACGACTTCCCCTGCTGCAATCTGATTTGCTAACTGAGGAGGTAATAAATTAATCGCCATTACCTTATCCCACGTTTATCTTTATTTTGGCCCATTCTGTAAGGGATGAGCGAGAAAGTAATTTTTTAATCCGGCATAGATTGAAGCGGCTAATTTCTCTTGGTAAGCATCTGAAATCAGCAATTGTTCCTCAGCGGCATGACTAATAAAACCTGTTTCGACTAAAATAGACGGAATATCAGGTGAACGTAAAACCCCTAAGCTGGCGTGCTCTGGTGTTTTTTTATGTAATGATCCTACTTTTCTAAGTTCAGATAACACCGCTACCGCAACGTCATAGCCTACACGCTGTGAATTACCAAATTGTAAATCTAATACTGCTTGGCTTAAATAGGGATCAACCCCTTCTGCGAGTGCATCACCGGCGCCACCGAGAAGCTCTGATTGTTTTTCGCTTTGTTCAAGCCATTTACCTAATTCACTATTCGCGCGACGATTTGACAATACCCAAACAGATGCCCCGCGCGCACTGCGATTAGGTGCAGAATCGGCATGAATAGACACTAACATATTGGCACCTTGCTTACGGGCCACTTCAGAGCGTCCAGCAACAGAAATAAAATAGTCGCCATTGCGGGTTAAAACGGGTTTGAACATAGGATCATTACGCAAAATCGCTTCTAATTTTTTTGCCACTCTTAAGGTAACATCTTTTTCACGATTACCTTTTTGCCCAATAGCGCCGGGATCTTGGCCCCCATGCCCTGCGTCAATCGCAATAATTATTTGCCGATCGCTCGATGCGGGCTTATTCGAGGTTGTGCGAGGCTTTACTGGTACTACAGGTGCAACGGGTTGCTTAGGTGTACTCACTAAAGGCGCCATCTGTTGATTAGCCACCGTATTTGTGGCTTTGTTTGCTGATAACGCCACTACACTGACCGTCGTTGATGTATTGTTATTTTGTCGAGCATTAATAGGTTTGATAGTAAGTACTAACTTATATTCACCATTGCTATTTAACAAGCGCTCCGTCACCACCACTGGTTTGGCAAGCTCTACCACCATACTTTGATATTGGCTATCTTTTGATTGTGTCGTGCGAATTTTTTGTGCTAATTGCTGACGATTTAATGTCACAGGTAAACCCGTTATTTGGCTACCTTGCTTAAAATCCATCACTAACCTATCTGGATTTTTCAGTGAATAATATCTATAGCTTGGTTTCCCACCACTAAACGAAAATGTAAGTGTTGTAGCCACATCCCCATTTTCGGCCTTCACTTCTGTTACCGTAGCGGCTTGTGCTATTTGCACCACAAAAAGTGACAGAACAACCAACAAAAAGGTGGCAATATAACGCTGACATTGGCTCACAATAGTGATGAGACTCGACATAATCAATATTCCTTTATGCAGACTGAATACGGGATAAAACAGCATTCCCTCTCTGTGAAAGGGCAATAAAATGGGCTTTACGACCTTCATTTTCATAGCTTAAATGAAGCTCTAAATCCGCATTAGGTATAAACCCTTCCCCTTGAGAAGGCCATTCAATGAGACACAGTGGATCTTGTGCAAAATAGTCACGTATCCCCATAAATTCTAACTCTTCCGCTGAAGCTAAGCGATAAAGATCGAAATGATAGACTGGGCGTGGTGTCAGCATATAAGGCTCTACCAAGGTATATGTCGGACTTTTAACATGACCTTGATGACCTAAAGCTTGTAAAAATCCGCGGCTAAAGGTGGTTTTCCCTGCCCCTAGATCACCAAATAAATAAATAATAAGCCCTTGGTTATTTGTCGCCATTGCGACTGAATGCCCTAGTTTTACTGTTGCAGCTTCATCTTCTAATGTAACAACCCATTCTTTCATATTCATACAATCTATTGTTAGGTAATAACGACTTAGTTAATAGCATGTTAGAGCACATGCAAACAGACCATTTTTATATTCACTTAAAGTAAATTATTATCAGAATCAATTTCAAATAACCATACCATAAATCTATTTCTTACGAGGATTTTTCCTATCGTTGCACTATGATACACTGCGCACTCTTAGGACTCACCTATTAGCTATTATTTCGGTTGCTCATGTCATCACTCGATCTTCATCACCTTGCTCAAAATATAAAACGTTGGGGAACTGAACTAGGATTCCAACAAACAGGAATTTGCGATACTGATTTATCGCTCGAAGAGCCTCGTTTACAAGCTTGGTTAGATAAACAGTATCATGGTGAAATGGCATGGATGGCTAAATATGGCATGACTCGAGCAAGACCCCATGAATTGGTGCCGGGCACATTGCGTGTGATCAGCGTCAGAATGAACTATTTGCCAACAGATGCCGCTTTTGCTCGTACCCTTAATAATCCAGAGCAAGGCTATATTAGCCGTTATGCATTAGGTAGAGATTATCACAAAGTATTAAGACAACGCCTTAAAAAATTAGGTGAAAAAATTACGCAATATTGCCAACAGTTTGAATATCAAGGTATTGTTAATTTTCGCCCTTTTGTTGATTCAGCGCCGATAATGGAACGACCATTGGCCGTGAAAGCTGGTCTTGGGTGGGTTGGTAAACACTCACTTGTTATCAATAATCAGGCTGGCTCTTGGTTTTTTCTCGGTGAATTATTAATTAATTTACCTTTGCCTATTGATTCTCCCGTTGAAGAGCAATGCGGTAAATGTGTAGCTTGCATGACCACTTGCCCAACAGGCGCCATCGTAGAGCCTTACACCATTGATGCTCGTCGCTGTATTTCTTACCTAACGATTGAACTTGAAGGCGCTATTCCTGAAGAATTTCGCCCTTTGATGGGCAATCGTATCTATGGTTGTGATGATTGCCAATTAATTTGCCCATGGAATCGTTTTTCTTCGCTCACAGAGGAAGATGATTTTTCTCCGCGCCGTGCCTTACATACACCAGAATTGCTGGATCTATTCCAATGGAGTGAAGAAAAATTTCTGCGTATTACAGAAGGTTCACCGATCCGACGAATTGGCTATTTACGTTGGCTAAGAAATATTAGTGTTGCGTTAGGCAATGCCCCTTATCAGGACAAAATTGTACTGGCCTTGCAAGAGCGCTTTGGTTTAGGGGAGGTTTTAGATGAACATTTGCACTGGGCTATCGCCCAACAGAAAGCCAAAAGAGAAGAAAAAACACTAAAAATACAGACTTCACAACAAAAACGTCTAGTAAGGGCAATAACTAAGGGCCTACCTCGTGATGCTTAGTTTTTAACATGATACGCATACTCATAAGATGAGATAATTTCACCTGTGAATAAAATAAAAACTCTTTGTCTATCAATATGAAGAAAAAATTCAAGCGAAGTGTGGCACAAATTAAAAAAAATAAAAATAAACTTACTTATCAATTGGATAGATAAAAGCAATATTTAACTCACTAGCATAATATGCTAATGACTCAATGATAGCAGCCTGTGGATAACTCTGTGCAGTAAAAAAATAAATTAGTGCTAGATGCAAGGATTATGAGCATCTTATTGTGGATAATTTATTTCGATAAGAATATTAAGATAAGTGGAACTCGGGCTCTTTTTTCCAAAGAAAAGTCATAAAAATACTTTTCTTCATAAAAAATACTCTTCAAAGTATATTTAACAGAATAAAAACCTAAACAACAAAAATTGATCTGAGGTTTAGCTCCCCCCTAAACGAGGAAAGGCGCACATTCTAGTGCTGGCTAAATAGAAATGCAAGCAAAGATCAAAGATAGATCACAAAAAAATAGCTTGATCTTTCTTGCTGTTATCGATTTCCCTTTTTCTGCACTGCAATGGGTCACTCACTTTAAGTGTATTAGCTACAATCGCTGATCTGCACCTACCACAGTGTAGACTCATTTTTAAAAAGTGAGAGAGAAAATAAAGATTTTTTGGTTATATTTTATACAAGCATTGCTATTTCCTGTCCATAGTTATGTCCTTGTGACTTTTAGAATGCAATAGCTTTATTTGGGTGTTATTAAACAAAATAACGCTTTGTATTGTTGCTTATGCGTGACTGCTCCCCGCCCTGTTGAAGTGACCTCATAGAGTTGGACTGTTCATTAAGCGGTTTTCGCTAAAGGTTTTCTATATTGCATTTTAGCTTTTATCTCTTCACACTCAGATTAGACTTTTTTTAGACTTAATTTAGTCTTATTGATTGAGGTAGATATGCGTTACTCAGAACAAATCAAACCAATTAGTTATTTAAAAGCTAATGTCGCCGAAGTGATGACTAAACTCACTGAATCTGGTGCACCGATGATTATTACTCAAAATGGCGAAGCAAAAGCGGTTATTCAGGATATTACCTCTTATGAAGAGACACAGGAAACATTAGCCTTACTTAAAATATTGGCGTTAGGTCAGCAACAAGTTGAAGCAGGTGAAGTAAAAGATATAAAAAGCGTTGTTCAGCGTTTAAAAAGTAAAAGGAAATAATCGTAATGGCGTCCTATAAAGTGGTAATGACGAAAGATGCCGAAACAGACTTAGAGGACATCAATAACTATATTGCCGACCACGACAGCATAGATAATGCAGATTATGTATTAGATGAGCTGCTTAAGGTCACTAATACACAGGCTAACTTTCCTATGAAAGGCAGTATTCCAAAGGAATTACAAAGTTTAGGTATTCGTGAATATCAGCAAATCTTTTTTAAACCTTATCGTGTCATCTATCACACAATAGCAAAACAAGTGGTTATCTTTATTATTGCGGATGGCAGACGAGACATGCAAGCCCTGCTTACTCGGCGACTTTTAGGGTAAAAATATCTTACTGTATATTCTTATCATAGAGAGACAGGCCGACTTCTAAAAACAACTTAGCTAATGCTATTACGACAAACGCTTTGATTTATAAGAATTTACTGAGTTTATTGAAGTCTTTGGAAGAAGATTTGGAGCGGGAAACGAGACTCGAACTCGCGACCCCAACCTTGGCAAGGTTGTGCTCTACCAACTGAGCTATTCCCGCATTTGGTAAGTTTTGTGCTGATAATTATCGAAGAAAGATTTGGAGCGGGAAACGAGACTCGAACTCGCGACCCCAACCTTGGCAAGGTTGTGCTCTACCAACTGAGCTATTCCCGCGTCGCTAATACTGATAACTATCGAAGAAAGATTGGAGCGGGAAACGAGACTCGAACTCGCGACCCCAACCTTGGCAAGGTTGTGCTCTACCAACTGAGCTATTCCCGCGTCTTTCTTACACCCGTACAAACGAAATTCTTCATCGGTACGGGAAGCGCATTATACGAGAAAAATGCTTAACCGCAAGCCCTTATCAGTAAAAAAATGCGTTTTTTTGATTGCATGACGATAAAATCGTCACAATGATGCAATATCAGCCATCAATCCGCTAATTTCTACTCTTTAATAAAGGTTTGGCGATAATAGGCTAATTCTGCAATAGATTCTCGAATATCATCCAACGCTTGATGAGTATTATTTTTCTTAAATCCTTCAAGGATTTCAGGTTTCCAGCGACGAGCTAACTCTTTTAGTGTACTGACATCGAGATAACGATAATGAAAATATTTTTCTAATTCAGGCATATAGCGAAATAGAAAACGTCTATCTTGCCCCACACTATTACCACAGATCGGTGATGCACCCTGTGGCACCCATTTTTCAAGGAATTCGATAGTGGCTTGTTGTGCAGCCGCATCATCATACTGACTTTCTTTAACCCGCTGAACTAAACCACTTGCCGTATGTGTTGTAGTATTCCATTCATCCATCGAGGCGAGTAATTTATCCGATTGATGTACGGCAATAACGGGACCTTCAGCTAAAATATTAAGTTGGGGATCGGTGACGATAGTGGCAATTTCAATAATACGATCGCGTTCAGGATCAAGGCCAGTCATTTCCAGATCTATCCAGATAAGATTGTTCTCGCTTTTTGACATAATATATCCTAGCTGTTTCTTAGAGTGAGACATGATATTTTAACCTTTATCATAGCGCGTTTACTCAATAAGCACGACAAAAGAACATCTAACCGAATAACACAAGTGAGGATCGGTGACAAAACGTAAATTATCTAAAGGCCAGCAACGCCGAGTACAAGAAAATCATAAAAAGCGTTTGCAAAGCAAAGAGAAAAAAAATCACGTTGAATTAGACGATACACAATTAGGCGAAGCGACCGAAGGCCTCGTTATCAGTCGCTTTGGGCAACATGCAGATATTGAAGCTGCAGATGGCTCTATTACCCGTTGTAATATTCGCCGTACTATTTCATCCCTAGTCACAGGCGATAGAGTGGTGTGGCGCCCTGCATTACAAACCCAAGAAAATGTGCGCGTCAATGGCATTGTAGAAGCTGTTCATGAGCGTACTTCTGTACTCACTCGCCCAGATTATTATGATGGTATTAAACCTATTGCCGCTAATATCGATCAAATTATTATTGTTTCAGCCATTTTACCTGAGCTTTCACTTAATATTATCGACCGCTACTTAGTGGCTTGTGAAACCTTAAATATCGAACCCCTTATTGTATTGAATAAAGTCGATATGTTAGATGCAGAAAGCCGAGCGATGGTAAGTGAGTGGATGCAAATTTATAAAGATATTGGTTATCGAGTGCTTGAAGTCTCAAGCTATACCAAAGAGGGATTAGAAGCATTAACTCAAGCATTAATTGGCCGCATCTCTATTTTTGCTGGCCAGTCAGGTGTGGGTAAATCGAGCCTTCTCAATACTCTCTTACCACCAATGGAAGAAAGTATTCTGGTCAATCAAGTCTCTGACAACTCAGGGCTTGGACAACATACCACCACCGCATCGCGCCTTTACCATTTCCCTCTAGGAGGCGATGTTATTGATTCACCGGGGGTACGTGAATTTGGTTTGTGGCATTTAACACCTGAGCAAGTGACCAAAGGTTTTATTGAGTTTCGACCTTTCTTAGGAGGCTGTAAATTCCGTGATTGTAAGCATAATGACGATCCGGGTTGCTTGATCACCGAAGCCGTAGATAAAGGTGAAATCGCACCAACCCGATTTGAAAACTATCATCGTATTTTAGAAAGTATGAGTCAGGTGAAAGTGCGTAAAAATATTAATTTAGACTCTTAAGCATAGATTCACTGACAACCCTATTAAGGGTGGGTACAATAGACCCCTTTTGTCGATTTTTTATCGTTCGATCCCAGAGGTTGCCATTTTGGACAAGCTAAAAATTAAACTACAGTATCTATTGCCTAAATTATGGCTAACACAGCTAGCTGGTTGGTTTGCCAATAAAAAAGCGGGTAGCGTTACTCAATTTGCTATCAAAATGTTTGCTCGCGCATATAAAGTTGATATGAATGAAGCGAAAGAGAGCCAATTTCAGGCTTATGCAACATTTAATGAGTTTTTTATTCGTGCATTAAAAGATGGCGCTCGCCCTATTGTTGAAGGAGATAACCAACTGGCTCTCCCCGCAGATGGCGCTGTCAGTCAGCTTGGTCAGATCCAAGACGATCAAATTTTACAAGCCAAAGGGCACTCTTACACCCTTGAAGCGTTGCTAGCAGGTAATTTTACCTTGGCCGACCAGTTCCGCCATGGGCAATTTATTACAACCTATCTTTCACCACGGGATTACCACCGTGTTCATATGCCTTGCGATGGGTTATTAAAAGAGATGATTTATGTCCCCGGCGATCTCTTTTCTGTTAATCCTTTAACTGCGGCAAATGTTCCTAACTTATTTGCTCGTAATGAACGTATTATTTGCCTTTTTGACACCCAATTTGGTCCCATGATACAAATTCTTGTTGGAGCGACCATTGTAGGGAGTATTGAAACGGTCTGGTGTGGCATGGTAACACCACCACGTGAAGGTATTATTAAACGTTGGACTTATCCTCAAGCGGATAAAGTTGGCGCTATATTTCTGAAAAAAGGTGAAGAGATGGGACGCTTTAAATTAGGCTCGACCGTTATTAACCTCTTCCCTGAAAATAGTGTTCAATTAAATAAAGATCTGATGAACGGCTCTGTAACATTAATGGGAGAACTACTAGGCTCTATCATTAATGCCACAGGCACTGATCATAAGGCCTGCGATAATAATACCATTAATGAATAATTCGTAATTCGGAGTAAACCTTGTGCGCCTGATAATCAGTCTACTTTTTAGCTTTTTTCTGACTATCTCATTCAATACTTCGGTGTTTGCTGCGGATGTTGATAAATTACGTCAAGATATCAAACAACTTGAAGGCAGTACTAATCCTCAAGATATTGAAACTGTTCAGGCGCTACAAGGCACCATCAATTGGATAAATGATGGTGAAAAAGCTCAAGTTAATGCGGATAATTATCAAAAGACTATTGATGAATATCCGCAGATCACTCAAGAGTTAAGGGCTAAATTACTCGAAGAGAGTCACTCAGTTCCAACAATTCCAGAAAAAATTACTATTCCTGAGCTTGAGCAAAAAATCATTCAAGTGAGTAGCCAACTGATGGAACAAGCTCGGCTACAACAACAAGAGCAAGATAAAAGCCGTGAAATCAGCGAATCACTCAATTTACTCCCTCAGCAACTTTCAGAAGCTCGTCGTTTACTAAGTGATGCAACGGCGCGTTTAGCGGCAATAGGGGCATCAAACACCCCACTAGCAGAAGCACAAAATAAATTAACCCAAGCTGAAGTCACAGCACGAAAAGCGATGGTTAATGAGCTGGAAATGGCGCAACTTTCTGCTAATAATCGTCAAGAAATTACTCGACTGCGCTTGGAGCTATTTAAAAAACGTTATCAACGACTTGATGTACAACTGCAACAATTGCGTAGTTTACTGAATATTAAGCGCCAAGAAGTGGCAGATCTCGCTTTAGAAAAGACAGAAATGCTCGCCGAGCAAGGGGGCGAACTCCCCGAGTTTCTGACTAAGCAAATCGAGACTAACCGTCAACTTTCTCAGATCCTCAATAAACAGACGCAAGAAATGAGTGAGTTAACCGAAAAACAGCGTCTAACAACACAACAAACCCAACAAGTAAGACAGACACTCACAACCATTCGAGAGCAAGCCCAATGGTTAAGTGGCTCTACGGCATTAGGTGAAGCATTAAGAACACAATTGGCTCGCTTACCTGAAATGCCCCGCTCTCAAGAGCTGGATAGAGATATCGTTCAGTTACGTGTTGAACGATTAGGCTATGAAGAGATGCTAGAAAACCTAGGCAAAATCCAACCTCCTGAAACTGCCGATGGCTCAAAGCTACCAGAAGCTCAGCAATATATTTTTGACTCCCTCATTCAAGCGCGCCAAGAGTTACTCAATTCTCTTTTATCCGGTTATGACTCCCAAATCTTAGAGCTGACCAAGCTTAAAGTAGCCACCACACAACTTGCGGATGCCTTAAAAGAGACAAAAGATGCCACAAACCGCTATATGTTCTGGGTGGCCGATATCAGCCCAATAAAACTCAATTATCCGGTTTTATTAATTAAAGATATTACTCGCCTACTCTCATTAGATACTTTCTCACAATTAGGGCATGCTGCGGTTAACATGCTCAAAAACCAAGATACCTTTATCTATCTACTGGTCACCCTATCTATTGTCGGTTTTAGTCTTCGTACCCGTAAGCATTACAATGCGTTTCTTGAAAGAGTCAGTAATCGCATTGGTAAAGTCACTCAAGATCATTTCTCATTAACGGTGCGTACCGTATTTTGGTCAATATTAATCGCCTTACCACTACCGCTATTATGGTCTGCCGTAGGATATGGTTTACAAAGTGTCGAATGGCGTTATCCCATGGCGGGAGCGATTGGTTATGGTGTAACTGCCGCAGCCCCCGTGCTATGGCTATTTATGATAAGTGCTACCTTTGCTCGCCCTAATGGGTTATTTATCGCGCAATTTAAATGGAAAGAGAGTCGTGTGAAAAAAGCGATGCGCTTTTATCAACTGTCGATTTTCGTCATTGTGCCGTTAATGATGTCGCTTATCACCTTTGAATACTATAGTGACAGAGAATTTGCGCCAACAGTTGGACGTTTTTGCTTTTTATTATTGTGCATTGCTTTAAGTTTTATTACCTCAAGCCTAAAAAAAGCACATGTGCCGCTTTACTTAGATAAACATGGCTCTGGTGATAATGTGATAAATACCATTTTATGGTGGTTCTTACTTGTTGCCCCTGTTCTTGCTGCCCTCGCGGCTATCTTAGGCTATCTCTCAACCTCCATCGTATTACTGGGTCGCTTAGAGATGTCTGTGGCGATTTGGTTTGCCTTGCTGATTATTTATCATATTATTCAACGATGGATGCTGATCCAACGTCGTAAGCTTGCCTTTGAACGAGCCAAACAAAAACGGGCAGAAATTTTAGCTCAACGAGCTAAAGGGGAAGATGAGAATACCATTGTTGGCAGCAGTGGTGAGAGTACCGCTAACTTAGAGTTGGAAGATCAAGCCATTGACCTTGATGCGATTAGTGCACAATCTATTGGTCTAGTTCGTTCTATTCTGACCATGATTGCACTTGTGTCCATGATTTTACTCTGGTCAGAGCTCAATACAGCCTTCTCTTTTGTCGATAATATCCGACTATGGGATGTGACTTCCTCCGTTAATGGCGTCAATACTATCCAGCCCATTACCATGGGGTCTATCTTAGTCGCTATATTAGTGATTATTATCACGGCACAATTGGTAAGAAACCTGCCAGCACTGCTTGAACTGGCAATTTTACAACACTTAGATCTAACACCTGGTACAGGTTATGCCATTACCACTTTAACGAAATACAGCATCACCCTAATAGGCAGTATTGTTGGTTTCTCATTATTAGGTATTGAGTGGTCAAAACTACAATGGTTAATTGCCGCTATGGGGGTAGGTCTTGGTTTTGGCTTACAAGAAATTTTTGCCAACATTATCTCAGGGTTAATGATCTTGTTTGAAAAGCCAATCCGTATTGGTGATACCGTTACTATCCGTAACTTGACTGGGAATATTTCTAAAATCAATACGCGAGCCACCACGCTCACCGATTGGGATAGAAAAGAGATCATTGTGCCTAATAAAGCATTTATTACAGAGCAATTTATTAACTGGTCATTATCAGACTCTATTACACGTATCGTAATGACCATCCCTGCGCCAGCTGATTGCAATAGTGAACAAGTGACTAATGTATTATTAGAAGCCTCTAAACGCTCTACCATGATTTTAGACAACCCCGCTCCTGAGGTTTACTTGGTTGACCTACAACAAGGGATCCAAATCTTCGAGTTACGTGTTTATGCCGCAGAAATGGGACATAGAATGCCAGCCAGACATGAGATCCATCAAAATATTCTGCTAGCCTTTGCAGAGCATGGCATTCCATTACCATTCCCGCCGTTCCAAGCACGGGTAGATATGGTGGGTAATACCATTAGTACTTCAATGCGTGCAACACCAAGAGAAGTAGGCGGATTGTAGTCAATTACATCTATTACTTTGAATAAAAATGCCACTAATTTAAATGAAAAAACCAAAATAGTGGCATTTTTGCTTCTTGTTACCACTCTTCTTACCACTGTTATGCGCCTAGCATTCAATACAAACAGCCAGTTATAAACAGCTATTCTGTTGGTATGACGCATGTCACACCACAATAGGTATGCACACTCCGTTTACCTATCACTATTAATAACTTTTTTTTCACTTTTTTGTTTAATAAAATTGATGATTAATAACACAATGAAACTATTTTATCGATATATAATTATACAATATTGGAATATGAACATCATAAAATGTTACTTAGTTTTCTATTTACTTATAGAGATCTCTTTTATTACCAAAGATCCTTCTTACTAAGTAAAGAATTAAGAAATAATAGCGACCATCTTAGTTGCTTACTGTTTTCTCTTATTTTAATGTTTATCAATTTTTGCAATATAAAAAGCCATCTTTGTTCTGTATTCTTCAAAAATTTGTGCAAACACGCCTATCTTTTTTTATTGCTAAAGATCACAAAAATACGTTTTTATACTTAAATTTACTCAATAAATGAGTATTAAAATACTATTTTCGATATTTTATTTTACTTATTTTTATCATATTTAATTTTTGTTTAACTTAAGTCAAATAATTTTAGTTTATTTTTTAACCTATCATTATCCTCTCCTTTTCCTTGCTGCATCAGCGTGACGTAGCAAAAATCATTCAAATTGCTATATGAAACACCAACAAGTAGTCTAAAAAAGATAAGTGTATTAATTTATTATATACGCAGGTTTGTTTTCTCTTCACACGAGGTGAACACTAACTTGGCCAATTTCTTTTTTATCTTTATTTTTAAATATAATAGATAAACATATTTATTAAAAAATAAGTAATTAAGAAATTAATTAATATTTATATTTAATAAAAACAAAATAAAAAAATAAAATGAAAAAAGAAAAATAAAAAACACAAATAAGAAATATAAATCATCAATTAACAATTTATATTAAAAAATACTAAAACTTAAGTGGACTATTAATGAAAATAAAAACAATAGTTATAAAAATTACATATAAAAAAATAAAAATTTAAGTGTTATATTCAAAGATAACAATAAAAAATAACTATAAATATTCTTCTCTAATTAAAAAGTAGCATTACAACTTATAATGTTAATATTTTTTTAACTCACAAAAAAAATGCGTATTATTACCTATTAACAATGCTAAGATATATTGCTAGCTTCGTTTAAAATGCATTATTAATAAACAATAATAAGAAGGACTCCATTATGGAAAAATCCCGCACAACATTAGACCAATGGATCACCTTACAAGCTGTTGTTGATTACGGTGGCTTTGCTCAAGCCGCTGATGTGTTACATAGGACTCAATCATCAATTAGCTATACTATCAATAAGTTAGAACAAACCTTGGGTATAGAAATACTTTCTTTAGAAAAAAGACGCGCAGTATTAACTACTGAGGGAGAACTATTGCTAACACTTTCTCGAGAAGTGACAGAAAAAGCATTATCTCTAGAAAAAAAGGCAAAAAATATCAAATTTAACAATAAGTTAAAAATTAACGTACTAATTGACCCAATGTATGTCGCTGATCCTTTTTTGAACAAAATATCACAATTTATTAAGCAGAATAAACAGTATGATATTAATATTTATAGGAATTCTCTCAGCAAATCAGAAATTTTAGCGCAAAAAGAATATGATTTAATTGTGTCACCTTATTATATTAAATCACTGCAACCTATTGTTTTAGAAAGCATTACAACTACCTTAGTATCACATCCAGATAGCCCATTACAGAAACTACAAGATGAGGAATTATTGCAGGAATTACAAAAACATAGCTGTATTTCTCTTTCTCCTGATTCACCCGATACTGATAATCAGGCCCAAGTCATTCAAGTTGGCTCGGTAGAGACAGCAATTAGCTTAATTCAGCATGGTTTAGGTTATGCACGTCTCCCCCTTATTTTTATTCAAGATGAATTGAATAAAAAAACAATAAAACAATTAATAACGCATAAAAAAGAGAAGGAATATAAATTCTATTTATATTTGAATAAAAATTCATTTATTAATGAAAACTTGCAAAGTTTATTATCAACAATTAGCTATTCAACAAATATCTAAAAACTTTTAATAAAAAATCATTTTAATTAAATTACGACATATTAAATAATTTGATGTAAGAACAAAAAAACTCATGTAAATGTTTATTAACTTAAAAAATTAGCAGTGTTATATTTTATCGGCATACTGTCTATGCAAATAAATTTATACACATATATACTTATAAATAGATTAAAAAGTAAGTTCGCTTACTTTTTATATAGGACCGATCATGAGCAAATTAAATAAATCACTCTGTGCATTAGGAGTGACTCTTTCTATATTCTCAGCACCTGCTGCTTTAGCATCAGGCACAATTAACTTTACGGGAGAAATAACCGATCAAGCATGTACTGTTGATGGCTCTTCTAAAAACTTAACCGTCGACTTAGGCAAAGTTTCTTCTAAAAGCTTAGCAACCAAAGGGGAAGTTGCTGGCCTGAAAGATTTTACCATTAAATTAATCGACTGCCCTGTTGATACCACTGTAGCCGTACGTTTTGGCGGTACTCGTGATGCAAGCGACAGAGATATCTTAGCTATAGATCAAGTTTCTGGTGGCGCAACTAACGTAGGTATCGCGTTATTTGAGAAAGATGCTGTTTCCCAAATCAAACTGTATGACGATTCACAAGATGTACAGATCACAGGTACGGAAATTAACCTAGACTACGTTGCTCGTTATAAAGCAACTGATGCGGCAACACCAGGCCCTGCCAATGGCTCTGCTGTATATAGCATCCAATATAAATAATAAATGATAAATATGAGGGTAATCACCATTACCCTCTCACCTCTCCTCAAACTTATGGCCACTTATGAAAAAGAATATTTCCCTAATATTATTTTTACTATTTTCCCTCATAACGGCTAGCCAAGCTGCTGGAATAAGTGTGGGAGGAACACGTTTTGTCTATGACGATAATCTACGTGAAATCAGTATTCCAATTATGAATACGGATAAGGAAAAACCCTATTTAATTCAAAGTTGGGTTTCAGCTTATCAAGGTGATGAAAAAACACCTTTTATTGCAACACCTCCACTATTTCGTATTGAGCCAGATAGTTCAGGCACGGCGCGAATTTCATATACCGGAGCACCTTTGGCATCAAACCAAGAAGTGGTTTATTGGCTCAATATCAAATCCATTCCACCGATGGAAAAAAGTCCAGAGAATCAACTCCAATTAGTGATTAACTCTCAATTTAAATTGTTTCTCCGTGCCCATGATATTGAACCACTTGATTTTGATAAGGTGAAATTATCTAAACAAAATAAAGGGTTAGTAATAAATAACGATACGCCGTATCACCTGACAATTAAACATATCTTAGTGGGTGATAAACGCTACCCATTTAATGATTTTGTTAATCCTCACCAAGAAGTGGTCTTGCTAAAAGAAAATCATATTCCGCAGAAAGTTACCGTTCAATTTATCAATGATTACGGTGCGACTGTAGATAAAGTATTAAATTAAGAGTATACGGCGATGACTTTTTCTATGATAGCAGTATCTACAAAACGATTACCCATCAACATGGCAGATAATCTTTATCGT
This sequence comes from Proteus mirabilis ATCC 29906, assembly GCF_000160755.1. Taxonomy (GTDB): domain Bacteria; phylum Pseudomonadota; class Gammaproteobacteria; order Enterobacterales; family Enterobacteriaceae; genus Proteus; species Proteus mirabilis. Next base: position 189,635 of record NZ_GG668581.1, read on the forward strand.
CGTGGAGTGTTAGCTATTGCTATCACGACTGTTTTATTCCCTTATACTGTTCTTGCTGAAGATATTTTTAATCCTGAAGCACTTAATTTAGGTATCGAAAATCACGTTGCAGATATTAACAGTCTGAATTACCTGTCCTATGCAGGAGGACAACTTCCTGGTGTCTATTCTGTCGATATTTATCTTAACGATAAACTTATCGATAATCGTCAAATTCGTTTTATTTTTGATGACGATAAAAAAGTGCTGGCACCTGAAATCAGTAAACAGGATTTACTCAATTGGGGAGTCAAAGGGTCCGTTACAGACGCGTTTAGCCAACAACCTGATAGTAGTAAAATAACGGATATTGCTCGTGTTATTCCTAATGCTACATATAAATATGATTTTTCACGTGCGCGATTATCATTTTCGATCCCACAAATTGCATTATATAACTATGGGCAAGGTTATATATCCCCCACAGAATGGAATGATGGGATTAATGCAGCCTTTATTAATTACACCTATCGTCAGAATAAATATTGGTATCGAGACCAAAAAGACAGTGACAATATCTTTTTAGGATTACGCAGTGGTATTAATCTAGGCGCTTGGCGTGTACGTAATCACAGCACTTACAACAAAAATAGTGATAACGCCGCAGAATGGAACAGTCTACAAACTTACGTTGAACGCGATATCCGCCGTTTAAAAAGTCGATTAACACTAGGTGAAACCGCATCAAGTAATGATGTGTTAGAAAGTGTTCCTTATCGTGGTATTAAATTAGCCTCAGATGAAAGCATGTTGCCACAAAGTCAACGTGGCTTTGCTCCTGTTGTAAGAGGAATTGCACAAAGCAACGCAATGGTGACTATTCGCCAAAATAATAGTGTTATTTATCAAACCTCTGTTCCCCCCGGTGAATTTGAAATATCAGATCTCTATCCCACCTCTTATAGTGGTGATTTACAAGTGACTGTTGAAGAAGCTGATGGGAGCAAACGTACATTTTCCCAACCCTTCTCTGCAGTCCCCATGATGCAACGAGCTGGGAACTTAAAATATAGTCTCGACTTGGGGAAATATAATGCTGATAGCGCAGAGCGAAAACCGACCTTTTTACAAGCTTCTGCCATTTACGGCTTACCTTATAATTTTTCCCTTTATGGAGGTACGCTACTTTCAGCAGATTATCAAGCTTATGCGATAGGTGCCGGCGTAAATATGGGTTATTTAGGGGCGATTTCAGCCGATATAACTCATGCAAATACCACGCTTATCGATAACCATAAAGCACAAGGGCAATCTTATCGTGTCCAGTATTCAAAATATTTACCGGATACCAAAACAGGATTTTCATTAGCGTCTTATCGCTACTCAACTAAAGATTATTATGATTTTTCAACCACGAATGAACGCTTTTCACAGCTTTATCGTAAGAAAAAACAGTTTCAGATCTCAGTATCGCAAGCATTAGGAGAGCTTGGTTACCTCTCTTTAAATGGTTATCAGCAATACTATTGGTATCAAGATAGAGTCGATCGCAATATCAACCTAAGCTTTAACTCTAATTATCGCTCACTCAGTTATAGTATTTCTTATGCCTATAATAAACGGCAAGAAAGTGAATTAACCGATCAAATTTTATCGATTAACTTTAACCTACCGTTCAATATGACCAACAATAACAATTGGTTAAGTTATCGTTATAACACCAGTAAACAAGGTGATTCGATAAGTTCTGTGAGTTTAAGTGGTACTCGTCTCGAAGATAACAATCTTCAGTATGATATTTCGCAAAACTATAACCATACTCGCCAAGAATATAGCGGTGCTATCAATGGTAGTTATAGTGCTTCAGGTGGCGAAATCAGTGCTGGTTATAACTATGATAAACGTTTCCAGTCAGTGAATTGGGGAGCAACTGGCGCGTTATTAATCCATCAAGATGGAATAACCCCATCCCGCACTATCTATGACTCCGCTATTTTAATCAAAGCGGAAGATATTGATCATTTGAAAATTAGCAGTGCACAAAGTTTATATACCAATGCTCAAGGTTATGCCGTTATCCCTAACGTTTCCCGTTATGAACGCAATAGAGTAACGGTTGATCCCGCTTCCTTAAAGGGAAACAACGATGTGGAACTCACTTCAACAACAGTGATCCCAACGAAAGGCGCGATTGTTTTAGCCGATTTTAAAGCTCGCAAGGGTGCAAGAGTATTAGTGAACCTCTCTTATAACGGTAAACCTTTACCATTCGGTAGCCAAGTTGAAATTAGCCAAGATGGACAAGTGATTTCCAGTGGGATTGTGGCTAATGATGGTGAGGTTTTCCTAAATGGTGTACCTGCAAGTAGTCAACTACAAGCCAAATGGGGGAATAGTGCTACGGAACAGTGCCAAGCAACATTAAACGCCGATCTATCGCTCGAGAAAATTCAATTTTTACAACTGGACTGCAGATAGGTGATAAATATGAATAAATATATAACTTTGGGTTGTCTGTCTGCACTTTTGTATACATCAACCGCTTTTGCTGAATATCGTGCCGATACAACCACTAGAACGGTGAGTTATAACAATCCAATTTATGTTTCAAGAACCGCGCCTATTTTAACAGAGCTGGCAACGATTGACTTAGGCACTATGTATGGCTGGACTTGGTGGAATATCACAGGCCCAGTACAAGCGGGGATCTACTTGCCCGGCTATATTTCAGCTTCCAGCCCTAAAGTAGGCAGTGCCTATGTGCGTGAATTAGGGACTAGTGGTATCGGTTATACCCTACACGGGACTATTACTGTCGGTTGCACCGGCTCCGCTTATGTCGATGGACTATATAATGTTGATGGCAACTACAGTAATCGCCTTATTTGCACAAGTAACTTAAACCGTAGTAGTTATACCGCTTCTTTAAAAATGACGTTATATAAACTGCGTAACAATATCAAATCACAAACCATTCCAAGCACATGGGTTGCTATGCTGATTTTGTATCACAATGGGGGATTTATCACCAGTGACAATACTGGCCGCACTGAACCAAAGGTTTACCTTAATCCCCTTAATATTGTTTCCAGTGGCTGTGAAGTTATCAATAATAATATTAATGTTCCTTTAGGCTCTGTGGCAAAATCGAGCTTTAATGGCGTTGGCTCTGTTAGCCCTGATAGTCTACAAGATGTGAATATCGATTTAGATTGTGATCCCGTTTCACCCATTAAGATAAAATTCGATGGCACCCCAGATGCTAGCCAAACCGCAGGCACGATTAGCCTTAATAATGCCAATGATAGCAATACAGCCAAAGGCTATGGCATTCAGGTGAAATACCAAAACCAACCCATTGAGTTAGGAAAATTGATAACGGTGAGCGAAAAGAATAACAGTGGTAATTTTTCTATTCCTTTAGAAGCGGGTTACATACAAACTTCTGAGACTACCACCGCAGGCAAAGCTGATGGAACACTGCAATTTACCCTGCAATATCATTAAGTAAATTGCGCTCTTAAACTAAAAGGCGGAAGTATTATCCGCCTTTTAATTTATCCCATTGGTTGTGATTAAACCTGATACAACTTACGTAAATAGTGTGCAACAGCATCATCAACATTTGAGCCAATCACTTCCATATCCGGTAATAGATCTTTTAGTAGCTGGTGGGCATTTTGCATAATGCAGCCTTTACCCGCCATCTGTAGCATCTCTTTATCATTCATACCATCACCAAATGCAATGGCATCTTTTACTGAATGTTGCATCAACTTAGCGACTTTTTGTAGTGCCTCTCCTTTTGATACCCCACCCGCCATAATTTCTAGGCAATTACGCAACGAAAAACTTGCGTTAATTTTATTGCCCCAACGTTGATTAATTTTCTTTTCTAACTCAACTAACAATTCATGATCTTCTGAGGTAAAAAAGACTTTGCACACCTGCGTTGTTGGGAAGCCTGTTTTCTCAAATAGACGGTAATTAAATACCGATTCTTTAAAAAATTCTTTTAATTCAGGCGTTTCTTTATTGATATACCAGTCATCACTGCTATAAATATTCGTTGCAATATCTGGGTGATCAAACACCATTAGGGCTAAGTCATAAACGATTTCAGGTTCAAGATCTTGACTGAAAATAAGAGTGCCTTGCGTATTGTGTACTCGAGCCCCATTTGAAGTGATCATATACGCGTCAATACCAAGCCCATCACGAATTTGTGCCACATCGATATGATGACGTCCTGTGGCAAACACAAAATGGATCCCTTTTTCAATAAGCAGATGTAACGTTTCTTTGGTATAGGGAGTTAATAAGTGGTTAGGTGATAACAAGGTGCCATCAAGATCAGAAGCAACTATCGAATACATACACATTCCTGATTAAAATAAATGCTTATCATAAAACTCACAGATTTCAATTAATGCTTGTGAGCGTAGCTTATCTATTTCGAACAAGATTTCATGGTGCGCACCTTCAATCACAAGTGGCAATTTTTGCTTTTCTTCTCTTGTTCTGGACTGACTATAACCATCACAGAAAGCCCTTACTCCCCGATTATCCACCACTTTATCTAGCTCAGCTTCAAGTACTAGCAAAGGGGTGTTAATCTCTTTTGCATGTTCAATCAGCCAATCCCCCGTTTCTAGGCTCTCTTTCATCCAATGATAGGTCGGCCCACCTAAACGTAATTGAGGGAAATCGGCATAGTAACGTAAGTATCGACGATACCTTTCATGGCTATGAGTCAATACATTCAAGATAAATGGCAAAGGAAACCATTTGCCCGTTGATACCGCGTAATTATTTCGTTCTGAAACACTTTGTTCTGCACGGTTAACTAAAAAATTAGCCACCCAGCGTGGTATTGGTAAATTAATCCCAAACATCGGCGCACACAGTGCGGCGGCTTGGAAAATATCAGGTTTACGTAATAGGTAGCTGGCTAAAATAGCGCCGCCCATCGAATGGGCTAACGCAAAATAGTGCTGATAGTGATAAGGCAAAACGATAGTATCAATAAATGTCGATAAATCATCGACATAATCACTGAATTTTTCTACGTGGCCTTTTTGCGGATCATCTAATAAGCGCCCTGATAATCCTTGCCCCCGATGATCGAGAAGAAAAATATCATAACCAAGATGATAAAAATCGAAGGCCACTTCAGGATATTTTACATAACTTTCACTACGACCAGAGCAGATCACCAACGCTTTTTTGTGTGATGAAGAGCGCCAATGAGCATAGCGAATGCTCACGCCATCGACTCCGGTAAATTCGCCTTCCTGTCGTTGGTTCCAAAAGTCCAATAAGATACCATTCGTAAAAGCAGAGAATTGCTTTTCACGAGATAACCACATGTGCTGAAAAAGTGTGGTTGTCATTCGGCTCCTCCTCGTTGGCGCTATTCGAACCCCTCAATATGATCACGGATAAGTGTCATAAATGCTGGCCCAAATCGTTCTAGTTTTCGTTGTCCTACCCCATTGATCAACAACAATTCATCAGGGCAGACAGGGCATTGTTCCGCCATTTCAATCAGTGTGACATCATTAAATACCACAAAGGGTGGAATATTTTCTTCATCAGCAATAGATTTACGTAATTTGCGTAGTTTCGCAAATAATTTCCTATCGTACTGTCGATGACTATTTTTTGTTTGCTGATAACGGCTTTTTGTTGGGCTTAATAGTCGTGGTACTGCCAAGGGTAATGACACCTCACCACGCAATATCGGTCGAGCTATCTCAGTCAATTGTAATGCAGAACGATGAACGATATTTTGCGCAACCATACCTAAATGGATCAATTGGCGGATCACACTCATCCAATATTCATGGCTATGGGCTTTACCAATACCATAAACTGGCAATTTATCATGACCATTATCGCGAATGCGTTGATTATTGGCACCGCGTAAAATTTCAACAATATAACCAATGCCAAAACGTTGTCCGGTACGATAGATGCAAGATAACGCTTTTTGTGCATCCACTAACCCATCATATTGTTTAGGTGGATCAAGGCAAATATCGCAGTTACCACAAGCTTGTTGGCGGTGTTCACCAAAGTAATTAAGTAACACTAAACGTCGACAAGTTTGTGCTTCGGCAAAAGCCCCCATGGCATTTAATTTATGGGATTCAATCGCTTTTTGTTCACTTTCTGGCTTCTCATCTAAACAACGACGTAGCCAAGCCATATCCGCGGGATCATAAAACAGCACCGCTTGTGCAGGTAAACCATCGCGTCCTGCGCGTCCCGTTTCTTGATAGTAAGATTCAATATTACGCGGAATATCAAAATGAACCACAAAACGTACATTGGGTTTATTAATTCCCATGCCGAAAGCGACCGTTGCGACCACAATCTGCAAATCATCGCGTTGAAAAGCATCTTGCACTTTCGCTCGTGTGGCAATATCCATACCCGCATGATAAGCGGCGATACTTAATCCTCGCTTACCTAGTCGTTCAGCGGTCTCTTCTACTTTGCTGCGACTATTACAATAGATAATGCCTGATTTTCCTTTCTGCCCACGAATAAACAGCCAAAGTTGATCGAGCGGTTTATATTTTTCAACTAAAGTATAACGAATATTTGGGCGGTCAAAACTGCTAATATGAACTAAAGGAGTGCGTAACGCGAGCTGATTAATAATGTCATGACGTGTTGTATTATCAGCTGTCGCCGTTAACGCAATAATAGGGACATCAGGAAGATACTGTCTTAATAAGCCAATTCCTCGGTATTCAGGGCGAAAATCATGACCCCATTGAGAAATACAGTGTGCTTCATCCACCGCTAATAAAGCAGGCTGCCATTGCACTAAATGGTGAAGAAAACTCTCCATCATTAGGCGTTCAGGTGCAATATATAACAGTTTTATTTCACCCCGTTGACAACGCATTTGTACTTGCAGTTGTTCATCTCGGCTTTGAGTTGAGTTAAGAAATGCCGCGTCAATACCATGTAAGCAGAGTTGATCAACTTGATCTTTCATTAGGGAAATCAACGGAGAAACAACTACGGTTAAGCCATCAAGCAAAAGCGCAGGTATTTGATAGCAAAGCGATTTTCCCCCTCCCGTCGGCATGACGACTAAACAGTCGCGCCCGGTGATAATGGTATCAATAATCTCTTGCTGGCCTGGTCGAAATTGCTGATAACCAAAGGTTTCGCGCAAAATAACCTGAGCTGATGGCATTGAATTAAGAACTTCTGCTGTGGACACGCCATTCCTCTGAAAAGCTGGTAAGAACGATAATGAGGAGTAAAAGAAAAGGCACCAGTATAAAGGTGCCATCACCACTTGTCGTGTTATGCTACCCTAGAATGAAGAAAATTACAGCATATCATTGAGCATAACGCCGACACCGATACGAGTTTGACGGAAATTATAATCAATCATCGACTCCCCATACCCACTAAATAGTTGGGTATAAAAGCGTACATGCTTGGTAATAGGATAGCTCCAGCCTAGCTCGGCAGCACCGTATCCGCTACTCCAGTTATAACGCCCTGTTAAAGTAAACGTACTTTCGCCTAAACGATAACCCGCTTTTAAGCGGTAATATCCCATATAGCGATTAATATCGGGATTATCATCATTTTTAGCACTTTCATTAAAACGGTACCAAGGTTTCAGATCGAGTTGGAAATTACCTTTTTGCGCCATAAAACGTGCATAAACACGATTCCAACTTCGTGAAGTAGGCTCTGCGCGGCCATTCGATTCATGGTTAAATCCCGTTTCAATTTCTCTTAATGTCCAACCGGCAAATTGATAATCCGTCGCCCAACCTAAAAATAGTTGTGGTTCATAGTTGGTTTCACGAAACGGCGCAGACTCTTTTTTATTACTTAGCTGCCACCAAGAGCGTTGCGTATAGGAAGCCGCTAATACAGAATTTTCCCCGGCAATGCCACGCCACAGCGGGAATGCAAGACTTATCTGAAATTTAACTTCATCTTTTTTAGCCTTATGACCCCAATCATAACTAGCAATCGCCTCTTTATTCATATCGGAGGTTTTTGTGTAAATAATATAATTAGATTCATAAGGGTAAAGTACAAAGGGTGAATCATACTCTTGTAATAGACCGGAAATAATACTGCCCTGAACCAACGGTGTTGGAGATGATACAGGTGATATCTCCGCCGCCACTCCCCATACAGGGTAGGTTAAAATCACCGTGAGTAAAGAACGGATGTAACGCATAGTTAATTATCCTGTATTATTAGTGAACAATATAAAAGATAGCACTTAATATTTGTCGTGAGCGCTTATATATCAGCTTTATTCGCGTTAGGCGTCCATATTTTACACGTTATTTCCATTAAATCTCATATATTTTCTCGCCACTCTATTAATCGGATGAATGGGAAATTACCTTTTTGTCATCTATTATTAACAAAACATTAACCTAATAATAAAATGTCGAGGAACTTTAAAATGGAGAAAATATTAACACTGGAAGAAGCACAAGCGTTGATTGGACATGTTTTTGTCTATCAAATGCCTTTTAATCAACTGATAGGTTTAGAATTAATTCGCTTCGAACAAGATTATGCTGAGATCCAATTTCGCTACCAAGACAAACTGGTTGGCAATATCGCACAACGCATTTTACATGGTGGCATGATAGCCTCGGTGTTAGACGTAAGTGCAGGTTTAGTCTGTGTAGGTAATGCCCTAACACGTCTAGCCCCTATATCCCAAGAGCAACTCGAACAAAAACTGGCCAAAATGGGCACTATCGATCTACGTGTTGATTATTTACGCCCAGGACGAGGGGAATGTTTTACCGCAAGTAGTCATATACTACGTAGTGGTAATAAAGTTTCTGTGGCAAGGGTTGAATTACACAATGAAAAACAAGTTCATATCGCCAGCGGCACAGCAACTTATATTGTTGGCTGATGCGACTTATCCATTATCTTGGGTAGATTAATATTAATTACTTGTAAAAAAACATGCCTAATGACACATTAGATAATGTCATTGGGTATGATAACCCCGTCACATATTTCATTTCCATCAATACCAGAGATAGCATGAGCCAGAAAAACACTTTAAAAGGCGTTTTATGTGCCCTAGGCGCCTATTTGATCTGGGGTATTGCCCCTGTCTATTTTAAAAGCATTCAAGAAGTGCCCGCAGAAGAGATCTTAACACACCGTATTTTATGGTCATTCTTCTTTATGTTGCTTTTAATGTCGATCACTCGCCATTGGCCCTATTTACGCCAACTTGTTCGCCAGCCCAAAAAAGTACTAATGTTAGCACTTACTGCGGTGATTATTGCCAGTAACTGGCTTATCTATATATGGGCGGTTAACCACGGATTTATGTTAGAAGCCAGCCTTGGTTACTTTATTAATCCATTAGTTAATGTGTTATTCGGTATGATTTTTTTAGGCGAGCGCTTTCGCCGTATGCAATGGTTCGCCGTAAGCTTAGCCTTTACTGGCGTCTTTATCCAATTATGGCAATTCGGCTCTGTACCTGTTATCGGCCTTAGTTTAGCAGTCACATTCGGCCTATATGGACTATTACGTAAAAAACTTGGGGTAGATGCACAAACGGGTATGACAATAGAAACACTGTGGCTGTTTCCTGTTGCTTTAGTTTATATCCTCTTTTTTACCCATTCACCCACCAGCAATATGTTAGAAAATAGCTGGTCGCTAAATACATTACTGATTGCTGCAGGGGTTATCACCACCGTACCCTTACTGCTCTTTACCGAAGCAGCTCAACATTTGCGTCTATCTACCCTAGGATTTTTCCAGTATATAGGACCCACATTGATGTTTATTCTCGCCACTATGGTGTATGGAGAACAAATCGATGCGGAGCGTTTAGTGACCTTTGGGTTTATTTGGGTCGCCCTTATCTTATTTACTTTAGATGCACTCTACACTCAGCAACGTTTAAGACGAAGTTAGCACATACTTACTATTGAGCTAAATTATCAATACTAATGAAAGCGCCAGAAAGATACCCCTTTCTGGCAGGGCTTGAGTGCTCTTCTTTTGTATTACAACCCATTGCTATCGCTTCTATACGGCGTTGTGAGCGTCTAAAGAATGTTGATGTAGAATTAGTTGCAATACGGATAGCACCGATCACCCCACTTAAATAGAGATTCATGCGCGGCACAAAATCACGTTGATGTCGTAATAATCGACAATAGAGATCTTCTTCAAACGGGTTGGCAGGAGCACTAGGATGGTAAGTATCAAAACGCTGCTCATAAATAGGCTCCACAGGGGGCATTTTATCAACAGAGAAATCCTCAGTGATTTTTGTCACAGGCTTAATTGGATAATAAGTATCAAATAATACAGAAGTAATTTTCATCAGCTAACTCCGTTAAAATAATCTGTAACGGAATTATTAATTCGGTTAATTATATGTTCATTAAAAAAAACACCCTTAACTATCTTCTAGATTAGTAAGGGTGTTTTTTTATATTGCTCTCTTTTAAAAAATTAACAGTGTCAATAAATAGCCAATCACTCTAATCGTGCAAAAGCAGCAACCAACCACTTAATACCTTCACCATTAAAGGCTATTTGTAATCGGCAGTGTTCACCGCTACCTTCGATATTAATAATAGTACCTTCACCAAATTTAGGGTGCTTAACCCGTTGACCAAGGGAGTAACCTGTATCATTACTAACAATCGGTGTACCTAAACGATGATGATTCACGGGACGTGAAACCGTCGCCCGTAACCGTACTTCTTCAACACACTCTTTCGGTAACTCGCCAATAAAGCGCGAAGGTCGATGGCTCACTTCTTTACCATATAAACGGCGGTTTTCAGCGTAAGTAAGTGTTAACTTTTTCATGGCGCGCGTCACACCAACATAAGCTAGCCGACGCTCTTCTTCTAAGCGCCCACCTTCATCCAAGGACATCTGGCTTGGGAACATGCCTTCTTCAACCCCGACAATAAACACTTGTGAGAACTCTAGCCCTTTCGCCGAGTGTAGTGTCATCAATTGAACAGCATCTTGATACGCATCAGCCTGTCCTTCTCCTGATTCTAATGCCGCATGAGAGAGAAAAGCTTGCAATGGCATTAAATCTTCGTCTTCATCTTGATAGCTAAATTGACGAGTCGCCGTCACCAGCTCTTCCAAGTTTTCAATCCGCGCTTGTGCTTTTTCACCCTTTTCCTGCTCATACATCGCTTTTAAGCCAGAATCGCGAATAATACGGTCTGTTTGCACATGCAACGGCATATCCGCTGTTTCATTTGCTAACGTCTCAATTAATTCTAAAAAGCGCGCAATTGCCGCAATAGCCCGGCCTGCTAGCATTTTATGCTCAATAACCTGTAATGCACTTTCCCATAATGTGATTTGGTTATCTCTAGCTACTTGGCGAACCACATCTAAGGTTCTATCACCAATTCCACGCGTTGGCGTATTCACAACACGTTCAAAAGAAGCATCATCGTGACGATTCGCTGTTAAACGCATATAAGAGAGGGCATCTTTGATCTCTTGACGCTCGAAGAAACGCTGTCCACCATAAATACGATAAGGCATATTCGCTTGTAATAGCGCTTCTTCCATGATGCGCGATTGGGCATTACTACGATAAAGAATGGCACAATCTGCAAGGGCGCCTCCCTCTTCATGCCAACGCTTAATACGCCCTACTACATAACGCGCTTCATCTAGGTCGTTAAATGCACAATAGAGTGAAATCGGCTCGCCTTCAGCCCCTTCTGTCCATAGGTTTTTACCTAAACGATCGCTATTATTAGCAATTAAGGCATTAGCGGCTTTTAGAATATTACTGGTGGAGCGATAATTTTGCTCTAAGCGGATGGTTTCAGCGCCGGGAAATTCATTTAAAAAGTTTTGAATATTTTCAACTTGAGCCCCACGCCAACCGTAAATAGATTGATCATCATCACCGACTATCATCACCTTACCAGTCTGTCCTGCCAACATCCTGATCCAAGCATATTGAATACGGTTAGTATCTTGGAATTCATCCACTAAGATATTGGTAAAACGGTGTTGATAGTGTTCTAAAATTTGTGGTTTATTCAGCCACAACTCATGGGCACGCAATAACAACTCCGCAAAGTCCACTAAGCCTGCACGATCACAAGCTTCTTGATAAGCTTGATAGACTTTTAACCATGTGGTTTCCACGGGGTTACCATAGGTCTGAATATGTTGTGGGCGGAGTCCCTCATCTTTCTTTCCATTGATATACCACATACCTTGACGAGGAGGCCATTGCTTATCATCAAGAGCCATGGATTTTACGATACGACGAATTAAACGGTATTGATCATCACTATCAATGATTTGGAAGTCTTGAGGTAAACCAGCATCAAGATAATGCGCCCGTAATAAACGATGGGCGAGACTATGGAAGGTACCTATCCACATTCCCCCTTGACTAGTACCAATCAAGTCCTCAATACGATGACGCATTTCTGCTGCAGCTTTATTAGTAAATGTTACCGCCATAATGGAAAAAGGAGAGGCTTGTTCAACAGATAATAACCAAGCAATGCGATGTACTAATACACGTGTTTTACCACTACCAGCACCTGCAAGTACCAGCATATTTACACGCGGTGCTGCAACGGCTTCGCGCTGTTTATCGTTAAGGCCTTCGAGCAGATATGAGACGTCCATAATTACCAATCATTGAGTGAAGAGAAATACTGTGGATATATACAGAAGTTAGTTTATTAAGCAACAAACTAACAGGATTTTACGCCCGATGCAAAACTATGCCCACTGAAAAGTGGATAAAGACCTGCACAGAGCGCGTCTATGACTAAATTAATTCAACCAGTTTAGCTAATTCAGTGATCTCAATATGAGGCATAACACGCGTTTCACCTTCGGTAAACAAACTGCGATTATCTAAATTAATCCAACACGCCTGTAATCCACTTTTAACCGCGCCTTCTACATCCGTCACTAGATGATCGCCTACATGCAAAATATTCTGATGAGGGAGTTTAAGTAACGAAGCCGCCTTATCAAACATATCAGGATAAGGCTTAGAGCGCCCATCAGGCCCTGCCTTTAAAATATGTGTAAAGTATTGCCCCAACCCACAGCTTAATGGATTAGCATTACCATTAGTAATAGCGATTAATGGGATTTTTTCCGCCAGTTGTGTCAACACGTGATGGGTATTATTAGGGACATTAATACGGCTACGCCAATAAGCAAAATGAGCCATAATTTCATCAGCACCTTGCTGTGCTTTAGTTTCACTATAGCCATAGTCTAACAACATATTTTTAGCCGCTAACCAACGCCACTGAGTGATATCGTGAAAAATATCAGGATTATTTTCTAATAGTGGCTGTTTGTAAGCATCTACATCATGTTCAGTAAAATGGTGAAAACGCTCATCATACTGACGGATAAACGCTAAGGTCTCTTCTTCTGTTTTATTCATCACAGGAACATTGTCATACAGCGTATCGTCTAAATCAAAAGTCATCGCTGCAATCGGCATCAGAGTGCGATAAAAGTGCATTATGATTTTTCTCTCTTAGCTCTTGGATGAGCAGCATCATAGACTTTCGCTAAATGCTGAAAATCTAAGTGAGTATAAACTTGTGTGGTTGATAAATTAGCGTGGCCTAATAGCTCTTGTACTGCTCGCAAATCACCACTTGATTCAAGTAAATGAGTGGCAAAAGAGTGGCGCAGTTTATGAGGATTAACATGGCTACTGAGTCCTTGTTTCACCCCCCAAAGTTCAAAACGTTTTTGCACACTGCGAACAGATAATCGTTTACCGCTTTTCGTTGAGATAAAAACCGCGGTGTCCTCAGGAGAATACAGCTCCCGCATGGCAAACCAATGCTGTAACCACTCTACGGCTTTTCTTCCCAAGGGAACTTTACGCTCTTTACTGCCTTTACCTAATACTCGGACTTCGCCTTCTTGGAGATCAATATCATTGATATTTAAGTTAGTCAGTTCAGATAAACGTAATCCAGCGCCATACATCACTTCCAGCATCGTTCTATCCCTTACAGAGAGGGGATCTTTTAAGTCGATATTCATCAACTGACTGACTTCATCAACATCCATATTTTTAGGCAAGTGACGACCTGATTTGGGTGTTCGAACCCCTTTGGCGGGGTTTACTGCTAACATTCCTTGAGAAACTTGCCAATCAAGGAAGCTACGCAATGCTGAAAAGCGCAATGCTAAACTTGCAGGTTGTAATCCACTGCGATGGCTTTTAGCCAATAACATACGCACATGTTGGCTTTCTAGTAACGACCATTGGTTGATTTTTATTGCAACCATCATTTGTGCAATGGTCATTAATTGTCGCTGGTAATTTTCTACCGTTACCGGACTTAATCGCCGTTCAACTTCGATATAACTTAAGAAGCTATCAATGGCTAATGAGAGTGTTTCAGGGACGTCAATAATTTGGCTCATTGTCTTGCGATCCAGCGAGTTAATAACTCAGGTAATATCTGTGCGAGTTTATCCAACATTGCCGTTCCCATACCTTCTTGAAAATGTTGGCTATCTCGACTATTAAAAATGATCACCCCTAAATCGCCATAATGCCCTAATAATGAGAGTGCCACAGAGCCAGAACGACGAACATTAGGCATTAATAACATGATTTCTTGGCCATTTAATGGCCCCAAATAGTGATTATTATCGCCCATACGCTGAATACGGAAATGCTCAAATGTTTGACGAGATAGTGCGAGTGTTTGAGCATCTAAAGGAGGTTGTAATTGCCAACGATCGGTGAAAAGACGCAGTTGTACTGAGTAAAGCCCTAACTCCTTCGCCCAAAGATTTAACCGTTCCAGCATTTCCTTTAATGAATTACAGCGGGATAACTCAGAGATAAGCCTTAGTAATTGGCTAAATAGAGATTCATTTTCTGCAGCTTGCTCAATCAACAAACGCATATCCTCTTCAAGATAATGGATACGTGTTCGCTGACGTGACATTATCCACTCAACTAATGAGATACTCCCTCTTACTGGGTGAGGAACTTGCATTTGCTCAATATAGCTGGCATTACGGATAAAGAAACCAGGATGCTCCTTGAGATAATCAATGATGGTTTGATCGTTGAGTTCGTTTTTCTCAGGGTAACAAAACTGCTCATTCTTATCCGTCATACCAAGCACCTCTCAAAAATAATATTATAGCTGGATTGTTCCATCATAAATATGCACAGCAGGTCCTGTCATATAAAGTGGGTTTCCTGTACCTTTCCATTCAATTGATAATGATCCACCCGGTAAATTAACTTTCACTTTTCTATCTAATAAACCTTGGGAGATCCCCACCGCGACAGCGGCACAGGCACCGCTTCCACAAGCTTGAGTTTCTCCAGCACCACGTTCAAATACCCGTAAATGCAATGTATTTCTATCAACCACCTGCATAAAACCAATATTGGCGCGCTCTGGAAAGCGTTCGTGTTGTTCCAATACTGAGCCCAATGACTCAACTTCCGCAGTTTTGATATCTTCCACTTGGATCACGCAGTGCGGATTTCCCATTGACACCACACCACATAGAACTGTTCGTTCCATCGCTCTGATAATATAGGTTTTTTCTACTTTTTGAGCACGAAACGGTACTTTTTGTGGTTCAAACTCTGGCTCTCCCATATTGACACAAACATCTTCATTATCCATAACATGTAAGGTCATTCTGCCAGACTGGGTACTGACTTTTATTTCTCTTTTATTTGTAAGCCCTTTTAGTCTTACAAATCGAGCAAAACAGCGAGCACCATTGCCACATTGTGCGACTTCACTCCCATCAGCATTAAAAATGCGGTAATGAAAGTCCAATTCAGGATCATAAGGTGCTTCAACTACTAACAGTTGATCAAACCCAACACCAGTATGTCGATTGGCTAACCGGCAAATTAATTCTGGTGAAAAATAAACATTTTGGGTAACAGCATCAACAACCATAAAGTCATTGCCTAACCCATGCATTTTTGAAAATTGCATCTTAACCCTGCCTGAAACGGGTGTCCCGTTTCTAATATTGACTAATTGTTTTGTGTTGAGGAAGTCTCAACTTGCTGGGTTGGCTGGGATGACTGAGTCATATTTGCCTGAGTATCTTCAGGCGGGAAATAGAGAGGGCCTTTCAAGCCACAACCAGAAAGAGAAATCAGTGTTATTATAGCAAGGGTGCAACGTAAATACGTTTTCATTCGAAATCTGCCTATCATTAATTTGGTTAATATCCTCTATAATCGCAGTTAGATCTCGAAAAGCAAATAGGAAAATGAAGATGAACGATAGTGAATTTCACCAATTAGCTGACGAATTGATGTCAGAAATAGAACAAACCATTGATAATTATGAAGGTGATGCAGATATTGATTGTGAAATCAATGGTGGCGTAATGACATTAACCTTTGAAAATCATAGTAAAATTATCATTAATCGTCAGGAAGCCTTTCATCAAGTATGGTTAGCAACGCGTTCTGGCGGTTATCATTTTGATTGGAAAGGTACACAGTGGGTTTGCGATCGTAGTGGCGGGGAATTTTTAACCATGTTGGCTCAAGCAATCAGCGAACAAAGTGGTGAAGCATTTTCTTTTTAACACAAACAACTAAGTGATGGGTGCTGGAAAGTCCCCATCACTTCTCTATCGGTTTTGCCGTGTCGATTATCAATGATGATGTACAGCCTGATAATCATTAAATCCTTGAATAGGCTTAGTACTCATCTCTTCTTTTGGCGCTGTTTTACCTAGATCACTTAGCTTACCAAACGATCCCCCAGCAAAAGGCAGTACTTGCGTTGCTCCATCCACTTTCACGATTTGATAAAACTGTGGCAAATTGAAGTTGATAAAGCTTGAGCCATAAGTAAAGCGATCATGAGATGAAGAGTAAAAACGGCTGACATCTTTTACTAGCTCTTCTTTACTACCTTCGCAGTGAGAATAAATCTCCACTCGATTAGCTTCATCTAAGATATAGATATTAAAGACATTATTATCCTCTGTTGTTTCAAAGAAGAACTGAATAATCCCTTCACAAGCAAAACCATCAATCACCGCGGGCAGATAACGGGCATCTTTACCTAATTTAACGGGTAATCCATGCAATTTGTTGTATGAAATAGCCCCATAAAATTCAATGGCATTCTCCAACTTTTGCACAGAAACATTAAGACGTTCAAAGAACAATCCCCATGTTTGCCCTGCAATACGTAATGCTTTAAAACGCCCTGGCTCTAATCTATTGGTTGATAAACGCAATTCAATACATTCTGAGACTAACTGTTGAACACGGGTGCGAATTAAACCACGTAGATGCTGGCTATAACAAAAAACTTCAACCGATGCAGGTGGGGCCGCATCTTGGTGCATTTTACCTAAAATAGTTTTTAACGATTCCAACATCGATTGCGTACCATTAAAATGCAGCGTTCTCACTTCATTCCAAGAGTTACGATAGAGTAAATCGATACTGCCAATTAAGCATTGCTCTTCCTCGCCAAAGCTAAATACATCCAACTTTCTAAAATCAAAATGCACCACTTGATCAGAAAAACGCTCTGTTGGGTCGACTTCTAAATTGACAATAATGGCTAAATGTCTAATTTCACAAGGGCTATACAGTGCTTTAGGCGTCGGGGCAGGTAAACGAATAGGAAAATGACTCGAGATATCCCGCACTAATTCATGAAGTTTAATTTCATCACAAGAGGAGTCACCTTGATGAATATAAACCTGTGAATCTTTAGTAAGTAACCCATTAAAATAAGACCACGCCACTAATTTATTTAAGTAACGGTTATATTCTAACGGTTGATGACCAACAATATGTGCAAAATCAGGAGCCCGATTATAAAGATACCAACCACTACGATTAGCGCGTCCAGGTGGCACATAGATAAAGGTTAAATGAGGCTCGGATAAATCAGGAGAAATCTGTGGATTAACCAGGGTTACTTTACCCGGTAGCGCTTCAAAAGCGGCATAAAGCTTACGTGTTAATACACCAATATCTTGTGGACTAGCACTGACACTTAAGTTATTACGGCGCGCAAAACGAATAAGATTACGATAGCTTTGCATCATCGTATCTAATAATTCATTATGTGCGTTACGAACGCGCTCTATTTTCCAGCTATCACGATTATCTAATATCGCTAAACGTTCGTGATCCCACTGCCACTGCGTGACTAACTGAGATAATACTTGGCGTCGCCAACCTGCAGGTTCATTCTCATTTTTTTCATTAGATAATTTTTCACAAACTTTCAGGTAGAAACAGCGACGGATTAAATCAAGGCGGGTTAAATCATTAATCGAAACTAAATAGCGGGTTACGCGCTCAAGCATCATACAATATGCATCTAAACCGTAATTTACGATTTCACCACGATGAAGATGCTGTTTCATTTCTAATGCCAACAATTTGCCATTAGGGTAATCCGCGGAATAGGCTTCCAATAAAATACTTTTTAATACGGCTTTATAAGGTGAATCAACACTCTTATAGAGTTGCCACAGGCTTGCACCAAAATACTCTTCGGCAGAAAGCTCACCCAATCCACCTAAATCAAGCCATTCATTGGGCGTTAATACACCTTGGGCATAGAGTGAATTAACATATTCATCGTAATGGTACTCTTCTTCTACTGGTACCATCGTCCATAACAAACGTTTACCTGCAAGGCGAACAGCGGTACGGTAGAACTCATCAAGTAACAGGATATGCTGAGTTGAGCCGCAATCTTCCCCACCTAAGCTACCACTTGCATGATGACGGAAGCGGTTCTCATCAATTAAGAAAAAAGTAACATCAATACCTAATTCTCCTGCCCATTGTTCTATCAGTAAACATTTACGTTGTAAACGCGCACGCTCATCTTGGTCCAGCCAAGATTGGTGACAGACCCAAATATCAATATCGGAGCAGTGACTTTGCCCAATCGAGGAAGTACTTCCCATCGAATAGATACCCGTAATAGGTAACTCTCCGCTGGTGTATCCATTCATTGGCTCATCACATGATGCATTAGTCAGCTTATTAACCCATTGACGTTGCACGTCATCAGGTTCAAAGAAACATGTACCATGAGGGACATTTCCTTGAATATAGCCTGGCAACTGAGGGTGGTGGTAATGCAGTAAAACAGGAATTAAACCATACACCTGTTTAAACACATCACTCATCGATGCAAATGCACGTTCCAGCCTGAGTTGATTAATCGCATCCAGCCGTTGCTTCAGTGTTTCAATATAAAGATACAAGAGTTTCGCCTGAACAATACTAAGAAAATAGTAGAATCTGAGTTTATAAATTACCGAGCTTTAATTATTCAATTATTAATAGATAAAACTTTACTAACAAAATCTCGGAAACGTGATCAATTTAACACCTTGCAAGCAAGGCGTAAAGAGGCTCTCAAAATATAGCACCAAGATCTAAATTGCTTTTTTAGTCGCTTAATCGTATAAAGCAGAGCAAATAATGACTTTTATATCATAGAGATAGTCTATTTTACTTATAGAGAAAACATATAGAAAAAAGTGTTGATCGGCCATAAAACAGCTAAAATCGACGAGTTACCTTGTGATAACAAGTTGAAAAAAATACTTACCTTTACCTAAAAAAGAGCAAAAAAATAAAAATAAACATAACTCATTGATATATAATAACTATATATAGCATTACTTTTTTCTATGAGTTATCTATAAAAATAAGTAAATAATAACAATATAAACAATAAAATTAATTAAAGACATATTCAAACTTCATCATTGTCTATTTAAATAAAATTTAAATTTTCATTATTTATTTAATTATTTTATTTCTTTTTTATTAATTAATATTTTTGTTAATTTTTTGGGTGGTTTTATATTATAGAAAAAATAGATAGAAAAGGGTCACCTTAAAATAATGGTTGTTTTATCAATGTGTTCAGAAAATTCTGTAAGTCTCTCCTTTCTCTCCTCTCACTATTGTTAAATAAATTAATTTAATGTTTAAACATTGTAAATAACCACACTTTTTATATAGATATAAAACAGTAAAAAGATAAAAATAACGATTTTTACTATTTGTAATTCCCTTTTTTTATTTTTTACCTCACTAATATTGATTTAAAACCTCTTTATGTTTCATTGTTTCCTTACCACACCACGCCTTAACTGGAAAAATGAACCTTAAAGTGTTAAAACAAAGCCTTATTTATAAACAGAAATTATGCTAACTCGCTCGGAAGAGATAATAATATTATGCCAAAAAGTACCATCCGTATTGCTACACGCCAAAGCCCTCTTGCTATGTGGCAAGCGCTTTATGTTAAAGAACAACTACAAATCGCTCATCCGAGCTTAGTCGTTGAATTAGTACCGATGGTCACGAAAGGCGACATCATCTTAGATACCCCATTAGCGAAAGTGGGTGGTAAAGGGTTATTTGTCAAAGAGCTAGAACTTGCACTACTCAGCTCTCGTGCTGATATTGCCGTACATTCAATGAAAGATGTCCCCATTGATTTTCCTGAAGGTCTGGGATTGGTGACGATTTGTGAGCGAGAAGATCCCCGTGATGCCTTTGTCTCTAATCATTATGATTCATTAGAACAACTGCCAGCCGGAAGTGTCGTTGGTACCTCAAGCCTACGCCGCCAATGCCAATTAAAAGCACTGCGCCCCGATTTAATTATTCGTGATTTACGCGGTAATGTAGGAACCCGTTTAAGTAAACTCGATAATGGCGACTATGATGCTATTATTCTTGCTGTCGCGGGCTTAAAACGTCTTAAATTAACTGAGCGTATT
This sequence comes from Proteus mirabilis ATCC 29906, assembly GCF_000160755.1. GTDB lineage: Bacteria > Pseudomonadota > Gammaproteobacteria > Enterobacterales > Enterobacteriaceae > Proteus > Proteus mirabilis. The sequence goes on from NZ_GG668581.1 coordinate 210,452, forward strand.
CGTTCTTCTTTGTCTGCGGAACAATCTCTTCCTGCGGTAGGACAAGGTGCCGTTGGCATTGAGTGTCGCTTAGATGATCATGATACTCAAGCCTTATTAGCCGCCCTTAACCACGCAGATACTGCAACTTGTGTAAAAGCAGAACGTGCGATGAACACTCGCCTTGAGGGGGGGTGCCAAGTACCTATTGGTAGTTATGCAATTTGGCAAAACGACAAAATTTGGCTACGAGCATTAGTTGGCTCCCCTGATGGTAAAACTATTTTACGTGGCGAACGCTTAGTATCACCTGAAGATGCAGAGCAAGCTGGTATTTCTCTTGCCGAAGAGCTACTAGATAAAGGAGCTAGAGAGATTTTAACCGCTGTATATCAAGGTAATACAGCGATATGAGTATTTTAATCACTCGTCCTAGCCCAGCAGGAGAACAACTTACGCAACGCTTAATTGATGCGGGAAAGCATGCTTTTCATGCACCTTTAATAGAAATAGCCGCGGGTAAAGAGCTTTCCATATTAGAAAACAAATTAAATAAGCTAAGTACGGGTGATTACCTTTTTTTACTTTCTAAAAATGCGGTGTGGTACGCAAACTGGCAACTAAATCAATTACAACAATCGTGGCCAGATACGCTATTCTATTATGGAATAGGTCAAAGCACCGCAGAAGAGTTTCAGCAATTAACAGGACATTCTATACGTTATCCAGAATTTGGAGAAACCAGTGAAGACCTACTGGCCTTGTCTTCACTTCAACAAATAGAAAACAAGCGAGTACTACTACTAAGAGGCAATGGTGGTCGCGAACTACTTGCCACAACATTACGTCAACGCGGTGCAATTGTTGATGAATGTGAATGTTATCAGCGTCTATTTATTGATTATGTATCTGAAGAGTTTGCGCTAAAGTGGAAAAATGCCCAAGTGGATACCTTTGTGGTCACCAGTGGCGAAATGTTGCAACAACTCTTTTATCTAGTCGCTGGATCTGAAAAAGCATGGCTGTTAGACAGTCATTTAGTGGTGGTCAGTAAACGATTAGCAACAATAGCTAGCACATTAGGCTTTAAAAAAATAACCGTTGCTGAAAGTGCCAATAATGATGCTTTATTTCATGCATTAATATAGAACTTAAATGAGACGCCGATATGACGGAACAGAAAAATACGAATGAAAATGACTTGCAGAATGGTACATCAAAGGCTGATGACGATATCCGCTATCAAGAAGTAAAACCTGTAAACAATAAGCGTTCAGGTTTGATAGGGAGTGCCGTTGCGATCCTCGTTATTCTGGCAATCGGTGGTGGTCTTTATTATTACACCACTCAGCAAGCGACTAAACTAAGTACAGAAAACCAATCGCTAAAATCACAATTGGCACAATTACAACAATTGCAAGATACTTATCAACAACGTTTTGACAATATTGACAGTCAGTTTAACTCACAAAAACTCACTATTGATAAACTGCAAAATGAACGCCAAGTTACTGAGCGTCAAATCCAAAATTTACAAACGCAATTTGCTGCTATCTCAAGTGCAGATGTAAAGAGCTGGCTATTAGCGCAAGCTGATTTTATGGTAAAAATGGCGGGCCGCAAATTATGGAATGACCAAGATGTCGTCACAGCGGTAAGTTTATTAAAAGGTGCAGATAGTAGCTTAGCAGAAATGAATGACCCAAGCTTATTGGCCATCCGCCGCGCCATTAATGAAGATATTGGCAACTTAGCCGCGCTGAGCAAAATTGATAATGATGGTACTATTTTACAATTAAATCAGTTAGCTAATCAGGTTGATAACCTACGCTTATCTGGATTTGAGCGTGATGGCTCACCGATGGATAAAAATGATGAAGCCATTTCAGGCTCGCTTTCTGACTGGAAGCAAAACCTCAGTAAAAGCTGGAAAAGCTTTATGGATGACTTTATTACTATCCGTCGTCGAGACAGTACCGCTATTCCACTATTAGCTCCAAACCAAGATATTTATCTGCGAGAAAATATCCGCTCTCGTTTATTAATTGCATCTCAAGCGGTGCCTCGCCATCAAACAGAGATTTATCAACAATCATTAGAAGCGGTATCTACTTGGGTACGCGCCTATTTTGATACCACCGATCCGAATACAACGGCTTTCTTAGACAGTATTAATGAGCTTGAAAAGCAGCCTATTACTCTTGCAATGCCAACAGAATTAAAAAGCCTCTCTCTGTTAGAAAAACGAGTAGAAAAGCAGATCCGTAATTTGCTGACCCAAAACGAGACATCACAGCCAGAAGCGGTTGAAGCCAAAGATGCCGAAGCTACACAAGCCCCTTATGCGGTTGATGCAGCACAAGATAGTGCAACATCAGGAACAACGACATCAACAACCGTAGCACCACAAGGAGAATAAATTTATGTTCAAGATCTTACTCCTGTTTGTGGTATTGATTGCAGGGATAATCTTCGGCCCTGTATTAGCGGGTCATCAAGGTTATGTCTTTATACAAACCGATAATTGGGATATTGAAACTAGCGTTACCAGTCTTGTGATCATGTTTGTCCTACTGCAACTGATATTGCTCTTGCTTGGCTGGTGTTATCGTCGTTTTATTGGTACAGGCTCTAAAGCCTATAGTTGGTTCTCTTTGCGCAAACGCAGCCGAGCACGTAAACAAACACGGTTAGCATTAATGAAACTTGCGGAAGGTGATTTCAAACAAGTAGAAAAACTGATGAGCCGCAATGCCGATTATGCGGAACAACCTGTAGTAAACTATTTACTAGCAGCAGAAGCAGCACAACAACGGGGTGATGAGTTTAGAGTACAGCAACATCTGGAGCGTGCTTCTGAACTTGCTGATACCAATCAGTTACCCGTTGATATTACCCGAGTGCGCATTTTACTGGCGCAAAATGAAAACCATGCTGCTCGTACTGGGGTCGATGAATTACTCAATCAAGTACCTCGTCATCCGGAAGTATTACGCTTAGCAGAAACTGCGTATATACGTACAGAAGCTTGGCAAGCACTACTTGACATCATCCCTTCAATGCAGAAAATAGCCCTACATACAGATGATGAATTAGAGCAATTACGTCAACAAGCCTATATTGGGCTGATGGGACAGAAGATGTCCGAAAATGGTTGTGATGGACTGAAAAATTGGTGGAAGGCACAGCCTCGTAAGATCCAACATGATAATGGACTACGATTTGTATTAGCAGAACACCTTATTGAGTGCAACGATCCGCAAACTGCGCAGACGATCATTTTAGATGGGATCAAACGTCACTATGATGAACGCCTGATCTTATTGTTACCGCGCTTAAAAAACAGCGATCCAGACTCAATTTTAAAAGTGCTTAACTCACTAATTAAACAACATGGTCCGACACCATTACTCAATAGCACCGTCGGTCAAATTGCCATGCAACAAGGGCAATGGGCACAAGCAGAAACAGCATTTCGCAATGCATTAAAACAGCGTCCAGATGTTCATGATTTTGCGTGGTTGGCTGATGTGCTAGATAAACAGAATAAATCAGTTGAGTCAGCCAAAGTACGCAAAGATGCGCTATTAATGACGTTAAAAAAAGACTCTGTTATTTTTGACGAGCCTAAAACAAATAAAGCACTGCAATAAATACATCATTTCATTTATTGACCAAAACCCTCAAACACAAAATTGAGGGTTTTTTATTACTTTTAAAAAGCGTGTTGAACCAGTAGTACTACTTCAAGACACAAAATTAAAAATAAATAGACCCAAGCGATACGATAAAAACGATAAGGTATCCCTTTGTTATTTTGGTGTGTAAATGACAAATAATATTTTCTTGCTTGGTAAAACACCACGATATAAATCAGTGCGATCCCCTGACACAGAAAAGCGACATACTTCGCCCATGATTTTCCACCGATAATCAGCATGATCAGCGGGATCAAAAAAAACAATAATGGGCCAAACTTATCTATCAAAAAGAGCCTTTCTTGCGCAAGATACGCTTTTTGGTTATTTATCATCGTGATGCTACCCCCTATTTACCCTTGCGCTGGATAATAGCGTGATAGTGTTATCAATTCAAAAGGGATGAGATAAAAAACAGACAAAAAACACCCGTATTAAAAAATACAGGTGCATAAAATATACAATCAGGTCTACAGACGGATGGTGCCTCACTCAACGTTTCGTCCTGTTGGTGATGAATGGTGTTTCATCGATAACGTGGACGTAGGCACCGATAATCGGCTCTGCATCATTCCTAGGTTTATGAAGTCATATGCTGTCATAAGGAGTGGAATGAGCATCTACAGGATAAGTAATGCATTTAGCGTGCCAACTTGTATTTTCCGCCAATAAAAAATTAATTCCCAAACAGCATAAAACTAACTAATTGAATTTTTTAGGCGCCTTCGCCTGTATGGCGTATTTAAAATATAAAAGATCAGAGAGCGTATTTTTATCAGGCTATTGTTAAATAAAAAAGAAAAAATAAATTTGCCAACTCGTCTCTGTTTCACGACAGTTAAGCTAACACCAGTATATAATATATAAAAATCATTGAGTTAAATGTCACCTTTTAGCGACATCAAATTTGCCATGTGTTGTTTTTCACCGACAATAAAAAATATTTCATTTAAATTCATGATGTTACAGAAACTATTCTATTTCCTCATGATGCTCTTTTTATGTAGTATAAAATCAGGCAGTAATACAAATTATTAATAATCTTTAACTAATATACTTACACTGCCCTGTAAACAAATAGCCTAATGATCTCCCTTTTTAAACTAAAAGAGCCAACAACCTGCTTTAATCATGAATCATAGATAAATGGTCTATTGTGTTTAGGACAGTAGCAAAAGGACAAAAGAGAAAGGACAGAAGGAAGATACAACAATATAAATGAAATAAGACAATATCGCTGTCAATAGCTTGATAATAAATGCAAAAAAGCCTCGATATATATCGAGGCTTTTTCTTATTGGTCGGCGAGAGAGGATTCGAACCTCCGACCCACTGGTCCCAAACCAGTTGCGCTACCAGGCTGCGCTACTCGCCGTCTGAATGACTGCTCTTATCTTGTTTATGGTGCGAAGGGGGGGACTTGAACCCCCACGTCCGTTAGGACACTAACACCTGAAGCTAGCGCGTCTACCAATTCCGCCACCCTCGCATAAACAAAAACTAAGATAAGATGGGGTGGCTAATGGGACTCGAACCCACGACAACTGGAATCACAATCCAGGGCTCTACCAACTGAGCTATAGCCACCATAACAGCTATCTTACTACTTCTACAACAACGCTCTTCACCGTAACTCTTAGCACGCTTTAATGGCGCGCCCGACAGGATTCGAACCTGAGACCTCTGCCTCCGGAGGGCAGCGCTCTATCCAGCTGAGCTACGGGCGCTTCACGCCGTTGCGGGAGAGGATAGTACGGATTTACGCACTGTCTGTCTAGTGCTTTTTGAAAAAAAAAGTTTGTTTGACGATAGTTTGTGCATTTCGTCGATAAATGGAGCGTTTTTACCCACTCAACGCCCCATTAGTATAATAATCAAACAACCAAGATACCAGTAAAGATTGAGATTTTTGCTATTTAACACTTATTGCCGACAAAAAATACTCACGCAACTTACAATTTATTGGAATAGTAATAACCAACAAATTTTAATAGCTTAAATTGGCGCTTGATCCGGCTAGGTTGTGACAGTAAACGATATAACCACTCTAGGCCTAAATTTTGCCACGCTTTTGGCGCACGCTTAACATGTCCTGTAAAAACATCGTAAGTGCCACCTACGCCCATATATAACGCGTCTGGGTGTACTTGCCGACAAGCACGAATAAATAGCTCTTGCTTAGGTGAGCCCATGGCAATGGTCACAATCTTTGCCCCAGAAGCTTTGATACGTTCAAAAAGTGCATCTCTATCTTGTGGCGTAAAGTAACCATCTTGGCTACCGACAATATTCACATTCCATTGTGCCTTTAATTTACTTTCCGTCTGCGCCAATACCTGAGGTTTGCCACCAACCAAAAAGACCGGTGTGCCTTCTTTCCCGGCACGCTCCATTAAAGCTTCCCATAAATCGGCTCCCGCAATACGAGACACTTGTGCATCAGGATATTTACGTCGAATGCCGCGAACAACACTAATGCCATCGGCGTACAAATAATCCGCTTCATCTAATAACTGATTTAGGCCTTTATCTGTTTCTGCGGTTAAGATTTTTTCTGCATTAATCGCAATTAAAGAGCCACTTTTAATTTGCGCACCTTGATAAAGATAATCCAAAAAATGCGCCATATCTTTAAATCCCCAGATATTGTGCCCACGGATGGAATACTTCGGAATTGAATTTGTATCCATTACTTTTCCTTTTGTTCTAAACGAGGTTTATTGCGCACTTGATTAATAACATAGTGACGAACTAATCCTGCACTTTCAAATAACCAATACAGGAGTTTGGCTGCAATTAAACAGGCACCAAATACTAAACAGAAAAAGACCACGCGAGACACAAACGAATCAACGCCCTCACGCGCTAAAACAATCATGTTAAAAATAGCACCAAAGCAAAATGCTTGAAGAATGGCAGATTTGTAGCGATTGTGTTCATTTAAACCCTGCTGATAGAGCCAATCAAACCACTTAATAATAAGCCCAACAACCACCGCGCCTAAGGGGATAAATACAACGCCCCCCATCACCACCAAGGAGCCAATTAACGTTGGTGAAATGGCAAGTCCTGCATGATAATTAAGCACTTCCCAAGTAAAATAGTTTGCTGAATTTAGTACGACATCTGGTCTTTGTGGCCAAACCCATGAAGGGATAAACACATAAAAATCGCGAATAATAGGTGCGAGTCCTTGAAACTCGATTTTGTCGTAATTATTCAACAATAATGCAAGATTTTCCCAAGGAGAGAAGGTATCGCGAGTCAGATATAAAAAGGTATAAAAAGCTTCGGCACCACTGACATCAAGCCCGTAACGTTTTAGTGCTAACCAAAACATACCGACAATGCTCATCACACCTGCAGCAATTAACATCCATAAGGTTATCCAACCACGTACGATGCCAATAAATAAAAATAGTGCAAACGCAATAATGATATTTGCGCGTGTTCCCCCGACGATAACATAGGTCAAAATACCAAAGCCGACCGTCGCACAAAGGAAAAAAAGCCAACGTTGTTGTGTGGGCTTTAAGAAATAGACCACCAGCATTGCAGGAATAAAAAAATAGAAAAAGCGTTTTAGCGCCACACCTGATACTTGGCTTGAAAAAATTTGGCTATATGTTTTCAACTTAAAGAGTAAGAAGCCATTTTGTAAGAAAAATATGCCCACAGTGACGATAGCAATTAACGCTAACAGTATCCAAGTTAGGTTGGTCTCTACCCGATTCATCGTAAATAACGGCCTAGAAGGCTCGCTAGAGGCTTTTCTTAGTCTTACCTTATAAGTGACATAATAAATCGCATAAAAGCTAGTAGCGGCTAATAGAGCGTGTAATAAGGCATCGACAGGAACAACTGCCACATCAAACTGAAAGACTAATAAACAAGTTAATGGAAAGCCAAAATAGAATGTCAGCAAATAAAGCATGGAAAAGAAGACATTAAAATTAAAGCGTACCCGACGAAACTCTTGGTAGGTCAGTAATAAAATAAACCCCAACGAGATAAAGTAGACAAGGGTTAATCCCCCCAATTGCGCCAATGTCATTGGGTGTCTCCTGTGCTCATCTCAATCAATTGCTTCCAACCTTGGATAAAGTTAGGTGCAAAGAAGGTGATATTCTTCCTATCCAGTAGCAATAATTGACGTTGCGCTTCTTCAATTAACGCCACATCAAGTTTATCACCAGAGAAGAAAACGGGAACACTTTGCTCTGTTAAGTCTTGCCAAAATGGATTTTGACGGCTAATCACAAAAGGGATCCCAAATTGGATCAACAGGCATAACGTACCAATACCCTGCTGACGTTGGAAAATAAAATAACCTAAATCACAGGTTTTTAAGAGTGCGAGATAATCATCAAAGGCAAGATTATGTCGTAATATCTCAACGTGTTCTGTTGGAAATAAGTTTGTCGCTGCATCAGATACTTGCTGAATATAATCCTCGTTATTAGCGGGATATCCCATAGGAATGATCACTTTTGCTTTATGACCAAATTGTTCAGCAATCGCATTTAAAGCATCGATATGGCGGTTAGATTTATCGCCTGAGTTACCTAATACAATAGTAATATGCTGAGGATCAACGGGCTTCTTTTCTGTAAGCGTCAGCGCCGGATCCATTCTTGTTGGGAAATAGAGCAAATTCGCGGGGATATTAACATTTGATTGAGCAAAATAATTTAGATCACCCCGTGTACCAAACACACGTCCAACCCGTTTTTGCGCAAGTTTACGCAATAGATAAAACAGTCTAAATTTTAATTGCTTAGCATCCTGATAAAGATCAGCACCCCAAATATGCCACCAGAACTGATGACGTTTAATTTTGCCCATCAATAAAGCAAGCCAAATAGGCGCATTAAATTGCCCCAGAAATAGAAAACGTTGTTTTCTATCTGCTTTAGCTAATGCTACCACTCTCTGCGCGACTTGTTTTTTATCCGCTAAACACTCAATCTCTAAATGAGGATAAAGTGATGATAACGAGTTATCTTTACTGGCAACGATAAAACGAGGTTTATACGTTAATGCCGCCTCAGTCACGAGGTGGTCGTTAAAAAAGCGTAACATTGTGTTGTTATGATGCACAATGTCTGAACCTAGTACGTAAATCAAAGTTGTCATTTGCGCCTGCAATAAATCACGAAAACAGAACTACAGAGAAGGAAGTAAATAATATAGGTTGCCATATAGGCTTGAGCTGCACCTAAAGCACCATGTTCAGGAATAAGCCAGCGTGAAAAAAGCGTTAATAAGGCAAATTGGCTCACTTCTGTCAGAATATAAAAACGCAAAGCAGCCTTTGCAATCACCAGATAGCCAAAAACATAAGCCCCTACTTTCAACACATCACCAACCAGTTGCCAAGCAAATAACTCTCGCATAGCGATAAATTTTTCAGAAAATAGCAACCAAATGGCAAAATCTCGCAATAACCAAACCATAAAACTAGCCACTGCCACCGCTGGCAAGACGAATTTCAGTGACTTGGTTATCTCTTTGGCTATCTCACTTTTTTGCGTTAATCGTGAAAGTGTGGGTAATAAGTAAACAGAAAATGATGCTGTAATAAATTGTAGATAAGCATCCGATATACTGCTAACCCCTTGCCAAATGCCAACATCATCCCAGCTATAATGTTCTGCTAACAAGTTACGCATCATGATATAAGCGACGGGTAAAGTGATAGAAGTCAGTAGCGCCATAATGGTAAATTTACCAAGATGACTAGCGATAGCCTTATCCCAACTTGGTTTTAATTCACTGAGAGCAAAACGCTTACGTTTTATTAAGATAACCATCGCTGGCAATAAAATCAGTGCAGGTACTAAAGCTAAGCCAATTAATGCACCATGATAACCGGCAACGAGATAACAGAGATAATAGGCAATAACACCAATTAAACTTCCCGCAATAATCGCTAAAGCGTTTCCAGATGCATCTCGATAACCTTTTAATATCGCCAGAAAATAGTTGGCATAGGCAATACCCATCTGAATAAAGGCAACCATTCTGACAATATCTAGATATTGCAGATAGTCATCACCAAATAAAACGCGACTAATTGGTGTGGTAAAAATAAGAAATAAAATGGCAAGTAGTGTAGAAAACAGCAATATCATTGATGATGATGTACCCAACACATTTTTGCGTTGTACTGCATCATCTTGATATTGCGCAATCAATTTTGTTACACCATTAAAAATACCCGCCCCTGACAGTACACCAAGAACGGTAATTAATTGGCGGAAGTTACCCGCAAGTCCCACTCCGGAGGGACCAAAGGAGACCGCCAATAACTTTACGACCAACAGGCCAGCCCCGATTTTTATCAAGGTTGACCCAGCTGTCCAAATTGAAGCTTTAGCTAACGACATATCAAGCAAAGAAATGACGAATATGATGAATAACGGTTTGCTGCTCTTCTTCAGTCATGTTGTAGAACATCGGTAAGCGCACCAAGCGTTCACTCTCTTGTGTAGTGAAAATATCTTTACCATCAAAACGACCAAACTTCATTCCGGCAGGACTCGTATGCAGTGATACATAGTGGAATACCGTTAAGACGCCCTGTGCTTTCATATACTCATTAAAAGCCGTACGCTGCTCTATATCATTAAGTTTAATATAGAACATATGGGCATTATGCTCTAAACCGTCTGGTACAACAGGCAATGTTAACAAACCTTGTTCGGCTAACGGCGTTAATGCATCGTAATAGATTTGCCAGAATGCTAAACGACGTTCATTAATTTTATCGGCTTGTTCGAGTTGCGCCCAAAGATAAGCGGCTTGCAAATCAGACAGCAAATAGCTAGAGCCAATATCACGCCAAGTGTATTTATCAACTTGCCCACGGAAAAATTGACTACGATTGGTGCCTTTTTCACGGATCACTTCCGCACGATTAATTAAAGCCGGATCGTTAATCAGTGTTGCCCCACCTTCACCACCTGATGAATAGTTTTTCGTCTCATGAAAGCTATAGCAACCAATATGACCGATAGTTCCTAAGGCTTTACCTTTATAAGTCGACATTACCCCTTGCGCAGCATCTTCAACGACAAACAGGTTATGCTTTTTGGCGATCGCCATAATGGTATCCATTTCACAGGCAACACCTGCATAATGAACGGGCACTATCGCACGCGTTTTCTCCGTAATCGCCGCTTCAATTTTTGTTTCATCAAGGTTCATGGTGTCTGGACGAATATCGACAAACACAATAGTTGCACCACGTAAAACAAAGGCGTTCGAAGTCGAAACAAAAGTGAAACTCGGCATAATCACTTCATCGCCGGGTTTGATATCCAGAAGGATAGCCGCCATTTCTAACGATGCTGTACAAGAAGGTGTTAACAGCGTCTTATGACAATGAAATTGTTCTTCTAACCACTTTTCACATTTTTTTGTGAAGTTGCCATCACCACAGAGCTTGCCACTTTCCATCGCCTGTTTCATATACTCTAATTCTGTGCCAACAACGGGTGGTTTATTAAACGGAATCATATTATCCCCTGTATAACCAATAAGTAGTGCTATCAATTAAAGCACCGCTTTGTGTATATAAACGCGAAGCTGCAATATTGCTAATTTGTGTTGCAACATAGAGGGTTGATAGACCTTGCTGTTGACACCAATACTTCGCCACCGACATCAGTTGCTTACCAATGCCTTGTCCTGTTCTATTGGGCATTACAGCAAGTAATCCCACTCTTGCTTCACTCTCAGAAATCCGACGTAATGTTACAAACCCTGTAACCTTATTTTCGCGATCCATCGTCAATAAACAGCTATCATCGAAAGTGCCTAAAACCGCTTTTTTTACCCATAATGCATAAAAACGGCTGCTATCACCTTCTTGGTACCATGGCGCTCGAAAGCGACTTTGTACAAAAGCCGCAGAAGCCGTTGTCATTAATAATGGGATATCAGTTTCATTGGCTGTGCGAAAATGTATTTCAGCAATATTTCCACAAGCATTTTCTGTGCCAATTGGCAATTTGAAATCTATTTCACCTTCAGCGAATTGAAATCCTAATTGCGTTAAGTTATCAATCAGTAGAAGATCATAGGAAGCAACTTTGGCATGAACAACCGTAAATTGCTCAAGCCTATCTTGTGTTAAAACAGGCGCTTGAGCACTAAACTCAAGACGGCCTGTATTGAGGGAGAAAAAATCGCTCTCCCACTCAAGATAATTAATATTGGCGAGGACGGACATGTAATAAATCCAATAGATAGCGGCCATAACCTGTTTTGGCGAGTGATTTTGCGCTTTCTCTGACTTGTTCGTCAGTTAACCAACCATTACGCCAAGCGATCTCTTCCAGACACGCCACTTTAAAACCTTGACGTTTTTCAACGGTTTGTACAAAAGTACTGGCTTCAATTAAACTATCGTGAGTCCCCGTATCTAACCAAGCAAAACCGCGTCCCAATAGCTCCACATTAAGCTCACCACACTCAAGGTACATCTGATTAATCGAGGTTATCTCAAGCTCACCACGAACAGAAGGTTTCACCTTTTTCGCAAAATCAACCACGCGGTTATCATAGAAATAAAGCCCAGTGACCGCCCAATTCGATTTAGGCTGTTGAGGTTTTTCTTCTATTGACAGCACTTTGAAATCATCATCAAATTCAACAACACCGAAGCGCTCCGGATCCATCACTTGATAACCAAATACTGTTGCGCCGCGCTGACGTTGAGCAACTTGTTTTAGTTTGGGGCTAAACCCTTGACCAAAATAGATATTATCGCCTAAGACTAAACAACAGTGCTCATCACCAATAAACTCATCCCCTAAAATAAAGGCTTGAGCTAAGCCATCAGGAGATGGCTGAACTTTATATTGCAGATGGACACCAAATGCAGAGCCATCACCCAATAAACGTTGAAATGAGGTAAGATCATCAGGAGTGGTGATAATCAAAATATCACGAATTCCCGCTAACATAAGTACTGAGAGCGGATAATAGATCATGGGTTTATCATAGATAGGTAACAGCTGTTTCGATACCCCTTTCGTTATCGGATGTAAGCGTGTACCAGAGCCACCCGCTAAAATAATACCTTTCATCATTTATCCTTCACGTAATCAATCACCCAGTCCTAAACGCTCTCCTGCATAAGAGCCATCTAGTACTCGTTGCCACCAAGTTTGGTTATTTAAATACCACAATACAGTCTTACGAATACCTGACTCAAAGGTCTCTTGTGGTTTCCAACCTAACTCTGCTGCAATTTTAGCGGCATCAATAGCATAGCGTAGATCGTGACCCGGTCTGTCTTTTACATGGGTAATTAAATCAACATATTTCGCCACACCAGCAGGTTTATTAGGATGCAACTCTTCGAGCAATTCACAAATAGTTGTCACTACATCAATATTACGGCGTTCATTATGACCACCAATATTATATGTTTTACCCGGTTGAGCCGTTGTTGCCACTAAATACAATGCACGGGCATGATCTTCAACATAGAGCCAATCGCGAATTTGTTCACCTTTGCCATAAACAGGCAGTGGTTTTCCTGAAATTGCATTCAAAATAATCAGCGGGATTAATTTCTCAGGAAAATGATAAGGGCCATAGTTATTTGAACAATTGGTGATCAATGTTGGCAAGCCATAGGTACGCAACCATGCTCGTACAAGGTGGTCACTGGATGCTTTAGAAGCTGAATAAGGGCTACTTGGTGCATAAGATGTCGTTTCAGTAAAGAAATCATCCGTTCCTTCTAAATCGCCATACACTTCATCAGTTGAAATATGGTGGAAACGAAATGCCGCTTTTTTATCTTCAGGTAATACTGACCAGAAATGACGTGCAGCTTCTAATAAGGTGTAAGTACCAACAATATTAGTTTCAATAAACGCTGCAGGCCCATCAATAGAGCGGTCAACATGGCTTTCCGCGGCTAAATGCATCACGATATCTGGTTGATATTGCGCAAATAAACTATCAAGTGTAGCGCGATCGCAAATATCAACCTGTTCAAACGCGTAACGTTCACTGTTTGCCACTGGGGCAAGTGACTCTAAATTTCCCGCGTAAGTCAGTTTATCTACCACGACGACACTGTCATTGGTGTTATCAATAATATGTCTAACAACTGCGGAGCCGATAAAACCGGCGCCACCTGTGACTAAAATACGTCTCAACGCCATACTCCTTTTGTATCGACAATCCATTTTTGGGTAACTTGGCTACCAGGTATCGCTTTAAACTGTTGATGGTCGACTAACATTAAAACAATATCCGCCTCTTTTAATGCCTGCTCTGTAGAGACTAATTCAGTGATACCTTTTAATTTAGTCGGTAATTCATGAATATTTGGCTCCACAGCAAATGTTTTCCCACTATGCCAGTTAGCAACTTGTTGGGTGATATTCATTGCTGGACTTTCACGTAAATCGTCAATATTAGGTTTAAAGGCTAAACCAAAGCAGGCAATTTTGATCTCGTTAGCACGTTTACCGGTTTCAGTTAAACAATCCGCCACAGCGGCTTTAACTTGATCGATAACCCATACAGGTTTGCCATCATTGACCAAACGGGCAGTATGAATTAAGCGTGATTGTTTAGGATTTTGAGACACGATAAACCAAGGATCAACGGCAATACAGTGTCCACCGACACCAGGACCCGGCTGTAAAATATTCACGCGAGGATGACGATTAGCCAAACTAATTAGCTCCCACACATTAATATCTTGGTCAGCACAAATCAGGGATAACTCATTAGCAAATGCAATATTCACGTCACGGAAGCTATTTTCTGTTAGCTTACACATCTCTGCAGTACGGGCATTAGTGATAACACATTCACCTTCAAGGAAAATTTTGTATAACTCGCTGGCACGCTCTGATGATTTACGGTTCATGCCCCCCACAACACGGTCATTGCGGATAAGTTCAACCATCACTTGTCCTGGCAATACACGCTCAGGGCAATAAGCGATATCAATATCGGCATTTTCACCTTGTTGATGTGGGAAAGTTAAATCCTCACGAGCCTGCGCAAGCCACTGTGACATTTGTTCTGTTGTTCCAACGGGTGAGGTTGATTCTAAAATAATCAAATCACCTTTCTTAAGTACAGGTGCTATTGAACGCGCAGCGGCTTCAACATAAGCCAGATCGGGTTCATGTTCGCCTTTAAAGGGGGTTGGAACTGCAATAAGGTAAGCGTCTGCGGGTTGTGGTGTGGTATAGGCTTTTAAATGCCCTTCTTCAACGGCTTGTTTTACCACTTTATCCAGATCAGGTTCAACGATGTGAATTTGACCTTTATTAATGGTATCAACAGCGTGTTGGTTAACATCCACACCAATAACACTTTTTTTACGAGAGGCAAAAGCTGCCGCTGTTGGTAATCCAATGTAGCCGAGGCCGATAACAGAAATAGTTTCAAAACTCATAATGTCACCTGATTATTTTTCAATGCTTCAAGAATACGTTGGCAGGCATGACCATCACCATAAGGATTTGTTGCTTTACTCATTTGGTGATATGCGTTTTCGTCTGTCAATAAAGAGGTTACTTCGCTAACAATACGTTTAGTATCTGTACCCACTAAACGCACAGAACCGGCTTCAACTGCTTCAGGGCGCTCTGTTGTATCGCGCATAACAAGAACAGGTTTACCTAATGAAGGCGCCTCTTCTTGAATACCACCTGAATCAGTTAAAATAAGGTAAGCGTGGTTCATTAAATAAACAAAAGGCAGGTAATCTTGCGGTTGAATTAATTTAATATTATTAATTCCATGCAGAATACGCTTTACGGGTTCACTTACATTAGGATTCAAGTGAACAGGATAGACAACTTCAACATCGGGGTGAGCCAATGCAATCTCTGCTAATGCTTGGCAAATGCGCTCAAAACCACCCCCAAAGCTTTCTCTGCGATGTCCCGTAACTAAGATCATCTTTCTTTCTGGCTGAATAAAGGGATATTGCACAGCAAGTTCATCGAGCAGGGTTTGATTTCCCATCACTCGCTCGCTAACCCAAAATAGCGCATCAATAACGGTATTGCCGGTAACAAAAATATTTTTATCCGCAACCGCTTCTCGCACCAGATTTAACTTTGCAGTTTCAGTGGGAGCAAAATGGTACATCGCCAAATGGCCGGCAATTGTCCGATTCGCTTCTTCTGGCCAAGGAGAATAGAGATTACCGGTACGTAATCCCGCTTCAACATGACCGACGGGGATTTGTTGATAAAAAGCAGCAAGGCTTGCCGCCATGGTGGTGGTTGTATCACCATGTACTAACACAACATCAGGTTGAAATGACGCTAGAACAGGTTTTAAACCTTCTAAAATGCGACAGGTTATATCTGTTAAATCTTGTCCTGGTTTCATAATATTGAGATCATAATCTGGTTTGATCTCGAAAAGATTTAATACCTGATCAAGCATTTCTCGATGTTGGGCCGTAACACAAACTTTCGCCTCAAACGAATCATCATTTGCTAAAGCGTGCACTAAAGGTGCCATTTTGATCGCTTCAGGGCGTGTGCCAAAAACAGTCAACACTTTCACAGTGGCTCTCTTTTTTCTTTGTTATATTGCTTATTTTTGGGAAAGCAATATGCCCTTATTCTCAGGGGCATCAGGTGAAAATACACCTGATGTCTCGTTATTATTAAAATGATAAAAAGGTAATAATGATTATTTTTTTAATGAACTACGTCTGACTAATGCCACACCCGCGCCCACTAAAACACCAATAGCGCCCCAAAGCACCATCATAAAGGCACGGCGAGGACTATCTCGTTTCACAGGATCTTCAGGTGTACGTAAGAAACGGTAAGTTTGGAAGTTATCTTGTAATTTAGCACCTACCGCGAGGGTGGATAACATTGCCGTATTTTGATCATAATCACTATCAAAATCTGGTCCTGTTGCCATTAATGTTTCTAACTGTGATTGCAATAAAGGTACGCCGAGTAGAAACAGCTTCGAATCCGGTAATTCATCTATCGCAATCGAGGTCTGTTTTTGAGAAATACCTTGTTTCTCAGCAACTTTAATCGATTGTTTGAGTAAATTAATTTGTCGTTGATAAGCAGCTTGAGCGGCCATTTCTTGGCGTTTCACTAAGGCTTTCATCGATTGTGTTCGAGTTGCCCATGCGGCAATCACTTCTTCATTTAGATGCTCTGCCGCACGTTTATTCGCAAAAGCGATATATTCATTGAGCAGTAGACTCGAATCGTTGGCCGTTTCAGCAATGAGTTTCAATTGATCATTAACCAATTTCTTCTCATCAGCCGGTGTAAATTGAATATTATTGATGAGCTCATCTAATAATGCCGCGTCTGCTTGCGCATCATTTTCTTTACGTTGTTTGTAATAATCCGTTTGCAGCCAAAACTCACGTCGTGTATCAAAAGCTGAAATCTGTGTTACAAACTCTTGATAAGCTTCATCAGGGATACTTAACTGAGAAACAGTTACAGACGGATTAATTTGCGTATCAAGATTACGTAAGAACTGAGACTGAGAATAATAACTACCTAAATTATTCACAGTAGGTCTCTCTGTCATCGCAATAGCGCTCCATTTAGGTTGCATCAAGTAAGATGCCCCTAATGCAATCAGCGCAAAAAGCAGCGCGAACCCTATTATCCAGCGTTTTCCTGACCATAGTGCACAACAAAGACCTCGAATATCGAGTTCATTATCGGGTGAAAACCCCTGTCGGGAGACGTTATTTTCCGAGTTCATCACGTTAAAAGACCTCTGCTTATTTAATGCTTAAGTTGTGTCGCTTTACGTAGGCGACGTTTATATCGTTTAATAAAACGAGCGACTCGCCACGCGCGTTTAATGCAATAACCGTACATAACAAAAGCAAGCAAAAACAATGCCAACATTACCCATTCTGGTACAAAAGATAAGTTTTCACCAATAATACCAATAGCGGCCAACACCGCGGCTGCAAGCGTGATCAAAACAAAAGCTTGGCGAGGGGTAAAACCTGCTCGCATAATTAAATGGTGGATATGTTGACGGTCTGGTGAAAAAGGACTCATTCCTTTACGTAAACGGCGGTACATAATTGCCACCATATCCATAAGAGGAATAGCAATGATCCATAATGCAGTAACCGCATTGATTGGATGAGGATCAACTTGAGTAGAGGAAATTAATAGCCAAATAATAGTAAAGCCTATTAGCGTACTTCCCGCATCGCCCATAAAGACTTTAAATTTTTTACCACAAACACCAAGGTTTAACATGATATAAGGTAAAATCGCGGCAATAAATGAGAAGCACCAAAACGCAAGTGCAGAGCTTCCACTTTGGTAAAGTAAAATACCCAGCGCACCAAACGAAACGCAAGAAAGACCGCCTAATAAACCATCAATACCATCCACCATATTAAAGGCATTGATTGCAGCCCAAACAGCAAATAGCGTGACGATATAACCAAAAGGCCCTAAATGCATATCCCAAGGCCCAAAAGCATGACCAAGTGATTCAAGTTTTAAACCACCGAATACCATCATAGCAATACCCACTAACGCTTGGATAGTTGCCCTGATTTTGACACTGATATCATAACGATCATCAAGCGCACCGATAAAAACAAGTATCCCCGCACAAATCAAATACAGCTCTTTGTGAGGAATGTAGATATCTGAAACATAAAAAGCGAAAACAATACCAAAATAGACTGAAATCCCACCTACAAGGGGGATCAACCCATGATGTCGTTTACGATAGTTAGGTTTATCTACGAGTCCAATCTTCTTTGCCACCTTACGAGCTACAAATAGGAAAGCGAAAGAAAATAGGAACACGTAAAAAACATTTGTGCTCATTTTTAGTATATCCACAGTACTGTTCTCTATAATAAATATAGCTGGTTATTTACCCATCCATGTGTTTTTTATTCTTTCTCCAGCTTGTACCACGACGAGTTTACTCAGTAACCCACCACCCTTTATCAATAATAAATTTTCCTTAACTATTTTTATTGATGTTATCGCTATTTTTATTAAAAATATAAATATGCAATATACATACCAAATTATCATTTTGCGATGATAATAAAAGACCTAAGTCCAATGTAAAAAAAACGCCACTGACTTGTGGCGTTTTTATCATATCGTTAATTACACAAAGTAAATGAGTTTAACAACCTCTAAATTGGTGTGATATCACTTATTTTTCTATCATCAACACAATTTTTTCTTTTTTTGTTGTCTCTCTCAATTTTGTAATAACACTTTATGAGCGTTTCATAAAGTCGAAGAATTCTTCATTTGTTTTTGTCATCGCTAATTTATTAATGAGGAATTCCATTGCATCAATCTCACCCATTGGATGGATAATTTTACGCAGGATCCACATTTTTTGTAACTCATCTTGCGATGTCAGTAATTCTTCTTTACGTGTTCCTGAACGGTTGTAATCAATTGCTGGGAATACTCGTTTTTCTGCAATCTTACGCGACAGGTGTAATTCCATATTACCTGTACCTTTAAACTCTTCGTAGATAACTTCATCCATCTTAGAGCCAGTATCAACCAATGCAGTCGCAATAATGGTTAAACTACCACCTTCTTCTACATTACGAGCAGCCCCGAAGAAACGTTTTGGACGATGTAGCGCGTTCGCATCCACACCACCGGTTAATACTTTTCCTGAAGAAGGTACTACGGTGTTATAAGCACGGGCTAAACGAGTAATAGAGTCTAATAAAATGATAACGTCTTTTTTATGTTCTACTAAACGCTTGGCTTTCTCAATAACCATTTCCGCTACTTGCACATGACGAGATGCTGGCTCATCAAAGGTAGAGGCAATAACTTCACCTTTAACTAAACGTTGCATCTCTGTGACTTCTTCAGGACGTTCATCAATAAGAAGTACCATTAATACGCAATCAGGATAGTTATGAGCAATGTTGGCCGCAATATTTTGTAGCAACATTGTTTTACCCGCTTTTGGTGGGGCAACGATTAAACCACGTTGTCCACGACCAATAGGTGCAGCCAAGTCGAGTACACGGGCAGTTAAATCTTCGGTAGAACCATTACCACGTTCCATACGTAAGCGGTTATTAGCATGTAATGGTGTTAAGTTTTCAAAGAGGATTTTACTGCGGGCGTTTTCTGGTTTGTCAAAGTTAACTTCATTCACTTTAAGGAGGGCAAAATAGCGTTCACCTTCTTTAGGTGGGCGAATTTTCCCTGCTATGGTATCACCAGTGCGAAGGTTAAAACGACGGATTTGACTTGGAGAAACATAGATATCATCTGGGCCAGCAAGGTAGGAACTGTCTGAGGAACGTAGGAAGCCAAAGCCATCCTGTAGTATTTCCAGCACTCCATCACCGAAAATATCTTCTCCACTTTTGGCATGTTGCTTCAAGATAGAGAAAATGATGTCTTGTTTTCTCATTCGAGCTAGGTTCTCTAGCCCCATATTTTCGCCAAGTGCTATCAGTTCTGATACCGGCGTATTTTTTAATTCGGTAAGATTCATAATGGTGGGTTCTTAATAACTCGGGGTAACTCTCGAACTATGAACGTGAATAGTATAACAGCGAATCGCTGTCAGTTTCGTCATGTGTAAAATTACAGATTACTACTTTATAACATCAGTATAAACATCGTGATAATGTTAGAAAGCATGTTAATGCTATATAGACCAGTCACAACACTGTCCCCAGAAAGTGACATCCATTGCCGTAACAAGATGATTGTACTTTCAGTTATGGGTTAGGAACATATATAGAAAAATTATATTCCTTGAATACTATAGATTATTCTAAGACAACCGGACTGGTTAGATGAATTCAGATTACTTATAGTTTATTCAAATACAATATTCAAATAGTTTATATCAAAGCTCTAACAATCTGAACCTGATATTTAATATCTCAGACTTATTAACCATGTCATATCATATGACCAATAAAATCCGCTATATTATGTAAGTAAGTGGCGCTAACTTATCATGCTTCGAAGCGGACGTCTAGCGGTCAGTAACAGAAATACCAACAAGATCTAAACGTCCTTCGTTATTTTGGTGCTTTAAATCAAATTAGATGTTTTCGTCTAAGAACTCTTTTAATTGAGTTTTTGACAATGCACCAACTTTAGTCGCAGCAACTGCACCATTTTTGAATAAAATCAGTGTAGGGATACCACGAATACCGTATTTTGGTGCTGTCGCAGGGTTTTCATCGATATTTAGCTTCGCAACTGTTAATTTACCCGCGTATTCTGTTGCAACTTCATCTAGAATAGGAGCAATCATTTTACATGGGCCGCACCATTCAGCCCAGAAATCAACGAGCACGGGGCCGGTTGCTTGTAATACATCAACATCGAATGTGTTGTCAGATAAGTGAAGGATTTTATCGCTCATTGTTCTACTCCAAAGAATAATATTGACCGTACCAGTGTAACATTAAATAACAAAAGACTATCAGCATTTCAGCGGATATCCTTTTGTAATGCAACCTATAACTGATATTCTATTACATTATGAGCAAAACATATTTGACAGAAAAGAAGTTTTCCGACTTCGCCTTGCATCCAAAAGTGATAGAAGCCCTTGAGAAAAAAGGGTTCTCTAATTGTACACAAATTCAGGCATTGACGTTACCTATCACTGTGAAAGGTCATGACATTGCTGGGCAAGCCCAAACAGGAACAGGAAAAACGTTGGCGTTTTTAACCTCGACGTTTCATTATCTTTTAACTCACCCTGCAAAAGAAGGGCATGAAAAGAATCAACCTCGTGCACTGATTATGGCGCCAACGCGCGAATTAGCTGTGCAAATTTATACAGATGCACAACCTTTAGCACAAAGCACTGGTGTTAAAATGGGTCTAGCCTATGGTGGAGATGGCTATGACGAACAACTTAAAGTATTAAATAACGGTGTAGATATCGTTATCGGTACCACGGGTCGTTTAATTGACTATGTAAAACAAGGTCACATTAATCTTAACGCTATTCAAGTTGTCGTACTTGATGAAGCAGACAGAATGTACGATCTGGGCTTTATTAAAGATATTCGCTGGTTATTCCGTCGCATGCCAAATGCCGCAGAGCGTATGAATATGCTCTTTTCCGCCACACTCTCATATCGTGTCAGAGAGTTAGCTTTCGAGCAGATGAATAACCCTGAATATGTAGAAGTTGAACCTGAACAAAAAACTGGGTTTAGCATAAAAGAAGAGCTGTTCTATCCTTCTAATGAAGAAAAAATGCGTCTTCTGCAAACCTTAATTGAAGAAGAGTGGCCAGAGCGCTGTATTATTTTTGCTAACACCAAACATCGTTGTGATGATATTTGGGCGCATCTTGCCGCAGATGGACACCGCGTAGGTCTATTAACAGGTGACGTGCCACAGAAAAAACGTCTGCGTATCCTAGAAGATTTTACCCAAGGTAATATTGATATTCTTGTGGCAACCGATGTTGCAGCTCGTGGTCTTCATATACCTTCTGTAACACATGTCTTTAACTATGATTTACCTGATGACTGTGAAGATTATGTACACCGTATAGGTAGAACTGGACGTGCGGGTAAAAGTGGTAACTCAATTAGCTTAGCCTGTGAAGAATACGCGTTGAATTTACCGGCGATTGAGACCTATATTCAACATGCTATTCCTGTTAGTAAATATAACAGTGATGCATTATTAACTGATTTACCTGAGCCAAAACGTCGTCATCGTCCTCGTCAAGGTCAGCCTCGTCGTAATAATTCGGCACCTCGTAGAGGAAATAATACTCAACGTAATAACCGTAATAAACGCCCGAGTCACTCATAAATTATGCTGAAATCTTCATCACTTTATGCTGCTATCGATTTAGGCTCTAACAGCTTTCATATGTTAGTCGTTCGTGAAATCGCGGGATCTATCCAAGTATTATCTCGCGTTAAACGTAAAGTCAGACTTGCTGCTGGCCTAAATAAAGAAAACGAGCTGTCAGAGCAGGCTATGGAGCGTGGTTGGCAATGCTTGCGACTGTTTTCTGAATATCTCAGAGATATTCCCGCAGAACAAATCCGAGTCGTTGCAACTGCGACCTTACGTATTGCTAAAAATGCAGATATTTTCGTCGCTAAAGCGTCTGAAATATTAGGCAATACGGTTCATGTTATCAGTGGTGAGGAAGAAGCACGCCTTATCTATCGTGGTGTTGCCCATACAACGGGTGGTGCAGAACAGCGCTTGGTGGTAGATATTGGTGGCGGTAGCACAGAATTAGTCACCGGTACGGGGGCTAAAACAACACAGCTAATGAGTTTGAGCATGGGTTGTGTAACATGGCTAGAGCGCTATTTTAGCGATCGCTCATTAACAGAAGAAAACTTTGCTCAAGCACAACAAGCAGCAAAAGCTATCCTTGCACCTGTGGCAGAAAAACTTATCCAACAAGGTTGGCAGGTTTGTGTGGGGGCATCGGGCACCGTTCAAGCATTACAAGAGATCATGATTGCTCAAGGAATGGATGAATTAATTACCTTACCTAAATTAGAGCGACTGAAACAAAAAGCCATTGAGTGTGGCAAGCTTGAAGAGTTAGAAATCGAAGGCCTTACTTTCGAAAGAGCGCTTGTTTTCCCTAGCGGATTAGCCATTCTGATCGCTATTTTTGAAACTCTGCATATTGAAAATATGATCTTAGCCGGTGGTGCACTACGTGAAGGCTTAGTCTACGGTATGTTGCATTTACCTATTGAGCAAGATATTCGTCAACGTACTTTGCGTAATATTCAGCGCCGTTTCCAAATTGATATTGAGCAAGCCCATCGTGTTCAACAATTAGCAGAGCATTTTTTCATTCAAGTCAGTAAAAGTTGGCAATTAGATAATCGCTGTCGAGAGCTACTTTCCAGCGCTTGTGCCTTACATGAAATCGGCTTAAGTGTTGATTTTCGCCAAGCGCCTTCACATGCCAGTTATTTAGTTTCTCACCTTGATTTACCTGGTTATACACCCGCGCAACGACGTTTAATCGCCTCATTTTTAAGAAATCAGAAGGGGATTATCGATCTCGCACCTTTGAATCAGCAAAATGCGCTACCGATAAATCAAGCATACCGCTTGGTACGTTTACTTCGCCTAGCAATTATTTTTGCCAGTCGTCGTCGTGATGATACTTTACCTGCACTGCGTTTACGTACGGAAGATGAAAAATTAATCATTACCTTGCCACATCAATGGATCGCTGAACATCCTTTACGTGCGGAAAATCTTCATGAAGAGATACAGTTACAAAGCTACGTCCATTGGCCATTAATGCTTGAAGAGCAAAATAACTCACGCATAGGTTAAAACGTCTAACCTGATTCAAAATAATCCCTTACTTATCATACAAGTAAGGGATTATATTTTTTACTGACAGACAGCTAAGGTTTATGTCTCGCCAACATCGCTTTAAGTCCAGCGACCCCTTTTTGCCCTTTTTCTTGCTTTTCTTGAGCACTTAACACTTTCTTTTTATTGGTATCCCAATGGAGATCGTCTTGAGGCAATTCATATAGAAAACGACTGGGCTCTGGACGAATTAATTCACCGTATTGACGTCGCTCTTTACATAATGTGAAAGTTAATGTCTTTTGTGCTCGAGTAATACCGACATAAGCTAAACGCCGCTCTTCTTCAACGTTATCTTCATCGATACTACTTTGATGAGGCAAGATCCCCTCTTCCATGCCAACCAGAAAAACATGTGGAAATTCCAGTCCTTTTGAGGCGTGAAGTGTCATTAATTGCACTTGATCTAACTCTTCATCGGTTTCACCACGCTCCATCATATCGCGCAGAGTAAAACGGTTGACCACTTGAGAGAGCGTCATGGGTTCATGTAGCTCATCCCCCTCAAGCATTTCACTCATCCAAGAAAAAAGCTGGTTAATATTTTTCATTCTCATTTCAGCCGCTTTCGCGCTACTAGAGGTTTCATATAACCAACTTTCATAATCCATTTCATGAAGCAAATCACGTACAGCGAGCAAAGGCTCACGCTCTGATTGTTGTACAATTCGCGCCATCCACTGTGAAAAAGCCTGTAATGCACTTAAACCTCGCCCTGTTAACGTTTGGCTTAATCCCAAGTCAAAACAGGCATTAAATAAGCTTTTATCACGGACTTTAGCCCACTCCCCCAACTTTTGGATAGTCATCGGGCCTATTTCACGACGAGGCTTATTGACGATACGTAAGAATGCAGCATCATCATCCGGATTAGTGATCACTCTTAAGTAAGCCAAAATATCCTTGATCTCTTCACGGGAAAAAAACGAGGTTTCACCCGAAATGCGATAAGGAATGCGATTTTGCATCAAATACTTTTCAAAAATACGCGACTGGTGATTACCTCGATAGAGTATTGCGTAATCTTTATAATTAGTTTTATTAATAAAATGATGGGCAATCAGTTCCCCCGCTACACGCTCAGCTTCATGCTCTTCATTATTAGCGGTTAATACTCGTAGCTCATCCCCATAACCTAATTCTGAAAACAGCCGTTTTTCAAATACATGGGGATTATTTTCAATTAAAATATTAGCTGATTTTAAAATACGCCCTGATGACCGATAATTTTGTTCCAGTTTGATCACATTTAGCTGTGGGAAATCTTTTTGCAATAACACCAGATTTTGGGGACGCGCACCACGCCATGAATAAATAGACTGATCATCATCCCCCACCACAGTGAAACGGGCTCTTTCACCCACTAACCATTTCACCAACTCATATTGGCTTGTATTGGTATCTTGATATTCATCCACCAGCAGATAACGAATACGCTGTTGCCAGCGCGCCCTTACTTCTTCATTAGTACGTAATAGCAAGGTAGGCTTACTGATTAAGTCATCAAAATCCAATACATTACAGCTTAGTAAATGTTGCTCATAACGTCGAAAGCACTCGGCAAAAGTATGATCTTGCTGCGATTGTGCTCTACCAATCACTTGCTCAGGTGTGAGCATGTCATTTTTCCAGTTAGAGATTTGACTCTTTAACTGTGATAGCAAATCTTTATCTTCTTCTAATAAATCTACCGTTAATTCTTTTAATAATGCGGATTGGTCTTGATCATCAAACAAAGAAAAGTTGGATTTTATGCCTAATGCTTTGTATTCTCGCTTAATAATCTCCAATCCTAATGTATGGAAGGTCGAGATCATTAATCCTTTTGCCTCTTGTTTTCCCAATGTTTGAGCAACACGCTCTTTCATTTCACGCGCCGCTTTATTGGTAAAAGTCACCGCAGCAATCTGCTTAGCAGAATAACGGCATTGACGAATAAGATAAGCAATTTTATTGGTTATCACCCGTGTTTTACCCGAGCCGGCTCCCGCCAAGACCAGACAAGGACCTGACACATATTCAACTGCTTTTTGCTGACCGGGATTTAATCGCATACTTTTTCCAAACTTCATTAACCAAGAATATCACGGGGAGTCATTGTAGCAGAAAGCGCATAGGAAAATGGTTCAGTTTTTTGAGCTTTATTTCTCTAGGTAAAGGAAGTTTAACCTTGTTTAATAAAGTTTTACTTTGTATAATATTCAAACAAATATGGAGGTGTATATTATGAGTATAAAAAGCGAATTAATAGCCACTAAAGTTGATATAGAGCTCAAAGAGGCTTTTGTTGCAATAGCTCGAAATAAACACAGACCAGCCTCTCAAATCTTAAGAGATCTCATTCGAGTTTATGTGGAAAGTAATCAAACACAACCAAATGAAAAAACATTAAACACTTTTGCAAAAACAGATAAAGGTGATGATGTTTTTTATGCTGAAGATGCCCATGATTTATTCAAAAAATTGGATATCTAAATGCGAAAAGTGAGTTATTCAGGACAATTTAAAAAAGACTTAAAACTCGCAGAAAAGCGAGGAAAGGATATTAATAAACTAAAAGAGATTATATTACTATTAGTGCAAGGAAAACGACTACCTGCTCAATTGAAAGATCATCCATTAACAGGAAACTGGAAGCCTCGTCGAGATCTTCATATCGAACCTGATTGGCTACTTATTTATAAAATAGACAATGATACTGTTCATTTTGACAGAACTGGCTCACATTCTGATTTATTTAAATAAAAACCACATATCAAATTGATAGATATGTGGTTTTATCTTTTTAAAATATATTTAGCACTTATTTTTCTAAACTATCTATTTCAAGATA
>NZ_GG668581.1:239142-252189 GCF_000160755.1 Proteus mirabilis ATCC 29906
CTTATATTCTGTTTTATCTTTTAAAATATATTAGTACTTATTTTTCTAAGCTATTTGCGTGAGAAGAAGGCGGCAAAGGAGGTTATCCCAAGGAGCATACATTAGTATGTGACTTGGGTAACCGAGTGCAGCCAACGCACTTATCGCGTAAAGAGCGACGAAAAATTAGTTGGCAACAGCAATCTTTTTCATATCCGTCATATACCCTCTTAATTTCTTACCGACAATCTCAATAGGGTGCTGACGAATGGCTTCATTGATATCACGCAATTGAGCATTATCTGTCCCACTATCTGGAACATGCTTCGCTAAATCGCCACTTTGCAACGTCGTCATAAACTCTTTTAACATCGGCACGGCGGCAAAAGAGAACAGATAGTTACCGTACTCTGCGGTATCTGAAATAACCACATTCATTTCATACAGACGTTTACGCGCAATCGTATTCGCGATTAATGGCAATTCATGCAGTGACTCATAATAGGCAGATTCAGCGATAATGCCAGCTTCAATCATCGTATCAAACGCCAGCTCAACACCCGTTTTAACCATCGCAACCATCAATACGCCATGATCAAAATACTCTTGCTCGCTGATTTTACCTTCATATTCCGGATAATTTTCAAATGCGCTTGCACCCGTTTCTTCACGCCATGTCAGCAAGTTTTTATCATCATTTGCCCAATCTGCCATCATGGTTTCAGAGAATTTACCTGAAATAATATCATCCATATGTTTAGCAAACAGTGGTGCCATAATCTCTTTTAATTGCTCTGATAAAGCATAAGCACGCATTTTGGCAGGATTAGATAATCTATCCATCATCAAGGTAATACCACCTTGTTTCAGGGCTTCTGTAATCGTTTCCCAACCAAACTGGATAAGTTTACCTGCATAGCCCGGTTCAACACCTTCAGCAACCATTTTGTCATAACACAGCAGAGAGCCGGCTTGTAACATACCACACAGGATAGTTTGCTCGCCCATCAGGTCTGATTTTACTTCCGCAACAAAAGATGATTCCAATACCCCCGCACGATGTCCACCTGTGGCCGCCGCCCATGCTTTCGCAATGGCCATACCTTCACCTTTAGCATCATTTTCTGGGTGAACAGCAATTAGGGTAGGTACACCAAAACCACGCTTATACTCTTCGCGCACCTCAGTACCTGGACATTTTGGCGCAACCATCACAACAGTAATATCGTCACGAATTTTTTCACCCACTTCAACGATATTAAACCCATGAGAATACCCCAAAGCGGCGCCTGACTTCATCAGTGGTTGAACGGCTTGAACAACGGCGGAGTGCTGTTTATCCGGCGTTAAGTTAACCACTAAATCGGCTTGCGGGATCAATGCTTCATAGGTTCCTACTTCAAAACCATTTTCAGTGGCACGACGCCATGAAGCACGCTTTTCATCAATAGCCTCTTGGCGTAATGCGTAGGCGATATCCAGTCCTGAATCACGCATATTTAAACCTTGGTTTAAACCTTGTGCACCACAGCCAACAATAACGACTTTTTTACCTTTTAGATAATTAGCCTCATCGGCAAATTCGTCACGAGACATAAAGCGACATTTACCCAGTTGCGACAACTGCTGACGCAGATTCAATGTATTAAAATAATTGGCCATGAGCGACTCCCAAATCGTTGTGTATATGTTTGCTATTGTTATCCCCACTCTCGGTGAGGTATTGCATGACTTTACTATAGGGGATGAAAGCCATTGCTTAAATTGATATATTTACAAGATGATGTTGCAATAAATGCAACGTTGTTTTTACTATTTACCTAGGCGGCTGACCATGGATATTCGCGATCTCAAACTCTTCTTACATCTTGCTGAAAGTTGCCATTTCACCAAGACTGCGCAAGCCATGCATGTCAGTCCATCCACGCTTTCACGTCAGATCCAGCGTCTTGAAGAACAACTAGGGCATCCACTTTTTTTGCGTGATAACCGCCAAGTCACACTGACTGATGCAGGGGAACAACTTAAACGTTATGCTCAACACACCTTATTGCAATATAAGCAACTCAAACATACGCTAAACCAGAACAGTCCCAGCTTGTCTGGAGAGCTACGTCTATTTTGTTCAGTCACTGCAGCTTATAGTCACCTTCCGCCGATCCTTGACCGTTTTCGTGCGGAAAATCCCTTAGTCGAGATAAAATTGACTACCGGTGATGCCGCAGATGCTGTGGATAAAGTTATCTCAGATGAAGCCGATTTAGGTATTGCAGGAAAACCAGAGAAGTTGCCTGAAAATATCTGCTTTGAGAAAATAGGCGAGATCCCCTTAGTTCTTATTGCCCCTGCTCTACCGGGTAATGTTCGACACCTTGCTACACAAGAAAAACCGGATTGGCTCAATATTCCCTTTATCATTCCTGAACACGGCCCATCACGACAGCGCATTGCTTTATGGTTTAAACGCCATCGAATTCAAAATCCTCTTATTTATGCCACTGTTTCAGGGCATGAAGCGATTGTTTCAATGGTTGCTCTTGGTTGTGGTATTGCACTTATTCCGCAAGTTGTCGTCGATAACTGCCCTGAGCCGGTACGAAACCGTATCTCTTTGCTCGATAATATATCGCTGGTAGAACCCTTTGAACTTGGCGTTTGTGGTTTACACAAACGCCTTCAAGAGCCTGTGATCAGTGCGTTTTGGCGCCTACTCCACCACTAAGCTGGCTGTTTGTGGTGAAAGAAATAACTGAAAAGACGGATTTCCTGTCTCATCATGATATTCATAACCTAACGCATCTAAATGCCGTTCAAAACGCCCTTCCGTTTCAGGTAACTCAAACGCCACCAGCACACGGCCATAATCAGTACCATGGCTTCGGTAATGAAATAGCGTAATATTCCAGTAAGTCCCTAATGTTTTAAGAAACTTCATTAATGCACCCGGTGCTTCTGGAAACTCAAAGCTAAACAGACGCTCTTTTAATGGCTGGTTAGGGCGACCACCGACCATATAACGCACATGCAATTTTGCCATCTCATCATCGGAGAGATCGGAGACTTGATAACCCGCCTCCGTTAGCTGTTGCACGATTTCCTTACGCTCTTGTAGCCCTTGGCTTAAACGCACACCGACAAAAATACGTGCATTTTCTGGATCGGCATCGCTATAACGATAGTTAAATTCAGTAACAACACGTTGTCCTAAAATTTGGCAAAAACGCAAAAAACTACCCTTTTGTTCGGGAATTGTAACGGCAAATAGCGCTTCTCGTTTTTCACCTAATTCACAACGTTCCGAAACATAACGTAAGCCATGGAAATTCACATTAGCGCCAGAAAGTACGTGAGCTAAACGTTCCCCTTTGATCTGATGCTCCTCAACATATTTTTTTAGCCCTGCTAATGCTAAAGCACCAGAAGGCTCTGCAATAGCGCGTACGTCTTCAAACAGATCTTTTACAGCGGCACAAATTGCATCACTATCAACGGTTATCACATCATCAACATACTTTTGGCATAAACGGAAGGTTTCATCGCCAATACGTTTGACAGCGACACCTTCGGCAAATAATCCAACGCGAGGTAACTCAACAGGATGTCCTGCTTCTAACGCTGCTTTTAAACAAGCAGCATCTTCCGCCTCAACACCAATGATCTTTATTTCAGGCATCAGTTGTTTAATTAATACAGCAACCCCAGCAATTAAACCGCCGCCGCCAACAGGCACAAAAATACGATCAAGATGGACGTCTTGTTGTAACAGCTCCATTGCTAATGTTGCTTGCCCTGCAATCACGGCGGGATGATCAAAAGGAGGCACAAAGGTATATCCCATCTCTTTTGCCAAAGCAATGGCTTTTGCTTTTGCTTCATCAAAGTTAGCCCCATACAACAATGCTTCACCACCAAACTGGCGTACGGCATCCACTTTGATATCCGCCGTTGCAATAGGCATCACAATTAATGCTTTTACGCCCATTCGATTAGCTGATAATGCCACCCCTTGGGCATGATTTCCCGCTGATGCAGTAACCACCCCTTTTGCCTTTTGCTCCGGCGTTAACCCTGCAATCATGTTATAAGCGCCACGCAGTTTAAAGCTATGCACCGGTTGTCGGTCTTCTCGTTTAACTAAAATGGTATTTTCTAAACGCTGAGAAATTTTTGCCATCTCTTGCAAAGGTGTCACGACAGCAGCTTCATAAACAGGCGCACTTAATGCGGCTTTTAAATATTCAGCACTACTGGGTGCTGAAGTTAAAGGTCTAAAGGCTGCCATGAGTTAGCCCCCTAGTTTAGATTTGTCACGTACAGCACCTTTGTCTGCACTGGTTGCTAAAGACGCGTAGGCACGTAAAGCAAAAGAGACTTGGCGCTGCCTATCTTTAGGTGTCCACGCTTTATCTCCACGAGCAAGTTGTGCTTCACGACGGGCTGCTAGTGTTTTCTCATCTACCCGTAAGTTAATTTCGCGATTTGGAATATTGATATCAACAATATCCCCTTCTTCCACTAAACCAATGATCCCACCATTTGCCGCTTCCGGTGAAACGTGTCCGATAGATAACCCCGAGGTTCCACCAGAAAAACGTCCATCCGTGATTAATGCGCACGCTTTGCCTAATCCCATTGATTTTAAATATGAGGTTGGATAGAGCATTTCTTGCATACCGGGCCCCCCTTTCGGGCCTTCATAACGGATAATGACCACATCACCCGCAACGACCTTGCCACCTAAAATTGCCTCTACCGCATCATCTTGGCTTTCGTATACTTTAGCAGGGCCACTAAACACTAAATTATCTTCATCCACACCCGCGGTTTTAACAATGCAGCCATCTTGCGCTAAATTACCTGATAACACGGCCAAACCACCATCTTGGCTATAAGCATGCGCTTTACTTCGGATACACCCCTGTTCACGATCGGTATCTAAAGTCGGCCAACGGCAATCTTGTGAAAAAGCTTTTGTGGTACGAATACCTGCGGGACCGGCTTGGTACATTGATTTCACTTGCTCATCTTGGCTTAGCATCACATCATATTGTGCTAATGTTTCAGGCAAACTTAAGCCTAAGATATTATTAACATTGCGATTAAGTAATCCTGCTCTGTCTAATTCACCTAAAATCCCCATCACCCCACCTGCTCGGTGCACATCTTCCATATGATATTTTTGGGTACTTGGTGCCACCTTACATAAATGAGGAACTTGGCGAGAAAGTCTGTCGATATCTTCCATCTTAAAATCAACATCACCTTCTTGCGCGGCAGCTAATAGATGTAAAACGGTATTTGTTGATCCCCCCATGGCGATATCTAAGATCATCGCATTTTCAAATGCTTCTTTTTTAGCGATATTACGTGGTAATGCAGATAGATCATCTTGTTCGTAATAACGTTTAGTTAATTCAACAATACGCTTACCCGCATTAATAAATAATGTTTTACGATCAGCATGGGTTGCTAATAATGAACCATTACCCGGTTGCGATAATCCTAACGCTTCAGTCAAACAATTCATTGAGTTTGCCGTAAACATACCAGAGCATGATCCACATGTAGGGCAAGCAGAACGCTCAATTTGTTCACTATCAGCATCACTGACATTAGGATTAGCCCCTTGGATCATCGCATCAACCAGATCTAACTTGATCAATTGATCAGAAAGCTTGGTTTTACCTGCTTCCATCGGTCCACCAGAAACAAAAATGACTGGGATATTTAAGCGTAAAGACGCCATCAGCATACCCGGTGTGATTTTGTCGCAGTTAGAAATACATACCATGGCATCTGCACAATGTGCATTGACCATATATTCCACAGAATCAGCAATTAACTCACGGGAAGGTAACGAATAAAGCATGCCACCATGTCCCATCGCGATACCGTCATCCACCGCAATAGTATTAAATTCTTTAGCCACACTACCCGCAGCTTCAATTTGCTCTGCAACCAGTTTTCCTAAATCCCGCAAATGCACATGACCGGGTACAAATTGAGTAAATGAATTTACAACTGCGATAATAGGTTTACCAAAATCAGCGTCAGTCATTCCTGTTGCACGCCATAATGCGCGGGCGCCAGCCATGTTGCGACCATGTGTCGTTGTTGCTGAACGGTATTTAGGCATTTTTCACACTCCTGCGATAATAACAGCGAGTAGGGAACGAACTACTCGCTCAATAAATGTATTTAATTATGATTATGGATTGACAGGATCTAACCAGCCGTATTTGTCTTCGGTTTCACCCGTAAACAAACCAAAGAAAGCTTTCTGAATAGCTTTTGTTACTGGACCACAGCGACCAATACCAACTTGAATACCATCAACGCTACGAACTGGTGTAATTTCTGCAGCGGTACCAGACATAAACACTTCATCAGCAAGATAGAGAGATTCTCGAGACAGTACTTGTTCACGAATTTCATAACCGAGATCTTTCGCTAATTTAATAATTGCGTCGCGAGTGATCCCCGGTAGCGCAGATGAGGTAAATGGAGGAGTAAAAATAACGCCATCTTTTACTTCAAATAAGTTCTCACCAGCCCCTTCAGAAAGATAACCATGAACATCTAATGCAATCCCTTCTTGATAACCATGGCGACGAGCTTCACTGCCCACTAACAATGAAGAGAGATAATTACCTCCTGCTTTGGCCGCCGTCGGGATAGTATTAGGTGCTGCTCGATGCCAAGAAGAGACCATCGCATCAATCCCTTTATCTAACGCCTCTTCACCTAAATATGCCCCCCATGGGAATGCAGCAATAATGATATCGGTTTTATAACCTTCTGGTGGATTAACCCCCATTCCGACATCACCAATAAAAACTAAAGGACGAATATAAGCGCTGACTAACTGGTTTTTGCGCAATGTTTCGCGACAAGCTTCCATTAACTCATCAACACTTTGCGCGACAGGCATACGATAAATTTTGGCAGAATCATGCAATCGTTGCATATGCTCACGATGGCGAAAAACGACAGGCCCTTTATGGGAATCGTAGCAACGTACTCCTTCAAATACAGACGTTCCATAATGTAGTGCGTGAGACATGACATGTACTTTTGCCTCAGCCCATGGAACCATTTCACCGTTAAACCAAATATAATCAGCTTGCTTTGTCATTCTTCTATCCTTACATGGCACTAAGTGCACTTATGAATTGTAATTTTTCTTTTTGTTGTTGATGTAAGACCTGAATACCTGCAACATCAGCTAACTTTGTTAACTGGCTACATAAAAGATCAACAGGTCGTTGACTGCTCACAGTCAGAGCTAAATTAATATAGTTACTTTCTGTGATATTCATATTCATTGAGCATATATGAAAACCACGGTGGCGGATAACTCTCAAGATACGTTCTAAGATCTCTGGACAAAAACGGGCTTCAATTGTGATATTGTGTTGGTTCATTTTGATTTCTCCATCATCTCATCATTGCTTGCGCCCGGCGGGACTAAAGGCCAGACATTCTCTGCATCATCGATAGATACCTGTAATAAATAAGGGCCATCACTGGTTAATAAACATTTAATTGCTTCAGCAACCTGTGCTTTTTCTGTAATACGCTGCCCCGGAATATCAAAAGCTTTTGCCAAAGCAACAAAATCAGGGTTGTCCGTTAAAATGGTTTCACTATAACGTTGCTCAAAAAACAGCTCTTGCCATTGGCGCACCATACCAAGCCGCTGGTTATCCAATAACACCAATTTAATAGGTAATTGCTTACGTTTAATGGTGCCTAACTCCTGCACATTCATCATAAAAGAGCCGTCACCAGAGACACAGATAACACACGCATCAGGTCTAGCTATTTGCGCACCAATAGCCGCGGGGATACCAAATCCCATCGTGCCTAGCCCACTAGAAGTAATAAAATTTTCTGGCGCATCAAATGTCATATGCTGTGCTGACCACATTTGGTGCTGTCCAACATCTGTTGTCACAATGCTATTTTCAGGCTTAGCATCAGATAACTGTTTTAACAACAAAGGAGCATAAATTGCTTCACCGGGATGATCATAGCGCCAAGCATATTCAGCGATTAATTGCTGTACCTCTTCTTGCCATGCCTCAATAGCTAACGGTTGAGATAACTTAGGTAATAACACTTTGGCATCACCTAACAAAGCAATATGGGCTTGTTTTAATTTATTAAGCTCTGCGTAATCGATATCGATATGGATCACTTTTGCATTGGGTGCAAAAGTATTTAAACGACCCGTTACGCGATCATCAAAACGAGCGCCTACAGCAATTAATAAATCACTACGTTGAACGGCATAATTAGCAGCTTTTGTACCATGCATACCCAACATACCTAAATAATTGGCATCAAATGCATTAGCACAACCTAACCCCTTCAATGTCGAAACAACGGGGATTTGCGTCTGTTTTACAAAAGATCTTAGCGCCTCAACACCTTGGCTCATTGCTACACCGCCCCCAACATACAAAATCGGCTTTTTCGCTTGTGCTAACATCTGCAGAGCCTGCGCGATTTCATGTTCGGGATAGGGAAACTCTTGCTCTTGTGGCAATGGATAATCAGCTAAATGTGAAGCATCTGCTAATTGCACATCTTTAGTAATATCAATTAACACAGGGCCTGGACGCCCTTGCTTAGCGATCGAAAATGCTTCTGATACGACTCTTGGCAGTTCATTCACATCAGAAACCAGAAAACTATGTTTGGTGCATGCTAAAGAGAGCCCAAGTACATCCACCTCTTGAAAAGCATCTGTCCCGATTAAATTTGAAGCAACTTGCCCTGTGATAGCAACAACAGGCACAGAATCTAACAATGCATCAGCAAGACCTGTGATGACATTAGTAGCGCCTGGGCCTGATGTCGCGATACAGACACCAGTTGTACCGGTAGAACGAGCAAATCCGATAGCAGCAATAGCGGCTCCCTGTTCATGACGACATAAAACATGTTCGACACCGCCATCATAGAGTGCGTCATACACAGGCATAATCGCACCGCCAGGATAACCAAAGACCGTTTCCACTCGCTGTTTTCGTAATGCTTGAACTAACCACTGTGCTCCATTCATTCTTTCACCCTGCGTCTTAACTTCTTGTTTAATATTAATTTATTTTCTTTTTTATTCTCTTTAAAATCCTTGGCTCAAAAAAAACCCCCGCGCCTTTCGGTGCGGGGGTTTTTCTGAGATCCGGCTAGTTTAGTTAGCCTTTCTTCGTCCTAGTGCAGCCCCGCACAGTGGGTTAATAATCACCACCACGCTGACAATAATTAGGCTAATCACTAGGACGATAGTATTCATAATATTAAAATTCTTTTTCTGTAGTAAAAAATAGTCTGTGTTGTGTTCTCTTTCACTCTGTCCTTTTAGAGTTACCATGATATTTTCATGTTGACAATGATTATTTTTAAAATAATTCTAACCACATGAAACATATAGCTATTTTTATCTCTCCATCACATATCAGAATATAACACTGCTTAATAATTATATTGTAGTGGTTAATACTGAAAGAAAAACCATTAATTTACTATTTATTCTGTTAATAGAAATAATTAAATTCAAAAATAAAAAGTTTCGTATAAATAATAATTTTTTATCCAATAATTATTTTTTAACTTTATTTATTTTCTATATTTTTCAATAAATTAAATATTTACGAGATATCTCTCATTTAATTAACTTCTTATTTAACACCTCAATAAAAATAAATTAAAAAGAGAGAAAATAATGGAGAATAAAAAAATGGCATTAGCAGTAATATATACGCGAGCCTCATTAGGGATCTCTGCACCACTTATTACTATTGAGGCTCATATTAGCCAGGGATTACCAGGACTCACTTTAGTTGGTTTACCTGAAACTGTCGTAAAAGAAGCGAAAGATAGGGTAAGAAGCGCATTAATAAATAGTGGATATAGTTATCCAGCAAAAAGAATTACAATTAACCTTTCACCCGCTGATTTACCTAAAGAAGGAGCCCGCTATGATTTACCCATTGCATTAGCTATCTTAATTGCCTCAGAGCAATTAATCTCTGATAAATTAAATAGTTATGAATTTATCGGTGAGCTTGCACTTTCCGGTAAATTACAAAAAGTGAATGCGGTTATTCCCTCAATTTTAAGCGCCAACAAAGATAATAGAATATCTATCATTTCTATTGAACATCAATCAGAAGTTTCGCTCTTACCTAATAAATCCGCGTTATTAGCTAGCCATCTTTTGGATATTTGTCATCATTTAGAAAATAACACTCCATTAATTGAAGCTAAAAACAATATTAATCACAAAACAATTGAAAACCAAAATAATAAAGATATTAGTGATATTATTGGACAAAATAACGCAAAAAGAGCTGCAGAAATCACTGCAGCAGGAAATCACAACATTTTATTTCTTGGCCCTCCTGGCACAGGAAAAACAATGTTGGCACAACGCATTAATACTCTCTTACCTCCACTTACAGCTAAAGAAGCCCTTGATGTATTAATTATCAGTAGCCTATCAAATACGATACATCATGATGGTAAATGGCCTTTACGTCCTTTTAGAGCACCTCATCATACGGCATCTGCCGTTGCTTTAACCGGAGGTGGATCTATTCCTAAACCCGGTGAAATTACACTTGCACACCATGGCATTTTATTTTTAGATGAATTGCCGGAATTTGATAGACGTGTGTTAGATGCACTTAGAGAGCCTCTTGATGCGCGCAAAATTACCATTTCACGCGCTAAAGCCAAAATTAGCTATCCCGCAAATGTGTTACTTGTCGGTGCATTAAATCCAAGTCCTACAGGGCACTATCAAGGTACTCATAATCGAACGCCCGTAAAACAAGTATTACGTTATTTAAGCAAAGTATCGGGACCTTTTTTAGATAGGTTTGACTTATCCGTTGAAATGCCATTATTACCTCAAGGTGCATTACTACAATCGACCCATACAAATGAATCGAGTAGCATCATACGATCTCGAGTTTTACAAGCCAGGGAACGTCAGTTCCAGCGAAGTGGCAAGCTTAATACTTATTTATCAAGTAAAGAGATTGAACATTTTTGTCAATTACATACCAAAGATGCACTCTTTCTTGAAGAGACATTGAATAAATTAGGCTTATCTATTCGTGCATGGCACAAAATTTTAAGAGTTTCGAGAACTATTGCCGATCTTGAGAATGAGCAAAAAATACAACGAAATCATCTTATTGAAGCGTTGAGTTTTCGCGCCATGGATAGACTGATGATCTATTTACAAAAACAGTTAGAAGGGTAAGTAAAAAAGGAGCGAAATACGCCCCTTTTAAATTAAAACTAATGATATTAATCATCAGAATCGGTATAGTCATCAGATGGATCGAGCTGTGGCTTTCCACCCGATAAGGTATGAAAACGTTTTGGACGACTTATACGACTGGTATATTTCTTCCAAATTTTTTCTTCAACAGTAGCTGCTTCTCGTTCGCCACGACACATGGCAACAAATAATTTTTCCGCTTCAGTTGCAGGCTCTCGTTTGCCTAAATCAAGTTCATTGAAAGCTTGACCATGACGTTCCAATATCTGGGCTTCCTTGATAGTGAAATCGCCATGACGAGAAAAACCACGCGGATAATGTTTATTGTCAAAAAAACGATTAGTCGTGATAAAACTTTCTGCCATCTGACACACTCCTAATTCTCTATCGTCATACTTATGGCGCGGAGTATTAGGGAGTCATGCGGTTCTGTAAAACAAAATATTTAAATCGTAACGACAAATTTTTTTGGAGATAGATGTGGATACCGAATTACTGAAAACCTTTTTGGAAGTCAGTAAGACAAGACACTTTGGCCGAGCCGCTGAATCTCTTTATTTAACACAGTCTGCGGTCAGTTTTAGAATACGCCAATTAGAAACCCAACTTGGGACAAATTTGTTTACTCGCCATCGTAACAATATTCGCTTAACACTCGCTGGAGAAAGGCTTATCCCTTATGCTGAGTCATTAATGAATACCTGGTTACAGGCAAAAAAAGAAATTAGCCACGCCTCCCAACACTCAGAACTTTCAATTGGTGCGACAGCATCGCTCTGGGACGCTTATCTAACCTCTTGGCTACAAGAGGCTTACTTAAAAAGAAATGAGCTTAGAATTGAATCTAGAGTCTCTACAAGGCAATCTCTAGTAAAGCAGCTTCATGCTCGTGAGCTAGATCTGCTTTTTACTACAGAAGCACCAAAAATGGATGAGTTGGAAAGTAAAGTAATTGGTAATATCACATTTCAACTAATGAAAAGAGCATCACATCTGAACCAGCAAAGCGCACAATTTATCAAAATTGAGTGGAGTGCTGATTTGTCACCACTTTCACAAAATAGCTCTGCACCAAAAACAGAACCTATTTTGACAACAAATTCAGCTATGATTGCCTATCAGTTAATGAAAACAACAAATGCCGTTGCTTTTTTACCTACTCATTGGCTCGATTTATATCCCGATCTCTCACCAGCAGCAGTAGAGATCATCCAAAAACCGCTATTTGCTGTATGGCTCAATACCAGTGATCAACAAGTGTTAATTCAGCAACTACTTTCTCAACCTGTCTCCAACCATCAGTAGCATTGTGCTTC
Organism: Proteus mirabilis ATCC 29906; assembly: GCF_000160755.1. Classification (GTDB taxonomy): domain Bacteria; phylum Pseudomonadota; class Gammaproteobacteria; order Enterobacterales; family Enterobacteriaceae; genus Proteus; species Proteus mirabilis. The sequence continues at coordinate 251,737 of NZ_GG668581.1, forward strand.
AGTCAAATTGATATATCAGTAATAAAATTGATGATTGAAGCACATGTTATTACTAATAACAGACTCAATACCCAGAAAAATATTATGTGAATAATGTTAGATTAATCATTTGGATGATACATAGAGTTATAAATACGATTTAGGATTGGAAGAGTTGGAAGGATTGGAGAAAAATATAGTGGTTTTTATATAACAAAAAGCCCAGTTAATTAACTGGGCTACAAAGTAGTATAAATTTTGTTATTACTTAATTGGTAACTGGCAGGGGCGGAGAGGCTCGAACTCCCAACACCCGGTTTTGGAGACCGGTGCTCTACCAATTGAACTACGCCCCTAAATAGTTGGCGGAACGGACGGGACTCGAACCCGCGACCCCCTGCGTGACAGGCAGGTATTCTAACCAACTGAACTACCGCTCCGCTTATTCTTTACGCACTTAATGTCTTTTTACAT
>NZ_GG668580.1:0-30879 GCF_000160755.1 Proteus mirabilis ATCC 29906
ATCATCCTGATAAGACGCATTCACAAACTGACTTGTTGCACAGACTAAAGGCAAACTATATGGAGTCTCTACACTCCCCTCCCGTAATAACAATGCCATTGATTTTCCTCGGGTAAAAGGCAAATAGTCCGTATTAAAGACCCGTGCTCCATCTTCACTGTACAGTGATAACCCCCAACGTCTCTTCGGGGTCAAAACCATTCCTGAAACGAATACACACACATAAATGTCTGTTTGGGCTGAACTGTATAATTGCTTTTTATGCGCTAAATAGCTCACTTCCGCTTGAGAGTTGGTGGTATGATAAAACACAACACACTTATCTAAATGCGATAATATTGTCGGCAAAGACCAATAGCGCCCGCCTTTAAGGTGGATTTTTGTCGAAACACACAATAAGCCATTTGTGTATTACGTGTAATCGCACTTCGAAATCCCTGAAAGGTCCACACCACTTTTATCTAACTTTTTACTAATATCCCCCAGCACTTTTTTAACACCATCGAGCGTAACTCGTTGCTCGTTTAAGAACTACGTAATATCTGATGCAATAGCGGTCATACGATTATTAGCGTCGCTGTATGAGTTCGGCTCAGTGAGATTAATGCTGTAACTAGTGTTTTTTACGGTAAATGTAGCCGGTTGTGAAATGACTAATTCTGTATCGCTATTAACCCTGTCCACCATATAAATAAAATTAGCATTACCATTTTTAATTAAAATAATGGTACCTGTGCCAGAGACAACAGCAGACCCTGACACTGTGCTAACAGTGCCTGTTGTGTATATCATGATTTATTTCCTAAAATTTAGATACAAAAAAACCACATTAGTGCGGTATTTAATCTTCTAACATTGAAACGTCTATCATAAGCCCTTGTTCCATTAATCCAGAACCTTCTCGACTCGGAGGCATACTTATCCAGCCATCCTCTTCTCCTAAGAACTCGTATCGATACTCAAATGTTAACCCTCCCACATCATCAACCAAGACATAACGCTCGCTATATCTTTTGAATGTCCAAACTTCATCCCACGTGTCAGGGTCTATGTAGCTTCGTATGTTTGTATTATGAAAATACCCCATAGAGCGAGTCTTAATCATGCCATACCGATGACCACTTTTGCCTGCGATTCTTAATGAGCCTTTGCCAGCGCTCCCCGTATTGACATCATAATATTTCTCAAAGCAGACCAACTTAGCAAGAGATGAAAATTTCATTTTCCCTTGCTCATCATAAACTTCAAGACCAACTCCGTGTTGAGGTATGCTTACCTTGGAAATCGGAGCAACCATCCATTGGCTATTTAACGCATAGATTCTCGGATAGCTATCATGAGGGCCTGATGATGACGTTAGTTCATCAGGAGTTGCTTTTCTCAAAACACATATTGTTTCGAGTTTATCGGTTAATTGTATCAGCCTATTATTTGTGTAAATTTCTACACCAACCATTTCACACCACCCATACGACAACATGACTTGAGAATGAGTCATTCGCTTGTGTCTGCCCACCACCAGAGCCATTGTTCTCCCAGCGATAGATATTGTAATCAACGCGGTAATTTAACGTGTTCCCAGATATGGAGTACTCTGTTCTCTCATTAGGCTTATCTACATGAAATTCACCACTCCATCGAGAGCGATACCGTAGCCAGAAATGGCAAACAACCTCACCTCCTAAGGAAATCTCAGGAATAGTAAGAGATCCATATTGGGACAAAGGAAGGTCAAATTGCCCCAAGTGGCGCGGTATAATAGTGTCTTCTCCAATAATGAGTCGCCCTTTCTCATCATATATTTCTAAACCCATGCCCATTACCATATCCCCATTCTGATACGCATTGTGCCTTTTTTATCAAACAAACGTTTTAATATGTTTGTTTCAATCCAGTACCCCTGAGCGTTATTCCCATATTTAATTTCTTCACCAGTGCGCATATTAAGTTGATAGCCCACCTTGTTTGCATGGCTGAAATTGGTTGATTGCAATACATTAGCTATTTTTGCACTGGTAATAGTTGCATCACCAATAAAAGCTTCATTAACAACCACCTGTCCATTCTTCACGATAAACGGTGTCACCACTTTGCCATTTAATGACGATATCACTGCAAAGTTTTGGGCATTGACCAGAAATTGGCTATTTCCTTGTGCATTAAACCCTAAGCCAATGCCCGTAATGACTTTATTCCCTTTGCTATCTTGCTGAACTTTCATTGTCCATGATGCGGAAATTTTGCCATTTATGTCGGTGACCACTTTCGACGTTTGTTCGATTTTGGCTGAACTTGTACCCACTTGGCTTTCAAGGCGAGTGACTTGCTGGGCGGTAGAGGTCACTTTACCTGAGACCTCAGTCACCTTAGTTTCAAGTTGGTTTACCGCATTCGCCGTTGCATTGGCTTTCTGTTCGCTGGACTTAGGTACTTCATTCGCCACAAATCCTTTTGGTGCCACCGATTGTTTGTTATTGGTATAAGTGCGGGTGATAATTTGATGGTTAACACTTTTATGCTTAGTGAGCTGATATTTAGCACCTCCTCGCAAATAGATATATTCCACAGAACCATTCGTTAATTGAGCTGGCCCCATCACAGGGGATTGATTTGTCCATCGCCAATCAAAATTATCAATGATGCGGTTTTCAGACTGGGTTCCCCATCCAGAACCACTCACTTGCCATTCCACAATCATGGCAAAACCTTTGGTATTGTGAGTCGCATAGCTCGGTTTATTGTCTCTATATTGCCCTAATGTCCTAAAAACCTTAAAGGCATAACGTCGAGAAGTTACTAATGGCAAAATAATCGGATAATAGGTGTTTTCATTGAGTTTAGATAAATCTAAATCCACCACCACAGACTCCGTTAAATCGGCTTTCACTGTATCTAATTTGCTGGATAACGTTTGTACCTGAGAGGTTGCGGACATCACTTTGCCATCGAGATTAGTTACTCGCGTATTTAACGCATTCACCACACTGCTATCAGCTTTCCCCTTAAGATTTGAATTGAGCGTTGAAATCTCTTGCGTTTGTGCTTGCTGTTTCGAGGTGAGGGTTTCTAATGATTTATTAATCGCTGAAACATTCCCATTCATCCGTGTTTCCAGTGATTGTCGGGCTTTCGCTTCTGCTTGGTCACCCGAGACCCGCGCTTGTTTCTCGGCGGAAATGAGTCCTGCGGTCACTTTCGATAAATCATTGCCAGTATAATCACCACGAAGTTGAGTAGCTAAGGATTGCCGTTGTTGCGCTTCGGTTTTATCACCCTCAATACGTGCTTGTTGCTCTTGTTTAATTGCGGCAGCCTGTGCTTCTGTTGCCGTTGAAACTTGGTTCATCCGCTCAGCCAGTAATTTTCCTGCCTCCTCCCATTTTTTTTCACTTTCTTCAATCGTTGCTCCATGCCTCATCAACTCAGATAAAATCTTGTCATGATTTATCCTCATCAACTCATGTAATTCAGTAATATCGATTTGGTTAGCTTTACTGTTAATTTCACCCAATAAGTCTTGTGCGAGTTGGTCTCGGCTGATTTGCCCCGCTAATTCATCAAGAATAATACTAGCATCAAACTCAGATTCTCCCAGAATAAACTCAGTCCATTCGGAATGATTACCTATTTTATCTACCAGTCTTGCTCTAAAATAAAGCGTTAAACCTGCTGATAACCCTGCCATTTCATAGGTTTTTGAGGGATAAGGAACATCAGATAACAGCATCAGACCTTCACCATTATTGGTTTTGCTGTACTGAATTTCCGTTTTTAACGTATCACTGGTGTTTTCACCAAATTCCCAGCCTAACTTAATGCCAAATACGAGCGGTGAAGCTCTAAAGTTTACAGGTTTAGGCGGGCTCCCTACTTTTCCTGTCAGTGTTGTTTCTGGCGCATTAGTCCATACACTGGATATTTCAGACGCATTTATCGCACGAACTCTCACCTGATAACGACCAGCATAAATGCCATCAACTTCAAACCCACATGTTGATGTTCTTGGCATTGATACCCAGTTATTATTATCTCTCCGCCATTGAGCCTCATAGGTAATGGCATTATCAACTGCATCCCAATCAACACGCAGAGTAATAAATGAAATACCTTGATTAACCTGAGAATAGGATGATATACGAATGTTTTTAGGTGGTGCTTGCACACTCGGTGGAACAATGGTGATTGGACGCTCACCTATTCTTGCGCCAGAGTCAATGTGATCGTAATTGCTTGGGTTATGGATTGCGCCAGTAATAGTGTATGTATTATCGCCATTATCAGTAATATTAACGACCCGATAAAGTTGTAATGTTAAATCATCAGCATCAACTGTCCAAACTGCGTTTTTCTCTGGTTCCTGTGAGTACTCCGTTGAAATTGTAATGATATTATCAGCAACCAGTGATACGGTTCTTCCCTCTGAGCGCCCGTTTGGCAGATTAACAATCAACCTATCACCTGCTTTAATATTGGCTCTGCGATCAAGTGTTATTTTTCTGCCTTCTACACGCGATATACGTCCACCATTATCTCTTCCAGCCAATGTAGAATCGGCAACAGCAATGATATGACCAGGAGAAGGTATTGCCCCCTCTAATCCTGTCGCAAAACTAATAACTCTGTCGTTAGCATTGGTGAGTAACGCCCAGCGACCTCTACGGTTAGCCTCCGTCTGTCGAGTGCAACCTATCGCTGATATTTCAGTTTTGCGTACTCCGTAACGACGCTGTAGTTTAATATCGGCCACAGCCTCAATCGCATCATTACTGTGGTTATTGGTGTCTGTGTAGGAAACTAATGCTTGTGTATATCGATTTTGCTGACTACCTCCTGAATAGGTAGGCTTACCTCCAACAATATTGGCATTAGTAAACGTTCTAAAAATACTATCTGGCATATCAGCGACAACATTAACCTTGTTATCAGCCCAAAATGTCATACCACGAAAAATAGCCGCTATATCTCTCAGTACTTGGTATGCCGATTCTTGCGATTGAATATAAACATCACACAGGAATCGAGGCTCCTTACCATCACCACCATGCCCATCGGGTACCAATTCATCACAATATTGCGCAATCTTATACAGGTCCCACTTTTCAACCTGAGAAGACTGGATCCGGTCACCACAGCCGTAGCGATTATTGAGTACTAAATCATAAAATACCCATGCCGGGTTATTGGTTGCTGCAAGTTTAAAGGTGCCATCCCATACGCCTGAATAGGCCCGATTAATCGGGTCATAATTCGTGGGCACTTTGATAAGCAAGCCACCTTTTGGGCGAACGCTAATTTTAGGGATGCGATTATTAAATTGACGCGCATTGAAAGTAATAAACAATAGGGCCGTATTTGGATAACGCAATTTAGCATCGATAACATCAGTAACAGCAGAGATAGTAACCTTATCAACAATTCTGGCTGTATTCTGATTCTTAGTTAATCGTCGGACACGGATCTGCCAACCTGTATTTGCCTTGGGTAAGTCAATGCGGTGTGTTCGCTGGTATTCGCTGGTCGTTTTACCATCAAAAGCAGACTTTAATACTTCATTATATCCAGCACCATCTGTAGATAAGTCAATAGCATATTCAATTCTATAGCCTGTAGTATCCCCGTTATCGTGTTGTTGAAACAATTGAGGAACAGATAGTCTAATGCGCACAGCAGATAGCTGAGTGTTATTAATGCTCCGCACATAGGGCTGATCGTCTTTTAATTCCAACCCTACCGATGTTTCGCTATCTACTGATGGGATACCCTGAATGTATTCTTGGTGTTCACTACCCGGTCTAAATTCCCAAGTGACACCCTCAAAATTCTTAGTACCGTCCGCATTGCCAATCGGTGTATCATCAAGAAAAATACGAGTATCGTCTAAGCCACCAGCAATTTCACCTTCTGAGATAGCCAATAAAATCTTAGCTGTTGATTCAGAAAGTAAGCTATCTGGTGATTCCGTGGGCGTATGTCCGCCACCGCCACCACCTTTTGCACCATGAATTAATTCCATATTTCACCCATAAAAAAAGCCACATAGTGGCTATTCTGAAATTCGTTTATGTTATTGCTGATCTTCTGTATAAATACCTGCGGAAATGATTGCCCCACCTACCTCTCGCCTGTCCAGTCCATAAAGTAAAGGAACTGGATTTCCTTGCGCAGTAGAGTTTACAGCTCCGCCAAAGGCATAAGATGGTTTGTTATCTGAATCTTGCCTCATTGATAGACCTCGCGGTTGGGGTGAAAGCATCTGGTAAACACCACCAAGCGCCACACCAAGACCTATGGCCCCAATCAAGTCACTTGCAAATAAGGCAGTACCCCAAGGAGCAAATGTCGCGACACCGATCATGGCAATGCCCAACATAGTTTGAAAGAATCCTCCTCGTTTACTTCCTTTAATGATTGGTGCTATGCGGATCTCTTCTTTGGTATCAAGATGTAATTCATCTTCAGCAATGTTGCGCTTACCTTTAAATACAGCAAACTCCAGCCCTTTCAGATGTGCATTAGCAAGAAACAGCTCAAACCCATCATAAAGCACAGAGAGTGCCTTAATTGCTTCGCGAGGTGAATCTATATCTAATTTGTGTTCACGCCCAAATTTTGCGCCAAGAACACCATATAGACGTATTGTTTTTAGGCTCATACAAACTCTTTCCTCCGAACAATTTTTACAGTCCTATCTCGCCAATAATCGCTGTAGGGGACCAACCTGCTGAGTTGACCATAAAGATGATGAAGTAACATGCCATTCATAATCACACCAGCGTGATTAGGTACATCGGCTTGCACTTGCATGATAATCATGTCACCTTCTTTTGGTTCACCAGCGATATCAACAAAACCCGCTTTCTCGTAGTTATCCGTATACAGGTTTTCGCCTTCTTCCCACCAATGCCGATCAACGCTGTAGTTATGTAACTCAATACCGTGTTTTTGGTGATAATAGTCCATAATTAACGACCAGCAATCAGCATAACCCAGCACAAAAGGACGTCCTTCTAATTCACGCTCACCTCGAGGGTAAATAATTCGAATATCACCCTCTGGACATGATGCGATCACCCAAGGCAATCCAGTTGCATCACACTGTAATTTATCTATTTCGCTAGGTTGAGTCGTTACACCATCACCACAATGGCTGTGCACAATTGCTATTGGCTCACCCCAGTCCTCAGCAAGAGCGTAATCTTCTGGAGAAAGCTCAAAATGCTCTGTTGGGTTATCTGAAAGATTGCTACAAGGAAAGTATTTTTTAACTCGACTTTTCTGACAGATAACTCCGCAAGCTTCTTTGGGATATTCGGCTTTTACATGTTCAAATATCGATTCTCTTAATTTTTTTGTGATCATCTCGTTAACCCCGCAGCGGGAAACCCTCCAAAATCTAATGGCTCATTCTCACCAAAGCGTTTTTTGCAATCACTAATAAGCCCACCACAACTATCTAGCGCTGGATCATCAACAGGGTTTCCTCTCTCATCAAAATATTTATTCCCTGAATATGAGCACCCATTACCACTACGATAATCGCCTTTCATGCACCAGTAACAAAGATTATGAATTTGTCGAACGGGTATCATTACTCCCTGCAAATCAAACGGGCTAGACAGCTCGAACTCTACGGATTCGCCAGCCACCTCATTAGTTTTACGATCGATGTAATAAACTTGTTTAAAGCATTCGTCTGGATTAGCTGTTGAATTTCCCTCAGGAAAGTTTTTAGCATCAAGATAGTGAGCAAATGTCTCATAAATAGTCACTTTGGCTTGCACCATGTCGTCAAACTGAAGACATAGAGATGAAATTAAGCCATCTATATTGGCAACCTTTAGAGATGGTCTCGCTGGACTACCATCACTATTTTTTGCCATTCCTTCAACTTCATAAGGCCATGCCCCGTATTCATTGCCTTGCCACCAAATTGGTTTTGGCTTGATATCACCATTAGATTGCTCTATCTCTTCTGGTGTATGAGGTAGATTGTAAGCATGGAAGCGAAGAATGGGCCCATCAAACTCACTGCCATCCACCTCAATTAATTGAACCTTATTACCCGGCTCTAATTTTTGTACATCTGCTGTGATATTCATGCGCTAAATGCCTGTTCAAACGTAGCTGACAATTTCATTACTCCACCAGATATGGGGATCATCGATATTGAATCAGCTTTAACTCGATAAAGACCTTTTTCACCAAATGGAGGTGTCCAAATAAATGATTTTACTGTGTGTTGCCGAATGAATTTAAAAATAAGCATCACCTCATCTTTCAATCCCATATAAGAGAATGGCCACGTTTGAGATTCTGGATTAATACCATCACCAGCAACTTGTTTGTAACCATCTCCAAATTCAACTTCTTTAATACGATGCTTGAACTCACCGCTTGGCGAATCTTGTATTTGTGTTCGCCATTTAAACTCTTCCATTGGTTACTCCAATAAAAAAAGGCGACACAAAGCCGCCTGATCAAATATCAGGATATTAATAAATATCCATTAGGTTATTTTATATATTCAGCCCAGAGAAACTTACCGAAGGAATGGCTGACTTACTTCGATGGAGAATTGAATATGTTAGTTAGTGAAATGGCTAAAGACATAGAGACCCTTCAAACACGTACTCTTGCTTTAGAGTATATAATTCAAGTAATGATTAGGAATATGTCTGATATTGAAAAAGAAAAACTTATTAGTGAATTAAATAAAGTATCGCATGATAGTCCTGTAACTATCGAGGCGTTTGGTATCATTCAGTCACATTTACATAATTAGTACCATATTATAAAGGCGGTTACTGTGCCGCCTTTATGCGATCTATCATGGTTCTTGCATATTTTTCCGCTCTCCCCATAAATGAAGCAAATGTTTCATTTGGGTTATAATCCTCTGTGTACTTAAATTGTAACTTTGGTTCTTCATCTGGGGTATTATTTCCCACTATCTCCATTACTGTAATTTCTGACGTTAATATAGGTTTTTCACTTATTTTTATGGCCCCAATGCCATATCTTTTTACATCCCCTGTAATTTCCACTCCTGAAAATTTGTTTGATAACAATGGGAACTCTACTTTGATTTTCATAACTACCTCTCTTAATTGCCTTTGATTGTTCTTGATAATGCAGATGCTGGGTTTCTAAGTAAATTGTTAACCCCACTTTCCACCATTTGCTGGAATTCACGCTTTAATGATGAAGCATTGGCTTGATTACTTGACGGCTGTTGCTGTTGTCCATTTTCAATATTAATATCTCCTAAATTAATCTGTACGTTTCCACCACTAGCAATTTGAGGATTGCGAGCGATAAATGCTGTTGGCTGTGTAACCGACATTGGCGCTGAACCACCGACATGACCACCTGAAGCATAACCTCGCTTTCCTGCATCCATTAGTCGATAAAGGTTGGCAATACCTAATCGTTGCGTTGCTTCCTTGGTAAAGACGAACTCGCCTTTATGTACTACACCCGCTGGATCATGTTTTCCACCATCGCCTGTATAACCACCACTTGCAAATCCAAAGAAATTACCTACCGCACTACCACCAAATGCCGCTTTCATAGCATTTAGCATAGCCATCTGCATTAACATCTTGGTGGTCATTTCTAAGAATGAGCGAGTGAAGTCAGCAAAATTAGCTTTGCCCGTCAATACAAAATCAGAGAGACTGTTACTCATGCCCTGAAATGCTGATTGACTAATTTGAGCTACGTTACCGTAAACGTTTGTTGCCTGATCTTGGAATTCAGCAAAGCCTTTCTTAACGCCTAACTCCCAGTTAGCACGAATAGAGTCTTCCTTAGCATAATACTCCTCTAAGGCTTTTCTCTCGTCTGGTGATTTAGCTTTCTCTAATGCGATGTCTCGTTGATACATGCGGCCAGACTTACCAGCTCCCAACTCTAAGGCGCGACTTCTGGCATTAATTTCTTCAACACGTTTAAGTTGCTTATCTAACTCACGATTATGTAACTCCTGAAGCTTAACCTCATCACCAGCTATGGCCAATGCTTCTTGAGAAGCAAGAATGTAGTCCTTTTTAGCAAGCAACGCCTTTTCGTCCTTGGTTAACTGTCTTGTTTTCTGAGCCTCCTCAAGGATTGATATTTTCGCCTCCATATCCCACAGTTTTTTACGCTCAGAGCTAATCACATCACTAACTGTTTTATGCTCTTTTAACACCTTCAATTGTGCTTGTAGGGATAATAGGGCTTGATTTGCTGATTCATCTACTCTAGTACCATAATCTGGTCGGTAGGTTGGGGTTTTAGATGTTCTATCTTTAAATTTATTATTTATATTTTGTACTGCTAACTTCCTTTTATCTTCAGTCCAAAATTCAGGGTCTCTTCTAACTTGCTCCCATAGCTTATTTAGGGCTGCTGTTCTTTTTTGAGCGTTAGTTGCAGTATCTTCTAATAATTTATTATATTCTCTAATTGATTCTTTTCTTTTTTCATCCGCCTCCTTGGATTTGTTTTGTGCTTTTTCATAACCTTCATGAGAAGATACGACGAAACTTAAAATCTTTTGTTGCTCCTTTAAGTTGCGAATCATATTTTCTCTTTGTTCTTTGGTTCCATGCCAAAATCCAGCATTTTCCCATTCTTTTATTCTGTCGTTTATCTCAGCTAACGCCTCCGCATCGGAAAGAGGTTTACCAATATTTTTTAAAGCATTTCCTGCATTCTTTATTGCGGTTGCAACATCATTCCATGCTCTCTCTAATGAACCTATATTTTGATTCATAGATCTAGTTCTTCTATCAGTTTCCTCTGACAGTTTTTTAATTGAAAACTCAGAAGCTTCTTGTGTTTTTCCTGCTATTTCTAATGACTTAATGTGCTCGTATTCAGACGCAGTCAACAAATGCAATGTTTTATCTAATTCTAAAATAGCATTTACAGGATCATCCTTTAGCCTCTTAAATTGGTTTATTGTTTCATCTATTGATTTTCCGGTGGATTGCTCCATTTGTGCTGCAGCCCTTGCCACCAACAAAATCTGGTCTCCTTGAAAACGCCCACTACCCACCACTTTAGTTAGAGCTGAGGCCATGTCACCCTGAGTAATCCAGTTCCCAACTAAAGTTTTAGATAATTGATTTAATTCATAGGCTGTTTTGCCAGCGTAACGTCCCGTCATTATCAATTGCTTATTAAACTCAGCAAATTCTTGAGATCCTTTATAAGCAGAGTAAGCCAGGGCTAGTGATGCAGTTGTTGCTGTTGCAATAGCAATCTTTGTTGGAGTAATTATCGATGCAAGCGCCTTCAACGAGTTTCCAATACCACCAAATGAGTCCTTTATTTGCCCCCCTTGTTGTATCATCACCATCCAGACTGGCATTCCTGATGCTAATGACGTAACAATATCTGTCATTTGCATGGGAAGTTGACGCATTGCTTGTTTATATTGACCAATAGTGATTGAGCCATTCATAAAGGCTTTTTCTTGCTCTTTTAGCTTATTGATCATCGGCGCAGCTTGTTGCGACACGCCAAGTTGAGCCGCTTTTAACTCTAAAATCTCAGTCCTCGTTTTTCCTATGATTTCAGTTTGATTTTTCAGTGAATTTAAAAAATCATCAGCAGCTTGCTTGGCTCTATTTGTTGCCGCCTCTTGAGCTAACAGCGCCCGCCCTTCAGCCGTAAGGGACATATTAACTCGTGTTAATTTATCTCTAGTCTGCTCAAGTATGGCGTTATACTTTGCAATCTCATCACTTGGGTAAATACCTTTTTTGCTAGCGCTGGCTAATTTAGCTTGCCATTCATCTAGTTTTTGAAACGCTTTATTGGTTGGATTTATCGAGTTAAGTAAATTATCAAATTCTTCCCTTTGCTTTTTTATTGCATCAGAAATTTTCTTTTGATGACCAACACCTCTATTAAATTGGTCATTTAAATTTCGCGAAGAACCGCTTACCTTTTCTGCCGTATCGCCGAATTCCTTTAACTTTTGTGTGCCACGCTCCAGATCTGACGTATCAGCCTTTAATGATATTGTTGCTATATCTGCCATTTAGTTTCCTCCAGATATAAAAAAACCACCCGAAGGTGGCTTGTTTGTGAATATTCTCTATTATTTACCATAAACAAAATGATGCAGATTGCTCATAAAATCTCCCCTAACATCGCTAGGTATAGATTTCATTGCCTTAGATATCTCATCGTTAAAATCAGTGAATACATCGTGACCATAAGGCAACTTAGAAATTAAATGTTCAGCAAACTTCTTAATTTCATCCTTATTTATTCGATAATTTCCATTATCTATGGAAATAAATCTATAATGTAATTCCTCTAATTTGTCTGATTTTATAAATGAATCTAATATTAATTGACTCACCTTGTCTCTAAACTCTTTTTTTATTTCTTTAGGTAGAAGTGACTGAATTGTTTCAATATTAAACTTCTGTCTAGCTAGCAGTGCTTCACCGGAAATATCTTCATCCTCAAATTTAATCCGCTGAACAAGTTTAGCCAATTTTTCATAATTTAGAACAGCTTTTCCGGATGAAGTATCGTACAGTTCTGTTTGATCATAATTAATGGCATTGAATTTTATTTTTAAGTTAGTCTCTTTTTCTTTCTGTAATCTTTTATGTTCTGATAAATCACTACCACAATGCTTACACTTAATAGCTTCGTTACTTATGAATTCCGCACAGAATGGACATTTAACTTGGCCTGACTCAATTGATCTTCTACCACCAAATATGACCATCATTAGCCCGCAAAAAATAACAAAACAGCTAATTAGAATATAATTCTGCCTTTGCGCCATCAGCCCGAAATTATTTACCCTACCTCCATAGCTAGTTGCCACACTGACATCCATGTTAAAAGCGGCAAATGCTGCCAAAATACCTATAACAAGCAATCCCCATCCGAAACCTTTCATGTAGCCCTCACTAAATTTTTACTTATTCATTTATGATAGCTCGATGTAAATGCAAAACAAAGCAAACGTTAGGTGCAAAAAAAACCTGCCGATTGGCAGGGTTAGTTGATGTTTGATTTAAAATTAAAAAGAGCTTTTTTTATTTTCTTCTATTTCCTTAACACATTCTGGATTGTTAGCGAATGTGTACTGAAGGAAGATATACCCATTCGATCCGCTATCCGCTCTCGCCTCAACAGCTATACTACTCAGTTCATTTTCTTTCATGTTGTCATTTTGCTCTTTCCACCTAGCACTTAAATATCTTTCTTGCTTATACAACCCCATCATCCAGTCTTGAGGGTTCCGCCATATAGATCCAGATAAAAGAATATCTTCTTGTTTTGGTTTTCCATACAAAGATTCCAAAGTATTAACCAACCCATTGAATTCCTGCCGTAACGGCTGTCCGTAACTGTTTGTTTTTATATCATTACCAATAGCTCTTATCTGACATAAACCAACTGTTGGAGAGATAACTAATCCAAATGATGCAAACTCGGAGTTTTTTTTAGGTGAGCTGTTCGTTAAGTATAGGTTTTGCTCATCATCAACAAGGCGTATCTCGCCAGTTATCATTGATTCAATGTTTTCTCTTGTAAGTCCAATCTTAAACCCAAATGGGCCTGATTCCGGCGGGAGCATAGATTGCTTTTCATTATCTGATTTAAGATTTTCTTTTGTATTTATCTGGGAGTTATTGTTGCTTAATTGATTATCATAGTTAATTGGTGCCAATCCATATTTAGCAGATAAATACTTTTGTTGTAACGTAGCTAACGTTTGCTCTTGTGTTGCTATTGTTGCTAATTTCATTGATAGAATTAATCCACCAGAATATTTCTTAGCTTCGTTTTTCTCGCTTTCAATTTTCTTTTTTAATTTGATTTATTTCCGCTTCAAGTTTATTTGCTAGATCTTGGTTTGCTTGGGTTTGCTCTATAACAATGTTAACTTTAGCTCCAGACTCAAGAGCATTTATCCGTTGCTGTAAAAGAGCCTTATTCACCTCTAAAACTTCAGTTTTTGCAGTAATTAGAGATTTTATTAACCCGCCAGAATACAAATTCTGCTCAGATTTAGATTCTGATATGTCATTTTCAACCTGTGATAACTCTGATTTTAAATTATTTACTAGTTCAATATCTTGAGGTGATAACTCTTTTTGACCACAACCAGAAATTAATAATGAACCAATAAAAATCGCCAAAACTGTTTTTTTCCTCACAACACCATCCTCGTTAGTTAATTTGTTATTAGTTTAGCTGTTTGTGGTGCAAATTGAAGCAAACAAAAACCTGCCGAAGCATGTTTATAGAATTATGATACCAATTCTGATGAGAACAATCTTTCTAAAAACTTTTTATTTATTAAATATTCTATATTTTCATTTAGATATAAAAATGAATGCTTTATGTCTTCTTTATTATTAATTAGCAAAAAATTATCTAGTGACGACTGCACTGAAACGAGGTCATTACATAGATTTCTGCTTTTTTTCTTTTCAAAAATCTTGGATGAATCAATGTATTTATAGCTTTTTGATACATCAATATCAGCCTTGACATTGTTATGAACGTAATTACATGCATCAGAATATACCCTAGCAAGTGCGCTAACACCGTCTACACCTTTATATCTTTCTTTAAACTCACTGAACATCCTTGTAACACCGATCTCATCATCATTATCTTTGTTCAACAAGAATCTAATTGAATTTTCAATGCATGACCTTATATTAAAATAAAAGTATCTATCTTCATTTTTTTTTATTGCTGAAATACAACCTAAAAAATCATAGATGACGCTTAATAAGTGTCTATTACCTCTCAAAGATTTTTCGTGAATTATCTTCAAAAAAATAGACTTTTTTACCGCTGATATTAACGAGTCAACAACATATTGGTCAGGAATTACTTTTAGGTCTTCTTTGAACTTGGACACTGTTCCCAACACGTTGTAAGGGTCAATAGTAAGGAAGTTACTCACCCCTAAACCCCTTTATCCACTTTGAGATACTTTCTGTTGTAGTATTTTTACCTTTTCTCTTTTTATTTTCTTTCTTTTTCGCTTCTAAAGCGATATCGTTGATTGGCAGCTGATCTAGCTTTTCATAAATGATATTGACAACAGTATTTTTAGCTGTGAAATGATTTCCATCAGAATATTTTCTAACTATATCTTTCGCAAGCCTAGAGAACATAAGGGTTCTTGAGGATACAACGTATCTTTTATATTCTATCTTAAATGCATCTTTAATAAATTCACTCAATTCAAAATTCGACTTAAAAATTTCTTTGGAAAATATTACTAAAGATAGAAACCCGATCATAAACTCAAGCGATTCAGAATCTTTTAGTTCCATTAATTTCTTTTTAGTTATTAATTTATTCTGATTCATCATCAACCTCTTTAAGCTTAGCCTCGAGTTCCGTACATATTCTATCAATGATTTCTTTAGACTGAGAATACGCTGACGCAAAATTTAATTGCTGACCAACCTGTAAATCCCTAACCTTTGAAAAATGATTCTTGAAGAAATATAGATCCCTGATTCCTTTTTCGGTTTCTATAGCCGTCTTAATTGCTCTGGTCTTCTTGGTCAATCTTTTTGGTGCAGTATCGGTATAAATAACACCCAACGGCTTTATTGTAAGTCTTTGATCTCTAGCCAGCTTAGAAACAATTGATAGCAAATTGTTACTCCCTAATACTGAATACTGATCTATTCTCATTGGCATTATATAATGTGTAGATGCCATTATGGACGCTTCGGTATACATCGAAATGGTAGGCGGACAATCAATAAAAATATAGTCGTAGATTTCTCTTAACTTATTGTCTTCAATGAAATTTCTTATCCTAATCAATCTAATTGTATCTACCGTGTTATGCTCAAACATTATGTTTATATCACCAGGGATTATATCTAGATTTGGATATACACTGTAAATAACATCTTCTTTTTTTAATACTGCATCTTCATCATATATAGAAGCATTTACTTCAAATATTCTCTTGATTGTCTTTCTTTGTTTTACTAAAGATAAGTACTCACTTATTTTATCATGCTTACCCATAAAAGATTGTGTTGCATTAAACTGAGGATCAATATCTATTATTAATACTTTTTTATCCTTATAGTTTGCTAAATACTCACCAATACTAATACATAGAGTGGTCTTTCCCACCCCACCCTTCATATTAATAAAGCTAATTACAGGCGCATTCATGTGCAAGCTCCAAAGAAAATATCAAAATATATTACAGGCACTAAAAAATTTTACATTCCTGTTTTTTATACAGTAACAACAAAATAAAATGTGATATTAGTCACTTTTTACCCTCATTCATCTTCTTGATAGTTTCCATGAACAGTTCTTTGAACTTTTCGGAATCAAGCTGTGACAATTCGTTTAAGTTTTTAGGGATGCTATCCTCATCTACCGCAGACTGAAGAATCATAACCATTTCAGCATTAAGAGATCGCCCATTCTTACTTGCCCTTTGCATTAACTTTTCTTTCAAAGTATCAGGCATTCTAAGGCTGTAAGGCGTCATATCTCTTATTCGCGTATTTTTTTGTGACATACAACCACCAGTAAAGTCATTGTGATATCACAATATACTCAATTATTCGTTGACTATATAGATTCACATTGATATCTTTGTGATGTCACATAGACACATAAAAGGATGAAAATATGAATACCAATAAAAAAACAGGAAAATTTCAACTCAGATTAACAGAGGTGTTAAAAAGTAAAGTGGTAGAACTCTCAGCGAAAGATGGTATTTCGCAAAACTCAATAGTTAATCAAGCGATAGCTTGGTATGTGAAAGAAAGAGAAAAACGTGTCAACTAAAACAGCGAAGCCCCAACTATTTGCGGTAGCTAGGGCTTCTAATTTGTCAGAAACTACGGAGTAACCGACATGACTAGTGTATCAACAATTAACGTACCTTTCCACGGTAACAACCTGTATGTAGTAAATTTCAACGGCGAACCATATGTACCAATGAAGCCAATAGTTGAAGGCATGGGGTTAACTTGGCAATCTCAATTTGAAAAGCTAAAACAAAGGTTTCGTAAAGGGATCACGGAAATCGTGATACCTTCAAAAGGCGGTGAGCAATCAATGCTTTGCCTAGCTCTCCGTAAACTTGCAGGCTGGCTTCACACTATCAGCCCTAACAAAGTCAAACCAGAGATCCGCGATAAAGTAATCAAGTATCAAGAAGAGTGTGACGACGTACTTTATGAATATTGGACTACTGGTGAAGTTAAGAAAAAACACAAATCAACTGTTCAAGAACGCAACCCATTAAAGAATGCTGTTAATCTACTGGTTAGTAAGAAAGGCATTATGTACCCAGAAGCCTATTCTCTTGTTCACCAGAAATTTAATGTTAGTAGCATTGAAGAGCTAACAGCAGATCAGATACCCGATGCGGTTGAGTATATTCACAAATTCGTTCTTGAAGGTGAATACATTCCTAAACAGGAAGAAAATATACTTTTTGAGCCAAATCAAAACTCAATCACTGTAACCATACCCAAAGAGGGAAGATGGTTGGTTTCTTATAAAAATGGAAAGCAACAAGTAGTTAGCGTTGATGGTCATAACGTTGTCAGTGTTGAATATATTCAGAAGTTACAACGTGACTCTAACGCCCTCATTGAGTTATTGCAAAATTTCCGTCTACGCACCCAAGTTATGCAAGGTGAGAAAAGCGGAGATATTTTAAATACTCCGTTAATTGCATAACAACAGTAGTAACGCCCAAGGATGGGCTATCAATTCTCGCGATTCGCTATAATCAAACTATATCAATAGGTTGTAGATTTCAGGCAATAAAAAACCCACCGGAGTGGGTTCGATTCTAGTTTAATTTGCCGTGACATTCTTTATATCTTTTACCACTACCGCAGTGGCAAGGGGAATTTCTTGATTGTGGTGCATTATCACTCTTATCCCACACCCCTTTAGCATCTCTATCTTTTAGTTTTTCTATAAAACCCAAAAGCACATCATCAAAGGCCAATAGCTCTGATGCTTTTATGACGTAGCCCAAGCTATTAGGGAATGCTCCATCAATACTAGTTTTGGAATAGCCCTCTTTATCTTGGTCTTGGTTTTGGTCTTGGTTTTGGTCTTGGTCTTTTGATGTTATCAAAACTGGTGACTGATTAACTGCATAAACAGTTCCTAATAAAGCAATTCGACTCCCTGCACAAAGGCATCCATCCTTATCCATATAGCTACCTATATTAGCTAAAAAAACGGGTGAGCCGCTTGAACCTGGATAAACACCTGCATCTATCATAAATTCAGGCTCTCCGTTTAAATCCAACCTAACATCTGTTGCTGTAACGCCTTTTCGTATAATAGGTAAGTTATGAGCGGTATCCCAAAGACCATTCGGATATCCAATCATAACGATATCCTCCATAGGGGATAACTCACTAAGTAGTTCTTTACTTACAATAAAACCTTTACCAAAAGAGGAGTAATGAAAATTTTTACCAAGAGCTTCTGCAGAATTTAATATCATACCTATGGGGATAATAGCTAAATCAATATCATCATTAGGGTGTAATATTACATAATCATTTAGATCTTTTATTCTTATAGCTTCGTGATTCCCTAAATCTGGGTTACCGTCCTTATCTCGCAATGTTAGATGAAATATCGCTTCAACCCCATCCTTAAGAACATGTTTATTTGTTACTATACATGGACATGATTTATCATTTTCTTCATCTTCTAAGAAACAAAATATATACCCAGTTCCCGACGAAGCACCTTTACTACCCTTTAAGCATTCGATCCTAACAGTACTATGAACGAGTATTTCTATGGGATTACTTGGCTGTTTCATTTAATTAATACCCTTTGAATATTAAACAAGAATATTAATTTAATTTATGAATTTTAACTTATCCACTTTTGACTTAAGTTTTGTGATATAGAATGTGATAATTCTTGAAGCTTAATTTCTAATTCCATCACTTTCTTATACAAAAGAGACATGTTTTTATCTTCTATAAAAATACCACCACCTTCTAAATAATTGACATCTTTATTCTCACTTTTAAAAAAGAGCATTTCTGTAGTTAATTTATTTAGTTTATTCATAATTTTCTCTTCCCGCTTACCAATCGACGCTTACCACTGATTAGATTATTATTGTGACCTCTTATGCATCACCTCTAACGCCTTAGCTTCCATAATCCGCAAATCGCTAAACACGGTCGCTCTGTCTTTGATGTTGAATAAGTCCATCACTTGGCTTAACGGGGTGTAATCCAGCCCAGTGATACCATTCATGCCTACACGCCACTGTGTATTCATGGCTGAAAATACTTGGTACGAATCCCAAACATCAGGCCACACCTCAACATCATCAATATCAGGCGGAAAGCCAAAAGCGCGCTCGAACTCAGTCGATTCTTTTGAACTCATTCCGCCATACATTGCCTCGGCGACCGTTAGGAGTTTTTTTCGCGGTTACCTAACAGTTCGTTGTAATACGTTGATGAAATAGCACGAGAGGCTGAAGGGTAGTTATCTAACAATATGTTTAAATTTTCTTTGTTGTATGGTTCTTCGATCGCCCAGTCAGCAATAATCTGCTCAAAGAACTCAGAAATAGGTTTTTCTCGCATTCCATCAAGCTCACTTACTGAGTGATGTTTAAATGTGAATGTAACTACTTCTGGCTTTTCTTTGCCAGCAACAGGAATTTTAACGTTAGCTTTGAAGGTTGGATTTGGGACGAGTGTAAATTTAGGCATTGTAAATCCTTAAAAAGCCCCTGATTCGGGGCTGTTGTGAGTATTTATTGGTTAAGATGCGCTGGTGTAAATCTGCATTTCAGATTTAAGTGAGAATCGCGCTGTTACGTTTTCAACTTCGTTGATAGCGGTGTTTGGCACACGTTGGAATGAAATTGAAGCTGTGTAATAGCGATCTTCTTCTGCGCGTTTATTGAAGAATCGGATTGCAGTAACTTGCTTACTGTCGTCCAATTTTGTTAATAACTTACGGATAGGCAACTTGGCATCGTGAGCAAAGGTATAAACCTGTACAACACCATTTTTATAGGTATCGATAGTTTCTGCCTGCTCATCTTCAAGGAATTGAACCTCTTGAGTTTGCTGTTCCCCACCTTCGGTAGATAGTGTCATTACCTGTGGCATGACTTCCCATGATAGTACTTTCTTTAATGTTCCTGTACCGCCACCAGCAGGAAACACATTTTTATCACTGGTATCGACACCTTCTAAGGTGATTTTAGATTCAGCGACACTTGCAACACGGAAAGCACCCGAAGCTTTTTTCCAGCCAGATGTAACATGAACAATATCGCCTTTAGCAATGTCACCCACATCATCAACTGTTAGTACGGCTTCTTCGGCATTAGTTGCCTCGGTAATTTTAATTTCGTCATCGTATTTACTTGCGACGTAAACACGCGACCCATTAGGAATGTTATAGGCCATTGTTAACCTCTATTTTAGGTATAAAAAAACCGCAATTAAGCGGTGTTATCGGATTGCATTACATCGATAGGATGCACGAATAGGAATGGTATAATTTGTTTCATCTGAAATTGGAGGGAACTGGCTAGGCTCTCCGTTAATGTAGATACCCTCCCCTAATGTTAATCCATTTTCTAATCTGTTTTTAACGTCATCAGCAATAGTTGATATCTTAGCGTCCCCACCCCCTACTTTCCCAACTACGTTAATTTGGATAACACCACGATAAACAGGCATATCCAGAGATAACCCGATGTTATCCGTTTCTGCTGGCATGACATGGAGTTGAAGATAGGGATCGTTAATATCATTAAAAGGAAGATTGGGCCATGCGATTTTAAGATTTAAATCCTTGCCAATGCTCGCCACCAGCTTTCGTATTTCAGTATTAATTGTCGACTGATTCATGATTTAGTTTCCGATACGGCAGAGTTGAAAAACTGACTAAATTCCTCAGCAGTCACAGCAACCATACCGTTAGGTGCTTGTTTCGAATGCCCCATTTCAAGGCGGTAAGCATAAGGCACATTGTTTGTGAAATAGATAGCTTTCATTCCTACCTTAAATTGTTCAATAACAACGTTGCCTAACGCCTTTGTCATATTGCCTGACTTATCTATGCGCCCCGTCTCGCCTTCCGCTGGGGCATCAAATGACACCTGCCAATTACCTCTAAACCGCCCCCCTGTATAACCAGGAGGAACATAAATATCCATAGAGTCATTAACACGAACACGCTTTTTTAATTGACGTCGCTTTGGTGTTAAATTATTAGGATCTTGTTTTAGATACTCATTATGTTCAAAAACTGCTTTATTGTAGTTTGAGGCAACCCTATTAACTTCCCATAATTCAGGATTTCCAACAGGTGACATATCAACAAGCTTCGCTAATATTTTAAACCCTGTATTTTTGACAACCGTTTCAATATTTGCGTTAGATTTGTCGATAAAGATATTAATCGACTTCATGAACTGATCTGACATGTCACGCCCTCAGTTGAGACTGATAGCAGATAATAATATCAGCGGGTTTAACAGGGTTCGGTTCATGAACGCGCAACCAAACGCCATCGACAAGCACCTTATCCCCTTTCTGAATATCAATATCTGGAGGAAGTATCATTTTAATATCCGTAGAGAGAATAAGCGTGCCATCGATTTCGTAAGGTTTATATTGCGTTTTTACCCCGACAACAGAAAATAACGTTTCTGGCTCAAAGTGTTCCTGCCCCTCATCATCAACCCAATGCTTACCATCACGCTTA
Organism: Proteus mirabilis ATCC 29906; assembly: GCF_000160755.1. GTDB lineage: Bacteria > Pseudomonadota > Gammaproteobacteria > Enterobacterales > Enterobacteriaceae > Proteus > Proteus mirabilis. Next base: position 21,769 of record NZ_GG668580.1, read on the forward strand.
GCCTGATAGGAAACGCCATATTTTTTCAACATCCTTAATGCTGTACTCTGCCCACGTTGATAAATGTTCATGGCTACCTCATTGCAAATGTATTAATGGCAAATCCATCCGAGACATCAATCAAGCCAGACAATAAACCTTTTAACCAAGGAAAGTTTGGTGCGCCAGTATTAGTGCCTTCGGCATATTGCACAGTAATAGCGCCCTCAATTCGCTCTGAGGTGATTTCAGCGCCTAACGTGGGCTGTAGGTCATTTTCTACTGATTCAATCGCTAAACGGCATTGAGCTTGGATTAATTGCTTTGGTATCTGATCGCTTGGGATGGCAACACCGTCGCGAGATAGCCCTGAGCGAGGGAAAGATAAAGGTTGATTTGGGTTAGTTCGTTTACCTAACCATTTTTGCGATTCAAGATAATCCATCGCCGTAATTAGTAATGCCTCTAATCCACTATCTGCCAAAGTGATATTTCTATCCTCAGCGTATTTCTTCAAATCATCCACACTTGCGTAGCTATTAAATATTGGAGAGTTCTTATCAGGATCAATCATGCTCACCTCAAAAAAAAGAGGGGCACAAAGCCCCTTAAATTACTCGTCTGGAGAAGTTTTTTCTGTGAATGTAATTGCATCAGTATTTTGTGCAACACCATCAACAGTGGCTGTGACAATAAATTCACCCTGTGAATCAGAAGTTAATTTCACTGTCGCACCACCAGCTTTGCCCGTCTTAGATGAAGTAACGCTTAATTTACCACCTGTTGTAGACCAATTAACGGTAGCTCCTTCGACTGGAGAGCTGCCCTTGGTGTAATTAAGAGTGATCGTTACTGTATCTGTACTGTCAGCGATAGCGGACGTTTTATCCGCTGACAGGGTTACTTTCCCTCTTCGGCAGTCAGTTTAATCATGACGCCAGCGGTTAATTTGTTGCTAGTGAAATGCTTCTTCCAGTTACCTGCGGTGCCTAACTGTGTTAAATCAGGGTTTTTTCCTTTTGATTCATCCCAGCTATAGCCCAGAACGCCAACGTTAACCACGCCTTCACCACGATAACCAACTTCCAAGTTCTCCTTGTCATTGATTTCATAAGATCGGAAAGTCGGCTCTTGGGATTCAGTGATAGTCACAGCACCCGGCACTAAACCAAAGATGGCATCTACTGGCGCTGTATCCGTTACCAGCACAGGCTTACCTAATGTGCCTGGCTGTCCACCGTAGATAACCACACCCGCTTCTTCATATACTTTGTTGTCAATGGCCTGATCAACAATATCGAAGTAGGTGGTTGAGTGCATAACAAACAGATTTACGCGGTTGAACTTATCACCATATCTGCGTAAACCTTTGGTCAGTGTTTTCTTGCCATCTGTCGCAATATCCGCAGTCACCACCATTTCTTTGTTATTGCCAATAGCGGCACCTAAAGCAGCTAAAGAGTATTTGATATAACCCTCTAGTGAAGCATCTGCCGCATCGGTACCCACTAACTCAGAGAACTCCGATACATCACGGCCACGGCGTTTAAATGCTTCTTCTGTCGTTGCATAAGGACCATATTTCCAAGGTGCTTTTACATCAACAGATTCGCCCGCGCCGATTTTTTTGTTCTCTACAGATGCTGTGGAGTTTACATCACGATGCTCAATCGAACCGCCGATCTGATAAAATGCACGCTTACGGAAGTCCCCCTCAATAAAAAGGTTATCCAGCACAATTGCGCCGTTTGATGCCTGATTAAATACTGCTAAATTATCTTGACGGCGTTCTAAAAACGCAGTTTGTGCTAAATCGTTATAAATTACTAAATCATTATTAGTCGTCGTAGCCATTACTTATATTTCCTTACTCTTTTGGAAGTTTTAAATATGCGTCACGCCCGTATCGGCGAATATAATCAGCCTTGTCACTGGCGGACATTTGAGAACGTTTAAAATGTGCACCACCTTGTTTATGTTTCCCTGCATCTGTACCAGAGGCTGCGGGGAATAAGTGAGGAGCACTTTCTTTTAGGGATTCAATCCATTCAATAGGTGATAATGGCGTGCGACCATCTTTGCCCATGATTGGATTGCCATCTTCATCAACGGCTACGGCCTGACCTTCATCGTTGATCTGAAAAATGCCTTTGGCACGTAAAATTAAATCTTCTTGAGCACTGCTTAATGCACCCGCTTTCCCTGCTGCAGAACGAATTTCATCGCCTAACACACGAGCACGGAATTTATTTGCAAACGCCTCTGCCTTTTCAGCTTTAGAGCTTGCTTCTTTTAACTTCTTGTCGAAATCACCACGCAAACGCTCAGTGCGCTTATTGAGAACCTCGTCAATCTTGCCATCTGCAATGAGCTTGGCTTCTTCGTCATTCTCAAAGCGTTTAAGCATGCCCTTCACAGTGTCTGGGTCAATGCCTTCAAAACGTTTCAGGTTATCGCCTTGCTCTTTGAGCTTGCCTAGCAACTCACTGTTTTTAGCCTTTAGCCCTGAAACCTGCTGGTCGATAATAGCTTGAATTTCTGGAGTGATTTCCGGTGTTCCACCACCTCCACCTTGCGAACCATCATCAGCCTGTGAATAATATTTGCGTTCGATATTCATAAATAACATGTGATTCCCCTTGGGATTAGATGCGCCTAGCGCGTTGTAATAACTCAGCCCTGAGCTGAGTTTAGGTAATAAAAAAGGCCACCGAGGTGACCTTGTTAAATGGTTTATTGATTAGCTATATCCAGCCACTCTAAATGCCTGCTTGTCTATCTCCCTGAGTTGTTCGAGAGAAATAAACTCACCTTTGTCAGTATAAAACTCAGAAGGATTCATGCCGCCTTCTTTCATCAACCTAAATCGCGTCTCCCCAAACACCTGTCGCTGTCGCCACTCAGGTTGTCGCTGTATCCAATCAAGAAAATTAGTATCCGCTGGCACTTGCCCGTCCATTGATGCTCTCGTTCCTGCATCCATCTCATCTAAATCAATGCCTAATTCACGCCATGATTTAGTAATCAATGTTTCTGTTGAACGGCAATTGAAGTGGATTTTTCCGGGGCCTTGTAGATAAGGAACTTTATGACCAATAGGCTTACCTTCCAGCGTGTATCTCAACCTATCCCGAATAATGCAATCGTGAGATGTTTTATTATCGAGGGTAGATAACCATTGTTTACAATCAAGAATGTCTTTATTGGCATCAGCAAACTGATCTCGCGCTGTTGCTTGTAAATGGCTAATGGCCGTTTTAGCTATTGTCGTCGCATTAGCTCGGCTTAGTTGCAATACGCCATCCTTATAACCTTGGTTTGCATGTCCTCTGATTTTACGTCCGATTTCTACCGCACTATCACCATTTAAATAACCATTCCGAACAGCGTTATTTATGCGTGTCATGCGATCTGATTCTAATCCATCAGCCCATTCAGAAAGTAATTTCCCTTGAAATGGGCGAGACATGACTGAGGAAAATAGCATTTCCTCTGTAATGCTCATTAGTGGATATTTGCGTAGAACAACATCAGGTAGTAGAGCATCAAACAGTGATGGGTAGTAGCCAGCCTCATATAATGCATGCGCTCTCATTTCTTCTGTTAACAATGAAAAAGCACTATCAACTGCACGCTTATTAATACTTCTAACGCTGGACAGCAACGACTCCAATCGCCTTGCAGTGAAACTATTAACATCGATGGAGGTATCATCTAAAGACACTATAAGTGAAGCAGTTAATTCAGCATCAAACTCATTAAGTGCCTTTATCATGCGTCTAGCCACCCCTGTAGAATAGCGACCAGAAAACAGGGAGTGAGCAATCAATTCATCCATTAACCGCTCATTCACTGATCTCATGTCTCACCTACCATTGTCGGCTCTTGATTATTAAGCTCATCCACCACCACATCAACATCATCAGCGGGGTCGATAACATCATATTTCTGCAAACTTCTCACTAAGTCAGATTTACGCGTTGCGCCAGATTGCCATGCTGCGACGATTTCACGGATCATCGAACTATCGGCAATGTGATTAACGAGGTCTTTGTTAATCTCAAACGAAATGCCTGCAGTATCTAAACCTAAGTATTCAGCACACCATATTAGCGATTTACTGCATGCATCGGAAACATTAGAGCAACAGATGCTCAGGATAGAGGTTTGTGCGTTCTGTTCACCGACAGACTGAATAACCGTTTTAACTTTGATATCAGCAGAAACCAATTGAGCACCGAGCGCAACCATATAATCGCGTTTACTGTCCATTGCTTCTTTTGCCAGCATGTTAGGTTGAGCCTGAGCGTAACCAAAGAAACCTTTTTCTGGCAACATAATTGGCGAGCGAGAACCAACCATAACGCCTTTCTTTTCTAGATAGTCACGCCATTCTGTTCCTAGCCCACCTAGATAAGGTTGTATTTGCCCACAGAAGAAAACAGAATCTTCATAATCAGCAGAGTTTCGATAATGCCCTAGGTTGATTTTTGCCAATCCTAGAAGTGGGGCTTCATCAATAGTGTGATCATTATTCTGTGCACCAATAAATGTAAATGGAATTTCATTCCACACACCGTTACCAGCACGCGCAGGTATATACTCAGAAGAAATTTCAAAAACGCTACTTCCACTGGGCTTGCGATAGACACGACAGACAAACTTACCTTCTTCTATCGACAATACACGGTATTGAACCTCATCCTTAAAACCAAACCCGTCCTCTTCTTCCACCGTTTCACGCAATACCACCAGCGTTAACATCGTGCGCCCATTAATACGAGCTGTACGCCAGTTAATGATGTCTTCAGCACGATATTGGAATATGTACGGGAGTTTCGAATCACTGTTGTAATCAACATACAGACCATGCCGACCGACTTCCAATACTGACTCAAGTGAAGACTGAGCCAATTGATAGATACTTGAACCCGCCCCGTCAGCATCGTCTTTTAAACACGACAGCTTTTCGACGACAGCAACTAAGGGATCTTTTTTAAATGCCATCCCTATCATGCCGTTGCGAGTATTGCCCGTTATTGGATAGAACACCGCACGGTCTTGATAATCTTTATTGCGCTTCTTTTTACGCTCACTATCTTGCTCTTCAAGCTCAGGAAGATAGCTTTTTATATCTTCACCACCTCGACAAACAGAGCGCACTAACTCCCACTGAGGAGCAGCCGTTTTATACTCCGGTCGAGTGAAATCTACATTTGTTGTACTCATCAGAAGGTTGTTCCTAGGTTAATTTCGAATGCTGGGCGCTTGGTATTTCTTCTGCTCACCGCAAAATATCTAAATCCATCAGCATCATGTGACGTGTAATCGTGAAGCGGTTTATCTTTCCAACAGCCCCGCTTGTCATCCCACTCTTTGCGATAAGCTTCTAGATGAGCAATGCCTTCACTGCATTTGTGTTCATCGAACACGCAAAGTGGCAGAATTTCACGTACTGCCTCGATACCTTCATCGACTGAAAGCTTTGGCACCACTTCAAATCGGATTGAGTAAATTTGTCCGTCTATTTCGTACCCTTCACGCGCTAATTCACGTCGTGATTTCGCATCAGAACCAAACTCACGGTTATCGATATCATGAGGGCCATTGTGACTTGCATATGTGTAGCCTTTGTCTTTTAACACTTTCATGTAGTGCCGTAGACCTTCACCACTGTTTGAGTAGTGATCAATGACATGGAACTCTTCGCCCACTTCACGGATAAACCAAATTGATGTTGAATCACCGACGCCAATATCCCAGTACGTGTGAACCGGTAAGTGTGAGTTATCAGGAAGTGTGCCAATGCGTTTATTTTCGTACAGGTAGCGGAATTGCTTAGCGTAGTAAGCGCCTTCAACCGATTGTTGGAATGCCTCAGACGGTATTGACGGGTATTCCCGTTTCATATCGTCGCCAAGCGTTTTCTCTTTGGCGTAATACCATGCTTTCTGGCGCTCGTTTAATTGAACACCATGTTTGCTGGCTATCTCATCAAAGTAATCAACTAACCGCTGGGGTAATGGCTCAACAGGGTTAATGGCATACTCTGGATTCTTCCACCATGAGAAGAAAAAGAACTTCCAGTCTAGGTTAGAGAGAGTCTTATTCTGAATTTGCGCTTTCTCAGCAGACTGGCAATAATCGAAGAAATAACCTGCTCGACCCTCCGCTGTGCTTTCAATCGTCGTAAAACAATCGCTTGATACCGCCTCAAATGCGCCAGTGACAATCTCACGGGCTTTCTCTGGATACTTAGCACATATCTTACCGAACTCAGAAACGTGCAAATAACGGAGTGTACCGCCACGAAATGACGTGCTGATATAAAGCGAGCCGCCTTTGCTAAACACCAACTCACCAACCGCATCATTACTCGCTGGGTTAGCCGCTTTGATTTCATCGGGTAGCTTGTCATAGGCATACTTTATCTTTTCCCTAAATAGCCGCTTAGAATCGTTAAGTGTGTGGGCTATCAATGCACATTTAGCCGCCTCAAATAACGCTGCGTCTAGCTGGATAATGCAGACCTCAGTAGTGAAGCCAAGCTGACGGGCTTTAAGGATAATGTTTCGCGTGTGCATCCCTTCAAAATATTCGAGTTGCTCAGGCGTCATTTTAAATCGAACTGGCTTGCCTTCTTTATTGGTTATCCAGTAGAGGTGATTTAATCGCCAGAGCTTATCTCTCAATAATGCAAGATGTTCTGGCTTCATGATTATTCCTTAGATAAGTCGTCCATTAGTTCTGATAGCTGACTAGCTGTCTTATTCGGCTGAACATCATCAAGACCATATGCTTGACGCTCAAGCCCAACCAAGTTTTTGAGTGTTTCACTTAATGCTTTGGCTGACTTAACGCGCTCAGGGAGAGATATGATTGAATGATAAATTTCATTGAGTTTATCGCGTCCGTTATCATCAGGACTAAACATTAACTCGCCAAGTTTTCTTAAGGCTGGCACATCAGCACATTCAGCAGATAGTTCATCAAATAAGTTGTTGGTTAATTCTCTAGCCCTTCGAATATCGCCTCTATGCTCCATGCGGACATTAGCGATAACCTCGGCATTAGCCTCAATAAGTTGCCGTTCTGAAATAGCCTTTTCGGTGGCAACCAGACTGGCAACCTCCCTTTTGGCAACCAAGTTTTCAGCCCTAGCCTTAACCTTTGCCTTTAAATCTCGCTCCCATCCTTCTTTCTTGGCACGCTTACTTATCGCCTGATGGGTTATCTCGTATTGAGAGGCTATTTCCCTTATGGACATCACGCCAGCTCGGTAAGCCGACTCGATGGCCTCCCAATCTGGTCTTTTAGCCATATCCATTCCTTAAATAAAAAAGGCCGCTAGGGCCTATTTGGTTTTCTGTTTGTTGACTAACTTGCCTAACTCGCGCTCGACGATTTCAGCAACTATTCTCCCATCATCAACTCTTCCACAGTGTAAGTATTCAAGTGATTGCTGTAATTGACGATAGAGAATGGATAAGTTTGCTTTTTCTTGTTTGGTCATACTTTCTCCTTAGCGAACTTACTCGCCCACACTTTGGCAATATGTAAGCAGTCGTCAAACATTCGCCCTTTTCTACTTGCTTGAGAGCTTCGGCGATAATGATCTACCGCCATGTAACTTGCTCTACGACAAACAGGTAAAGAAAAGCCGAGCTTTTTTAACTCGGCTAGTACGTTCTGCTCTATGAATTGTTCGTGGTTCATGCTGGCTCTTCTCCATCTGGAAATTCGCCCATATCAGGCAAGGTTAATTGTGATAGTTCTTTAATTGCCTTCTTCGCTTTGCGTATTTTCTTTAAGTGACGCTTGCGTAAATTCATTAAGTCACTACCTTTCCTGCCAAAGTTCTCGAACGACCAGTTATCGGCTGCTACTAATCTATTTTGCATCTCATTGATAGTCAGGGTTTTAAGCTCATTCATGTCAAGGTTTGCTAACCCTGTTTGTGGTTTTGACTCTTTTTCAGCTAGATCAAGTAACCATCGACGCAAGGATTTCGCTACATCTGTATTAGCTAACATTCCGATTAGATGTGCACCTCTAACAGAGAAGATCCTGACCTTTTTCTTACGTAAGTTGTTGTTTATTCCATTGGTCATTGTTTCAGTGACCATTGTCATATCATCAGAAAACTCGTCTTTGTTGGCGTTATATAGATTGGTTACTGACTTCTCATTTTTGTATTCGAGTAGCTTAGCCATCTGAGAGCTGGTAAACCAAATCTTATTATCACCATTATCAAATGGAGTAATTTCATTACCTTTGAAAACTAATGATTTGCTCATGGTGTAAATCCTTATAGAAAAGCGAACCTGTTCACCAGAAATAACCGCCCCACAGAAAACACCATTAACGGTTTTTCTCAGGTTCGACTTTCTGTAAGGTTCTGTGAGTGTTTTTAATTGCGCGGTGAATGCACAGAATGAAATGCGTAGAGTTCGCAGCTTAGCGATACACTGCCAAGCCACTTCTAGTCTGTTCCTAGCAGTCAAGATATGATCACTCTCCTTAATGGATAAACGACTTATCTAATTGCTGATATATATATTTACTTAAGCTATACTAAGTAATTATCACTATACTTTGATTAATATCCTGTTAGTTTGCCCATGCACCCATGCTGGGCTTTTTTTTATTCCATGCATTCTTGTTTGATATAATCCTGCAACCCTTTAATCATCTGTTCTGACTCTGCAATTCGCTCTCTGAGTAACCAATAATTTCGGATAGCGGTGTCAGTAGGTCGGGCGGTGGTTGCATAAGCCAAGCTGGTGGAGGGAGTGGTTTTGACTTTGGGGCACTCGGCTTTGATGTACACCCGCTCTGGATGACGCTCACTAATATCACGCAAGTGACTAATTTCATTCTTAGCATTCGCTAGCTCCTGCGTATATTGAATATCCAACTGATTTAATCGCATTATGCGTGCTTGATAGTCAGTATTAATAGACTTCTGTTCTTCGAGAGCCACGGCCAGTTTTTTGTTGATATCTGTCAGTGAATTAATCCTATTAGCTTGCCAGTTAATCACCCAATAACTACCCACGATAATGCCTACCATCGCAATGACGGCATAGAGTTTTCCGTATTTCATGATTAGTACCGATGATATGAGAGTGC
>NZ_GG668580.1:32767-34568 GCF_000160755.1 Proteus mirabilis ATCC 29906
AAATATAAACAAACAATCAATGAAAACGAAAAACTTCCAACAAATTTTTTAATTAATAATTATAAATATATTTTAAAAAAAAACAAAACCCCGCCGAAGCGAGGTTTGAAATACTTACATTTATAATATTATATAAATATTGCATTTAATTTATAGAAAAAAACGGAGTTTTGCAACTTTTTTAATCAGCTTAAAGCGCTAATTTTGAATAGCGAATCTCTATCTAATTGATAGCAACAATCTAATAAACAAATCCAATACAGTTTATAGCTCTTTCGCCAAGCATCAGCACTGACGCCCAACAATCCAGCGAGCTTAACATCCGTATATTTTTTTGCTGTTTGATTAATTTCTGCTTTTACCGCCTGAATGGCTAGTAAGGTAAGAGATTGAAGTCGTTGCTTAACTTTTTTCGTTATCCTTTTTTTACTATTTAATCGCTGAAACTCATGCCAAATATAGGGAACAATGAGTATTTGCTCACGATAATATTGATAATCACCATAGCAATAGAGTAACCATAAGCGCATTTCGTTAGGCAATTGATGAATACCTCTGCGCCATGATGAAGTGCGATAAGTAACTTCATTAATTAATGGTTTTGATTTTCCTTTGGCATGTTTTTGCTTAATTTTGAGTGGATGTGAGGGGAGTCTGTATCGAGACTTTCTTTCACCCGCATAGCGTATTGGGTTTCTTTTAAACCTATCGGTTACAAGTATTGCTTGTTCCTCCATGGCACTTAACGGCCCATTTTCTATAATACAAACATTCATCAACGCTGTACTTACTCGCTCGCGTATCCACTCAATATTCACTATCGCACCTCTTGGATAATTATCTGCCCCCTTTTTCCCCACACTTTTGTTACCCGCCCATCCCATACACGTGAATCATCGTCAAAAATAGCATCAAGTAATGCTTTTTCGAGATTATCTTTATCCGGTTTTTGTTGATGGGGTTTACCGTTCATTTCGGAGCGTTTAGTTTTACTCCAACTCTTCGGCATGGGTAGAATGAATGTAATGTGGTAATGTGATTCAGGTAGGGTGATTTTGTTTAACTTTACTTCGTCCTTAAACGCAAAATACTTTAAAACTGGGGGACGTTTTTTCCATTTATCAGCCTGAGTCATCCTTGGTTTAGGTACTGGTTCGATATTAAAGACCTTCACACGTTCAACTTCCCTTCTTGGATCAATATGGCTTGCGTTCTCAAAACACCTTCTAGATGACATTGTTTTGCATACTCCATATCCGTAAATCGTGTTCGTCTATCAACTTCATCGTGACATGCACTACAAGCCCAAGCGCCAAATAAGTCATGCGATTTTATTCCGACGCCACAAAGACCTGACATTCTGTAATGGGCTAAAACAACCGTTTCAGAGTTACCATTACAAACTGAAGGTATTCTAATCTGACATTCACGCCCTTTTGCCTCATTGCGTAAATTCATCATGAGCCTCCTGATTACTATTTTTTATCACTTTAAAATAAAAACGATCATGTTATTAACTGAAATAATCATCACTATTTCCTATTCTTCTTGCTTTCTTTTCAAACTCATATATTCAGAATTACGAGGAATGATGATCGGAATTCCCTTCTCAATGCACCATTGTTCATGTTTCTCCATCATGTAAAGCATCCTTGCTTTATCCATCTTGCTGGTTTTTTCACGCTCACCGTTTTCATTGCGCCCTAGCCAATGTCCAACGAAATATTCATGAGTTTCCTCATTAGTGATGGGCTTTGATAAAACGATTTCACCAACACCATTTTTAATATCGATAACAACG
>NZ_GG668580.1:35463-37061 GCF_000160755.1 Proteus mirabilis ATCC 29906
AACGAATGTGTTGTAAGGACATGCCAGGTGTATCATCCACCCAAATATTGGGCTCATCTTTAAGGCGACCGATGGCACTGCAAAGCCTATCCCATTCATGCTCCTCTAACTTTTGGTAAAATTTATCTGAATTAATCTGGGTTTGTTGGGCTAGTGTCCGTTCAACAAGCTGTTTATCCGTCATTTCCATGCTGAACAGCAATACAGGCTTACCTTGTTGTGAGACATTTTTTGCCATTTCAGTGAGAACGGTTGTTTTCCCCATCTTAGGGCGAGCACCAATCACGAACAGTGAACCGATAACAATCTGTTTCGGGCTTAATAGGCGGTCAAAATCTTTAAATCCCGTTTTTAATCCTCGATGTTTCTCTGGGTTATCTTGTCGGTCACAAATGTCGGTAAAAACATCATCCAACACATCATCAATTCGGCGCAACCCTGTTTTTTTTCCCATTTTTCCAAACGAAGTGGCTTCATCAAGCAAGCGTTGTGCTTGTTCAATTTTATCCGTAAAACTTAACTCACTTGGCACCATCATGAGTTTTTGAATTTCAACCGTCTTTTCGATAACAAAACGCTGTGCGGAACACTCTCGGATTTTTTTCGCATAAGCCATAATGTTAGCAATACTCGGTGTTTCTCTTGCCATCTCAGCAAGATAGGCAAAACCACCTGATTGATTAATTCGCCCTTTTGACTCCAGATAATCCGTCACCGTCATGATGTCTATTGGCATACGTTGGGTATACATTTCTCGCAGAGTGAGATAGATAATTTGATGGTGTCGGGCATAAAAATCTTCAGGTTTTAGCAGTGAAAAAATTGATTGCGCATTATCACTTTGCGGGTCAAGCAGTAGTCCTCCAATAACATTTTGTTCCGCCATTAAATTATTCGGAACTTGGTTCATCACAGTGCTCCTTCCCTTGTTTTGAGTACCGTTTCAGGTCTGAGTAAATAATCAAAATTCGCTCGCCAACCCCGATTATTTTCGCCAAAATACCAAGCACTCGCCGTTTCCATAAAATAATCAAAATAATTTTTAGCTGATTCAACTGTGGGTTCTTTGAGCTCTTTCAGGAATTTGGATATTGCTCGTTTGCGTTTGTCATTCAGTGATTCGGCATTGGGTAATCTATCCCCTACCGATTCGTTGAAGGCTTGCATGATTTCCTGATAAGGAATTTTAGCTTGTCGATTAATTGAAATCTGCTTTGCAGGTTTCGAGTCGTCAGACGATAATTTTTTAGGGTTAATTGACTGGTTAAAAGACTGACTGGTTCTGGGTAAAATTTTTTGACTACCCCCTAGTCCAACAGTTTGACTACCGTGGTCAAATTCTTTGACTACCTCTGGTACAGAATTTTGACTAGGTGGTACTGTATTTTGACTACCGTCATCAAGAGATTTAGCCTCCAAATCTAAAATATATAAATTGGAAGTATGTCCCTTATCTGTTTTTCGCGTAACTTTACGAACAAACCCTTTTTTACATAAACTTTTAATGTGGTTTATCGCACTTTGACGGCTAATTTCGCAATGACGTGCAATAGTCTCATAAGAAGGAAAGCACTCACCTTTATCATTGGCATTATCAG
>NZ_GG668580.1:37958-46729 GCF_000160755.1 Proteus mirabilis ATCC 29906
CGTTTCGCATATTTCAGGATATTTTTCAGTTCGACGTAGGATAGTTGAATCATGAACACCTAACGTTCTAGCCACGGCAGACTGAGTTTTATTTCTCAATGCTTGTAATGCTGAAGCTATTAGGTGGTTAGAGATAAATTGATTGAATTGTTTGCGTGTATTTGCGCATTCCATTGTTTAAAGTCCTTATGAGTTAACTAAGGGACAATAATGATCCGTGACTCATTCCGTATGAGTTGATATTGGGGGAAGAGTTGTCGCTTTATCAGCGACTCCGTAGCAGTCAAGAACCCTGCGATTGTTAAAGAACGTGGTGAAATCAAGCAACTTTAGGTGGAAACAAGTCATCAATTGTGACTTTCACACCTTTTTTATTAAAGAAATCAACGAGCTTTCTACAAACATCTAAGTCAGCCTTACGTCTACCGTTTTCATAATGACTGACATTTCCTTTTGTACATCCAAGCTCTTTTGCTAAGTCGTTTTGGGTGATTCCCAATTTTTTTCTATAGCGACTTATGTTGTTCATCAGAACCTCCTTATTACAATGATGCTAGTATACATAAAGTATCCTATAACTCAACATAAAAGTATACATTTTGTGTGTCAACATGTTTGTATACATAACGTATAATGCTGGTATGAAAATGAAATGGTACGAACTAGCCAAATCCTTAATGAAGGAAAAAGGCATTACTTATGATGATTTAGCTGAGCGCTTTTCGGTTTCGAAAGGTGCCGTTGGTCATTGGATGACCGGCAAAAGAGAGCCATCTCTGCATGATATAGCGGGAATACTGGCGTTTGTTGGCGTGAATAATGCAGTTATTAATTCAGATGGTTCGATTAGCATCGAAAAAGAAGATATTAATCATCAACCACCAATTTACCAATACCCTCTATTCACGAAGGTACAGGCTGGCGCTTTCTCAACAGAATTTAACTCATATACTCAGAAAGATGCTGTGTCGTGGATACCTACAGCTAAGAAAGCCAGTGAGCGCGCTTTTTGGTTAGAGGTTGAAGGCCAATCAATGACAGCGCCACCAGGAGGAAAGCCAAGTTTTCCTGAAGGAATGCTTATCTTGGTTGATCCAGAGGAAGAAGTTGAGTTCGGAGATTTTTGCGTCGCGCGTTTACTGAATGATGAATTCACATTCAAACGATTGATTAGAGATGGTGGAATTGAGTATCTAGAGCCATTAAACCCTCGCTTCGATCTGATCCCTATTAACGGGAATTGCACAATCATAGGTAAGGTAATCAAATCACAATGGCCTGACGACACGTTTTAGGAGGAAATATGGCGTTTAGCAATATTGAGATAGCAAATATTAGACGGTGTATGGAATTTTTCATGGAAAAGCGTCGCCCAGCAGAACACCTAAGGGATGAATTAGATTTACAGTATCGCATCGAGGACGACTCAGTAATTATCTTTGAAATTAGGCAACTAATATGGAGTGATGGCAGAGTAGAAGAACCTATAGCAAAAATCACACATAATAGATATTCGAATTCATGGTCTCTGCTTTGGATGGATAAAAATAGTAACTGGCACAACTACGATGAAATAATGCTAGGTAGTTTCTCTGACGCCATTAGGCTCGTTGAAGATGATGTGCGAGGCTGCTTCTTTGGATGACGACACGTTTTAGGGTGTGGGTATATCGCACAACAAAATACATCTAAATAGCTTAAGGTCGCAGAAATGCGGCCTTTTTTTAATTAATACAATTGACATCCAATCTATTTTTACTGGGTTCATGTACAGCAATAGTTTTCAGATTACCTAAATCAAAGATTCATTAAGATTAAGTCTTGCAAATCTTCACTAGTCTGGTTAGAATTCGATCTGCATCAATAACTTAGAGAGATTAGCATGAATAACCAAGAATTAAGCGTTCAAGCATTTAAGGATTTCCTTGAATCGCTTATGTCGCTGAACATAATGAAGGAGGCTACTGCTCGTAACTTGAAAAACTCATCTGCTCGCCTCCTAACGGTAGTTAAAGAAGAAGAGATGGGGGATGTAACTAAGCTTGATTTAAATGTTCTAGCAGAGCGCTACATCGAAATAACAGAGCCGAAACCTAACGATACCAGCATTAAAGCTTATAAAAGCCGTATGGAGAGCGCAATTAATAAATTCAAAGCTTTTCAGGCTAATGAGGATATTCCCTACAATCCTATTTCAAATCGCCAAGAAGAGGAAAAAGAATTGGCTAAAGAAGCGCCTGAAGTAGAGCCTAAGAATGACCAACCTTCATCTTATTCTCTACCCGTAGTTATTCGCCCTGAATCTGGAACAACAGTTACTATAAGCGGTATTCCGACAGACCTTACAAGCGAAGAAGCCGAACGCATCTCCTCAATTCTGAAGGTTTACGTTCGGCCTCAATAAAAATTTGAGCATAATCCCTTGCCGGGGATAACGCTCAGATCGGAGATGTCAGGACCCCACGACCGTACTTACTTAACACACAAGTACAATAGTGGATCTCCGACATTAAATCAAGTCCTCAGGGAAGCGTCCGCCTGAGGTGAGATGTAAAAATGGAATTAAAAACTATTAGTACCCCTGAATTACCTGCAGGATACCGTTGGTGTAAATGCAGATATAGAAAGACAAGAGCAAAGGCAGGAACACCTGATTCCGAGAGAAAAGTGTTAGATGCTCACGCCTATGGCTATAAGTGTTGGTCTTTTCCTGTCAGAACTAAGAAATAAATAACCCCAGCCCTCTCCGCGAGGGCTTTTTTGTACCCCCTCCCCTCCAAAGAAGTGATCTGAGTTCCAATCTGAGATTTATTTGAAAATAAATTATCTGAAAATACAGATAGTTGACTCATTTATTGTAAAAATGTCTACATTTAGTATTTACATGCGTCTACTTATCGTATACATTTAATCACATCAACGGAACACAGCACGTTGATGTTCTTTAACAACGATGATGACTAGCTGTGTATTAGTCATCAGAACGGTGACGCTGATAAAGCGTCAACCTTCTCAGAAGGTTTTAATGAGTGCAGGGTATTCACTCCCACCATAGAGAGATTTGCCCCGACATGGAAACTATCCCATGTATAAACAGAAATAACATGGTTTCGATCCCTGCGCTCACTAAAGCCAACTGTTTGGAGGATATATGGCAACTATTACAGTTAAAAAATCACGCAAGCCTGAGTTTTTACGCGGAGCATCTGCAAATAGACGTCACGCCAGACGGAAAGCAGAAGCTATTGCAAAAAAGAATATTGAATTGAAATTAGAATCAGTATTCCCTCAAGAGAAAAGACTTACATCAGTAGAAAAAACACTGTCATTAAGTCACATACCAGTTACTAGAAATATTGAACCTAAATTCAAACCATCGGTAGATAACTGTTGCTTACCTAATGTAGCAGTATTTTCAGGAGTTAAAACAAAACAGCCGAGCAGTGAGTTCGGGGTGACGGCGAGATAAATAGGAGAAGTAAGATGAAATTTGAAGATTTAACAGAAGCGTCTCAAGAATCGGCTCGTTCGGTTCTATCAACCTTGCTAGTTGATAGTTATCGACGCAATTTTAAATTAACTCGTGATGATATTTTGGAATTAGGTCATAGAGTTAGAAAGGCATTTGTGACCTTGGAGAGCGAAAAACCAAAACCTGAAATGTGTGGTAGTGGTTCTATTGGTTGTGACTTTAGTAGTAAACAAGCCCCGTCCATCTAATTCTTTCAGCTTCAGTTACAAGAACTTTAGCATTAGCTCTAACTGATTGGGCTACTTGGAAGGCTGTGCTACTTACGGCTTCAATATCATAATCTCCATTGCAGTAATATTCAGCATCAGGGAGATCGTATACTACACCATTATCACCAGTTATTTGCTTTGAAAATCCGTAGCTTTCCATTAAATCATATAGAGCCTGATAGTCTGAATAATTAGCATCAGGTAATTCTACTCTCACTATAAACATAGCCATTTAAATCATTCCTTATATTGACTGTGGAATAACCAATATATCAATTTTCCTTGACTGTGGAAAGTGAGGAACCACCTCGCCTGACGTGGTTAAAAGCAGGCGCAGTTAACTAATTACAGTCCATTCTGTGGGCTGTGGTGAGATAACTTTTTTAGACCAATAAACCAAAGGCGATAAATCGGTCTCGCCTAACAAAAAGCACCGTTTGAACCGGAGGATTTATGTAAGCTGGCTTGCTAGCCTGAGCGCATCAGGTAATTAACCTACCGCACCAACACCAGAGAAACCAAATAACAATCGCTATCGCAAGATTAGCGCAGATTTCGCACATCCAGAGGTAAGCATGAATATTGATAAATACAAATTACGTGTAGCCCAAAGTAAAGCTGGAATTGCTTTATTTCTCACGGACGAGGACGGATGGAGCGAAGCAAACGAAACATTAAAAACAGCATACGGAGTACAGCATGAACGCAAAGCAGAAACACATAAAACATCAGATATTCGCACTATTGCGAGAGTCTGAAATGACAAATGAGCAAATCGACGACTTAGTTTTTCAATGGAAAATGAAAGTGTCTATGGAGCGCACAAACCTCATTCAGCATGAAATTAACACACGCAAGGAGCGCGCGTTTACCTAAGGAGGCTCTATGTTAACGAATACATACGGACTCAGAAACGACTGGTACGAACGCCAAATGGAACGAGAAGCGTTTGTTAATTCTCAGGAAGATAAAATATCAGTTGATGAGGTTATGGATAGCCTGCCCGAAGAACTGTTATGTATGGATTTAGCAAGGAAGTTAAATCCTGTATTTGAAATTAGTCCCCAAGCACTGGATGCGGTTTTAGCCGGAATTAGAACAGCTATTCAGATCGGGATAGATAAAGAGGTTTTAGGATGAAGCCCGGTATCTATTACGACATTTCAAATGAGGACTATCACCATGGATTAGGGATCAGTAAATCTCAGTTGGATTTAATAAGCGAAATGCCAGCCGAATATATTTGGAGCAAGGAAGCTCCTGTTGATGAAGAAAAAATAAAGGCATTGGATTTCGGGACTGCTATCCATTGTCTTTTGTTAGAACCAGATGAATACAGTAAGCGATACAAGATAGGCCCTGATGTAAATCGTAGAACAAACGCAGGGAAGCAAGAGGAAAAGGAATTTCTCGAAATGTGTGAAAAGGAAGGTATCACACCTATTACTCATGACGATAACAGGAAGTTAATGCTCATGAGAGATAGTGCAATGGCGCACCCTATCGCAAGATGGTGCTTAGAAGCTAACGGAGTAGCTGAAAGTAGCATTTATTGGAATGATGAAGATACGGATATTCTTTGTCGTTGCAGGCCAGATAAACTCATTCAAGAGCACCACTGGATTATTGATGTAAAAAGCTCTGCCGATATTCAGCGATTCGATCGCTCCATGTACGAATATCGTTACCACGTACAGGACTCTTTTTATTCAGATGGATATAAATCATTAACAGGCGAAGCTCCTGTCTTTGTCTTTCTTGTTGTAAGCACGACTATCGACTGCGGTAGATACCCCGTTAGAGTTTTCAATTTAGACCAACAAGCAAAAGATATTGGTCGGACAACCTACAAACAAAATTTAAGAACGTATGCAGAATGCCTAAAAACGGACGAATGGGCAGGCATACGCACATTATCACTGCCCTACTGGGCTAAGGAATTAAGGGATGAGTAACCCACCATTAGCTCAAGCTGACTTGCAAAAAACACAAGGTACAAAGGTAAAAGAAAAAACCAAAGATCAGTTGTTGGTTGAGTGTATCAATAAACCAAGTATGAAAGCTCAGCTAGCAGCCGCACTTCCTCGTCATATGACGCCGGATAGAATGATCCGAATAGTGTCAACGGAAATCAGAAAAACACCAGAATTAGCCAACTGTGATATGCAAAGTTTTATCGGAGCTGTTGTGCAGTGTTCACAATTGGGATTGGAGCCGGGTAACGCACTTGGTCATGCATACCTGCTCCCGTTTGGAAATGGAAAATCCAAGTCAGGACAATCAAATGTGCAGTTAATTATTGGTTATCGAGGAATGATTGATCTAGCCCGTCGCTCAAATCAAATAATCAGCATTTCAGCCAGAACGGTAAGGCAAGGCGATAGTTTCCACTTTGAGTATGGACTGAATGAAAACTTAACGCACGTGCCGGGTGAAAATGAGGACTCACCAATTACACACGTTTACGCTGTCGCAAGGCTGAAAGATGGCGGTGTCCAGTTTGAAGTTATGACGCATAACCAAATTGAGAAAGTCAGAGCATCAAGCAAGGCTGGTCAAAATGGGCCTTGGGTTTCTCACTGGGAAGAAATGGCGAAGAAAACCGTTATCCGTCGTCTTTTTAAATACCTGCCTGTTTCTATCGAAATGCAGAAGGCGGTAATTCTTGATGAAAAAGCAGAGGCTAATGTCGATCAGGAAAACGCCTCAGTATTTGAAGGCGAGTTCGAAGAAGTTAGCCAAAGAGCCTAACTACCCTACCCGTTTAACCAAAGGATATAACCATGAAAAGTTTACACGGTCGTTGCATTCAGAGATGGAAGCAACGATTCAAGAGTGTTTGTGATTCTAAGGTTTCACCTTATTTCAGAAAACGCGACTTGAAAGGATTTTGTCGTGAATGTGGCGTTATTACTGCTGACATGATGATTCTAAACATGGCAGAGGGTAATGCTCACGTTGATTTTGATGGTAAACGCCATGGATGGTCACCTGAATTTTCAAAGTTCTTTGACGAGAACCGAGAGAAGTACATTACCGAAGCACGTTTGTTTCTCAACGAAGAAGCTACTAACGACGAAATAGATGACTTAATCGAAGAAGAAATCTCTAATTGGAATTAGGACTCAGTGCAAGGATGCAAACAGGAGATAGATATGACAGATAAACTCAAAGAAGAGATTAACGCACTTCAACAAGAAGTAGCTAGAGGTCACGTATATGAGTGGGAGTTACACAGACTAAATTTATTACTTTTAGTGATTGAGCATTACCTTTCAGAAAATAATTCCAAAGAGGCTCACTTGTGGGCGCAAAGCATATTCCAGTGGATTGACTCAGAGTTTTACGAAGAGATGAAAAGCAATACTGGAGATATTAACGCTTGGTTTAATAAACAAATGGAAGGCGCAGTAAGCACCGAGCGGGCGTTAAAAATAACTCGTGAGTTATATCCAGAAATTGAAAAGCTACGGACAGCTTAATTTAACTCGCAGGGATGCAATGAAGAGGAGTGAATATGAAAGAGCATGGAATTATTTTTAATGCAGAAATGGTGCGCGCTATTTTAGATGGGCGTAAAACTCAAACTCGTCGCATCGTTAAAAATGTAATACCTGATAATGGAATATGGCTAAAGAAACCGACCAAAACAAGAAGTGGCACAACTACACATATATTGGATGCTACAAAACATAATTTGTGCCCCCTAGGTAAAATTGGTGATCGCCTTTATGTTCGTGAGGCATTTAAAGCTGGAGTATGCACTGAATCAACAATTGCATATAAAGCTACACATAAACCATCTGATTTAGAAGAAGGATGGTATGAAGAAATTAAGTGGACGCCATCTATACACATGCCTCGTAAATATTCGCGCATTACGTTAGAAATCACCAACATTCGTGTTGAGCGACTGAATGATATCAGTAACGATGATGCTAAAT
Source organism: Proteus mirabilis ATCC 29906 (assembly GCF_000160755.1). Classification (GTDB taxonomy): domain Bacteria; phylum Pseudomonadota; class Gammaproteobacteria; order Enterobacterales; family Enterobacteriaceae; genus Proteus; species Proteus mirabilis. Next base: position 45,644 of record NZ_GG668580.1, read on the forward strand.
CTGAAGGTTATTGGTATGGGCGTGGAGGTGGAGTTCCCGATAAGGCTATTACACCTAGCGATCAATTTCCTACTTTATAGGAAGAAATATATGGAGATGGAAGTTGGTCATCTAACCCGTGGGTATGGGTGATTGAGTTTAAATACATAAAGAAGTAAAGTCTTGAACACGGCAAATAAAAATATCAATTGGATTATGAAAAAAAGACAAAAAAGAGCTTATCGTAAACTATTCTCACACACATCATATGGTAAGTATGACATACATATGCTATCAGATGAATTACATAGAAGGAATAAGTATAATTTTTACTTTATATCATCAGCATCTCTCTCGCTAATTTCTGCTACTTTTTTTATAGGATTACTTAGTGTTAATACAGCTGCTGTTAGTTTGGCATCACATGTAGAAATAATTATATCTATGTTTTTTTTTGCAATTTCTCTTTCAGTAAACTCATTTTCACTATTCCAGTTATTTATATCGGCTAGCGATGAGATCGATAAGACTGAAATTCTAATAATATTTCAATACAGATTTTTTGCTATTATTAAATTAATATCATTTCTATCTCCTTTTTTCGGAATGATTTTTCTTATAGCGTATTTCAATGAGTACATATCTATAGTTTCTTTTATAATTTTCATTTTGTTATTTCATTACAATGGAAAAGTATCAAAAAGGGCAAAAAGAAAATCAAATAATATATTAAATAAATAATTCCCTGCACTAGCAGGGTTTTTTATACCTAAAATTCAGAGGATACAATGAAGCCAATACTTGATATGTGTTGTGGCTCTCGCATGTTTTATTTTGATAAACAAGACGACCGCGTTTTATTTAATGATATTAGAGCCGAAGAACATATTTTATGTGACGGGAGAATTTTAAATATAACACCAGATATTATTTCTGATTTTAAAAACCTTCCATTACCAGATAATACCTTTTATCAGGTGCTATTTGACCCTCCTCATTTAATTAGGGTTGGCAAAAATAGCTGGATGTTTAAAAAAATACGGTTCGTTAAATAAAGAATCATGGAGAGAAGATTTAAGTAAAGGGTTTAGTGAAGCATTTAGAGTA
>NZ_GG668580.1:46780-118066 GCF_000160755.1 Proteus mirabilis ATCC 29906
TGTCAAACAAATTTTAGCACTAACAGACCAAAAACCAACAGCAATACAACGTGTAGGGAAAAATGATAAGACGCACTGGATCTCTTTTCTTAAGGAAGTTAAATGAAAAAATACGACCTTATCTATTGTGATCCTCCGTGGGATTACAAAAATAAAGTTTCAAACGGTGCTGCTAAAAATCATTATCCAACAACCTCCCTCTTCAATTTAACCCATATCTCTATTCATTCTATTGCATCTGATAACGCAGTTCTTGCCATGTGGTATACAGGCAATTTTGTACTCGAGGCTATCAGGTTAGCTGAAGCTTGGGATTTTAAAGTTAAGAATATGTTTGGGTTCGCATGGGTTAAATTAAATAAAAATGCAGGAGATAGAATAAATAAAAAACAGCCAGAGGACTTTTTCGATTTCATGGAAATATTAAATAATGAGACGAAAATTAATTGTGGTAATTATACTCGTCAAAATATCGAAATGTGTTTAATAGCCACAAGAGGAAATGGATTACCTCGTCAATCTGCAAGTGTTCGACAAGTTATTTATTTGTGCTTAGATGAACACAGCTAAAAGCTCAAAGAGGTACATCATCGTTTAGAAGAATTATACGGAGATGTTCCTCGCATCGAATTATTTGCTCGAGAGAAATACGGTGATAGAGATGTATATGGCGACAAAGCGGAAGAAAGTATTCAATTAATATAAAAGGAATAAAAAAAGTAAATAGGAGAAACAATAAATGAAGCGGATAACATTATCAGAATGGAATAATAAATATTTCGCCAAACCTAGAAGTCCACGGCAATTATCTCGCTATATAAAGGAAGGTAGGTTATACCCTGCTCCAGAAAAGGTTGGTAGAGAATATGAGTTAGAGCCGTGGACAATTCTAACAAATGACAAAATGGTAAGGGAACCGCAATATTTAATGGAGAAAATTAATGGGCAGAAGCAGAAGTGCAAAGAACAAGGGGCTACCGCCTAACTTGTATTTGCGTAAAGGGATTTACTATTACAGGGATGTAAGAACTAAAAAGGAATTTTCTGTTGGCTCAAACAAATCATTGGCAATAACCGAAGCCATACAAGCCAATTTAGCTATTTATAAACCTAAAGAGCCATTAGTTGACAGAATTAATAATGTTCACTGTGTAACATTGCATGAGTGGCTTGATACTTATAGGGGGAAGGTAAACAGCAGGGGGTTAAAAGAGAAGACGCTCTACGATTACGAATCAAGAATAAAGTTAATCAAATTACACTTTAATGACTGTCCAATTGAGAATGTAACACCAAGAGATGTAGCCACATTTATTTCAGAGTACCCTAAAAAGGCAATGGCAAAATTACTAAGGTCCACTATGCTAGATGCTTTTAATGAAGCCATTGCGGATGGTGTGATAAAGGAAAATCCCGTTTCCGTGACAAAGCCGCCAAAAACAAGCGTTCAGCGATCAAGGTTATCGCTAGAAGAGTTTAAATACGCCTTGGAGCACACAAATGACAAATATAGGCATATGTTTCTACTAGCGGCCCTTACAGCTCAGCGCATTAGCGATATTATCAATATGAAGTGGGATGATATAAAAAATGATAGGCTGTATGTCACCCAAATAAAAACAGGTTCTAAAGTAGCAATACCACTCTCATTAAGACTTGAGTCTATTGGTTATTCTATTAAAGATGTTTTAAATCTCATGAATAGGAACTCAGATAAAATCTGTGGCAATACCACAGCAAAAACATTAAGAGGTAAGTTTATCGAAGCCCTACCTGAGTATTTGGAAAATAAACCAACATTTCATGAAATTAGAAGTTTATCTGCAAGATTATATGAAGAAGAAAAAAGTGCTGAGTTTGCAAAGAAAATACTTGGCCACAAATCTATGAGAATGACAGATAAATACCTTGATGATAGAGGTAATGGCTACGTTGAATTGTGAGTTAATAGTGAGTGATTGTGAGTATCGATATGTATGATATTGATTTATAATACAAAAAAACGAACACCACTATAATCCAATAAGCAGGTTTCATAAATACCCTAGCGAAAGAGAGCGCAGAGATATTTATCAAGATAGGGATAAAAAAACGGGAAGTAGACAACACTCCCCGTTTTATCGTCTTATTTAACCATCTCTTTATAGAGGATTAAATATCTATATGATATTTATTTTAATACTTTATATATTATGGTGTTATTTGCCGTCACTTGACCGGATGCAATATCACTCACTTTATCAAAGTCATCGATATTACTGATGATAACCGGACTTATCATTGATTTAGCATTAGTGTTTAAATACTCAAGATCTAGCTCTAAGATAGGCTGGCCGAGTTTAACCTCTGTACCTTCTTCAACCAGACGTTTAAAGCCTTTTCCTCCTAATGCGACCGTATCAATCCCCATATGGACGATAATCTCAACACCGTTATCCGTTTCAATGCAAAATGCGTGGTTAGTATCAAAGATTTTTACTACCGTACCGGCAGCAGGTGCCATCACAATATTTGATGTGGGTTTAATAGCAAGACCATCTCCCACGACACCGCTTGAGAAAGCTTCATCAGGCACATCTTTTAATGCAACCACTTCACCATCAAATGGCGCGACCATTTCAAGAATGACTTTGGCATCATTATTAGTCTGTTTTTCTGATGTTTTTTCTGTCGATACCGCGTTATCTGTATGTCTACCAGCATAAGCGGCAACTGGGCCTTGTGCTAATACATCACGCATGGCACTCGCAACGATTTCAGCCCGTGTGCCCACAATCACTTGAACACTCTGTTTATTTAAGCGAATAACCCCTGAAGCACCTAGGTGTTTTGCGTAAGCATCGTTGACTACACTGGCATCTTTTACATTTAAACGTAAACGAGTAATACAAGCATCAATACCAGTTAAGTTATCTGAGCCACCAACTGCAGCGATATATTGACGTGCTTCTTGTTGCACTGCTTCTTTGCTATTAGTGGGGACGGCTTTGATATCTTCATCATAGCCGTCTGCGGTTTCATCCCCCGCCACTTCATCTTCACGACCCGGTGTTTTCAGGTTAAATTTAGTAATAGTGAAACGGAAAATACCATAGTAAATGAAGAAGAATGCGATACCTTGCACAATCAACATATACCATTTAACCGCCAGAGGGTTGCGTGAAGATAAGAACATATCCACAAGGCCCGCACTAAAGCCAAAGCCTGAAATCCACTCCATACTTGCGGCAATATAAACAGAAATCGCCATTAAGAATGCGTGAATAACATAAAGCACTGGAGCAACAAACATAAAGGAGAATTCAAGCGGTTCAGTGATCCCCGTAAAGAATGCCGCAAATGCCCCAGCCATCATGATACCGGCAACTTTTGCTTTATGCTCTTTGCGCGCACAATGATAAATAGCCAGTGCTGCCCCTGGTAAACCAAACATCATAACTGGGAAGAAACCTGCTTGATAACGTCCTGTCACACCGACCGTTGCCAAGCCCGCATCAATCGCTTGCTGACCAGCAAGGAAGTTAGGAATATCATTAATACCTGCCACATCAAACCAGAACACAGAGTTCAGCGCATGGTGTAAACCAACAGGAATTAATAGGCGGTTAAAGAAAGCATAAATACCGGCGCCCAAAGCCCCCATATCTTTAATGCTTTCACCAAAGCTCACTAAGCCGCCGTAAATTACCGGCCAGATATACATTAGAATAAAGGCGACGATAATCATCAAGAATGACGTGAGGATCGGCACTAAGCGACGACCACTAAAAAATGATAATGCACGAGGTAATTCGACACTGCTAAAGCGGTTATACAGCTCAGCTGAAAGTACCCCAACCAGAATACCGACAAACTGGTTGTTTATTTTACCAAAAGCCACAGGCACTTCTGCAAGTGGTAGACCTTTGATCATCGATACCGCAGCAGGTGAACAAAGTGTAGTCACCACTAAAAAGCCGACAAAGCCAGTTAAGGCCGCCGCCCCGTCTTTGTCTTTTGACATACCATAAGCAACACCTATCGCAAACAATACTGACATATTATCGATAATGGCAGCACCTGATTTGATCAGTAAAGCAGCTAGCGCATTATCGTTTCCCCAGCCTACCGGATCAATCCAGTAGCCTATTCCCATCAGAATTGCTGCAGCAGGCAATGTCGCAACGGGCACCATCAATGCCCGTCCTATCTTTTGCAGATAACTTAAAATATTCACACACTCCCCCTTGGATAACCCCTATTTGGGATCTTATTTATACTCATTTATATTTATTGATGAGTTAATTATTTAATTCCATTTTTAGTCTAAAAAAATTATTTTGTATCGCAAATTAATTAGTGCTAATTTGTGATTAAAGTCACCTATATAGGATATTTTTTAGCTTAAATGCTGGCTAAGTCAGAAAGCTTATTTTATGATTAAAAATATCTTTTGAAGGATTGATGTCTTCATTGACTAAAAATGAAAAGCAATTCGTGTTATAGATGAGTCACTGATAATCACGCATTGAAATAGTATGTAACTTGATTGTCAGATTTGTCTTTTTTCTATGAGGTTATTATGAGGTTAATCCCCCTATCCACGGCACAGCAAGTGGGAAAATGGTCGGCTAATTATATCGTTGAGAAAATCAACGCATTTGCGCCAAGCGCCGATCGTCCTTTTGTTCTTGGTTTACCTACTGGTGGTACGCCATTAGCAACGTACAAAGCGCTAATTGAATTACATCGTGCAGGTAAAGTAAGTTTCCAGCATGTTGTCACCTTCAATATGGACGAATATGTTGGCATTCCAGCAGATCACCCACAAAGTTATCGTACTTTTATGTATGAGAACTTTTTTAATCATATTGATATTAAAGATGAAAATATCAATTTATTAAACGGTAATGCAACAGATCCACAAGCAGAATGTGCACGTTATGAGGCGAAAATAAAGTCTTATGGCAAAATCAATCTGTTTATGGGAGGTGTTGGTAATGATGGTCATATCGCTTTTAATGAACCCGCCTCATCACTCTCTTCTCGTACACGGATGAAAACGCTGACTGAAGATACTCGTCTCGCTAATTCACGATTCTTCGACAACGATATCAATAAAGTACCTAAATATGCGCTAACTGTCGGTGTAGGGACATTATTAGATGCAGAAGAGTTAATGATTTTAGCGACTGGCATCAATAAGGCTCAAGCAGTACAGGTGGCAACAGAAGGTGCTGTTAATCATCTATGGACTATCTCTTGCGTGCAATTACACCCTAAAGCAATTTTAGTCTGTGATGATCCGGCGACAATGGAACTGCGTGTGAAAACACTGCGTTATTTTCAACAAATTGAAGCGCAAGAGCGCCAGCAATACCAAGATTAAGTTTAGTAAATTAAGTACCTACGATAAGTAGTGGAAAACTAAGCTCTCTTACTTATCAGCCAGAATTTGCTGGCTGATATCGGTTTTTTAGATTGACTTCCCTTATATTAGGAGACAAAGGTATGTTTGCCTTAACAAATGCTGTTATTTATACAGGTTATGACCGTTTAGAAGATCACGCCATTATTATTAACGGGTCACGTATTGAGCAGGTTTGCCCACAGGATCAACTACCAAAAGATATAGCCACTCGTGATATGCAAGGTGCGATTGTCTCCCCCGGTTTTATTGATTTACAAGTCAATGGCTGTGGCGGTGTACAATTTAATGACACCGCGGAAAATGTCACAGTAAAAACGCTAGAGATTATGCAAAAAGCCAATGAACGCTTAGGCTGTACTAGCTATTTACCAACATTAATTACCTGTTCTGATGAATTGATGAAAATAGGCATTGAAGCAACTCGCGCTTATATGCAAAAACACCAAAATAAAGTGTTGGGATTACATTTAGAAGGCCCTTATATCAATATCATTAAAAAAGGGACACATGATCCTCAATTTATTCGTCAACCAAGTGCACAGATGATTGACTATTTGTGTGATAACGCTGATGTCATCGCTAAAATTACACTCGCACCAGAAATGGTCGATGAAAAATATGTTCGTCAATTAATCACAGCAGGTATTGTTGTTTCTGCAGGCCACTCAAATGCCACCTATGAAGAAGCGCGTAAAGGCTTTCGTAACGGTATTTCATTGTCGACTCACCTTTATAATGCAATGCCTTATATTTCAGGTCGTGGCCCGGGTCTTGTAGGGGCAATTTATGATACCCCTGAGGTTTACGCAGGGATCATTGCCGATGGTTTACATGTTTCATGGGCAAATATCCGTAACAGTAAGCGCTTAAAAGGTGAAAAACTGTTATTAGTGACAGATGCGACAGCTCCTGCGGGGCTTGATCCAAATAAAAATGAGATGGATAGCTTCGTTTTTGCTGGAAAAACGATATATTATCGCAATGGGCTGTGTGTGGATGCGGACGGTACATTAAGTGGTTCATCACTCACGATGATTGACGCTATTAAAAATAGTGTACTTCATGTTGGTATTCCATTAGATGAAACATTACGTATGGCAACACTTTACCCTGCCCGTGCGATTGGTGCAGATAACGAACTCGGTACAATTGAAGCAGGTAAAATAGCAAATATTGCTTCTTTTGATAAGGACTTCAACCTTTGCACAACATTTGTCAATGGTATTGAAATAACAGATAACTAATGGATGTAAATGCTGATGAGTCACAACAACACTGAAACGCAAATTGGCAATATCGATCTTGTTAAGCAACTTAACAGTGCGATTGTATATCGGCTCATTGATCAACACGGGCCGATTTCTCGTATTCAAATCGCCGAACAGAGCCAACTCGCCCCTGCCAGTGTCACTAAAATTACTCGTCAGCTTCTTGAACGTGGCTTGATTAAAGAAGTTGATCAACAGGCTTCAACCGGAGGTCGTCGCGCAATATCCATTGTTGTGGAACATCGCCGTTTTAATACCGTCAGCGTCCGATTAGGACGCAATGATGCCACTGTTGCTCTTTATGATCTCAGTGGTAAAGCCTTAGTAGAGCAACACTACCCTTTAGAACAAAGTACCCAACAAGAAGTTGAAACCTTGCTTATTAATGCTATTGATGATTTTATTAAACAAAATCAACGTCGTATTAATGAGCTTATTTCAATTTCAATTATCTTGCCCGGGTTAGTTGATCCTAATAAAGGCATTGTCCACTATATGCCTCATATGAAGGTAAATAACTGGGCACTCGTTGATAACTTAGAAAAACACTTTGATCTGCCTTGCTATGCGGGCCATGATATTCGGAGTCTCGCCTTAGCAGAAAACTATTTTGGTGCCACCAGAGATTGTGAAGATTCTATCTTGGTTCGTATTCATCGTGGCGCAGGGGCTGGTGTTATTATCAACAACAAAATTTTGCTCAACCAGCGTGGTAATCTTGGTGAAATTGGTCATATCCAAATAGATCCATTAGGAGAGCGTTGCCACTGTGGTAACTTTGGTTGTTTAGAGACCATTGCGTCCAATAGCGCAATAGAAGCTAAAGTCCGCTACCAACTTGAACAAGGCTATCCCAGCCAGCATTTATCTGCAACACAATGCCAAATTCAAGATATATGCGATGCAGCGGTAAAAAACGATCCCCTCGCTGTTGAAACCATTAAACAAGTGGGTCTTCATCTAGGTAAAGCCATCGCCATTGCAATTAACCTATTTAACCCACAAAAAGTGGTTCTGGCAGGAGAAGTGACCGAAGCGGCTGAAATATTACTACCGTCGATCCAAAGTTGCATTAATACCCAAGTATTAAAAGAGTTTAGAGAAGCGCTTCCTGTTGTTATCTCCGAACTTGATCATCGCTCAGCCATTGGGGCATTTGCACTTACCAAGCGAGCAATGCTTAATGGAGAGTTACTACAATATTTATTCGACAAATAATCTTTTTGTTACAATAAAACGGATTTTTAAATGAAGGCTGTTATTTATCTCAATTAAGATTAATTTTAGGATAAATTTCAACCAGTCATCTTTGTTTAAAAAACAACGTGCAGCTAAAATAACTGTGCGTTGTTTTATTATGTCACCACCACACCGCAATATCCCCTTCCCTGTGCTATCAAATTATCACCTATTAGGCTGTTTTTTCTTTTTATTCAGACAATCTGTTGTTATTTACTTAGTAAGATTTTTCATCAATAAGGTTGTTTTTTGGATCTTTTTTCGACAAAATGATTAACCAGCGAGCAAACGAACACTTTTCTCGAAAATTAATGCAAAAAGCAGTTGACGGATTTGTCTGTAATACGCATAATGCGCCCCGCAACGCCGACGAAGGTTATGCAAAAAAAGATGGCTATGTAGCTCAGCTGGTTAGAGCACAACACTCATAATGTTGGGGTCACAGGTTCGAATCCCGTCATAGCCACCATCTTTTTTGCGGGAGTGGCGAAATTGGTAGACGCACCAGATTTAGGTTCTGGCGCCGCAAGGTGTGCGAGTTCAAGTCTCGCCTCCCGCACCATTTTAACCGTCGTCAATTTATCAGGTGGGGTATCGCCAAGCGGTAAGGCACCAGGTTTTGATCCTGGCATACCCTGGTTCGAATCCAGGTACCCCAGCCATTTTCCTGATAGATAATATGCGTGTTGACAATTGAATTAGCGGATGGGGTATCGCCAAGCGGTAAGGCACCAGGTTTTGATCCTGGCATTCCCAGGTTCGAATCCTGGTACCCCAGCCATATTTCTGCTAAATTCAATAAATAGTGAGAAATTATCTCCTATTGGCTATGTAGCTCAGCTGGTTAGAGCACAACACTCATAATGTTGGGGTCACAGGTTCGAATCCCGTCATAGCCACCATTTTGGGGTATCGCCAAGCGGTAAGGCACCAGGTTTTGATCCTGGCATGCCCTGGTTCGAATCCAGGTACCCCAGCCATATTCTGAAAGAGAGACTCGTTAAACGAGTCTTTTTTTCTCAAAGGTTGTTGCGGGAGTGGCGAAATTGGTAGACGCACCAGATTTAGGTTCTGGCGCCGCAAGGTGTGCGAGTTCAAGTCTCGCCTCCCGCACCATTGATTAATAGTGTCAAACACTAAATAAAATCAACAAACAAGACTCGCTATGGCGGGTCTTTTTTGTTTTTAGCCTTAAATATCCCCTCTCTCTCACCCTTTATCAATACGCTGACGCCTTGTCTATTTCCTCATTACTCTCATAGTTATCATTGTTTGCTCGATAATCTACATAGACTCATCGTAACGTTATTTTTTGATCAAGCTGTACATATATTCATACCAATACTATACTCCCCCATAGTATATTTAAGGATTATATATGCCACACTCACCAGCAGAAAAAAAAGCCGCGTTAACCCGTGTAAGAAAAATCAAAGGGCAAATTTTGGCATTAGAAACCGCCCTTGAAAACGAAAATGAATGCGGCCAAGTTTTACAGCAAATTGCTGCCATTCGGGGTGCTATCAATGGCCTGATGGCGGGCGTACTCGAAAGTCATTTACGTGAAGGTCTAATGGATGCCGTCGCTTCTCCTGAAGATCAAAAAAATTCCGTTGATGATGCAATCTCACTAATACGCACTTACCTGCGCTAATAACAACAAGGATATCATTATGAAATCTCGTGCTGCGGTCGCCTTTGGACCAGGAGAGCCTTTAAAAATTGTTGAAGTTGATGTGATGCCACCTCAAGCAGGTGAGGTATTGATTAAAATTAGTCACACTGGCGTATGCCATACTGATGCCTTTACCCTTTCAGGTGATGATCCTGAAGGTGTTTTCCCGGCCATTTTAGGTCATGAAGGCGCGGGGGTGGTGGTTGAAGTAGGTGAAGGCGTCACCAGTGTCAAACCGGGTGATCACGTGATCCCTCTCTATACAGCAGAATGTGGCGAATGCCTATTTTGTAAATCAGGCAAAACGAATCTCTGTGTAGCAGTAAGAGCAACCCAAGGTAAAGGCTTAATGCCTGATGGCACAACGCGCTTTTCCTATAATGGACAACCTATTTATCACTATATGGGTTGCTCTACCTTTAGTGAGTATACGGTAGTAGCTGAAGTATCACTCGCTAAAATCAATCCACAAGCCAACCATGAAGAAGTCTGCTTACTTGGTTGTGGCGTGACAACAGGTATTGGTGCTGTACATAATACGGCAAAAGTACAAGAAGGTGACTCGGTGGCTGTATTTGGTTTAGGTGGCATTGGTCTTGCTGTACTGCAAGGCGCTAGACAAGCCAAAGCAGGCCGTATTTTTGCGATTGATACTAATCCTGAAAAATTTGCATTAGCACGCCAATTTGGTGCCACAGACTGTTTAAATCCCAATGATTATGACAAACCTATTCAAGAAGTACTGGTTGAAATGACTCAGTGGGGCGTTGATCATACTTTTGAGTGTATTGGTAACGTCAATGTGATGAGAGCCGCTCTAGAGAGTGCTCACCGTGGTTGGGGGCAATCTATCATTATTGGTGTTGCGGGGGCAGGACAAGAGATCTCAACACGCCCTTTCCAACTCGTCACAGGTCGTTCATGGAAAGGGACTGCATTTGGCGGAGTAAAAGGTCGTAGCCAACTACCCAATATGGTTGAAGATGCAATGAATGGGAAAATCGAACTCAAACCTTTTGTGACCCACACTTTACCTCTTGAAAAAATAAATGAAGCCTTTGATTTAATGCATGAAGGTAAATCAATTAGAACTGTTATTCATTTCGATTAATCACTCTCAGGCCTATTATCAAATAGGTCTGACTTTGTTGTTAAGGAGTCAAAATGAACAACATTGAACGCCATGCCTGTTTTGGCGGTTGGCAAGAGGTTTATCAACACACCTCTACCACCCTCAATTGTGAGATGAAATTTGCTATCTATCTCCCGCCTATGGAAGATGGGCAAAAATATCCGGTTTTATATTGGTTATCTGGATTAACTTGTAATGAACAAAACTTCATTACCAAAGCCGGAGCACAGCAATATGCTGCGCAACACGGTGTTATTTTAGTGGTACCTGATACTAGCCCTCGTGGTGAAAATGTGGCTGATGATAGTGCTTATGATTTAGGACAAGGTGCTAGTTTTTATCTGAATGCCACACAAGCACCTTGGAATAGTCATTATAAAATGTATGACTACATTGTTAATGAACTCTCTAAATTGATTGAGACACATTTTCCTGCCAATGAGCGACGTGCTATTAGTGGACATTCAATGGGGGGACATGGTGCATTGATGATTGGTTTGCGTAATTTGTCTCGCTATTGCAGTATTTCAGCGTTTTCACCCATTGTTGCACCAACCCAAGTCCCTTGGGGACAAAAAGCCTTCAGCGCTTATTTAGGCGACGATATGGCACAATGGCAACAATATGACACGATTGAATTACTGAATAAAACACAACAGACAGTGCCCATACGAGTGGATGTCGGTCTTGATGATCCTTTTTACCAACAGCAACTACAGCCAGAACGTTTAGCACAAGTGTGTGATAAAAAACAGTTTGCGTGCTGTTTAAATTTACATCAAGGCTACGACCACAGTTACTATTTTGTCGCGAGTTTTATCGGTGAACATATAGCCTTTCATGCTAAGCACTTAAAGGCTTAAACCTAATGCGATGATCGATGAAGACAATTCAGATCATCGCATTGCTCATCATTTAATCCCTAAAGCATAACGTAGCGCGGCTTCTTTCGCTTTTCCTGCATGCTGCGCCGCTAATAATCCGATATTTCTGGCTAATTTTAAGCCTGGTAATTGATGGCTAAAAGCGTGGTAAAAGAGATCCATTCCTGCCTGCATCAGCATATTATCAGGCATACGACGGCGCTGATTATTTTTTTAACAATGCCATTGAATGCCAAGGTTCAAAATGCTGTTTCGCTTGCGCCACTAAATTAAGCAAGCAATCCACATCACGATAACCGAGGTTAACCCCCTGTCCTGCTAATGGATTAATAGTATGTGCCGCATCCCCCACTAAAATCACACCATTATCAACATAACGACTAGCATGCTGACGAGTTAATGGGAAAGAGCCTGCTGCAATAGGTGTCACTTTGCCTAAGCGTTCAGGGAAAGCATGTTCGATTTCTTTTTCTAACTGTGCCATTGACATCGTTTGTAGCTTTCTAATTCTCTGCGGAGAATCATACCAAACTAAGCAAGCCCAATTATCAAACAGAGGCAAATAAGCCCGTGGCCCTGAAGGGTAAAAGCGTTGCCATGTACCTTTTTCTGGTGGTAATTGCGTTTTCACGGTGATTAACATACAGGATTGACGATACTGCCAACCATTACTGCCAATCCCCGCCATTTGACGCACTTGCGAATTAGCCCCATCGGCTCCTACAACTAACTGAGTGGTGATTTCCTGACCATCAGCAAGCGTGACTTGCCATTTATTATCTAAGTATTTCATGTTACTTAGACTATTTGGGCATAATAAAGTGATATTGCTATAACGTTCTGCTTCTTGCCACAATGCCAATTGCAAAATGCGATTTTCAACCATATAACCTAATTCAGGTAAACCAAGACTTTTGGCATCAAAAATAACATGGGCATTATCTTCTTCCCATGTTTCGAGGGTTAGGTATGGCGCACTGCGCATCGCTAAAACATGTTGCCATGCACCTAGCTGTTTTAATAAACTAACGGACGCGCAGCTGATCGCAGAAATACGAATATCAGGATGAGATGAGGCATCAAAAGGTGCTGGAGATTGCCGTTCTACCATTGCAACACGCAACCCTTCTTGCGCCAGCCCAATGGCAACGGCTGCGCCAATCATGCCACCACCGGCAATGACTGCATCAAAATCGTTTTTTACATTTCTCATCATTGTTATGCCATAACTCATTGCTTTAAAAATAATAGGTAAGCGCTATATCAGTTTATTAGAAATAAGCAAAACTGAACGCCAGAAAGAATTAGCGCCGACTGACTCTAGTCACTGACCACACAAATGACTACAATAACCGCCTTATTGGCTTATTACACGCAACGTTTTTCAGTGATTAGCTATTATCTCACTGTAAATACCGGATTTATACAATGTCGACGATAAAAAAACTGTACATTAAAACTTGGGGCTGCCAGATGAATGAGTACGATTCATCTAAAATGGCAGACCTACTCGAAAGCACCCACGGTTATCAGTTAACCGATGTCGCCGAAGATGCGGACATTCTACTGCTAAATACCTGTTCTATCCGTGAGAAAGCACAAGAAAAAGTCTTTCATCAGTTAGGACGTTGGAAAAATTTTAAAGATAATAAACCTGATATTATCATCGGCGTTGGTGGTTGTGTTGCCTCTCAAGAAGGTGAATACATTCGTCAACGTGCGCAGTGTGTCGATATTATCTTCGGACCACAAACCTTACACCGCTTACCAGAAATGATTAATCAGGTAAAAGGCACCAAAAGCCCAGTGGTCGATATCAGTTTCCCTGAAATTGAAAAATTTGACCGTCTACCTGAACCTCGTGCTGAAGGCCCTTCTGCATTTGTTTCTATCATGGAAGGCTGTAATAAATACTGCTCATTTTGTGTAGTGCCTTATACGCGTGGTGAAGAAGTCAGCCGCCCTTGTGATGATATTCTATTTGAAATCGCACAACTGGCCGCTCAAGGGGTACGCGAAGTTAATCTATTAGGTCAAAACGTCAATGCTTATCGTGGTGAAACCTTTGACGGGCAAATCTGTAGCTTTGCAGAATTACTGCGCCTAGTGGCAGCGATTGATGGTATTGATCGTATTCGTTTTACTACCAGCCACCCTATTGAGTTTACTGACGATATTATTGCGGTTTATGAAGATACCCCTGAATTGGTTAGCTTCTTACACTTACCAGTACAAAGCGGATCAGATCGTATTTTAACCTTAATGAAGCGTAATCATACAGCTCTTGAATATAAGAGCATTATTCGTAAATTACGCAAAGCACGCCCTGATATTCTGATAAGCTCAGACTTTATCATTGGTTTCCCAGGTGAAACGCAAGATGATTTCGAAAAAACCATGAAATTAATTGCGGATGTAAACTTTGATATGAGCTTTAGCTTTATCTATTCAGCCCGTCCAGGAACCCCTGCGGCTGATTTACCTGATGATGTGAGTGAAGAAGAGAAGAAACAGCGTTTATATCTGTTACAACAGCGCATTAATCAGCAAGCAATGAACTACAGCCGTGCCATGCTTAACAGCGTACAACGTATTCTTGTAGAAGGCCCTTCACGTAAAAATGTGATGGAACTTTCAGGTCGTACCGAAAATAACCGCGTGGTTAACTTCGAAGGTACACCGGATATGATTGGTAAATTCGTTGATGTCGAAATTGTTGACGTTTACGCTAACTCATTGCGTGGTAAAGTGGTCAGAACGGAAGATCAAATGGATTTACGTATCCATGAATCACCAGAATCCGTTATTGCCCGTACTCGTAAAGAAGATGAATTAGGTGTAGGTGTTTACCAACCTTAATTGATCAGACTTAACAAAAGGATACTCAGTGACAGTAATAGCCCATACACAGGTAGCGACCCAAGAGATTTTCTTAGAGCCCGCAGATAATGACCGTTTAATGAGTTTATGTGGCCCATTTGACGACAATATTAAGCAACTTGAACGCCGTTTAGGTATCGAGATCAATCACCGTGATAACCGTTTTAAACTAACGGGTAAATCACTGAATGTGAATGCAGCTGCAGGAATTTTGCGACATCTGTATGTGGAAACCTCACCCATTAAAGGTGTGATACCCGATATCGACCCTGAGCAAATTCACCTTGCCATCAAAGAGAGCCGAGTGCTTGAGCAAAGTGATGAGCATGTGCCTGAATTTGGGAAATCGACCAATATTCGCACTAAACGCGGCGTGATAAAACCACGTACGCCTAACCAAGCGCAATATATTGCCAATATCCAAACTCACGATATTACTTTTGGTATCGGGCCTGCAGGTACAGGGAAAACCTATCTGGCTGTTGCTGCCGCTGTCGATGCCCTTGAGCGTCAAGAAGTACGCCGTATTTTACTGACTCGCCCTGCGGTAGAGGCGGGTGAAAAGCTCGGTTTTTTACCCGGCGATTTAAGCCAAAAAGTCGATCCGTATTTACGACCACTTTATGATGCGTTATTCGAGATGTTAGGTTTTGAAAAAGTTGAGAAACTGATAGAGCGTAATGTGATTGAAGTGGCCCCTTTAGCTTATATGCGAGGTCGTACACTCAATGACGCATTTATTATTCTCGATGAAAGTCAAAACACCACAATCGAACAGATGAAGATGTTTTTAACGCGTATCGGTTTTAACTCTAAAGCGGTCATCACAGGTGATATCACGCAAATCGACCTTCCTCGAGGCCATAAATCCGGATTGCGTCATGCCATAGAAGTGCTATCTAATGTCGATGATTTAAGCTTTAACTTCTTCCATAGTGAAGACGTGGTTCGCCATCCTGTGGTTGCTAAGATTGTTGTCGCATATGAAGCTTGGGAAGTTGAAGATCAAAAACGCCGCCAAGCAATTAAAGCAGAAAAAGAGAGACTGCAGAGAGAAAATCATGAGTGAAGTGATTCTTGATTTACAAGTTGCCACTGAAAATACACAAGGGCTTCCGAGTGAAGCCCAATTCATCACTTGGCTGGAAGCCGTACTACCGCAATTTCAGCCTATTAGTGAAGTGACTATCCGTATCGTTGATGAAGCGGAAAGTCATGAGTTAAACCTGACTTATCGTGGAAAAGATAGACCAACTAATGTACTTTCTTTTCCTTTTGAAGCACCGCCTGAAGTGGAATTACCTTTACTGGGTGATTTAATTATCTGTCGTCAGGTCGTTGAAAAAGAAGCCGATGAGCAAAATAAAACTGTTGAAGAGCACTGGGCACACATGGTTATCCATGGTTGTCTGCACCTTTTAGGCTATGATCATATTGAAGATGATGAAGCTGAAGAAATGGAAGGTTTAGAGACAGAAATCTTACAAAAATTAGGTTATGAAGATCCCTATTTGATTGAAAAAGAGTAACAGTTCTCTTTATTTTATGATAAATACTATATCTAATAACCATTCAATGAGGAAAAATAGTTAAAACGCCATGAGCGACGACCAATCTTCGAGTAACGATAACCCTGGTCCTAAAAAGGGGTTTCTCACATTGCTTAATCAGTTATTCCACGGTGAACCTAAAAATCGTGATGATCTGATGGAGCTTATCCGCGATTCTGAACAGAAAGAATTAATCGATCCTGATACCCGTGATATGTTAGAGGGGGTAATGGATATCGCTGAACAGCGTGTACGGGATATTATGATCCCCCGCTCGCAAATCGTCACATTAAAACGCAATCAAACCCTTGATGAGTGCCTTGATGTGATTATTGATTCAGCGCACTCTCGCTTTCCTGTCATCAGTGAAGACAAAGATCATATTGAAGGCTTATTAATGGCAAAAGATTTATTGCCATTTATGCGTACTGGTGCTGAGCCATTTAGTATAGACAAAGTTTTACGTTCTGCTGTCGTTGTACCAGAAAGTAAACGCGTTGACCGCTTACTAAAAGAGTTCCGTTCGCAACGCTATCATATGGCTATTGTCATTGATGAATTTGGTGGTGTTTCTGGTTTGGTCACGATTGAAGATATTCTTGAACTTATCGTCGGCGAAATTGAAGATGAGTATGATGATGAGGATGATATTGATATTCGTCCATTAAGTCGCCATACCTACTCAGTGAGAGCATTAACCCAAATAGAAGATTTTAATGAGGCATTTGGTACTCACTTTAGTGATGAAGAAGTCGATACGATTGGTGGTTTAGTTATGCAAGCCTTCGGTCATCTTCCTGCTAGAGGTGAAACTATTACCATTGATAATTACCAATTTAAAGTTGTTATGGCTGATAGCCGTAAAATTATTCAGGTTTATGTGCACATTCCTGACGATGCGCCTGTACCTGAACTAGGTAATGATGTGTAGGATATTAATGAATAATTTCTCTTTATTAAACCGCCAGTGGGTTCGCACCCTACTGGCGGTTTTTTTCGGTGCCAGTGGCACACTCGCGTTTTCTCCCTTTGATTTCTGGCCTGCAGCGTTAATTTCTTTATCAGGTTTGCTACTGATAATAACGCAACGAACCACACGACAAGGGGTATGGCTTGGTTTTGCCTGGGGATTTGGATTATTTGGTAGTGGTGTAAACTGGGTATATGTCAGCATTGCTGATTTTGGGGGAATGCCATTTGCTATCAATATTTTCTTAGTCATATTGTTAGCCCTTTACTTATCGCTTTATACCGCCCTATTTGCCGGATTATTAAACAAGTTCTTTCCTAAACCTACCGTTTGGCGTTTTGTCTTTGCGGCTCCCGCTGTATGGCAACTCACTGAATTTTTAAGAGGTTGGGTGTTATCAGGGTTTCCGTGGTTACAATTTGGTTATAGCCAAATTGATGGCCCATTAAAAGGTATTGCACCTATTTTTGGTGTCACCATGATAACCTTTTTGCTGACCATAATTAGTGGACTTATTGCTGTCGCTATCTATCGTAAATCACTATATAGTGCGGTGATCGGAGCAATATTATTACTCTTACCTATCAGCTTTAAATCTTATCAATGGTATCAACCTTTAACTGATGAAACACAAGAAATTGCCTTAGTTCAAGGCAATATCGCGCAATCATTAAAATGGCAACCCGGTACTTTAGAAAGTACGTTAAACACCTATCTCACCTTAAGTCGCCCTTTTATCGGTAAAGCAAACTTAATTATTTGGCCTGAGTCAGCTATCCCTGATGTTGAAATTCAGCAACAAGGCTTTTTAGCGCAATTGGATAAACAATTAAGAGCACAAGACACGCATCTAATGACAGGAATTATTGATGCGCGTCCCACCTTAGAAGGCTATCGTTTTTATAATAGTGTTATTACATTAGGTGAACACTATGCTTACCAATATCCGGCAACAGATCGCTATAACAAACATCATCTTGTGCCTTTTGGTGAGTATGTCCCTTTAGAGTCCTTATTGCGCCCATTAGCGCCATTTTTTAATTTACCTATGTCATCATTAAGCCAAGGTGAATATATACAACCTCAACTGACGGTAAATGATGCCAAAATAACCGCCGCCATCTGTTATGAAATTATTCTTGGAGAACAAGTTCGTGCTAACTTTAAGCCGGATACACGTTTCTTATTAACTATTTCAAATGATGCTTGGTTTGGTAATTCAATTGGTCCATGGCAACATTTTCAAATGGCTAGAATGCGTTCATTAGAGTTAGGACGCCCATTATTACGTTCAACTAATAACGGCATTACCGCCTTTATTGCTGCTAATGGTGATGTTATTGCCCAGCTTCCACAATTTGAAGCAGGTGCATTAGCTGAAAAAATGACACCCACAACAGGATCAACACCTTATTATAAAATGGGGAGTTATCCAGTGTGGATTTTAGCAGGGGTATTTTTAATTCTTGCTTTTATTAAGCGTCGTTCTTAATGTTAAATAAAGCCCTGCTCAATTAATCTTAAAACAATTAATTAAGTAAGGGCTTTTCTAATAAAAGGACTTTTCAATGATCCATTACCCTGAATATATTCTTGATATTATTTGGCAAAGAGCGAAAAAAATATCTGCCGATAATGAAACAAAAGGATTTCGTAAAGATAAAGAAACTAAATGGATCAAGCGCCAAATGTTTAATCAACAAAATGAATTTGGCTGGGTATTATCAAAACAACCCAGTTCGATTCATCAAATTATTGAAGATGAAACAATTGTGCCTTTACATTGGCAAACAGCGAGAGCCTATGAGCAAAAACAAGAAGCAAGCTCTAAACGTCTCAATATGATCCCACTTGACCCACCAGCACTATCGAAACTCATTCAATCACCAACAGATGTTTTACCTTATTGGCAACATGCCCATCAGATTTCCAGCGATAATGAAGAAAAAGGTTTTCGTAAAGATTATTACGGTCGTATTATCCAGAAAAATGCGTTTGGAGATAAACAACATCAATATGGTTGGACATTAGCTCAATTAACACCAGCCAATAAGAATAATCAAATCGTTATTCCTATTAATATTGTACCAATACATATTAATACCTCAAAACGCACTTACAATGAAAAGGAATTAATTGTTCAAGGTAGCCAAGAAGCAAAAATAAAACGCAGACGTAAAAAACTTGTCTATGAGATAATCGATTTTATTGTCAGCCTACCTGGCATTATTTTTTCTTCATTTAAACTCTGATAAACAAGTTAAATTGAAGCCCACCATAACCTAAGTTTTAATCCCCAAGAGGATGTCCAGCCACTTGTAAAGTGCACCATTTCACCTTTATAGAGAATAACAAAAGAAGGTGTAGCACTTATCCCCCAACGTTGAGAAATAGCCCCTCTATCATCATTAATAACCGGAAAAACTAGTTGCTTGGAGTTAATGCCACGTATTATTTTGGCATCATCACCAGAGAGGATAACTACAGACGTAACATTATAACCCTGTTGTGCTAAATCATTTACCGTCGGTGTAGTTAACTTACAAATGCCACACCAACTCGCCCAAAAATAGATCAGTAATGGTTTCTCTTGGCTAAGGGCAATCAATGAGACTGGTTTATCATCAACTGTATAAAGCGTAGATAAATCAGTAAGTTCTGGTGGCGTTGGTTGACGCCACCAGTCCATAGCAAATGAAATAGCCACAAAAATAAGGGCGAGAATAACTAATTCTTTACCCCATTTTCGTAAACGATTTGCCATTATTTTTTCACTTTCGCCAGTTGTTCTTTCACAATAATTTCTAACTGATCATAATCAACAGCACCCGGTAAAATAGTATCACCAATTACCGTCGCTGGCGTACCTTGAATACCCAGTTTACGAGAAAGCTCTAAGTTATTTTGCAACGTTTTTAAGCTGTCATCAGTTAACTTAATTTTGCTAGTATTAGTGCTCTTCATTGCATCTTCAATACTTGCATTATCTAGCATCGTTTTCTTCTGCATCAAACGTTGATGAAGTGCTAAGAATGCTTTTGGATCTTCTTTCCAGACAGAAAGCACCGCCTGAGAGGCTTTAGCAGAGCTTTCACCTTTAAATGGTAATGGTTTAATGATAACCGCCACATCAGGGTATTGTTCGGTGATCTTTTCTAATAATGGGTCAAAGCGTTTGCAATACGGGCAGTTATAATCAGTGAACGACACTAACACTAACTTAGCATCTTTAGCGCCAATACGTGGACTTGCCGCATCGTTGTATAATGCATCATGTTCAGAGGCCAATGCTTGACGGAACTGTGCTTGTTGCTCATCTGCCTTCTTAGTTTGCAATGCCATGATAGCTTCTTCCAAAATCTCAGGATTACTCACTAAAGTATCACGAACTAATGCACGTACTTCTTTTTCTTGAGCTGCATTCAAGGCAGCGGCTTGAACATTTGCACCAAAAAGTAACGAAGAGATAACCAGTGCAGAAAGTGTTTTTTTCATTATTGGGCTCCTTTAGCCTCTGAAAGAATAGTTAACATTAGATCTTTATTTAAAAGAGGCGGTAGGATCTCCCCCTCCTTGTTACATGGTCCATAAATCTGGTTAAACGGCACGGCGACTTGACCGCGCTGTTTTAAAAATTGGGTGATCTGTTCTGACGGTTTCGTCCAATCCCCTCTTAATGCGACAACATCAGGCTCTGAAAGTGCCTTTTGCACATCATCGCGTAATAATACATTGTATTTATTTGCTTTGCAGGTAACACACCAATCTGCAGTAACATCAATAAACACCCGTTTATTTTCAGCTAACGCTTGATGGATAGCCTCTTCTGAGAGTGGTTGCCAATTCACCTGATCTTGCCCCGCCAAGGTCTGAGTATCAGGCTGAGCAATAAATAGATAGCTTGTACCACCTAAAATAAGGGTGATCACCATTGAAGCAAATAGCGTTTTTTTGCCGTAATGTTTAGCAATAGCAAAAAGCAAGATCAGGGCGATAGCCACAAAAATAGCCGCAACAATGCCAATACCAAAATGGGGGATCAATAAAGTGATCAGCCAAATACAAGATAGCAACATCATAAAGCCTAAAACAACTCTTAGGCGATTCATCCATTTACCGGGTTTTGGCAACACTTTGGCAATTGATGGAAACATAGCAACCATGATCCATGGTAAACTCATTCCAAGACCTAATGCGGTGAAAATTAACCATAACTCACTTAATGGTGCTATCAATGCATAAGCAACCGCAGTCCCCAAGAATGGGGCAGAACACGGTGTGGCAAGCAATGTAGCAAAAGCCCCTTCCCAGAAATGTCGACTATAACCTTGGCCTCCTGCTGTCGCTATTTTGGTATTCATATTACTTGATAAACGTAATTCAAATAGGCCAAATAAATTAGCGGTAAAAATAGCCGTGATCAGCACCATAAAGCCAATAAACCAAGGGCTTTGAAACTGTATGCCCCAACCTATTGCTTCTTGGCTGTAGCGTAATACGGTCATAAACAGCGCTAAGGCCCAGAATGACACTAAAATTCCCACAACAGAAACAGAAAACTGTTTACGAATAGCCCCTGTATCACGTTTTTCGATATGAAGAATTGAGCCCAATTTCATTGCCAAAACAGGTAACACACAAGGCATTAAATTAAGAATTAAGCCCCCTAACAGCGCAAAGGCTAAAATACTCCATAATCCAACCCCCGAGTCAGCAGTAGGCAGAGATACGCTATCGCCTTGGCCTATAGTGTCATTGACTTGACGTGAATAGCCATCGTCAGTCACAACAAAGGAGAGTGGTTTTCCTACAATGTCACCTGCAGCGTCTCCCCAATCATCGGTTACATCGACAGTAACAGATAAATGATCACCTTTTGCTGTTAACTGTGGAATGCCATATAGCATTCCTTGTGGTGGATCGAGATAAATATTAGGTTGATGCCAGTCACCTTGTTCTCGTTGTAATGAGAGGGTTAATTGACTATTTCGATAATCAGATGAAACAGCAGAAATTAATCCACTTGTCACAGGTACTTTGGCCATGGCTTGATTATATTGCCATTCAAAATCAGCGGGAGCAGGCTCGTTTAAATCCAGATTTAATGAGTAATCAGTTAAAATACAGACATTACTACAGGTTGAAAGTGTTAATACCCCATTTAAGTTATCGCTATCGACAGATTTTAGTTCAATGGGGAAGACGACTTCTTTATCGTAACCTTGGGTATGAATACCTGCGACATCAAAAGCGGAAGGTGATGGCCAATGCCATATCATATCAGACACAGATTGCGTCCAATTAATTTCAGGTGCTACGCCACCTTCTCCGGGAGAGCGCCAATATGTTTTCCAGCCCGGCGCTAATTGCACCTCAAGCAATATTTTAACATCGCCTGTCGATGACTTGTCAGCCGTAGCCCTAACCTGAGCATGATCATTGTCTGGCATAGTTAGCCAACCTGTATCGGCGGCTAATGAAGATAATGAAAATAGCATCAACATCAATGCTATTAAAAAAGAACGAACCATAGCAACTCCCTAAAAAATCCTCTAACGCTACACATAAAACAACGCCTCAATATAAGACGTATTATTGAGTTAAAGCGCTACTAATCCCTTAGAATACAGTAATGAAGGTGAAGCCTTATTCGTGGAGGTGGGTGATGTTGTTTTTTCTGGCTACGTTGACGAGAAACATAAATGGCAGCCATACCAAATAAAAGTAATACCGCCCAAGTATAAAAAAGCGGTTCAATCGCTAAAGGAGGAATCGATAAGAGTGATTTAGCACTTAATTCGCAGGTTGAAAGTGAATATTTCCCTTCACTTGCATTTTGTTGCTCTGCAATTGGCGTCGAGAATGAGGACTGTGTTTGCGAAACAGCAGATGCTAAGCGCTCACTAATCACATGAGCCCCCATAGAGCGCTGAACAATACAACACAAGATCAGCAATACTGTTATCAACACTAGCCAGCGACCTGACCGCCAATTATGCATAGATTTCCTCATTTGTTGACCTGCTATCTTAACGGTAATCTACAGACAAACAACTCCTTAAGATAAACTTTACAAATTCTTTTCTTTTTTAGATTAACGCCTTTTTCTTCTTTGTTCTTTTTAACCTTTAACTTCTCATGGTTATTACCATAATAATTTTAAATATTGAAAATCACTTCCAAAAAACATTGAACAATTTTTTATTTCATCCTTTTATTGAGAGATAGCTCTCGTATTTGGAATATGGCACTTCCCAACCGTATGTTATTTGTTCTATTTATTAACATTATCAAAACAAATTAAAACAAAAAAGTAACACAAAGCAACACATCAATATCACCACGACAGGAGTTATTATGCGCATGCGTAAACTAGCATTATCATTAATGATTTTAGGGGCTGCAGGAGCTGTGCAAGCAGAAGAACTCACTGGTACCTTAAAAAAAATCAACGATAACGATATTATTATTGTTGGTCATCGTGAATCCTCTGTTCCTTTTTCATACTACGATAATCAACAAAAAGTGGTCGGATACTCTCAAGACTATTCCAACCTGATTGTTGAGGCAGTAAAAGAAAAATTAGGCAAACCTAACCTACAAGTTCGTCTTATCCCTATCACTTCTCAGAATCGAATTCCACTATTACAAAATGGTACATTTGACTTTGAGTGTGGCTCAACGACCAATAATCTCGCTCGCCAACAACAAGCTGATTTCTCGAATACTATTTTTATTGTTGGTACACGTTTACTTGCGAAAAAAGACAGTGGAATTAAAGATTTTGCTGATCTTGCGGGCAAAAATGTGGTTGTTACGTCAGGCACCACATCTGAAATGTTACTCAACAAGCTCAATGATGAGAAAAAAATGAATATGCGCATTATTAGCGCAAAAGATCATGGCGACTCATTCCGTACACTTGAATCAGGGCGTGCCGTTGCTTTTATGATGGATGACGCCTTATTAGCGGGTGAACGTGCTAAAGCGAAAAAACCTGCGTTATGGGAGATTGTGGGAACACCTCAATCGGAAGAAGCTTATGGCTGTATGTTACGCAAAGGTGATACACAATTTAAGTCGTTAATTGATGAAACCATTGCTAATGCGCAAAAATCTGGCGCAGCAGAAAAATCGTTCAATCGTTGGTTTAATGCCCCAATTCCACCGAAAAACCTCAATTTAGAATTCACTATCTCGGATGAAATGAAAGCACTGTTTGCATCACCAAATGATAAAGCATTGAACTAACAATGCATATAAGTAATTGATGCAAAATTAATAATTATAAAGTATCTGTTGGACAGACAGATCAGTGAAGTTTGGGGCAGCCGTTCCCTGCCCCATTTTTTTCACCGGAGGTGAAATCATGTCGATTGATTGGGATTGGGGGATATTCTTCCAAGAAGCCCCTTTTGGAAATACCACTTACTTAGGTTGGCTTATTTCAGGCTTTCAAGTTACTGTCGCTTTATCTCTTTGTGCTTGGATCATTGCTTTTATTGTCGGCTCTTTTTTTGGTATTTTACGAACCGTACCTAATCGCTTGCTCTCTAGTTTAGGGGCTATCTATGTTGAACTATTTCGTAACGTCCCCCTGATTGTACAATTCTTCACATGGTATTTAGTGATCCCTGAACTCTTACCACAAGCTATTGGTGATTGGTTCAAAATGGACTTAACGCCGAATATCCAATTCTTTGTCTCTTCAGCACTCTGTTTAGGTTTGTTTACCGCAGCGCGCATGTGTGAACAGGTGCGGGCGGCAATCAATTCATTACCAAGAGGACAAAAAGCAGCAGGCTTAGCACTAGGCTTAACACTGCCACAAACCTACCGCTATGTTTTATTACCTAATGCTTATCGCGTCATTATTCCGCCAATGACCTCTGAAATGCTGAACTTAGTCAAAAACTCTGCAATCGCCTCAACGATTGGCCTGATTGATATGGCTGCGCAAGCGAATAAATTATTAGATTATTCAGCTAAAGCTTATGAATCCTTTACCGCTATCACGCTAGCCTATGTCTTTATTAACGTCATTATTATGTTGATTATGCACTGGTTAGAAAAACGGGTGCGTTTACCTGGCACAGCAGGAGGTCAATAATGTACGAGTTTGACTGGAGTTCTGTTGTTCCTAGCCTACCTTTTTTAATGGATGGCATGGTCATTACTTTAAAAATCACCATAACAGCAATTGTTATCGGTATTTTATGGGGAACAATACTTGCAGTGATGCGCTTATCTACTTTTAAGCCCATCAGTTGGTTTGCGGCCGCTTACGTTAATACCTTTCGTTCTATTCCTTTAGTGATGGTATTACTGTGGTTCTATTTAATTGTGCCTAACATATTACAAAATGTTCTAGGCCTTTCACCAAAAAGTGATATCCGTTTAATTTCAGCAATGGTAGCGTTCTCTCTATTTGAAGCTGCTTATTACTCTGAAATCATCAGAGCAGGTATACAAAGTATCAGTAAAGGCCAGTTTTCAGCATCCTTAGCTTTAGGAATGACAAAATCACAAACGATGCGTTTAGTGATTTTACCTCAAGCATTTCGTGCCATGATCCCTTTATTGCTCACACAAGGTATCGTTTTATTTCAAGATACCTCACTCGTGTATGTATTAAGTCTGACCGATTTTTTCCGAACAGCGGCAAATATTGGTGAGCGTGATGGCACACAGGTTGAAATGATCCTTTTTGCTGGTTTTGTCTACTTTATAATTAGTTTCTCCGCTTCAATGTTAGTGAACTTTCTTAAAAAAAGGACTACTTAGATGATTTCCCTAAAAGATGTATCCAAATGGTATGGTCAGTTTCAAGTACTGACAGATTGTTCCACTGAAGTGAAAAAGGGGGAAGTTGTTGTTGTCTGTGGACCTTCAGGATCAGGTAAATCGACGCTTATCAAAACCGTTAATGGTTTAGAGCCTATACAACAAGGTGAAATCCTAGTAAATGATATAAAAGTCAATGATAAACGAACTGATTTAGCTAAGTTACGAGCCAAAGTTGGTATGGTGTTTCAACACTTTGAATTATTTCCTCACCTTTCCATTATTGAAAATCTTACACTAGCGCAAGTGAAAGTCCTTAATAGAGAGAAAGGTGCAGCAAAAGAGAAAGGGCTAAAATTATTAGAGCGCGTAGGCTTAGCCAACCACGCTAATAAATACCCTGCTCAACTTTCTGGTGGTCAACAACAACGCGTTGCTATTGCTCGTGCTTTATGTATGGATCCTATTGCGATGCTATTTGATGAACCCACATCCGCACTTGATCCTGAAATGATTAATGAAGTTCTTGATGTTATGGTTGAGCTGGCTAATGAAGGCATGACCATGATGGTGGTTACACACGAAATGGGCTTTGCTAAAAAAGTTGCTGACCGTATTATTTTTATGGATGAAGGTCGTATTGTCGAAGATAGCCCGAAAAATGACTTCTTTGATAATCCTAAATCAGAAAGGGCTAAAGATTTCCTAGCTAAAATCTTACATTAATCTTCAATTTTCTTTTTCATCCCACTCACTTTTCCCCTTTGCTGGCATGAATTATTACATGCCAGCAAAATATCGCTAAAAATAATCATCAACCTTTGATGACGCAACACAGTAGCAATTAATTCATTTTTATTGCAATAATTAGGCTAACCGCTTGAAAATCTTGCATTTATCATTAACAAAAAAATGCTGTTTTCGCGCTATCTCGCCATTGTGGCAAAAAAGTTATGCAAACAATGGCTTTCCTTGAGATCAATAGTTGTGGCTATTAGACAAAATCAGCTATGCTATGCAAGTCTTAATTCATCATAGCGGTTACCCTTCGGTAGCCATTAATTCACCATAGGATTATCGGTGCCATGCAAGAACAATATCGTCCCGAAGATATAGAGCAAACTATCCAGGAACACTGGGAAAAGAACAATACATTTAAAGTGACAGAAGATAATAACAAAGAAAAATATTACTGCCTGTCAATGCTACCTTATCCTTCTGGTCGACTACACATGGGACACGTCCGTAACTACACCATTGGTGACGTGATTTCCCGTTATCAACGTATGTTGGGTAAAAACGTCTTACAACCTATTGGTTGGGATGCGTTTGGTTTACCTGCAGAAGGTGCTGCCGTAAAAAATAACACTGCACCTGCACCGTGGACTTATGAAAATATCAATTATATGAAAGGCCAGTTAAAAAAACTGGGCTTTGGTTATGATTGGGATCGTGAAGTCACCACCTGTACACCAGAATATTATCGTTGGGAACAGTGGTTTTTCACTAAGCTGTATGAAAAAGGTTTAGTGTATAAAAAAACCTCTGCTGTAAACTGGTGCCCACACGACTTAACCGTACTGGCTAACGAACAAGTCATCGATGGTTGTTGCTGGCGTTGCGACACCCCTGTCGAGCGCAAAGAAATTCCACAGTGGTTTATTAAAATCACCGATTATGCTGAAGAGCTGTTAAACGACTTAGATACGTTAGATGAATGGCCAGAACAAGTTAAAACCATGCAACGTAACTGGATTGGCCGGTCTGAAGGTGTAGAAATTACCTTTGATGTCGCAGATAGCGACGATACCATGACCGTATATACCACACGTCCAGATACCTTTATGGGTGTCACTTATGTTGCTGTGGCCGCCGGTCATCCATTAGCTCAAAAAGCCGCTCAAAATAATCCTGAAATTCAGCACTTCATTGATGAATGCCGTAACATGAAGATGGCAGAAGCTGAAATGGCAACCATGGAGAAAAAAGGTATTGCTACAGGTCTGTATGCTATTCATCCATTAACCCAAGAGAAAGTCGCTATTTGGGTAGCCAACTTTGTCCTAATGGAATACGGTACAGGTGCAGTTATGGCCGTTCCAGGCCACGATGAACGCGACTGGGAATTTGCCACTAAATATGGTTTGCCGATTAAAGCGGTTATTGCTGATGCAGAAGGTAACCAACCTGACTTATCAACAGGCGCTCTGACTGAGAAAAATAGCCTGATTAACTCTGGTGAATTCTCAGGACTTGATAACCAAGCTGGTTTTAATGCTATTGCAGATAAACTTACTGCAATGGGTGTGGGTGAACGTAAAGTGAATTACCGTTTACGTGACTGGGGTGTTTCTCGTCAACGTTATTGGGGTGCGCCAATTCCAATGGCGACCTTAGAAGATGGTACCGTTGTTCCAGTTCCTGATGACCAATTACCGGTTATTTTACCAGAAGATGTGAAAATGGACGGCATTACCAGTCCAATTAAAGCGGATCCTGAGTGGGCTAAAACAACGATTAATGGTCAACCAGCGCTACGTGAAACAGATACTTTTGATACCTTTATGGAATCTTCTTGGTATTACGCACGTTATACCTGCCCTGATTACGACAAGGGAATGTTAGATCCAAAAGCTGCTAACTATTGGTTACCGGTTGACTGGTACATTGGTGGTATTGAACACGCTATCATGCACCTGATGTATTTCCGTTTCTTCCATAAATTGATGCGTGATGCTGGTTTAGTTAATTCTGATGAACCTGCTAAACGCTTACTGTGCCAAGGCATGGTATTAGCAGATGCATTTTATTATACCGGTGAAGATGGCGCTCGCCATTGGGTCTCTCCTGCAGAAGCGATTGTTGAACGTGATGAAAAAAATCGCATCATCAAAGCAACTGACAGTGCAGGCCATGAACTGACTTACGCTGGTATGAGCAAAATGTCTAAATCAAAAAATAACGGCATCGACCCACAAACCATGGTTGAG
This sequence comes from Proteus mirabilis ATCC 29906, assembly GCF_000160755.1. Taxonomy (GTDB): domain Bacteria; phylum Pseudomonadota; class Gammaproteobacteria; order Enterobacterales; family Enterobacteriaceae; genus Proteus; species Proteus mirabilis. Next base: position 75,563 of record NZ_GG668580.1, read on the forward strand.
CGTTATGGTGCTGATACCGTACGTCTATTTATGATGTTTGCTGCACCACCAGAATTAACACTTGAGTGGCAAGAATCAAGTGTTGAAGGTGCGAACCGTTTCTTACGTCGTTTATGGCGTTTAGTTCATGAGCATACCGAAAAAGGAACGACTCAATCACTTGATTTGGCAACATTAACCACAGAGCAAAAAGACTTACGTCGCGATTTACACAAAACTATCGCCAAAGTTTCTGATGATGTAGGTCGCCGCTTAGCATTCAATACGGCTATTGCTGCGATTATGGAGTTAATGAATAAATTAACCCGTGCACCACAAGAGACGGAGCAAGATCGTGCTTTAATGCAAGAAGCATTAGAAGCGGTGGTACGTATGCTTTCTCCTATCATTCCACATGCTTGTTTTGTTATGTGGCAAGCGTTAGGTGGTAAAGAGGATATTGATGTTGCACCATGGCCTGTTGCTGATGAAGAAGCGATGGTCGATGATACGAAACTTATTATTGTTCAAGTTAATGGTAAAGTACGTGGTCGTATCACTGTTCCTGCTAATTCAGAAAAAGATTATGTTCAGGAAATGGCAACAAAAGAGTACAGTGTTGCTAAATATTTAGAAAATGTCACCGTACGTAAAGTGATTTATGTACCGGGCAAATTACTGAACATCGTTGTTGGCTGATAAGGAGGCTTAGTGCGATATCTATTTTCGCTGTTTTTTGCGTTAGCGGTGTTGGTCACCGCTGGCTGCGGTTTTCACCTACAAGGTAAAACCCAAGTTCCAGCTGAATTAAAAACGCTTTACCTAAGCTCTGGTGACCCATACGGGCCACTGTCTCGTGTAATGCGTCAACAATTGAGATTAAGTGGAGTTCAGCTGGTTGAAACGCCAAAAGCAGATATTCCTGTTCTCAAAATTGTTGGATCTTCAGAAAATAAAGAGACTGTCTCTGTGTATCAAGACGGTAAATCGGCTGAACGTCAGCTCACTTTTGTCCTAGATGCACAAGTGATTATGCCTGATGGAACTATCTACCCTATTTCATCACAGGTTTCACGTCCATTCTTTGATAACCCATTAGAAGCATTAGCTAAAGATGCCGAAAATGATATTATCAAACAGGAAATGCGTGAACAGGCTACCGCTATCTTAGTACGTAAATTATTGGTGGTTCACAATGCTGAACGCCAAAAAGCGTCAGAGGCAGCTAAAGCGAAACAGATAATCTCACCAGCCAAATGATCCGCCTTTATCCAGAACAACTTAATGCGCAACTCCAAGAGGGGTTGCGCCAAAGTTACCTACTTTGGGGTAATGAACCGCTATTACTCCAAGAGTCTCAAGATGCCATTCAAACGGTGGCAAAATCACAAGGCTTTACGGAACATTATCAATTTACCCTTGATAACAGCACTGATTGGAATGAAATATATTCACTCTGCCAGTCACTGAGTCTTTTTTCACAAAAGCAATCTATCTTACTCCATCTTCCTGAAAATGGTCCTAATGCGGCAATGTCAGAAAAGCTTTTACGCTTATCTCACGAATTGCATGAAGATCTCTTGTTAATTTTACGTGGACATAAATTAACCAAGGCACAGGAAAATAGCGAATGGTTTAAAACACTCAGCCAGCAAGGTATTTATGTGACTTGCTTAACCCCTGAGTTAGATAAATTACCAAATTGGGTAGCGAGACGCGCCAAGCAAAAAGGCCTTGAGCTTGATGAACAAGGTAATCAATTACTGTGTTACTGCTATGAAGGAAATTTACTCGCTTTAGCTCAAGCAATTGAACGCCTCTGTTTGCTCTATCCTGATGGTAAATTAACCCTGCCAAGAGTTGAAGCGGCTGTCAATGATGCCTCTCATTTTACTGCTTATCATTGGATTGATGCATTATTAGCAGGCAAAACCCAACGGGCATGGCATATCTTGCAGCAACTAAAAAGAGAGGATACTGAACCCGTTATTCTGCTTAGAACATTGCAACGCGAATTAATGCAATTAATTACCTTACATCGTAGCGCTAAAACGGCCTCCTTAAAATCCGTTTTCGATCAACATCGGATATGGCAAAACCGACGTCCGATATTTACCGCCGCGTTACAACGTTTGTCAGAGCATCAATTACTCACTGCCATGCGATTACTTACCCAGATTGAAATAACCCTTAAACAGGATCACGGACAAAACGTTTGGCCTGAACTTCATGCCCTTGGCTTATTATTATGTGGAAAAGCATTACCGGAAGGATTTATTCGCCATGGCTAGCACCAATAATAACTCCCCTTTAATTCATCAAGCCATTGCTCTATATGGTGGTACTTTTGATCCGATCCATTATGGGCATTTACGTCCTGTAGAAGCCCTTTCTGGCTTGATAGGGCTAAAAGAAGTGATTTGGTTGCCTAATAATATTCCCCCTCATCGCCCCCAACCAGAAGCCTCTTCACAACAGCGATTAGCCATGGTGCGGCTCGCATTACAACCTTTTAGTGCTTTCAAAGTCGACACTCGAGAGTTAGAGAAACCGACTCCCTCTTATACCATTGAGACATTAAAAGCGTTTAGACAAGAAATTGGTGAGAAACAGCCATTAGCCTTTATTATTGGACAAGATTCATTACTTTCAATTGATACTTGGCATAAATGGGAAGAGTTGTTAGATGTGTGTCACTTATTGGTTTGCGCTCGCCCGGGTTACCAAACCACATTTACATCACCACAAATGCAAACCTGGCTTGAACAACATCAAACCAAACAGCAAGCAGATATTCACTGTTTACCCGCCGGGAAAATTTTTCTTGCTGATACTCCTTTATACAATATTTCAGCGACCGATATTAGGGCTAGACATAAAGCAGGATTAGATTGTCATGATCTTCTGCCTGAGTCTGTTGAAAACTATATCAAACAGCATCAGTTGTATCGATAACAGATCTTAGAGATTAAAATTGCGCTCTTAAGTCATCAAATACCGCTGGATAAGGTGAAAAATAGCGTTGAGAAAGTAGATAATTATCAGGATAAAACGCCAAGTAGTTTTTCAACCGTGACAAAGGAGCCGAAAGACTCGTTTTTCCTTGCCGATAAGATAAAATCTCTTGTGTTAACAACTGTTTTTGCTCTGCGCTAAGTGCTCGCTTAAAATATCCCGCCATATGCATTAATGCATTGGTATGCCCTTCTCGAGTTGCTGGTATTGACAGTGCTTTCATTAAGGCCTTTTGATACTGCTCGGCAAATTGTAACAGCGGTAGCGAATTAGGGATATTGGCCATATAACGCCCCAATTCTCGATAAGCGACTTGAGAATAAGCCATTAACAAATATTTATATCGACTATGAAATTGGATCAGTGCTTTTTTGCTCAACTTAGCATTTACCTGCTGTTGATAATCAATTAAGGCAAAAAACTGTGTCAGAAAATGTTCCAATCCACTAGGTTGAGAAAATTGTTCAAGGGTTAATTGTAACTCTCCTTCCCCCAAAATCTGCGTGAATAAGGTTGATGAATATTCCCCTTTCATTTTAACCCGACAAATCACTGCCTTATTTTGTCGTTTTTCATCATTATTTTGTTTAATTTCAATGCCTTCATAGCATAACAATTGACAAAATCGTTGCCAATCTGCCTGTAACAATGCGTTTTTGTTACTCGCTATTTCTGAAGTTTGCTCCAAATAATAATAATTTTCTTTCATTCGTCTGTTTCTCTTAGTCACTATCTCAACATTACACCGTATAATGATACAATCATTGACGTGATGATACCGTTATCAGGTATTTCACGAGCATTGACAGACATTGTTTTACTGTTATTCTCACCCTCGGTTCCTATTAAGGGAACTGTGGAGTAAAACTGTCGTCTAATTGGAAAGTTCTTATCTGCCGGCTTTTATTATTTATTATGGCGCAATAAATAGGCATATATGAATTTTTCTAAATCAAGCGTCGAATAGCAACCATACTTGATAGATGTTTTTGCTATCGACAACTGGAATAAATCATCGAGTAAAATAGATTTATTGGTATAAATTCCTTTAAAATAGCGCTTTGTTATTTTCTCGATTGAGTTAACTAAATAGAAAAAGGTGACCCTTTTGCAAGGCTCAGAATTACAGCAATTTATTATTGATAAACTTGAGGATTCTAAAGCTCAAGACATTATCGCATTAGATGTTCGTGGAAAATCAAGTGTCACTGATTACATGATCATCTGTACGGGAACTTCAAACAGACACTTAATGTCTGTCGCCGATAATCTGGTTGATGACTGTCGTGAAGCAGGATTACAACCTTTAGGCATCGAAGGACAAGGCGTTTCTGATTGGATTGTTGTTGACCTTGGTGAAGCCATGGTACACGTAATGCAAGAAGACAGTCGCCGTATGTACGAACTCGAAAAACTCTGGAGCTGAGTTTGAAATTACAGCTCATCGCCGTTGGTACAAAAATGCCGGACTGGATCCAGACCGGCTTTATGGATTATCTTAACCGCTTTCCCAAAGATATGCCCTTAGAACTCATCGAGATCCCCGCGGGTAAACGAGGGAAAAATGCTGATATTAAGCGTATTCTCGAAAAAGAAGGCGAACAGATGTTAGCAGCGGTAGGTAAAGGAAATCGTATCGTCACCCTTGATATTCCTGGCGCCCGTTGGGATACCCCAAAACTTGCCGAGCAACTCGATCGCTGGAAGTTAGATGGAAGAAATGTCAGCTTATTAATTGGTGGCCCTGAAGGTTTAGCCCCCGCTTGTAAAGCAGCTGCAGAACAAAGTTGGTCTTTATCTCCATTAACTATGCCACATCCGCTAGTACGTGTAGTGGTAGCAGAAAGCCTTTACCGTGCATGGAGTATTACCACAAACCATCCTTATCATCGGGAATAATAAATTGGCGGGTAAGTAAGTGAAATCAACTAATGGGATGAAGAAAAGAAAACGCACCCCGTTTCGAGATTATACAGCGGAGTCAAAACTCTTTATCCGCCGTGTTATTGTCGCATTTTCAGGGATCTTAGTTTTAACGGGCATCTTAGTTTTTAACTTGTATCACTTACAAGTCGCTCGCCACGATGATTATCAAACTCGCTCGAATGATAACCGGATCAAATTAGTTCCCATCCCACCGAGCCGAGGCATTATTTACGATCGTAATGGGGTTCCACTTGCCCTAAATCGTACTATCTATCAATTAGAAATCGTACCGGAGAAAGTGGCTAATATCCAAGAAACATTGGAGAGTTTACGAGAGGTCGTTGATTTAACTGACGACGATATTGCTGCATTTGAAAAAGAGCGAAAACGCTCTCGTCGTTTTAGTTCTATTCCGCTTAAAACGTCACTTGACCAAGTGCAAGTGGCACGTTTTGCCATTAATCAATATCGCTATCCCGGATTAGAAATCAAAGGCTATCAACGTCGCTATTACCCTTATGGTTCAGCCCTTACTCATGTTATTGGTTATGTTGCAAAAATTAATGATAAAGATGTAGAACGTCTTGAAAAAGAAGGGCTCTATCCTAATTACGCAGCAACCCGAGATATCGGTAAATTAGGTATTGAACGCTATTATGAATCTGTTTTGCATGGTAAAACCGGTTATGAAGAGGTCGAAGTTAATAGCCGTGGCCGTGTGATCCGCCAATTGCATGAGCAACCACCACAAGCCGGTAAAGATATCTACCTAACTATCGATCTTGAATTACAAACCTATATTGAAACGCTATTAACCACTAGCCGAGCGGCTGTGGTCGTCACAGATCCTCGTAACGGCGAGATATTAGCACTGGTTTCTAATCCAAGTTATGACCCTAACCTATTTGTTGGGGGAATATCTAATACAGACTATCAAGGCCTACTTAATAATCCCGATAGACCATTAATAAACCGGGCAACCCAAGGGCTCTATCCTCCGGCATCAACGGTTAAACCCTTTATGTCTGTTGCAGCCCTAAGTGAAGGGGTTATTACTCCTAACACAACTATCCATGATCCGGGCTGGTGGCAACTGCCCGGCTCTGAAAAACGCTATCGTGACTGGAAACGTTGGGGACATGGAAAACTCAATGTTACTAAATCCATTATTGAGTCAGCAGATACCTTCTTCTATCAAGTTGCCTATGATATGGGTATTGATCGTATTTCCACATGGATGTCTCGCTTTGGCTATGGTGAATACACGGGGATTGACCTGTCTGAAGAGCGTAATGGCATTATGCCAACCCGAGAATGGAAACAACAACGATATAAAAAACCTTGGTATCAAGGGGATACCATCCCTGTTGGTATAGGTCAAGGTTACTGGACGGCGACCCCAATCCAAATGTCAAAAGCGTTAATGACCTTAATTAACGATGGTCAGGTTAAAACCCCTCACTTACTTTATGGCACCAAGTTAGGTAATGAAATGCTACCTTACGTGGATAAAGAGACACGCCAAATTGGCGATATCAACTCCGGTTATTGGGAGTTAGCGAAGTACGGTATGTATGGTGTTGCCAATCTACCCAATGGTACAGGGCGACGTAGCTTTGCTGATGCTCCTTATAAGATTGCTGCAAAATCAGGTACAGCACAGGTATTTAGTTATGAAACCTATAATGCTAGCCAATTAGCAGAACATCTTCGTGATCATAAATTAATGATTGCTTTTGCGCCTTATGAAAACCCTACCGTTGCCGTCTCTATAATTTTAGAAAATGGTGGTGCTGGCCCATCTGTTGGGGATATTACTCGCCAAATACTTGATCACATTATACTTGGAGACAACAACACCGAGTTGCCTATTTCCCCGCCTTCACCGCGTGGCTCAGAGGAATAACCCAATGACAGAAAATAACAAGAAAAAATCACTCTGGACGCGTTTACATATCGATCCATTCTTTATGCTCTGTATTATTGCCTTATTATGCTATAGCGCATTTATTATGTGGACAGCAAGTGGGCAAGATCCCGATATGATGGAACGCAAGCTGGGACAAATTGCTACGGGTTTTATCGTTATGATTATCATGGCGCAGATCCCTCCACGGGTGTATGAAAACTGGGCTCCTCACCTTTACGTATTTTGTGTTGTATTACTTATTTTTGTTGATGTCTTTGGGCAAATTAGTAAAGGTGCACAACGCTGGCTTGATTTAGGTATCATACGTTTTCAGCCTTCTGAAATTGCCAAAATTGCCGTTCCTCTAATGGTCGCTCGCTTTATGAACCGTGATGTTTGCCCGCCAACATTACGTAACACAGCAATAGCCTTAGTGTTGATCTTCGTTCCCACCCTTTTAGTGGCAGCACAACCTGATTTGGGTACCTCTATTTTAATTGCTGCTTCAGGAATTTTTGTTATCTTCCTTGCCGGTATGAGTTGGCGTTTGATTACTGTCGCAACACTATTAATTGCTGGATTTATTCCGATACTCTGGTTTTTCTTGATGCATGATTACCAACGAACACGGGTCATGATGTTACTTGATCCTGAAATTGACCCCTTAGGAGCCGGATATCACATTATCCAATCTAAAATTGCTATCGGTTCTGGTGGATTACATGGCAAAGGTTGGTTACAAGGGACTCAGTCTCAACTTGAATTTTTACCAGAGCGCCATACCGACTTTATTTTTGCCGTACTCGCAGAAGAATTAGGACTGATTGGTGTTTTAATCCTACTAACGCTCTATATACTCTTAATTGCTCGAGGTCTTTATCTCGCGACAAAAGCACAAAATACATTTGGCAGAGTCATGATTGGTGGATTAATGCTGATCTTCTTTGTTTATGTTTTCGTCAATATTGGTATGGTGAGTGGGATCCTCCCAGTAGTCGGCGTGCCATTACCACTGGTAAGCTATGGGGGATCGGCATTAATTGTACTAATGGCAGGATTTGGCATTGTTATGTCAATTCATACACACCGAAAACTATTATCAAAAAGTTTATAATGAGGTTTCTATGCGTTTGCAATGGGTTTTGATGGGTGTCAGTGCATTGCTACTTGCAGGATGTGTTGCTGATAAACCTGTGAATAATAATCAGCCAACCACAAGGTTGCCAAATGTACCTACACAACCCGTATTAGGTATAGAGCCTCGTTATGAGCCTTATCACCCGACTGCGAATCAAGATTATCGTAAAAATGGGGTAATTTATCGCATAGTCAAAGATCCGGCGAACTTTAGTGAACGAGGACAAGCGATTGTTTACGACAGCTTAGCAATGAGTCGCTTAACAACCATAGGTGAACGAGTCAACCCTTATGAGTTTGCTGCGGCACACCCAACATTGCCTATTCCAAGTTATGCGAAAATAACAAACTTAATCAATGGACGCACAATGATTGTGCGAATTAACGATCGTGGCCCTTACGTTGAAGGCAAACAAATACAGGTTACACCTGCTGTTTATAACAGTTTGCAGTTAATGCCAACAACCCCTATTCAAATTGAAGGTATTGTCGTTGATCAAAATGGCCAAATAAGTGGTATTGGTACTCAAGGTGCACAAATAGAGAAAAGAGCCACTACATTACCTGAGCGTCCTAACTTTAATACTCAGCCATCGACAATGGCTCCCCAACCCTCTGTAACAGCACCGTCTCCCATAACAGTGACTCAACCAGCTCCAGCTCCAGCTCCAGCTCCAGCTCCAGCTCCAGCTCCAGCTCCACAGCCAGTATCTTCATCTAGCGCAATAGCGCAAGGATACTATGTACAAGTAGGTGCTTTAAGTAATCAAACTAATGCACAAACATGGTTATCTGAATTAACCAATGCTTTAAATACCCAAGGTGTCATTAATACAACTGATGGACTACATAAAGTGCAATTAGGCCCCTACTCATCAAAAACGCAAGCCGAAACAATAAAAAGTGCTTTGAAACAAAGTAAAAATATCGATGGGTTTATTGTTAGCCAATAAAGGGTAATAATTCGTAAAAACTCTTTTTCTAAAAGCAAATTCAGGCATAGAATCACCTGAGTTTGCTGATATTTTTCTTATCAACTTTTATTTATTTTCCCTGAATTTCCGGAACAGACAAACAGAATGAAACAGACACGCCCAGTGAAATTACTAAGAACACGTCTATTTAGTGCAACCTTTATTTTATTAGCTATTAGCCATCATGCTATTGCTGATGACACATTAAAAACAATGATACCCGCTGTTCCTAATATCGAAGCCGAATCCTATATTCTTATCGACTATAATTCTGGGAAAGTCCTCGCGGAAAAAAACGCAGATGTCCGTCGTGATCCAGCCAGTTTAACCAAAATGATGACCAGTTATGTTATAGGTCAAGCCATTCGTGCAGGAAAAATATCGAACAACGATATTGTTCCTATTGGTGAAGAAGCATGGGCAACGGGCAACCCTGTATTTCGCGGCTCATCATTAATGTTTTTAAAACCCGGTGATAAAGTCACCGTTTCACAATTAACACGCGGTATCAATCTACAATCAGGTAATGATGCCTGTGTAGCAATGGCCTCTTATGTTGCGGGAAGCCAAGATACCTTTGTCACTATGATGAATGACTATGTTAAGCGTCTAGGTTTACAAAACACACAATTTCAAACTGTACATGGTTTAGATGCACCTGGGCAATACAGTAGTGCACGAGATATGGCATTGATTGGCGCCGCATTAATTCGTGATGTTCCAGAAGAATATGCCATTTATAAAGAAAAAGAGTTTACCTACAATAATATCCGTCAAACTAACCGTAATGGGTTACTTTGGGATACTAGCCTCAATGTTGATGGTATTAAAACAGGTCATACTGAAGCTGCGGGTTATAATCTTGTTGCCTCTGCAACAGAAGGAAATATGCGCTTGATTTCTGCCGTGATGGGTGGACACTCATCTAAAGGCCGTGATGCTGAAAGTAAAAAACTACTTACTTGGGGTTTTCGCTTCTTTGAAACGGTAAAACCGCTGCAGGTGGGTAAAGAGTTTGCCGCTGAACCTATCTGGTATGGTGATACTGATAAAGTGCAATTAGGGGTTGATAAAGATGTTTATCTCACGATCCCCCGTGGCCGACTCAAAGATCTAAAGGCCAGTTATGTATTAGATAATGTTGAATTACATGCGCCAGTCAGTAAAAACCAAGTGGTTGGCACCATTAATTTCCAACTTGATGGGCAAGTCATTGAACAACGTCCACTTGTTGTTATGAATGAAGTGAAAGAAGGTGGCATTTTCAGCCGCTTGATTGATTACATCAAATTATTATTTTCACGTTGGTTTGGTTAAGGCTTGAAAAGGATAAATGTGTCCATATATAAAGATTATATCGATATTGGAATAAACACATTTACCCATTCTATATTTACCCTAACTATCAGTATCGCATTCCTCATTATAGGAGGAATGCGCTTTTTATTTGTGCTGATGAGGTGTAAAAGAGATTATTAAAACAACATCGCCTGTTGTCTTAAGGATTACATTATGATGAAAACAAAATTAAACGAACTATTAGAGTTCCCTTGCTCATTTACTTACAAAGTCATGGGTCATGCTAAACCCGAATTAGTTGACCAAGTCGTTGAAGTGATCCAGCGTCATGCACCCGGTGATTATACACCTTCAGTAAAACCAAGTAGCAAAGGTAACTATCACTCAGTCTCTGTGACTATCAACGCAACGCATATTGAACAAGTAGAAACCCTCTATAAAGAGTTAGGTGAATTAGAGCTTGTTCGCATGGTGTTATAATTTTTTTCTATTTGCCCCCTTACCCTATTAGGGGGCATTAGACGTACTTAAGAAGCAATATTACGCAGTATCTTCTCTTTATCTTTCTCTTTCACCTTACTTCTTATATTAATTCTTATTATTTCGTTATTGATTTGTCACCTAGATTTAGTAAGTCTCACTTAAATAAAAGCCTAATTGGGGTTAATCGCCAATTAAGCACTGCTTGGTTAATCACATCTATCCCCCTTCTCACTACGTCGTTTTTTTATCAATATTCCTTTATCAAACACAAACTGAAGCAATAATCTCATCTCATTCTGGTAGTTCATTTGTTGGAGCGTTATACTGCCTTTCACAATTACGCTACAAATGAAGATTTTCACGGTGCAAGATAAAACAATCATTATTCGCCAATTGGGTATGAAACCCTATTTACCGGTTTCTGATTCTATGCATCAGTTTACGGAAAAACGGGAAAGTCATACACCTGATGAAATATGGCTGGTTCAACATGAACAGGTTTTTACCCAAGGTCAAGCGGGTAAAGCAGAACACCTTTTAAACACAGGCTCTATACCGGTGATCCAATCTGACCGAGGTGGACAAGTGACCTACCACGGCCCTGGCCAACAAGTGATGTATGTTTTGCTTGATCTAAAACGTAACCATATTGGCGTTCGCCAATTAGTCACTGTTTTAGAGAATACTGTGATCAACACACTCGCAGAATTTAATGTAGACGCATATGCTCGTGCAGATGCACCGGGCGTGTATGTTAATGGTGATAAAATTTGCTCTTTGGGATTACGTATACGCAAAGGTTGCTCTTTTCACGGTCTAGCACTTAATGTTGATATGGACTTATCTCCTTTTACGCGAATAAATCCTTGTGGTTATCCTGATCTAAAAATGACACAACTGGTTGATTTGGCGCCGAATGCAACATCGGAACAAGTGGCATCATTATTAATCAACCATTTTTGTACACAACTGGGATTCCAACCACAGCAATAAAAATGCTATAATTTTTTTAACATTTATCATTTTTTTTTAAAACCTTGATTACCTCAGTCACATCGTGTTAATCACCCTAGATAACTGGAACTGGCACAATTATGAGTAAACCTATTCAGATGGAACGCGGCGTAAAATATCGTGACGCCGATAAAATGGCACTTATTCCTGTTAAAACAATCGTTACAGAACGTGAAGAACTGCTACGCAAACCTGAGTGGATGAAAATAAAGTTGCCCGCAGATTCAAGTAAAATTCAAGGTATTAAAGCGGCCATGCGTAAAAATGGCCTGCATTCTGTTTGTGAAGAGGCTTCATGCCCTAATCTTGCAGAATGTTTTAACCACGGTACCGCAACCTTTATGATCTTAGGGGCAATCTGTACGCGTCGTTGCCCATTTTGCGACGTTGCTCATGGTCGTCCTAACGCACCCGATCCCCAAGAGCCAATTAAATTAGCCCAAACGATAAAAGATATGGGATTACGTTATGTTGTTATCACCTCAGTAGATCGCGATGACCTACGCGATGGTGGTGCACAACATTTTGCCGATTGTATTACCGCTATCCGTGAAAAAAATCCTAATATTCGCATCGAAACTTTAGTCCCTGATTTCCGTGGTCGTATGGATAAAGCATTAGAGATCCTCACTGACACACCACCAGACGTCTTTAACCACAATTTAGAAAACGTACCTCGTGTTTATCGTCAAGTGCGTCCTGGTGCGAACTATCAATGGTCTCTAACGTTACTAGAACGCTTTAAACAAGCCCACCCAAATATTCCAACTAAATCGGGGTTAATGGTCGGTTTAGGTGAAACAAATGAAGAAATTATTGACGTGATGCGCGATCTGCGTAAACATGGTGTAACGATGCTGACATTAGGGCAATATTTACAACCCAGTCGTCACCATCTTCCTGTTCAACGCTACGTCAGTCCTGACGAGTTTGAATATATGAAAGAGCAAGCATTAGCAATGGGCTTTACCCACGCCGCTTGTGGACCATTTGTTCGTTCGTCTTATCATGCTGATCTTCAAGCTCAAGGGATTGAGGTTAAATAACGATTAATCTCTCTTATGCTTAACATTGCAATAGCTGTATTTATCGGCGGTGGTTTAGGTAGCGTACTACGCTGGCTAATTAGCTACCGCCTCAATTCTCTTTTTCCCCATTTTGCAACGGGGACCTTGGTCGCTAACTGTATTGGTGCCTTTATTATCGCCTTTGGCATTGCTTGGTTTAGTAAGGCTCCCAATATTGATCCTATTTGGAAAATCATGCTTACCACAGGTTTTTGTGGTGGCTTAACCACCTTTTCTACTTTTTCCGTTGAGGTGGTCGCCTTATTTAATGAAGGACGAATAGGCTGGGCATTAGGCACCATGGGGGCAAACTTAGCGGGCTCGTTTCTGATGACGGCATTCGCATTCTGGCTACTCCGTGAAATGTAGTCTCTTTAACAAGATAAAAACCGTTAATCATAAAGTTGTACTCTTTTAGTTAAGCGATTTATAAGGCCTGAACTTAATATTCAACCAATGTCAGGCCTTTTAATTTGATTTTGTTCCCGGTGGTATTACTCAATAAATTAGCCAATTTTATCAATACATTCATTGATATTTTGAAATGATAGCTATGATGTATTCTTGATTTTAATAATTTAAAAAACTTTCAACCACGGTATTTATCCCGCAGCTAGATACGCAAGCTCCTCTTTAAATTTCTCAAGTCTTTTTTCATCATCAAAACGAGCGAGAGTTATGCAGTGTGGCAAGCATAGTCACCCTAAGTAGCAATGATGATGTTTAAATCCCCCCTGTATTTGACATAAAAAGACCCCCAATAATGGGTTGTCCAACTATTAGAGTATTTCAAATAGTATTTTTAAGAAAACAGTTTAATTTATTATTATCTATTTTCAATTTTTGTTATTTTTAGGTTTTTTATTATTGTTTTTGATGAGGGTTTTATATCTAATAAATGAAATTTTTTGTTGGTATCTTGATGATTTAATTGTTATTAAATTAATTCAATTATTTTTATAATAATGAGAAATTAAATGCCTCACCATTCACATTACATTTTACATGATGAGCTTATTGGTTTTGATATCTTTAAATATATAGATATTAAATTTATTTTTTCCAATAATAGGAAAAGGAGTGTTATTTACAGGCTTATTTTTTGCCGAGATGAAAATTATCATTCATTAATTAATAAGTTATATGCCGAAAATATAAAAAATTTAACTATTAGTGTTGTTAGTTTTTATAATATAGAGACTGAAAACTATCAAAATTGTGATATGTTTGATAAACCGCCAGATTCAATTAATTTGACATCATCAGAAACTCGGTATCTTTACATAACACTCATTGACATTATTCTTTTGATAGCACAAACTGAAAAAATAGATATTTTGACTTTCCAAGCATACAGTGAAGAGCTCAGAAGAGTTTATATTCGATTAATTAATAAGTACGCTGAATCGAAAAATTTAAATGTTTACGTTGAGGAGGCTTATTTTGTTATACAAACAAATATCTAAAAAGACAAACGACAATGTTGACTATAACGCTATTAAAGTCCAGAAAAATGAGTTACTTCTTCGTTTTCAGCAGGCTAAAAAGAAGGCAGAACAAGATAGTCAGCTTTTAGTAAAATAGTTTTAATTTATTTTAATAAATACTGTTCAGAAAGTGTCTGAAATGCTTCACCCGCTGACCATTGATTGGCAATGATGATGTTTAAATCCCCCCTGTATTTGACATAAAAAGACCCCCAATAATTGGTTGTCCAACTATTGGGGGTCATTTCAAAAACGTTTTTTACTTTTGGAGAAGTCGTTAATTAGATAGCGACAACGTTTGCAGCAGATGGCCCTTTCGCGCCGTCAGTAACTTCAAACTCTACCTTTTGACCTTCAGCAAGTGTTTTAAAACCTTCTGAAACAATAGCGGAAAAGTGGACGAACACATCTTTACTGCCATCTTCTGGAGTGATAAAACCAAAACCTTTAGTTTCGTTAAACCACTTAACGTTACCTTTTAATTTAGACATCAAGTTTACCTTTAAAATAGAAAATAAACGCAAGCGTTTTGCGTTGGCTATAGTAAAACAAAAATGATGATTCGCTGTCCACAGTCTAGATCACGAAACGCGTATTTTTTTTCTGTTAAACGATTATTATTCAGACAAATCCCATAACTTAAGCCATTAATCACTTAAGAAATAGTGCTTAATACTTACAATATAAACTATTCGTCAATATCCACTTTTTCATAGTGTAATAGCCAACGTTTGATATCAAGTCCCCCAGTATAGCCTACTAACTTACCATTATGACCAATGACGCGATGGCAAGGAATAATTAACGAGATTGGGTTACGTGAATTTGCCATTCCTACCGCTCTGCAATAGTTGACGGAACCTAATGTAAGTGCCAACTTTTTATAACTCCAAATTTCACCATAAGGAATAGACTGTAAAGTCTGCCAAACGCGTATTTGAAATTCGGTTCCTTTAGGCGCTAGTGGCACTGAAAATAGGGTGCGTTTACCCGAAAAATACTCTTTTAACTGTTTTATACACAGGTCAATTATGGCATTTGAATTAACTAACGCCTCTTTTTCACTAACAAAGTTAAGGCTGGTGATGCCATCATCATCTGCAGTAATGGATATATAAGGCTTTGGAAAACCTTTCGGCGTATTGAGATAATCTTGGTACATAATGTGTTCTCTATTGATTTGTCTGTATCATCAAGATTAAAACATGCTTTGTAAGTAAATCAATCATCTAATTTTCTACTATACCTAATAAAAATTGCTCAAATGAGCGATAAGAAAATAAAATAAATCTGCTAACTGCTTAATTTTAATAATAATCATTATCAAAAATAAAAAACACCATATCTAGTGTGGTTGAAAAAGAATAAACCTATATATAGTATTTAAGTACTTTTCATTGTGACTGTGAGCAGACACATTCACATTTTTATAAGGGTTATTCTATGTCTGTGATCCTCTATACCAAACCAAATTGTGTTCAATGCAGTGCAACCGAGCGCGCATTACAACAACAAAAAATTCCTTTCACTGCGGTTGATCTCACCCAAGACACTCAAGCATTAGCAAAAATAGTTTCTATGGGATATCGCCAAGTACCAGTTGTCGTTAATGGTGACGAACATTGGTCTGGCTTCTGCCCAGATAAAATTCGTCAAATAGCGCGCTAAAGGAGCAACTTATGCAATCGACTGCCCCTTTAATTTATTTCTCTAGTCGCTCAGAAAATTGTCACCGCTTCGTACAAAAACTTAATCTACAAGCGACAAGGATAAAAGAGGATGAACCACTACAAGCCACACAACCTTTTGTGTTGCTCTGCCCAACTTATGGTGGCGGTGGCGTTAAAGGCGCAGTGCCTAAAGCGGTGATCCAGTTTTTAAATATTCCTGAAAATCGCCAATTAATACGCGGTGTTATTGCTTCAGGAAATACCAATTTTGGCTCTGCTTACGGCTTAGCAGGTGACATTATTGCACAAAAATGCCAAGTCCCTTTTCTCTATCGTTTTGAGTTACTTGGTACGCCTGAAGATGTTAAACGTGTAAAAACCGGATTAAGCACATTTTGGTCAGCTAGCAAATAATGACTAAAAAGTGAATGAGATAAAAAATATGACCCACTCTATAGAACAACTCGATTATCACGCCTTAAATGCCATGCTCAATCTCTATGATGAGCAAGGCAATATCCAGTTTGATAAAGACAAATTAGCCACCCACCATTTTTTTCGTCAACACGTTAATCAAAATACGGTGTTTTTTCATGATCTAAAAGAAAAGCTCGATTTTCTGGTGCAACAACACTACTACGAAGCACAAGTATTAGAGCAGTACGATTTCCCGTTTATCAAACAGCTTTTTAAGCATGCCTATAGCAAAAAATTTCGCTTTCAATCGTTCCTAGGTGCATTTAAATACTACACCAGTTACACCTTAAAAACCTTTGATGGTGAGCGTTATCTCGAACGCTATGAAGATCGTGTTTGTATGGTTGCCTTAACCCTAGCACAGGGGAATACCAAACTCGCCACTCACCTTGTCGATGAGATAATTAGTGGCCGTTTCCAGCCTGCAACCCCTACTTTCTTAAATTGTGGAAAAAAACAGCGTGGCGAATTGGTCTCTTGTTTTTTATTACGTATCGAAGACAACATGGAGTCCATTGGCCGAGCAGTCAATTCTGCGTTGCAATTGTCGAAACGTGGCGGAGGTGTTGCTTTCTTACTGACTAATTTACGAGAAGCAGGAGCCCCCATAAAACGCATTGAAAACCAATCGTCTGGCGTAGTACCGGTGATGAAAATGCTTGAAGATGCCTTCTCATATGCCAATCAATTAGGCGCAAGACAAGGTGCTGGAGCGGTTTATCTCCATGCTCATCATCCTGATATCTATCATTTTCTAGATACAAAACGAGAAAATGCTGATGAAAAAATACGTATTAAGACGCTTTCATTAGGTGTCGTTATTCCCGACATTACCTTTGAATTAGCTAAACGCAACGAAGATATGTATCTATTTTCACCTTATGATGTAGAACGAGTATATGGCGTTCCTATGTCAGAAATCAGTATTAGCGAAAAATATACTGAAATGGTCAACAATGCAGAGATACGTAAGAAAAAAATTAAAGCACGGGCATTTTTTCAAACTTTAGCTGAAATTCAATTTGAATCAGGTTATCCCTATATTATGTTTGAAGATACCGTCAATCGCGCAAATCCGATTGCGGGCCGAATTAATATGAGCAATTTATGCTCAGAAATCTTACAAGTAAATAGTGCCAGTGAATACAATCCTGATTTAAGTTATCGACAAATTGGTCATGATATTAGCTGTAATCTCGGATCAATGAATATCGCCATGGCGATGGACTCACCAGATTTTGCGCATACCGTAAATGTTGCCATCAGAGCACTGACGAGTGTGGCACAAATGACTAAAATAGAATCAGTACCTTCTATTGAAAAAGGCAACCAAGCATCTCATGCCATTGGCTTAGGGCAAATGAACTTACATGGTTATTTAGCCCGTGAAGGGATTTATTATGGTTCAGAAGAAGGACTTGATTTTACCAATATCTATTTCTATACCGTAACATACTATGCCCTTTTAGCCTCTAACCAATTAGCGATAGAGACTAAACAGCGCTTTAAAGGGTTTGAACAGTCAAAATATGCCACTGGGGAGTATTTTGATAAATATTTATCAAAACAGTGGTTACCTAAAACCCAAAAAGTCCACCAGCTATTTAGCCAATCCAATATTCATATTCCAACCCAAGAAGATTGGCAAAAACTTAAGCTCTCGATTATGACTCACGGTATTTATAATCAAAACTTACAAGCAATACCACCAACAGGATCAATCTCTTATATCAATCACTCTACATCGAGTATTCACCCCATTGTGGCACCGATTGAAATAAGAAAAGAAGGTAAAATCGGTCGGGTTTATTACCCCGCCCCTTTTATGACCAATGAAAACCGTCATTTTTATCAAGATGCTTATGAAATTGGCGCAGAAAAAATTATCGATACCTATGCCCAAGCATCACAACATATCGACCAAGGATTGTCGCTAACATTATTCTTTTCTGATGAAGCAACCACAAGGGATGTTAATAAAGCACAAATTTATGCATGGCGTAAAGGTATAAAGACCTTGTATTACATTCGTATTAGACAAACAGCATTAGCCGGCACAGAAATAAAAGGCTGTGTTTCATGCGCCCTTTAATAATAATGATAAGGAAAGTGTTACTATGTCTGCATCTTATTTAAGTCGTGTTAATGCGATAAATTGGAATCGTATTGAAGATGAAAAAGATTTAGAAGTTTGGAACCGTTTAACCATGAATTTTTGGTTACCCGAAAAAATTCCACTTTCTAATGATATACCTTCATGGAATACCTTAACCCAAGCTGAAAAACAGTTGACTATCCGTGTATTTACAGGGCTTACACTGCTCGATACGATACAAAATACGGTCGGGGCACCAACCTTAATGCCTGATGCTCAGACTCCCCATGAAGAGGCGGTATTATCGAATATCTGTTTTATGGAAGCGGTACATGCTCGCTCTTATAGCTCGATATTTTCGACACTCTGCTTAACAACAGATGTTGATGATGCTTATCGTTGGAGTGAAGAAAATACCTATTTGCAAAAGAAATCAGATATTATTCTGCGTTATTATCAAGATAGTGATCCATTAAAGAAAAAAATTGCCAGTGTATTTTTAGAGTCTTTTTTATTCTATTCTGGATTTTATTTACCAATGTATTGGTCAAGTCGAGGGAAATTAACCAATACAGCCGACTTAATTCGTTTAATTATTCGTGACGAAGCTGTGCATGGTTATTATATTGGCTATAAATTCCAAAATCAGTTATTAAATAAATCATCATTAGAGAAACAAGATATTAAAGACTTTGCTTTCTCATTATTATTAGATTTATATGATAATGAAGTTAAATATACAGAAGATCTCTACGACTCTGTCGGTTGGACAGAAGATGTAAAAAAATTCCTTCATTATAATGCGAATAAAGCGCTGATGAATTTAGGTTATGAAGCACTATTTCCAGATGAAATAACTAATGTTAGTCCAGCAATACTTTCATCACTATCGCCAGATGCAAATGAAAATCATGATTTCTTTTCTGGCTCAGGCTCTTCTTATGTTATTGGTAAAACGATCAATACCGAAGATGATGACTGGGATTTCTAGCTAACCCTCTACAGTAAAAAATAGAATACATTCATATTAATTATGAATTAATCAATTAATATAATGCACTGAAAAATAAAACTTATTTTTTAGTGCCTTTTTATTTGCTTGAAAAACAACCTTATTGTGTAATTTTTACCGTCCCATTAACCAGAATTATCAATTTTTTACGAATGATTTTTATGACTAGTTATCGATAACTTAAGATCACCCCTCAAAAAACATAAGATTTTTTAATGTTAATGCATTTTTTTCTATTTTTATTTTATCAGTATCTTTTTACATTTTTTTATTTTGTTGTTATTTCTATTGTGATGATAATTAAAATTAACATCTGAATAAAAATAATGTTATTTCATACAGTTAGTATGTTTTTTTTGACTTCTTTCTTTTCTATAATTTTACTTTATTTAATTATTAATTATCAAAAAAAACCTAAAAAAATCACAAAATTATTTGTTTAATTATAATTAACATAGGGTTGTCAGGCTTGTTCATTATGATAGGGTAATTCCCCTACTAAAAATCTCAATTTAGGAAAAACAACAAACTAATTTATTAACATTTAATTTATTCCTTTCATATTTAAATAGGAAAATAGATATTGCATGGCAATTAAACTCGAAGTAAAAAACCTATATAAAATATTTGGTGAGCACCCTAAACGTGCCTTTGAATTATTAGGATCTGGTATGAACAAAGACCAAATCTTTGATAAAACAGGGTTAACCGTTGGTGTGCAAAATGCCAATCTGGCCATTGAAGAAGGCGAAATATTTGTCATCATGGGATTATCAGGCTCTGGTAAATCTACATTAGTGCGCCTTCTCAATCGTCTGATAGATCCCACTAAAGGCGAAGTCCTTATTGATGGTGAAAATATCACCACCATGTCTGATAAAGATTTACGACAAGTTCGACGTAAAAAAATCAGTATGGTGTTTCAATCATTCGCTTTAATGCCTCATATGAATGTACTCGATAATACAGCATTTGGTATGGAGCTTGCAGGCATTAGCAAAGAAGAGCGCTATGAAAAAGCCATGGCAGCATTAGAGCAAGTTAACTTAAGCTCTCATGCTCAATCTTGGCCGGATGAGTTATCCGGTGGGATGCGACAACGTATTGGGCTTGCTCGTGCACTGGCCAATGATCCTGATATCTTATTAATGGATGAGGCATTCTCCGCACTTGACCCATTAATCCGAACAGAAATGCAAGATGAGTTATTGAGCTTACAAGGTGATAAACAACGCACCATTGTATTTATTTCTCATGATCTGGATGAAGCCATGCGTATTGGTGATCGTATCGCGATTATGCAAGGCGGTGTGGTGGTACAAATCGGTACCCCTGATGAAATTCTTAATAACCCAGCCAATGATTATGTACGTACCTTCTTCCGTGGCGTTGATATCAGTCATGTATTTAGCGCTAAAGATATTGCTAAACGTCGCCCAGAAACACTACTGCATATTGCGCCAGGTTTTGGTCCCCGTTCAGCATTAAAAGTACTGGAAGATGAAGATAGAAACTTTGGTTATTTAATTGAGCGAGGACGGAAATTTGCAGGTATTGTTTCTGTCACTTCTCTTGAAGAAGCATTAAAAGCGAAGCAACCTATTGGATCCGCTATTTTAACTGAACCTTGTGCGATTAATGGTGATACACCATTAAATGAACTGATTTCTACTGTTGCGCAATCTCCCTGTGCGATCCCTGTTATTGATGAAAAAAACCGTTATATCGGCTTAATTTCGAAAGGAATGTTGTTACAAGCACTGGATAAGGAGACACCAAATGAGTAAGACAAATAACCAAGCCAATCCTTGGGAAGCGGACACTCAAGAAGCGGCAACAGAAAACGCCAATACAACACAAAATTCAGCGCAAGAAACGCATAACAACACAGATACAGACAATGATCCTTGGGCAACCACGGATAGCAACACTACTGATACCGACCCTTGGAGTAGTAGCGCTGGCGGTGATACCGGTGGAGCTGATGCTGATCCTTGGGGTACAGGGAGTGGCACTGACGGCAGTGATCTCTCTTCTGGTACTGATTGGCTAGATGCCATGCCAACAGAAAGTACACCTGATCACTTTAATATTATGGATCCATTTAATCATACGCTGATCCCACTAGATTCTTGGGTAACGGATGGTATTGACTGGATTGTGCTGCATTTTCGTCCTATTTTCCAAGGGATACGCGTTCCAGTCGATTTAGTATTAGGTGGCTTTGAAAACTTTCTTACCTCAATGCCTGCACCTGTTGCGATTATTTTATTTTCACTGATTGCATGGCAACTTTCAGGTAAGGTGATGGGAATAAGCGCTTTTATTTCACTGATCTTAATCGGTGCTATTGGTGCATGGTCTGAAGCGATGATAACCCTTGCATTAGTGCTGACCTCATTACTATTCTGCCTGATTATTGGTCTCCCCTTAGGGATATGGCTTGCACATAGTGACAGAGCATCAAAAATTGTCAGACCACTTTTAGATGCCATGCAAACAACCCCCGCTTTCGTTTACTTAGTACCTATCGTGATGTTATTCGGGATTGGTAACGTACCCGGTGTAGTTGTCACGATTATTTTCGCCTTACCACCGATAGTGCGATTAACTATTTTAGGTATCAAACAAGTACCGGAAGATCTCATTGAGGCGGCTCAATCATTTGGGGCAAATCCTCGACAAATGTTGTTTAAAGTACAATTACCGCTGGCAATGCCAACGATTATGGCTGGGGTAAACCAAACCTTAATGTTAGCACTGTCAATGGTTGTTATCGCATCAATGATAGCCGTTGGTGGTTTAGGTCAAATGGTATTACGTGGTATTGGTCGCCTAGATATGGGATTAGCGGCTGTAGGTGGTGCCGGTATTGTGATCCTCGCGATTATTCTTGACCGCTTAACTCAATCTTTAGGCCAAAATAGTCGCCTGAAAGGTAATAGACGCTGGTATATGACAGGCCCGATTGGTTTGATCTGCCGCCTGTTTGGTAAAAAAGCCGCATAACTCATACTGGCAATAAGATTAACTAACAATCAAACATATTTATTCAATTAATATAAGAGATAACAGTAGCACGACACAGCGACTATTATCTCTTACCCATCACAACAGAAGGAAAAACTATGCGTAATCCAGTTCTCTGGGCAACAGTATTGTCCGCCACACTGATAAGCACTCAGTTATCCGCTGCTGATTTACCCGGTAAAGGGGTTTCGGTTCAACCGGTACAAAGTACTATTTCTGAAGAAACTTTTCAGACACTCATTGTCAATAAAGCACTCGAAAAACTCGGCTACACAGTGCAACCCATTAAAGAAGTTGACTACAACGTAGCTTATTCTTCTATTGCTAATGGTGATGCCACTTTTATGGCGGTTAGTTGGGTACCTTTGCATAACTCACAATATGAAGCCGCAGGTGGCGATAACACATTTTATCGTAAAGGTGATTATGTGGTTAATGCAGCCCAAGGTTACTTAATCGATAAAAAAACGGCTGAAAAATATAACATCACTAATATAGAGCAATTTAAAGATCCGAAAATTGCCAAATTATTTGATGCCAATGGTGATGGAAAAGCAGATTTAACCGGTTGTAACCCTGGCTGGGGTTGTGAAGAAGCTATTAATAATCACTTAAAAGCCTATGATTTAGAGAAATCAGTCACCCATAATCAGGGTAACTATGCGGCAATGATGGCAGATACCATTACTCGTTACAAAGAAGGTAAATCTATCTTCTATTATACTTGGACACCGTACTGGATAAGTGATGTATTAAAGCCGGGTAAAGATGTCGTTTGGCTACAAGTTCCCTTCTCTTCATTACCGGGAGATGACAAAACCGATACAACCTTACCCAATGGTAAAAACTACGGTTTCCCACCGAGTACAATGCATATCGCGACAAATAAAAAATGGGCCGAAGCCAACCCTGCTGCTGCTAAATTATTTGAAATAATGAAAGTTTCAGTGGCTGATATCAACGCCCAAAACTTACGTATGCATAATGGTCAAAAATCACAAGCAGATATTGAACGTCATGCTAACGCGTGGATCAAAGCACATCAAAAAACCTTTGATGGCTGGGTAGAAGAAGCGCGTAAAGCGGCTAATTAATAGTGATAATCCTTAAATAACGTCAAAGCAGAGCATTATTAATATGCTCTGCTTTTTTTATCTTATGGCTGTTGTCCTGTTGTCTAACTAAAAACTTTTAACCACGGTAAAACGATAATCTCGCCCAGTACCAGATACCGACTCACCTAAATAAGGGTAATAATCACGGTTAAATAAATTGGCGACAGTAAAACGTATCTCGGTATTATCGATAAAAGCAGGTTTCCAATTAGCGAATAGTCCATGAATGGCATAGCCTTTACTTTTTGGTAATGACCAATAAGTAGCAGCCGGATCAGCATCCATCGGTGAACGACGTTGAGCGCCAATAAAGTCCCCTGTCCACCCTGCAACCATATTTATTTGTGGGATTTTCATTCCAAGGGTGGCATGTAATGCATCCGGTTGAATTTCTGCAATCCATGTTTTTTGTCCAAACCACGGATCACGAGGAGATTGATCGCGTTTACCTTTCATTGTCGAATACGCTAAGCGACCAAAGAGATTAGCACTGTCATAAAATGCCTCTATTTCCATACCTTGAATATGGTAGCCAGGTAAATTGCGATAATTTCCAAGGGAAGGAGGACAACTTCCATTGTTTCCGATTACTTTTCCGCTTTCACAATAGACACCGCGACGACGGAATATCTCATCTTTCCCACGAGTATCAAAAAATGTGCTTCGAAGTTGCAGCTGATCTTCTTGTTGGAAAACATTTTCAAAATCAACAATGGCGCCAATCCGTGTTGCGGTAACGGTCTCTTTATCTAAATGGCGACTCGTGCCTGTCAAACTAGAGATACTGGCTTGCACTTCATATTGTTCATCAATTAACGGCGCACGCCATGTATGAGTTATATCACCAAAAAATCTAATATTGGGGCTCGCTTTCCATAAAATACCCAAATGAGGTGTAATGCCACGATAAGTTACATCACTATAATCATGACCGTAATAGGGATTAGGATCTTGATAAACCTTCGCTCGACTCCCTACTCCTTGATTTTTCACTATATCATAACGCACACCAGGCGTGAGGGTTAGTGTTCGATAACTAATTGAATCTTGAAGATAAAAACTCGTGGTTGTTTGCGTCCCTTCTGGCATATAAGGTGGTGCATAATAGCCATAATTATAATTTGGATTTTTCGCTTTATCCCGCGTAAACATTAACACATTACGATCATTACGGTGCCAACGCGCTCCTACTAAAATCACATGTTCGGTAGCTCCTTGCATCACGGTACTTTCATTTTTCACTTCAATTTGATGATTTTTATAGTTAACCCAACTTTGGTTACCCATACTACTACTTAGATAAGAACTCGCATTATCAGGGCGTTTATCATTCTGTTTGGTATTTGAATAACCATAAGTCAATGTGAAATTAATCAGGTCAGAATCAATTGGCTGAATATTCCATTTCACACTCACAGTGTCATCTTTTTGGTCACGATAAACTAACTTACGTTTCATCGCTCCATCAAAACCATATTTATCAACATCATATTGGCTCGGTTTTGCCAGTTCATCTCGCTTCGCAGCCCAAGGCGTCCAGCCATCACTGACAGATCTTGATGCTGATAAAGTTAATGTTTGTGCGTCTGTTAAATAGACATTGGTTTTAATTAAAAACGAATCTTGATCTGATTGTGAATAACCAAATTTAGTGCCATCAGGACGACGTAAATCATCACTTTTACGACGATTAAAATAAAATAGACCGTCAGCCGTTCCATCCATTAACTTGCCATATATCGCACCACTATAACGATTTTGCCTATCATTAGTATGATGTCCATATTTTAAAAACATACCAATATGCTGATCAGGTAACAGTAAGTCATCCGGATCTTTCGTTTCAATCCGTACGGAGCCACCCAATCCTCCATTTCCTTGGGTGATATTATGTGGCCCTTTATCGACATCAAGGCGTTTAATTAATTCAGGATCGATAAATATGGAACCTTGACGATATTTTTCAAACGTCTTCGGTGTACCATCAAGAGTGATTTTCACATCTTCCGGATTGCCCATTCCCCAAATATTTAAAGTTTGCCCACCAGGTCTTGGCGAGCCAGATGAAGAAATCCCTGGTAATTTATCTACCAATTCAGCGATATTATTTGGCTGAATTCTATTGATATCTTTTAATGTCAAAGCCGTGCTTCCTGCTTCAACACTCGAATTTAATTTTCCGGAAACATAAATAGGATCAAGCACCACAGTTTCAGATTGTTGAGTTTGTGATGCTTTTTCTGTGCTTTGTGAAGCAACGCTATTAAACGAAGCAAGTGTAGTGAGTAATAAAAAAATCGCATGAGATGAAAATGAAACGGCCCCCATTCCCTGAAAATGAGGCTCATGCTTAATTAACAAAAAGTTCATAATAGTATCTTTTATATGGTTATTAATACGCAAATAAATAGCTAAAAATACATTTAACAACACAATCATGTTAATGATAATTATTATCATTACATAGCTTTTTTTGATCTAAACCATAAAAAAGTTAACTAAACTAAAAATGAGCTATATTTAAAACAGAATGACTAAATAATTTAATATTAATGATATAATTAACTAATAACATTGGTTACTATATGGATTAATACTTGTCTAATCAGAACAGTGAGGGAATGGGGCTATTTATCTATTTAGCATAATAAATGATGCAAATATGCGGTTATCTGCTGAGAATAAATCACATTTTACTTTTAATATTAATCTATTATAAAAATAGATTAAAAACTTTCATGCCCGATTGATTGAACATTGCTATCACAGTAATTCTTTCCGCAAAAAAATGACTCATGTTACTATCATTTACCTTACAAATAATTTGTGATCAGTATTATGGAAAACACAGCACCACAAACCTCTCTTAGTAAAGGCCTTATTTTACTTATGGCCGTTGCCACTGGCATGGTTGTCGCAAGTAACTATTATGCACAACCGCTACTTGATTCAATTGCAAATTATTTTCATATCTCTGCCACTTTAGCTGGCTTTATTGTCACTACAGCACAATTAAGTTATGCCTTAGGTTTAATGCTATTGGTTCCCCTTGGCGATATTTTTGAACGTCGTTCACTGATTGTTATCATGACGCTGATTTCAGCGAGCGGCTTATTAATTACGGCAATGGCACCTAATATTTGGCTTATGTTAATTGGTACTGCCCTATCAGGTATGTTCTCGGTCGTCGCCCAAATTCTGGTTCCTTTTGCCGCTACACTTGCTGCACCTCATCAACGAGGAAAAGCGGTAGGTACTATTATGAGTGGGCTTTTACTTGGTATTTTACTGGCAAGAACAGCGTCAGGGCTGATGGCTTCCTTTACTAATTGGCAGGGCATTTTCTGGCTAGCAAGTGTTTTTCTAGCTATTTTAGCTATTACACTATGGCGCTGTTTACCTACCTATAAAAGTCAAACAAATTTAAATTATTTTCAACTGCTCGGTTCTATTTTTAAATTGTTTGCCACGACCCCAGTATTACGTACCCGCTCACTGATTGGTGCACTTATCTTTGCCCACTTTGGTTTACTGTGGACATCAATGGCTTTTTTACTCGCTTCTGATCCCTTTAATTATTCCGATGCAGTTATTGGCCTGTTTGGACTTGTCGGTGCTGCGGGAGCACTAATGGCGGGTAAAGCGGGTGTATGGGTTGATAAAGGCAAAGGTAAAAAAACGACTACTTCAGGTTTAATTCTTCTCTTCATTTGTTGGGGACTTATTGTTATCGCCCCTTATTATCAATGGATTGGACTGATTAGTTTTATTATTGGTGTGGTTTTATTAGATTTAGCCGTTCAAGGTGTTCATGTCACTAACCAAAGCACTATCTACCGTATTTTACCTGATGCCCGAAATCGGCTTACTGCCGCTTATATGACTAGCTATTTTATCGGGGGCGCCCTAGGCTCTTTATTATCGGGTTACGCTTATCACCAATATGGCTGGATTGGTGTTTCCAGCGCCGGTGCAATCATTGGCTTATTAGGTTTACTGGTTTGGTTATTTGGTTATAAAAATGATCCAGTGATCCAATCTGAATAATAAAACTTATCTCAAAAGGGGTATTTTATGTCAGCAATACCCCTCTAAACAGAACAAAACGTAAATGTTTTAACAGCGTGATTACTATTTATGTATATCATCATCTCATTCTTTATTAAGAAATACATATCAATTATATCAATATAGCATAAACGGCATAGTTTCTAAGTGGTATTATTAACAATAGAATCATTATAGTGTAAAATAAATTTATTACGTGTTTTATCGTAGAAATCGATCCATTTTTTCCTAAATAGACTATTATTCATAAGTAAATAAGGGATAAATTGATTTTTATAACTTATTGTAAATAGATAAGCACCTAGTGATTTTTTTATGTTATCATTCAAAAAATTTATGAATCAGGTAGCATAATCAAAAAAACATAGTGACTATAAATAATAAAAATTGCTAAATTGTGTGTTTAATATACCATTTAACATGTTGATAACAACGTTATCCTAATTATCGAAACTAACAAGGTGTCTAAAAATGGAAAGCTCATTTACGCCAACAGAAGAACTACTAAACACTCGCGCTACACAACAGAAATCGCTTAACAAAGATATTCCTTACCAAGAAATTTTGTTAACTCGCCTGTCTATGCACGTCCAGAGCAAACTTCTTGAAAGTCGTAATAATATGTTAAAGTCTCAGGGCATTAACGAGACATTATTTATGGCACTTATGATTTTAGATACAACGGAAAATCGTAGTATTCAACCATCAGAATTGAGTGCGGCGTTAGGCTCATCAAGAACAAATGCCACTCGTATTGCAGATGAATTAGAAAAACAAGGATGGATTGAGCGTCGTGAAAGTCATAATGACCGTCGCTGTCTACATCTTCATTTAACTGATGCTGGAGAAGAGTTTTTAAATAGCTTATTACCACCACAGCACGAATGTTTAAAGAAAATTTGGTCGGTATTAGATGAAGGTGAACAAAAACAGCTAGAAACCCTAATGCGTAAATTATTATTACAACTTGATACATTAGCGGATAATCAGCAGGAATAACCATCACTATCAATAAACTTATTGATCTAATCTGTATTAGCTCAGATTTGACCTGACTAGCTATGGCACAGAGCTAACATAAATCTGACAGGTCGCTCTGTGCCAAAAGCCAATATTCCCCAGCCTTGCACTCAATCATGTCTGATATTTAATCTATCATACTACCGACAAGATCTATGTAACATTGGCTACTTAGGCTATTTATACCCAATATTTTGATATTTCAGATGAACTGGTTACAACAGCATGTTGAGACAAGATTTTCTCGAGTAAAAAAACATGTGTGTCATGATCAGGATCGGCACAACAATCACTTGCAATCACTAGACGATAATCTAGGTCAAATGCCTGACTAACTGTAGATAAAATCACGCCACTGGTCGTGACTCCTGCAAGGATCAAGGTTTCAATACCTTGTGTACGAAGAACCATCTCAAGCTCAGTAAATGAAAAAGCCCCCACTCTACGTTTAATAATAACGATTTCATTTTCCTGCGGAAAAATATCATCATGAATAGCGGAACTTTCACTATTGGTGATTAATATTCCATTGTCTTTAATCGATGAGAAAATTATGTTGTTTTGACTAACCTCAGGATACCCCTCACGAAACTCAACACTAACATAGATAATCGGTATGCCTGCTGCACGCGTAGCGGAAATTAATGATGATGTATTACGAATAACATCTTCAGCACGATCTTGTGGAAGGAAATTATTAAGAATGGTCGTCTGAAAATCCATTACCAGCAGAGCACTATTTTTATCGATATTATTATTGTTATTGTTGAATTGTGTTGTCATAAAATCTCCGAAATATACAGGTGAAGAAGAACGAAGTTCATCAGCGTATAACTGAATTACGATGTAATTTAAAATTCCAAGCGGCTCCCAACAATAAGACAACACTAGTTGCCAGAAAAACTGCGCGCATACCTATATGACCACCAATAACGCCACCTATTAACGGGCCGATGAACTGACCTGCAAACTGGGCTGCGACCGAATAGCCAAGGATACTGCCTATCATTCCTTCTGGAACGTGATGACGTATTACTGCCGCAATACAAGGCAACAATCCCCCCAATGCTAATCCCATAAGAAAACGTAAAATAATAAGTTGCCAACCAGAGGTAACAAAGGCCTGAGGGATCAGCAATAAACCGGCTATAGCTAGTGCCAGCGTGATAATACGCAAATGCCCTATCCTATCTGCTAATTTCCCAAGCCAAGAGGCTGAAATAATACTACCTAAGGCAGCAGCGGCCATGACATAACCTGCAACCCTAGTTATCTGAGCAGGATCATTAACGAGTGTACGCACATAAACTGTAATAATAGGTTCTATCGACATATTGGCCAGCATCAGCAACAACCCCGTACAAAGCATGCTAACTATCACAAATCGTGCTGGTAACTGCGACCAACTCACTTGCATTTTTGTCGTAGTATTTATGTATTTCGGCGTATCTTCACGGATAAGCGTAAGGGTCATGATAAAGGACAAAAAGATCAGTGCACCGGCACAGAAAAACGTGTTTCGAATACCGAACAAGTCAGGTAACCAACCTCCAGCTAGAGGGCCAATAAGATTACCCGCCATTACACCACATGAAACAATGCCCAACGCCCAAGCAACACGCTCTCTTGGAGCTTGTACTGCAATAAGAATAGTTGCTCCAGATGAATATCCCCCCGCCAAACCAACTAATAGCCTTAGACCGACAAGTTGCCAAATATTTGTTACCATTCCCATAAGTGAGACGGTCACCGCCATACCAAGACTGGCTCTTACGAGCATCGATTTACGTCCATATTTGTCACCGAGCTTTCCCCATACTGGAGCAATTAAGCCAGCAGTGATAAACGTTGCACTGAATGCCACGCCAGACCATTGGACAATGGCGGCGTGACCTTGAACACCAAGCTCTTCAACATATAGGGGGAGGAACGGTAACATCAAGGTCATTGCAAAAACAGTTGAAAAAGAACCAATAAAGCAAACGAGCAGATTTCGACGCCAAAAGCTGTTATATAATTGAGTCATAGAAATATTCTTTTCTGGTATACCAATTTGGCATACCATATAGATAATTTATTTTACTGTCAATTTTTAGGAGAGTATTGCCGTTATGAGCCAAGTGTTAGAGGTTGAAAAACAATTAAGAAAACTGATACTCAACATGGAACTAGGCCCAGGAGAACGGTTAACTGAACGCTGGGCTGAAGCGAAATTTAACGCATCGAGAACTCCCGTTCGAGCCGCATTACAAAAGTTGGAATCAGAGGGACTTATATGTCGTGATGGTATACGTTGGTTAGTGGCACCAATCGATGCCGATGAAATCGAACAATTATGTATTTACCGAGAAATACTGGAGGTAGCAGCATTAAAACTTTCAGTCAGCCAGATCACCGAAGAACAGTTGAACAATTTGGAACGCCTGCTTAAAGAAACCACGGTAGATTCACCAGAAGAGAGCATGGAAAATGCTGGAACACGATTCCATAGAGAGTTGGCACGCCTTTGTAATAACGCATTTATTATTGAAGGGATAAATGATGCCCTACGTAGGCTTTCGCGAGCACGATGGCTTGATAGAGCGCCGTCTAATCCAGCGTGGGATGAGCATCGTGAAATATTTTTAGCACTTCGTTCGAGAGATACGGACAAAGCCGTAGAACTACTCGCCACTCATTTGTGCGAAAGTAGACTCCGTTTACTAGATACCATTACATCTAGTAAACGTAGCCTAAGAGCAAGAGGCATTGCGATATCCTGACCAAATACCGCCAACCTCATTTACAACATGAATTGATAAACAAATATATTCATTCACATTTATAATTGGCCTTTCGTGCTAATTATTATTCTAATATAAGCCCAATATATATGTTTCCGGATTTTATTCTGGAAACATATATAATGCTTTTTTCTGGTTTATGGAGATCTTCTAAATGAGTGTAAATGAGGAAAAAAATCCACCTCAGGCTCCCATTCGCAATAAAAAACGAACTCGCCGAAATGTTTTATTGCTACTGACTTTTATCTTTATTCTCG
Organism: Proteus mirabilis ATCC 29906; assembly: GCF_000160755.1. Taxonomy (GTDB): domain Bacteria; phylum Pseudomonadota; class Gammaproteobacteria; order Enterobacterales; family Enterobacteriaceae; genus Proteus; species Proteus mirabilis. The sequence continues at coordinate 107,380 of NZ_GG668580.1, forward strand.
CGGGGCTCGCTTATACCGCTTACTGGTTTATGGTTCTTAGACATCATGAAACCACAGATAATGCCTACGTAACAGGCAATCAAATTATGGTTATGCCACAAATTTCAGGCTCGGTAACGACTGTCTATGTGGACAATACAGACTACGTAAAAGCAGGTGAACCGCTAGTCCAATTAGATGATAGTGATGAAATACTTGCATTAAATAAAGCAAAAACCGCTTTAGCAAATAGTGTCCGTCAAATGCATCAGCAAATCATCAATGGTCGTCAATTAAAAGCGAATATTGTTTTACGTGAAACTGAATTGGCAAAATTGCAAAATGATCTGCGTCGTAGAGAAGTATTAGGCGAGCGAAATGTCATTGGAAAAGAAGAACTCCAACATGCAAGAGAAGCTGTTGCCACGGCAAAAGCGGCATTAGATGTAGCAAAAGAGCAATATAATGCTAATCAAGCCATTATCTTAACCACGCCTATTGCACAACAACCTTCTGTATTACAAGCTGCAACAGAAGTGCGTAATGCATGGCTAGCTTTACAACGAACAAAAATACTAAGTCCTGCTGAAGGTTATGTCTCACGTCGTAGCGTTCAAGTTGGTGCACAAGTTGCACCGGGTAAACCGTTAATGGCCGTCGTACCTGTCACAGGTATGTGGATAGACGCTAACTTTAAAGAGACGCAACTGGCCAATATGCGTATCGGACAGCCCGCGAAAATAACCACTGATTTTTATGGTAAAAAAGTTATTTACCATGGTCGTGTACAGGGATTAGATATGGGAACAGGCAGTGCATTCTCACTATTACCGGCACAAAATGCCAGTGGTAACTGGATAAAAGTAGTTCAGCGCTTGCCGGTACGTATTTCCCTTGATGAAAAAGAAGTTGCAGAAAAACCGCTACGTATCGGTTTATCCACTGAAGTGACTGTGGATACCGTTAATCTTGATGGAAAAGTATTATCACAGAGCGAACGTCAAGCACCGGCTTATCATACTGATGCACTCACTATTGATATGTCAGAAATCAATTCATTGATTAATGAAATCATTGAACAAAATGCAGGATGATAAAGCGAGGTGTAAAGGTGATTAAAGAACCCTTACAAGGAGGAAAACTTGCTATAATGACCATCGCACTTGCGCTGGCCACTTTTATGCAAGTTCTCGATTCAACAATCGCTAACGTAGCCATCCCGACAATAGCGGGTAACTTAGGTGCATCAAATTCTCAAGGCACTTGGGTTATTACCTCATTTGGTGTTGCAAATGCTATCTCAATTCCTATTACTGGCTGGCTGGCAAAACGTATTGGTGAAGTACGCCTCTTTATGTGGTCAACAGCACTATTTGCCTTAACATCATGGCTGTGTGGTATTTCTCAAAGTTTAGAAATGCTGATCTTTTTCCGTGTACTTCAAGGTTTAGTCGCAGGCCCCTTAATTCCGTTATCACAAAGTTTGCTATTGAATAACTATCCACCAGCAAAACGCAATATGGCGTTAGCGTTATGGTCGGTTACCATTGTCGTTGCACCTATTTTAGGCCCTATTTTAGGTGGCTATATCAGTGATAATTACCATTGGGGATGGATCTTCTTTATTAACGTACCTTTTGGTGTGTTAATTATTATGTGCATCTCAAATACATTAGCGGATCGCGAAACCAAAACGGAAATTAAACCAATAGATACCATTGGTCTCGTACTATTGGTTGTCGGTGTTGGTGCACTACAGATCATGCTTGATCAAGGTAAAGAGCTGGATTGGTTTAATTCAACTGAAATTATTGTACTTACTATTATTGCTGTAGTGGCGTTAAGTTTCTTAATTGTGTGGGAGTTAACTGACGAACACCCTGTTATTGATCTTTCTCTGTTTAAAAGTCGCAATTTCACTATTGGCTGTTTAACCCTTAGTCTCGCTTATATGATCTATTTCGGTACTATTGTGTTGCTCCCTCTCCTGTTGCAAGAAGTCTTTGGTTATACCGCAACATGGGCGGGTTTAGCTGCAGCCTCTGTTGGTTTATTACCGCTGATCATTACACCAATCATCGGAAAATTTGGTGGAAAAGTCGACTTACGCTATATCATTAGCTTTAGCTTTATTATGTTTGCGGTATGTTTTTATTGGCGAGCTTATACTTTTGAACCCGGAATGGATTTTGCCACAGTTGCTTGGCCACAATTCTGGCAAGGTTTAGGTGTAGCATGTTTCTTTATGCCATTAACCACGATGACCTTATCGGGATTACCTCCGGAGAAAATGGCCTCGGCATCTAGTTTATCTAATTTTTTAAGAACCTTAGCGGGTGCAATTGGCGCATCATTAACGACAACTATTTGGACACAAAGGGAGTCATTACATCATGAAACCTTTGTTGAAAAAATTAATCCACTCGATCCCGATGCACAATTGGCTTTTCAACAGATGAGAGAATTGGGGCTTTCTGATGAACAAACCTCGGCTTATTTAGCTAAAACAATCACTGAACAAGGTCTGATTATTTCAGCGAATGAAATTTTCTGGCTAGCGGCAGGAATATTCATTTTAATGCTGGTGGTTGTTTGGTTTGCTAAACCGCCATTCTCACCGGGTAAATAACCATTAATGAATTGATTAGTTAATTAAAGAAAAATCCCGCTGAACATGGTGAACTGACTGCAGTTCATTATTCAGCGGGATTTTTAAATCATCTAACAATTAAATAATTAGCCGTGATGTTGACGCCACCATTCAGCCAATAACACGCCAGAAGCCACAGAGACATTTAAGCTTTCAATATGGCCTGTACCACCAATGTAAATGCTCATATCCCCTTGTTTTAACGTGCTATCACTTAAGCCATCCTTCTCTTGACCTAAGATTAATACCATTTTTTCAGGTAATTGAGCTTTTGCTAGCGGCACACTTCCTTTGTGACTTGAGGTTGTCACTAAGGTATAGCCAGCCTGTTTAAACTGCTCTAATGTCTGAGCAAAATTATCAGCATCAATTCCTTGAATATACTCGGCACCACCTTCTGCGGTACGTACTGCTGCACCAGATTCTAGCACTGATGAGTCGGGAGAAATGACGCCTTTCACACCAAAATGAGCACAGCTACGCATAATAGCACCGACATTATGTGGATTACCCACATCTTCAAGCGCTAAGACACAATCTTTTGTTGGTGCATCTTTTAAATAGGTTTGTGCATCATGACCAACACGTTTTTTGATTAAGAAACAAACGCCACCATGATGATCCGTACGCGCCGCTTTAACCATCTCTTCTTCTTCAACAACATGGTAAGCTTTACGATTTGCCGCCATCCATTTTAACGCTTCACGAAAACGAGGTGTTACTTCTTGTAAGAACCAAGCTCGAACAATGGCTTCTGGACGGTTTTTAAACATAGCCTGACAAGCATTTTCACCATAGATACGCGTCTCTTCTAAACGCTGACGGCGAAGCTGTTCGGGATCTATTTGGCTTTTACCAGTAATTCCATCATGCTCTTTTAATGGCTCATCTCCCGGACGAGAAATCGTTTTCCATGGAGAATAATTACCACCTTCACTATCGTTATCACGTAAGGAGCTTGATCCACTGCGTGATGGATTACGTCCTGAAGACTTACCTGCACCACGTTCATCACGACGAGAAAATTTGTTATCACCGCGTTTATCATCACGACGATGACTACGGTCAGTATCACCACGAGCATTATTAGGGCGGCGGGATGGTTTTTTAGGTTTATTATCGGCACTGTCCTCACTGCGGACATACATCACTTTTACTTTGCCGTTTTTACCTTCATAAGAATCGTTCATTAGTCTCTCCAACTGCAATAGGGGCGCAGATTACATGATAGTTTAGCAACTGTCACCGAGAGAATCACGCAGAGTAAGAGATAAACCTATATCAAAAAACACTCTCTTTAAAAATAAAATTAGATTTAGCTTTTTATTAATAAAAAATAGCTTTTATATCAATAACTAATGGAGCTATTCATCATTAGATTTAACAATACAAAAAAGTGTATCCATAATCAATTTTTTCCTAACATCATGATTAAATGTGGTTTGCTCACCACAACTTAGGTTTAGAAAGTCTTTTCCTGTTTTTTGTAATACTGTTTCTATTGTGGATATTAAATCATCTTCTTTTTCATGATTAAATTTATTCCATTCATTATGTAAACTATCAATATAATTAAGCGCCAAAAGACCACATCCATTAGGTACATTTTCTTGTAGATTATATTCTATATTGATAGTATTAAATCCTTTTTTTTCTAGTTCAATTAATAAGTTATGACGTTCATCTTTTTTGCTTGAGGGCAATGAATCACATAAAAAACAGCTATCTTTATAAGTCAATAACGCAACCCAATGGTTATTATTGACTAAAACCACATAATTTTTTAACTCCGCGGATCCTTTGCTATTTTCTATTTTTTTAAGTATTGATTCATAGGAACCAATATCACACTGATAGGGTTGAAATGACGCCCAAGACTCTAATTCAGATGAAGATATATATCGATTATTATTACTTACGCTTTCATTACTATTGGCCAATACGCTATCATTACATTTTATATTTAAATAATTATCAACCGCTGAGATAAAAACATTCTCCCCTTTTCCCTTTTGTCTAGCAATCGCTTCCTCACAAGCCATTGCACTTAATAAAGGTCGTTCTTTAAAATACTCTTGATCCTCTTTTATTTTTATTTCATAGAGTAATTTGACTAACTCTTTAATATCTTCTCTTATCGAGTTATTTAATTTTGGATAAATCAAGTAGAGCTGATTAGTTGCATATAAGCTTATTTTTATATCATCATGAAACATGATGTTTACTAAATAATCTAAATCTATTGAGCTTCCATTCCTAACTGCATCAGCGAGTTTATTTATTTGATTTTTGGCAGTCTCAAGATTAACATCCACTCTACTATTATTAATGACCTGAGTATCAAAGATATTAAATAGGTTTTTTATTTCATTATCTGTAATACTATTTTCATTATTATAAAAAAGGATTTGTGTTACCTTCATAAGTCACCACAATTTATTAAATAATAATAATCCTACCACTATACGGTAAATAAACTTTCATAAAAAACAACTGATAGTAGACCTTTGGGGATCATGGTAATATTCATTCCTTTATTTATGATTGTGGTCTTTCTGTTATGCATGACAATGCGGTTTCTCGACTTCGTCAATATCGAGTTTCTATCTCTACACGCCCATATAAAGCCAGAGGCTTTCGTGTTAAACGATGCACTTTTTGTTTATTACCTGAAAAACAGTGTCTGTGTGACACCATCATTCATCAAACCGCGAAAAGTCGTTTTTGTTTAATGATGTACGATACAGAAGTGATGAAACCAAGTAATACAGGAAAATTAATTGCCGATGTTTTACCCGATACACTTGCCTTTTTATGGTCACGTACCGAGCCTGAAAAAGCCTCACTTGATGCAATTAATGATCCGCATCGACAAGCTTATGTCGTCTTCCCAGACAGCTATGCTTCTCCTTCGCGAAAAGTTTATCACCAGTTACCTGCAAACAGTAAGCCACCGCTATTTATCTTACTAGACGGCACTTGGACAGAGGCGAGAAAAATGTTTCGTAAAAGCCCCTACCTTGATGCATTACCACTGTTTTCAATTAATGAAGCCAGTAAATGTGACTACATGCTCCGCCAAGCAGCAAGAGAAGAGCAACATTGTACCGCTGAAGTTGCCGCTTCTATTTTAGCCAATGTCGGCGATGATTTAGCGTCACAACAGCTTTTTTCTCATTTTAGTTACTTTCGTCAACAATATTTAATTGGAAAACCAGACAGACGTCAGGCAAAAGAAGAGTAAATCAGCTACATTGAATACAGTTTATCATAAACTTAGGAGTTGATATGAGCCAGCGAGGCCTTGAAGCACTATTACGTCCTAAATCAATTGCGGTGATTGGCGCCTCTGACAAAGTAGGCAGAGCAGGAACCACAATGATGAAAAACTTACTCAGTGGTGGGTTTAATGGGCCAGTCTTTCCAGTCAATCCGACTCGCAATTCTGTTTCTGGTGTTTTTACTTATCCTTCTATTGATAAACTCCCCCAAGTACCAGACTTGGCAATTATCTGTACTCATCATCGCCGCAATCTTGAACTTCTTGAGCAATTAGGTCAATCAGGCTGTAAAGCCGTGATTGTTCTTTCAGCACAATCAGAACAATTTCAAGCTATTAAGACACTCTGCCAGCAATACCATATTCGCTTGTTAGGTCCAAATAGTTTAGGTTTATTAGCCCCTTGGCAAGGCTTAAATGCCAGCTTTTCACCCCTTCCTGTAAAAAAAGGCAAATTGGCATTTATCTCACAATCAGCAGCAGTAGCTAACACCATCCTAGATTGGGCGTATTACCGCAATATTGGCTTTTCCTATTTTATTGCATTAGGTGATAACCAAGATATCCAAGTTGATGATTTACTGGATTTTCTAGCAAGAGATAGTAAAACCAGTGCAATATTACTGCATTTAGAGCATATTCATGATGCAAGGCGCTTTATGTCTGCCTCACGTAGTGCATCACGCAATAAGCCAATACTAGTTATAAAAAGTGGTCGAACACAAAAAGCCCAATTACTCTTAGGCGATACGCCAAGTTATGATGTTGCTTATGATGCAGCCTTCCAACGCGCAGGACTGTTACGCGTACAAGATACTCATGAGATGTTTTCAGCGGTTGAAACCCTCAGTTATATGACGCCATTAAAAGGCGAGAAACTGATGATCATCAGCAATGGTTCCGCTCCTGCGGCAATGGCCGTAGATGAATTATTTTTACAGTCAGGCAAATTAGCACAATTATCTGCTGATACTCAGCAACAATTGCAAGCCATTGTGCAAGACACATCTGCTATTCGTAATCCGCTTAATTTAGGTGATGATACCACGGTAGAGCGCTATATTAGGGCAGTGAATTGTCTATTAGATAGCCATGATCATGATGCATTACTCTTAATTCATACACCAAGTGCTATTGCACCAAGTATTGAAACAGCACAAAAAGTTATTGAAGCAATTAATAAGCACCCCAGAAGAAAATGGCTCACTCTATTTACTAATTGGGGAGGCGAATATTCATCTCAACAATCACGTAAATTATTTAGTGAAGCGGGTATTCCCACTTATCGCACTCCTGAAGGCGCAATTACCGCTTTTATGCATATGGTGGAGTACCGCCGAAACCAAAAACAACTAAAGGAAACGCCGGCATTACCTTTAGAAATAAAAATGAACACCCAGCAAGCCCATCGCTGTATTGAAGACGCTCTCGACAAAAAACAGTATCGCCTTGATACACACCAAGTCCAGCCCATTATGGAAGCCTATGGCTTTAATACTTTACCTACTTGGATTGCTCATAATGCACAAGAAGCGGTCAGTATTGCAGAAAAAATAGGTTATCCGGTCGCGCTGAAATTACGCTCTCCTGATATACCTCATAAATCGGAAGTTCAGGGGGTTATGTTATATTTAAGAGACAGCAATGAAGTTGAATCGGCTGCACATGCCATTATCGAGCGGGTAAGCGAGCTTTACCCACAAGCGAAAATTCAAGGACTATTAGTACAAAGTATGGCAAACCGTGCAGGCTCCCAAGAGCTACGTGTTGCGATTGAACAAGACCCCATCTTTGGCCCACTAATTCTATTAGGAGAAGGAGGCGTTGAGTGGCAAATCGAAACAAAAGCTGCCGTTGCTTTGCCACCACTTAATATGGCGCTAGCTCGTTATCTGGTCATTAATGCAATAAAAAGTGGCAAGCTCCAACCTAGAAGTGCATTACAACCACTGAATATCCTAAGCTTAAGCCATTTTTTGGTGCAAGTTTCACACTTACTATTAGATTGTCCACAAATTGTCAGGCTCGACATACATCCGTTGTTAGTATCGGGTAATGATTTCACTTTGTTAGACGTGGCTATGGAGCTGTCACCTATCGAAGGCGATCCTCATCAAAAACTTTCTATTCGCCCGTATCCCAATGAATTAGAAGAAACTTTCTTTTTAAGAGATAGCAAACCTTGTTTTATTCGACCTATTTTGCCTGAAGATGAACCTCTACTAAAAACCTTTATTAATCAAGTGACCAAAGAAGATCTCTATTATCGCTATTTTAGTGAGATCAGCGAATTTACCCATGACGATCTCGCTAATATGACACAGATTGATTACGATCGTGAGATGGCTTTTGTCGCCATTCGCCACCTTCACGATGATCCAGAAATTATTGGTGTTGCTCGAGCTATGGCAGATCCTGATAATCAACAGGCTGAATTTGCTATCTTGGTACGCTCTGATTTAAAAGGTAATACACTGGGTCACCAATTAATGATGAAATTAATCAACTATACTAAGGCGCATGGCATCAAACGGTTAACTGCCATTACCATGCCTGAAAATCGTAATATGATAAGTCTAGCTAAAAAATTAGGGTTTTCTGTGGAAGTACAGTTTGATGAAGGAATAGTCAATCTCAACTTGCTTCTTGATCCTCTCAGTGATGTATAGTGATAAAATCGCGAATAGAAAATTTCTGAATGTGATTATTCACACATCCTAAGAGAAATTCACTCTATAAGATGATTTTATGCGTACATCCTATATAACTAATGTTATGATCAGAAGATCGGTTACAGAATTTTTTACATAGAAGATGACTCTTTTAGTCATCATAAACAAGAGAAATAAGCACTGTGATGTTGTCTAAACTAAAACTTGCTAAGCATCAACAACACCTTGCACAACTGCCTAAATTAGCTCAGTCAGTTGCTGATGTTGAAACGCTTTATCAGACATCCGCGTTTCGCAGCACCTTATTGAAATATATCGCGCAAGCTCAAAAAGAGATTTTTATTACCGCACTCTATCTAGAACATGATGAAGCGGGCGAGGAGATCCTTGAAGCACTTTATACCGCAAAACAACAACGTCCTGAACTTTCCATCACCGTTATTGTTGATTGGCATCGTGCTCAACGCGGTCGTATAGGTGTCTCTGCTGATGCAACAAATGCAGATTGGTATCATAAAGTTGCACAACAGCATCCTGATGTTGACGTCCCTATTTATGGTATTCCTGTTAATACACGTGAAGCATTAGGCGTATTACATCTAAAAGGGTTTATCTTTGATGATACGGTTATTTACAGTGGTGCAAGTATTAATAACGTCTATTTGCATAAACTTGATAAATACCGTTATGACAGATATCACATCATTCATAATGCTGAACTCGCAAACACAATGAAGCAATTCATTGTCGATAGCCTTTTGCAATCAGATGCTATTCAACGTCTTGATTCAGAAGAGAGAGTGCGTTGTGCAGAAATTAAAAATTGTATCCGTCAATTCCGCTTTAATTTACGCACACATGATGGTTACGATATAAAAGGAAATGCCTCAAATAATCAGTTAACAGTGACTCCATTAGTCGGCTTAGGCAAGAAAAATATCTTGAATAAGACTATTTCCCACCTCATGGCCGTGACTGAAGAAAAGTTGGTTATTTGTACACCTTATTTTAATTTACCTGCTATTTTGGTGCGCCAAATTAGTCATTTACTGAGAAATGGTAAACAGGTTGAGATTATTATTGGTGATAAAACGGCAAATGACTTTTATATTCCGCCAGAAGAGCCCTTTAAAATAATAGGTGCTTTGCCTTATTTGTATGAGATTAATCTTCGTAAATTCACCCAACGTTTTCAACGTTTTATTGATAATGACCAATTAACAGTAAGGCTTTGGAAAGACGGTGATAATACCTATCATTTAAAAGGCATGTGGGTTGATGATGAGTGGCAATTAATTACAGGTAATAATCTAAACCCTCGAGCTTGGGGATTAGATCTTGAAAATGCCATCTTAATTCACGATCCACATCATGAATTACATGAACAACGCCATAAAGAGTTAGCTTGTATCAGAGAAAAAACACTGATTGTTAAAAGCTATCAACAATTAGAGAGTATTAAATTTTACCCTCTAAAAGTGAAAAAATTAATTAAACGTTTACGGCGTATCCGTGTTGATAGACTAATTAGTCGTATACTCTAATTTAACTATACTGCTAAGCACTATTTATAAGCCTTACTTAAAATAAGTAAGGCTTTTTTGTCGCTATAATCCACTATACTTCAACTTATTAAGATTTAAGCTCAACTATCTAACGATCAAGATATAGTAATAAGGCGTGGATATTATATGAAACTAAAGCGTAATGGCTTCTATCTGATAGTTTTACTTTCACTCGTCACGTTAAATGGTTGTCAATCCTTTCATGTTGCCAATGATGATTGGCAAGGAAAAGATAAAGCACAGCATTTTTTATTTTCTATGGTAGCCTCCGCAGGAGCTAATGCTTACGCAGATCATCAGAACTATTCTTATCGAGAAGGATTAGTTATTGGCTTATCCTTTTCAATAAGTTTAGGCGTCGCTAAAGAGCTTTATGATAGTCGACCACAAGGTACGGGATGGAGCTGGCATGATTTTGCTTATGATGTGGCAGGAGCCGCTGCTGGCAGTTTACTCTATCAGCAATTGAAATAACTCTTTTCCTTAGTTAAAGGATAAAATTGAGAATAAAAAATATCAAATGCAAAAAAGCCAACCCAGT
>NZ_GG668579.1:0-138678 GCF_000160755.1 Proteus mirabilis ATCC 29906
GTTTGTTTGTTGGTTAATTAAACGAAGTGCCTATTTTTTGTGGCTTTTAAGCCATTTTGGCAGGTCAGCTAAGCTATCTAGAACAAAATCTGCACAAGTTTCGGCCTCTTCTGTAATCGCTTTTCCTGTGCGAACGAGAATTTTATGCCCAACGCCAGCCGCTTTTGCTGCCAACATATCTTCTTTTTTATCTCCCACCATATAAGAAGATGCCATATCGATGTTTAATTGTGCTTTCGCATCCATAAACATACCTGTTGCAGGTTTACGACAGTCACACTCTTTTTTGTATTCTTCTATAATTGCATCTGGATGATGTGGGCAATAATAAATGCCGTCTAAATCGACGCCTCGATCAGCTAAAGACCAATCCATCCATTCAGTTAAATGTAAAAACTGATCTTCACTATAATACCCTCGACCAATACCTGACTGATTAGTCACTAGCACTAAAGCATATCCCATGGCTTTTAATTCAGCCATTGCTTCAATCACACCTTCGATAAATTCAAAGTTATCAATTTCAGATACATAACCATGATCGATATTAATCGTTCCATCGCGATCTAAAAAAATCGCAGAAATCCCCTTGCTCACAGCATTACTCCTTTTAGATATTTGCGCTTAGTATCGCATGTTTTTTCTTATATAGAGAAGCATATCCACCTTTCTTTCTTTTATTGACTATTATTACCTATTACGCTTCTGCTCTTTTTTGTTGACTTGGACGTCTAGACGCCTTAACATCTATTTTAACTCGGGCAGAATAGCGTGAATGTCCCATATTCTACTTATATAAAGAACAAGATGATTAAACTGACGAATATAAATAAAGTATTTAAGCAGGGAGCGCGTTCAATACAAGCGCTATCAAATATTAACCTGCATGTGCCACAAGGGCAGATTTTTGGTGTGATTGGATCGTCAGGTGCAGGTAAAAGTACTCTCATACGCTGTGTAAACATGTTAGAAAAGCCGACATCAGGTGAAGTTTGGGTTGATGGTCGTGATCTAACAAAATTATCTGATAAAGAATTAACCAAAGCACGTCGTGGCATTGGCATGATTTTCCAACATTTTAATTTACTGTCCTCAAGAACGGTATTTGATAATGTTGCCTTACCTCTAGAACTTGATAACACGCCGCGTGCAGATATTAATAAACGTGTTAATGAGTTATTAGAATTAGTGGGTTTAGCAGATAAAAAAGAGTATTACCCTGCCAATTTATCAGGGGGACAAAAGCAGCGTGTTGCGATTGCTCGAGCATTAGCTAATTCACCAAACGTTTTATTGTGTGATGAGGCAACTAGTGCTCTTGATCCTGCAACGACACGTTCTATTTTAGAACTGTTAAAAGATATTAATCGTCGTTTAGGGTTAACTATTTTACTTATCACTCATGAAATGGATGTTGTAAAACGTATTTGTGACCAAGTTGCCGTGATCAGTGGTGGTCAATTAGTTGAAAGTGATGCGGTAAGTGAGGTTTTCTCTCACCCTAAAACACCCGTTTCTCAAGCATTTATTCAATCAACATTACAATTGGATATTCCTGACGATTATAAAGAACGTATGAAGCCAGAGTGGGAAGAAGGCTTATTCCCGCTGTTAAAGCTTGAATTTAATGGGTTATCTGTTGATGCGCCATTAATGTCTATTGTTGCTCGTCGTTTTGATGCTGATATTAATATTTTAAGTTCTCAAATGGACTATGCCGGTGGAGTAAAGTTTGGCGTGATGCTAGCAGAATTACACGGTAAAAATGGTAACACAGAAAAGTCTATCGCGTTTTTAGAAGAGCATCATGTGAAAGTAGAGGTTCTCGGTTATGTCTGAAGGAATGATTTATTTATTAATTAGTGGGATCTGGGAAACCTTAGTCATGACATTTGTCTCAGGCTTTTTTGGTTTTGTCATTGGATTACCATTAGGTGTCTTACTTTATGTGACTCGTCCAGAGCAAATTATGGCGAACTCCCCCGCTTATAAAGTGATTTCTGCTTTAGTTAATATTTTTAGGGCCATCCCTTTTATTATCTTATTAGTTTGGATGATCCCTTTTACACGTATGGTAGTAGGAACATCCATTGGTTTACAGGCGGCTATCGTTCCGTTAACTGTAGGAGCTGCACCTTTTATTGCACGTATGGTAGAAAATACCTTATTAGAAATACCTCATGGTTTAATTGAAGCTTCTCGTGCCATGGGGGCAACACCAATGCAGATAATCAAGAAAGTTTTATTACCAGAATCTTTACCAGGTTTAATTAATGCTGCGACCATTACACTCATTACATTAGTCGGTTATTCCGCAATGGGGGGCGCTGTGGGTGCCGGTGGTTTAGGTCAAATTGGTTATCAGTATGGTTATGTGGGCTATAATGCCACAGTAATGAATACCGTCATTGTACTACTTGTTATTCTTGTTTTTATCATTCAGTTTATTGGCGATCGTTTAGTTAAACTGACAACACATAAATAAATGAATTAAAGGTTTCTATTCATCTACTATCTAATCAATAAATGTAGTTTGTATGAAACCTTTTATTTAACCAGTTCAAAGAAAGGGTAAATCTATGTCATTGAAATTTAAATCACTTGCTGTAGTCAGTACGTTAGTCGGTGCTTTAGCTTTAGCAGGTTGTGGCGAAAAAGAAAAAGATCCCAATCATATCCGTGTGGGGGTTATTTCTGGTTCTGAACAACAAGTTGCTGAAGTTGCTAAACAAGTCGCTAAAGATAAATATGGACTTAATGTTGAACTCGTCACTTTCAATGACTTTGTCATGCCTAATGAATCATTAAGCCGTGGTGATATTGATATTAATGCCTTTCAACATAAGCCTTATTTAGATCAACAAATCAAAGATCGTAATTACAAAATTACGGCTGTAGGTAATACCTTTATTTACCCTATTGCGGGTTATTCTAAAAAAATAACGGATTTAGCAGATTTACCCGATGGTGCACAAGTGGCTATCCCTAATGATCCAACCAACTTAGGTCGTTCACTGCTACTTTTAGAAAAAGTAGGATTAGTGAAATTAAAGGAAGGGGTTGGTTTATTACCGACTAAACTGGATATCATTGAAAATCCGAAAAACATACAATTAGTTGAGTTAGAAGCACCACAATTACCGCGCTCTTTAGATGATCAAAAAATCTACTTAGCGGTTATTAATACAACCTATGCGAGTCAAGTTAACTTAACTCCAGCAAAAGATGGTATTTTTGTTGAAGATAAAGATTCACCTTATGTCAATATTATTGTTGCCCGTGAAGACAATAAAGATGATGAAAATGTGAAGAAATTTATTCAATCTTATCAAACAGATGAAGTTGATAGCGCTGCGAATAAGATTTTTAACGGTGGTGCAGTAAAAGGTTGGTAATCATCTCACAACTCAACTTAATAATAAAAAAGGCGGACATTTGTTCGCCTTTCTCTTTTTTACTGGGCTAATTTGCATTAAATTAGGGCGGTTTAATTTTTGTATAGACAATAATAAAGAGGATATACCCATGCACATGCGCTTGCTACTTATTGGCATTATAGCGCTGTTTATGACCGGCTGTTCAATGCAGAAATCATCTGATGTTGATCAGTCTAAGTTTACGGATATGCGTTTAAATAAACCTGACCAACCACAAAAGCCCAAACAGCAAACTTTATCTCCTGTTCGCATTGTTGAAAAAACAGAAGATCTTTTAGGTGCGCCTTTTAAAGATTTAGGTGTTGTTGCCGGTGAATCTTGCCGACAAACACTACAAGATCCACCCGCAAGCTTACCTGCTGCGAAAAAAAGAATGGCTATCAAAGCGGCTTATAAAAATGCGAATGCAGTTTTATTACATGAATGCCAAATAGTCACAGGAATGGGTTGCTATCAATCGGCAATCTGTGAAGGTTCAGCACTATTAATTACTCAATGAATAGCTACCAAATAACATCTATAGGGCATATTATCAGCCCTTATAAAGAGAAATTTGCCGTTCCTCGCCAACCTGGATTAGTCCAGGATGGCGTAGGCCAGCTAATACTACACACACCTTATAATCATCCTGATGCAGTAAGAGGCTTAGAACAATTTAGCCATCTTTGGTTATTATTTATTTTTCATCAAACAGCGCAACAAGGTTGGCATCCATTAGTGCGCCCACCAAGATTAGGGGGGAATAGCAAACTCGGGGTTTTCGCCACTCGCTCAACTTTTCGCCCTAATGCTATCGGCATGTCATTAGTCGAGCTAAAAGATATCATTATTGAAAAGCAATCGGTGATCTTGCAACTAGGCAGTCTAGATCTTATTGATGGAACCCCCATTATTGATATCAAGCCGTACCTTCCCTATGCTGAATCTATTGCTGATGCAACAGCAGGCTTTGCCCAATATGCTCCTCATGAAGAGATGGAGATTCTTTTTTCTGAAGATGCCACACAGCAGTTACAATATTACTCTCATCAATATCCTCATCTTATGCGATTTATCACTCAAGTATTGCAACAAGATCCGCGTCCTGCTTATAAAAAAAGCGAACAAAGTGATAGAGTATATGCCGTGCATTTACTGGATTTTAATATTCGTTGGCAAGTCAATGGGCAGCAAACACTTGTTCTTAGTATAGAACCGCGCTAACTTGCACTTACTAACATTGAAACTTCTTGTCTTTAAGCAAATCAGATTGAAAAAAATGCTTTGCCTCTTTTGGCAAACCTAAGTCACTGGTAGACTAAAGACTTTCTCTATTTATATTGATGTAGACTGGCCTGACAGTCAGCCTAAGTATTTTTGTTCTAATGGAACCTAATAATGCGTACTAGCCACTATTTGCTCTCTACTTTGAAAGAGACGCCTGCTGATGCCGAAATTGTCAGCCATCAACTCATGCTTCGCGCAGGTATGATCCGTAAACTCGCATCTGGCCTTTATGATTGGATGCCGACCGGTGTTCGTGTCCTGAGAAAAATTGAGAAAATTGTTCGTGAAGAGATGGACAACGCAGGCTCACTTGAAATTTCAATGCCGGTTGTTCAGCCTGCTGATCTATGGCAAGAAAGTGGCCGTTGGGAACAATATGGCCCAGAATTGTTGCGTTTTACAGATCGCGGTGAGCGTCCTTTTGTTTTAGGTCCAACCCATGAAGAAGTGGTGACCGATATTGTTCGTAATGAAATCACCTCTTACAAACAACTACCACTCAACCTTTACCAAATTCAAACTAAATTCCGTGATGAAGTACGCCCGCGCTTTGGTGTTATGCGTTCACGTGAGTTTATCATGAAAGATGCCTATTCATTCCATATCTCTCAAGAGTCTCTACAAGAGACTTACGACAGAATGTATCAAGCCTATAGCAATATCTTTACTCGTATTGGTTTAGACTTCCGTCCAGTATTGGCTGATACAGGCTCTATTGGTGGTAGTGCCTCTCATGAATTCCAAGTATTAGCAGATAGCGGAGAAGATGATATCGTATTCTCAACAGCATCTGACTATGCTGCTAATATTGAATTAGCAGAAGCGGTTATGCCAGCAACACCTCGTTCACCAGCAACAGAAGAGTTACGTTTAGTAGATACACCAAACGCAAAAACTATTGCTGAATTAGTTGAACAATTTAATCTGCCTATTGAAAAAACAGTTAAAACACTTATTGTTCATGCAACTGAAGAAAGTGGTCATAAATTAGTGGCTTTATTAGTCCGTGGTGATCATGAGCTCAATGAAATAAAAGCAGAAAAATGTAGCATTGTCGCTTCACCTTTAGTTTTCGCGACTGAAGAAGAGATCCGCCAAGCTGTTAATGCAGGTCCAGGCTCTCTTGGTCCAATTAACTTGCCATTACCAATCATTATCGATCGCGCTGTATCTGTTATGAGCGATTTTGGTGCTGGTGCAAATATTGATGGTAAACACTACTTTGGTATTAACTGGGAGCGTGATTTACCTCTTGCTGAAATGGCGGATATCCGTAATGTTGTCGAAGGTGATCCAAGCCCAGATGGTAAAGGTACTTTACTTATCAAACGTGGTATTGAAGTCGGTCATATCTTCCAACTAGGTAAGAAATATTCTGAAGCATTAAAAGCGACGGTACAAAACGAAGAAGGCCATAACCAAGTTGTGACTATGGGTTGTTATGGTATTGGTATTACTCGTATCGTTGCAGCGGCAATCGAACAAAACCATGATGCCCGTGGTATTATCTGGCCTGATGCTATCGCACCTTTCCAAGTTGCCATTTTACCAATGAACATGCATCGTTCTTATCGTGTAAAAGAAGTAGCAGAGAAACTCTATGCTGACTTACGTGCACAGGGTATTGATGTATTATTTGATGATCGCAAAGAGCGCCCAGGTGTGATGTTTGCAGATATGGAACTGATTGGTGTACCACACACCATCGTGATTGGTGATCGTAATCTGGATAACGAACAAGTTGAGTATAAAGCACGCCGTAGTGATGATAAATCGCTGGTCAATGTGAATGATGTTGTTGCCTTTATTAAAGAGCAACTGGTTTAATCCATTTAATATTGTTTAGCCCTTATGGGCTAAACTGACCAAACTTAACGACTGCTGTTACCACTTTTGTTAAACGTAAAAAAAACCGCTTTATTTAAAGCGGTTTTTTTATAATGAATTAACTTCTGCTATTACGACGGCTATTGCAAGAGCCATGACGATCAAAGCGTGGTTTATTATCGGTAACCACTAATGCACGATCATACTGTCCATCTTCCATTGAAGGACGAATACTATAGTAACCTCTGACCTCTAGATAGACAGGTGTTCCGCCATCAACGCCTGTAGCAAAATAGCCTTTTTCTAATACTAATCCATCAGCGGCATAGACACGTCCAGATTGGCAATCTTTAAAGGTTCCAGCGTCAGCAAAATAGGTAAATTCCCCCGCTAACTGCTTAGGTTGAACCTTTGCTAAGGTATAATTAAGACCCGAATTAATTACATTACCATCGATATCCAACATAACTAATTTATCTTCACGAGGTAAATAGTAACTCTTCTCGCCATAACTATTAGTCAAGGTCAGTTTATCTTTACTTAATGACCAAGTACCTGACTCAAAAAAACTTCGATTGTCATCAGAAGTGCCTTGGTAACTTTGCTCCATTACATAAGAGCCATCTTGATTGACAAGAATAGTCGTGTCGATACCAGAACAATCGGCACAAGGTAGAATACTGTTATATGTTTGATCAACAATTTTACCATCGAGTGACAGGCCAATATTATTCTGGCAGCCTGACATAATAAATAACCCTGCAGCAATGGCTGCAAATAAAAGTTTTTTCCCCATCATCAACTCCCTAAGTTCTGGGTACTTTCTAATTTCTCGTTTTCAATGCTAGTTTAGCATTTTTTTAAGCAAAAAGGGTGAATAAAACCCCCTTTAAGATAATTACACTACGTTTTAGTATAAATTCTTAAATCTTGTCGCAGAATGCACTATTTCAGAAAATTATCACAATAACTATTGTGATCACTTCGAATAACAGCATAATGATTTTATTCTGAATTATTCACTGGCGGCAATACCGCCACGAACGAGTGGTGAGGGAATATGTCAACAAATACAGAATATCAACCAATTAATTGTGATGATTATGAATATTTGGAGTTAGCTTGCCAACGAGGCTTAACACTCCATATTGAATTACATAATGGTGAGCAAATTGATGGTGTCGCAGATGATCTCTTTTTAAGTAAAAAAGTTGAATATCTGAAAGTAAAAACATCTGAGGGTGCAAAAGATTTACGACTGGATATTATTGCCAGTTTTTCTCATCCCGAACTTGGCACTATCATAATCAAATCTGAATAACTATTTACATAAACAACCGCCGTAATTGGCGGTTGTTTACGACGCTTGCCACTCAATTGTTATACTTTGTTCTGTTGTTGCATTTCCCTCTAAAGTCACAAAAGTATTAACCGCTGCAATTAATGTATCGTTATAATAAATCAATGGGATACGAGTTCTTTGCCATGGGGCAATATTAAGCTCTTGCCAAATTTTCTTGCTTGATCTGGCCAAATTTCGCCCAACAATACGTAAAGATGAAGCCGTTAAGCCAAAACGAACCGTCACTTTTTCATCTGCTAACGGTGCTCTGCAGATTGTTTTACCGCTATCACGACTCACCGCTAATATCCCTAACTGATTAGGCAAAATTAAAGGTTGTGATAATGACCATTCGATAACCCTATCCGTTAGTTCTTCCATAACAGGTACAAGATAGAGGCGTTGTTGATAACGCCTAACTTCATCTTGGAAAAAACGTAACCGTGGCTCTGCATCTGCTTTAGCTAAAGCAACTTCTTGCCATAGCCGCGACAATTGAGATCTTGATGGCATGCTTTTATTACATTTAGCAAACCAACGACGCAACAATGCATTACGTTTTATTTCGCTACAGCGGGACAATAAATTGATATCTAAACTCTGATGCTCATCAATCAATTGCTGCAATTCTACATCGAGTAACTCATCTAAGAGCGCTTCTTGTTCACCACACAGTGCTGCACTACGAGTGACAGCTTGAGAAAAATGTGGCCAGCGCTGAGTCAATAGAGGCATAACATGTAAACGTAAGAAATTGCGATCATAGCGATCATCTTGATTACTATCATCCTCAATCCATAATAAACCGTGCTCATGTGCATAAGCTTCGATTTGTTCACGTGTAATATTAAGTAATGGTCGTAATAAATACCCTTGTTCAAAAGGCATTTTTGCAGGCATTGAAGACAACCCTGCCGGTCCACTACCGCGTTTAAGCGCTAATAGGAAAGTTTCCGCTTGATCATCTTGATGTTGTGCCGTCACTAAAACTTGATTAGGCTGTAAATATTGGCGATAAGCTTGATAGCGCGCTTCTCTGGCACCCTGCTCAATCCCCCCTTCTTTCCCATTGACTTGTACTCTTTCACTGATAAAACTGACCTGCCAGTTATGACAAAAATGTTCGCAATGCGTGAGCCAATCATCGGCTTTTGAATTCAATCCATGATGAACATAAATTGCCGTTAATTCTAAAGGAAGTTGATATTTATCACGTAAGCAAACCAACCCATGCAATAAAACGGTTGAATCAACTCCACCACTAAAACCCACTAAAATATGAGTATGAGAGCCAATTTGTCGTTTAATTTCGTTAATAAGAGGACAATTTTTCAGTTCCATAGCATTATCAGTTATCGAAGAATTCAATGGGTTATGTTAAGCCTTTCCATTGCATTTTGCACGAACACAACCTTTCGCCGCAACATAATAAAAAAGAAAGCAGAATATAACTTTTCACTTAAGCTGATAACGATACTAAGAAAATGCTGTCCTCATCGCTGTCATGGGTTTAATTATGCCGTAAAGCCACCATCAACGAGATAAGAAGCCCCTGTGACAAACGAGGCGGCATCACTTGCTAAAAAGGCAACAACATTAGCCACCTCTTCAGGTGTACCTAACCGACCAATAGGGTGTAAAGCGACGAGTTTTTGTTTGTCTAATTCACGCCCCTCTAATAAAGGAGTATCAATATAGCCTGGACAAACAGCATTAACACGAATACCTTGACTGGCATAATCAAGCGCTAACGTTTGTGTGAGTAATTTAATGCCCCCTTTAGAGGAGCAATAAGCAGGAAATGCATGCTGGCCGACAAAAGAGCAGATTGAACTACAGTTAACAATAGCGCCTGTGGTTTTAGTTTCTAACCAATGTTGAATAACCGCGCGGTTAATAAGAAATAGTCCATTAAGATTAACATCAAGCACTTTTTTCCATTGATCGTAATGTAATTTATCGGCAACGGTATCGGTTAAAACACCCGCATTAGCAAATAAAAAATCCACTTTGCCATAATGTTTTACTACATGCTTAACCAGTTGTTGATTATCTTGCTCATTGGCGGCATCCATTTGAACAAATTCTGCGGAAAACCCTTTATCTTGCAAATAGTTTTGTGCTTTTTCCCCACGACCTGAATGACTTCCAGTAATAACAACCGATGCCCCTAGTGATAAAAATTTCTCAGCGCTAGCTAAACCGATACCACTATTACCTCCGGTGATAATGCCTACTTTGTTGCTAAATGAAATCATAACTTTTCCTTCTTTGATTAACGATAAGCCTTATCAAATCATAGGTAGGGTTACGTATTTTTTAAGCAAAGATAAACATAAATCTTATATTTGAGATCGAGTTAACATATTGATATATAATTAAAAATGAAAGTATCACAAGCTATTACTATTAACAATAGAAATAGTTTTATAAAAGAAAAATTAGCTGGAATGATAGTGGTGTGATAATAGCCTGATCCTATTCGCCATAAAAAAAACCCCATGCTATAGCATGGGGAGTGATCTTTTTAATGGCTAGCTAAGTACCCGCTCAATCAGCAATAGCCATATTCCATTAAGCGTTGATAACGGCGGTTAGTGAGTTCTTCTGTATCAAACTCATCTAACTGCGCTAAATCAGCTTTTAGCTGTGCTTTTAGTGATGCTGCCATTTCATCATAATGACGATGAGCACCACCTAAAGGTTCAGGGATCACCGTATCAATCAATTTTAATTCTTTTAAACGATTTGCCGTGATCCCCATAGCTTCAGCAGCTAATGGTGCTTTATCAGCACTCTTCCATAGAATAGAAGCACAACCTTCTGGCGAAATAACGGAATAGGTGCTGTACTGCAACATATTCACTTTATCACCCACACCAATCGCCAAAGCACCACCAGAGCCACCTTCGCCAATAACGGTACAAATAATTGGCACACCAAAGCGAGACATTTCTCTTAAATTACGAGCAATCGCTTCTGATTGTCCACGCTCTTCAGCGCCCACCCCCGGATAAGCTCCCGGAGTATCAATAAAAGTGATAATAGGTAATTTAAAACGTTGTGCCATTTCCATTAAACGCAGCGCTTTGCGATAACCTTCAGGAGCCGGCATACCAAAATTACGACGAATTTTTTCTTTCGTTTCACGTCCTTTTTGATGACCAATGATCATCACCGGACGACCGTCTAAACGAGCAATACCACCGACAATCGCTTTATCATCAGCATAAGCGCGATCGCCCGCCAACTCCTGAAAATCAGTAAAAACACGATTAATATAATCAAGGGTATAAGGTCTTAATGGATGACGAGCAAGTTGTGCCACTTGCCATGCACCAAGATCAGAGAAAATTTTTCGAGTAAGTTCTAAACTTTTTTCTCTTAAGCGTGCAACTTCTTCATCAATATTAATATCAATTTTTTCATCATGTTGGCTAACTGCGGTTAGCGAATCGATTTTCGCTTCTAACTCGGCAATTGGCTGTTCAAAATCCAGAAAATTAAGACTCATAACATTCCTATTCTAGTCAAATTCTAATTCCACCTGCTCATTACCCAGCAGAGTTCGCAGATCGGTCAAAAGCATATCAGTCGGCGTTACTCGCCATGTTGCACCAAAACGCAAACGTGCACAGGCATCATGCTTTTGAAAATAAAGATGAACCGGGATCGTGCCTGAACGATGAGGTTCTAAAACGCCGCGAAGACGATTTAATAATTGCTCATTAATTTGCCTGTCTGATAACGAGATAGCAAGCCCTCGAGCATATTTTTCACGCGCTTCGTTAATATCCATTAATTCGCGGACTGTCATTTTAAGCCCACCGTTGAAATCATCAAAGCTGACCTGCCCGGTAGCAATTAAAATCCGATCTTGTTCCAATAGATGTTGGTATTTATCTAATGCATCGGAAAATAACATAATTTCCAAACGACCAGAACGATCATCTAACGTACATATACCAATTCTATTCCCTCGTTTAGTGGTAAAGACTTTCGAAGCAAGGACTAATCCTGCCACTTTTACCATCTGACCTCGGGGGGTAGGTACTAAATCTTTTAGACGGGTTCCTGCCGCATATCGTTCAATTTCTTTTAGATAACGGGTGATGGGATGTCCCGTTAAATATAAACCGAGGGTTTCTCGCTCACCTTCTAAAACAACTTGATCTGGCCATTTAGGTACATTGGCATAAGAACGTTCCACTTGCTCTGGGGCTTCTGCCAATACACCAAACATATCGGATTGCCCAATGGCTTCCGCTTTTGCGTGTTGATCTGCCGCCTTTAAGGCATCTTCCAGCGAAGACATTAATGCTGCACGGTGAGGCCCTAATTTATCAAATGCGCCTGACATTATCAGTTTTTCCATCACTCGGCGATTCAATTTTTTGGTTTCTGTTCTCGCACAGAGATCAAAAATATCTTTAAAATGACCACCTTGTTGACGCGCTTCGACAATTGCCTCAATAGGGCCTTCTCCAACCCCTTTGATGGCCCCTATGCCATACACTATTTCGCCTTCATCATTAACATGGAAATGATAAAGCCCACTATTAATATCTGGAGGAAGGACTTTTAAACCCATTCGCCAACATTCATCCACCAGACCGACCACTTTTTCGGTATTATCCATATCGGCAGTCATGACTGCCGCCATAAACTCCGCAGGATAGTGAGCTTTTAACCAGAGCGTTTGATAAGAAACTAAGGCATAAGCCGCTGAGTGCGATTTGTTAAATCCATAACCGGCAAATTTCTCTACCAAGTCAAAGATTTTCATGGCTAATTCGCCATCAACACCATTTTTAATCGCCCCCGCTTCAAACACAGAGCGCTGTTTTGCCATCTCCTCAGGTTTTTTCTTACCCATCGCGCGTCGTAACATATCCGCGCCACCCAAGGTATAACCGGCAAGTACCTGTGCAATCTGCATCACTTGCTCTTGATACAAGATAACACCATAAGTTGGCTCTAATACAGGCTGTAAGCTCTCATGTTGCCATTTAACATCAGGGTAGGAAATCTCTTCAACACCGTGTTTTCGGTCGATAAAGTTATCCACCATCCCCGACTGTAAAGGCCCTGGGCGAAACAGTGCAACTAACGCAATCATATCTTCGAAGCAGTCTGGTCGCAGACGCTTTATCAGATCTTTCATGCCACGGGATTCCAATTGGAATACCGCTGTGGTTTCAGAGCGTTGCAACATATCGAAGCTACGCTGATCGGTTAATGAAATGGCTGATATATCAACAGGCTCAAGTGATTTTTTAGCCCGTCGAGCATTAATCATTTCTAATGCCCAGTTGATTATCGTCAGCGTTCTTAACCCTAAGAAGTCAAATTTAACAAGACCGGCATATTCAACATCATTCTTATCAAATTGTGTAACCGGGTTATTCCCTTCCGGATCGCAATAAAGTGGCGCAAAGTCGGTAATTTTGGTTGGAGAAATAACGACACCACCGGCATGCTTACCCGCATTACGCGTTACCCCTTCTAATTTACGCGCCATATCAATAAGCGATTTCACTTCTTCATCAGCTTCGTAAATTTCAGGTAACTGAGGCTCGGCGGCAAAGGCTTTTTCTAACGTCATTCCCGGATCAGGGGGAACAAGCTTGGAAATTCTATCAACGAAGCCATAAGGGTGTCCTAAAACACGCCCAACATCTCGAATAACAGCTTTGGCCGCCATAGTACCAAAGGTAATGATTTGCGATACGGCATCACGACCATACATATCCGCAACGTGATCGATAACTCTATCGCGCTTCTCCATACAGAAGTCAACGTCAAAGTCAGGCATTGATACACGTTCTGGATTAAGAAAACGTTCAAACAGTAGATCAAACTCTAGAGGATCGAGATCTGTTATCTTAAGCGAATAAGCCACCAGTGAGCCAGCACCTGAACCACGTCCTGGCCCTACAGGAACACCGTTATCTTTAGACCACTGGATAAATTCCATCACTATCAAAAAGTAACCGGGAAATCCCATCTGGTTAATAACTTTAAGTTCAATCTCAAGGCGCTCATCGTATTCAGGACGTCGCTTTTCTCTCTCTTGCGGATCAGGAAATAAAAAGGCAAGGCGCTCTTCTAAGCCCTCTTTGGACTTTTTAATTAAGAAATCTTCTGTACTCATATCCCCGGTCGGGAATTGAGGAAGAAAGTACTCACCTAAACGAATGGTCACATTACAGCGTTTGGCTATTTCAACACTGTTTTCTAATGCTTCAGGAATATCAGCAAAAAGCTCACACATCTCTTCTTCTGTGCGCATATATTGCTGAGGACTGTAGTGTTTAGGACGTTTAGGATCGGATAATGTGAAACCATCATGAATAGCCACGCGAATTTCATGAGCATCAAAATCATCACTATCCAGAAAACGGACATCATTTGTCGCAACAACAGGAAGCCCTTTTTCTGATGCTAAGGCTACAGCTTCGTGTAAGTAGCTCTCTTCATCCGGACGCCCAGTACGAATAAGCTCTAAATAATAGCTATCAGGAAAGTGCGTTTGATAATATTCAAGACATTGCTCAACTAAAGCTCGATTACCGCGTAGTAGGAATTTACCAACATCTCCCATTCTACCGCCAGAAAGCAACAAGAGACCTTCTTTATATGTTGTTAACCACTCTTGTTTGATAACCGGTCCGGCAGCACCATAACCATGTTTATAAGCTTCAGAAATCAATAGTGTTAGGTTTTGATATCCCACATTATCACGGGCGAGAATGGTTAAATGCGCGTATTCATCACCTAATAGTTCCGTTTCCAGATAGACATCTGCACCAACAATAGGTTTGATACCGGCACCATGAGCCGCTCCATAAAATTTCACTAACCCACATAAGTTAGTGAAATCTGTAATTGCAAAAGCAGGCATACCCAGCGAAGCCACTTTCTTCACAAGAGGCCCTGTTTTTGCCAATCCATCGATCATTGAATAATCGCTGTGTACCCTTAGATGGATAAAACGAGGATCTGCCATATCTTATTAATTACTCTGTGGATTAGACTAAATTTAAAGCACGTTTTACAGGCGCAAAACTTTTACGATGATAAGGCGTTGCCCCTAATGAAGCCAGTTTTTCCATATGGAAGGCTGTTGGATAGCCTTTATGTTTGGCAAAGCCGTAATCAGGATAAAGTTTATCTAGCTGTTCCATTTCCCTATCACGGGTAACTTTAGCCAGTATTGACGCTGCGCTAATTTCTTGAACTAAACTATCACCTTTAATCACCGCTTGAGATGCCATTGGCAAGTTAGGACAACGGTTTCCGTCGACTAAGACCATATCAGGCGTTATGGATAATCCCGCGACAGCACGCTCCATGGCTTTCATCGTTGCCCAAAGAATATTCAGTTTATCTATCTCTTCAGGCTCAGCACGTCCAATAGCCCAACATAATGCTTTTTCTTTTATTTCATCATAAAGCGCATTGCGTTTTTTCTCGGTCAATTTTTTCGAGTCCATTAATCCTTGAATAGGATTAGCTGGATCGAGGATCACCGCAGCAGTAACTACCGCCCCCACCAATGGTCCGCGACCGACTTCATCGACGCCAGCAATTAGGTTTGCTTTAGGATAGACAAATTCCATTATTGACCTGCTAATTCTAAAACTGCATTCGCTGCTTGCTCATCAGCACGACAACGGATAGCTGAGTGTAATTGTAAAAATATCTCTTTTAAGTGTTGTGCTTTTTCCGCATCCGTTAATAGGGGGAGTAATTGTTCTGCCAGTGCTTCTGGTGTGCACTCTTCTTGCAGCAACTCTTTAATTATTTCCCGTCCTGCTAATAAATTGGGTAAAGAGACATAGGGCGTTTTAACTAATTTTTTTGCTAACCAAAAGGTAAATGGTTTCATACGATAACCCACTACCATCGGGCATTTCGTTAACATGCATTCTAAGGCGGCTGTACCAGATGCTAATAAAGTCGCATCACTGGCGGTCATCGCCTCTCTTGCTTGTCCATCTAAGAGTTGGATTTCAAGTTTTGGGGCAACACTTTGATGTATTTGTTCAAATTGTGCCCGTCGCTTCGCATTTACCAAAGGGACAACAATATGTAATGCGGGGATCTGTTGCTTTAATCGCTGCGCTGTTTTTATAAAGTCCGCACTGAGCATTTCCACTTCAGAATGCCGACTTCCTGGTAGCAGAGCTAAACAGATTGCCTCTTGATCAATACCTAGGTGTTCACGAGCCGCTTTTTTATCAGGGTGTAACGCAATTGCATCAGCCATTGTATGACCGATAAAGCGACAAGGAACCTGATATTTATCGTAAAACGCTTTTTCAAAAGGAAGGAAAGCTAAAACCAAATCCGTTGCTTTACCAATTTTAAAAACCCGTTTTTGACGCCAAGCCCATACTGATGGACTGACATAATGGATAGTTTTCAACCCTTTTTGTTTTAAGCGACCTTCAAGGGTGATATTAAAATCAGGAGCATCAATACCAACAAAAACATCTGGCTTAAGTTGTGTAAAGCGTTGAGTGAGATCTTTTCTGATCTTCAATAATCGTGGCAAACGTTCAAGTACTTCCACGACCCCCATCACCGCAAGCTCTTCCATTTCATACCAAGCTTCACAACCTTCTGCTTGCATCAAAGGACCTGCGACACCAACAAAACGAATATTGGGATGCATTTGTTTAAGAGCGCGGATTAATCCCGCGCCCAAGATATCACCGGACGTTTCACCAGCCACAAGGCCGATAACTAACGGACGCTGTTTTATAGATGATTGGCCTGACAAGGTCATATCCTAATTAGCGAATAATACCGCGGTTTGATTTTGCTGAGTTTTCCAGAAAATCACTGAATATTTTTACATACTGATTATTATTGTCTGCGGCTAATTGAGCAATCTCTTCTCGCGCTTCTTCAAGCGTTTTACCATTACGATAAAGTATCTTGTAAGCGTTACGAATGGCATGCAGATCTTCTTTTGCAAAACCGCGACGTTTTAATCCTTCAATATTCAAACCATAAGGGGTGGCATGGTTTCCTTGTGCAATCACAAAAGGAGGAACATCTTGTGCTACACCGGAACAGCCGCCCACCATGACATGTGAACCAATCTGACAAAATTGGTGAACCGCACTCATACCACCGATTATCACATAATCACCTAAAGTGACATGTCCACCTAAAGTACCGTTATTTGCAATAATACAGCGATCGCCAATGATACAATCATGAGCAACATGGGTGTTGATCATCAATAAGTTATCATTGCCAATTTTAGTAATATTACCGCCTTGTGTCGTACCACGATGAATAGTGACACTTTCGCGGATAAGATTGCGATCACCAATAATGACTTGGGTCGGCTCACCACGATATTTCAGATCTTGGTTTACTTCACCGATAGAGGCAAATTGGTAAATCTGATTATCACGGCCAATGCGTGTATGGCCATTAATAACCACATGAGATTTGATATCTGTACCTTCACCAATCTCAACATGGCTACCAATAACGCAAAAAGGGCCAATGCGAACATTAGCACCAATTACCGCACCCTCTTCAATAATTGAAGAAGGGTGAATTACTGCGGATTTATCAATCATAAGCTAGACCTCACGGCGGCGAGCACACATCATCTCAGCTTCGCAGGCAATTTCTCCATCAACTTTAGCGACGCCTTTAAAGCGTGCAACGCCACGGCGTTCTTTAATGAATTCAACCTCAAGAACCATTTGGTCTCCAGGTAAGACAGGACGTTTAAAGCGAGCACCGTCAATAGCAGCAAAATAGTAAAGTTCACCGGGTTCCAGTTTTCCTACGCTTTTGAATGCTAAAATACCTGTTGCCTGCGCCATTGCTTCGAGGATCAGTACACCAGGGAAAATAGGTTTGCCTGGGAAGTGACCTTGAAAGAAAGGCTCATTAAAAGATACATTTTTTACTGCTCTTAGAAATTTCCCTTCTTCAAAATCAAGGACACGGTCAACCAATAAAAATGGGTAACGGTGTGGAAGTAAATCTAAAATTTCTTCGATTTGCAGAGTATGATTATCACTCATTGCAATACTCTTCCTGTCTAATAAAACTGAATCTAATTAAGAATGACACGACCTGCTGTGACTCAAAAAGGGAGTTAACGCGCAGGTCGCAAAATAGGTAACAACAACCGTCAAAGATGCTACTTGTTACTTATCGCTATTTTCTACTTGACGTTCTAGCGACTTTAGCCTTTTTTGCATTTCATCAATTCGCAGCACCAGTGCTGCGGTTTTACGCCATGCTTTATTCGGTTGTAACGGAATGCCAGAAGAATAAACCCCAGGTTCAGTGATAGGACGCATAACCATCCCCATTCCTGTTACCGTAACTTTATCACAAATTTCCATGTGACCATTGATAACACTTGCTCCACCAATCATACAGTAACGCCCAATTTTCAGGCTCCCCGCCATGATGACACCACCTGCCACAGCAGTATTGTCACCAATAATGACGTTATGTGCGATTTGGCACTGGTTATCAATGATAACACCATTACCGATAACTGTGTTATCTAATGCGCCTCTATCGATGGTAGTACATGCACCAATTTCGACACGGTCACCAATGATCACTGAGCCTAACTGAGGAATTTTAATCCAATTGCCACGCTCATTGGCATAACCAAAACCATCAGAACCAATGACAGTACCAGATTGTACTAAACAATCTTTACCAATGATAACTTCATGATAAACAGAGACATTTGCCCACAAACGGCTATTATCGCCGATATGTGCTTTTTTACCAATAAAACATCCTGCACCAATAACTACGTTATTACCTAACTCAACACCTGACTCAATGACCGCATTTGCACCAATTGAGACGTTATTCCCTAATTTAGCATCAGCGGCAATAACAGCAGAAGGATGTATATCTTGTGCTGGCGCGGGCGTAGTATCCATAATCTGAGCCATTTGTGCATAAGCCAGATAAGGATTTTTCACCACCAGTGCAGCAACAGGACAAAAAGGAAGATCAGCCTCTGTTAATACCACCGCAGCGGCCTGACATTCACTTAGTTTTTCACGATAGCGGCTATCGGAAAGAAAGGTAATTTGTTCACCATTTGCTAAGCCCATTGAAGCAAGACCGGCGATAGTGATATCACCATCGCCGTGTAACTGTGCATTCAATTGCTGAGCAAGATCAGCTAATCGAATTGAAAACATCTATTATTTAACCTGTTTTTGAACCTGAGCAGTAATATCTTTACCGTCTGCGAAATAAGGAACAGTGTTTGCATCTAAAATCACATCATAACCTTCTTTTTTCGCTACAGCATCAACAGCGTCTAATACACGTTTCATGATTTTATTACGCTCTTCTGCTTGACGACGGCTAAAGTCTTGCTCAAAAGCTTGTGCTTTTTGTGCATAAGCTTCACGTTTAGCAACCAGATCTTTTTCTGTATTAGCACGTTGTGTCGCATTCATGGTTGGTGCATCTTTTTGGTATTTCTCAACCGCAGTTTGTAATGCTTTACCTAAATTTTGCAATTCGGTATCACGTGATTTAAATTCATTTTCCAACTGTTTCTCTACCGCATCACGGTTAGGCACTTTTTGGAGAACTTGACCGATGTTCACAACACCTACTTTATCTGCAGCTTGAGCGCCTGCTGACATCGTCAATGCCATTCCTAGGGCAGCGGCACATAACAATTTTTTCACGATAGACTCCTTAAAACCCAAAATAAATTTTTTGTCAGATATGAGATGTCTTTTCTATATATTGAGAAAAGACATCAACTTTACTTACATCGCTACCACGTTCTACCAATATTAAACTGGAATTGCTCAGATTTATCGCCTTCGTAATCTTTAATTGGCTTCGCATAAGAGAAGACTAACGGACCTAAAGGTGATAACCACTGTAAAGCCACACCGGTTGAAACACGTATATTACTTGCCTTACCAAAATCAGGCATACCAGCAGTCCAATTAGAATTAGTACTGTTCCAGTTGGTATCCCATACCGTACCCGCATCAACAAACATTGAAGTTCTGACGGATGAGGAATATTTATCATCAATAAATGGCGTTGGAGTGATCAGTTCAAAGCTGGCGACTGCCATAGCATTACCACCGACCGCATCGCTAGATAATGAAGGATCAATTATCGTACTCCCATCTTTTGCAATTTTTTTCAAATAAATCGCTTTAGGACCGATATTATTGGAACGGAAACCACGCACTGTACCAGAACCACCGGCATAGAAGTTTTCATAGAAGGGTAATTCTTTACCCCCTAAACCGTCACCGTAACCTAAACGACCTTTGAACAAGGTGACCCAAGACTCTTTTTCATCAAGAGGGTAATACGCCATACCGTCCCAAGTCACTTTATAGTACTTGTTATCAGAGCCCGGTATAGTAATACGTCCACTTAAATTACTTCTTGCCCCAGAGGTTGGGAAGAAACCACGGTTTAAGTTATTAAATGTCCATCCCATGCTGACAGTATAGTCATCCGCATTAAAGGATTCGCGTTTATCAAAACCCGGGTTTTCCCCCATACTTTCAAGATAACGCCACATCGCCACTTGAGGTTCCATCCGTGACAGGCCGTTATGCGTATAGCCTAAGCCAAGACGAGCCGAGTTATATTCATTGATAGGGAAACCTAAGGTGCCGTCTAACCCATAAGATTTATTGGTATAGCCGGATAAATCTGCATCATTAGCTCGGAAATCGTTATAGAAAATACGCCCCCCTAAGCTGACACCATTTACAGTAAAGTAAGGATCAGTGACTGACAATTCAGCATACGTTGAGTAATCATTTTTACTGGCATTAATCGCAACGGCATTCCCCGTTCCTAACCAGTTATCCTGTGTTACCCCAACTTGGAAGCTGACACCACTTTCTGTACCGAAACCGACACCAAAGTTAAGTGAACCCGTATTACGCTCTTTGACACGATAAACGATATCAACTTGATCAGGTGATCCCGGAATACGCTGTGTTTCCGTTTCGACTGTTTCAAAATAACCTAAACGGTTTAAACGCTCTTTACCTTGTTCAACTAAATCGCTACCTAACCAAGCCCCTTCCATTTGACGCATTTCACGACGTAAAACAGAGTCCTTGGTTATATCATTACCCGCAAAACGGATTTGACGCACATAGAAACGATTCCCTGCATCAACGTTAACATGCAGTTTTACCGTTTTATTTTCATCATTGATTTCAGGATTTGTCATCACCCGTGGATAGGCGTATCCATAGCGACCTAATAGATTTTTAATTTCATTTTCTGTTTTGGTCACTTGAGCACCGTTATACAGTGAGCCTGGTGCGATTTGGATCAGATCTTCAATCTCTTTGGTATAGCCTGCGGTATTACCATTGATTTCGGTACTTTCAACCGTGTATTTATCACCTTCTTTCAGGTTAATAGTAATATAAATACCTTTTTTATCAGGCGTTAAGCTAACGTTTGTGGATTCAATATCAAAACGTGCATAACCACGATCTAGATAAAAACTTCTTAATGTCTCTAAGTCACCAGCGAGTTTTTGTTTCTGATATTTTTCATCAGCCGCTAAGTTCCACCAAGGCACATCATCACGTAGTTGGAAGCGGTTAACTAATTCAGCAGTACTAAATGCTTTATTACCAACAATATTGATTTGTTGAATAGTAGCTGAAACACCTTCGGCAAATACCAGTTTTAAATCAACACGGTTACGAGGAAGAGGAGTCACAACAACTTTTACTGTGGCGTTATATTTACCAACACTATAGTAGAAATCTTCAAGACCTTTCTCAATATTAGCCAACATTGTTCGGTCAAGTGTTTCACCAATACGGATATTGGAAGCATCAAGATTTTGCTTAAGCATATCTTCTTTAATTGCTTTGTTACCTGAGAAAGTAATACTCGCAATTGTTGGACGCTCTTTAACTTGAACAATAAGTACATTTCCGTCACGCAGAACCCGAACATCATCGAAGTTTCCTGTCGCAAATAATGAACGGATAGTTCGACTAATATCATCATCGCTGACCGAATCTCCAACTCGGACAGGCATGTTCAGTAATGCTGCACCAACGGCGACGCGTTGAAGACCTTCAAATTGAATGTCCTGAACTACGAATCCGTCTGAACCGTATGCAGTGGCGCTGCCCAGCAGCAGCGACGCTATAAGCAACTTTTTCATCGCCATCGTTGTTTTGTGTTTTCCTAACCGGTCCCTGCTTATTTTATTATAAGCGAGAGAAATCATTGAAAAGTGCAAGTCCCATTAACAGCATCAGTGCCATAACACCGAAACGATAACAGACATCTTGTACACGCTCAGATACCGGCCCTCCCTTTATCTTCTCGATAACCAGGAAAAGCAGGTGCCCACCATCTAAGACAGGCAGGGGAAACAAATTAATGATCCCCAGATTGACACTGATAAGTGCGATAAACATCAAATAGTAAACAAAACCTGAATCCGCAGACATTCCAGCGCCTTTAGCGATAGAAACCGGTCCACTAAGATTTGTTAACTTGACATCACCAACCACTAACTTGCCAATCATTTTGACAGTCAAACCCATTAACTGCCATGTTTTATCAGATGCTTCATATAACGCTGAAAATGGGTTGTATTGTTGCATTATCAAGTATTGCTCATCTGGCGGTAATACTTGTAGCTTCGCACCCACTTGTCCAACTTCGCTACCATCTTTCAGCGCTATTGCTGTAGGAGTAATATTTAACACCAAAGAAGCACCGTTACGTTCAACTAACAGTTCCAACGTTTTGTTGGGGCTTTGTCGAACAAAATAAGTAAATGGGTGCCAAGTATCAATTGGCTGACCATCGACTTTAACGATCCGATCCCCTGCTTGTAAACCTGCTTTTTCAGCTGCAGAGTCTGGTATTACTTCTACAACTTTAGAGTCCAACCGTGCGCCAACAGGCATGATGCCTAGGGATACGATAGGATCTTGTCTTTCAGGATCAAAATTCCACTGTTGCAAATTCAGTATATTCTCACTCTCAGAAAGAGAGTTAGGCTGAGTTACAACGAAAGTCACCTCTTTTGCACCAATTTTACTCACTAATGCTAAACGAACAGCATTCTGATCAGGCGTTTCGATACCTGCAACGGATTTTAGTTCCATTCCCGGCGTTAATTTTGCTTGTTCTGCGATAGAGTCAGGGCGAATATCTGCAATTATTGGCTTTAATGCCGGCACCCCAATCATAAAAACAAGCCAATAAGCCACAATGGCTAATAAGAAATTTGCAATCGGTCCGGCGGCAACAATAGCGGCTCTTTGCCCGACGGTTTTATTGTTAAAAGCGAGATGACGACGCTCTGGTGCGACTTCGGCGACACGCTCATCCAACATTTTTACATAGCCACCTAAAGGTATCCATGCAACGACAAATTCGGTGCCATGTTTATCTGTTTTACGCCAAATCGCTTTACCAAAACCAATAGAAAAACGCTCAACATAAACGCCACAGCGTCTTGCTACCCAAAAATGTCCAAATTCATGTACCGTAATAAGAATACCTAAAACGATAATAAACGCGGCTAGATTCCACAGGATACCCATTGCTTACCTTTACATTTGAAAGCCAGAAGAAACTAAAAACACCAATCCAGCGAAAACAGGGATCGCCGCGGTCAAACTATCAATACGATCTAGCACACCACCATGCCCAGGGATAAGCTGACTACTGTCTTTTATGCCGGAAACACGTTTAAACATACTCTCAGCCAGATCGCCGAATACGGAAACAATCACCACGATGCCCGAAATCAGTAATAGATGGTTAGGCACTTCAGTAATTGGTGCGAAACGCGTAAATAGCCATGAAACAACACCTGCAGTGATTAACCCGCCCACCAGACCTTCCAAAGTTTTACCCGGTGATACTTTCGGTGCCATTTTATGTTTACCCATTAAACGGCCAAATGCATAAGCCCCTGAGTCCGCAGCCCAAACCAATAACATGACATACAGTAACCACCAGGCCCCTGTATATGAGTTTGTGCTATATCCCAACATACGTAGCGCCATCATGCCACAATAAAAAGGAACAATCGTCAATATACCGAACAATAACTTAAGAAGAACAGAATTTTTCCACATATTGGCTGAATTCGGATAACTGACAACTAATAAAATCGCCGCTACCCACCAAAAGAGCCCAGCCCATAAGCTATTCTTAATCATTGCTGTATCAAGCAGGTGATCAAAATCCGGTAACGAGGCTTGCATAAGAACTAAGAGTGCAGCAAATCCAACACCAGTAGCAATACGTTTGCCTTGAGAATGCCAGCCGATAAATTGAGCCCATTCCCAACCCGCTAAGCCTGAAATGGCAATAATAACTAATCCAAATCCTGCGGGAGGAAGAAGAAATAAAGCAGCAATAACAATAGGGATTAGTATTAATGCAGTAATGACACGATACTTAAGCAAATTATCCTCCCAGATTTACAGTATCTGTTTCCGATGTTGTACCACCGAAACGTCTTTCCCGTTTAGCAAAAGCATCAAGTGCATTCTGAAAAACTTGTTCATCAAAATCAGGCCATAAAACCTGTGTAAAATATAACTCAGCATAAGCAATTTGCCAGATAAGGAAATTACTTATACGATGTTCTCCACCTGTACGGATCACAAGATCTACAGGCGATTGATCGTGTAAACACAAGTGTGAGGATATCGCATTTTCATTAATATCTTCGATAGCTAACTCCCCTTTTGCGAGGGAACTCGCTAATTGTTGTACACTTTGTGTAATATCCCATCGTCCACCGTAATTGGCAGCAATATTTAAATTGAGTCCGGTATTATTTGCAGTCAGTGCAACAGAGTTTTTTATTCTATCTTGTAAACGACGACTAAAGCGGCTGATATCACCGATAATTGTTAATCTGACATTGTGTTTGTGTAGGCTTTTCACTTCATTATCTAATGCAAAAACAAACAACTCCATCAAAGAACTCACCTCTTGTTCAGGGCGATTCCAGTTTTCGCTGCTAAATGCATATAACGTTAGTGATTCAATTTTATGTTTGACGGAAAAGCTAACCGCATCTCGAACTGCTTTAATTCCCGCGCGATGGCCCGTAACTCGGAGTTTCCCTTGTTTTTTTGCCCAACGTCCGTTGCCATCCATAATGATAGCAACATGCTTTGGTTTTGATGCGGATGAATCGTCACTGGATAAGTTCACTCAATTTAACCCTTTGCTAATCTGATACTGATACAGACAGTCCTCTTCGGATAACCTACGCACAAAAAAACCGTGTGACTCCACGGCCTTTGGCAAAGCCTCAAAGTTGCTAAAGCGGTTGCTTTAGTAATGAACTGTTAATTTTCATTATTGTCTTTAGTGATTTGGCAACTATACCATTAGCCAGAAAGACGAACAAACACACTCTGGTAAATATCATCATCATTATACAATTTGTGCGATAATCTGCTGTGTTTGTAACCTTGCTAATTTATCAATTTCTAAAACATCGTCGATACTTTGAGGCTCAGAGAGGTCAAAATGTTCAACCACTTTGCGATTAATTTTAGCAATATCAGTGAATTTTACTTTTTCGTTTAAAAAAGCATCAACAACAACCTCATTAGCGGCATTTAATACCGTTGTTGAAGCTTGTCCCCGTTGCGAGGCTTCGATGGCAAGTGCTAAACAAGGATAGCGCTGATAGTCTGGACGGATAAATTCTAGGGCTTGTATCTCAAAAAAATCTAATGCTTTCGCGCCCGATTCGGTGCGATGAGGATATGCCATGGAATAAGCGATAGGCGTTCTCATATCTGGCTCACCAATTTGTGCGATAATGCTACCATCACGATAGCGAACCATTGAATGGATCACCGATTGGGGATGAATAATGACTTCCATCTCTGCTTCCGAGGCATTAAAGAAATAACGAGCTTCGATATATTCCAAGCCTTTATTCATCATAGTGGCTGAATCAACCGAAATTTTACGCCCCATTGACCAGTTTGGATGTGCGCAAGCTTGGTCTGGAGTCATTGCATCTAGCTCATCTAAAGGCGTATAGCGAAACGGTCCACCGGAGCCTGTGAGTAAAATACTGGTGATGCCATGGGCTTCTAAAGATGCATGGCCTAAATTGTCTTGAATACCTGTAGGTAAACTTTGGTAGATAGCATTATGTTCACTATCAATAGGTAAAACCTTCGCACCATATTTAGCCACCGCATCAAAGAATAAACGACCACTCGTGATCAGAGATTCTTTATTGGCTAATAAAATTCTTTTCCCTTTTTCTATCGCAGCCAGTGTAGGCTTAAGCCCCGCCACCCCTGTAATAGCAGACATCACTTGATCGGCTTCATCCAATGCAGCAATTTCATTAACAGCATTAGAGCCTGATAATATTTCCGTTTTACACGATGTATTGGCTAATAATTGTTTCAGCTCACCGGCACTTTTTTCATCCGACATCACCGCATATTTAGGCTGAAAAGCGCGACATTGCTGCGCCATTTTAGTTGCATTTTTTCCAGCCACTAAAGCAAGCACCTGAAACTCATCAGGGTTATTTTCAATGACGGATAACGTACTTGTTCCGATAGACCCTGTTGAGCCTAATATAGTTATTTGTTTCATTATTAATCAATCAGTATATCAATAACATTTTCATTAAAAGGAATTATATCAGCATGACGAGATAAATGAGGGGAAAGATGATAACTTTAATAAATAATGTGATAAAAAGAAGATATTAGGCATTTATTTTCCAGTAAATGCTCAAAAATAATGCCACATTTCAGTGGCATTATCAGAAAAAGAATAAAAATTAGAATTCCATTAACTCAGCTTCTTTCAGCGTTAATGCTTCATCAATTTTTTTAATGAACATATCAGTTAATTTCTGAATTTCATCTTGTGAACGGCGTTCATCATCTTCACTAATTTCTTTATCTTTCAGTAATGCTTTGATTTTATCATTAGCATCACGACGGATATTACGAATAGAGACACGACCTTGTTCTGCATCTCCACGCACAACTTTGATTAAGTCTTTACGACGTTCTTCAGTTAACGGAGGCAGTGGAACACGGATGATCGCGCCTGCAGATGAAGGATTTAAGCCTAAATCTGATGCCATAATCGCTTTTTCAACAGCAGGTGCTAAAGTACGATCGAACACTGTAATTGCCAATGTGCGGCCATCTTCTGCCACAACGTTAGCAACTTGATTTAATGGAGTTGGTGCGCCGTAGTATTCTACAACAATACCATCTAATAGGTTTGGAGACGCACGGCCAGTACGAACTTTATTAATTTGGCTTTTTAGTGCTTCAACGCTTTTGTCCATGCGTTCTTGAGCATCTTTTTTGATTTCATTAATCACGTTATAAACCCTTGGGAACTGGTTATCTTCCAGACGATATCAAATTATGATATCGACATAAATGAATTGGCGTACTTTAAGATGTTAACGCCAAATTATACCATTGTCTCTGTGTATTAAGCGTGAGAAATCAAAGTTCCTTCACTTTCACCCATTACAACCCGACGTAATGCACCCGGTTTATTCATATTGAATACGCGGATAGGTAAATTATGATCTCGGGCTAATGTGAATGCAGCAAGATCCATGACTTTCAATTCACGTTCTAATACATCCTGATAAGTCAGCTTTTCATATAATACCGCATCAGGATCTTTGGTTGGATCGGCTGAAAATACACCGTCAACTTTTGTCGCTTTCAATACAACGTCAGCTTCAATTTCAATACCACGTAAACACGCAGCTGAGTCAGTCGTAAAGAATGGGTTGCCTGTACCTGCCGAGAAGATAACAACTCGGCCATGGCGTAATAAGCTAATAGCCTCAGCCCAACTGTAGTTATCACAAACACCATTAAGTGGAAATGCTGACATTAATCGTGCATTGACATAAGCACGATGCAATGCATCACGCATTGCTAAGCCATTCATCACTGTGGCGAGCATTCCCATGTGGTCACCCACAACACGGTTCATACCTGCAGCTGCTAGACCAGCGCCACGGAACAAGTTACCACCGCCAATTACGACACCGACTTGTATGCCCAATTCAACGAGTTCTTTAATTTCCTGAGCCATGCGATCAAGTACGCTCGCATCGATACCAAA
Source organism: Proteus mirabilis ATCC 29906 (assembly GCF_000160755.1). Lineage (GTDB taxonomy): Bacteria > Pseudomonadota > Gammaproteobacteria > Enterobacterales > Enterobacteriaceae > Proteus > Proteus mirabilis. The sequence goes on from NZ_GG668579.1 coordinate 28,048, forward strand.
ACCTTCTGCGCCTTGCAGGGCTTCGCCACTCAGCTTTAATAAGATTCGCTGATATACGGGTTTTGCATTGGTTGCCATGGTGTTCTGTCCTAAGCAGATTAGTTAATTGGAGGTTTTAGATAGCCTTACTCTTTTCAAAGAAAAGCAAACTGTCAGTGGAGATTGTAACAAAACAGAACCGCCTTAAGGCGGTTCCATTAACGCAAAGCGTTATTATTTGCTCATTGCCGCAACTTCTGCTGCGAAATCAGCTTCAACTTTCTCAATACCTTCACCAACTTCGAAACGAACGAAGTTAATGATTTCAGCATTGTTTTCTTTCAGCAGATCGCCAACAGTTTTGCTTGGATCCATAACGAAATGCTGACCAGTCAGAGAGATCTCACCGGTGAATTTGTTCATACGACCAGTAACCATTTTTTCTGCGATTTCGCGTGGTTTACCTGATTGCATTGCGATGTCCATCTGGATTTGGTGCTCATGCTCAACAACATCAGCAGGCACATCTTCAGGGCGAACATATTCTGGTTTGCTTGCAGCAACGTGCATAGCAATGTGTTTGATCAGTTCTTCGTTAGCGCCTTTAGCTGCAACTAAAACACCGATGCGAGCACCGTGCAGGTAAGTACCTAACTCTTCGCCTTCTAAAATAGCAACGCGGCGAATGTTGATGTTTTCACCAATTTTTGCAACTAATGCAGTACGAGCGTCTTCGAATTTCGCTTTCAGTGCTTCGATATCGTCAGTTTTGTCTGCTAATACTGCAGCCATAACATCTTTACCGAATGCGATGAAGCCAGCATCTTTAGCAACGAAGTCTGTTTCACAGTTCAGTTCAACCAGCGCACCGAATTTACCATCAGCAGTAACTTCTGCAAGGATGATACCTTCAGCAGCAACGCGACCTGCTTTTTTAGCCGCTTTTGCTTGACCTGATTTACGCATGTTGTCGATAGCTAATTCGATATCACCGTTAGCTTCAACCAGCGCTTTTTTACATTCCATCATGCCTGCGCCAGTACGTTCACGCAGTTCTTTTACCAATGCAGCGGTAATTCCAGACATTTGTTTCTTCCTCGACTTTTCTATGGGCGAGCCATAGATGTTCTCATAGCAGATGTGTAAAGGGGGCCTATTGAGGCCCCCTAACCAATATATAGCAATACCTGGTTAAATAAGGGCTCTTACGAGCATGCCTTATTATTCAGCTTCGACTAAGCCTTCTTCAGCCTGAACAGCCAGATCTTGAGAACGACCTTCACGAACAGCTGTTGCTGCAGCGGTCAGATATAATTTAACCGCACGGATTGCATCATCATTACCAGGGATAATGTAGTCGATACCATCTGGATCAGAGTTAGTATCAACGATAGCAAATACTGGGATACCCAGGTTGTTTGCTTCTTTGATAGCAATGTGTTCGTGCTCAGCATCGATAACAAACAGAGCGTCAGGTAAACCGCCCATGTCTTTGATACCACCCAGGCTGTTTTCTAACTTACCAAGTTCACGAGAACGCATTAACGCTTCTTTCTTGGTCAGTTTGTCAAAAGTACCGTCCTGAGATTGAGATTCTAAATCTTTCAGACGTTTGATTGACTGACGAACAGTTTTCCAGTTAGTCAGCATACCGCCTAACCAGCGGTGGTTTACATAAAACTGGTCACAGCTTTCTGCTGCTTCTTTAACAGCTTCAACGGCAGAGCGCTTAGTACCAACAAACAGGATTTTGCCTTTACGAGAAGCAATTTTGTTCAGTTCAACCAGAGCTTCATTGAACATTGGAACAGTTTTTTCCAAGTTAATGATATGAACTTTGTTACGCGCACCAAAGATGAATGGTTTCATTTTTGGATTCCAGTAACGAGTTTGGTGACCGAAGTGAACACCGGCTTGCAGCATATCGCGCATTGAAACAGTTGCCATTTTAGACCTCTATAAGTTTAAATTTGGGGTTATTTCCTCCACAAATCCCATACGACCGACTCATCAGCTGTAAAGATTAAACCTTTACATAAGAGCACCCCGGCGTATGTGTCGATTTGTGTGTGTCATTAACACAATTGAATGTTTTCAGATTTACTGCTATTTCTTAAACCTCACATGGTGAAGCCATAGCCAATAACAGAACTCCGGCGCGCTTTATACCATAAATAACCTCAAGAAACCACTATTAGTTACGGTTTCACTGCCAATATATCGGTTAACAACAGCGAATAAAAAAGCGCAATATGTAAAGACAACAAACAATATAAGGCGTAATGTGCCTGATTATTGGCGATATCAAACAGATTACTCCTATCCTCTTTGATTGGCACACCCACTTTCTGCTGATATCATAAATGGTAATTAGAATTATTTCTCACCATCATAATTCATAGACCTGCAATACCATGCAATAATGATTGTATTGTGGCTTTTAAATCTATTAATGAAGAACTCAAATGGCTATTGTAATCAAGACTGAAGAAGATATTCAAAAAATGCGCGTCGCGGGTCGTCTTGCGGCTGAAGTCCTTGAAGTTGTCGCACCCTATGTAAAACCCGGCGTAAGTACAGCGGAATTAGATCGTATTTGTCATCAACATATTGTTGATGTTCAGCAAGCTATCCCTGCTTGCTTAAACTATCATGGCTTCCCTAAATCAGTGTGTATTTCTGTTAATGATGTTATTTGCCATGGTATTCCTAGTGAAGACAAAATCTTAAAAGACGGCGATATTGTTAATATTGATGTCACTGTCATTAAAGAGGGTTTTCATGGCGATACGTCAAAAATGTTTATCGTCGGTAAACCGACTATTCAAGGTGAGCGTCTATGTCGGATCACCCAAGAAAGTCTCTACCTTGCAATAAAAATGGTAAAACCAGGTATTCGCTTACGTGAATTAGGTAAAGCCATTCAAAAATTCGTTGAAGGGCATGATTTTTCTGTGGTACGCGAATATTGTGGACATGGTATTGGCGAAGGTTTCCACGAAGAGCCTCAAGTATTACACTATGATGCTGATGACGGTGGTGTTGTGTTACAAAAAGGCATGGCATTTACTATCGAGCCGATGGTCAATACTGGAGATTACCGTATTCGTACCATGAAAGACGGTTGGACAGTAAAAACCAAAGATCGCGGTTGGTCTGCTCAATATGAGCATACTTTAGTGGTTACCGACAATGGTTGTGAAATCATGACACTGCGTAAAGAAGAAGAGCCATTTATTTCTGCCGTATTAGTTAACGAATAAATCGCACTCTTCTAAAATGTAAAAACGACATATTTTTTCGAGGTATGTCGTTTTTTTTATTTTCAACTTTGGTAAGAAAATAGAAATGCTAGTCAGGTTACCGTTTTAACATTACTCTTAATATAATCAGCATATATGAGTGAGATGATTAACTATGATAACCTCTAATACCTTTCAAACAGCACCACCGTCCCCTTCGTTGCTGACTGAAAATACGCTAGATAGTACTTTACTAAAACACTCTATTGAACAATTTCAGTCATGGTTAGCAGATGCTTTTCATCATGATGCTGATGTTGCTTTGTTACTACAAGCTCGTAGTCACTTTATCGACCAACTACTCACACAATTATGGCGTTATACTGAATTAGCGGATCACCCTGATCTCTGTATCATTGCCGTGGGGGGGTATGGTCGCCAAGAATTACACCCTCTTTCTGACATTGACTTGCTATTTTTAAGTCAACAGCCTCTTCCTCCCCAACTTGCCGAAAAAGTAAGTCAATTAATTACCTTGCTTTGGGATATCCGCTTAGAGATAGGTGTCAGCGTAAGAACGATGGAAGAGTGCCTTTTAGAAGGACTGTCTGATTTAACTATTGCCACCAATTTACTAGAAGCGCGTCTTGTTTGTGGTAATAACGCACTCTATCAACAATTAATTAAACATATTTTTAGCCAAGGTTTTTGGCCATCGCCTGATTTCTTTGCAGCTAAAATTGAAGAGCAAGAACAACGTCACCAACGCTTTCATAGCACCAGTTATAATCTAGAGCCTGATATTAAAAGTAGTCCTGGGGGACTTCGTGATATTCACACCCTTATATGGGTCGCTCACCGTCATTTTGGCGCAACATCAATATCTGAAATGGTCAACTTTGGCTTTTTAACCCCTGCCGAAGGACAAGAATTACTCGAGTGCCAATATACCTTATGGAAGATCCGTTTTGCGCTACATTTAGTCCTCAATCGTTATGACAATAGGTTACTGTTTGATCGCCAATTAAGCGTTGCCCAACTTTTAAATTATCAAGGTGAAGGCAACCAACCTGTCGAAAAAATGATGAAGGATTACTATCGCGTTACTCGCCGTGTGAGTGAGCTAAACGATATGCTACTGCAACTCTTTGATGAAGCAATCCTCGCATTACAACCCAATGTTAAACCTCGCCCTCTTGACAAAGAATTTCAATTAAGAGGTACATTAATTGATGTTATAGACGATGAATGTTTTCTTAATGATCCTATTGCCATTATGCGGTTATTTTTACGTATGGCTGAGCATGCAGAGATAACCGGAATTTATTCGACCACACTACGTCATTTGCGTTATGCCCGTCGTCATTTAGTACAACCTTTATGTGAGTACCCACTAGCTAGACAAGTATTTATGCAAATCTTACGTCATCCTAGGGCGGTTTCGGGGGCATTTGTCCCAATGCATAAACATAGTGTATTAAGTGCTTATTTCCCACAATGGAACAATATTGTCGGTCAAATGCAGTTTGATCTATTCCATGCTTATACAGTTGATGAGCATACTATCCGTGTCTTACAAAAACTTGAAAGTTTCGCTGATGATGCAAATCGAAACCGACATCCTCTTTGTGTCGATATCTACCCGAAACTACCTCAAATTGAGTTATTAAGACTCGCTGCTCTATTTCACGATATTGCTAAAGGACGACATGGTGATCACTCTTTATTAGGTGCACAGGATGTTATTAGCTTTGCTCAACAACATGGACTAAATCAACGAGAAATCGCTTTAGTTGAATGGCTTGTAAGTCATCACTTACTTATGTCAGTAACAGCACAAAGACGTGATATTCAAGATCCCGATGTTATCTTCCAATTTGCCTCTGAAGTCAAAAATGAGAGCCGTTTACGCTATTTACTCTGTCTCACTGTTGCTGATATTTGTGCAACAAACAGTAGCTTATGGAATAGTTGGAAACAAAGCTTACTGCGTGAACTATTTCTCGCTACGGCCAATCAATTACGCCAAGGGATGCACTCTATTCCAGATTTACGGGAACGTATCCGTGATCACCGTCAGCAAGCACTAACTATTTTACAACAGCAACAGGTCGATGAAGAAAAACTGCAAGCGATTTGGGCTCGTTGTCATGCGGACTATTTTTTACGTCATACTCCAGAGCAAATTGCTTGGCATGCTCAGGCACTTATTGAGCACAATAGTGCTGAGCCTATGGTATTGATTAGCCAACAAACCGAGCATGGTGGTACAGAGGTTTTTATTTGGTGTGCTGACCGACCTTCTCTATTTGCTTCTGTTGCAGGTGAGCTAGATAGACGTAATTTAAATATTCACAACGCACAAATTTTTACTAATCGCGACAATATGGCAATGGATACCTTTATCGTTTTAGAGCCTAATGGTAAACCACTGGCGATTGATCGCTATCATGCTATACGCCAAGCGCTTATTCGCGTTGTATCAGCCCCTTATAACGCCAATGCCAAAACCCGTGCTTTACCGGCTAAATTACGCCATTTTGAGGTACCCACTAAAATTAACTTTATCGCCTCTAACCATAATAAACGTACTTATATGGAGTTATTTGCACGTGATCGCCCAGGCTTATTAGCTATTATAGGTAAGGTTTTTGCCGATCTTTCTCTTTCGTTACATGGCGCAAGGATCACCACTATTGGCGAGCGTGTTGAGGATTTTTTTGTATTAACAGATAACGAAAATAATGCGTTAAACCAAAAAATGAAGGATGAAGTCGTAGAAAGGTTGACAAAAGCCCTCGTTTCAAAGGATAAAATATAGAAACCCACGACAATACATATAGGAAATACTATAGATGCAAGCATTACAATCTATTATTGATAACGCCTTTGAACAACGCGCTGAAATCACACCAGATAATGTTGAACCACAGGTACGCGATGCAATTAATAACGTTATCGCTCAACTAGACAGTGGAAAATTGCGAGTTGCTGAAAAAATTAATGGTCAGTGGGTTACTCATCAATGGCTAAAAAAAGCGGTTCTACTCTCTTTTCGTATCAGTCACAATCAAGTGATCGACGGTAGCGAAAGCCGTTATTTTGATAAAGTGCCAATGAAATTTGCAAATTACGATCAAGCTCGTTTTGAAAAAGAGGGATTTCGTGTTGTGCCACCTGCTGCCGTCAGACAAGGGGCCTATATTGCTCGTAATACAGTTCTAATGCCTTCTTATGTCAATATTGGTGCTTATGTGGATGAAGGAAGTATGGTGGATACATGGGCAACCGTTGGTTCATGTGCGCAAATTGGTAAAAATGTCCATTTATCCGGTGGCGTTGGGATCGGTGGCGTATTAGAACCTTTACAAGCTAACCCAACCATTATTGAAGATAACTGCTTTATTGGAGCACGTTCTGAAATTGTTGAAGGTGTGATTGTTGAAGAAGGCTCTGTCATTTCAATGGGTGTTTATATTGGACAAAGTACCAAAATTTATGACAGAGAAACTGGCGAAATCCATTACGGTCGTGTTCCTGCTGGTTCAGTGGTGGTTTCTGGTAATCTACCTTCAAAAGATGGTCGTTACAGTTTGTACTGTGCTGTGATTGTAAAAAAAGTCGATGCTAAAACACGTGGAAAAGTGGGTATTAATGAATTGTTAAGAACTATCGACTAATATAATAACAGCGGATAGAATGAATTCTGTTCGCTGTATCTCATTCATCTTTCTATCTGGTGCCAATATATGTACGATAATTTAAAAAATTTAGGGATCCAACATCCTGAAGATATTGATCGCTATACCCTACGTCAAGAAGCTAACAACGATATTTTAAAAATTTATTTTCGCAAAGATAAAGGTGAATTCTTTGCAAAAAGTGTAAAATTTAAATATCCACGCCAACGTAAAACAATTTCTGATACTCAATCAGGACAAGGTTTTAAAGAAGTCAATGAAATCAACACTAACTTACGTTATGTGATTGAAGAATTAGATCAAATTTGCCAGCAAGATCAAGTGGAAGTGGATTTGAAACATAAAATCCTCGATGATTTACGTCACCTTGAGCACGTTGTTGCCAATAAAATTGCTGAAATTGAAGCCGATTTAGAAAAATTGACTCGTCGTTAATTAATTGTCTCAATTTTATAAGAAACACCGCTTATAACTATTCACAACTTAATAGTAAGCGGTGCTCTTTAATAAGATAGCCATGATCCATCAATTTATTGCTCAAGTAACCGATTAATTTAATTCAATAATGTAGCCCAGTTTTCCAGCCAATTTATAGCAAATACTTCTGGCTCGGCAATATCCATACTGTCTATTTTTAATATTTCACCAATACGCTTTGCTTGATGCTCTTGTAATAACGCTTCAAATTGCATACCTGCACCACAAAAATTATCGTAACTGCTATCACCTAACGCAATTAGGCCATAATGTAAATTAGGTTGATAACCAACATTATCTCGTAGCTCATAAAATAAAGGTGCTATTGTATCGGGTAAATCGCCTTGGCCGGTTGTAGAGCTTATCACCAGTACTGTTGAATATTTTTGCCAATCGGCAAGTGTACCTTCTTCATAGATATTAGCTTGATGTTTATGCTCAAGCAAAATGCGCTGCGCTTCTTCAGCAACCGCCAATGCATTGCCATAAACAGTACCAACAAAAATGCCGATTTTAGCCATAATGTCCCCTATTTCATTTATCTATAATCATAGTAAATCGCATACTATATTATTGATATACAATTTATGCTCTATATTTCTTCTCTCTTTCTCTCTACAATAAATGATCTATCTACAATAAATGATTTATAAATTTTATTCCATTCTGTGCGCTCTTTAGAGAATCGCCAAAAAATATCATTTCTAGGCATTGATTCATTTATTATTTTTGCTACTAATTTGCAAGTCCAGTCAGGTACATAATTATTTTTAAAATCTAGAGATTCAAGCAAAAGGAATAAATTCCTATCCAATATTTCTAATTTTTTAACAGCATTATCATTTATCTCTTTTTTTCTTAGGTATTTGTTTTTAAATAATAATTTATATAGTTTAAGGAAAAAACCTTTATTTTCCTTTAATGATTTATTATAAGAAGATAATTGAGAAAACATATCTTTTATATTATTAAAAAAAACATTTTTAAAATTAAAATTAATCTCGTTAACTGTAGTAAAATTAGATTTATCTGCTTCCTTATAAAAACAATATAACTGATTAGATTTAAAACCATCCATCTTTTTTATAATTTCATTAAGTTCTTCAATTGTTATTTTTATGTCACTTAACTCTATCTCAATATCTTTTTTAGATAAAAACTGACTATCTTTGTTAAAGACATTACATTTTTTTACCAAAGTTTCAATAGACATTTTGAATTGGTCAATGAGATCGGAATTACAAGTACCATTATCAGTTTTAGAACTAATTAAATTAGATAGATTATCTATATACTCTACAGTTTTTAATAACCCTTGGCTAGAAGTAGCTAACAACTCATTCATTTTCTGTTTATCTTTATCAAGTTGTTCCATCAGGGCTGCTTTTTTTGATTTTTTGGTTTTTTTTGAGAGGTCTGTTTTTTCTGTTTTTTCAAAATTATTTTTATTATGAGAATCATCTTTTGTTATATCAGTATTCTCTGGTTCCTTAAAAATTTTATTCGAAATAGTAATTATATTTTGATATTTATTTACATTATTATATAATGTAAATTTAGGTTTACGCATAATTTTATTTGCAATCTTTTCTATGTCATCAGAAATCTTTTTTTCTTTTTTAGAGATAAAACTATTAATTATAGTATTTTTATTACTAAATATTTTATTAAAAAGTGTACTAGAATCATCTTTATTCTTTAACAAAGAGGAAAATAATACATTTATATCATTAGCATCTTTTATTCCTGATACAATTACCTTATTATCAAGTATTTTTATTTTATCAGTTAATCTTTCTTTTTCAATAATATCTTTTAATTTCTTCAGCCTATCTTTTTTTTTATTTTTTTCAAGTATGTATTTTTCCAGAGCACATTTCAACTCTAATGTAAATTTAAGAAATAAAACTTCTTTATCTTTATTAACAATCATAAAGTCTCTATTACTATTGCTTATAAGTAAAGATAAATCTTTTATTCCTAAAGAAATATCATCTTTTCCCAAAGAGATGTTTTTTTTATTCCCTATAGAGAGCACAAAAGTTTTATATTCATCATCTTTTCCAAATAATTTCATTGTCATTTAATCTCTTAAACTCTGTTTATGTTCTAAAATAATTACATAATTAACACCTATATTATTTCAATAAAAAAACACTCTTAGCTGATGCATAAGAGTGTTTTCTAATTTAGTCAAAAATAATTTATTTTTCAGTTGTACCTATAGACCGAATATATTCATCCATTTCAGTTTTTAAATTATCAGACTTAGGGCCAAAAATTGCTTGAATACCGGATCCAACCACCACAACACCAGCCGCTCCCAGTCTTTTCAGCTCATCACGATCGACCTTATCAATCTCTTTTACACCAATACGCAAGCGTGTAATACAAGCATCTAAGCTACTGATATTATCTTTACCACCGAAAGCAGCGACTAAAGATTGTCCCATCGCACTTTTATCCGCTTGTTTCGCGTTTTTCTCTTCTACTTCTCGCCCTGGGGTTTTCAGGTTGAGTTTCACGATTAAGAAACGGAAAATAGAGTAATAAGTTATCGCATAAAGTATGCCAATAATTGGGAATAGATACAGTTTACTGCTATTACCACTCAATACGATAAAGTCGATTAAGCCATGAGAAAAACTTGTACCGTCACGCATACCTAACAAGATACAAATAACAAATGCTAAACCGGCAAGAATGGCATGAATAACATAAAGAATAGGTGCTACGAACATAAATGAGAATTCAATTGGCTCTGTGATCCCTGTTAAAAAGGCAGTCAATGCCGCAGAAATCATGATCCCGCCAACTTTTACACGGTTTTCAGGACGTGCTGTATGCCAAATAGCAATGGCCGCCGCGGGTAGACCAAACATTTTAAATAGGAAGCCACCTGATAACATCCCCGCAGTTGGATCACCTGCCATATAACGTGGAATATCACCGTGGAACACTTGTCCTGCGCTATTTACATACTCACCCACTTGCATTTGGAATGGTACATTCCAGATATGATGCAGACCAAATGGCACTAACGCACGCTCAACAACACCATAAATACCAAATGCAACGGCTGGATTTTGATACGCTGCCCACTCAGAAAAACGTTGAATAGCAGTACCAATAGGAGGCCAAATAAAGGATAAAAGAATACCGACAAAAATCGCAATCAGACCAGAAATAATAGGTACAAAACGTTTACCTGCAAAGAAGCCTAAATACTCAGGAAGTTTAATACGATAAAAGCGGTTAAACATTGATGCGGCAATAATACCAGCAATGATCCCACCTAGTACCCCCGTATCAGTTAAACGTTGTATTTCAACACTATCAGGAGATAACCCTAAGACCCAAGGTGCCACCACCAGCATGGTTTTTGACATGATGCCATAGGCAACGACGGACGCAAGAGCTGAGACACCATCATTATTGGTAAAACCTAACGCCACACCAATAGCAAAAATCAGTGGCATATTAGAGAAAACCGAACCACCCGCTTCTGCCATCACTTGAGAAACAGAGACAGGGATCCATGATAGTCCCGCAGACCCAACCCCTAGTAAGATACCGGCAATAGGCAGCACAGATACCGGTAACATTAAGGATTTTCCAATTTTTTGTAAAACAACAAATAGGTTTTTAAACATCAAGCAGACTCCCGAATATGGGTTGTATGTGTTATAAGTTTTTTATTTGTTTAAAGTTAAGGTAGGTTTATTCAATTAACTTATCTAATAATAAGCTCTATTTATTTTACATCATAAAATAAATCCATTATTGAATATATGATAGCTGTCACGTTTCAGTTCATATCTTTTATCAATAAAAGTAACTTTTTATATTACAACCAGTTATTGAGGAATAAATATTGCGCAAACTACCAAAACTTAAGTAAATAAGTCTTGATAGTCACGACAGGTAAGCAATATTCAAATATCAGAAAGTACAAAATGGTGAGCTAAATCCTCACCGAATTGCTCTAATTCGGGCTTTAGACCACGCCAGCCAAACTGATTAATCAGATGTTGCCATGGCAGATCCCACTTCGCTGTTAAGTTAAGTGGTTGTTGAGTGATCGGATGAATTAAGTTTAGCTGACTTGCGTGTAACATCAAACGATGTGATTGAAAATGATTTACGACCCCACGATTTTGTCGTAAATCGCCATGGGCTGTATCCCCAATAATAGGGTGACGAATATGAGACATATGACGGCGCAATTGATGCTTACGCCCCGTTTCAGGACGTAATTCCAATAAGCTAAAACGCGATGTTGGATAGCGCCCTATCGCCACTTCTTTTTCCACTTTTGCAAGTGGCACACAATGCGTAATACAGTGTTGAATTTTAGGAGGTTGAGAGGCAAATTTGTCAGCGATTTTGTCATGCTCTTCAACAAGTGGACTATCAATTATCATTGGCTCTTCAACATAGCCACGCACAACTGCATGATACACTTTCTCCATTTGATGTTGTTCAAAACAGACTGAAAGTGTTCTTGCAACCTCGGAAGAGAGCGCCATTAATAGCACTCCGGATGTGGGTCTATCTAAACGATGAACAGGAAAAACATGCTGACCAATTTGATCTCTTAATGTTTGCATCACAAACACGGTTTCATGCCTATCAAGCCAACTGCGGTGAACAAGCCAGCCCGCCGGTTTATTCACCGCCACAAGATATTCATCTTGATAAATAATATCTAGCATCATTGACCTTATTGCTTAAATAACGCATCAAGTTCACGAAGGTGATTGAGTAAATCCACATAATCACGCGTCTCATCGTCCTTAAATGCTTCTTCATAATAAGGTGCGATAGCAAAAGCCGTCGGCAATGCCATACCACTGTCAATAAGAGAAGATAAACGAGGGATCAGAACCCATTGCAACCATTCATGCGCCTCCATTGTATCAATACAAAAAGGCTCTGAGCTTGCAAAAGCCTCATCATTAGGCGCATCCAATTGCCATAACCCTATGTTTTTCATCTCTTCTTCAATTAATAACAGTCTTGCTAAAATGTGTTGTTCTGAGGTCATTGTTTATTCCTTACATAAAAACAGAATAAGCATAACATTGGGGCTGAAAGAGTGAAAAACAAATAGAAAATAAAGGGGCCGTAGCCCCTTTAGACAAGAAGATATGATTATCTAATATAATACCTGCATCCTAGCAGAACCGTTTTATTGTCATCTGTCATCCATGATGATGAAAGTCTATATCTTGTATTAATGGAAATATCCTATTTCCTACATCCTTGATTACTTTCTTTATCACGGTTACCAAATAATCCCTTAGTTGGCGGAGGTAGAATGCCAATAATTGGTTAGTGAAACAACCCACAAAACAAAGGTAATCAATAAAGAAAAACCATCACGAAAAACAATGTATGATTAATCCATTGAAATTATTTAACAAACAAAAAAATCATTACGCAACATTTGCATTTAGTAAGCTAAAGACACTCTTTTTGTAAGATATATCTCACAGAAAAAATAGCTAAATGATTACCTTACTTATCAAAAACAGGGGTTAATTTTGTTAAAAATAGTGATAAATTATCTGCAAGCACTTCCCTTTTCTTTTGACCAAAAGTTTCTAGTATTACTTCACCTGAAAGATTACATACAGAAATAATATCGTTTTCAGACGCTGTTGTACCGATAAACAAAGTCGGGGTGAGCTTCAATCGTTTTTGTGTCACAAGATGTCCGATCATGTTCTCTTGTAGACGAATAAAATCCTCTTCACTCCAAATTTGAAGCAGAGTAAAGTTGAGCGAATCAAAACGGACTTGCATATCACCAGCATATTGCGTAGTAAAATAGTCATGTAATTCAGAGCGAATAATAATCCCCATCGCTTTTTCAACTTTTTCTAATTTATCTCGACCCGTAAAAGGCTGTGGTAACCAATAAACCACATTATCTCCGGTACGAGAAATACAAGGAGAAGGAACACCATAAAGCTCATGGCTGGCAGGAGGAAACCCTGACTCTTGTTGCCATAAATCAACATAATTTTGCGTAAGCTGTTTTAATTCAGTGGAAATATCATTCATCGTTATCATCGTCTGTAGGCATAAAAAAGAGAAATATATCCCTTATGTTACCTGATAATACCGGTAATTTTGAGCGCCAATAATAAAGCGTTCATATACTCTTGATATTTCGCTAGTATAATCACGGCTCTTTCCATTTTTTGATGACATTAGGATATCGATTATGTCTTTATATCAGGGAGATAAGGCTCTCGAAGCACTATCATTAGGCAAAGAAACACAATACCACACACACTATGATGCGAGTCTATTACAAGGTGTACCTCGTCGCTTAAATCGAGATTCACTCTCTTTAACTGCTGACAATCTACCTTTTCATGGTGGTGATATCTGGACAATGTATGAGCTATCTTGGCTCAACAGCCAAGGCTTACCTCAAGTGGCTATTGGCCATGTAGAATTAGATGCAACGACAGAAAATCTCATCGAATCAAAAAGCTTTAAGCTCTATCTCAATAGCTTTAATCAAACTCGTTTTGAAAATTGGCACATTGTTGAAGAAACATTACTCAAAGATTTAACTGCTTGTGCTAAAGGCAGGGTGCATCTAACGCTTTACCCACTTTCCCATTTTACCTCACAGCCTATTGTCGATTTTGTAGGAGAGTGCATTGATAACCAACCTATTGAAATTGATAATTACCAATTCGATAGCCAATGGTTAAACGGATCAACAACAGATACACTGGTTGAGGAGACGCTTGTTAGTCATCTGCTAAAATCAAATTGCCTGATCACGCACCAACCTGATTGGGGATCTGTGATGATCCAATATAAAGGCAAAAAAATCGACCGTGAAAAACTACTACGCTATCTTGTATCCTTTAGACAGCATAATGAATTTCACGAGCAGTGTGTTGAGCGAATATTCCACGATATTATGACATTTTGTTCACCAGACACATTAACTGTTTATGCAAGATACACTCGCCGTGGAGGATTAGATATTAATCCTTGGCGTAGTAATTGTGAGTTTGTTCCAGAAACTGGTCGCTTAGCCAGACAATAACGTGAATAATGCCTGTATGTTAATATGATCTATGTTATACAGAGATCAGTTGCACTTCAGTTTGTTATTTCGGGAGAAAAAGGAGTCCTACGTGATAACTCATGTCAGCCCATTAGGTTCCATGGATCTGCTTTCACAGCTAGAAGTTGATATGCTTAAAAGAACAGCCAGCAGTGATCTTTATCAACTGTTTCGTAACTGTTCACTTGCAGTTCTCAACTCTGGTAGCCTTACTGATAGTAGTAAAGAACTGTTATCTAAATACCAAGATTTTGATATTAACGTACTGCGTCGCGAACGTGGTGTAAAATTAGAGCTAGTTAATCCCCCAGAAGATGCCTTTGTTGATGGAAAAATTATTCGCTCTCTACAAGCAAACCTATTTGCTGTACTGCGCGATATTTTGTTTGTGCATGGGCAAATAACCACGGCAAAACGCGACCTACATTTAAACCTTGAAAACAGCGCCCATATAACAAACACCATTTTCTCTATCTTACGTAATGCAAGAGCGCTGCATATCGATGAAGATCCAAATATGATCGTTTGCTGGGGCGGACACTCCATCAATGAAACAGAGTATCTTTACGGTAGAAAAGTCGGTAATGAATTAGGGTTACGCGAACTGAATATCTGTACTGGGTGTGGACCTGGGGCTATGGAAGCTCCCATGAAAGGCGCTGCAGTGGGGCACGCTCAACAACGTTATAGAAATAGCCGTTTTATTGGTGTTACAGAGCCATCAATCATCGCCGCAGAGCCACCAAATCCTCTGGTTAATGAACTTATCATTATGCCAGATATTGAAAAACGTCTGGAAGCTTTTGTTCGTATTGCCCACGGCATTATTATTTTCCCAGGGGGCGTAGGAACCGCAGAAGAGCTACTCTATCTACTTGGTATTCTGATGTCACCAGAAAACCAAGAACAAGTACTCCCACTGATTTTAACGGGTCCTAAAGAGAGTGCAGACTATTTCCGAGTACTCGATGATTTTATTGTTAATACCTTAGGTGAAGATGCACGACGTCATTATCAAATCATCGTCGATGATGCGGCTGAAGTGGCTCGTATTATGAAGAAATACATGCCATTGGTAAAAGATAACCGTCGTAGCACAGGGGATGCTTACAGCTTTAATTGGTCAATAAAAATTAATGCGGACTTACAACATCCTTTCGAGCCAACTCATGAAAATATGGCATCACTTAATTTAAGCACGCATCAATCTCCTGAAAAACTGGCGGCTGATTTACGCCGCGCATTTTCCGGTATTGTCGCAGGTAACGTAAAAGAAGTGGGAATGAAGGCGATAGAAGCTCATGGCCCTTATAAAATTCACGGTGAAAGCGATATTATGCGCCGTATGGATATTTTATTGGCGGGGTTTGTCGAACAACATCGTATGAAGCTACCTGGTGGTAGTGCCTATCAACCTTGTTACGAGATCATCAGCTAATTAATTATGGTACATTTGCTGATCATTGATGCATTAAACCTGATCCGCCGTATTCATGCGGCATCAGGTTCTTCATGCCTGACAGTGTGTGAACATAGCGTGAATCAATTGCTTAATCACACACGGCCTACTCACGCGGTTGCTGTTTTTGATGAAGATGATAGGGAAAATAGCTGGCGCCATCAGTTATTGCCGGAATATAAAGCAGGCCGCTCGCCGATGCCGGCTGATCTGCACCAACAGCTTCCAGAAATTAAAGCAATGCTACTTAACTTAGGTATAAAAAGCTGGCATTCAGGAGGCGATGAAGCGGATGATGTGGCCGCAACTTTGGCAACAAAAGTCGCTCAAGCCGGACATAATGTGACCATTATTTCAACAGATAAAGGTTATTGCCAATTACTTTCCCCTGCCATACGTATTCGTGACTATTTCCAAAAACGCTGGCTCGATCTTGAATTTATTAATCAAGAGTTTGGTGTTAAACCGACACAATTAACTGATTATTGGGGATTAACAGGCGTTAGCAGCAGTAAAGTTTCCGGTGTCCCCGGTATTGGCCCTAAAAGTGCAACAGAACTTTTGCAACTTTATCCTAATTTAGAGTCACTGTACCAACACATTGATGAAGTGCCCAAAAAATGGCAAACCAAATTGAGTGATAATAAAGAAGTTGCTTTTATTAGCCGCCAAATCACCACACTTCGTACTGATATTCAGTTAAACGGTAATTTACAACAGTTACGTTTAAAATAGTTTAATCAATAAAAAGGCTAACGCTCTGTAATAGAGAATTAGCCTGTTAATGATTTACTCATCAAAAGATGAACTTAACTCTATGAAGTTAAAACTCGCGATCAGGACGATAAGCAGCCCAGATATTTTGGATATGTACCGTGATCTCTTCTCTGTCATGATACAAATGCTTAGCCTGAATTTTAGCATTAATGCCTTTCTCAGCTAATTCAGCTCTAATTTTATCAAGGATATGCGCAACTTCTTCATAACGCTTTTTCATCGGTAATTTTAAGTTGAAGATTGCTTCACGACACCATTCATTAACTATCCACGTTGTCATTAATGCAGCCACTTTGGCAGGCTTCTCAACCATATCACACACCAGCCAAGTAATATTCTTTGACGTCGGCTCAAACTTAAAGCCATCAGCTTGATGGTGGCGCACTTGCCCTGTTTCCATTAAAGAAGGAGCCATAGGACCATTATCAACGGCATGCACCATCATGCTACGTTTAACTAATTGGTAAGTCCATCCTCCGGGACACGCCCCAAGATCAACCGCACTCATCCCACTGGCTAAGCGCTCTTCCCACTCTTCATAAGGAATAAAAACATGGAACGCTTCTTCAAGTTTTAAAGTTGAACGACTTGGTGCATCGGCTGGGAATTTTAAGCGAGGGATCCCCATATAGAATGGCGAGTTATTAAAGCTATAGGAATAGCCCACGTAACAACATCCCGGAGCAATAAAAAAGACATGGATCACCGGACGGCTATAATTTTCAACTTTTAATAAGATCTTTTCTTTACGTAATTGATTACGCAAAGGAACAGTGAATTTGCGGCAAAATTTTAATAACTCTTTGCTTTCATTGGTATCAGCGACTTCAACACGTAACTCACCTGCTTTTTCTGTACTACCTTTTAGCTGGTCAATAATGGGAGTAATACGATCTTCTGGTGGTAAGTTCTTTAATAATTCACCACAAACAAATAATTGGCGTGCAAAAATAAGTCCTCTAAAATCCACATCACGAGCAATTTTATCTGCATCACCTTCTTGATAGCATTCAAAAATGACGTAACCACTTCCCTCTTTCACTCGAGAAAAGCCATAAACACCTATTTGTCCTGCCTTATCCGTTATCTCCGCCGCGCACTCTTTTTCAAAACCAGGGCGACAATATAATGCTACTTTATTCATGGCGAGATGCCGGTGTCCTTAGACGCAAAGCGCCAATAAAAATTAAAATCCAACCAATAAGAAAACTAAATCCACCAATTGGCGTAAAATAAGATAATAACCTAACCTGTGTTAGCGCCATACAATAAAGGCTACCACTGAAAAGTAAAATGCCTAAACCAAAGAAAATACCTGCCCAATAAAGCCATAAAATGGTTTTGCGCATTAATATCGCCGCTAACCCTACAAGTAGTAAAGTATGTACGATTTGATAACGCATAGCTAACTGAATATATTCCCAATGCTGTGGCGATAAATGAGGGGCTAATTTATGGGTAGCGAATGCCCCAAAAGCCACATAAAAAAAACCACTGATTGCGGAAAACATAAGCAATGTACGACTATTCACTGTTTATTCCTTCCTGTTAGGAGCTAATTTACCTAAACAAATATTAAGAAGTTGCCAGTAATCCTAATTTTTCCTGTTCATTTGCCGCTTGAGATAAAATCCATTGACGGAAAGCAGCAATTTTTCCTAATTCAGCCTGACTATCTTGGCAAACTAAATAAAAGGCATTTTTACTGACAAGCACATCTTGAAAAGGCCTAACTAATCGACCTGATTCAATTTCACTGCGAGCCATAACATTATTAACTAATGCAACACCTTGTCCATGTACTGCAGCCTGTATCACCATAGAGCTATGGCTAAAGATAGGCCCTTGTTGCACATTAATCTGGTTTTGGATCTCCAATTGACGAACATAAGCTTGCCAATCACGACGCGATGTATCATGTAACAGTGTATGATAAATCAGATCGGACGGGGTTTTTAGTGGTTTTTCACCTGTCAGCAAAGAAGGAGCACAAACCGGAATTAAATATTCAGCGTAAAGACGATCTGTACGCAATCCAGTCCAGTTCCCGCGGCCATAAAAAATAGCCACATCCACATCATCAGCAAGCTTATCTTCTTCGCGATCAACCGCCTGAATACGGACATCAATCCCCGGATAAGCCTGATTAAACCCTGATAACCTCGGTACTAACCACTGAATAGCAAAACTCGGCGACAAGCTCACTGTTAAAGCCCCTTTTGCGCTTCGTGCAAGTAATTTTCTTGTTGCTTCATTAATTGAAGAAAAAATTTCTTTGATATCAAGATAATAACTTTGACCTTCTTCGGTCAGTAACAAAGAACGATTGCGTCTTCTAAATAATTTTAGTCCAAGAAATTCTTCTAATGTTTTAATTTGATGGCTAACCGCTGCTTGAGTCACGAATAATTCTTCAGCCGCTTTAGTAAAACTTAAATGACGTGCTGCCGAATCAAAAACTCTAAGGGCATTTAGTGGAGGTAAACGTTTAGACATATTCTGTTGTGAAACCCCTATTTTGGCTGTTGGTAAACCCTAACGTTAGTTATTAGTTTTTTTTATGCGAAGCATTATAATTTGTCCCTTGATGATTAGCCAGTAAATACCTATAGTACTCGCACTTCCTAAGCCGGAACGAAAAGTTGTGTAGTAGCAATACTGCAAAACTTTTGGCTTTGTGGTTGTGATGTTGTGTTTGCAAGTTGTCTGGAAATTCCAGACTTTGTAGCTGATGCTACTGTTTTTTTTCACTTCCTGTACATTTACCCTGTCTGTCCATAGTGATTTTATAATGCACCGCCAAGGCGGTGCTTTTTTTATATATTATTTTTCTCTAACTTCGCAACGCTGACGGACTGCACATCCTATTTTTATGCTAAATGCGCACCTACTTAGCTATTATTATGCTAAAAAAGTGCAACATCTTTTCCCCATAGGCAATAACAGCGCTCAGTAGATAAACATCTATTCCATTTTCGATGCTATAAACAAGCTCACCTTTATCGTGTTACCATAAGAATCTATCGCAATTCACAGTAAACAAATTAGCAATTTCATTATAAATAAATATTATTAACCGTATAATCTCGCGGTTAGGTTTTTACTTACTATAACGGCGTTTTCTAGACTGACTAACACAAGCTCATTATGAAACCATTTTCCCCTACTGTTTTTCGCCAACAATTTCCTGCTATTGAGGAAAATATTGTTTATCTTGATAGTGCGGCTACCGCGTTAAAACCTGTAGCTATGATTGAAGCTTCAGATAAATTTTATCGCCATAGCTCAGCGACGGTTCACCGTAGCCAATATCAACAAGCTAAAAAGATGACACAACACTTTGAGCAAGCACGTCAGCAAGTCGCTCAATTACTTAACGTCGCAGATAGCGATACTATTATTTGGACGCAAGGCACCACAGGCTCACTTAATCTTATTGCTCAAGGCTATTTCCGCCCACGATTACAAGCCGGTGATGAAATTATTGTTAGCGAACAAGAGCATCACGCCAATCTTATTCCTTGGTTAATGTTAGCAGAGCAGACTGGGGCCAAAATTATTCGCTGGCCGATTGAAGATAACTTTTTACCTTCAATCGCCACACTGACGACATTACTTACGGCAAGAACAAGAGTAGTGGCAATAAGCCAAATGTCGAATATCACCGGTGCACAAATCGCCTTAGATAAAGTTTCTCAATGTGTACATCAATATGATGACTGTTTACTCGTGGTTGATGGTGCACAAGGCATAGCTCATCATGCAACGGATATCAGCGCCCTTGATATCGATTTTTATGCTTTCTCTGCCCATAAATTATATGGTCCCAATGGCCTTGGCGTATGTTATGGAAAGCGCGAACTTTTAGAAGTGATGTCTGCGTGGCAAGGGGGCGGAAAAATGTTAACCACGGCAAGCTTTAACGGTTTTGTACCCGCGGCTATTCCTCATCGCTTTGAAGCAGGCACCCCTAACATAGCTGCTGTAATTGCTTTTTCAGCAACATTAGATTGGTTACAAACGCAAGATATGGCGCAAGCCAATCAATACGCCTTAACTCTGGCAGATGAAGCACAGGCGCGTCTTGAGCAATTAGAGGGGTTTATCAGTTACCGCGCGCCTCATTCACCGGTACTCGCTTTTAATTTTGAGGGTATTCATCACAGTGATTTAGCGGCATTAATCGCGGAACAAGGTATTGCTTTACGCACAGGGCAACACTGCGCACAACCCTTAATCGATGCTTTAACCATCTCTGGCTGTTTACGCGCTTCTTTTATGCCATATAATCAACTTTCTGATATTGATAGGTTAGTTGATGCGGTTAAATTCGCACTGTCCTTATTAAAAGATGAAGATTAAATATGAGTAATAATACACAACACCCTTTTGGTCATGACATTACCTTAGATGGATTATTTCAAGACTTCCAGAAATCTAAATCATGGGAAGATAAATATCGTCAATTGATCCAACTTTCAAGAAAATTACCCGCATTACCTGATGAATTAAAAACAACAGAAAACGAAATCAAAGGGTGCGAAAATAGAGTATGGCTAGGTGTTGAGTTAAACAATGACGGCAAATACCATATTTATGGTGATAGTGATGGGCGAATTGTAAAAGGCTTACTGGCGGTTATTTTAACAACAGTTGAGAATAAAACAGCACAAGAAATAGCCAATATCGATATATTAGCTATTTTTGAACAATTAGGATTGGCTAATCAAATTAGTCAATCACGCACTGATGGTGTCAATGCCATTATTGCGCGATTAACGTCGCTGACACAGACATCTCAACCCTAACAAGTCAATGTGTACAGCTTGTTGTATGGTGGATCAATACGCTTAAATGCTCCAAAGTGCAACTAGGTGACTAGTGCGATTGAGCACCATCATCATCGCTACAACTTGAAGTTAAATAGCTAACAGCTAAATACTCTAAATAATTCAAGGTGTAGCTAGGCGACAAGTGAATGAGTCGCTAGGAGCATACATCAGTATGTGACTAGTGCGAATGAATGCGGTCAACAACGCTACAACTTGAAGTATGACGAGTACGTTGCGCCTTAGCTAACATCTTCTTTAATACATGAGAAACGGCAATAAAACCAAAGGAAGCAGTTACCATTGTCACCGCGCCAAAACCCGCTGAGCAGTCCATACGCTTGACACCATCAGCAGTACTTTTGGCCGCACACACCGTACCATCTCCTTGAGGGTAGACTAATTGCTCGGTTGAAAAAACACAATCTATGCCTAATTTACCTTTGCTATTTTTCACAACATTAAAATCAGATTTTAAACGCTCACGTAATTTAGCGGCTAATGGATCTTGAATGGTTTTCGCTAAATCGACGACTTGGATTTGAGTTGGATCAATCTGTCCGCCTGCGCCACCAGTGGTGATAACAGGAATTTTATAGCGACGACAGTAAGCTAATAATGCGGCCTTTGGTCTAACACTATCAATAGCATCAATCACATAATCAAATGAGTTTTGCATCATTTCTGCCACATTATCAACCGTAACAAAATCATCAATACAAGTAACTTTGCATTCAGGATTAATTTGCAAAATTCGCTGCTTCATCACTTCACATTTAGGCTGGCCGACATGCTCTTTTAGCGCATGAATTTGTCGATTGGTATTGGTGACACACACATCATCCATATCAATTAACGTAATAGCGCCGATCCCACTGCGAGCTAAGGCTTCTGCAGCCCAGCTACCAACGCCACCAATGCCGACAACACAAATATGTGCCTGAGAAAAATAATACAGCGCTTGTTGTCCATAAAGACGGCCAATACCAGAAAAGCGTTGCAGATAGGAGTCTGATAATGAATTTTGCATAATGCGATAACAACCTAGATAGCAGAAATAATCATGGCTATTGTTAATCAATAGCCATGGCGTTTGCTCATTTTACCGTTAATATGACAATATAAATAGTCAATCGTTTTACTGTATGGGGTTCAGTAAGGTGGGTTGCGATTTTTTTAATACCCATACACGTCCATAATGATTATAAAAACCCGCCATTTGTCCGGCTTCTTTACCAATACCATGATAAATATCGAAATGATGTCCTTTAATGGCTCCCCCCACATCCAAAGCAACCATTAAACGCATTTGGTATTGTCCAGTAAACTTACCGGTATTATCTAAAATAGGGATTTCCGCTAATAATACGGTTCCTGCGGGGATAATACTTCTATCAGAAGCCACTGACGCTTTAGCAATCAGCGGAATAGCACTTGCCCCTCTTACTGGCGTAAAAGGTTCAGGTTTAAAGAAAACGAAAGAGGGGTTCTGTTCTAATAATTTTCTGACTTCTTGTTCACTATGCTTATCAGCCCACTCTCTAATTGCCAACATTGACATCGCTTCTTTTTCAACTTCACCATTATCAATCAGCACTTTACCAATACTGCGGTAGGGATGACCATTTTTCCCAGCATAACCAAAGAAGGTTAAAGGTTTACCATCACCATAATCGACATAGCCACTGCCTTGCACTTCCATCATAAAGTTATCCATGATGGAGTTACTATAAGCGGCAATTAAAGTGGGACTTAAAGCACCGTTATAGATAGCCGCTCGTGAAGGCAATTTACCACGCACTTTGGCTGGCATGCGGTAGAGCGGATATTTAAAGTCACCTTGTGGCGTTAAACGTGCTTCTAAAACAGGGGTATAATATCCGGTAAATTTTACATTCCCATAATTATCTTCCCCTTCCATTTGAAAGGCTGCGATATTAAATTGACGTAATTGACGCGTATCTGCCCCTGAGCGTAACCAATTTTCCACTGCTTGATAAGTATCTTGATTACTATTGTATAGACGTGAAGATGTTTGATTTATTTGGTTAATTTGTTCAAGGTAATCTGAGCCATTAATGGGCTTGCCTTGCGTATTTGGCGAGTTAACTTCAATAAGATCTTGTTTAAGCTTACCATCTTTATACTGTTGCCCCTGATCTGTTGGACGATGGCAGCCTGTTAAGGCAAGCGCTAATATCCCCAAAAGCAACGATTTTCGCCAAGTAACCATTTTTTACTTATATTCCTACTTTAAAAAGAGTTGATGACAAGAAAGATACCAAAGCCAAATCAAGAAAGATATCGATACAGAAGTGGTTGCGGTTTTTTTAATTATCGGCTTCACCATTTAGTGTGTTATCTAAAGTATAACTGTCTAAAATTACACCTCTGTGTATTATTTCTGACCGTTTTTAAAAGAAAATGGCAAAAATTACATAAAAAACTTGCAAGTTATCAGATCCTGAGTATAGTGCCCCTCTGTGGAGACGCGGGGTGGAGCAGCTTGGTAGCTCGTCGGGCTCATAACCCGAAGGTCGTTGGTTCAAATCCGGCCCCCGCAACCAATTCACAACATACGCAGTAAGTTAAAATTTATAGATTCAGTCGCGGGATGGAGCAGTCTGGTAGCTCGTCGGGCTCATAACCCGAAGGTCGTTGGTTCAAATCCGGCTCCCGCAACCAATTTCTATAAATATTTTCGGACGCGGGGTGGAGCAGCATGGTAGCTCGTCGGGCTCATAACCCGAAGGTCGTTGGTTCAAATCCGGCCCCCGCAACCAATCCTTTCCCTAATTCTATTTTCTACAAATTCCCATTAAATACTCTCTTAATCCCTACTCTATTTACAATAACCAATATACTCCCTGTTACTGAGTTATGATTTAACTTATTGGATAAAAAATAATAAGTTGTTACCTCTAGTAGAAAATAACTATTTATTTCCCACTAGAAGTCTCAAAAATAAGTTGTAGTTGTATAGCGAGATCAGCCTCGATCAGCTAATGTCAGTTCACCACCATTAGCAAAATAGGCTTTAATACCTTTGAAAATAGATTCAGCAACTTGTTGCTGGAATTTAGCCGTTTTGAGCTTTCGCTCTTCTTCAATATTACTAATAAAAGCCGTCTCTACTAAAATAGAAGGGATCTCAGGGGCTTTTAAAACCGCAAATCCGGCTTGATCGACCTTATTTTTATGTAGCTTATTCACGCCACCTAATAATTTTAATACCTCACTACCAAATTTTAGGCTGTCATTAATTGTCGCGGTCTGTACTAAATCAAGCATTGCGTGATCAACATAGCGATCACCACTTCGACTCACCCCACCAATTAAATCCGCTTCATTTTGGGTTTGAGCTAGGTAACGTGCGGTATTACTTGTTGCGCCTGTTTTGGATAGCGCGAAAACCGAAGAGCCTCTAGCCGAGCGATTGGTAAATGCGTCTGCATGAATAGAGACAAAGAGATCAGCCTGCATTTTCCGCGCTTTCGCTACTCGCACTTTTAAGGGGATAAACACATCCTCATTACGCGTCATATAAGCTTTCATTTTGGCATCTTTATCAATCAATGCTCTTAAGCGACGGGCAATTTGTAGTACAACATCTTTCTCACGAGTTTTATATTTCCCCATCGCTCCCGGATCTTCACCACCATGACCGGGGTCAATCATGATAATAATCGGCCTATCTCGTCCTGCTCTTCCGGGCTTACGCGTATCCGTTTGTTCAGGCACAGCTTGTTGTAAATCCCCTTCGTTATATTCACGCAATAGCGCTAATAGCGGATCATCTTCACTCGTCGCCGCATGGCTTGGATAGAAATCGAGCACTAAGCGATTTTTAAATTCAGCAACGGGTTTTAAAGTAAACATTTGTGGCTGAACGGGGGTTTTAATTTCAAACACTAAACGAACCGTAGTTGGGGTATTTTGACCGACACGAATAAGTTTTAAGTAAGGATCGTTTGTTTGCACTTGACTAGCCATACCTTTCAGAACGCTATTCAGTTGGATACCTTCAAGATCAACCACAATTCTATCTGGTGCTGATAACGCAAACTGGCGATATTTCAAGGGTCTACTTGATTCGATAGTCACACGTGTATAAGTCGATGCAGGCCATACCCTGACGGCAACCACTGATGATGTTGCCGCTAAGCCAACAGGACTAACACTTAATAACAATAACGCGCCAATTCCTTTAATAAGACGACGACGTGTTTGATTATGTTCTGAATGACTCATGAAAATATTCCAAAAAAAACGATTAACATCAAAAAGTGCTAAAACAGACGGTCAAAAAATATCTGAACGAAAAACTTTACCGAATCCACACTTCACTGTCACTTAAAAACAGCACAATTACACACTTTTATACAAATATTCTGCCTTCTGTTAAAACAGTAAGATCGGATTTTACTTGCCATTTCCGCTCAAAAAGAATAAAAATACATTAAATGCGAATAAAAATTCACTTGAGAGGGGCTTTATGAAAGAGCGTAGCACCGAATTGGTCGATGGTTTTCGACACTCGGTTCCGTATATCAATGCACATAGAGGTAAAACATTTGTCATTATGCTAGGGGGAGAAGCAATAGCCCATGAGAACTTTCCCTCGATCATTAACGATATTGGTTTATTGCATAGTTTAGGAATACGGTTAGTGGTGGTTTACGGCGCTAGACCACAAATCGACATGGCTCTTGAAGAGCAAAAAATTTCTCCGCTCTATCATAAACACACACGAATTACTGATAGTAAAACCCTTGAAGTAGTTAAACAATCTGCCGGTACCTTACAACTCGATATTACTGCTCGTTTATCAATGAGTTTAAGTAATACGCCCTTGCAAGGAGCGCATATTAATGTGGTTAGCGGTAATTTTGTCATTGCCCAACCTTTAGGTGTCGATGATGGGGTCGATTATTGCCATAGCGGTAAAATTCGCCGTATTGATGAAGAGGCCATTCATCGTCAGTTAGATAACAATGCCATTGTGTTAATTGGCCCTGTTGCCGTCTCTGTTACAGGGGAAAGTTTTAATTTAACCTCTGAAGAGGTCGCAACCCAGCTAGCTATCAAACTTAAAGCACAAAAGCTTATTGGCTTTTGCTCTTCGCAAGGGGTTGTAGATGCAAGTGGCCAGATTGTGTCTGAACTCTTACCTAATCAAGCAGAAGAACGAATTCAAGCATTACAAACTACAGGCGATTATCACTCAGGTACTGTACGTTTTTTACGAGGTGCGGTAACAGCCTGCCGTCGTGGTGTTGAGCGTAGCCATTTATTAAGCTATCAAGCGGATGGTGCCATTGTTCAAGAGTTATTTTCTCGTGACGGTATTGGTACGCAGATTGTGATGGAAAGTGCCGAGAAAGTCCGCCGCGCCAATATTAATGATATTGGTGGCATATTAGAGCTTATTCGTCCATTAGAGCAACAAGGCATTTTAGTACGTCGCTCAAGAGAGCAACTTGAGATGGAAATTGATCAATTCACTATTATTGAGCGCGATAATCTCACCATTGCTTGTGCCGCTCTCTATCCTTATCAGTCTGAAAAAATAGGTGAAATGGCCTGTGTCGCCGTTCATCCTGATTATCGTAGCTCTTGTCGAGGTGAAGTGTTGTTACAACGCATATCAACCCAAGCTAAACAGATGGGGTTAGATAAATTATTTGTGCTCACGACTCGTAGTATTCATTGGTTCCAAGAAAAAGGCTTTACGCCTGCTGAAATCGATAAATTACCTATTGAAAAACAGGCTCTGTATAATTATCAGCGCCGCTCTAAGATCTTAATTTTAGATCTACATAAAGAGTAGTTTTATTAATAAAGTAAAAAAGACAGGCTCCCCCTCTCAAAGCCTGTCTTTTGCTATTCACTATAATTATATTAATTCGTATTAAATTAAAAAATCACTCAGTAACGCAGTTTTTTAACTAATCCACTGCGGCGTTGAATACGTGTTTGGATCGCCATTTTCACCATATATTCAGAAGAATAAAGTGATAGCTTCTGCTTGGCTCGCGTTATCGCCGTATAGAGTAATTCTCGGCTAACAATAGGAGAAAATTGTGTCGGCAACACCAGTGCCGTATGGGTAAATTCCGAACCTTGTGATTTATGTACTGTCATCACATAAGCAGTCTCATGTTGCGGTAAACGACTAGGTTGAATAGCTTTCAATGTGCCATCAGGCAACTGAAAGAAAGCTTTCATTTCCCCTTCATCGTTATTAAGCATAATGCCGATATCACCATTAAATAGCCCCAATGTGCTGTCATTACGCTGGATCATAATTGGTCGCCCAATATACTCCCGCTGATAACTATTTATAGGTCGTCGTATCAAGCGTTGGCGATGTAACAGCATCTCAATACGTTCATTTAGCCCTGTGACACCAAAAGGCCCTTCTCGCAAGGCGCACAATAAACGATATTGATTAAAGCTATGAAGGATAGTCTCTGGTGCTGCTTTTTGCGCGACTAACGATAGATAGTGATGATAAGCCTTAGCAACATCTTGAAGCATCTTCATATAGCTCTCATCGGTGTCTAATGAGATAAATTCGATGTCCTGCGGATCGGTATGTTTTTCTCGCTCAGTGCTCTCTTGTGTTACTGTCGCTTTTTTCAGTAACGTCATAGCACTCTTTACTTGTCCTTGATTAACTGCAAAAGCTAATTGACCAATACCTGAATGTGAGCCAAAACGATAACTTTTACGCAGTAAGCATAGTGAATCACTGACCACCGAAACTGGCGTAGTAGAAGTCGTCATAGAAGCGGGATCTTTCTGTAATTCACCTTGTGTTAAGCGATCAATCTGCTCAAAACGGCGTTGGCTAAACCCCTGATCCGCAAAACGACAAATATCCCCTAAAACAGCTCCCGCCTCTACCGAAGCGAGCTGATCTTTATCTCCCAGAAAAATAACATGGCAATGTTCCGGTAAAGCCTCAATTAAACGCGCCATCATCGGTAAATCCACCATAGAAGCTTCATCTATAACCAAGATATCAAGTTGTAGCGGATTATCGCGATGATAACGAACTTGCTGACTTTCCGGTTGGGCACCTAATAAGCGATGAATGGTTTGCGCTTGATCGGGCATCCATTTTAACTCTTCTTCACTTAGTGCCAATTGCGCTAATGCTTTACCTAATGATTCGGTCAATCTAGCTGCCGCTTTTCCCGTGGGTGCGGCTAGTTGAATAATGGGTTTTTCATTCGCCGTTAGCATGACAAAAGCAGCTAAAATCTTTGCTACTGTCGTGGTCTTTCCTGTCCCTGGGCCACCCGAAATAATCGAAATAGGGCTTGTAATAGCAACCGCTGCGGCGACTTTTTGCCAGTTAGTTTCAGCATGTGTTTTAACGCTTGGGAAAAGTTGATTTAATACGTTTGTTAATTGATTTTCATCGATATCAACCACCCGTTGCTCTTGGCGAAAAAATTGCGCAACTAGCTCTTCATAACGCCACATTCTTTGTAGATAAAGTAATCCGTTATCGAGAATAATAGGTGAAGGTAGATCACTATGGCCTTGATTAACACACTCGCTCTGATTAAGCTCTGCCAGTATTTCTTTCGCTGATGGTTGCGCCATTTTCTGCCAAATGGCTTGTGAAAGCTCGGTGTGTCGTCCATCAAACAATTTATCTTGTTGTATGATATTTAACGGTAAGCAAACATGGCCCGCCCCTGTTTGAGCACTAAGATAGGCAAAAATAAACAGTAGGATAGGATTTTCATCTGCCACCAGCATTTGAGCAAAACGTAAATCTAATGGGCGCAATAGGTTTTGTGCAATTGCTTGTTCTAATAATTTAATCATTTGAATTGTTCTCACCCAGCGCGTTCACTTTACTGCCGTTAACCTCAAGCGCTTCCCCTTTAAATAGCGCATCTAATGCTTCTACAAACTTTTCTTCAGGGAGATAGGTATAGACGCCATTGCCCGGGTAGTCAGCATCAATACCACGTAAGAAGAGATAGCAGATCCCACCAAAATGACGTTGATAATCATAATCAGGTAAGCGTTGTTGTAAAAATCGATGTAGCGCTAAAGTATAGAGTTGATACTGTAAATCATAACGATGATCGCGCATTGCATTGCTCATCGCCTCTTGCGTGTAATCCTCACTCGATTCACCAAGCCAGTTAGATTTATAGTCAACCACATAATACTTACCCTCCCAACAAAATACTAAGTCAATAAAACCTTTTAGCATGCCTTGCACTTGCTGAAAATTGAGGGCTGGACATTGCGCAGATAAAGGATCGTATTGACGGGTTAATGCTGTTAACTGTGCCGCCGACATCTCTTTTTCAATAGGCAGATAGAATTGTAGCTCATCGAGTTGATGCTCCTTGGGAATATCAGCTAAACATAAGCCTTGCGCATTTAATGGGGTGTGAAAAAGGGTTTCCATCCAAGCCACCAACAATGGCGTCCATTTTTCCTCAAAACCTTGGGCAATAAGTTGCTCTTGCATCCAACTTTCATCAATAGGTTGTGAAAAATCAAGCTCTTCAAGCAAGCTATGTAAAAATGTCCCCGCGACTGCACCACGAGGGAAGTGATGAATAGAGAGTTCATCGCTGTGTTGCGCCGTTTTCTCACCTTTAGCATCGGTATCTAAGCCCGGAGCGATAGATTGCACCAAGGCATCCAAATCAGCACTATCAAATAGATATCCACGAGCAGAGTGTTGTGCCGTTAATCCCGAATAACTGGTGATACGCCAATTATCATTAATTTTTCGCTTAAATATGGCGGCATCTAAAGCAATATTCGTTGTGTGTGGAGATTGATATCGATGCGTTGAGGTATCACCTAACGTGATCACTTTTATATTGTCATCAAGCAATTGATTAATGGATTGATGTAATAGCTCACTATTACCCTCTTCCCCATGCTGCAACAGATATCCCAGCGCATTTTTATGCAAATCAGTTAATCCTGACTTACGTTTATTTCCTTTAACCAAAGGCGCAACACCAACATAACAACAAAATTTCGCCCGAGTTAATGCCACATACAACAAGCGTAAATCCTCTGCCAATCGCTCTTCATCAGCAAGACGCACGCTATCAGGTTGATTAAAAATATCTAGTTTTGCGTAAAATTCATCTCTATCATGATAAAGCGCGCCCTTTTGTTCTTGATAATTACAGGCAAAAGGTAGGCAAACAATGGGATATTCCAATCCTTTAGATTTGTGAATGGTACAAATTTGCACTAGATTTTTATCACTTTCCAAACGCATTTGCTGACTTTCCGCTTGTGCATCTGGTCGAGAAATTTGCTGGGCTAACCAACGAATAAGGGCGTGCTCGCTATCAAGCTGTAATGATGTTTCTTGTAGCAACTCACCAATATGCATGATATCGGTTAAACGTCGTTCTCCTGCTTGGCTTGCGAGTAAGTTCTCAGCGATTTGGTTTTCTATCATGACTTTACGTAGCATAGGTAACACACCACGTTTTTGCCACAAGACAAAATAATCAGCGAATTGCTCCACATAGCGGTTCCAACGCTGTTCATCTTGATTAAGTTCATCAATTTGTTGTGCGTTAAATCCAAACAGTGCACTGGCAAGAGAAGCTCTTAACACCCGTTCTTTTTCAGGGGTTACCACTGCTTGTAGTAACCAAAGTAGATCTTTGGCTTCATTGGTTTCAAACACACTTTCTCTATTGGATAAAAATACTGATTGGATAGATAACAGATCTAATGCATCTCGGATCAATAATGCTTCTCGGCGACTACGCACTAGCACCACAATATCGGCAGATGTGACAGCTCTTTTATTATCTTGTTCGATTAACCAAGCTTGTTGATTGTCACCAGCTGATAACCAGTCACGAATTTGCATCGCACATTGCGAGGCCATTAATTGTTCATAATTACCAGTTGAAAGGCTTTCACCTTCAGCTAACCAAAAATTTAATGGGGCAACCGTTTTTTGCTGGTAAATAAACTTCATATGCTGATTTTTTTCAGCCGAATTGACCTCAATAAAAGGAATATGATCAAACAAAAAAGGGGTTTTAGAACGTAAAAACAGTTTATTAACTGCACTTACCATACCCGGAGCCGAGCGCCAGTTAGTATTCAATGTATAGTGGTGATCGGTTTGTTGCCGTGCCCGAATATAGGTAAAGATATCTGCACCACGAAAAGCGTAAATGGCTTGTTTGGGATCACCAATAAATAGCAAACCACTCTCTGTATGCTCACCATAGATAGTATCAAAAATACGATACTGCTGAGGATCGGTATCCTGAAATTCGTCAATCATCGCAACAGGATAACGTTGGCGAATAGCATCTGCTAATGCTTCGCCACCTTCTCGTTGCAATGCCTTATCGAGACGCGTTAACAGATCATCAAATCCCAACTCACCACGACGCATTTTTTCATTTTCTATCCCTTGGCGTATTTCAGGAATGGCATTGGCAATGATCACATCACGTAACGTTAAACTTTGTTGGCAAAGTAGTTCGATTTCCGCAAATAAAGCGTGCTCAGGCGCAGCACCCTTTGTAGTTTTTTCATGTAGGGTTGCTTGCGAAAAACGACTTAAACAGTCAGGTAACTGATAACTTTTGGTTTCGAGTGGAGTGGCCCATGCGGTGATTTCATCGATCCATTTAGGTAAGAAACGACTACTGTAACTGCGTTTATCAACACCAGATGAAGTTATCCAATCTGCAATTTCATTGCAATGATGACGCCATAGTGCTTTAACTTTATCAATGGCCTCAATGACTGCTTGATGACGCTGTTCAACAGTCTCTTTTTTAGCGTCGAAATCAATACCTTGAATTTCGGGGCATTCGCCTTGTAAATAGGGTTGAATTTCATAAAGCAGTTGCTCAGGGCCAGACCAAATTTCGCTTACCGCATAGGCAACATCATAAGAAAGGGGATAACAGTGCCTGCGCCAAAAATCAGCGCAGACACGTTTTTTTAACTCATATTCATCTTGGATCAACACCTGTTCAAACAATACACCAGATTCAAAAGCGTTAGTGGCTAACATGCGCTGACAAAAACCATGAATAGTATAAATAGCGGCTTCATCCATTTGACGCTCAGCTTCTAATAGCCATTGCGCCGCCACCATTTTATTCGGGATTTGATCTAATAATATTTGGTAAGCGTTATTGTCATTTTCTACTTGATGACGGATACAGGCTAGCCTTAACTGATGAATATTTTGACGAATACGGGCGCGTAATTCATCCGTTGCCGCTTCGGTAAAAGTAACGACTAAGATCTCTTCAACACTTAAGGGGCGATGAAATGCTGACTCGCCCCCTAATCCAAGCAGTAATCGTAAATACAATAACCCTATAGTGTACGTTTTCCCTGTTCCCGCAGACGCCTCAATGAGGCGTCTTTGATACAAAGGAAGTGTATAGGGATCTAATACCTGTGCCTGTATCACTTCACTCACTCTTTAATTTCCTCAACAGGTAATGTTTTTTGTAATTCACTCACGGTTGAATAGATTTTCCACTGTTTATTTTGCGCATAATCAGCGTTGTTACCCTCTTTCCCGATTATTTGTGAAACAAACACGAGTCCTGTCGGTTTAATTATCGCTTTTTCATAAAATTCGATTGCTTGTTTTAGCGTTACCTTATTCAGTTGGGCTAAAAACTTCTCACGACCATCATATTTTAAGTTATTACGATAAAAATCATTACGATAAAGAGAAACCTCTTCATAAAATGTTTGCGGTGGTTGTTTTACTTCATCAATAATGGCTTTTTTATATTGATTAAATTCAACTTCACTTAGCTTTTTCAAACGATCATAAGCTTGTTGATAAAATGCATGATAACGCTCATTGAGATAAACTGGTGGTTTAGCATTACTTTGCAGTAAAAAGCCTAAACCGGACTGCTCGCCCATTGAAGCTTGGAAAGCAAAGACCGCATAACCTAATTGCTCTTCTGTTCTGAGTTGTTCAAAGAACCAAGGATGCACGATAGAGGATAATACTGATGTAATCGCTTTTCCTTGTAGACGCTCATAGCCAACAGGGATAAACAATTCCCCTAGCGCATTATCGGTACTTTTAGATTTATTTTGGAATGTAACTTGATTTAATTTATCAAAAACTAATGTGTCGCCAATCCAATATTCTGTTCCTTTATTGCCTAATAATGCTTGTGCCGATTTAACTATCTCACGGCTCTGCTCTGGCGTTAAATTACCGATAATTAATGCTTGAAGCGCTGCATTTTCAATGACATCACGACGATTATCTTTAATATCTTGTAACGTTATCGACTCTAACGCCTTAAGTTTATCGGCTTCTTCATAATAAGGGATCGTATTTAGGCGACGGGCAGGTAACATTGCAGCATCATACGCTTTAAGGTTATGCGTCACTTCCAGTTGTTCACGATACCAAGATTTAGCTTGATCAAGCTCTTGCTGAGTAGCTTCAAACGTTATATAGCTTTTTAGTGTGGCATTTACTAGCTCTGGTAAATGTTGAGTATAACCATTGACTGAGAAATCGACTCCACGCCCAGAAGAAGAGGAGATATTCATGCCGGCAACAGAAGCTTGATAAGCCAATTCACTAGAGGTTAGATCAGCAAGGTAATTGGTCAATGTTTGTATAACTTGCTGTTTAACTGTGCGATCTGCATTTTTGTTCACTAAACTTAACGTCACACTGGCTTTCGGCTCATCAGAAAAATAGTGCGATGGCATATAGAATAACCGAGCATGACTGTCTTGCCATAATAATTGAGGCTTAGTGATGTTACTATCAGCATCAATAAGTGACAGATTATCAGGAATATAAGGGTTTAGTGTCGGCAATGACAATGAGATGTCGCTGGCTAATTCCTGCCATGAAGCTAATTGCTTCGCAGTAATTTTATCCACTTGATAAGGTGCATGAACAAAATAAGCTTGCTTATTTGAAGGCTCATTAGGGCTAATCACCCAAATACGCGCATTTTCTGGTGTAAGCGATCCTAGGCGAGAAAGGATCGCAGAAGGTTGATAGTCATCGGCAATAAAATCTGCATTAAGAATATTTTTAATCGGATAACGCAGCATCATATCGGAGATATCTTCAATATAGTTCATATCTCTGACAATAGAGCCATAGCGAAATGAGAGGTCAAGCACATTGGCTATTTCTTTAAAATAGCGCTCACTGACCCCTTTATTTTGGATCAGTTGAATATAAGAAAAAATCGCTGAAATAACTTTATCTTTCTCAGCAAGGCCTTTGTCTGTTAAAGAAACATAAATGGTAAATGAACCTTGGTTGCGATCGATATAGGATTCAGATGAAGTACTAATATTCTCTGCTAATCCTTGCTCTTGTAGCCAAGTTGCTAGTGTACCCGTGCTACGATTGCTAATAAGGTAGCCAATATATTCATCTGATTTACTGCGAAAATCGGCAAGATTATTATCAATACCAAATTCGATTTGTAAGGTTTTTTGTGGCTGAGCTGGGACTAAGTGGATCATTATCCCTTTTTCTTTTTCTGTCATCGCAGGCACCGTCGTTACTGGTGCTTGGGTGTTTTTATTAGGAATACGGGAAAAAGTATCAGCCGCTAATTTAGCGAGTTCGTCCAGTGATTTATTACTATAAATCACCCCATTCATTAAGTTACCAGAATAGTATGTTTGATAGAATTTCACTAATTCATCTTGTAATTTACTCTCTGGCTTATCACTTAATGTTTCTAAGTTTCCTCCCATAAAACGAGAGCTTGGATGAGCCGGATTCAAAGTTTCGGCTCTCACTTGCCAAAAACGCATTCCATCGCGGGAGCGAGCCATGGTTAATTCCGCATTAACCGCATTACGTTCACGATCAGCATATTTAGGATCAAGTAATGGCTCCGCTAATGCATCTGCCAAACGATCAACTGCTTCATTAATGGCACTATTTTCAACTTCTAAATAAAATGCGGTGCGGTAAGTGGTTGTGCTGGCATTATGAGAGCCACCATTTTTATTTAAAAACTCTGTCAGATCCCCTGATTTTGGGTATTTGGTCGAGCCCATTAACACCATATGTTCTAAATAGTGGGCAAGACCTTGTTGGCTATCTGGATCTTCTAATGCACCGACAGGCAGAGCAACGGCGGTTAATGATTTGACCGCTTTTTTATCTGAAACCAGTAATACGGTCATATCATTAGCTAATTTAATAGCCTGATAATCACGTGGATCACTTTCACTTTTTTCAATGCTATCCGGCAATACTTGCCAAAGTGGATCTGTTGCGAAGCTGTTGATACTGACTAGCATCAATAGCAACATAATCCAAAGTTGCGATAAGTATTTTCTCATCTGATATGAGCTCCCTTATTTTTTTATAAATGGAATGATTGGCTTAAATATGGCTAACGTGGTCTGTTTTACTGCCTCAAGAAAAGGTGCATCAAGCTGATGAAATACACGTTGAATATAGATATCATTCATTTCACCTTCTCGGTTATAGCTATCGGTTAAATATTGCGTTAATACCAATTCTGCCTTGTTTTGTATCTCTTCATCATCAAATAAAAACGTCTGTGTTTTTTTATCGAAGCAAGCTTGTAACCAAGCCCAACCACTGTTGGCGAATAAGGCTAAAGGTGTATTCATCCCTGTTTGATAATCTTGGATCAATCTTTCAAGGGTTGAATACGCAATATCCGCAGACACCGGTGATAGACACCATTGCGACTCTTTTCTACCATAAAAACGGCTTTCGCCAGTTCCACCACTTAAGCAGTACACGAGATGTTCTATCCATAATTGCAGTAGATCATTAGCTGTTAATGTGGCGGGTCGCCAACGGAGTAACCCATCGGCTTGTACTTCATTTAAACGACCAATTAATGGGATCGTATTAAATTGGTATTCTATTGTGACAGAATGGGTTGCTAAACGTTCACTTCTGACTTTTTCGGCTAAAGGTTGCAACGTTTCTATTTGTTGCTCCCAATAAATTTGACCAAACGCACTAGCTGGTAATTTTCCAGCAGCTTTAATGCGTTCATAAAGTGCTTCTGTTGATGTCCCTTCGATTAAGGCTTTTAATAACCATTGGTTTAATAGATAACGTTGTAATGCATTAATGACAAAAGGCTCTTCTTCCGGTAGCTCGGTCTCTTCAATAACAAAATTCGTTTTTAGACTTTGCTGGAAAAAAGCACGTACGGGATGGCGATAAAAGCGTGATAGTTCATCTAAAGAGACTTTCTCAATTTTTTTATTTAATGGCGTTGAAAATGCTTGGTGAGCAGTCCCTTTCCCACTTGCTGCGGGTAACCATTCAGCGGCATAAGAGCGATATAGAGCATCCGTTTTAAAGTTTTCTGGCGCAAAAGGCACTCGACTATGTTGGGTTAATAAGTGGCTGATGATACGCTGCGCACTGTCATCAACATTTAATGATGCATCTTCCCTTAAACGGAAATTTTGCCCAATATAATCTTGTAACTCTTTAATCAATACCGAAGGATTACATTCGCGATCGTCACGAATAGACTTACCAATATAACTGATATAAAGGTATTTTTCTGCTGAGCTTAATGCTTCTAAAAACAGGTAGCGATCATCATCACGACGTTTTCTATCACCTCGACGACGTTTTTCTGCCATTAAATCAAATCCTAATGGCTGAATATTACGTGGGTAGACCCCATCATTCATTCCCAATAAACAGACTGCTTTAAATGGAATTGAACGCATTGGCATTAAGGTGCAAAAATTAAGGCTTCCGGCTAAAAAGCGTTGGCTAATTTTCTCATCATCAAAACGCACTGTAAGTTCATCGCGGATCAGCACTAATGGAATTTCATGTTGATAGTGCGCCTCTAGACCATTTTTTATCACCTTTTGCCACTGTTGTGTGATAAGCGCCAATACCAGCTCTGTCTCTTCATCAGTGTCAAAAAAGGCATCAACAAGCTGTTGACCAATATCAAGCCACTCTTCTAAGTTTCGAGTTTCGCTTAATCGTGTTCGCCATTCACTTAAGGTATATAAAAAATCTGCTAGATGCCCTGCTAACTCAGCGACTAGGCCACTTGATTCATCGTAAGGCAGTACCCCTTGCCACGGCCCTGCCTCACTGTCCATCGCATAACCAAGAAGCATCCTTAATAACCCAAACTCCCACGTATTTTTTCCTGTCACAGGTAATAAAAAGGAGGCCACATTTTCATCATCTAATCCCCAACGTATACCTGACTCTTCAACCCAGCGCCGTAGTAGCTTCAACTCATTTTCAAAAATGGCAAAATGTGCAGCTAAGGCGGGTACTTCAAGTAATGCAAGCACTTGCTCTGCGGTAAAACGGCTTTGAGGTAATTCTAATAAAGTGATAAAAGCTTGTAAGACAGGATGTACTTGGCGAGCTTTTCGGTCTGAAATGGCAAAAGGAATATAACGCTCTGCGGGCGCATTACCAAATACGGCTTGAATATAGGGCGTATAGCTATCAATATCCGCCACCATAACAATAATATCTCGCGGTAATAAATCAGCATCTTGCTCGAGGAGATGCAATAATTGGTCTTGTAATACCTCAACTTCCCGTTGTGGGCTATGGCTAGCATGAAAGGTCAAAGAACGATCATCATTGGCGATGATCCGTTTTTTTTCACTACTTTGGTAATCCTCAAGCGTCTGACCTATTTGTGAAAAATCCTCTAAATCAAGTATATCGGCCTGAAGTTGATGTAATAAATTATCTCTTGGTATATCAACAAAAGCATCTAACACATCGCTATATTCAAGCTCAGAAAGAAAATAGAGATTATCTTTACCTAACTTTCCCCAAGACGCTAATAGTGGATTGCCGACATTTTGCTCCCCTTCTTCATTAAATAGTGTCGATGCATTTTGTTCATCTTTAAACCAAGGTAGTTCATGAAGTTGCTGATAATGTCGAGGCTTTCTACTATTTAGACGAGCGAGGAATTTTGGATCTTGAATATCTCCCCAGTAATAGCGGCAAGGATTAGTAAACAATAAATAGATTTCGGTATGTCTGCCGATTGCTTGCAGTGCTTGCAAATAGACTTGTGGCAATGCTGAAATACCACAAATAAAAATACGCGATGGAAAACAGTGCGCAAGCGCCCCTACTGGCGCATCATTCAAAGTAGAAATAAATTGTTGATAAAGATTAGCACGATGCCATTTAGGTTGCGCAAGATCTTCTGTATAGCGTTGCAGTGCCAACCACAGTGTTTTTTGCCAGTATTGATTGTCACTCAAGCCATCAATTAGTTGATCATTTTCCCATGCCGACAACCAATCGGGACGATAAACCAGATATTGGTCAAAGAGATCCGCCACACGCCCCGCTAGTTGATGTAATTTACGTTTGTCTTCATCATCTTTAAGATAATGTAGCAAGGGTTTAAATGCCGGATCATCAAGGTAATTAGGCAATAATGCCATTAGTTTCCATGTCATGGCATCTTTAGAAAACGCACTTTCTTTAGGTATACCTGATAATACCCGAGTAAACATTTCCCAAATAAAAGTAGCGGGTAATGGATAACGGATATTAGCAGCAATACCCAAACTTTCTGCTAATTGGATTTGTAACCACTGCGACATTCCGGGACTTTGCACTAAAATCACTTCTTGCTCAAAAGGCGATGATAGTGGCCGATTTTGCATAAAATGTACCATCAGTGATTTAAGTAGTGATAATTGATTTGAATGGTAAATATGGAACATCAGATCCTCATTTTATTAATCACATGACCAATGGTATAAGCGTGTCACATAACCTGAATGGTGGGTTATCGATCCCTCTATTTTTTGACAGCCTTCCGCTTCAATAAGTGATTGTGTCATTATTTTAAGGTTATCAACAGAGTTGAATGACATTTGCCCATAAAAAGCAAAAAGAGACGCTCCGGCTTGTTGGATAGCCACTAAGCGCTGAAAATCAACTTTTAAGGCTTGGCTATACCCTATAATAGCGACAAAGCTAATATTAAAGAATAGCAATACTGACACCATATTAATTAGCATACTATCTTCTTTTCTTTCATGATTAATTAAGTATTTATTATCAAATACAGCCTTCTTTAACTAGTGGACAGTAGTCTAGCCAACCATTCGGTTGGGCTTCAATATGCAGTTTTTCCTTACCAACCAGATTAATCCATTGATAATGAGATATCTTATCTCCGCTATGACTTTTAGCCTCTCCGAGTAGTAAAGCGCTTGTCTTTCCTCTCAAAGAGAAACAGCTTTTCATATTAGGCTCAGCAGTAAAAGTACGACATTGCCATTGGTAAAGACGAGAAGGCGATAAATCCCATGTTAAGGTCATTCCCCATGACAACGCAGATCCAGCGAATAAAAAGGTCTGCTTTGCTTGTAACTCTTGCATCACCATTAATTGACATTGACGATAATGATAAGCAAAACTTGTCAGTAACGATAAACTTATCACCATAAAACCTACTGCAGCCATCAGACCGATGACACCCTGTTGCTCCTTTATTGTTCCCTGTGTCGTTATCACGAAATATTCCTTAATAGTATTGATGTTTGATAGTGTACTTTTAGGTTAATATTTTGTTTTGCTTGGAATTTTAATGATAATGATAGATAGTTAAATGCACGTTTTTTTATTGGAGAATAGTGTGTATAGGGAGTTAAGATAAATTCTGTCACCTCAATTTCTTCTTTTTCGAAGATCTGTTGCCATCCTGTTGAATCACAATTTTGCACACCACGACGTTGTTCAAGCTGACCGTTTTTTAATCTAAAACCAAAGTAATCACTCTCTTGTTCTTCTGGACTCTCCCAACGGCCGTTATTGTTCATATCGTAAACAAACAAAACACAAGAGCCATGAGGGTGATAAGGATAATGACCTATTTTAAGTGGTACAGGTAAAGAAGCCTTTTTAACAGTGCAATCACCATTGCAGTACCCTGCTCGCCTTAATTGCGTTTCCAGTAACTGCAAACGCTGTTTTAGATAAATCTCTAAACGATATTGTTGATAAGAAGAAGTTAACTCATTGATAATATAAGGATAAGAACGTCCAATACAAACTAATAAAAGACTACTTATCGTCATCACAAAGAGGCACTCCATCAACATAAAACCCGCAAAATCATGATATTGAATAGACAAAGGACGCTTTAGCATACTGAAAATGCCTTTATTGTCTGACTGCACGCTCGAATACGCCCTAATGAAGAGATAATAATTTTGACCTCTTCATCACCATTTGACAGCACAAAATGCATCGGTCGTAATGTTTGGCGTAAGCCACAAAATGTAAAGCGTGTTGCTGTAGAGCGAATAAGCTGATTGCTTAACCCTAATTGAATACTTTCTTTGGTTGTGGATGTTGTTAACGATTTTGCCTCTAATTTATTGATAGGTGATAGCCACAATACAATTTGCACTTTGCAATTAAAGAGCAGTGAGCGTTGTTGTTGATAAGCTAAAAACGCCATCACTTCTCTTACACTTTGAACTAACTGGCGTTGGCGTAACAACTGATGATATGAGTTCAAAGATAAAGCGCTCAATATTGCTACTATAGCCATAACAATAAGCACCTCGAATAAGCTACTCCCTAAATGTTTAGAATGGGAATAATGATTGCCTGTCATCCATGCCTCCTGCTTGTTTTCCTTGTCATTTTTACTGTTTTATCTCAATAACAATGCAGGCAAAAACCAGATAGGTAAATCAAAGCTCATCAAATTTAAGAGAGGTTACGCAATACGATATTTTTTTAAGTTAATAACAATAAAATGACGATTTTTTGATATTAAAAACCCCCAATAATTGAATTCAACTATTGGGGGTCACTTCAAAGGTTCGGGCTTAGCTGGAGTGCTACATTTCAAATTTTTTTACTGGCTTCGGATCTTTACTTCCATAAATATCTGTTTGGATAGTGACTAGCAGTTCATGAAGAGTAATTTGTAAAAATTCAAGAAAATCTGGGTGAAGGAGAGTTCTATCTACGACAGACACAGGTAAGAATCGCTTCATCTCTCCCTTAAACTTTTCACTCGCAACCAATGCAGGCAAAGACTCAATTCTTGCTTGCAACCATTCCTCAAAATGCTCATTGAGCTTATAATCGGCAACCTTTTTCATTACCAGTTCAGCGTCTGGTTTAACCCCTTTCTGGTGCAACCACACCAAATCCCACATATCTCTATACCGAATACGTGAGGTTGTTGCTGGGAATGAAACCAATTTATCAGCCATGACCTCCGTGAGCTCTTCCACTCTAATAATCAGGTCAGAATAGCCACTAGGAAGCTGCTCATAGTTTTTAACAAGCGTTCGAAGGGTGTTGGTGTATGCAGGAATGTTGGCTATTTCCACTTTGATCTTCTGCTTTGGTAGGTCTTTTTTTCCTGGATTGGTAGTCACTGATATTTGCCACTTATCGACTTTTACATCTGCATAATCAGGTTCTTTTCTTAGCTCTTTTGGCTCTTTAACCACAACCTCCAAGCCATATCGTTCACCAACATATTTCTCAATACACGCTTTAATCTCAAGCAGTTGCGCTGAACAGAAGTCACGACCACCAGCAAAGTCCAGATCTTCACTAAATCTGTTTGATCCATAGCAAAGCCTAAGCGATGTACCGCCCTGAAATGTGATGTGCTTTAAAAGCCCTGTGGCGGAAAGAGCATAAAGAATGTCATAATGTAGCAATTCTTTTTCCACGACAGGCCTGTTCGCGCCGTAATCCTTTTCGATGACAATGCTGTCAACTAGCTCATTAAAATTGACAAAATCAGACATAGTTTAATTCCTCACGTTGGATGAGGTGTGTATTTCTGCCAACCTTCATTAGATCCTTAATGGCAGTCTCCTTTGTTGCAATTCTTAATGGCCCCCTTCCTTCCACCGTAGTATTGAGTATTTCAAGAGGCTTCTTGGCAGTATGGGTAACCTCAATAACGCCCCAAGGCGTTACAAACTCTCCAGACCGGCCTGTGGACATAATCGTAAGTCTGTCGATGGGGATCTGTGAAATTACACCGTACTGAGATAGAGCGGATTCCAAACTAATGTAGTTGTAGTGGCCTCGTCGAATATTTTCGGCCAGACGTTCTAAAGGGTAAGGCCCCAATGAACCTTGAGTATAGATATATACACCTTTTGATGCTCGGCGTAGCACATCATGCGCGATCAGCCGGTCAACTGATTTTTGTAATGTTTTCGGAGACTCATCAGGAAAAAGCATTTTTAAATCTTTGGTGAGGAAGATATTTCTACCTTGCTTACTGAATTTGTTAAAAACATTAATTGCTCTTATTAACTCCATATCAACCTCTACTAAATCACCCCCAACGAGGGGGTATTTTGTATATTTGAGTATAGTACATTACCTTGATATACAAATAAACCCCAATAAAGGGGGTGTTTTGTATATCAAAAACCCCCAATAATTGAATTCAACTATTGGGGGTTATTAAGTGTTAAACCAAATCAGTGAGTTAAACTACACCGTGAACGGGTATTTTATCGCCTCGTGACACTGATAACCTTCAACACTAAAGTCATCTGTCGTGACCCAAGTTTCTATATCATCTAATGTCTTAATGTTTGGATTAATATGTAGCTTAGGTAATGGCAATGGCTCTCTTTTTAGTTGAACATCACGCATCAGAGGTAATTGGTTCTCATAAATGTGAGCATTAACTATCTTATGGAATGCTTTACCTGGTTTATGCCCTGTGATTTGAGCCACCAGCGCTAATAATACAAAGCATTGAATTTGATTAAAATTCAACCCTAATGGGACATCACAGCTACGTTGATATGAGGTTAAATAAAGCCTGTCACCGAGCAATGAAAAAGTATGTGTATGCATGCATGGACGTAAACACCCTAACGCTGTTTCTCCGGGATTATAAAAAGTGACTATCTCACCACGATCGTCAATACCGTTAGTTAAGTTATCTACCACTTTACGTAATTGATCAAAGTGCGAGCCATCAGGGCGTTGCCATTGGCGTCCTTGAACACCATAGACTCGGCCCATATCATCTTCACCCTTACGATGCGGATTATTTAACCATGCGCTATTTTCATTAGCATTCGCGTTCCACGTATTACAGCCAATAGCACGAAATTGTGCTGCATTATCATAACCACGTAAGTACCCTAATAGTTCTGCAATCGCGGCTTTGTAAAAACTTTTACGCGTTGTTATGAGTGGAAATTGGTTATTGGCAACATCATATTCCAGATCGGCATTTATCACCGTTAAACAACGGGTTCCTGTCCGTTTATTATCAATCCATTCACCTTCATCGATAATGCGTTGACACAATGCCAGATACTGCTTCATGTAGTCTCTCTTTTTGGTTAGCTAATAATAGTTAGTGTGTTGTTGGCGTCTGTGGAGTGGCTTTATCGCGACGATACGCCCACACCATAAAGATAATGCCTAATATTATCATTGGAATGGAAAGAATTTGCCCCATGCTGATACCGCTAAATAAACCTAATTGCGCATCAGGTTGGCGGAAGAATTCAACAATAATACGGAAAGCACCATAACCAATTAAGAATAACCCCGATACACTGCCCATAGGACGATTTTTGCGCACAAAGATATTCAGAATAATAAATAATACCACGCCTTCTAGGAACATTTCATAGAGTTGCGATGGGTGGCGAGGCAATACGCCGTATTGCTGAATGATAGGTAATAGTGTAGTGGGATCTTGCGCGACAAGCTGTAGATCTTCTGCACGGGAGCCTGGGAATAAAATCGCCCACGGGGTATCTAAGGTGACTCTCCCCCAAAGCTCTCCATTAATAAAGTTACCAATACGTCCTAAACCTAAACCAAATGGAATTAATGGAGCAACAAAGTCTGCGACTTGAAAAAAGTGACGTTTAGTGCGACGAGCAAACCAAATCATGGCGCAGATCACCCCAATTAAGCCACCGTGGAAGGACATTCCGCCATCCCAGACTTTAAATAGGTAAAGTGGATTGTCTAAAAATACCGGTAAGTTATAGAATAAAACATATCCTAGACGCCCACCAATAAACACGCCCACAAACCCTACATAAAGTAATGTTTCGACTTCACTTTTTTGCCAACCACTGTTAGGTTTTGCCGCTCTGCGGTTTGCTAGCCATAATGCAAACACAAATCCAATCAAATACATCATGCCGTACCAGTGCAAAGATACTGGCCCGATAGAAAACATAACTGGATC
The DNA here is from genome assembly GCF_000160755.1 of Proteus mirabilis ATCC 29906. Classification (GTDB taxonomy): domain Bacteria; phylum Pseudomonadota; class Gammaproteobacteria; order Enterobacterales; family Enterobacteriaceae; genus Proteus; species Proteus mirabilis. The sequence goes on from NZ_GG668579.1 coordinate 72,869, forward strand.
GATTTCTGGAAATTTAAGGTAGTTTATACTCATTCTTCCCTACTTCACTTTATTAATGATTTTCTATCTATGGGTCGATATGGATAACCCCTTAGACAAAAAGTTTATACGAAGGCCTATCAGATACCTCCGCGAATTAATCCACCTAATCCTTGTCTTTCCATAAAATCAGCAGACAATTTTTTTATCTCTATTGCCGTTTCAGCTTTCAACACCTGTTGCATAAAAGGCTGTAAGATAGCAGGATCTAGATGGCGCAATAAGTATTTTACCCTAGGTAAACTACGGCCACTCATGCTTAACTGACGAAAACCTAGCCCTATTAGTAGCAATGCCCCCATCGGCGTACCCGCCATTTCACCACAAACACTGACTGGTAACTGATAACGTTGGCATTCTAAAGCAATAATATTAAGCGAACGCAGTAATGCAGGATGCAAATTATCATAGAGCAGTGCTACATGGGTATTATTACGATCGACTGCAAGTAAATATTGCGTTAAATCATTGGTACCAATCGAGATAAAATCTACTCGATGTGCTAATTGCGGTAACATAAAGACCAATGAGGGGACTTCAAGCATGATCCCCACAGGTGGTAGAATGCATTCGCATTTCATTTCTCGGCTAACTTCAGCACATGCTCTTAGTAACAATGCTTTCGCTTCTTCAATTTCATCAATACTTGTCACCATCGGCAACAATATTTTCAAATTTTTAAATTCAAGATTAGCTTTTAACATCGCTCGTAGTTGGATCAGAAATATTTCTGGCTGATCAAGTAATATTCTGATCCCCCGCCACCCTAAACAAGGGTTCTCCTCATTTATCGGCATATAAGGAAGCTGTTTATCTGCACCTATATCTAAAGCACGTAGTACGACGGGTTTATTGGGAAAAAATGATAAGATTTCACGATAACGGTTTTTTTGTTCATCTTCGGAAGGAAAACCGCTTTGTAACATAAAAGGGATTTCTGTGCGATAAAGACCGACACCATCTATGCCAACGCTAATACGTTGTTCATATTTAATGCTTAGCCCTGCATTTAATTGCACACTGATGGATTCACCATTTTTTAATACCGCTTGCTGTTCAAGCTGCTCTTCAGCAAGTTGACTCAATACTCTTTCTTCATCAATAATTTGCCGATATTCCTGCATGATAAAGGGTTCTGGTTCAATAAAAATCTCACCACGATAACCATCAAGAATCAGCATTCGGTTGTGAAGTAGCTCCGGTTGAATATCTGCCCCCATAATGGCAGGGATCCCCATTGCTCGAACTAAAATCGCTGAGTGTGAATGAGTCGCACCATCACGAACTATCACCCCTGCCAGTTGTTGTTCTGGCAACTCAGCCAATAGATTGGCACTAAGCTCATCCGCCACAAGAATAAAGCGATCTGGCCATGTATTTGTCGTACTGAGATCATCATCTAAATGAAATAGTAAGCGCTGACCTAATGCTTTTAAATCTGAAGCTCGTTCTCGCATATAACTATCTTTAAGACTTGAGAACTGTGCAGAAAACTTCTCTATCACCACTTTTACTGCCCACTCAGCAACATAGCCTTGTTGTATAACCCCAGTCATTTTTTGTCTTAATTGGGGATCGTTAAGTAAATGCGAATAGAGATCGAAAATAGCCGCACTCTCTTTTTGTAAATTCGCCATAAAGCGCTTACTAAAACGGCGACACTCTGATGTTGCATCTTCTAAGGCGACCGTTAATCGGTTTAATTCACTTTTTATATCCAGTGCGCTGGCTTTAAAAACATGATCTAAGGTTGGCTGAGACATCTCTTGCCAACCATATGCCATCACTACCCCCGTAGAAACGGATAGGGCTTTAATACGGCTTTGACGATATTGTCCAAATAATCCTTTCGTTTGCACTTGCGACAATATCGCCCCTAATTGGGTGGCTAGTGTCACCATAAAAGACTCTTCGCTTTCATTAAATAAGCGTCGCTCTTTTTGCTGAACCACCAGCACCCCAAGTAACTGACGACGATAGACAATGGGCACGCCGAGAAAAGCGCGCAGATCATCCTCTTTTACTTGTGGCAGATAGGTAAAATTAGGATGTTCACGAATATCAGCCAGATTAATCAGCTCAGAAAGACGTCCTACTTCACCCACCACCCCCTCATCAAATGAGAGGCTGACGGCACGTCCTTTCGGCTTTTTCAATCCTTTTGTGGCCATTAAATAGAAACAGCGATGGGGAATATCGGCAAGATAAATAGAACACACATCCGTGTGCATAGCTTGACACGTTTCTTTCACTAATAGTTCAAGTGCTTCTGGCAGACTCGCTGCCATAGCCACTTTTTCTACAATTTCCCGCAAACGTGTCAGCATAGTGTTATCTAATACCTTTTACGGCGATATCCATAGGAAGGACGAGACATAGACACTTGTTCTTGTAATGGCATAACTACTGGTGCGAACTCTTTCATCACGCGACGATATACATCTCGTTTAAAAGAGACGACTTGACGAACAGGATACCAATAGCTAACCCAACGCCAACCATCAAACTCTGGCGTTTTGCTCTGCTGAACATTAATGTCCTTGTCGTTACTTGTTAACTGCAAAAGGAACCAACGCTGTTTTTGTCCAATACAAACAGGTTTTGTGTCCCAACGCACCAAACGCTTAGGTAACTTGTAACGTAACCAGTTACGCGTGGAGGCAAGGATTTTAACATCCTTACGACTTAATCCAACTTCTTCGAACAACTCACGATACATGGCTTGTTCTGGTGATTCTCCAGGATTAATTCCCCCTTGAGGAAATTGCCATGAATGTTGTCCATAGCGACGGGCCCAAAGCACTTGCCCTTGCCGATTACAAATTACAATCCCCACATTCGGGCGGTAGCCATCATCATCGATCACCAGACTACCTCAATAACCAAACTTGAAAGATAACTCATTGTTTCATACTACCCACAAACGGTAAACCACTATCAACAGACTTTGCACAACGTGAGTATTTATCTACAATGGGAATGTCTCAACGGGGTGCTTTTTTAAGCTGAGAAAAACTCGTGGAACCTGATCCAGCTAATACTGGCGTAGGGATTTGAGTCAGGATGGCGCAATAATAACTCATTTGCCTCCTCACTCCTCAGATCCTACTTGACTTTTTACTGAGGAAAATAGCGTGTTAATAAATTCTCTTCGTTCAACTCTCTTATTCAGTGCACTAGGTTTGTTCAGTGCTTTTGCCACAAATGCACAACAAACCAAACCCACACTTACCGTCTATACCTATGACTCTTTTACCGCGGATTGGGGGCCTGGTCCGGCAATTAAAAAAGCATTTGAACAACAATGTGATTGTGAGCTAAAACTGGTTGCCCTTTCGGATGGGGTTTCTCTCCTTAATCGTTTACGTATGGAAGGGAGTAAAAGTAAGGCAGATATTATTTTAGGGCTAGATAACAATCTTATTCATGCGGCAAAACAGACCGGACTTTTTGCACCAAGCAATATTGATACATCAAAACTAGCATTACCTGAAAAATGGACTGATGACACTTTTGTGCCTTATGACTACGGTTATTTCGCTTTTATTTACGATAAAAATCGTATTACTCATCCCCCTAAAAGCATGGATGAGCTGTTAAATAGCCAACAGCCGTGGAAAATCCTTTATCAAGATCCACGTACCAGTACCCCCGGCTTAGGCTTAATGTTATGGATGCAATCACTGTATCCAAACAATACCGCTGAGCAGTGGCAAAAATTGGCGAATAAAACACTGACAGTAACCAAAGGCTGGAGTGAGTCCTATGGCTTATTCTTGAAAGGAGAAGGGGATTTTGTGCTTAGTTACACCTCATCTCCGGGCTACCATATTTTGGCAGATAAAAAGGACAATTATGCGGCAGCTATTTTTGATGAAGGACACTATTTACAGGTAGAAGTTGCAGCCAAGCTAAAATCCAGCAAACAGCCAGAATTAGCTCAGCAATTTATGCAATTTATGCTAACCCCCGCTTTCCAAGAAACCATCCCAACCACTAATTGGATGTATCCTGTTATTGATATGCCACTACCTGAGGTCTACTCCGTTATGCCTAAACCGCAAAAGTCATTACAATTTGATGCTGATGTGGTAGCCAAAGAGCGCCAAACATGGACACGTAATTGGCAATCTGCGGTTAGCCGCTAATGGGTAAATGGCTTATCCCGGGGCTATGCGCCTCGGGATTATTACTTACCGTCGCCCTTCTCTCCTTCGGTGCTTTATGGTTTAACGCGCCAAGTGGTGATTTATCGACTATTTTTGCTGATAGTTACCTATGGCATGTGGTGCGCTTTACTTTTTGGCAAGCATTTTTATCCGCGCTATTTTCCATTTTACCGGCAATTTGGTTAGCAAAAGCGCTCTATCGACGCCAATTTGTTGGCAGAACGCTCTTTTTACGCTTATGTGCAATGAGTTTAGTTCTACCGGTGTTAGTGGCGCTATTTGGCATTTTAACTGTGTATGGTCGCATGGGGTGGCTGGCTCAAATATGCCAATGGTTAGGAATTGATTACCATTTTACACCTTATGGTTTACAAGGCATTTTACTCGCACATATTTTTTTCAATATGCCACTGGCTACCAGAATGTTGTTACAAGCCTTGGAAAGTATTTCTACCGAGCAACGCCAATTAGCATCACAATTGGGAATGAATGGCTGGCAACGTTTTCGTTTTCTCGAGTGGCCCTATTTATGGCGACAAATCCTGCCTACTGCATCACTGATTTTTATGCTCTGCTTTGCAAGTTTCGCGACTGTATTAGCGCTGGGAGGTGGGCCTGCGGCAACAACTGTTGAATTGGCAATTTATCAAGCATTAAGTTATGACTACGATTTACATCGTGCAGCGCTATTAGCATTAATTCAGCTATTTTGCTGCTTAGGATTAGTACTTGTTAGCCAAAAATTAAAGGGAACACTCTTTGTCGGTAGTCATCAAAAACTAAGCTGGCGTGATCCTAGCGACTCATTAATCAATAAAATAACGGATAGTTTAATTATCGTACTTGCTATGCTCTTTTTACTTCCTCCGTTATTAGCGGTGATAAGTGATGGCTTAAACAGTCAATTATTAGGTGTTCTACAACAGCCGGTACTTTGGCAAGCCTTTACAACATCATTAATTATTGCACTTGGCGCTGGGGGACTTTGTGTTATTTTAACGATGATGTTGCTCTGGAGTAGTCGAGAATTACGCTTACGCCATTTTAAAAAGGCCGGACAAGCGCTGGAAATGAGTGGACTCATTATTCTGGCTATGCCGGGCATTGTATTAGCGACGGGCTTTTTTCTATTATTAAACAGCACAACCGGATTACCTGAATCCCCCTATCTTTTAGTGATCCTCACTAATGCGCTTATGGCTATTCCATATGCTTTAAAAGTACTTGAAAACCCAATGAATGATATTGCAGCCCGCTATAATCTATTATGTGCTTCCCTTAATTTGCGAGGTATTAATCGTCTACGTTGGATAGAGCTACGCGCTTTGAAAAAGCCACTATCACAAGCACTGGCTTTTGCTTGTGTCATTTCCATTGGTGATTTTGGTATTGTTGCCTTATTTGGAAATGAAACTTTTAGAACATTACCTTTTTACCTCTATCAGCAAATCGGTGCTTATCACACACAAGATGGCGCTGTCACCGCGATGCTCCTTTTGCTGTTATGTTTCACGCTTTTTAGCCTTATCGAACGCGTTTCAGGAAAATCCTATGATTAAGTTAGAGCAGCTTTCTTATACCTATGAGCACCAACATCTGACCTTTAATTTAACGGTAAAAGCGGGGGAGCGTATTGCTATTTTAGGTCCCAGTGGTGCAGGTAAAAGCTCATTACTCAGCTTAATAGCGGGTTTTCTGCCCTCAGAGTCAGGCTCGTTATTTTTAAAAGGGAAAGATCATACCAAAACAGCCCCTGCCCAACGCCCTATCTCGATGTTATTTCAAGATAACAATCTTTTTCCTCATCTCACGGTAAGACAAAATATTGGTTTAGGGCTAGATCCAGGGCTAAAGCTCACTGTGGCACAGAAAGCACTATTAGAAAGTCGAGCCAAACAGGTTTCTTTAAGTGATTATCTAGAGCGTTTACCTTCACAGCTATCAGGAGGTCAACGTCAACGAGTGGCAATTGCCCGTTGTCTGGTACGTGAACAGCCTATTTTATTGTTAGACGAACCTTTTTCCGCCCTTGATCCCGCATTACGTATCGAAATGCTGACATTATTAGAACAAATTTGTGATGAAAAAAATCTCACTTTACTCATGGTGTCTCACAGCTTAGAAGATGCTCATAAAATCGCACCAAGAGCGCTTGTTATTGATAATGGCACCATTGTCTATGATGGAAATACAGCGTCATTAATCAAAGGCGAAGTGGATCAATCACTGCTGTTAGGGATACCTTTTAATTAATCTATTGAAATATAGCGATATCGAAAGAAGCTTATTCCCCCCTACAAGCCTCTTTCGAATATTTCGAATACTTGACTATTTTTCGAATATTTCAGATAATCTAGTTATTAAAAAGGGGGAAATACTAATGAATACGATAAGTGAGAGACTTAGTGCTGAAGATATTGCATTAGCAAAATTAAGTAGCCAAGAGCTATCCGCTGTTATGGATATTAATGGCAAAACGCAGAAGCTATCCATTATAGATAAGACGGGTAATAATCATATTGTACAAATACCAAATAGTGCATTACGCCTAATGATTGAAATTCTTACTCAACTAGGGCAAGGGAATACTGTTAGTATCACACCAATCCATGCTGAGCTAACGACACAGGAAGCGGCTGATATACTCAATATGTCCCGTCCTACATTTGTAAAATTATTAGATACACGAGCGATACCCTACTCTAGAAAAGGAAATCGTAGGAAAGTTGCTTATGCTGATATTGTTGCTTATAAAAATGAATTGGAGCAAAAACGACTTGATGCCCTTGCTGAATTATCGCAATTAGATCAAGAAATGGATATGGGGTATTAATGACAAACTATACTGTTTTGCTTGATGCCTGTGTCATGTATCCAGCCCCTCTTAGAAGTTATTTAATGTATCTTGCTAATACTGGTTTATTTAGAGCACGTTGGAGTAATCAGATCCATGATGAATGGATCACTAATTTATTAGTCAACAATCCAACATTAACAGCTGAGCGACTAATACGAACCAGAGATTTAATGAATGCACATGTTCCTGATTGTTTAGTAGAAGGCTACGAACCGCTTATTTGTGGTTTAAAGCTACCTGATCCTAATGATCGTCATGTGCTAGCAGCAATAAAAGGGCAGGCTCAAGCTATAATTACATTTAACTTAAAAGATTTTCCGCAAAAATACCTTAATTCTTTTGATATTTCAGCTATCCATCCTGATGAATTTTTGAGTGACATGTTTGAATTAAATCCTAGTAGCTGTATTAAAGCGGCGCAACAACATAGACAAAGCCTAAAGGATCCACCAATGACCGTAGAGACCTTTTTAGGCTGTTTACAAAAGCAGAAATTACCCCAGTTTATTTCCCATTTACGGGCATTCCAGATATTATTATAAGTACATCAACCCGTGTAATATCCCATTTCCTATCATAACAAGGCTATGATTAATATTATAATTAATAGTTAACGATCTCTTTTTCAAGCTTCAATATCTCGCTTATTAGGAAATTATGACAATTCACACAGAGCAAGGCTTTATTCTTACCCGCCATTGGAGTGATACCCCACAAGGTATCGCTGTCTCCTATTGGTTGGCGACAGAAAATGGACCGCGTAAAGTCACGGTTGCAAAGCAGTATGCTATTGGTTTTGTTACCCAACAAAATGAAAATATATTACGCTCAGTGGTTGGTCATAATCGCGATATTGATATTCGTCCTCTGGCGTTAAAAGACTTTGAAAGACAACCTGTTTTGGGGGTTTATTGTAAACAATACCGCCAACTTACCCAGCTTGAACAGCAATTAAAACAGTATAATATTCGCCTATATGAAGCCGATATCCGCCCACATGAACGCTATATGATGGAGCGTTTTATCACCGCGCCTGTATGGTTTCGTTATCAAAATAGTCATACTGTCACGCTAAAACCTGCCAGTGATTATCGTCCTACATTACGTACCGTCTCTTTAGATATTGAAACCAGTGAGTTTGGTGAGCTTTATTCTATTGGATTAGCCGGTTGCGGTGATAACGTTGTTTTTATGCTTAGTGACACCCTCCCAGAAGTTCAAGAAAGCCAACAACCTGAAGGCTATCGTCTGTGCTATGTAAGTAGTCGATTACAACTCCTTGAAAAACTAAATGCTTGGATACAAGAGTACGATCCTGATGCGATTATTGGTTGGAATCTTATTCAATTTGATTTGCGTATCTTGCATACCCATGCTCAGCGTTACGGGATCAATTTATTATTAGGACGACAAAATACCCCATTAGAGTGGCGTGAACATGGCTTTAAAGCGGGGCACTTTTTTGCCTCAGCACAAGGGCGTTTAATTATTGATGGTATTGATGCTTTAAAAATGGCGACATGGAATTTTCCCTCTTTTAGCCTAGAGTCAGTTGCTCAAACACTGTTAGGGGAAGGGAAAGCGATTGATACACCTTATGCCAGAATGGACGAAATCAATCGCCGTTTTAAAGAAGATAAGCCCGCCTTAGCGTATTATAACTGGCAAGATTGTGTCTTGGTTAATCGTATCTTTGATACCACACACTTAATGGAATTCTTATTAGAAAGAGCCAGTGTAACAGGACTGGCAGCAGATAGAAGTGGTGGCTCTGTCGCAGCATTTACTCACCTCTATTTACCCTCAATTCATCGTCTTGGTTATGTTGCCCCCAATCAGGGTGAAAAACCCGAAGAGCATAGCCCTGGTGGTTTTGTCATGGACTCAACACCGGGTCTCTATGACTCAGTGGTGGTACTGGACTATAAAAGCCTATATCCCTCTATTATTCGTACCTTTTTAATCGATCCGGTGGGTATGATTGAAGGTATGCATCACCCTGATAGCACACATGCCGTTCCCGGTTTTCGTCAAGCGTGGTTTTCACGAGAAAAACACTGTTTACCCACCATTGTTTCACAAATCTGGCATGAACGAGATAATGCTAAACGTCATAACAACGCCCCGCTCTCTCAAGCATTGAAAATTATTATGAATGCTTTTTATGGTGTATTAGGCTCGGTAGGCTGTCGTTTTTTTGATCCTCGATTGGCTTCATCAATTACTTTACGTGGTCATGAAATAATGAAAAAGACCCGTGAATTAATTGAGTCAAAAGGCTATCAAGTGATTTATGGTGATACTGATTCTACTTTTGTTTGGCTTAAAGCCGCTCATAACGAAGTACAAGCAGAGCAGATCGGTCGTCAATTAGCGCAAGATGTTAATCAATGGTGGAAAAGCTATCTGACTGAAACTTACCAGCTTGATAGCCAATTAGAGCTTGAGTACGAAACCCATTATCGCCGATTCTTGATGCCCACTATTCGAGGTATGGAAACCGGAAGTAAAAAACGTTATGCAGGACTAAGTCATAATAAAATGGTGTTTAAAGGATTGGAAACAGTCAGAACAGACTGGACACCACTGGCGCAAGCGTTTCAAAAAGAGCTTTATACACGCATCTTTAATCAGCAACCTTATCAACAGTTTATTCGTGATTATGTTGCTGATACGCTATTAGGAAAATATGATGATAGGCTGGTTTATCGAAAAAGATTACGACGAAAATTATCAGACTACCAGCACCATATCCCCCCTCACGTCAAAGCAGCTCGATTAGCGGATGACTATAATCAGTTACAAAATAGGCCGCAACAATATCAGCAAGGCGGTTGGATTAGTTATATAATTACTCACTTGGGGCCAGAGCCGTTAGAGCATATCACTTCGACACCTGACTATGAACACTACATTAATAAGCAATTAATGCCGATAGCAGATGCTATTTTGCCATTTCTACAAGATGATTTTTCTACCTTGTTAAATGGGCAAATGACGCTCTCTTTTTAAGATGTGTTATTTTGCAGGTGACGGCTTGCTTTGCATCTATTAACATAACGCCCCTTTGGTGATAATCACCTTTTTTCTCATCTTGAGAAAGATACTATTTTTTATCCCGTAGATTGGATGACAACACCGCAATACTGCATTCATTAATAATGATTTTATAAATTATATATTTGAGAGCTGAGTTTATATATATGCCTTTTACTCTTGGTCAACGTTGGATTAGCGATACAGAAAGCGAACTTGGACTAGGTACTGTTGTGGCAATTGATGCCCGTATGGTGACCTTACTTTTTCCTGCATGTGGCGAAAATCGTCTTTATTCCCGCCATGATGCCCCAATAACGCGGGTGATGTTTAATGTGGGGGATACTGTCACCAGTCATGAAGGCTGGAAGCTCGCCATCGACAACGTTGTGGAAGATAATGGCTTACTTATTTATCACGGCGTACGTTTAGATACCGAAGAGCCAGCACAACTGCGTGAAGTATTCTTAGATAACAAACTCACTTTTAATAAGCCACAAGATCGTCTTTTTGCTGGTCAAATAGACCGTATGGATCGTTTTGCTTTACGCTATCGTGCGCGTAAATTTATGAGCGAACAGTTTAAGCAAGCACAAAGTGGTCTACGTGGTATTCGCGCAAGTCTTATTCCTCATCAGCTCTATATTGCTAATGAAGTGGGTAAACGTCATAATCCACGCGTTTTATTAGCGGATGAAGTTGGGCTGGGTAAAACTATCGAAGCGGGTATGATAATCCACCAGCAAATCATGGATGGACGCGCTGAGCGTGTTTTAATTATCGTTCCTGAAAGCTTACAACATCAGTGGTTAGTTGAGATGTTACGTCGTTTCAACCTACGTTTTTCACTGTTTGATGATAGCCGTTATAGCGAATCTTTATTAGATAGCGATAATCCTTTCGAAACAGAGCAGATGATCATTTGCTCATTAGACTTTGTGCGTAAAAACAAACAACGCTTTGAACACCTTGTTGAAGCGACTTGGGATATGTTAGTTGTCGATGAAGCCCACCATCTGGTATGGAGTGAAAAGGCACCAAGCCGAGAATACCAAGTTATCGAAACGCTGGCTGAAGCGATCCCTTCTGTATTGTTATTAACCGCAACACCGGAGCAACTTGGTCAAGAAAGCCATTTTGCCCGCTTACGTTTGCTCGATCCTAATCGTTTCCACGATTACAACGAATTTATTAATGAACAACAAAAATATCGCCCCGTGGCCGATGCGGTAACCATTTTGCTTTCAGAAGATGATTTAAATAACGAACAGCAAAATAGCATCAGTGAGATGATCAGCGAGCAAGATATAGAGCCGTTGCTAAAAGCCTCTAATACCCAAGGTGAAGAGCGTACAAAATCTCGCCAAGCGCTTATTCATATGTTGATGGATAGACACGGTACGGGTCGTCTGTTATTTCGCAATACTCGCTCCAGCGTCAAAGGCTTCCCTAACCGACTGTTGCACGCAATAAAAATGCCACTACCAACTCAGTATCAAACCGCCATTAAGGTGGCTGAGATTATGGCAGCGAAAAAGAGCCTCGAAGTACGAGCAAAAGAGATGCTCTATCCTGAACGTATCTACCAAGAGTTTGAAGGTGAAAATGCCACATGGTGGAACTTTGATCCACGCGTTGAATGGCTACTAGGCTTTTTAACCGCCAATCGTCATGAAAAAGTATTAGTCATTTGTGCTCAAGCCGCCACAGCATTGCAATTAGAACAAGTTTTACGTGAACGTGAAGGTATTCGTGCCGCAGTATTCCATGAAGGGATGTCTTTACTTGAACGAGATCGTGCAGCCGCTTATTTCGCCTCAGAAGAGGAAGGTGCACAAGTGTTACTATGTTCTGAAATCGGTTCAGAAGGGCGTAACTTCCAATTTGCTAATCAACTAGTGATGTTTGATCTCCCCTTTAATCCTGATTTATTAGAACAACGTATTGGTCGTCTTGATCGTATCGGTCAAAACCGCGACATTGATATCAGTGTGCCTTATCTTGAAGGAACCGCTCAATCTGTTCTATTACGTTGGTATCACGAAGGGTTAGATGCATTTGAACATACCTGCCCGACGGGTCGTACAATTTATGACAACGAATATGATGCGCTAGTCAATTATCTTGCTCAACCTAATGAACTAGGTGATTTTGATAAGTTTATCGTTTCTTGTCGTAAGCAACATGATGAGATGAAACTCAAACTAGAACAAGGTCGTGACCGTCTATTAGAAATGCACTCTAACGGCGGTGAAGTTGGCGTTGAGTTAGCGAATAAGATTGCAGAGCAAGATAACGATCCCGATTTGGTTAACTTCGCCTTAAACTTATTTGATATTGTGGGCATTAACCAAGAAGATCGTAATGATAGCTTAATTGTATTAACGCCATCAGATCATATGTTAGTTCCTGACTTCCCAGGATTACCACAAGATGGTTGCACAATTACCTTTGATAGAGAGCATGCACTCTCTCGTGAAGATACGCAATTTATCAGTTGGGAACATCCTATTATCCGTAATGGTTTAGATTTAGTCTTATCTGGTGATACAGGTAGTTGTGCGGTTTCTTTATTGAAAAACAAAGCATTACCTGTAGGTACGCTATTAGTTGAACTGATTTATGTCGTAGAAGCGCAAGCCCCTAAACACCTTCATTTAACTCGCTTCTTACCGGCAACTCCAGTACGCTTATTACTTGATTTAAAAGGTAATAATCTTGCATCACAAGTTGAATTTGAAAGTTTTAACCGCCAATTAAATGCGGTGAATCGCCACACATCCAGCAAATTGGTCAATGCGGTACAAAATGAAGTTCATCATGTACTAAAAGCATCAGAATCCTTAATGGAAGCGGAAGCGAAAACGCTAATTGAACAAGCGAAGCAAGAAGCAGACAACGCATTAACACATGAGTTATCACGCTTAGAGGCATTACGTGCCGTTAACCCAAATATACGTGATGACGAAGTTGAAGCAATTGAAAATGAGCGTACGCATATTCTTAACCACTTAGATGAAGCGACATGGCGCTTAGATGCGATCCGTTTAATTGTTGTTACCCACCAATAATCACTGTTAAAACGGGGGAAAGCTTTATCTCCCCCGTTATTTTGCTGAGATATCCACTATGATGGAAGTTTATAACCCCCCCACTGATCCTTGGTTACACGTTTTATATCAAGATGAGCATATTATTGTTGTTAATAAACCCAGTGGATTGCTATCTGTACCCGGCAAAGCGCTAGAACATCACGACAGCATTATGTCGCGTATAAAAGCCGATTTTCCTGATGCGGAATCTGTTCATCGCCTTGATATGGCCACGAGTGGTGTGATGGTTGTTGCGCTTAATAAAGCCGCCGAGCGTGAATTAAAACGCCAATTTCGTGAACGAGAGCCGAAAAAAACCTATATTGCCCGTGTCTGGGGAAAGCTTGAAAAACCACAAGGGTTAGTAGATCTGCCGTTGATCTGCGATTGGCCTAATCGACCTAAGCAAAAAGTATGTTATGAAACAGGAAAGTCTGCACAAACTTTTTATGAAGTGTTGGAATATGAAGAAAATGCAACGCGGGTAAAACTATCACCAATAACCGGACGCTCCCATCAGCTACGGGTTCATATGCTAGCATTAGGTCATCCTATTTTAGGGGATCGTTTTTATGCTCATCCGCAGGCAAGAGCACTCGCACCTCGCCTGCAGTTACATGCTCAGGAATTATTTATTACGCATCCGGCCTTTCATTCACCGATACATTTTGAATGCCTGGCAGATTTTTAACCTGTCTTACGACACTAAAACGGTCACCGAACTTAGTGAAGCAAGGAGCAGACAGAGCGCTAATCCTATTACCCCAACAAGAACACGGACGTTTGACATTGATATAGTTCCTTTTATAAGAGAATGAGAGTGAAATAATTAAATTTCACTTATATTTTACCGTGACAAATAATAATCTCAACTAAGACTGAGTTATCTTCATCACGGATTAATTCTCTCTTTTCTCATCTTTATTTACAAGATGTTAACGAAATCCTTTTTCTTTTTTAATCAAATCGTAAGCAACTTGGATAGCTTGTGCTTTTTGTTTTGCAATTTCCATCATCTCCGGTGGTAAACCTTTTGCAACCAATTTATCAGGATGATGTTCTCCCATTAATTTTCGATAAGCTCTTTTTATTGTTTTAACATCATCACCCTCTTTAATACCTAACACTTTATAGGCGTCAGAAAGCGTTGGGCCTTGAGTTTGTGGCTGATAATTTTGCCCTTGTTGATAATGAAAACTTTGCCCCGCCTGCATCATGGCTAATATATGTTCAAAACGGGCGCGAGAAAATCCGAGCTCATCAATAATAATAAACAGCATTTTACGTTCGTTAGGATGTAACTGCCCATCAGCAAATGCGGCTTGTAATTGAATTTCCAGAAACATCTGCAGTAAATCACGGCGACCAGCACAAATTTGGCGAACACGTTGTAAGGTGGCTCTAAGTGGGAAATCAACCTCTTTACCTTCTCGAAACGCCTGTTGTGCTGCTTGACGTGCTGCCCCATGTAAATTCATTCTATCCATTAACGTACTGGCTAATGTGATATCGGTTTGTGTCACTCGTCCTTTGGATTTGGTTAAATGCCCTAAGACTTGGAATGTGGCAGCAAAGAAATAGGCTTGTCTATCACGATTATAGCGCCCACCATAGCTTAATTTACTTCTTTGTACGTCATAAAGGTGTCCTAGAAAAACCCCAATCACAATGCCCCAAAAGCCGATCCCGGCAAAACTACCGATGATAAGGCCTAATAATTTTCCCCAATAGCGCATAGACTCCTCAAATCTTCAATGCCCTGCTCACAATTTTGCATTATCATACTATTCATTTGCTTTCACACCTAACATCAAGCAAGCTCAAATAAACTTTTTCTTAAAATGATGAGGTTTTCGCTAGCTGCTTGCACAGAGATAATGCTGTTTTCGTTTAAATTGTGTTAAAGTAAAATAAGTGACCAAACGAATAACTTTAGCGTTGTTATGCAGCACGAAATACCGCACAAGCGCGGTGTTTTTTTGTTTCTAATAAAGCTATAAACCGATTTCAACATAGAAACATCGAAAAAAGGGAACTGCTCTTTTTTCGGTTACCGTTAGAACAATGTTCAGGACGTTGGGCTAGTGTTGCATAACTCCCTGCGTTAGTTTCTCGCTATTTAGCAGTAGAAGCCACTGATGACGGAAGCACATAAATACTCATGAAAAAAAGTTATCCCACACTGCTGGCCACCTTAGTTTGGGCCACAATTTATGCTCAGCCTGCATATGCTGATCTTGCCTCTCAATGTTTACTGGGAGTCCCTGTTTATAATAAGCCATTAGTCGAAGGCGATCCTAACTCATTACCTGTCACCATTACGGCTAAGGATATGCAAGGGGAATACCCACGCATGATCCAATATAGAGGCAATGTGGACATTAAACAGGGAAATCAAACATTAAGCGCAGATAATGTTGAGTTGACCCAAACAGAAGGTGAAACACCATTAAGAATGGTCACCGCGACAGGTAATGTCTCTTATGATGATCCACAAATCATCTTAAAAGGCCCACGTGCTTGGTCTAATCTAAATAATAAAGATACTGATATCGAAGAAGGTAAATACCAAATGGTGGGCCGACAAGGCCGTGGCTACGCGAATAAAATGCAAATGCGTGGCGAAAACCGCTATACCATTATGGATAAAGGGATGTTTACCTCTTGTCTACCCGGCGACGATAGTTGGAGTGTTGTCGGCTCTGAGGTTATCTTAGATCGTGAAGAGCAAGTAGCAGAAATTTGGAATGCGCGTTTTCGTGTTGCTAACGTCCCAGTTTTCTATAGTCCTTATCTGCAATTACCGATTGGCGATAAACGTCGCTCTGGTTTCTTAATTCCTAATGGTAACTATTCTCGTAGTTCTGGGTTTGACTTCCAACTGCCTTACTATTGGAATATTGCCCCTAATTATGATGCGACTATTACCACGAATTATATTAGTCGCCGTGGTTTAAAGCTCGATAATGAATTTCGTTATTTAACAAAACCGGGTCGCGGTACTATTGCGGTTGATTGGATCAACCACGACAGTCAATACAATAAAGATAAAGCAGACGAAAAAGCGGGTTATCTGGCGCGTGATTCTGCTACACGCTGGTTATTCTATTGGGGTCACAGTGGGGTGATGAACAATGTGTGGCGCTTTAATGTTGACTACACAAAAGTCAGTGATAACAAATATTTCACCGACTTTACTTCGCAATATGGTAATACCACTGATGGTTATGCGACGCAAAAATTCAGTACTGGTTATGCTCAGCAAAATTGGAATGCCACATTAACCACTAAACAGTTCCAAATTTTCTCAGATAATAAAGATGCAAGGGCTTATCGTGCTGAGCCGCAGCTTGATCTTAATTATTATAAAAATGATATTGGCCCATTTGATTTTCGTACTTATGCACAATTTGTCCGCTTTACCAGTGTCGGAGAAAACACCCCTGAAGCGAACCGTTATCATATAGAGCCAACCATTTCCTTACCTGCCTCCACTGGCTGGGCAAGCTTTAATAATGAGTTTAAATTGATGGCGACTCATTATGATCAAGATATTCCTGATGCTTATAAGAAGAAGTATCCACATCAAAAACTTGATGATAGCGTCAACCGCGTACTACCACAATTTAAGTCAGATATGAAAGTGGTATTTGAGCGCCAATATGACACTAACGATATTACGCAAACGTTAGAGCCACGAGTACAATATCTGTATGTACCGTATAAAGATCAGTCTAATATCAATAACTTTGACTCAGCGCTATTACAATCCAACTATAGCGGACTTTTCCGTGACAGAATGTACGGTGGTCTAGATCGCATTGCTTCTGCAAACCAATTAACGGCGGGTGTTACTTCACGTTTTTATGACAGTGAACTGGTTGAACGTTTTAATATTTCTGTTGGTCAAATCTATTTCTTTGAGCGTCCTAAAACAGGTTCATCGAATGAAATTATCAATAGCAAAGATGAAACCGGATCTATGGTATGGGCAGGCGATGCATATTGGCGCATTACTGATACTTTAGGTATGCGTGGTGGTTTACAATATGACCGTCGTTTAGGCAGTGTCTCTATGGGTGATGCGATTATGGAGTATCGCCGTGATAGCGACCATCTCTTACAATTGAGCTATCGTTATGTAGACCGTGATTATATTCAAGCAACACGGGTTCGCCCTTATGATGGCGGGGTCAATCAACTACCAGAATACCAAAAAGGCATTTCTCAAATTGGTGTTGTCGGCAGTTGGCCTTTAGCAGAACGTTGGGGACTGGTCGGCGCTTATTACTTTGATACCAAAGATTCAGAGCCAGTAAGCCAAATGGTTGGCTTACAATATAACACCTGTTGCTGGGCGGTAAACGTTGGTTATGAACGTAAAATTGTTGGCTGGAAAGAAGACCACAGCGATATTGACAACAAATGGTCAATCAATTTGGAACTCAGAGGCCTAAGTAACAATCATAGTTTAGGTAGTCAAAAAATGCTTGAGCGCGGTATCTTACCTTATCAAAGAGCGTTTTGATTAACCCAAACGACAAAATTGGCTGAATGAATATGTCATCGCGCAAAATGCGGAAAACACATAATGGGAAACTTATGAAAAATTGGAAAACGCTGGTTATCGGCTTAATGATCACGGTTGGTGCAGCCACCAGCACAACCACTTTTGCAGCACAAGAACTCAACCGCGTATCGGCTATCGTCAATAACGGTGTCGTTCTGGAAAGCGACGTCAATAGAATGTTACAAACGGTGCAAATGAATGCCAAAAATGCCGGGCAAGAAATGCCTGATGAGCAAGTTTTGCGCCAACAAATCTTAGAGCGCTTGGTGATGGATAACATCATCTTGCAAATGGCTCAACAGATGCAAATTGATATTCCTGAAGCTGCCGTTGAGTCAACCATTCAAGGGATTGCCGCAGAAAACAACCTGACACTAGAGCAGTTAAAAAAACGTCTTGCTGCCGATGGGATTGCCTATAACGATTATCGTCAAGATATTCGTAAAGAGATGATGTTAGCAGAAGTGCGTAATAACGAAGTTCGTCGTCGTATTACGATTTTGCCACAAGAAGTGGACTCATTAGCTAAACAAATTGAAAGCCAAGCAAGCCAAAGTATTGATCTTAATCTTAGCCATATCTTAATTCCATTATCAGAAAATCCATCACCTGCAGAAATTGAAAAAGCACAGCAAGTGGTGAACCGTATTAAGAACCAGCTAAAAAACGGTGCTGATTTCGGAAAATTAGCTGCCACTTATTCTGCCGATCCACAAGCACTTAATGGTGGTAATATGGGATGGGCATCAATTGATGAGTTACCGACAATCTTTGCTAAACAGCTTGCTAATGCACAAAAAGGTGAAATTGTCGGGCCACTGCAATCAGGTGTTGGTCTACACATTATTAAAGTCAATGATATACGTGGTGCTTCAAAAACCGTTTCTGTGACTGAAGTAAAAGCACGCCATATCTTACTAAAAAGCTCGCCTATCATGAATGATGAGCAAGCTTATGCCAAACTACAGAAAATTTCCGCCGATATTCGTAGCGGTAAAATCAGTTTTGCGGATGCGGCTAAAGAGTATTCTGAAGATCCCGGTTCAGCATTACGTGGCGGTGAGTTAGGATGGTCAATGCCTGATATTTATGATCCAGCTTTCCGTGACGCGTTGATGCGTTTAAACAAAAATGAATTAAGCCAACCTGTGCGCTCTAATTTTGGCTGGCACTTAATTGAACTTGAAGATACGCGTAGCGTTGATAAAACAGATGCAGCGAATAAAGAACAAGCTTACCGCTTACTGTTTAACCGCAAGTTTAATGAAGAAGTGCAAAACTGGATGCAAGAGTTGCGTGCAGGCGCTTATGTGAAAATAATGAACGAGAATAATGCAAACTAAGCTAAAAAAACCCCTCGTTATCACCCCCGGCGAACCCGCCGGGGTTGGTCCTGACCTGATTATTTCATTAGCACAGTCACAGTGGGCACTTCCTTGGGTAGTATGCGCTGATCCTCAATTATTACGAGCAAGAGCACAGCAACTCAATCTCCCACTCACTTTAGTTGAATATTCCCCAGATAATCCACCTACAGCACATATCCCTGGCCAAATTTGTGTACTTGCCGTTGAATTAACCGACCCTTCGGTTGTCGCAGGTACACTTAATACTGCCAATGGCCACTATGTGGTACAAACGCTTGCTCGCGCTTGTGATGGATGTTTAAACGGAGAGTTTTCTGCTTTAGTCACAGGGCCGGTACATAAAGGGGTTATTAATGATGCCGGTGTGCCATTTACAGGGCATACAGAGTTCTTTGCCGATCGTAGCCATTGTCAACGAGTGGTGATGATGCTGGCAACGGACACTTTAAGAGTCGCTCTCGCCACCACACACCTGCCCTTAAGAGAAGTTGCTGATGCAATTACGGGTGAGTTGCTTAATGAGATCATTACCATTTTAAACCATGATCTAAAAACCAAATTTGGCATCTCATCACCACATATTTACGTATGCGGCCTAAATCCTCATGCTGGAGAAGGCGGTCATATGGGGCGTGAGGAGATCGATATTATTGAACCCGCATTAGAGCAATTACGCCAACAAGGTATTCAACTTCATGGGCCTTACCCTGCGGATACCTTATTCCAGCCTAAATATTTAACACATGCAGATGCTGTGCTTGCGATGTATCACGATCAAGGATTACCTGTGCTAAAATATGAAGGTTTCGGTCGTGCTGTGAATATCACGCTCGGTCTACCTTTTATTCGTACATCTGTTGATCATGGGACCGCCCTTGAACTTGCAGGTACTAAAAGCGCAGATGCTGGCAGTTTTCGCACCGCATTAAATTTAGCCATTAATATGATACAAAATTGTAATGAATAATAGAGTCCATCAGGGGCACTTTGCCCGCAAACGCTTCGGGCAGAACTTTTTAACAGACAGCTATATTATTGAAAGTATTGTTGAATCTATTTATCCACAACCCGGTGAAGCCGTTATTGAAATCGGTCCTGGTTTAGGCGCGCTTACTGAGCCGGTGGGGGAAAGAATGGATAAAATGACGGTCGTCGAAATTGACCGTGATTTAGCTGCACGCTTAGAAGTTCACCCTACATTAAAAGATAAGCTAACCATTATTCAGCAAGATGCGATGACGATTGATTTTGCCCAATTAGCAAAAGAGCGTCAGCAACCTCTGCGGGTTTTTGGTAACCTACCTTATAATATTTCAACGCCATTAATGTTCCATCTATTTAGTTTTGCTGATGCCATTTCTGACATGACTTTTATGTTGCAAAAAGAGGTGGTTAATCGCCTAGTGGCAAGTCATGGTAGTAAAACTTATGGCCGCTTAAGTGTCATGGCACAATACCACTGCCAAGTCATTCCTATTATTGAAGTGCCACCAAGCTCATTTAAGCCAGCCCCGAAAGTAGATTCTGCCGTTGTGCGTCTGATCCCTTATAAGGAAAAACCCTATCCGGTGACAGATATTGCTATGTTAAGCCGTATCACATCACAAGCCTTTAATCAGCGCCGTAAAACGTTACGTAATAGCTTAGGTGGACTACTTACAGCAGAAGATATGCTGGCATTAGATATTGATCCCACTGCACGCGCAGAAAATATTTCTGTTGAGCAATACTGTAAAGTGGCAAACTGGTTATCATCACAACAGCAACACGCTGAGTGAAATAGCGCACACTAGACCTAGGAGGTATTATGTTTACTTCATCCAAAGTGGCGATACAGGTACAAAGCGTTTACATTGAGAGCCAATCTTCGCCAGAAGAACAGCGCTATGTTTTTGCTTATACCATCACCATACATAACTTGAATAAACATGCTATTCGCCTCCTACGTCGCTATTGGTTGATCACCAATGCACAAGGAAATACCACTGAAGTTCAAGGTGAAGGGGTTGTTGGTGAACAACCTCTGATTGAAGCTGGCTCACGGTATCGTTATACCAGTGGCGCAGTTCTTGAAACGCCGATGGGCACCATGGAAGGTCATTATGAAATGATTGACGCACAAGGACGTCTGTTTCAAATTGACATCCCTGTTTTCCGCCTTGCTATCCCTACATTGATAAATTAATTATGGCTACTTATTTAATTGGCGATGTTCACGGCTGTTATCGTGAATTACGCCAACTTCTCAATCAAGTTAATTTCGACGCCAATCAAGATACACTTTGGTTAACGGGGGATCTGGTTGCTCGAGGACCTGATTCACTTGAAGTATTGCGTTTTGTCAAAAGCTTAGGCTCAGCGTTAAAACTCGTATTAGGGAATCACGATCTGCATCTACTGGGGGTATTTGCAAAGATTAGTCGTAATAAACCCAAAGATAAGCTTAATGAATTACTCAATGCACCAGATGCTGATGAATTAATTAATTGGTTACGACGTCAACCGCTATTACAAGTTGATGAAGAAAAGAAAATCGTTATGGCACACGCAGGTATTACCCCTCAGTGGGATTTAGCAACAGCTAAAAAATGTGCCCGAGAAGTAGAAGCCATATTAAGTAGCGATAGTTACCCCCTTTTCATTAATTCCATGTATGGTGATATGCCCAATAATTGGTCACCCGAATTAACTGGCTTACCGCGATTACGCTTTAGCACCAATGCTTTTACTCGTATGCGCTATTGTTTTCCTAACGGGCAGTTGGATATGATTTGTAAAGATAAGCCTGAAAATGCGCCTGCGCCATTAAAACCTTGGTTTGATTTACCTAATCAACTACCAAATGATTACAGTATTATCTTTGGCCACTGGGCCTCTTTAGAAGGAAAAGGCACCCCTGAAAATATCTATGCGCTAGATACTGGGTGTTGCTGGGGCGGTGTTCTAACCTGTCTACGTTGGGAAGACAAACGTTATTTTATCCAACCTAGTCTCACACACTTACCATAATTTTGTAGCGTTAAGATAGCATAGGTGTTGATTTATTTTACTATGCTATCTGGGCTATCTACTCTCTTCTGAGAGCCATCACAAAGATAACTTGATTTAAATCAATAGGTTATTTTTTCTCAAAACAAATTAAGTAGCTTTTTTATAACAACAAGCAGAATTAACCGCTATATTGCGCTATTTATTATAGATTATTCTTTATAAAGATATTTATTAAAAGATAAATAATGAATATTTAATTATAGGGTACTCTTTATAGCTAATTATATTTTAGTTATAGTAACTATTCATATTTAAATATGAATATATTAATAAATTAATAAAAATAAAAAGGAGATATTTAATCTCCTTTTTTATTTAAATTTTGTTATTTTCTTCTTTTTAATATTTCAAAACAGTAGTTATGCGAATTATTTTCATCTGCCTCATGGTATTCCATAAAAGTAGAATCCCACTCATCAGGCTCATAATCGGGGAAGGTTGTATCACCAATCACTTCAGCATCAATATGAGTAAGGTATAATTTATTCGCCATTGGTAGGAATTGCTCATAAACCTTACCGCCACCAATCACCATGATTTCATCATTATTTTCAGCAGCTTGTAGTGCTTCTTCAACGGATTTCACCCAAACAACATTGTCATCATTTCCAGGCTGACTGCTTAATACAATATTGAGACGATTAGGTAAAGGACGCCCGATAGACTCATAAGTCACCCGGCCCATAATAACGGGTTTATTTAATGTATTTTTTTTAAACCATGCGAGATCACCCGGTAATGTCCAAGGCATCGCCTTTTCCATACCAATAATACGATCCGCCGCTAATGCTGCGATTAAACTAATATTCATTTACATACCTACGGGTAAAAATGGGAAAACTATTTATACTATACGGAAAGCGAAAACTTGAGTCGATACAATTTATGCTTCACCGATAATAAATAATTGCTTTATACAGGAAGTGTTAACTTAATCATGAAAGCTTTAAACATTATAATAGTGCTATATGGCAGTTGCTATTATATTTGAAAATTCTTTAGGTGTTTTTACAATTACTTTACGCTCATTACAGGCGCGAGAACCTTACTTTTTTCTCATCGTAAAAAATGTAGCACCTTATCAATAACATGCGAAAAGAGGCACTGCCACTTCTCATTGACTGGCTTATAGCACTTTTAACATTAAAGTATCACCTTTCGTTAAGGCAATCATGCGATTGATAAAAATAGAGAGTATTAGTTGCAAATCTACGTTAAAAAGACTCTTACACCATTTTCTCTTTCATCAACACTCTCTTAAGCTCCCCTCTTTTTTATCGCTATGTAACATCAATATGAGTCAGTTCGAGTACAGGTGAAAAATTGTGATACGCTTTTATTACTTAGGATTAATAGTCGTTTACTTGCCTTTGTTAGTTAAAGTTTGTCAATAAAAAATAGCTCAATAAAGTGCTAAGTGTCGTGCTGGTTGGTTTAAAGATTAAAGTAGTGTTAAAGAAACAAAGATCTCTTTAATAAAAAGAACTAAAATAGATGTAAATAATTATCAATGAAATAGGTGTAATCGATTATTAATGAATCAAAATTCCAATCCTTATCGTCCCTTAAGTAATCAATAATATCCAGTAAAATATCTTTATATTTATCTTTAAGATCACCACACTCATTGTCTATTTTTTCTAAAATATTCTCATGATTATTTCTAATAGTATTAGCAATGGTATATTTCATTTCATCACTATTTTCATTCTTAGTAAAAATATTTTGCATTCTTCTATTATGTTTAGTGATAAAACTCTCGTCTTCTATTGTCATTTCTTTAGCTTTAATAATATCTTTTTTTTCTAATACTCCTAATGTAAGCATATCATCTACAAACTTTTGAACGTCTTCATTATTTCTTAATTTATTAGTTAGAAAATTTAATATTGACTTTTTAAAAGCATCGTTAATATAGTTTACCGTATTAAATTCCATTGCTTTATCAATAAAACATTTAGTTATATTGACAATAAACGCTTTATCCATCTCCACCGAATAAATATTATACATTATAGTGACTAAATTCATTATTGAATTAATTAATTCATTATTATCTTTTCTATTAATCACTTTACAAATACAACTTAGTTCCATATCAATATGTTTTTTATAGTTAAAATCACTATAATATACCATATCATCACACTTTGGATGATGTTTCTTCAATTGTTCAAACATTTCTTTTGGATAATGATTAATTACATTGAAAGCAATGTTCATTATAGTAATAAAGTCTCCTTTTGTTTTTGATTGTTCATAAAGATAATATTGTATTAATCTTTTAGCATCATCATGACAATCATTTTTTATTGCATAACTTAAAGTTAAAAAAAATGTATCTAAATGTTTATTCTTAAAGCTAACAAAATCTGAGTTAATTAGCTTACAGTTTTTAAAATATACTTCCCCTCCATTTCTCATCAAAATGGATAATGTATTAATTTTCGCATGTTGACTTTTGTCTAATAGAAAAACCACCCCAACATTAATATTAAAAATACTCTTTATAAAAAATGATATTTTAGATAGTAAAGTAATCTTTTCCCTTTCAATATAAAGACTTGAAAGCGTATTTAACACATCATTGATTTTATTTTTTATTTGGTATTTCTCTTTTATATTTTCATCGTATTTTTTTATTGAAGTAACGCTATCAAAATTATTTTTTATATGCATAAAAACTCCTTATCTCATAGTAAAACTATCTTTTATTTATCTACATATTCATACAAAAAAAAGCCCTTATTACTAAGGGCTATAAATATCAAAAAACAAATAAGGTTTAGAAATTAATTTTCAATATTGCATTAATACCACTCGAATTGATATCACTATTATATTGACCTTGATAAGAGATACCGAAAGTGGTTGATTTACATAACTGCGCATCAACACCTAGACCAACACCAAATAAATTATCTAGTTTACCACCTCGTAGTGATGCCTCACCTGAATTGGATAACCATAGACGTGATTCAGGGCGATTATCACCAAACAGATGGCTTGCTGATATATCACCTTTTAATGCCATATTAATATTGCCTGCCATAAATGGATATCCACCACGTAAACCAACCGTAGCAACTTGAATATCTTGTGCATCTGTTTTAGTGGTAAACTTCATATTACCCACATTTTCATTGATATTATCAGTGGATACTCTTAACCAACTAAATCCAGCATAAGGTTCAATTGAGTACTGGCTAGTATTCAATTGAGTATAAGCACCTTCTAAAAAGAATTGACTAATTTTCGCATCGTAACTGGTTGAGTTATAACCTGCAGTTTGTCCTATCCAGAGTGTTCTTTTGGCATCTCTATCTTGGTTTGTATGTGTAAATCCATAATTTAATGAGGCAACATCATAAAGATTAGAGATCCCATAAGCACCAATATGAATATCATTACTATCTATCTTTCCATATTGATTACCTTTATATTTGGTGGAGCCTGCACCGAAAAATAGACCCGCTTTAGTATTTTCAGTAACATCAATTTCAGCACCTAATAACCCAACATAGAAATCAACATCCATATCACTGTGGCCATAATCCGTCTTACCCCACTGACCCATGCCGCTGATCCAAATACGCGCATTACTATTACCTAGTTGTGCATGACGACCATCACCGATACCAATAGCCTGATCTTTCACTGTACGAGTTAAACCCAATACATTAACAATACTGGCATTATTGGCATTTAAATACATATCACTACCCAATGATTGATAAGTGGTTTTCAGATCATTTTCATTCATCGGTAATACAGCATTAAATAGCTCACCATCTCCTGTATTATCTAATGCATTAGCAATAGCACGACCATTTTCATTATCAGCAAAGGTGGCTAAAGTCGTATTTTCTTTCTTAGTTAAACTACCACTGATGGTTTTATCTGTTATCGTGATATGTTTATCAAATAAAGCATAATCATTATTGGTGACAGTCGTGGTTGTGGCTGACTCTGCAACCACACGGTTACTGGCTAACATTTTCGTTTTAGTGCGATTATCAACTAAACTATCTGTATTCACCTCACCGACAACAACACTATTATTAAGATAAATATCTTTTAGTTGCCCAACATTATCCGCCCCCACATCAATATCGGCTCCTTGATTAAGCACTAAGTTACCAATATTAACATTGTGTCCTGCGGTCACTAAATAACGACCTTTATCATTAATATTAATGTTTACTTTATGGTTTTGGTTTGAGGTTAATTGGCCTTTTTGAGTAAAAGTATCGTTATAACGCTCAATAATACCTAATTTCCCACCATTAACATTGACGGCTTGTGTCCCAAAAGATCCGCTAAAGCCATATAAAGTACCTTGTTCGACAGTTGTACCACCACGGTAACTATTATTTCCCGTCATGACTAACGTACCTTCGCCTCGCTTCACCAAAGCACCATCATATAAGCCAGCATCAATTTTAGCTTGAATAGCATCAGCGCGTTTTTGGTAATATTCTTGACGCCATTTTTCAGCATCTTCTTGGCTAACAATATGCGATGTAGGATCAGGATTGCCATCATTAATCACAAAATCAGTACCGAGATGATAATCACCTCCTGCCGCAATACCTTTTTCGGTATATTCTTTCAACCATGCGAGATCTTCTTGCTTACGTAGATCTAAAGCTGTTTGGGAAATATCATTAGTCCACACATCAAGCGGTGTCGCATTTAGGTTATATTCAAATTTACCTAGCAATTGACCCGGACCATACATCCCTTTATCTAAATCTGGTGTTCCCCACCCATAACGTACATCAGGAGTACCTTCTGCGGCCGTCCAGCTCTCATATAAAGAGCCATCAGGATCACGATGGTTAGCGGTAGTGAACATGACATCACGAACTTGAATGGCGTTCATGGAAGGATAACGAGACATTAATACTCCCATCGCCCCCGTCACATGAGGAGCTGCCATTGAAGTACCACTAAAGGTATCCCAACCTGGATTCCCCTCTTCATCAACCACTGTAGAATAGATATTTCGACCCGGTGCAACCACTGTCCACCATTTTGCATTACCCGCTTCATTGAAGACTTTTTCTAATACATAACCGGTGTTATCCGCATTTTGCTTCAATCCCGCCACCGCAATCCAATGCTGTTCGGCTTCGGGATTAAAATAAGGATAAAGAGGACGATAATAAGGTTGAGCAAAGTCGCGATTACCCGTTGTAAAGACCTGAACAACATTCGTTCCTTTAACTGCATCATAAGCAGCATCAACAAAGGAAGGTTTATCACCATAGACTTTTTTAAAGTAGAAATATTCGTATTCTGTCTGTGCCGTGGTGTTAACTGGCATATGTATCGTGGTATTACCACCATCAGGCCCCTCTGTTTTATCTGTATTAATAATGCGCGGGTTAGTCCCCCAGCTATTATTAATCACTTGCGCACCCGCGTCGACCATCGCTTTCCAGCCAGTATAGAAATAGGTATAGTCTTGATAAGGGCCATAGTTATTGCTGTCTGTTGCCCCAGTATTCCCTAAATAAATATCAGCCCCCCACGCCACACCATGCATACCATTACCATCACGGTTAGCCCCCACAGTACCAGTGACATGTGTGCCATGGGTATCATTCACCCCTTTGATCCAATTACCATCAACATCAAAGACTTGGCCTTTTTCATAATGTCCGCCCATTTCTTGTGGATAGCGCATTCCCGTAGAGCCATATTCACCTTTGGCTTTTACTGCATGAAAGCGTGATCCACTCAGCTCTTGATGTGAGAGCAGTGCACCAGAGTCCATCACCCCGACTTTAGCACCTTGACCATGAAAACCCAGAGCATAAGCACTAGAGGCATTCATGGCTGCAAGCCCCCAGTCTTTTTGATATTCAGGGCTTTCCCAACTTTGTTTATTACCTAATTGTCCAACTTCTGAATATGCAACAGCATAGCCAGAAAAAAGAAGTGCCGAAGTAATAAGGGAGAGTTGAAATAGAGAGTTTGTGGTATTTTTTTTCTGATTAATGGGATGGTGACTTAAAGCTATTTCTTTGTTCATTCTGTACCTTCTGTTATGTTGAAAGGGATAACATTAATTAAGGAATAAAAACAAAAGACGTAGCGATCCTCTCTTTTTTATAACAATAATTACTTGAGGGATCTCTCAAATATACGAAGCTAAACCACAAAAATAGATAGATTGCCTAACAAATCACAACTTAATAGTTTAATTAAACAATTTTAAAACATAATCCAATATTATATAAATAAATAGATTTAACGTTTTCTACGGTAATACCGACAGCTTTCAATAGCTAAATAAAGCTGATAAAAAGCAAACCAATAAAAAAACAAAATAGCTAAATTAATTAACAATTTATTTTATAATCTGATTTAGCTATTTAATTCTAGTATGAAAAATTTATTTTTCTTAATTTTATAGTAATAAAAAAAACAGTATCTTTATTTTAAAAATACTGTTTTTATTTTAATTTTTGACGTGATATTACTTAATTTTTATTCTGATGACGTGATTTCCATTTGCCCCGCAATCCCTTTATCCGCATTTTCGAGTATTTGGCTATAATAAACAAAAGGGAAATGAGAATAAGAAGGCTGTTTTAGCTCAACTAATAATTCACTCTGTTTTTCGATCCACACTGTATCTTTCCAACCAAAATCAGCAGGCGCTGGTTTTTGTCCATCATGATTAATCACTTTAAAACGTGCACCTTCAATATGAAAAGGTTGTGGTGTTTCCACTGCCACTAACCAACGTTCCCAGCCATTTTGTTTACCGACAAGATCGATCCTTGATAACTCCCAACGCGCATTATTAATACCTGGAGGACTGTTTTGTAATTGGATCGTTCTCGGTTGAATTGAGGTGGTAATTTGTGTGTTATCCACCACCAACTGTTGTGGAACTTTATCGGTAACCAGTGACATCAGTCCAGTAGGCTTGATGGTTAGCACATTGGTATTGCGCAATAAGTTAGAAGGTTCAAAAATACCACGTAATCTATCCATAAATCCGGCACTTTGCCCAGCAGTGATAGTCACTTCTTCGCCTTCTGATAGATCAATAAGAATTTCACGTCGCTCACCCGGTGCCATAGGAATAGATTTCAATTCTACCGGTGATGTTAATAAACCTTGATCAGAGGCTATCAGATAGAGTGAGCGACCATCATTCGCCGATAACTCATAACGTCGAGCATTCGAGGCATTAACTAAGCGTAAACGAATCCAACCTCTTGATACTTCAATATAGGGATCTTCACAGCCATTCACTAATAATGTGTCACCATAAAATCCCTCTGTCGCGGCTTCTTTGTCGTATTGTGGCGTTCCAAAGTTATCAAGGCGTTTATCTTGAAGAATAATAGGAAAGTCATTTACCCCATAATGTTTAGGCAATGGTAACGATTTGCTCTCTTCGTCTTCAACAATCCACATGCCTACCAATCCGTTATAGACATGAGGCGCCATTTTAAAAGGCGTATTCGCATGATACCAGCAGGTGGTCGCTTTTTGACGAATAGGCAACACCGGTGACCAATAGGCTCCCGGAGACATCATCCTTGCAGCTCCACCTATTTGTGTTCCCGGAACTAATAAGCCACTTACGGTCATAGAAACGGGTTCATTAAGGCGATTGCTATAAATCAGTTTGACATCATCACCGCTTTTTACTTTGATTGTCGGACCCGGCATTGAGCCATTAATGCCCCAGACTTCTGTTTTTTGTGTGCCATCAAAGGCCCAATGCACTTTTTGTAACGTTACAAAAAGAGGCTGACCATTACGTGATTCAAGTAATGGGGGAATAGGTAGTTTTCTATCACTAACTGATCCTGCACGAACAGATGAAGATAATGAGCCCAGACATACCGCTAAGCCTGAAGCCTGTAAAAACTGGCGACGACTAAATGACATACTTTCTCCGCAACAAAATACCCATATTCCTATCCCACGAGTGAGGATCAACTGATAGGAAAAAAGCTGCTGTGATATTTAAAGACAAAAGACTTAAATCAAATTATGACAGCATAATAACGCGGATATGACATAAATCCTAAAAATAGTTGATAACTTAGTGCATTTTAATTTATTAAAGACAATATCCGTCCGAAAATCGGGATATATTCAAACGATCAATCAACCTATAACGTTTATTGTTAGCCATTATAAAGTATATAATTAAACCATTAAAATCATGATGTTATAAAAATGCCAAATCTAATCGATTTGGCATTAGGTATGATAAACAATTAAATAAATTACAGACTGTTAATTTAACTTACCTGCAAAATCGCGTTTATTCATTTCTTCCACTTCTTTATCAAGCTCTTCAATTTTAGCCTTCATGATCTGACGACAATCTTCAGCTAATTCTCTCACCTGATCTTTGTTATATTTTGATACATCAATGGGAGGCAACATTTCAACAATAACGTAGCCATTATTCCAGCGATTTAATTTTATCTTACCTTGTGTGGTAGAGACACAAACAGGCACAATAGGCACCCCCGCTTGCATCGCCGCGTGAAAAGCCCCTGTTTTAAAAGGTAATAAACCACGTCCTCGGCTACGTGTTCCTTCAGGAAACATCCATACAGAGATTTTTTTCGCTTTGATTTGCTCTGCAACCTGAGTGATGGTGCTATGGGCTTTAGAGCGATTACCTCTATCAATCAAAATATTGCCAGTGATCCAATAAAGCTGTCCAAAGAAAGGAATAAACACCAAGCTTTTTTTGCCCACCGTCACGGTATTAGGTTGTACCGCATTCGACATTGTCACCATATCAAAGTTATTTTGATGGTTACCAATATAGATACTGGGTCCATAACTTTTAGCTTCTTTAGGAAAACGCTCAACTAATTTGATCCCAAAGACATGTGATAATTTGCCGAATAAACGTCCATAAGTCATTACGTGTTTCGGATTTCTGGGAGAAAACATGCAATAGATCATCCCAAAAGTCACCACAATAATGGTGTACAGAATGACAATAATGCCTCGAATAATGGCTAGCATAAGCTTTTAGCGTCCTAATAATAAGTGGGTCATATGACCCACTAATCTACATTGAAAGTTAAAATTAATGAGTTTCGATATCTATATGATCGATACTTTGTGCACCACGAGGGAGCGAGGTTCCACGACGACCACGTTTGGCTTTAAATGTCTGTAATTCATTCATCGACATCGTGAGTTTACGTTTACCAAAATGCAATGTAACACTGGCATTTTCTGGTAATACCCGCAACCAAGCGACTTTATCTTCACCACTTGCAGCCTGTGAAGCAGGAATAGAAACCATTTGGTTACCTTTTCCTTTTACCATAGTTGGCAACTCAGAGGCTTCAAAAATCAGCATTCGCCCACCCTGAGTAATGATCATGATCAAATCACTCAATTCATCATTTAAGCGTTGAGGTGGTAATGGTAATGCATTTTCAGGTAATGTTAATAATGATTTACCAGCTCTATTTTTAGAGGTTAAGTCATCAATACTACAGATAAACCCATAACCAGCGTCGGATGCCATTAAGATCTTATCGCTACTTTCCCCCATCACTACATGACGTAATTGAGCCCCTTTTTGGACTTTTAATCGTCCAGTTAAATCATCACCTTTACTACGGCCTGATGGTAATGCGTCAACATCAACAGTATAACTTTGACCCGTGGTATCAATCAGATGTACCGCTTGATTGCTCATTCCTTCAACTGCGTCAAAATAATCATCCCCTGTTTTAAAGCCCACTGATTTCGCATCAATGTTATGGCCTTTTTGGCAACGGATAAGCCCTTTTTCGGACATGATCACGGTAACCGCTTCAGGGTGAAGATGTTTTAATGGGATAGGCTCATCGCCAACATCACCACTAAAATAGCTAATCTCTTCTGCTTTTAATGTTTGTTGTTGACCATCAACAGTAAATGTGAGGGCTTCATTTTTTGCTATTAACACGATTTGTTCGATAACATCACTTTGCTCTTTGCCTAATGCAACTAAGCGAGTGCCTCGACCTTTCTTATTCATCTCATTTAGATGTTCTGCAGATATCGCCAGAATACGTGTTTTATCGGTGATAATAACTAACCAATGTTGATTGTTTTTCTTTTCTGCATCGACTAAGAAAGGCGCTAGCAATTCTGTTTCATCTGAAACCGTTAACAGCCCTTTACCGGTTTTATTTTTTGTCTCCATCTCTTCATAACTGAGTACAGAGCCATAACCCTCTTTCGTTGCCAGTAAATACTCCTGTTTAGCGGCTCCCGCTAACATATATTTTACGCTGGCGTCAGGGGGGAAGGTCAATTTACCGGTTAAAGGCTCACCTTGGCTACGGCCTGATGGCATGTCATTGGGACTTAAACTATAGCTTCTACCCGTTGAATCAAGGAACAATACTGGCTGGTTGCTCATACCCCGTACCGCACTATGATAACTGTCTCCGGCACGATAACTCATGGTACTAGGATCAATTTCGTGCCCTTTCGCACTACGCACCCATCCCATTTCAGAAAGCACAATAGTCACAGGCTCTGATGGCAACATATCTTGTTCATTAACCACTTTCGCCTCTTCTTGAGGTCGAATAGGAGAACGTCGTTCATCACCAAACTCTTTAGCGTCTGCCTCTATCTCTTTTTTCAATAACGTATTGAGACGGCGAGGAGAATTTAACAGTTTTTCAATACTGTCGCGCTCTTTTTCCAGTTCATCACTTTCAGCTTGTAGTTTTATCTCTTCAAGCTTAGCTAAGTGACGTAAACGTAACTCTAAAATCGCTTCTGCTTGAATATCTGATAATGCAAAACGACGCATTAATTCCGCTTTTGGCTCATCTTCATAACGGATGATCTCAATCACTTCATCAATATTGAGATAAGCGATTAATAAACCTTTTAGAATTTCTAAACGGCGTAATACTTTTTCTAAGCGATGGTTTAAACGATTGGTTACGGTTTGACGGCGATAAACTAACCACTCATTTAAAATGGTTAATAGCCCTTTCACAGCAGGACGGTTATCTAACCCAATCATATTGAGGTTAACGCGATAACTTTTCTCTAAGTCTGTATTTACAAATAAGTAATACATGACTTGTTCTAAATCGACGCGATTACTACGAGGAACAATCACCAATCGAGTAGGATTTTCATGATCTGACTCATCACGTAAATCATCAACTAAAGGCAATTTTTTCGCTCGCATTAATGCAGCAATTTGTTCAAGTACCTTAGCACCAGAGACTTGATGAGGGAGAGCTGTTATCACCGCACAACCCTCTTCTTTTTGCCAAACAGCACGCATTCTAATAGAACCACGTCCTGTTTTATAAATCTTTTTGATATCCTCAGGAGCGGTGATCACTTCCGCTTCTGTTGGATAATCAGGTCCTTGTACATATTGCATAACATCAGATAACCCAGCATCAGGATTATCTAATAGCATGGTTAATGCTTGGCCGATTTCCCGCGCATTATGTGGCGGAATATCCGTTGCCATACCGACAGCAATCCCCGTTGTCCCATTTAATAAAATATTAGGTAAACGAGCAGGCAACATTTTTGGCTCTTGCAGGGTGCCATCAAAATTGGGGATCCAATCAACAGTACCATGTCCCAATTCGCTTAGCAGGATCTGTGAATATTTAGATAAGCGAGACTCGGTATAACGCATAGCTGCGAAAGATTTTGGATCATCCGGAGCCCCCCAGTTACCTTGCCCATCAATTAATGGATAACGATAAGAGAAGGGTTGCGCCATCAATACCATGGCTTCATAACAGGCGCTATCACCGTGGGGATGATATTTACCTAATACATCCCCCACTGTTCGTGCTGATTTTTTAAATTTAGCACTGCTGTTTAAACCTAATTCAGACATCGCATAGACGATACGACGCTGTACTGGCTTTAACCCATCGCCAATAAAAGGCAATGCACGATCCATAATCACGTACATTGAATAATTGAGATAGGCATTTTCCGTAAATAAGTGGAGCGGTTGGCGCTCTACACCATCATGAGTCAGTTCACTCATTCAATATTTTCCTCAGACGCTTGGTGAGTTCCATTACACTTCGATGTCAACTTCGTCGCCTTTTTCTTGCAACCAGTTACGGCGATCTTCAGAACGTTTTTTGGCAAGTAACATATCCATCATGCCCAACGTTTCTTGATAATTTTCATCATCAATCACCAATTGCACTAAACGACGTGTATTAGGATCAAGCGTTGTCTCACGTAATTGCAGTGGATTCATCTCACCTAAGCCTTTAAAGCGTTGCACATTTGGCTTACCTTTTTTACGGCTAAGGCGTTGCAAAATAGCGTTCTTTTCTGCTTCATCAAGGGCATAACTCACTTCTTTACCTAAATCGATACGATAAAGAGGTGGCATAGCCATATAGACATGACCTTGCTTTACTAATGCCGGGAAATGACGAACAAATAAAGCACAAAGCAAAGTGGCGATATGTAAACCATCGGAGTCCGCATCCGCAAGGATACAAATTTTTCCGTAACGTAATTGGCTTAAATCATCACTATCAGGATCCATCCCGATCGCCACAGAAATATCATGCACTTCTTGTGACGCTAATACTTCATCAGAAGAGACTTCCCAAGTATTAAGAATTTTACCACGTAGAGGCATAATCGCTTGATATTCACGATCGCGAGCTTGTTTAGCAGAGCCCCCCGCAGAGTCCCCTTCAACTAAGAAGAGTTCGGTATAACGTAAATCTTGCGAAGTACAATCTGCTAATTTACCCGGCAATGCAGGCCCCGAAGTCAGTTTTTTTCTCACCACTTTTTTAGCCGCACGCATACGTCGTTGCGCACTACTAATAGCCATTTCAGCGAGTAATTCACCGACTTGAACGTTTTGGTTTAACCATAAACTAAATGCATTTTTTACTGCACTAGCAACAAAGGCACTGGTTTGACGTGACGATAGACGCTCTTTGGTTTGTCCTGCAAATTGAGGATCTTGCATTTTTACTGATAACACATAAGCACAACGCTCCCATGTATCATCTGCGGTTAATTTAATGCCTCTTGGCAATAAATTATGGAATTCACAAAACTCGCGCATGGCATCTAATACACCTTGGCGCAAACCATTAACGTGTGTACCACCTTGTACGGTTGGAATGAGGTTCACATAACTTTCTGTGAGTAAATCACCGCCTTCCGGCAACCAAAGCATTGACCATTCAACGGCTTCGTTATCACCTTCAAATTTCCCTGTAAATGGCTCTTCAGGCAGGCGAACAAATTCAGCGACAGCTTCACTTAAATAGTCAGTTAAACCATCAGCGTAACACCACGTTTCTTGGGTATTATTGACTTTATCGGTAAAAGAGACATTGACGCCTGGGCACAACACCGCTTTGGCTTTTAATACATGAGATAAGCTTTTTGATGAGAAACGAGGAATATCAAAGTAAGTGCTATCCGGCCAGAAATGAACACTGGTTCCTGTATCTCGTTTAGCACACGTACCTATTTGATGTAGCTCTTCAACTTTATCACCGTTCTCAAAAGCAATTTGATATATTTTGCCTTCTCGGCGCACGGTGACTTCAATACGCTTTGATAACGCATTAACCACTGAGATCCCGACACCATGCAAGCCACCAGAGTATTGGTAGTTTTTATTGGAGAATTTTCCTCCGGCATGAAGATGGGCAAGGATCAGCTCAATAGCAGAGACTTTCAGTTCTGGATGGATATCAACCGGCATTCCTCGCCCATTGTCGATAACCTCAATAGATTGGTCTGCATATAAGATAACTTCGACCTTGGTTGCATGCCCCGCAAGCGCCTCGTCCACGCTATTATCTATCACTTCCTGTGCCAAATGGTTCGGTCTAGTGGTATCGGTATACATACCAGGACGCCGACGTACAGGCTCTAGACCATTAAGAACCTCAATATCCTTTGCATTATAACTTGATTGAGTCATTGTTTTAATCTGCGGTTCACTGTTTGAGAATACTGTTTATAATAACAGGTGTTAGCGGTAATATGATATTCATTTTTGAATTGAGACATCAACCCCAGTATTGCAGGTTAATGAGTCGAAAACGATGTTATTTTCAAAAACTGAACAATTTCCGGGAAAAAACGTTCAAAATTAACAAAAGCATGGTTTCCTCCCTGCTCTACTGTTTGCTTACAAGCGCCAAGATATGAAACCGCTTGACGATAATCAAGTATTTCATCTCCAGTTTGTTGAAGCAACCAAATAAGATCGGGGGAAGTTATCGTAGGAATACGTAAGGCAAGTAACTCATCCATATGGTGAGGTGCTAATCTATACTTTTGATGAGTATAAGGATTTTCATTATCGCCTAAAAAATCCTGTAGCAAATCAAACGGGCGAACCGCAGGATTCACCACCACTGCAGGTAAATGAAAACGTTGTGATAACCAAATAGCAAGATAGCCCCCCAGCGACGAGCCAATTAATCCTAACTTATCATTGGCATTATCTTTTACTAATTTTTCAATTAATTGAGCGGCTTGCTGAGGATAAGGGGGTAATTGGGGTACAAGTAGCTCAATATCAGGATGAGTGACTGATAACCATTGTTTAAACCCTTGCGCCTTGGCTGATTGAGGCGAGCTATTAAAACCATGTAAATAGAGGATACGAGACATGACTTAATAGCCATCCGCGTCAAGATCTGGACAAAAATCTTTACCCACTAGACGATGTACTTGAGTATCAATATTCCTCTTACCCTGTGCAGATAATGATAACTCTAAATAGCGCCAACCCGGCGAAACGGTATCTAAAGAAAAATTAGTACAATGCGGGCGAAACTGAATACAGGTAGAGGGTGTTGCTAATAAGCGAATACCATTCCACATTTCATCCATTTCTTGATGAATATGACCACATAGCATCATTTTTATTTGAGGGTGATCTTTAACACGCTCAGCTAACTGGTGAGAGTTTCTTAAACTATGTTGATCTAACCAAGTACAGCCAGAAGGCATCGGATGATGATGCAATAAGATCACAGTATCTCTTTCTTTGTGGCTTTCTAGACAGCGAGTTAGCCAATCTAACTGACAGTCAGATAACTCGCCATGGGGAACACCTTGAATTTGGCTGTCTAATAATAACAATTGCCAATGTTCACCAATTAACACTTGTTTTGCCGACAGAATGCCTGCCTGATTTAAAGCATCAATCATTGCTGGTTGATAATCATGATTACCGGGTAACCACACACAAGGTGAAGGTAATCTTGCAATCCCATCAGCAAAATGCTGATAAGCTGCAAAGGATTGATCTTGAACTAAATCCCCAGTAGCAACAATCAAATCAATCGATAACCCTTGCTGTTTAATCGCGTCCAATACCGCATGATAGCTACGATAGGTATTAATTCCCAACAAGGTATCATCCACATTAGCAAAAAGGTGGGTATCTGTGATTTGTAATATTCTAACGGTGTGTTGTTGATCCACCGACAATTCAAGCTGGCTTTCCAAAAGGTTTCCTTGTTTCTCTCTTACTAGCCGTTATTTTAACGTAATTTTGTATTAAAGATCTGCCACCCAATACACATTTCAAAAGATTATTGAGAAATATTCTCGCTACCAGTCACATTTTTTATCTCTTATGTTCAAGCTTAATCGATTGTATATTCATATACTTTAAAGATAATTACGTCATTTATCATATCTTTTCATAGTGACGAATAAAGTTTCTTTTGGCAATTATCACAACCAATCTTTTCTTAAGGTGACATGATGAAGCTGTAACCACTGAAGTGCGATGACGGAAGCGGCATTATCAATTATCCCTTCTTCAACCCATTGATAAGCCTGCTCTCGGCTGACGACATGAACACGAATATCTTCATTTTCACAAGCTAGCCCATGTATGCCTGTTGCTGTTGTGGCATCCACTTCCCCTACATAGACATACATCCGCTCACTGGTTCCTCCGGGGCTTGAAAGGTAACTTACAATGGGCTTACAACGACCTATTGTGATCCCCGCTTCTTCTGTGGCTTCCCGTCTTACCACCTCTTCAGGGCTTTCTCCTTCTTCCACCATGCCGGCAATCACTTCTAATAACCAAGGTGTTTGACTGGTTTCATAAGCTGGAATACGAATTTGTTCGATTAATACAACTTCGTCTCGTTTAGGATCATAAGCCAATAAAACACCCGCATGACCACGTTCGAACACTTCTCGCTTAACTTCGGCACTCCATCCTCCCTTAAATAAACGGTGTTTGAAACGATACTCGTTCATACGGAAAAAGCCTTTATAGAGTGTTTTTTTACTTATCAGCTCAACATCATTACGTGTATATAAAAATGGTGTATTTTCCTTTTTGTTCATACAATATTCCTCTGGTTATACTTAAGTCTTTTTTTATTGCATACGTTTAATACAGATTTAAAGATATTTGCCCGCAAATCCTGTAAAGTTAACCTAAAATAAAAGGATATGGCACAAATGGCTACCCCTACTTAGGGAAACAATCTGCTAGAATTGTTTCTATACAAGATTAACAGAGGCAACTCAGCGAAACTGTTGCAACAAGGAATTAAAATGAAAAAACTGCTCTCTCTTTTAGTCACGATGAGTTTGGCAGGGTTCAGCACTGCAAGTCAGGCTGAGGATCTGCTACAAGTTTATCAAAAAGCAAAGGACAGTAACCCAGAATTACGTAAGTCATTAGCTGAACGCAATCAAGCTTTTGAGAAAATCAATGAGGCACGTAGCCCATTATTACCACAATTAGGATTAGGCGCTTCTATTGATTATAAAAGTGGCTATCGTGATGCTAAAAATACCGAGTCTAACTCTCTTGGTGCGAATTTAACGCTGACTCAGACTATTTTTGATATGTCTTTATGGCGTCAATTGACCATGCAAGAAAAAACGGCGGGTATGAGTGATGTTACCTATCAAACAAGCCAACAACAGCTTATTTTAGATACCGCAACAGCTTATTTTAATGTTCTGCGTGCCATTGACTCCTTATCATTTATTGAAGCACAAAAAGAGCAGGTTTATCGCCAATTAGATCAAACTACACAGCGTTTTAATGTAGGACTTGTTGCGATTACTGACGTACAAAATGCGCGTGCAAACTACGACAGCGTGTTGGCACAAGAAGTGGCTGGACGTAATGAACTGGATAACGCATTAGAAAAACTGCGCCAAGTCAGCGGTGTGTATTATATTAATCTGGCTTCACTTAATATCGCACGTTTTTCCACCACTCCACCAGACGCCATTGATAAACTGTTAAAAGACGCAGAAGAGCGTAACTTAAGTCTACTCAGTGCTCGTTTAGGTCAAGATTTAGCCCGTGAAAATATTCGTTTAGCGCAATCAGGCCATTTGCCAACCGTAAATTTAAATGCTTCAACGGGTGTCTCAAACAGTCATAATCACGGTAGTGCTTTACCACCAGAAACACCTGCTAACAGCCGTAATAGCTATAATGGTCAAAGCAGCATCGGACTCTCTTTAAGCATTCCATTATATACAGGTGGCAGAACGAGCTCACAAGTAGAACAAGCTCAATATGGCTTTACCAGTGCCAGTGAGCAGTTAGAATCGGTATACCGCTCTATCGTACAAATTGCACGTTCTTCTTATAACAATATTTCAGCCTCCATCAGTAGCATTAAGGCCTATCAACAAGTGGTTGTGTCAGCGCAAAGCTCTTTAGATGCAACTGAAGCTGGCTACCAAGTGGGTACTCGTACTATTGTTGATGTCTTAAATGCGACCACAACGCTTTATGATGCTAAACAAAAATTATCAAGTGCACGTTACGACTATTTGATTAACCAATTAAATATTCAATATGCACGTGGTACCTTAAACGAAAATGACTTAATTCAGTTAAATAATGCGTTGGGTGAAGAGATTTCCACTTCCCCTGACAACATTA
This sequence comes from Proteus mirabilis ATCC 29906, assembly GCF_000160755.1. Classification (GTDB taxonomy): domain Bacteria; phylum Pseudomonadota; class Gammaproteobacteria; order Enterobacterales; family Enterobacteriaceae; genus Proteus; species Proteus mirabilis. The sequence goes on from NZ_GG668579.1 coordinate 112,997, forward strand.
TTCGTCCATTAACAAGTCCCGTACTGAATACGACAAATTAATCGTTAATAGACACCGTTAACCATCAAAACCGCTTACAGTGATATACGGGTAAGCGGTTTTTTTATACACTAGCGAGAAAAAACATTTTTGGTTACAAATAGATTAAAAATAAATTCACCTAATGCCCATTACTTAAATTTATAAATAACCTAATCATTATTTGTTTAATAAATAGAGGATTTAGCTGATTTCATTGCCATTATCCCTATGAAGATCACAAATTTCTGCTAATCGCTGATGATTAGGTGTTTCTTATTTATTTTCTAACCTATTTAACCTATCCTAGCTTTTATTTTGAACGTTTTACTTTTTATGGATCTTACCAATATGACAATGAAACGTACCAAATCGATTAATCGCGATGCTTTTCGTAAAGCATTTCGCCCTTATCGTCTGGCGCCTGTTGCCATCGCCATCACCGCGGTATTCGCCCTTTCAGGGTGTGAAGAGAGTGATGAGACGGTTTCACTGTATATGAATGCACAAGAATGTGCGCAAGCGAATCCATCACAAGCAGCACAATGTGAAGATTCTTACCGCACGGCATTACAAGAAGCGCAACGTACTGCACCTAAATACGCAACAATGGAAGATTGTGTTGCTGAATTTGGTGATGCGCAATGTACACAAACTGCCTCAATTGATGGTAACCCCGTTAACACCGAAAACGCCAATAACCTCAACCCTGATAGTTCACAAATGGCACAAGCTAACTCTGGTGGTAGCTTCTTTATGCCACTGATGGCAGGTTATATGATGGGGCGTTTAATGGGGGGTGGCGCACCAGCACAGCCTTTATTTAGCTCACGTAATCCAAGCAGCCCAGCTAATGGTAAGTTTGTTGATGCAACGGGTCGTAACTATGGTCCTGCTGTCGGTGGTCGTCAAATGAACGTCCCTAAAACAGCCATGACTCCAAAACCATCTACAACATCAACCATTACGCGTGGTGGCTTTGGTAATACCGTTTCACGACAAGCGGCAGCTCAACGTGCAAGCGCGACAAATAACAACCGTAGCTCAACAGGCTCCTCTTCATATCGTGCAGGTGGTTAATTAAACCATGAAACGCGAACAAATTATTGAACGTCCTGATTGGCGCGAAAAAGCCACTGAATATGGTTTTAACTTCCATACCATGTATGGCGAGCCTTACTGGTGTGAAGATGCTTATTATCAATTTTCAATGGAAGAAGTGGAAACATTAGAAGAAACCACGGAAGAGCTTCATCAGATGTGCTTACAAGTCGCTGATAAAGTGGCTAATAGTGAAGAGCTATTGACTCGTTTTCAAATTCCTCGCCATTGCTGGGATTTTGTCCGTGAGTCATGGAAAACCTCGCAACCATCGCTTTATTCACGTCTTGATTTAGCTTATGACGGTAAGGGGCCGGCAAAATTACTCGAAAATAATGCCGACACACCAACTTCATTGTATGAGTCTGCTTTTTTCCAGTGGATCTGGCTTGAAGATCAAATCAATGCGGGTCGTTTGCCACAAAATGCCGATCAATTTAATAGTATCCAAGAAAAATTGATCGACAGATTCGCTCAATTGCGTGATCAATATGGTATGCGTTATCTGCACATGTCATGTTGCCAAGATACGCAAGAAGATCGCGGTACCGTACAATATTTACAAGATTGTGCAGAAGAAGCAGAAGTCACTACCGATTTCGTTTTTATTGAAGATATTGGTTTAGGTGAACGGGGTGAGCTGACCGATCTACAAGACCAGATCATCAGCAATATGTTTAAACTCTATCCTTGGGAGTTTATGTTCCGTGAAGATTTCTCGACCAAACTTGCTGATGCAGGGATCCGTTGGTTAGAGCCAGCTTGGAAAAGTATTATTTCCAACAAAGCGTTACTGCCAATGCTGTGGGAAATGTTCCCTAATCATCCTAATTTATTACCGGCTTATTTTTATGACGGTAAAGCGCCAGATTCATTATCACGCTATGTCATCAAACCGCTCTTTTCACGAGAAGGGGCGAATATTCGTATCGTTGAAAATGGTAAAGATATCGCTGTTGCTGATGGCCCTTACGGTGAAGAAGGCTTTATTGTTCAGGACTTCCATCCACTGCCAAAATTTGGTGATAGCTATACATTAATTGGTAGCTGGCTAGTTAACGACCAATCTGCAGGTATTTGTATTAGAGAAGATAAAGAGCTTATCACGCAAGATCTGTCTCGTTTCTATCCACATATTATTTTAGATTAATAACGCAATTGCTGTGATAGCAAAACTTATTGTCTAGCATTGCCCCCCTCCCCGCCCTGAACTAAAGGGCGGGGTTTTATGGCACACCTAAAAAATAAATTTAGCCTTAACATTCTATCAATTAGTTTTATTGAATATTTTACCCAATTTGAAAGGTCATCATGCTAAGTGATTTATTAATAATATCATTATTTAATAAAGTTACTTTTTCATCCGGCTGTTTTAAACCGAGTAGATATAATGCAGGTAAAAAATGTTCTGCTGTTGGGTGTGCGAGTTGCCCTTCTTGCGTTGATAAAATGGTAAAAAGCGCTTCAGGCACTTTATCACTTTGTAAACAGCGCTCTACTGTTTCACTAAAAGATAATGCCCAAGAGTAAGGCTCTGCTTGGTCATTTTGCCAATCCATCATTCTTAAATTATGAACGATATTTCCACTGCCAATCACTAATACACCTTCTCTACGTAGTTCAACCAGTTTTTTTCCAAACTGATAGTGCCACTGTGGCGATTGGTTAGCATCAATACTTAACTGAACAACAGGAATATTAGCATTAGGGTACATCTTCTCTAATATTCCCCAACTACCGTGATCGAATCCCCATTGCTCCATATCCAGTTTTAATTTCATCGGATCAATCAGATCTTCAATTAATGCAACGAGACCAATGGAGCCTTTTGCAGGATATTCTATTTGGTATAACTCTGGTGGAAATCCATAAAAATCATGAATTGTTTTAGGATGAGTCATCGCTGTAATATAAGTCCCTTGCGTATACCAATGCGCTGAGATGACTAATATTGCTTTAGGCTTAGGCAGTGTCTCTCCTAACGTCGTCCAGAGGCGAGTATATTTATTATCTTCCAATACATTCATTGGACTGCCATGTCCAATAAATAGCGCTGGCATCAATTTTCTGTCCATAATCACCTCTTATCATCTTGCTATCTATGGCATTTAGCATACTGCCTTCTTACTTGAAATATAGTCAAAGAAGTGTGAAATAGTTATTCAAAAAATATGAAAAAGCCACTTAGGGAAACTTAAGTGGCTTGAATAAGTGTGTGTGTGTTTTCAGTGTCGTTTTAACTTGTTAATTTCAGCCCGCTTTCTTCTCCTCGCGAAGACGATAAGCCACTAAATCTTCAATCGTTAACACTGGCATATCATGCTGTTTAGCAAAGGTGACAACTTCTGGCGCTCTGGCCATGGTGCCATCGTCATTGGTTAATTCACATAACACGGCAACAGGTTTAAAACCCGCTAACGTTGCTAAATCAATAGAAGCTTCAGTATGTCCACCACGTGTTAATACACCACCAGGTTGTGCTCGTAATGGGAATACGTGACCTGGACGATTTAAATCACTTGGTTTTGCATTATCAGCAGCAGCTGCACGTACTGTCGTTAAACGGTCTGCTGCTGAAACTCCCGTAGTCACTCCTTGGGCCGCTTCAATAGTTACCGTAAATGCGGTATGAAAATGACTGGTGTTATTTTCTACCATCATAGGTAAATCGAGTTGTTGACGGCGCTCTTCGGTAATACAGACACACACAATACCACTGCCATGACGAATAGACATCGCCATTTGTTCTGTGGTCATGGTTTCTGCGACAAATACCATATCGCCTTCATTTTCACGGTTCTCATCATCAAGCACCATCACACCTTTACCGGCACGAAGGGCTTCAAGCGCACGCTCAACACGCTCTAATGGAGAGCCAAATTCGGAAAGTAGCGTCTGATTCATGGTAAAAAAACCTCAATAATTAATGAAAGTTACCAGAACCAGGGCAGTCTTAGGAGTGGATCTCTGCTGTATAAATAGACAAGCAGAAACAACAGGAATGGATACAAGGATCCCACTGATGCTATTTTATTCTCTCCCATCCAGACTTTAACTGTCGGCTCCAGAATTACACTGGATCTGCTGACCTTTGCATCACATTGGTAATACAAAGCGCTCGCGGGCTTTACCTGATTATTCAGGTATCTACCGCCGGTGGGGACTTTCACCCCGCCCTGAGATAAACAGGGAAACTATACGCTTTAAAATAATAAGAGGCAATCCCAATCCACAATAACCCTTGTCAAATCACACTAATCTGTTATTGATAGGCAAATAATTTAACGATTTATCATAAAAATATAACAATAATATCGATATCAGGTTTTATTCCCATAGCCCTCATATTACACTTAGCATAGCTTTCTATTTTATTGTGAGGACTATCCATGCTGGACCCAAAAAAAATTGAACAAGTCGCTCGCCAAATCCAAAATGTACTACCACAAGGTATCAAAGATTTAGGTGATGATATTGATAAGAAAATCCGTGCAATACTTCAATCTCAATTAAACAAATTAGATTTGGTTAATCGCGAAGAATTTGATGTGCAAACACAAGTGCTGTTACGTACTCGCGAAAAATTGGCTCGTTTAGAGCAACGTTTAAATGAGTTGGAAGCAGGGCAACAAACTGAAGTAGCCCAAGTTGAAATAACTGAAACTATTGTAGAAGCAAAAACTGACGATAAAGCATAAGCTATCACAATATGATCTATTACTCCCTGTATCACTGCAAAAGATACAGGGTAGTTTATTAAAAACAGAAAATTAGCACCCTAGGTATCACTATTCCAATTATAATAAACCGCAAAGTGATATCCCGCTATCTTCGCTCTCTTTAAAATTAGTGCAAAGATAAGTAACAAAGCAGAAACTCATCATCAATAACGCATAAAATTAATTATGAAAAATGATTTAATATCTTAATTAATAGACTAATTAGTCCTATTTTAAGGTATTAAAAAAGCACTCATTAGAGTGCCCTTTCAATTATAATAAACAGCTTAATTATTTCTTTTTAATGGCATTAATAATATTAGTTGTGGAAATACCATCTTCAAAATTAAGTACTTTCACTTCACCACCCGCAGCCCACACCTCTTTACTGCCAGCAATGTCTTCGGGTTTATAATCGCCACCTTTTACTAAAATATCAGGCAATACTGATGCAATTAAACGCTGTGGGGTATCTTCTTCAAACGCGACAACCCAATCAACCGCCCCTAACGCGCCTAATACGGTCATTCGTTGCTCTAATGGGTTTACTGGGCGACTCTCACCTTTTAAGCGTTTAGTTGATGCATCACTATTTACCGCAACAATCAGGCGATCACCCAATTTACGTGCATTAGCTAAATAACTAACATGCCCAGCATGAAGAATATCAAAACAACCATTTGTCATCACTATGCGCTCACCACGTTGACGCGCTAAAGCAACCGCTTGTTTGAGTTGTGACTCTTCCATAATACCAAAGCCGTTATCAGCACGCCCGCGAATAGCATTTTCAAGCTCAATAGGAGAAACCGTTGACGTTCCCAGTTTCCCCACAACCACACCAGCCGCAGCGTTGGCAAGAAAGCACGCTTCCGCTAATGGTTTGCCTGCAGCTAACGCAGTAGCAAGCACGCCGATAACCGTATCTCCCGCCCCTGTCACATCATAAACTTCTTGTGCTTGAGTGGGTAAATGCAATGGCGCTTCATTGGCTTGTAATAAACTCATGCCCCGCTCTGAACGAGTGATCAATAGTGCATCAAGTGCTAAATCTTTTACTAGTTGAGTGCCCTTTTCTACTAGCTCATCATCTGTATGACAAACACCCACCACTTGCTCAAATTCTGACATATTCGGTGTTAAGAGTGTGGCACCACGGTAGCGTTCAAAATCACTGCCTTTAGGATCGATTAGTACCGGCACACCTGCTTTTTTAGCTAATTGGATCATTTGCTGTACGTGAGAAAGTGCACCTTTAGCATAATCCGATAAAATTAAGGCACCCATTGAGGGTAATGCTTGTTGAATACGCTCATAAATTGGCTCTGGAGAGACATTGCTAAATCCCTCTTCAAAATCAAGGCGGATAAGTTGTTGGTTACGTGATAGGACACGTAATTTAGTAATAGTTGGATGTGTCGCAATAGAGACGAAATCACAACGCACATTAACCTGACTTAATGTATTGCTTAATGCTTTTGCCGCTTCATCGATGCCGGTTAACCCCACCAAACGAGAATTAGCCCCTAAAGAAGCAATATTCATTGCAACGTTAGCTGCACCACCCGGACGCTCTTCTATGGTATCTACTTTTACCACAGGCACAGGTGCTTCTGGTGAGATCCGACTTGTAGGACCATACCAATAACGGTCTAACATGACGTCACCGACAACCAGCACATTGGCTTTATTAAAATCCGGCAGCGTTACTTTCATCCCATACTCCACATTATTTTCAAAAATAAGCCGAAATAATACCATAACTTGTTACGCAAAAAGCGAAACTCATCAGAATAGTGTGAACAAAAAAGAGCGTTTATTCATCTAACCATTTTTGTTTACTACTCAATACCCATTGCCGTTCTGTAATAAAACAATCTCCATCAACAACCGCAGGTAATGTTTGTAATGCAAGATGATGAAGCTCATTACGTAGGGTGACATAAGCTTGAGTTAATAACTGAGCCTCTTGTTCACTCATCACTTGGTATTTTGCCATTAATTCCAAAATTCGCACATTATCAGACCAACGGGTCAAAGCCGGATATTGATGTGAAAAGCGCAATACCAAATATTGTGCGATAAACTCAATATCAGTGATCCCCCCTGATGAGGCTTTTAAATCAAATGTATTGCTTTGAGTGGGTGCCAAATGCTGTACCATTTTTTGGCGCATCTCACGCACTTCCTGCTGTAGTACAGTTGCGTTACGTGCTAAACATAATGTTTCATGGCGAGTACGTGCAAACATCTGCTGTAATTGGTCATCGCCATAAATCATTCTTGCACGAATTAATGCTTGATGCTCCCAAGTCCAAGCTTCATTTTTCTGATACTCATCAAAGGCTTGAATAGTACTTACCAACATACCTGATTCACCGGAAGGACGTAAGCGTGCATCTACTTCATATAACACGCCGGAAGAGGTTCTGGTGCTAAATAGATGAATAATACGCTGCGCTAAACGTAAATAGAATTGGCGAGCATCAATCTGTTTTGCCCCCGTTGTCAGAATATTCATTGGGCAATCTAATAAAAAAACCAAATCTAAATCAGAACTATACCCTAATTCCCAGCCCCCTAATTTGCCATACCCAACGACCGCAAAACCTAAACCGTCTCGTTGCGCTAAATGCGCAGGTTCCCCATAGCGTTTCACCATATAGGACCATGCTTGGTGAACAACGGCATGGATAATGGCTTCCGCTAAATAGGTTAGGTGATCGCTGACTTTCATCACCGGTAATACCCCTGCAATATCCTCTGCGGCAATACGCAATAGCTGGGCTTGTTTAAATTGGCGTAATGCTTCTAAACGTTGCTCTTCATCTTCTTCTGGCACACGCAATAAATATTGACGTAATTCGTCCTGATAGGCATTTAATGGTAATGGTTCATAGAGGGAATGAGGATCGAGTAATTCATCCAATAATAATGGATGTCGTGTTAATTGTTCAGCAATCATCGGTGATGCAGCACATAAGCGCACTACGTGGGTTAATACCTCATCAGACTCTTGCATTAACTCTAGATAAGTGGTTCGACTTACAATGCCCAATAACAACGGGGTGATACGCTGTAAGATCACCAACGCTTGTGGTTGAAGACACACTTTAGCCAATAATTTAGGCATTAGCGCATCAAGCACGTCACGCCCTCTAGGCCCTATAGTACGTTTACTGATATCTTGGCGAAACAGTTGCAGTGTTTGACAAATAGCTTGCCTATCTTCTGCCGTTAGCCCTTGATGAAAAAGCGTTGCGCTATCAGGTAAACGCCCTAATAACCATAATCGCTTAAATTCGCTGACATCTTCTTCATCTTCATTTTCATCATCTTCGCCAATCAGTTGCGTAAAAATAACGGAAACAGCCTGCATTTTTTGGTTAATTTGTTGATAGAGCATTTGCCAATCGTCAAATCCCATCGCAAACGCCAGTCGTGCCTTATCTTCAAGATTGTCAGGTAACGTTTGTGTTTGTTGATCCGCAATAGATTGAAGAAGATTTTCTAATCGACGTAAGAAAAGATAGCTATCTGCTAACTGTGATGTTTCTTGTGCAGAGAGTAATTCCAATTTAGCAATGACATTAAGCACTGTTAATAGTGAATGACTTTGTAGCTCAGGCTCTCTACCGCCACGAATTAATTGAAAAACCTGAGTAATAAATTCAATTTCACGTATCCCCCCCGCCCCAAGCTTTATATTATCAATCATCCCTCGACGACGTACTTCACGACTTATCATCGATTTCATATTACGAAGAGATTGGATCACACTAAAATCGATATAGCGACGATAAACGAAAGGGCGCAACATTTGGCGTAAGATTTGGCAATACTCTTTTTTTTCTGCCCCCAAAACACGCGCTTTTACCATCGCATAGCGCTCCCAATCACGCCCTTGCTCTTGATAATAATCTTCAAGCGCGGCAAAGCTCATCACTAAAGGGCCACTTTCGCCAAAAGGACGTAAACGCATATCTACACGATAAACAAAACCATCCATTGTATGTTGATCTAACACTTTAATCAGTTTTTGCCCTAATCGGGTAAAAAACTGAGCATTATCTAATTCACGTCGCCCACCTTGAGTCACACCATTTTCAGGATAGGCAAAAATAAGATCGATATCAGAAGAGAAATTCAGTTCAAATCCACCTAACTTGCCCATTCCCAAAATAAGTAATGGCTGAGGTTTTCCCTCACTATCACAAGGCGTTCCCCATTGTTGGCAACATTGCTGATATAGCGTATCTTTGGCGACACTAATCAAGGTTTCCGCGAGTACACTCAATTGTTTGAGCGTACAGGGTGTATCACAGAGTTGGAAAAATTGTGACCATGCAATACGCACTAATTGTTGATGACGGAACTGTCGTAAAATGGCCATCAAGTCATCTTCATTATCAACATGAGTGAGTTGTTGCTTTAATTGAGATGAGTAATTTTGCCACTCATCACTAACAGGTGGTGTTTGTCTGATTTCCGTTAACCAGTGAGGATTGACACGTAAATGCTCGGTTGCAAAGGGGCTAAAGGCAAAAAATTGCTGCTCTCGCTCACTAAAAGGGGCAAGCTCGTTGAGCTTTGTAGAAAACGTGCATTGTGCTTTATCCCATAATTGTTGAAACACACTGTTAGCAGACATAATAAACTCTCAATTGTCAGAAAATTAAGCGATAGCCAGCAACCACGCCATTGCAGATAATTTAAAATTCAGCCATAACACATGATAATAATCCGTTGCGCGGGTAAAGGATAACAACGAAAGATTATCGAGTGCTTGCTGCATTGATTCAGGTAACTGAGGCTGCTTTTTACACCAATCAGAAAACAGTGCTAGCATAGCGGGCATGGTAAGTGTTGGTGGCGTCGGATTAGCAAAAATAGCTTCTTCTAACGCTTGAATAGCCGCTAACCACTTAGTCAGTTGTTCCGCTATTGTGTCATTAGGTGCAAGATTGACCACACTTAACGATAATGCGGGCTTATCTTTAGCAAGATAATAACCACGGGCAGCTTTACTGCGTGAAGCAAGTCGTAATCCCCCTTGTTCACCTAAAAAAGTCGCCAAAGCAATCACATCCGCCACTTGGCCTTTTTTTAGCTCCAGTTCAAACTCTTCAATAGGTAATTCATATTGCGCTGTACGAATAGTGCCTTTATCTAGCACCACTTCAATTTGACTCTCTAAATAATCCACCAGCCAAATTTCACGATGAAAATCGGTATGAAAAAGAACCTTTAATTGTGCTTGTAATGCCGTTAAATCGGTCTTATCCGGCCAAATTTCTGCTGGGAAACGGGTTAAATCGAGGGTTGGCTCATTTAATGTCACATTATATTCTGGGCGTTGATGTAACCCCGCAACTACTTTACCCGCTGTTTTAATTGTCATTTCATAATGAGAGTCAATGCCACGGATACGTAGCCCCATGTCCCAATTACGCATCTGATTATCGGAGGTTTCAAAGTAAAGATTAGTCAATTTATGCGGTGGTGTATGCTGGTATGGCAAAGTCAGAATGCGCTGAATAATCTGAGGAATAGCGGCAGGTATCGCACTAAGTTTGAGTTCGGTTTCTAATTGGCTCATTCTATTTCCCTTAAGTAAATCAATCGATTAGTAAAATATTTAACGCATTGTTATTTCGCAAATGGTAGTCTATTCACAATAATGAATAAAAGGCAGATTACCCCTATATTCTATCAGTTAAGACTGTTCTCATTCTGGTTTACTATTTGCTTACGCAAACTTTACTCTTTAGTATCAGTAAAAATATTCTCTTGTATAGATAAAAAAGTTGAAAACATAATGCGAAAATTACCTTTACTTTTTCTTTCCTTACTTGGCTTAGGCGTTTCTCTGAGCTCACACGCAGAAACTCGTTATGTTTCCGATGAATTATCCACCTATGTTCACAGTGGCCCTGGTAATCAATACCGTATTGTTGGCTCATTAAGTTCAGGGGCAACAGTTACGGTACTTTCTCGTAATGCCGCTACAGGTTATGTGCAAATCAAAGACGATAAAGATCGGACAGTTTGGTTACCAGAAAATCAATTAAGTACACAACCGAGTATGCGCACTCGCATTCCGGCTATGGAAAAAGAGATCCAAACCCTACGCGATAAATTAGCGAATATCGACCAAAGCTGGAACCAGCGCACAATTGACATGCAAAATAAAGTGTCAAACAGCGATGAAATTATCAATGGTTTGAAAAAAGAAAATGAGCAAATGAGAACAAAATTAGCGGTTGCTGAGAAAAAACTCGATTTTGCTAATCAGCAATTAGATGATAGGCAGCGTGATATCATCCTACAGTGGTTTATGTATGGTGGTGGTGTTGCCGGTGCTGGTCTTATTTTGGGTTTAATATTGCCACATATTATTCCTCGTCGCCGTAAGCGTAATGACCGTTGGATGAATTAATCACAGGCAATTAAGGATCAAGATCCCGTGAAAATCTATCTTGTTGGTGGTGCTGTGCGCGACCAACTATTAAATTTACCGGTAAAAGACAGAGATTGGGTAGTGGTTGGCGCAACGCCAGAGACACTATTACAACAAGGCTACCAACAAGTGGGTAAAGATTTTCCGGTCTTTCTTCACCCTGATACTCACGAGGAGTACGCTTTAGCGCGTACCGAACGAAAATCAGGCTCAGGTTACACGGGATTTACCTGCTATGCAGCCCCTGATGTGACCTTAGAAGATGATTTGCAACGGCGTGATTTAACCATTAACGCCATTGCTTACTCTGCTAAAGGTGAATATATCGATCCCTATCATGGCATTGATGATATTCATGCCAAATTACTGCGCCATGTTTCTGATGCATTTAGTGAAGATCCATTAAGGGTACTACGTGTCGCTCGTTTTGCGGCTCGTTTTGCCCCTTTAGGTTTTACAATAGCGCCGGAGACGATGTCATTGATGCAAGAGATGACAAACAGCGGTGAATTAAATGCCCTCACGGCTGAACGAGTGTGGAAAGAAACGGAAAAAGCACTTCACAGCCAAGCCCCACAAGTCTATTTTGAGATCTTACATCAATGTGGCGCTCTAAAAATACTTTTCCCTGAAATTAATGCACTCTTTGGCGTTCCTGCCCCTAAAAAGTGGCATCCTGAGATTGATACGGGTATCCATACCATGATGGTATTAGCTATGGTCAGCCGGTTGACTGACGATATCGCGGTACGTTTTAGCGCGCTTTGTCATGATCTTGGTAAAGGTGTTACCCCGGTAGAAAATTGGCCTCACCATCACGGACATGGCCCTGCGGGTGTTCCTTTAGTTGAGGCTCTGTGCCAACGTTATCGTATTCCTAACCAGATACGTGATCTCGCCAAACTGGCAGCCAAATATCACGATCATCTCCACCGCATAGAAAAAATGCGCCCCTCAAAAATAATTCGACTTTTCGATGCGATTGATGCTTGGCGCAAACCAGAACGCATCGATCAACTCGCTATAATTAGCGAGGCCGATGCAAGGGGACGCCAAGGAGCAGAAAATTTGCCTTATCCCCAAGGAATATTTTTTCGTCAAGCCTTTAAGATTGCCAATCAAGTTGATGTTAAATCAATTGTCAGTCGTGGTTTAAAAGGCAGTGCCATACGAGAAGCATTAACTAAACAAAGAGAAGTCGCGATAATAGAATGGAAATCGCGACTTTAACTATTGTGTGTGGCAAATATTAAGCGTAACGCTCAATAATCACCCCGACGTTGGCGGCTTGTGCTATCGCCCCTGGTTTAGCTAATTTTATTTTGACTCGTGGTACAGAAAACTGAGTTATCAGTAGCTGTGCCACTTCTTCAGCAACACGCTCGACTAATTCAAAACGTCGCTTTTCCACATACTCTATTATGGCGTGACTGACACTGGCATAATCTAAACAGTGAGCAACATCATCAGTTTGGGATGCGCGTTTATTATCCCACTCCATTTCGATATCGAACACTAACTTTTGCTTAATGGTTTTTTCCCAATCATAAACACCGATTGTGGTTATTACTGATAATTGTTCAATAAATACGATATCCATCACGTCATCTCTTATTTTTTCTGCTCATCGGATACCACTTCCGATGAAATATGCGTATTATCCATACATGTCTAACGAACGTTCATCAACATTGGAGAATACAAATGAGTGCTAACGCACTTGGAATGATCATCTTCGCCTATTTGTGCGGCTCAATCTCCAGCGCGATTTTGATTTGCCGACTGGCAAGACTCCCTGATCCAAGAAAATTTGGCTCTGGTAATCCTGGCGCCACCAATGTGCTACGTATTGGTGGTAAACTTGCAGCGGCATCTGTGCTTATCTGTGACGTCCTAAAAGGGATGATCCCCGTTTGGCTCGCCTATTACCTAAATGTGCCTCCCTTTTATCTCGGTATTGTCGCAATAGCGGCTTGTCTAGGCCATATTTACCCTGTTTTTTTCCACTTTAAAGGCGGAAAAGGGGTTGCTACTGCATTTGGCTCTATCGCTGCTATTGGTTGGGATCTTAGCGGACTGATTGCGGGAACATGGCTACTAACTGTTTTACTCAGTGGCTATTCCTCACTGGGTGCTATTATCAGTGCATTGCTTGCCCCATTTTATGTCTGGTGGTTTAAACCCGAATTCACTTATCCCGTTGCACTATTATCATGCTTAGTACTTTACCGTCATCATGACAATATTCAACGTTTATGGCGAGGACAAGAGAGTCGCATTTGGCATAAGCTGAAAAAAAAGACAGAGAAAACAGATAAAGAGATAATCCAAGAAGCCAAAGAGCAAGAAAAAGAAGATTAACGCTTATCCTTATTAAAAAAAGGTCATTTATTAACTAAGTGACCTTTTTTATTTAATAATAAAATTCTATTATAAAATATAAATAAATTAAAAATAATCACACATAAAAAAACACCCTTTTTATATTCGAAAAATAAAAATAATAAATAACATTATTAATAATACCCTTCTATATTTAGATTAAATATATCAACATTGGTTTTATTTATTACAAAAAAACATTAAAAATAAAAATCTTAAATAAGATAAACTTATATAAAAAATCAAATTTAACGAAATAAATAGCTTGAAAAAAAACCAACTTACATCTATTAATTAATAACCATAAAAAAATAATCATTTAACTCTGTGAAACATTGGAGTTCACCATGCTACAAAAAATATCTGCCAATAAAATTGCATTAATAAAAAGAATGCAACTTAGTACTCCTACATTAGTCGATATTCTCGATAGTTTAGGAAAAACCATTGTATTAAATAGTCAATTAAAAAGTATTAACCTAGAAAACTTTTATTCTGTTGGACAAGCTTATACTGTGCAATGGAAATTAATTAGAAAACAAAAATCTATTTTAAATAAACAACCTTCTACGTGGGAACAAGTTAGTTCTTTTTTAGTCCCTGAAATAACAGATGCAAAAGGATTATTCTATATAGCCGGAGGACATGAACTAATAACCGAAGCAGCACTTGCAGGAGGCATGAGTTGTACTTATTTTGAAAAATTAGGCTTTGAAGGAGTTATTTTAGGGGGGGCGGTACGAGACAAGAAAGATCTCACCAATCTAACCATTCCAGTCATTGCCACCAATCTTACTCCTACAGATACACAAGGCGCTTATTTTGTCAGTGAGACTGGCACTCAATGCACCATTGAGCATGCCACAATCTGTAGTGGTGATTTAGTGATATCCGATCCTAATGGCACCGTGATTATCCCTTTTTCACTCATCGATAATGTTCTGGAAGAAGCGATTAAGATAGATAGCATTGAAAATAACATGCTAGAAAAAATCAAACATGGGCAACGTTTACCAGAACTTATCAATATAACGGGACGTATATAATAAACAAAGGTAACTGACCATGATAAATATTCATACATTAGGTCCTGCAGGAACAAACTGTGAGAAAGCCGCTTATTATTGGCTAAATAAAAATAATCAACAAGGAAATATTATTCTTCACCCTACATTAGAAACCGCAGTAAAAGAAATGGAGGTAAGCCAAAACAGTATTTTATTAGGTTGTATTGTTTATCCTTTTTTACACAATATTGTTTTTAATAATCTCTCTTTTATCAAATTAACAGATTGTTTTGTTATGGATACCCATAACATGTTATTTGCTAGCCGATTTAATAATATTAAGGAGATAAAAAAGTTAGGTTCTCATCCCGCACCACAAGATCTATTTAGAAAAATAACAGAACTCGATAATATTGAAAGAGTTCTTTTTAATTCAAATAGTGAAGCAGCACTTCAATGTGGTTTAGGGCGAGTAGATGGCTGTATTACCACACTTAGTGCAGCTAAAAAATATCATTTAAATATTTTATATGATTTTGGCCCTGTCCCTATGGGATTTTCTATTCATTCAAAATTAAATTAAGTAATTAATTACATCACAACAGTCAAAACGTTAATTATCTAGTCACTTGGTTAATAAAAAGGAAAAAACTATGAGCTTATATTTATCTAGTGAAATGATCTCTTATGATATGGATCTAAATAGAAACGAAGGTGAAGAAAGTAAAATTCAAGCTAAATTTATTCATGGCTCTAATTTTACAATGGCATTTTGGACATTTAAAACTAATGCCATTATTCCTGAACATAAACATGAACATGAAACTGCCACATCCATACTAAAAGGCTCTTTGAAACTGACGGTAAATAACCGCATTGTTTATTTACATGCTGGAGACTCTTTTATTATTCCCTCATGGGCCGTTCATCACGCAATTGCTTTAGAGCCTTCTGAGGTTATTGATGTCTATACCCCCGTTAGAGAAGACTATGTTGCAAGGCAAAATGGCGTCATTAAAACCTATTTAGAAACATCTCAACCCCAAGGATAACAAAAAGCGAGGATCACCTCGCTTTTTCTATTCTTACTATAATCGCAGGAGCACTTTCTATGTTTAGCACCTATAATATTGATGTTTTAACAGAACAAAATCATCAATATTTACCAATAGAAAACACCCTATCATTACAGAATATATTTTCCATCTCTTGGCACCCATCATTATGGAAATCTTTACCCGCCAAGCAACTCCCTGAATACCCAGATATACATGCCTTAAATTATTGCAAAGAAAAGCTTAAGCATTATCCCCCGCTAATTTTAGCTTCCGAAATCAGAGCATTTAAAAATTTATTAAAACTTGTTGCAAATGGTGAAGCTTTTCTTCTGCAAGGAGGAGACTGTGCAGAATCTTTTGATGATTGCCAAGCCACTATTATCCGTGATTTAACATTCACCTTATCGCAAATGTCCGCATTAATTGAACAATCAACGGGATTGCCGGTGATTAAATTAGGTCGTATGGCTGGACAATACGCTAAACCTCGTAGCCAAGCATTTGAAACACAAAATGGCTTAACTTTACCCAGCTATCGAGGAGAAATTATTAATGGTCTTGATTTTTCAGTTAAAAGTAGAGAGCCAGATCCGATTAGAATGATAACTGCCTATCATCACTCAGCAGCGACCTTAAATCTGTTACGTGCGATGAATTATACACAATATACCAAGCAACAATGGGCCTTGGATATTAACGCTCATCCTGGCTCTACAGAGCCTGAGCATTATTTCCATTTGCTAGAACAACTCTATCATTCACAACACCATATTATTAATAAACAGCCCGATACCTCTTCTTATTATGTTAGTCATGAAGCTTTGTTACTGCATTATGAGGAATCGATGACTCGTCAAGATTCTATTGACAACAAATGGTATAACTGTTCAGCACATATGGTTTGGGTAGGAGAACGAACAACCGATATTGATCATGCCCATATCGAGTACCTACGAGGTATTGAAAACCCTATCGGTATAAAATGCAGCACCAGAATGTCAGGAGAAAAACTGATTAAGCTAATAGATACTCTTAACCCGAGCAATGAAGTTGGAAAAATTATCTTAATCATTCGCGTGGGTAAAGATGCTATTCATGCATATCTTCCGGAATTAGTAAGAACGGTAAAAGAACATCAACGAGCGGTTATTTGGCAAATAGATCCAATGCATGGCAATACACAATCAGCAAATGACAGTATGAAAACCCGACATTTCAATGATATTGCCGAAGAAACTCGTGCTTTTATTCATATTTTACATGAGATGGGCATACAGGCTGGGGGGATACATTTAGAAATGACCGGACAAGAAGTCACTGAATGTACTGGAGGATTACAACAAATTCGATACACTGACCTAAGTCATGGTTATCAAACTTTATGTGATCCTCGTCTTAACCGGACACAGTCATTAGAGTTAGCGTTCTTGGTTGGACGGCATTGGCATAATTCACTTTAATTGTAACCAAACATAAGTGCTTAGTACTTAAGCCAAGCACTTATCATTTCCAACACCGCCAATGGCTAATTATTTATCCGCTAAAGCAGGTAATTCAGCTAAAGGCCAACGTGGTCTCACTGTCACCCCTAAAGGCCCTTCGGTACCACCTTTAAAACGGATCATCCCCGCCAAAGCAATCATGGCACCATTATCGGTACATAACTCAGGGCGAGCATAAAACACTTCCCCTCCGAGTTGTTCCATTATCATTGCCATTTTGGCGCGTAAAGTACGGTTAGCACTTACACCCCCCGCCATCACTAAGCGTTTAAAGCCTGTTTGCTCTAATGCTCGACGACATTTTATTGCCAGAGTATCTACTACGGCATCTTCAAAAGCACGCGCAATATCTGCTCGAGTTTGCTCTGAATCATCGTTTTGACGAATAGTATTAGCGGCAAAGGTTTTTAAACCAGAGAAACTAAAGTCGAGTCCGGGTCTGTCTGTCATAGGGCGAGGAAAAACAAAACGTCCTTCTACACCTTGTTGTGCCATTTTTGATAAAACAGGGCCGCCGGGATAATCAAGCCCCAATAGCTTGGCTGTTTTATCAAATGCTTCACCGGCAGCATCATCAATAGACTCACCTAACAGGGTATATTCCCCAATCCCTGTTACACTAATTAATTGTGTATGCCCCCCCGAGACAAGTAACGCCACGAAAGGAAAATCTGGCGTTTTCTCTTCAAGCATCGGCGCTAATAAATGCCCTTCCATATGGTGAACTGGAATAGCAGGCACATCCCATGCAAACGCCAGAGAACGACCAATGGTCGCCCCCACCAGCAATGCCCCTACCAGCCCTGGTCCTGCAGTATAAGCGACCGCATCAATATCTTTTGCAGTTAAATTTGCTTCTTTAAGGGCGGCTTGGATCAGTGGCACTGTTTTGCGGATATGATCTCGTGAAGCAAGCTCGGGAACAACACCACCATAGTCGGCGTGCAGTTTTATTTGGCTATAGAGTTGATTCGCTAACAGACCGGCTTTATCATCGTAAATTGCGATACCGGTTTCATCGCAAGATGTTTCAATACCTAAAACTCGCATGACGCTTCCAAATTCTTCCTCGCGCAATGGCGTAATGGATCGATTGTAGCATTATTTCGCTAATTTAATACGCTTTCGCCACAACTTTTACATACCAGTATGTGACAAATTTCTTTTTCTGGTCTATAATTATCCACCTATTTTACATGATTTAAATGTGTGGTTAGCAACTATCACGTTGTGTTTTGAATAAATTAAGACACAAAAGTGAGAGTTTGCGTTTCAATTTTGTGCATCTCTTTACAAAGTGCCCTGCTTTGAAGTAAAATTCCGCACCATTTTAAATGTCGGCTGGCTAAAATCATGCCAGCACAAACCGATTTCTATTGAGGTGAGAGGCACATGCCGGTAATCAAAGTACGTGAAAACGAGCCATTTGACGTTGCTCTTCGTCGTTTCAAACGCTCTTGCGAAAAAGCAGGCGTATTAGCAGAAGTTCGTCGTCGTGAATTTTATGAAAAACCAACGACTGAGCGTAAACGCGCTAAAGCATCAGCAGTAAAACGTCACGCTAAAAAATTAGCTCGCGAAAACGCACGTCGTACTCGTCTGTACTAATATTTTGCGGCTGATACCGCAATTTATGCAGACACTGTAGTCGCAGTTAAAAGGCCGTGCTTTCTTATGAGAGCGCGGCTTATTCTCGTTCAACAACAGGCGTAAAAGGGCTTATGGCTGGACGAATTCCACGTTCATTTATCAATGATTTATTAGCACGAACCGATATCATCGATCTTATCGACGCTCGTGTGCCGCTTAAAAAACAAGGCAAAAATCATTCAGCGTGTTGTCCGTTTCATAATGAAAAAACGCCCTCTTTTACAGTAAATAGCGACAAACAGTTTTATCACTGTTTTGGTTGCGGTGCGCATGGCAATGCTATTGATTTTTTGATGAACTACGACAGACTTGATTTTGTCGAAACCATTGAAGAGTTAGCAGCAATGCATGGGTTAGAAGTTCCTTATGAATCAGGAACTGGCAGTAGCCCGATTGAGCGACATATAAGACAAAATCTCTATCAAGTGATGGAGAAATTGAATCAGTATTACAAAAGCACCCTCAATACCCCTGACGCTCAGGAAGCAAGAAATTATCTTGCGCATCGCGGGCTAAGTGAAGAGGTTATTACCCGCTTTTCTATCGGCTTTGTACCTACGGGTTGGGACAATATCCTAAAACGTTTTGGGCAAAATCCCGATAATCAAGCCCTGTTACTTGAAGCAGGAATGGTAATAACAAACGATAAAGGTCGCACTTATGACCGTTTTCGTCAGCGCGTTATGTTTCCGATTAGAGACAGACGAGGTCGTGTTATTGCATTTGGTGGACGTGTATTAGGTGATGATTTACCCAAATACTTAAACTCCCCAGAAACAGAGATTTTCCATAAAGGCCGCCAACTTTACGGGCTTTATGAAGCACAACACACTCACCCTAACCCAGCTAAGTTATTAGTGGTTGAAGGTTATATGGATGTTGTGGCATTAGCGCAGTTTGGTATTGATTATGCTGTCGCCTCGTTGGGTACATCAACAACCGCAGAGCATATCCAGTTGCTGTTTAGAACTACGGATAACGTTATTTGCTGCTATGATGGTGATAGAGCAGGACGAGATGCCGCATGGCGAGCATTAGAAACTGCACTGCCTTTTTTAAACGATGGCCGTTCTTTACGTTTTATGTTTTTACCTGAAGGCGATGATCCTGATTCACTGGTTCGCCGCGAAGGGAAAGAGGCATTTGAAAAACGAATGGAACAAGCACACTCTTTATCTGAGTTTTTATTTGATTCGCTGGTTCCACAAGTGGATTTGAGCACCCAAGAAGGCAATGGCAAACTCTATAGTTTAGCGCGCCCATTAATTGATCAGATCCCAAGTGAGACTTTACGTCTATATTTATTAAGAGAGCTTGGAAATTTAACGGGAAATCCCGATATTGAGCAGATGGATCGTTTATTTGGTAGAAACTCGCTACATCACGAAACATCGTATCAACCGACAAAACTACGTACTACACCAATGCGTATTTTAATTGCCTTGTTGATACAAAATCCCGAGTTTTGCCAATTAGTGCCACCGCTTGAGGGGCTAAATACAGAAAAAATAGCGGGTTTATCGCTTTTTATTGAATTAGTTTCTCTTTGCCAAGCGCAGCCAGGCTTGAATACAGGTCAGATTATCGAACTCTATCGAGAGAATAAATTCGGTAAACAACTTGAAAAACTGGCGATGTGGAACGATATAGATATAGATGAGATAGCTGAAAAAACATTTACAGATACGTTAGATCATCTCTTTTTAACCGCAATGGATGAACGTTTAAACGCCCTCATTGCCAAAGAGAGAACTGAAGGTCTAACACAAAATGAACGCGAAGAAGTCCAATTGATAATACAGGCTCGCGTTAAAAAGTAAAACCTAAATTAAGATTAAAAACACGGCTTAATTGCCGCTATCGGTAGGTATAAAAAATAACCTACATTTGCTACGCTGAGGGGATCGTAGCAATCGACAATGAAAATGCCCCTCCGTAGTTATTGTTGGCTGAACCGTTTATCGCCGACCGACACCAACCCAAATTACTTTGAAGTGTGGATACCGTCTTATGGAGCAAAACCCGCAGTCACAGCTGAAGCTACTTGTTACGAAAGGTAAGGAGCAAGGCTACCTGACCTATGCTGAGGTCAATGACCATCTGCCGGAAGATATCGTCGATTCAGATCAAATCGAAGACATCATCCAGATGATTAACGACATGGGCATTCAGGTCATGGAAGAAGCACCTGATGCCGATGATCTGATGTTGGCAGAAAATTCAAATGACACTGATGATGATGCTGTCGAAGCCGCTGCTCAGGTACTTTCTAGTGTAGAATCTGAAATTGGCCGTACAACCGATCCTGTGCGTATGTATATGCGCGAAATGGGAACCGTTGAACTGCTCACCCGGGAAGGTGAAATTGATATCGCAAAACGCATTGAAGATGGTATTAACCAAGTTCAATGCTCAGTTGCTGAATATCCTGAAGCAATCACTTATCTTCTTGAACAATATGATCGTGTTGAAGCCGGTGAAGCGCGTCTTTCTGATTTAATTACTGCCTTTATTGACCCTAATGCCGAAGAAGTGGCAGAAAGTGATGATGTCAATTTAGGCAAAGACGACGATGAAATCGACAACAGCGCCGATGACGAAGATGAAGACGAAGATGAAGATAGCGACACAGACAGTGATAGCGATGATGATAACAGCATCGATCCTGAACTTGCTCGCCAAAAATTCACCGAGCTTCGTGAACAGTACGAAAAAACGCGTCAATCTATTAAGGCCAAAGGTCGTAATCATAAAGATACCGAACTGGAAATTTTACAGTTATCAGAAATTTTCAAACAGTTCCGCTTAGTGCCAAAACAGTTTGATTATCTGGTTAACAACATGCGTGAAATGATGGACAGAGTCCGTGCTCAAGAGCGTCACATCATGCGTCTTTGTGTTGATCAGGTCAAAATGCCTAAGAAAAACTTCATTACTCTGTTTACAGGAAATGAAACTAATGACACATGGTTTACTGCCGCTCGTGCGATGAATAAACCTTGGTCTGAAAAA
This sequence comes from Proteus mirabilis ATCC 29906, assembly GCF_000160755.1. Lineage (GTDB taxonomy): Bacteria > Pseudomonadota > Gammaproteobacteria > Enterobacterales > Enterobacteriaceae > Proteus > Proteus mirabilis. The sequence continues at coordinate 134,906 of NZ_GG668579.1, forward strand.
CTGGCAGGTATTGAAGAAGAAGTACAACGTAGCTTACAAAAGTTACAGCAAATTGAAGTTGAAACAGGACTGACAATCGAACAGGTTAAAGATATTAACCGTCGTATGTCTATCGGTGAAGCAAAAGCACGCCGTGCGAAAAAAGAGATGGTCGAAGCGAACTTACGTTTAGTTATCTCTATCGCGAAAAAATATACCAACCGTGGTCTACAGTTCCTTGACCTGATCCAGGAAGGGAATATTGGTCTAATGAAAGCGGTTGATAAATTTGAATATCGTCGTGGTTATAAGTTCTCAACTTATGCAACATGGTGGATCCGTCAGGCTATTACTCGTTCAATCGCCGATCAGGCACGTACCATTCGTATTCCGGTACATATGATTGAAACGATTAATAAGCTAAACCGTATCTCGCGCCAAATGTTGCAAGAGATGGGACGTGAGCCTTCACCAGAAGAGCTTGCAGAACGTATGCTGATGCCTGAAGATAAAATCCGTAAGGTACTAAAAATCGCTAAAGAGCCTATCTCCATGGAAACCCCAATTGGTGACGATGAAGATTCACATTTAGGTGATTTTATCGAGGATACTACCCTCGAATTACCTCTGGATTCAGCAACATCAGAAAGCTTACGTTCAGCGACACACGAAGTATTAGGTGGTTTAACACTGCGTGAAGCTAAAGTCCTGCGTATGCGCTTTGGTATCGATATGAATACCGACCATACATTGGAAGAAGTGGGTAAACAATTTGATGTTACCCGTGAACGTATCCGTCAGATTGAAGCAAAAGCGTTGCGTAAATTACGCCACCCAAGCCGTTCTGAAGTGCTACGTAGCTTCCTTGATGAATAATCAATCTCTTTGATTTTGGTAGTAATACAAACGCCTGTGCCTCACAGGCGTTTTTTATTATCCGGTCTAAACCATATCTGTTTCCAGCGCTGATAATTTGCTTTTATCATCCCTATTCTCTTTTGGTCTATCTTAAGTAACCGCTATCGTTTTCGCTAAAAATCTGCTGATTTTTTCTACCTCTATTTACAAAAAATCACCCTTTTATTTTTACCCTTGTCGATTTTTTACTCATCAAGTCTTTCTTTTTAGACTATCTCATTGAAATAAAAGATTATTATTTAATTTATTTTTTCTGCTCTATATTGAACACAAATTGCGCATACAGTCACACAAAGGCTAGACCTCGCCTCAAATGGCACGTATAATCTCACACCATTAAGGCCCCTTAGCTCAGTTGGTTAGAGCAGTCGACTCATAATCGATTGGTCACTGGTTCAAGTCCAGTAGGGGCCACCAAATTTTAGCTGTTAAATCAGCATATTAAGCCACTTCTTAGTAAGTGGCTTTTTTGTATCTAAGGGTTATTGCCCCCTTTTTGTCCCCTGAGATTTTTTTACTGCCCTAATTTTTTTCATGACATGTTACGACAACTTTTATTTTCTCAAAGTATGTCATGCTAATTTTCCCCAATATATTTGTAATTCATTTCAGTTTCAAAAATCTCTATAGCCACCAGCTTAACGGACAGTTCGCCAGCACGCGGAAGCGCATCACAAAACCGACCATGTAGTTTGGTGTATTTGTGACAAACTGTGCTCAGCATATACAGATCCCCCTCCTTACTACTGACGAAATTTGATGGAGATGTAGGTAAATCGTTCCAATATAAAAACCAGATTTTTGTTTTTTTAACTACATAAAAAATATAATTAATTTAAGGTAAGTATTATATTATTATAAAAAATTGTAATTATTATTTTATAAGGGTCGGTATGTATTTTTTTCTTGGTTTTTTGTTATTTCTAATTGTTTTGATGGTTATTTGCAGGATTAGAGTTTTATGGTTGGCAAGAAAAAATACAATAACTGAAAAGAATTTTAAAACCTTCAAAGAGTATAACAATATTGAAGATTATGAAAAAGAAGCAAAGCAAGCTGTTTATGCAACAACAATAAGCAAAACTCTTTTTGAAAAATGCCAATGTCTCATAACCTTAAGAACAATGCTTGAATCCCTACACACTGATTATGAAAAATATGAAAAAGTAAATCCGTTATTAATGGAGCTATTACGCAAAAAATTTACTTTTACATACTCCGCTTTCATTACTATCTATCCAGAACCCATCGAAGAAAGCGGGCTAGAACGATTTAGTTTAATTAATACAAAAAAATACTGTCCAGAACATGTATGGAAACATATTCTCAAATCCGCTATTTATACCAATGAAGAATTGGATGACTATTTTGGGTCGCAGGAATTACTCCCACTGGAGCGGATGTGTACAGATATGGATTTATATAACGAGTTTAAAGGCACGGTTTTATTTGATGAAGTGATCGGGTGCTATGTTAATGAAGAAAACGAAGGATCTCAAATTTTTGATAATGAGGTTTATTCTGTTACCGAAGAACAGTTACGCCAGTGGCTAGATGAAGAGCTTGCATTTCTGAGTTATGTCACTGAAGGTCTTTTGAATATTTGTATTGAATACATAAGAAAAGAGAATGGAATTATAAGGGTTTGAAGTGATGGACAAAAACAAACTTAAAAATCTTAAGTTTTTTTTGAAAATACCCCATTGGTTCAGCATTTGAATTATTCCCTTTCTGAAGATGAGGAAAGAAATTAAGTGTATTATGAAAGTCTGAACTTTCGGACTGGGCTATATCAACTATATTGTTGATATAACAACCTTAATCTTTCAATAGAATTAATTAGATTATTATTTATTTTATTGCGATAATAACTTAACAAACTTTCTTTTTATATCACTATTATTATGGTCATACGTCCTAATCAACACTGGTTTTTTCGGTTATTTGATTGGCACGGTTCAGTGCTATCAAAAATAATCTTTCGCTTATGTCTTAATATTGCAATGTCTATTATCGCTATTTTGGTTTATCAATGGTATGAGTTATTAGGTATTCATTTAACTGTTGCCCCATTTAGTTTATTAGGTATTGCTATCGCAATATTTCTTGGTTTTAGAAATAATGCAAGTTATAGCCGACTTGTGGAGGCAAGGACATTATGGGGAAATATGTTAATTACCCATCGCAACATATTAAGAAATATAAAAGCCTTATTACCGGAAGATAAACAATTTAATCGTGACTTTTCTAATCTACTTATTGCTTTTAGTTGGAGTCTAAAACATGAGCTAAGAAAAACAAACCCAATGGTCGATCTCTATCGCCTCTTACCCCGACCTTTATTTGATGAGATAATGAATAGCCCTTACCCCACTAATCGGATTTTATTGCATATTGGCCTAAAAATTGGCGAATTGCGAGATAACAAAGTAATAAGTGATGTTATCTTTCAATCAATTAATAAAGATATTAATAACTTATCTGATGTATTGGGTGGCTGTGAACGTATTTCAAATACTCCTGTACCTTTTGCCTATACGCTCATATTGCAACGTACGGTATATCTATTCTGTGCTCTGCTACCTTTTGCATTGGTTGCCGATCTCCACTATATGACGCCATTTGTTTCCGTATTTATCTCTTATACTTTTTTATCTTGGGACTCATTAGCTGAAGAGTTAGAAGATCCATTCGGTGTTTCTGCCAATGACTTACCATTAAATGCAATATGTAACACCATAGAAAGGAATTTATTAGAGATGCAAGATATCACCCCACTCCCCATCAAAGTTAAACCCGACCAATATTATAATTTATTGTAATTAATAAAATAAAAACAAATAAAAAAAGGCAGTGTTAATTAAATTAAACTAACT
>NZ_GG668579.1:138981-203862 GCF_000160755.1 Proteus mirabilis ATCC 29906
TGCCTTTTTTATTAACAATACATTTTTTATGTTATTAATGCGTTCTCATTCCTGCGCTGTACATTAATAATTTAAATAATGAGGCGATAATTGCAAGACTTAATACACTTAAAGACCAAATAATTATCATCCATCCGATTTGTTGATACCAACGAGCTTTATTTTTCGTTGGTTTTATTGTTAAAAAATGACTAATGATAACTTCCATTGGCATTTACCTTTCCACGAAATACATAATAACTCCAACTGGTATAGGCTAATATCACAGGAATAATTATAACCGCCCCAACTAACATAAATTTCTGACTTAAAACAGGAGCTGCCGCCTGCCAAATCGAAATAGAAGGTGGAATAATATAAGGAAAGATACTGATCCCTAATCCTGCAAAACCAATAAGTACCAATAAAAGTGATAATAGAAAAGGCTGATAATGACCATAGTTATAGGCACTACGAACAATGCCCCAAGCACAAGCCAATACGAGCAACGGAACAGGTAATAAAAAGTATAAATTAGGTAAACTAAACCAGCGTTGTGCAATATCTGCATGTGTAAGTGGTGTCCATAAGCTTACTATTGCAATCACCACCAGCAATGTAATAGCCAGATACACCGTTATAGTGCACATTTTACGATGCAGTTGATGCTCTGTTTTCATAATCAACCATGAACTGCCTAACAATGCATAAGTGACTAACAAAGCAAAACCACAGAAAATAGGGAATGGTGTTAACCAATCCAATGCCGAGCCACTGAAATGGCGCTCTGTCACATTAAAACCATTAATAACTGCACCTACTGTGATCCCTTGGCAAAAAGTAGCAAGAAAAGAGCCACCAATAAAAGCTGAATCCCAAAATAGGCGATGTTTAGGAAGTGCATTAACGCGAAATTCAAATGCCACACCACGGAAAATAAGCCCAATAAGCATCAATGTCAGTGGTATTGTTAACGCATCAATAATAACTGCATAGGCAAGAGGAAAAGCACCATAGAGCGCAGCCCCTCCTAATACTAACCATGTTTCATTGCCGTCCCAAACTGGTGCCACACTATTAATCATGGTATCTCTTTGTATTTTATCTCGGGTAAAAGGCAAAATAATGCCAATCCCCAGATCAAATCCATCTGCAATAATATACATAAGTGTGGCAAAAATAATGATCGCAAACCAAATCATCGAAAAATCAATATTCATTATTTTTCACCCTGTGTTAATTGGTCGGATTTAAGCACTACAGGGCCTTTCTTCATCAGATGCACCATATAAAAATACCCGATGCCAAATACTGAAAAATAAACCAAAATAAAGGCCAATAAGCTCAAACTCATTTGAATATCACCATGAGCAGAAACGGCATCTTTGGTACGTTGTAGACCATAAACAACCCAAGGCTGACGGCCAATTTCTGTGGTAAACCACCCCGCAAGGATCGCAATCAGTCCTGTAGGCCCCATTAATAAAGCAAAGCGTAAGAAAAAGGGTGAGTGATAGAGTCTTTTCTTCTTACGTAAAATAATACTCAACAAACCTAAACAAATCATCAGCATACCTAATCCTGCCATGACTCTAAATGACCAAAATATAATGCTAGAATTAGGTCTATCTTCCGGTGCAAAACTTTTTAATGCCGGAATTTGCTTATCTAAACTATGGGTAAGGATCAGGCTACCTAAATAAGGAATTTCAATCGCATATTTTGTTTTTTCTTCCGCCATATCTGGGATGCCAAATAAAATCAGCGGAGTCGCTTCTTTCGTTGCATTATCCCAATGCCCTTCTATAGCTGCGATTTTAGCCGGTTGATGTTCTAGTGTATTTAATCCATGAGCATCTCCTACAAACGCTTGTATGGGGGCAATAATTAGTACTAACCATAAGGCCATAGAAAACATTTTTCGTACAGGTGCTGTATTTTGTCCTTTTAATAATAACCATGCGGCACAAGAGGCGATAAATAAAGCACTGGCTAAAAAAGCCCCAATAGACATATGCAATAAACGGTAAGGGAAGGAAGGATTAAACACGACCTGTAGCCAATCAACAGGCACGACAACACCATTTTCAATAGCATAGCCTTGTGGTGTTTGCATCCAACTATTGGATGACAAGATCCAAAAAGTAGAAATCAATGTGCCAAGCGCTACCATACAAGTTGCAAAGAAGTGAAGTTTTCGCCCCACTTTATTCCAACCAAACAACATAATGCCAAGAAATCCCGCTTCTAAGAAAAAGGCGGTCAAGACTTCATAAGTTAGCATCGGCCCTGTGATACTACCGGCAAATTGTGAAAAACCACTCCAGTTAGTCCCGAATTGATATGCCATCACTAACCCTGATACCACCCCCATGCCAAAGTTTACGGCAAAAATTTTTATCCAAAACTGATATAAAGAAAGGTAACTTGGTTCTTTTGTTTTTAACCATAAGCCTTCTAATAGGGCTAGAAAGCTAGCTAATCCTATGGTGATAGCAGGGAATATAATATGAAATGAAACGGTAAACGCGAATTGTATTCTTGCTAGGTGAAAAGCATCTAATCCAAACATAATGCCTCTCTCGATATAAATCTATATTCTATAAATTTATTCATTATCTATTATCCTAATTATATTTTTCTCACAAAAATCTTATTTAGTTTTTATTATGAATGCTGATTAACCTCACTTTATTTTCAGAAAGTAAAAACTGAAGATAGTGAGTTTATATAGATATACTATTTAAATTCCCCTCTCTTAATTACTAAAAAAGAGAACAACAAAAAATCATTACGTAATAAATCACATAACGATACCATGGTAGCCAACAAACTGTTATTTCGTCATTTTTTCAATAAATCAAGTTTAAAAAACTTGTCCATTAGCATACTAACATTTTTAACCAAGTAATAACAGAGAGTCAAATAAATTGATTTTATCACACGATAGATATGCTCTATCATCATATAAAATAAAGTTATAAAGCGTCATTTAGCCTATTTTACTCATTGACAATATAATTACATTATTTTAACTTCTTAAGTAACAGAAGAATTGCAGATTATATAATTTTAATACCAATAACTTATTATTTATTGGTATTAACAAGTTTGAATATATCCTTTATTCCTAGTAAGAAATATATTTTAAATTATATAACCATATTGCTTTTTATATTCACCTGCCAACTATTCATCATTAAATATTATTATTAACGTTTTAGGAATGCCTATATGAGTAAGAAAAAATCACCTATTCCTGGAGTGAAACCCTATAATGGACCCGCAGGAGGATGGGGGGCATTAAAAGCAACAGCAATCGCGGTACGCACTCAAATGGATGCTTTTATTGCACCTAAAACATTGCTTAATACTAATCAGCCTGATGGTTTTGATTGCCCCGGCTGTGCATGGCCAGACAAAGAGCATCATTCTACTTTCCAATTTTGTGAAAATGGAGCTAAAGCGGTCACATGGGAAGCAACAAAAAAAAGAGTCACACCTGAATTTTTAGCACAACATACCGTAACAGAATTGCTGACAAAGTCAGACTTCGAATTAGAAGGCTACGGTCGTTTAACCCATCCTCTCGCTTATGATGCAGATACTGACACTCTTCGTCCTGTGACTTGGGAGCAAGCATTTACTCGTATTGGTGAGCTATTAAGAAATATGCCATCACCTGATAGTGTTGAATTCTACACCTCAGGTAGAGCTTCCAACGAAGCCGCGTATCTATTCCAACTGTTTGCGCGAGAATATGGCACCAATAATTTTCCTGATTGCTCAAATATGTGTCATGAACCGACTAGTGTAGGCTTACCTCAATCGATTGGCATAGGTAAAGGCACAGTTTCTTTAGATGACTTTGATAACACTCAACTCATTATTGCCATTGGACATAACCCTGGAACTAATCACCCAAGAATGATGGGAACACTGCATGAAGTAGCTCGTCGTGGTGTACCTATTGTTGTATTTAATCCATTGAAAGAACGTGCTTTAGAGCGATTTACCGACCCTCAAAGTGTTATTGAGATGGCGACTTATAGCTCAACCAATATCGCCTCATCTTATTATCAAGTCAAAGCCGGTGGTGATGCTGCGGCGTTAAAAGGCATTATGAAAACCTTAATTGAGTGGGATAATGAGCGTGGAGATATTCTCGACCACGATTTTATTGCTGAGCATACACTAGGTTTTGAAGCCGTAGTTGAAGATCTTAAACAAACTTCTTGGCAAGATATTGAAAGTGAAAGTGGCCTTTCGCAAGCAGATATTGAGAGTGTCGCACTCCTTTATGCCAATTCTCCGGCCACCATTATTACCTATGGTATGGGGATCACCCAACATAACAAAGGTACAGCGAATGTGCGTCTGATTGCTGATTTGTTATTAATAAAAGGGAATATTGGTAAACTGGGTGCTGGCATATGCCCATTACGTGGGCACTCTAATGTGCAAGGTAACCGAACTGTTGGGATCACAGAAAAACCATCTGTCGAATTTTTACAAAAAATAGAACAAACTTTTGGTTTTAAACCACCTTATAAACATGGTCACGATGCAGTTAACGCAATGCAAGCGATGGTTGATGGCAAAGCAAAAGCGTTAATTTGTTTAGGGGGTAATTTTGCCGTGGCATTACCCGACCCTCAACAATCATTTGCTGCAATGAGAAAGCTTGATTTAAGTGTACACATCGGCACTAAATTAAATCGCTCTCATTTATTAACGGCAAAAAATACCTTTATATTACCTTGCTTGGGAAGAACAGAATTAGATGTACAAGCATTAGGTCGTCAATCGATCACGGTCGAAGACTCAATGTCAATGGTGCATGCCTCTTCTGGCAAATTAACACCCGCTTCACCATTATTAAAATCAGAGCCTGTCATTGTTGCAAAAATGGCTGCTGCAACACTGACAGATAGCAAAACCCCATGGCTAAGATTTACGGAAAGTTATGATCTTATTCGCGATATGATTGAAAAAACCATTCCCGGATTTGATAATTACAACCAACGAATTCGTATCCCCGGTGGTTTCCGTATGCCACTCCCTGCCGTTGAGAGAGTTTGGAATACCCCCACAGGTAAAGCCATGTTCTCGGTATTTAAAGGTGTGAAAGAGAATAAAATGGTCATGGGTGATGATGTTCTTCGTTTAGTCACTATTCGTAGTCATGACCAATATAATACGACCATTTATGCACTTGATGATCGCTATCGTGGCATCTTTGGTAGACGCGATATACTGTTTATGAATAATGTCGATATGATAGCAAGAGGCTTAAACGAAGGTGATAAAGTCACCATTGAAACGGTCAGCGAAAATAGAAAACTACAGCTTGATAATATAACTGTTGTTTCATTTAGCATTGCTCCTGGCACAGTGGCCGCTTATTACCCAGAAGCCAATGTCCTTGTACCATTAGATTATATTGATAAAGAGAGTGGAACCCCCTCTTATAAAGCAATACCTGTCAGAATTTATGATAAAAAAACACAAGTCGCTTAATCATAATTCATACGCAAAACAAAAAACAAAGGCGAGCTATTTATTAATACTCGCCTTTTTATCTCTATCCATCTATAGACCTGTACTTTCTAAGTAAGTACGCATTTGTGCAAAGCATTTTTCAATTAATATAGAGCGCGGCTCTTCTTTGCGGATCACAATCCCCAATGGGGCATTAATGGTTGCATCAACAATAGGTACAACATCTAGATCTTGGCTGAGATTTTCCATACCTTTAGCAATAGGGACAATCGAGGCGCAAAACCCTGCATTAACTGATTGTATAAGATGTAATGTAGAACTACTTTCGACCAACACCTTGGGGTGTAAGTTATAACGCTGAAAAGCTAAATCCACGGATTGCCTAAAGTGATTCTCTTTATTTAATAAAGCCAATGGTTGTTTAACCGCTTCATGCCACGAGATAGTTCTTGTTGAAGGCATAAAGTGATTGCGATGAAATAAAAGCCCTAACTCCGTTTGTTTTAATGCATAAATTTCATGCTGTTGAGTATTCGCTTTTTCCAAATAGCAGATACCAATATCAAGACTATTACTATTAAGACGATCTATAATATTTTCACTATTCGTTGAGAGCACCTGAAAACTTATCTCAGGGAATAGTGCCGATATTTTCTGCAACATCAGCATAGGATTTAAATTGGTTAAAGGCACAATACCTATACGCAGTTGCCCAAATAGTTGCTGTCGAAAGTTAGCGGCTTCTGCTTGTAATCCATCGTAAGCAGATTGCATAGTTTTCGCCCATTTTAATATTTTCTCACCTTCTTCGGTAAATCCCTCAAAGCGAGAACTACGCTTGATAAGAACCACATCAAGCTCTTTTTCTAAATTACGTAATCGCATTGATAAGGTAGGTTGTGTAACATGGCACATCTCGGCAGCTTGACCAAAATGTTGCGTTTTATCCAAAGCGATTAAATAAAATAACTGTTTAATATCGATACGCAATAACCTCGTCATTTGCAGGTGAAGGGAATAGTTATCTGTTTTTATATTGCACTATTAACAACACTAAAGTTTGCGCTGTCTATAATTATTTTTCAATAATAAACGAAGAGAAAAGAAATAGTCGCCTTATCGATTAGCCATAAAATAAAAAAAACTCACCCTAATATTGCAACTAAGGTGAGTTTATTTTTACTAAAATATTAGTGTATTAATTAAAGATAAGCTTATTCTTTGATTTGAAAAACTGATACTTTATCGGTCAGATTTTGTGCTTTTTCATCTAACATCATGGTTGAGGTGGCTCCTTGTTCTACTAAAGCCGCATTTTGCTGAACCACAGAATCCATTTGATTTATCGCGACGGCTATTTGTTCAATTCCCACTTTTTGCTCTTCCGATGCAATGCTAATTCCCTGCATGATATCGCTTACTTTGGTAATTGAGGTGACAATTTCTTGTATATGCTCACCGGTTTTATTAACCAGTTCACGACCATGTGCGACATCCGCCACAGAAGCTCGAATAATCTGATTAATTTCACGAGCGGCTTCCGCACTTCTGGCTGCTAAATTGCGAACCTCTGTTGCAACAACTGTAAAACCCCGCCCTTGCTCCCCTGCACGAGCGGCTTCCACTGCCGCATTCAACGCAAGAATATTGGTTTGACTGGCAATATTGTTTACCACGTCATTGATTTCAGCGACTTTTAACGTACCGACTTCAATTTTTTTCATCGAAGTAATGGCATCATTCATAATGCTAGCGCCATCGATAGCCAAATCACGCGTTTGTGCTGTGATAGAGTTTGCTAATACGGCATTATTGGTATTATTCACTACCGCAATTTTTATCTCTTCCATGCTGGCTGCGGTTTGTTGCAATGCACTCGCTTGCTCCTCTGTACGAGAAGAGAGATCTTGATTACCCGCTGCGATTTCTGCTGAACCGCTTTTGATCACTAATGCTTCTTCTTTCACCAAACCAATAGTCGATGTCAGTGCATTTTGCATATCACCGACATGAGAAAATAGTGTACCAAACTCATCTTTTCTATTTTTGGGTAACGAGAAGTTTAAATTCCCTTCTCCCACTTTTTGCAAAATGGCAGAGAGCGTATTGAGGTTAAAGAGAAAGGTTTTATTAACCCAACGGATCACTAAATAAAGCAGTCCAATCAGTATCACTAAAGCAATACATGTAGTGTAAATAAAGAGTTGAAACATCCATTTTTGTTCGTCTTCAATTTGATCATTAACATTTTGAGTTATCACTAAGTATTCATCAAACAACTCAGCAAGTTTTGAAAAATCTTTCGATAAATCAATATTTTCATAAGCTAGCGTATCAATAGGCGTAATAATAGTATCGACGAGTTTGATAAATAGTGCCGATAATTGTTCTGAGTTTCTTTGTGCGTCAGCACTGATTTTGCTTTCCCTTTCCCAATCGTTAATTGTCTCTTTTGATTTAGCCGCTAATGTTTTAGCTTCAGAAACTAATCGAGCTTTGGTTTCTTGCATATCTAAATTTTCATGACCAATATTGACTAAAAAGTTAACATGAGAGCGTATGGTTGCTAGTTCATATCTTGCCTCTTGCACATTATTTAATCTCGTAGTTAACGAGTTTAATGAAGCAAAATTATCCTGCATTTGATAAATAAAAAACGATGATAAAGCTGATGTCACTAAGAAAATAGCTAATAGTATAATAGAGCCTACTTTCGCTGTTCTTTCAATACTCATGAAATAATCCACCCCGGTAATTAAATAACATAAATGTATTCATATATCGGCAGTGGATAGATTTTATTTACTCATTAATCAGAATTATCGACACAAATGTTTTACACACACCACCCTCAGTGATAAAAGATGATGTTTTATACTATTATGGTAGTTTATTCTTGTTCATTGATTAACTCTTGTTTCTGCTCTGGCTCTTTTTCAAGATCGTCAATATTAAAGACTGCGACATTATCCATCAGCACTTGTGCTTTATCGTTTAACATCATGGTAGAAGAGGCGGCGAGATCGACCAAAGAGGCATTTTGTTGTACTACCGTATCCATTTGATTAATTGCTACTGCAATTTGTTCGACACCAAGACGTTGCTCTTCCGACGCTAAACTAATCCCTTGCATGATCTTGTTTACTTTTGAAATGGAAGAGACAATCTCTTGCATGCACTCACCGCTTTTATTCACTAAATTTGTACCATAGGTAACATCATTGATAGATGCTTTAAGAACTTGGCTAATCTCTTTTGCTGCTTCAGCACTTTTTGCGGCTAAGTTCCGTACCTCAGCGGCCACAACGGTGAACCCACGCCCTTGTTCGCCTGCTCTTGCTGCTTCTACGGCGGCATTTAAGGCCAAAATATTAGTTTGATTGGCTAATTTATTAATAACATCATTAATTTCCCCAACTTTCACTGCACCTTGTTCTATTTTCTTCATCGATAACACGGCTTCTTTCATGACATTAGCGCCATCCATAACAATGTCAGTAGATTGATTAATAATATTATTTGCTTCAATTGTGTTATCGGTATTGTTAGCAACGGCTATTTTGATCTGCTCCATACTGGCAGCGGTTTGTTGTAAAGCACTGGATTGTTCTTCTGTACGAGATGAAAGCTCTTGATTACCAGAAGCAATTTTAAATGCGCCCCCTTTTATATCCATAGCCTCTTTTTTGACAGAAAAGATTGTCGAGGTTAATGCTTTTTGCATATCACTGACACGAGAAAAAAGTTTACCAAACTCATCATTTTTTACTTGTGGTACAGAAAAAACCAAGTCAGCATTACCTACTTTATTTAATATCTCAGACAATGTATTAAGATTAGAGACAAAGGTTTTATTGATCCAATGAAGCACAAAGTACAAAACAATTAATAAAATAATTAATGAGATAATTGTTGAGTAGATAGAAAACTCAACCATTGAATCTTGTTTATGAGTAAGGTAGAGACTATTTTTATTTCTAGTCTGAATATATTTTTCAAATAATTGATCAAGATGTTCAAAATCTTGATCAAATTGATTAGCTTTTATCTTTATTGTCGCTAATTTATTAGGATCTAAAACTAATTTATCTATCAGATTATAAAATAACGTCGAAATATCATCAGCATTTTTTTGTGCTGCAACAGTCATTTTCTTCTCTTTCACCCATGTTTCCATGGTGTTTTTAGCCATGATAGCTAGCTTTTTATTTTGCTGAATAATTTTGTTACGATCTGCGACACGACTATCTTTGTCTTGTAATAGATAATTGACATTAGAACGCATAATAGCCAGTTGATAACGAGCCATCAACACATCGTCATAACGTGCAGATAAGACATCAACTTGAGTAAAATTGTTTTGCATTTTATAAATAAAAAATGAAGATAAGGCAGACGATAGAATAAAAATCAATAACAGTAAAGAAGAGCCTAATTTTACGGTTCGTTTAATACTCATGATAAAAATACCTATATGCGCATATCGATAAGATTTATTTTTTATCGACACAATGATATTTTTATTTAATTATTAGAGATAATACTAGGTCATTGATTTTTATTTTAAATAAATTTTTATATCATAAACAAAATAAGTTATTTTTAATAACTGCTATAATTATTGGTATATTATAAAATAAAACAAACCAATTCTTTTAAAACATAATCCGCTATCAATTAGTGCATTCTTCTTTATGCTCAATATCAATTTTCATTTTATATGACTAATATCATCAACGATTAAAAATAAAAACCTTATTTTTTCAATAAGATACTGATGATACTATCTCATTTTGAGAACAATGATATAATAGGCGCTTTACCTCATAAACTCTGATGATTTACGGAGCTCAATATTTATGCAACCACAATTTGAAAACGCAAAAAACACCGTAAAAACATTATCAGTGTTTGATTTTGATGGTACTTTAACCTATCACGATAGCTTTATCCCTTTTCTAAAGTTTGCCTTTGGGCGTCGTAAATTTGCTCGTCGTATTATCAAAATGGTATTCCCCACATTACGTTGTTTTAGACGTAAACTGACTCGTGATGAATTAAAAGAAGTGCTGATTAAAACTTTTTTAACCGATATCAAAGAAGAATGGCTCAAAGAAAAAGCCGAAGCCTTTTGTAAAGCCTACTGGACTAAGTTAATGCGTCCTGCAGGTTTATTAGCCGTTGCTGAAGAGATTAACCGTCATGCTGAAGTGACCATTTGTTCAGCTTCTCCAGCTATGGTGTTGCAACCTTTTGCGGATCGACTTGGTATAAAGTTAATAGGAACAACACTTGAAGTGGTTGATGGTGTGCTGACAGGAAAAATCATTGGCAATAACTGCCGTTGTGGCGAAAAAATCAAACGATTAGAGCGTGTCTATGGCGATCTTACTCAATACCACTTAAGAGCGTGGGGCGATTCACGTGGTGATCATGAATTACTCTATGCTGCACAAGATCCACATTGGCGCTATTTCCACACAGGAAGTAATAAGTCAAAAAAATCACCTATTAAAATAACGCTTAAAAAAGACTCATAAGTGATTATATAAAAATAAAGCGGGAAACGTATTTTCCCGCTTTATCCATAAACTAACTATTTATCTAGCCATCTTGGCGCTTTTATTAGCGAAAGATTAAATATTGACGCCATGTTGTGCGGCTAGTGCGCCTAAACCACCCGCAAAACCTTGGCCTACTGCTTTAAATTTCCAATCTGAACCATGACGATAGAGTTCACCAAAGATCATCGCCGTCTCCGTAGAGGCATCTTCAGAAAGATCAAAACGTGCAATTTCAGTGTTATTGTCGTTATTATAAACGCGCATAAAACTGTTGCTCACCATACCAAAGTTTTGTTTGCGGTTTTCAGCATCGTAAATAGTGACAGCAAAAACCAGTTTTTTCACTTCAGCAGGAACTTTGGATAAAGTGATTTTGACTTGTTCATCATCACCTTCGCCTTCTCCAGTACGATTATCGCCTTGGTGTTCAACACTACCACATTGGCTCACTTTATTATTAAAGAAGATAAAACTTGCATCTGAAAGCACTTTTCCATCTTCACCGACCATGAATACTGACGCATCTAAATCAAATTCAGCGCCATCTGTCACGCGGGCATCCCATCCTAAACCAACCATAGCCACCGTCATGGTTGGTGCTTCTTTAGTTAGCGAAACATTACCACCTTTAACAAGGGAAACAGCCATATCAAAGCTCCTACTGTGTTGAATAAACTGACAATTAGGAATAACTGCCAGTAATTTGTGATTTCATAACATACGATTAAGAGGCGTTAATACCATATTGCGCACATACTGAGCCTAAGCCCCCTGCATATCCTTGGCCTACAGCACGGAATTTCCACTCACCGTTATGACGATATAACTCACCAAATAACATCGCCGTTTCCGTTGATGCATCTTCCGTTAAATCATAACGAGCAACTTCAATTTGGTTGTCATCATTAACTAAACGAATAAACGCACCAGATACCTGACCAAAGCTTTGACGACGCGCTTGCGCTTCATGGATAGTCACTACAAAGATAATTTTTTCGACATCACTGGGGATGGTATCTAGTTTGATTTTTAGTGCTTCATCATCACCATCACCTTCACCTGTTCGGTTATCACCAGTGTGAACAACAGAGCCGTCGGCAGATCTTAAGTTGTTATAAAAAATGAAATCGGCATCGCTACGTACTTTTCCATTAGCGGCTAACAGAAATGCAGATGCATCTAAGTCAAAATCTTGACCATCTGTAGAACGGGCATCCCAACCAAGTCCGACTAGGACGTTTTTCATCGTTGGGGCTGCTTTGCTTAAAGAAACATTACCACCTTTAGAAAGAGAAACGCTCATCTTCAACCTCTTCAATTTATGTTGCGATATTCTAATTTCCCAAGAATATCGGTTATCATTATTTACCTTATTTATTCTTTTTTTCTGGGAATACAAAACTTGCCAGAATACCCAGAGCAAGAACACCAAGCACTACGAATAGGCTGGTTGTCGCGGAAATGCTATATCCATGCTGCCAAATATGATCTGTTGCATTAAGCCCCAGCTTTACAGCAATAAAGAACAGCAATGCAATAACCGCTTTTTCAAGGTGAATCAGATACTGTTTTAATGCCTCTAACACAAAGTAGAGAGTACGTAAGCCCAAAATAGCGAACATCATTGCACTATAAACAATCAGTGGCTCACGACTAACGGCAATGATTGCAGGCACCGAATCGAAAGCAAACATCACATCAGAAAGCTCTACCACCGCCACACACAACATAAGCGGTGTCGCATATAACGCAGCTTTTGTACCTCGCCCGATAGTTATGTCTTTGTTTTCCGGTTTTGCTAACTCTACATCAACCTCTTTTTGTGTTAATAAGAAGGCATGTCCAGTAATTTTTGGCCATATAGGGAAAAATCGTTTTACTAAGCGATAAGCAAGATGCTGTGAATAGTCTTCAATTTCTTCACTATCATTCCCACTTCTCAGCATCATTACGGCTGTCCAAGCAACAATCAGAGCAAAGACTATCTCAACGTAAGGCCCTAAACTTAATAAGCCGGTACCAATAGCAACAAAGATCGCACGGAATACAATGGCACCAATGATCCCCCAATACAGAATGCGGTGACGGAAACGATCAGGAACCGCAAACCAAGAGAAAATCGCCATCATGACAAATAGGTTATCGACAGACAGCACTTTCTCTAATGCATAACCCGTCACGAATAAGCTTGCAACTTCTGCACCATGGTGGACGTATAAAAAACCCGCGAATGCCATGGCAACGACTACCCAGAATATTGACCAAAAAACAGCATTCTTTAACGTTATCGGCTTATCTGCACGATGCATAAATAAATCGATAAAAATAGCGCCTATCGCAAGTACAACAAAAACAATGACAGTTTCTGTCGGAAAACCAATATGTGTGGATACCATAATTATTCCTAAACGGTTCCCTATATAAAATTAATTACAAATCAAACTCTGCGGGCTCAAAGCCTAATGCAACGGCAATAGCACGCACCGCCTCTTTTTCGTCATTGTCAAAATCACCATCACTTTTCGCAACAGCAATACCGACACGGATCGCTAATTGTGCAGCTTCTGGCTGATCTTTCATTGCCAGAATATACTTCATCGTTTCACCTTTACCGACTTCAGTATCAAATTCAAAACTGCTAATTAGCTTATTAAAGAATTCGATCACCTCGGAGGTATCAAAGACTTTAAGCTCTTCTGATGCTTTTAAAAAACCGAGCATCTTCTGCTTTTCTTCAGAACTCACACCATCGCTGGCAATAGCGATACGAGCACAAACTGCGACCGTACCTTGCATAAATTTTTTGTTTTTAAAACGACTGACTTGCTTAGTTAACTCCGCTCGCCCGGAATTAAAACCTTCTTTTAATTTATTGAAAAAACTCATTTTTATTCTCCTTATTTCGTGTATTCACTTAGATCCAGCAGTCCAGCGAAATCCCCATCCGTAGGCATTATCCATATCGCGATGGCCTTTAAAAAATTCATTGAGACGTTCAACTTTGATTGATCCGTTTTCATTAACAAGTCGTGCGATGGCACACATAGCTCGACCATTATTACCATCCGTTAAACGTGTTTCGATAGGTGGTTGCTCGGGAACATGAATAGTGACCACACCATCTGTTTTACTCCAGTTAGGAACCCCTTCATAAATAAAAGTAAAAATAAGCACTTGCTTGATATTTTTCCATTCACGTCCATTGATAAAAATCCACTCGCCACCCGCTACATCACCAGTGCGATCATCACCTTGTAACTCAACATAAGGCATGCGATTAAAATCACCGAATCCATTTCCTAAGGCTTGGATCACTGACTTATAACCATCTTGTAGTTCAACAAAGGCGCCAATATCTAAATCAATACCTTTGTTACCACCAAATAATCCACCTAATAACCCGGAACCACCGCTTTTACTTTCTCGATGCCAATCGAGGTTAATGCGGATTTTGCCGAAATCATCCTTTTTAGTTAAGCTAATTGCCGGTTTCTCTTTAGTTAGCGAAACCTTGCTTAACTTCACTGAGCTCGGTGCTGGTGCTGGTGCTGGTGCTGGTGCTGGTGCTGGTGCTGGTGCTGGTTCAGGATCAGCAATATCAACACCAAAATATTCCGCCAATGGTTTTAATCCACCGTTAAATCCTTGTGCAATAAACCGAAATTTCCAGCTTCCATTGCGACGGTATAGCTCACCTAAAATTAATGCCGCTTCAGTGCGTCCATCGATATCAACATGGCCGTTCGCAACGACATTATTGTTAGCATCAACTTGAATAGACAAATGTTGTAGATGAGTAATGGTTTGTTGCCCCTCACAAGTAGCTGTAAAAGCAATTCTATCGACATCAGGACGTAAGCGAGTTAAGTCAACCGTAAACGACGTGCTATTACCTGCTGTTGCATAAATAATAGTACGATCATCATTAGTGGTTTGACCATAAAACACCATATCAGCATCACCGTTCACTTTTCCTGAGGCATAAAGCCTAAATGCAGATACATCAACAAGTGAGCCTGAGTGAATACGCACCATTAACGTTTGATCAGGTACGGATATATTTCCGCCAGGTGTTAGGGTCATTTATCGCACCACCGTCGCCAAAATATCTGGCATCATCTCGTCAATGACAAGCCCTTTACAAGGTGAGCCAAAAGCCGTGAAATCCCATTGTCCGTGATTACGTTGTAAAGCGGCAATCACGATCCCTGTATGAGCGCCTTGTTCCGTTAATTTGTAATGAGCAAGCTCTTTATTGGTTGTTTTATCGACAACTCGACAAAACGCATTTTCAACTTCATTAAAAGTCTGCCCACGGAAACTATTGACAGTGAAAACCAAATATTCAACCAATGAAGGAAGACGATTTAAATCAACAAAAATAGTTTCATCATCACCATCACCCTCTCCTGTTAAGTTATCTCCTGAGTGAATAACGGACTGACAAGTTGATTTTAGTTTACGAAACCAAATAGTATCGATTTGTTTACCATTTACATCGAGTAATACACAACTTGCATCTAAATCTATCGAATTATTACCACCAAAGAGTCCACCGAGAAATCCCTTTTTCTTAATAGGATCCCAGCCTAAACCAAACATTAGGTGACTCAGTGCAGGGGCTTGTTTACTGAGAGAGACTGTCTGATCCTTGCGTAATGAAACCATAATTAACTCCCTTCAAAGGTAGAATGAAACAACAATATCACTTGCATATAAATACAAATTATAAATCATCATATCATGATGAAGTAGTTCGGCAAGTCTATTTTTATCAACTTACCTCAAGAGATTGTAAACATATTGAAATAAAAGAAATTTTTATAGATAAACACAATTAAAACTTAAGTTAAAAACAAAAAATACCGCATTAACCTAATTATTTTAAATTAAAGTAAAATAGATCACATTATGATTGACATGATTAAATAGAAACTTCATGATGAGAAAACAGGTTTTAGCTTAAACATTCACAGTATGTGACGTTATGTTCAACACGGCTTAGCTTATACCCAGATAAATGCACTTAAAAAACTAATTAGTACGGATAATAAAGAATAATGAATAGTTTGATTGGCTCTTCTGTTTATCGTCGCCAACTCACTTGTGGCACATTAAGCGTAACGCCAAATTGCTCATTAGAACATCTTGATGAACTTTTTGATATTGCGGAAAGACGCAACCCTAAGCGCGCTTTTTTGTTTGTCAGTAAAGTATTAGGGCGCCATATTCCTGTTTCACCTAAGAAAATGCGTGAAACTTATCAACAAATGGCCAAAAAATTTCCTCAATCACTAGAAGGCCCTATTCTTTTTATTGGTATGGCAGAAACTGCGGTCGGTTTAGGTGCGGGAATTTTTGATGAAGTAAGAGATCGCTATCCTCAAGCCCTCTACCTTACTTCAACGCGCCATCCTATTGCTGATGGTGAATTATTCTGTAAATTTAAAGAAAATCACAGCCATGCAACTGATCACCTACTTTATTTGCCTCATAACCTAGAACAACGCCAATGGATCCAGCAAGCGAAAACCATTGTGTTAATTGATGATGAAGCAACCACAGGTAATACCTTTCTTAACTTGCTGTCTGCATTACGTGAAGAAGGTAAGTTAACACAAATTAAGCAGATTATTGCTGTCACATTAACCGATTGGAGTGGTGATGCTCTGCAAAAGCGTTCACCATTACCCATAACAACCTTCTCTTTAGTGCAGGGAAAATGGCAATGGCAAGCCAATCCCGATGCACCATTACCTGTTATGCCAAATGTCAATATTACTGCCTCAGGACAGGTTGCTATCACAGGAAAACAAAGCTGGGGACGCTTAGGCATGACAACCCCTGCTAATGATCTTGGCCTATTTATTCATGTTTCTGAGGGTGAAAAAATATTGGTTTTAGGCTCTGGTGAATTTGTCTGGGAACCCTTTTTATTAGCAGAACGCTTAGAAAAACAAGGGGCTATTGTAAAATATAGCTCGACGACTCGCTCACCTATTGCCACTAATTTTGCTATCCAATCAGCGATAACTTTTACTGATAATTACGGATTAGGCATTCCTAACTTTGTCTATAACGTGGCTCATCAGCAATTTGATCGCATTCTGCTTTGTTGTGAAACCCCTGCCGAAAGTATTGATAGTCAACTTATTGAGGCTCTCTATAAAGTTGCCCCTATTGTTGAAGTAATTAGCTATGACTAACCCCGTTATTTTAGCCGATCTTGACGATACCTTATTTCAAACTCGTCGCAAAATGGTGGATGAGTTAGCGCTTGCCCCCTATAAAACTGGTGCGTTGGATAGAAGTTTAGCGCCACGTAGCTTTATGACTCAAGAGCAAGCTATGCTGGTTGATTGGATGCTAGAACATGCTGATTTAATTCCAGTCACAGCACGTGGAACGGAAGAAATGAGCCGTGTCACTATTCCTTTTCATTCATGGGCTATTACCACACACGGTGCTGTTGTCTTAACCCCAGAAAAAGTCGCAGATGAACAATGGCAACACCATATCACACAAAGCTTAACACCTTATAAGCAACCTTTACTTAGGTTACAGCAATCTATTACCCAATTAATGGCTGAACGTAATATTGATGGTTGGGCGAGAATTAACTATGAATATGATGATTTACCCATTTATTTAGTGATGAAGCATAACGATAGCGCTCGATTAGATGAGCTATATGCTATCGGTGATGAGATAGAAAAAATATTCTCAACCAAAGGTTTT
Source organism: Proteus mirabilis ATCC 29906 (assembly GCF_000160755.1). Classification (GTDB taxonomy): domain Bacteria; phylum Pseudomonadota; class Gammaproteobacteria; order Enterobacterales; family Enterobacteriaceae; genus Proteus; species Proteus mirabilis. Next base: position 156,765 of record NZ_GG668579.1, read on the forward strand.
TATATTCATCGTAACAGTAACAATATTGCTTGGTTACCTGAGCCAATTGAAAAAGGTAAAGCCGTCACTTATTTGCTTAATAAATTAAAAGCAGAACGTGGCGTTTTTCCTGTAATTGGTTTCGGCGATAGCCTAAGTGATCATCGCTTTATGAAATTATGCAATTGGTATGCTATCCCCCGCCAAAGCCAATTCGCGAATGCGATCAACACAAAAATTTTTGGAGAATAAACATGATGGATCATCAGCCTTTTTCAGGCTCTTATCTACTGGGTGATGTTGATTTTTTACTGCAACCCGTCAAGATTGAAATGACACCTGTTGAGTTAAAAGAAGAACTTATACAGTCTGGTAAACGTCACTATTCTGATATGTTAAGCCAAGAGCCAGAACCCACAACCTGGCATCTTGAACTGTTTGAAAAAGCACTGGCTGCTGGCGCAACACGTTTAGCTACACAAGTAATTATGCTAGCAAAATCACTTATTGCGCATTTTGGTGACACCCCTATTATTCTGACAAGTCTTGTGCGTGCGGGTGTTCCACTTGGCGTGATGTTACAACAGACCTTGCGCAAAATGGGAAAAACGTCTTATCACTATGGTATTAGCATTATTCGTGATAGAGGTATTGATAACGAAGCGCTTTCATGGATTGAGCAACGCCATGGGACAGAAGGTATTGTATTTGTTGATGGGTGGACAGGAAAAGGCGCTATCACAAATGAGTTAATTCGTTCATTGGCGGGACGTGAAGGTTTTCCTGCACAACCCCATCTTGTCGTCCTTGCTGATCCTTGTGGTTGCGCTTGGTTAAGTGCCAGTGATGAAGATTGGCTAATCCCTTTTGGGATTATGGGAGCGCCCGTTTCAGGATTAATTTCACGTTCAATTTGGACAGAGCAAGGCTTCCATGGTTTTGTCGATTGCCAACATTTAAAACAATATGAATGTAGTCGCTATCTTGTTGATACTGTGGGAAAAATAGTTGACGCCTTAATAGATAACGATATTCCACTCGCCACATTTAAACATCAACCGTCAGACTTAAAAAAACTGAGCGAAAATGTCGTTAGTTTACTTGCCAACAAATATGACATTTCAAATATCAATCGTATAAAACCCGGTATTGCTGAAGCAACTCGCGCCGTTTTACGCCGTGTACCTGAGCATATTCTGGTAAAAGAAATTGCAGATCCTGATGTTGCATTACTGATTTATCTTGCTAAACAAAAAAATATTACTGTAACCGAGGCAGGTAAAGCATTAGGACAATATCGTGCCGTTACTATCATTAAAAAGGTGCAATAATGATTGAACGATTATCCCCTTGGAATTTAGGGGCAACGCTGTATATGCCCGCAACACGAACCGATATCGCCGCAACAATTATTGATCAAAAAATTGATGGATTACGTTCATTAATTATTTGTTTAGAAGATGCCGTCAGTGATACTGATATTCCACAAGCATTACAAAATCTAGCAACATTATTAACCACATTATCAGACTATAAAAAGCATCATGATTGTACTGAATGGCCGTTGCTATTTATACGCCCCCGCCATACAGAAATGGCGCAATGGCTGGTTGAGCATGTAGATTTAACCGTGATTGACGGCTTAGTATTACCTAAATTTACCCAAGCTTCATTACCCCTTTGGTGGCGTATCATCAAACCCACCCATTTATGTATGATGCCAACATTGGAAACAGAAGAAGTGTTCGACGTTCTTCAAATGACCTCACTGGCAGACTTGCTACTAGCCCACCCTTGCCATAAGAGAATTATTGCCTTACGTATCGGTGGAAATGATTTAATGAATGTTATTTCTCTTAGACGTAATCGCCATTTAACACTCTATGATGGACCTATGGGATATGTGATAAAAATGTTGGTTGCTGTATTTGGTGCTCGTCAGTTTGCGCTTACCGCTCCTGTTTGTGAGCATATTGATGATCAACAAATTATGGATAGAGAATTAGCCCTCGATATTGCCAATGGTTTAGTGGGTAAAACCGCTATTCATCCCAAGCAGATAGACAAAATAGAACAGGCATTAATGGTATCTCAGTCTGATCATTCCGATGCGTTGCGCATCTTAAATTCAACACAAGCCGTATTTAAATCTCATGGTGCCATGTGTGAACCGGCAACACATCGCCGTTGGGCATTGAGTATTTTAACTAGAGCAAAACTGTATGGCATTATTCCCAATTCAAAAAATAGTGTTCAACGATTTAATACACCATAAGTTTAAATATTCGTTTTTATATTTACTATAAGCATTTTTTTATTTATTAATATTTTAAACTTAGTCTCTAGTTAAAGAATAATATCTTTAACTAGAACTTCTATTTATAAAACTTTAACATATTATTTAACAATATTTTTATTTCGGTTGTTATTTTATAAAATCTTTAATATTTGACATTATTTCAGATATACTTGTAGAAAAATAATACAGACACAATAAAAGCTGGGTCTAATTTCTTAACACACAATTGACAGATACGTGGTAACCAAACATGCAATTGAGCTCTCGCCAAATCAGAGTTTTTAAGCTGGCTATACTTTTAAGTACGGGGAAAAAAGTCCCCACGATTAAGATTATTTCTGCTCTTGAATGCTCGGAGCCAACGCTCACCCGTGTTTTAAAAGAAATAAGAGAATCTTATAGTGCTGAAATTAAGTACAGTAAATCATCCAGATCGTATCAAATGACTGAACGAGGTCAGCTTGATAATAAAACATTACGTCGTATGCGAGAGGCATTATCTTCGAATGAAGAACTACAACATAGTGGCACAACGAGTCGTGTTTATTTAGATAAAGATAAGAAAAAATCAGTATCACTATCTTTAAAAATGTCAGCACTACGGAAAATAGATAAACTTTCGTTTTTAAGAAGTACAACCCGAAGTCAGACGGTTGAGTTTCTTGTTGATAATTATGTAGAACATTTAATTCAAGTTGCTCTCCAAGATAAAAAATAAATAGGGTAATTATATGAAATAACTTGGTATTTAATATCGAGTTATTTCATTGATATTTTTCAATAATCCTGTACGGATAATTGTCATTCCCCCTAATGGTAAAATAATGTTTATACGTTATTTATTTTATTCATTTAATGTGATTGATTAAATCCGTTATGTTTCACATTTTCTAATCTGAATTGTATAACCACTTTTAAATCTTTAGCCGGTTTACCTGATTCGTATCGCCAATGCTTCATCGCCAGTGAAACAGAAGGAGCAAATATCGCTGCAATAGGATCATCTGATATCCTAATATTTTGTACGTTACCATTTTTATCCACATCAAACCTAACCTCTACATCGCCTTCAATATTAGCGGTTTTAGCGCCTGTAGGATAATAAGGAAATTGTCGTGATACTATTTTCGGTTTTTCGACAGAAACTACAGTAGCTTCTTTTTGCATATCCAAAGGTATCGTTTTTATTGCATGAGCAACAAACCCAATTAATAAAAGAATACCGCCAAATACCCCCAAAAGAATAAATTTTATTTTCATAATTGTTATCAGAGTAATTTTTAAGACATTAATAATTCTAATGATAATTTGCTAACTTAAAAAGAGTATAGCGATTTTAAAAAAATACTCTACATATTAAAATTCAAGATTACGAATAAAACGATAATCCGCAGACGACTTCTTAAGTCGATAGAGACTAGCAGGGCGTCCCTTCTCAGCACGTTTTTCTCCGGTATCAATTAATAAGTCGGCTTGTTCAATCCGTCGCCTAAAAGATTTTTTCTGGATCTCTTTACCTATCAATATCTCATGCACATGCTGTAATTCAGGCAAAGTAAACACTTCAGGTAACGCAAATCCCGGCACAATAGAATAAAGCGATTTTTGCTTTAATCGCTCTCTCGCTTGCGCAATCAGTTCATTATGATCAAATGCCAAATTTTTCTGTGCTACTTCATCAATAGGTAACCACATCACATGATCCACACTATCAATATGCGCTTTACATGCTTGGTGAGCAATTAACGCCGTGTAACATACAGTAACAGACCAACCTCTTACATCGCGCTGATTATTTCCCACTGAGCAGAGTTGTTCAATGTACGGCGGGATCACCCCTGTTTTCTCTTTTAATTTTCTGAGCACAGTATCTTCTAGACAGTTGTCTTGTGTTTCATCAACAAAGCCACCAGGTAATCCCCATTTTCCTTTTTCAGGATGATTAGCTCTTTCCACCAAGAGCACTTTTAACTGCCCTTCATGGTAAGTGAATAGTACTGAATCAACAGTAATAAGCGGCGATAGAAAATCACGGCGATTGTAATTTGCTAAAAAATTTTGTTCGTTCATGGTCTGCACTTTATAAAAAGATAATGAGTTTATTTTAATGTTAAACACATGAAAATCAAATTTTGTCATAAAGACACTAAATGACTTGACACCAATAGTGTCCATAAGACAATATAGTTAATGTCATAAGGACACTAACTGGAGAAGACTATGTTTAACTTAAATTATTTCAAAGCAGACTCATCAACATTTATTATTAAATCGGTCAACGGGAAAGTGCGCCAACAAGGTAAAGGCTTAAGTTTTTGGTATAATTCGGCGACAACATCTATTGCAGCACTGCCGTTAAATGCACAAGAAGCCCCTTTTATCTTTAACTTCCAAACTGCTGATTTTCAGGCACTACGTATTCAAGGACAAATTTCATTCCAAGTCACATCACCTGAAAAAGCCGCTGAAGTCCTCAACTTTAATTTAAGTAAGAATGGCAAATCTTACGCCAGTGAAGATCCCCTAAAGCTCAACGATCGCGTGGTACGTATTGCTCAAACCCTGATCCAAGCCAAGATCCAAAGCACCCCTTTACGAGAAGCACTACAACTTAGCCAATCCTTGGTTACTTTAGTGATGAAACAACTTACTGAACACCCTTCATTAGAGGCCTTAGGTATTACTATTTTAGATGTTTCTATTGCGGCCATCTCACCCTCTCCCGAAACGCTTAAAGCATTAGAAGCTGAGGCGCGGGAATCCTTACTCAAAGAGGCTGATGATGCAATTTATGCACGTCGTAAATTCTCAGTAGAGCAAGAGCGCACCATTAAAGAAGCTGAATTAGAAACAGACTTATCTATACAGCGTAAACGACAAGAAATTGAAGAAGCTCGTTTAGAAAATGAACGTACCCTATTACGTGAACAAGCCGAAATAGAAAAAGAGCGTCTTGAAGCCAAAGTCAATGCCGAAGCAAAACGTAAAGAATTAGTCGCGTTAAGTGCGGAAAATCAACGCATACAATCTGATGCTGATGCTTATGCAATTGAAGCAACTATGCGAGCTTACCGTGAGTTGCCCGTTGAAAATCTCAAAGCAATGGCTCTAGCAAAAATGGACTCACAACAATTAATGGCAATGGCATTTGAAACTTTAGCGCTTAATTCAGGAAAAATTGGTGAATTAAATATTACTCCTGATTTATTTAGCCAATTTATGAAAAAAAGAGGATAACCTATGAAAAATAATACCGATTTTCGTTTCATATTAGTGATGCGAAAAAGTCGCTTACAAGAATTAATTGAGCGTTTTAACACTTGGTCACAAGCCAAATTCTATTTAGAACATAACCATGTTGAGGTAACAGATTATCTTAATGAACATAATCTCTATCAAAAACAACTCACAGAAGCTGAGCTTATTTTAAAATCATTTGGGCGTTTTCAGCTCTTAGAAAGAGGATTATTGCCTAGTTATCAATTTTCCTCTCATGATATTGTAGTGGTAATAGGTCAAGATGGCCTCGTCGCTAATACTCTGAAATATCTTAATCAACAACCCGTTATTGCTATCAATCCAGATCCTTCAAGATGGGATGGTAAGCTCTTGCCCTTTGAAATAGGGCAATTGAAAGAGATTATAATTAATACAATAAATCACAAAATGCCTTTTAATTCGGTCACTTTTGCACAAGCAAAAACCAATGATGGTCAATCACTGTTAGCGGTTAATGACTTATTTATTGGCCCTAAAAGCCACACTTCCGCACGTTATATCTTACAATGGGGAGACTCTCAAGAAGTGCAATCCTCATCAGGCATTATTGTATCAACGGGACTTGGCTCTACAGGGTGGTTTCAATCTATTCTTGCTGGAGCCATGGCCATCACCGGAAAAGCATCACACCCTCTTTTACAAGGGTTTAGCTGGAGTGATAAAAAATTACAATTTAGTGTAAGAGAGCCATTTCCTAGTAGAACAACAGGCACCGCTTTAACTTTTGGCACGATTGAGCCGGACTCTCCATTGCAATTAGGATCTTTAATGCCCGAAAATGGTGTTATTTTCTCAGACGGCATTGAAGAGGATTATTTACATTTTAATGCTGGCTGTATTGTGCAAATCAATATCGCAGATAGACAAGGTCAACTCATCGCCCCTAAGGGGCGTCAGCCTATTTAATGATGATTATTTAGCACTGTTTCTAGCCCTGAAATCATCACATCAAGCACAAAAAGGAATGCAGCTTCACCATTATCACTATCCATAATATCAATAGCTTGTGTTAATAATGGTGGGTAGTTTATCTCTGTTTTTGGCACTTTTTCTCGCTCTTTTTGGCTCTCTTGATGTTCTTGGGTTTCAAGCACTGAACCAAGTGTAAAATGCGCGATGGAACTTAATGCATAAACAGCTTGCGTTAACGTAAAGCCAGCATCGCACAAAAATTGCAATTGTTGCTCTGATGTCTCAAATTGATTGGCTGATGGTCGTGTGCCTGCATGGATCTTTCCACCATCACGATACATTAATAGCGCCTGACGAAAACTTTTTGCGTTATTACGCAAAAAATCCTGCCAACTTTCATTCGCTAATGGCAAAACATGATGATGATGCTTTTGTAAAATAGTCTCAGCTAAAGCATCTAATAACGCACGTTTATTCTTTACATGCCAATAAAGTGTCGGTTGCTCTACCCCTAATTTTTGCGCCAACTTACGTGTTGTTAACCCTTCCATACCGACTTCATTTAATAAAATCAATGCGTTATCAATAACCTGTTCTTTATCTAATTTTGCCATTTGCGTCCTCATAATAAAATATTCTTGACAATCTATCACTGATAGAGATATTTTTCACCTCTCTATCAGTGATAGATTTTTAGGATATTTATGAATAAATCAATTATTATCATACTGCTTGTCACAGTATTAGATGCCATTGGTATTGGCCTTATCATGCCAGTACTACCAACACTATTAAACGAGTTTGTGAGCGAAAACAGACTCGCCAATCATTACGGTATATTATTAGCACTCTATGCGACGATGCAGGTGATCTTCGCACCTATTTTAGGAAAATTATCAGATAAATATGGCAGAAAACCTATTTTATTATTTTCGCTATTGGGTGCGGCATTAGATTACCTATTAATGGCTTGCTCTACCTCATTATGGATGCTCTACATTGGACGCATTATTGCGGGTATAACAGGAGCCACTGGTGCAGTATGCGCATCAGCAATGACTGATGTTACTCACCCTCATGAAAGAACACGCTATTTCGGTTTTTTGGGTGGTGCATTTGGTGTGGGTTTAATTATTGGCCCCATGTTAGGGGGATTACTGGGTGAGATCAGCGCCCATACGCCATTTATCTTTGCGGCTATTTCTCATTCGTTATTATTTATATTTTCATTACTTTGTTTCCAAGAAACTCAAACCACAAAAATATCGACTGAAATATCCGCATTAAATCAGGATACAGCACCTCACTCTGCCACTGGTTTTATTAAAAAGAGTCTCTGTTTTTGGCTTATTGCCTATTTTATTATTCAACTAATAGGGCAAATTCCGGCCACTATTTGGGTGCTATTCACACAAGTGCGTTTCGCTTGGCACACTACTGAAGTAGGTTTATCTCTTGCATTTCTTGGTGTATTACATATTTTTTTTCAAGCGGTTCTCGCAGGAAAACTGGCGCAAAAATGGGGAGAACGCAACACGGTTATCATTAGCATGTCTATTGATGCATTTGGTTGCTTATTATTAGCCTGGATAAGCCATGTTTGGGTTATGCTCCCCGCTTTAATCTGTTTAGCTGCGGGAGGAATGGGACAACCTGCTTTACAAGGATATTTATCAAAATCTGTTGATCATCATGTTCAAGGACAATTACAAGGAACGTTAGTAAGTCTAACGAATATAACTGGGATTGTCGGCCCGTTACTCTTCTCTTTTATTTATAGTTACAGCGTTGAATATTGGGATGGCTTATTGTGGTTTATTGGTGCAATGCTTTACAGTGGATTACTTGTAGCCAGTTATTTTAAACAGAAATCACCAATATTAAAAAAATTTCCCTCATAACATGCTTGTCATTAAACAGGTTGAAGATCAAGACTGGCTTCCTTGCAGACTTGATCTTCATTTATCGTGATAAACGTTCCTTGTCTCCACGTCACGCAGTCTCGATACTCATCTTGAGCAACCCAATTTACGCTACTTGCAATCCATACCAATCAATAGCGCTATTGGATATCACTTAATTCCCTATGATGCGAAACCACACAAATATCATAAAATACAAATATAACGCTCAACTTATTGATTATTGATAATTAATCATTGATCACTTAGTTTTTCTTCCGTGAAAATAGCTCATTTCCTTTTTTCCTTAGCCAAATTTCGACAAGTTGATAACCGGCGATCCCTAGGGCAGAGCCGATCCCCATAACCGCAATAGGATGAATACCCGGCCATAAAATCAACAGAGCACCTGCCACAACAGAAACTGCTGATCCTAGGATGATCCTGCCAATAAATAGTCGTAATGTGATAACTTCATTAGCAACTAGCATCTTCCCTAATGCAATAAAAGCGCCAACAACTACCAATGATACTAGTGTGTGATCATATTCATCCATGAATATACCTCGCATTCGCTTACAGTATTTAGCCGTAAAAAGAACCCTCACCTCCTAGTATCAATCAGATAATCTGTATGGAATATGCAAGATCCTTTTGCTCAAGGATAAATACAACGTCCTTTTGTACTATCCTTGCCCACTTCCTTGTTAATTTGTAATAGGTTATCCATTACCTATTTTTCTCCACATATTAGTCATTACAACAAATTAAATAATATTTAAATTCAATACGTTGTATCTCCACATGTAGGTTTAACGTGAAATCATTATCTATAAATTTTGTATTTTATACTAGTAACTTTGTTCGGCTATTGTCGGTTAATGGTGTTTAACCGAGGTTAACCGAATTATTTTTAGTTAAATAAACAAATAAACTTGTTTTTCATGATAAAAATCAGTTAACAACAAATTAAAATACAAAAAAACAATAATATTACTGGTGATTGTACAAACTTAGGCTAATATAGAAGGTGGTGATAGATTGATAATAAAGAGAAAATACCATGCGTGTTTTAACAATTTACTGTCCTGAATGTGGTGAAAAAGCGATGATAAAGAAAAGTAATCGCAAGCATAAAGAGTTAACAGATCTTTATTGTGCCTGCCGTGATCCGCTTTGTGGGCATACCTTTGTGCTAAATCTTACCTTTAGTCATACTCTAAGTCCCAGCGCCAAAAAACAAGATGCCCTTTTATTAGCAATGATAAAAAATCTCTCGCCACAGCAACGAGAAAAAGCCTTAACCTTGTTACAAGAGATATAACGCTTTTTTACTTACTCTATTTTGCCTTGATTTTATGATCCTGCTCCCATTCTGGCAGGTAAATAAGTTAACTGGTTCTTATATAACCATAAATGATGTAGATTTAATTTAATCCAACAGAAACATTCTTATATCGCTTATTAAAGCAACATAGCAATTCAACAACCACAGAACGCTGTTTTGATTAAAAAAGCCATAAAATGAGTCATTCCTTTAATCAGAATTTGTCGAAATCTTATGTAACAGCATTCTGTTACATAAAATTTCAATACAAGTTTCAAATGGAGTATATAGATGAAAAAGCTTATTAATCGTGTTGATGATGTTTTATCAGAACAACTGCAAGGTTTTGCTAAAGCCCACCCTGAAATCAATCTCCATCCCTCTTCTTTTTATGTCACCCGTCATGATGCCCCCGTAAAAGGTAAAGTAGCCCTTTTATCTGGAGGTGGCAGTGGGCATGAGCCAATGCATGCTGGTTTTGTTGGAAAAGGCATGCTTGATGGGGCATGTCCTGGTGAGATCTTTACCTCACCAACCCCAGATAAAATGTACGATTGCGCAAAAGCAATTGATAGCGGTGAAGGTGTATTAATGATCGTTAAAAACTACACCGGTGACGTACTCAATTTTGAAACTGCGACAGAGCTACTACATGATGAAGGTGTAAAAATTGCTACGGTATTAGTTGATGATGATGTTGCGGTTAAAGATAGTCTGTATACCGCCGGTCGTCGTGGTGTAGCGAATACCGTATTAATGGAAAAATTACTAGGTGCGGCGGCTGAGCGTGGCGATACACTCGATGATTTGGTTAAGCTAGGTCATCAAATTAATAATAATGGTTTTTCTATTGGTATTGCACTACAGGCTTGCACCGTACCTGCTGCAGGAAAACCCTCTTTTACTCTCCCTGAAAATGAAATGGAATTTGGCGTTGGGATCCACGGAGAGCCAGGAATAGACCGTCGCCCATTTACTTCATTAAATGATACCGTTGATGCCATGTTTAATACTCTAATTGAAAATGGTCACTATCAGCGCACCATTCGCAGTTGGGATCGAGTCAATGGTGATTGGATTGAAGAGACACAAGAAAAACAGCCACTAAAATCAGGTGATCGTGTTATAGCCCTAGTCAATAATCTTGGCGCCACTCCCCTTTCTGAATTATATGGTGTTTATCATCGCCTTGCCCTGTGCTGTGAAAACTTTGGTCTTAACATCGAACGTTCGTTAATTGGCTCTTATTGTACATCGCTCGATATGTCGGGGATCTCAATTACCTTATTAAAAGTAGATGACGCGCTACTTACTTTGTGGGATGCACCCGTTGCTACACCTGCGATGACAAAATAAGTTTTCCTATAACGATAACTAAGGATCAGAAAATGGTATTAACTCATCATCAAATTATTCTTTGGCTACAACAATGCGCTCAACTTTTTGAACAAAACAGTGACTATCTCACCGATCTCGACCGTGAAATTGGCGATGCTGACCACGGCTTAAATATGAATAGAGGCTTCAAAAAGGTAGCGGAGAAATTACCTGAATTTGCCGATAAAGATATTGGTTTTATCTTTAAAAATACCGGTATGACATTACTGTCTAATATTGGTGGTGCCAGCGGTCCTCTTTTTGGCACCTTCTTTATTCGTGCCGCTAAGCCCACCGCATCATTACAAAGTCTCGATGTAAATCAACTTTATGAAATGACTAAAGAAGGTGTTGATGGCATTGTCAGTCGCGGTAAAGCACAACCAAATGATAAAACTATGTGTGATGTTTGGTGGCCTGTGGTTGATAGTTTAAAGCATGCGAATGACCAAAGTTTATCTATAGAAGATGCTATTGATAATGCACTGAAAGTTGCAGAAAAAGCGGCGGAGGAAACTATTCCTATGCAAGCGAAAAAAGGCCGTGCCAGTTATCTTGGTGAGCGCAGTATAGGACATAAAGATCCCGGCAGTGCCTCTGTGGTATTGATCCTCCAAGCGCTGTTTAATGCTATCCACGCATAATCATTCACAATATAATCAAGAGAGGTCTGCCATGATTAATATCGTGATTGTTTCTCATAGTAAACATCTTGCTGAGGGTATTGAGGCGTTGGCGAATCAAATGCTTAACCCAACGCATTGCCGATTAGCCATTGCCGCAGGTGTTGATGATGAAGCGCACCCTATTGGTACTGACGCTGTTAAAATTATGACGGCGATTGAATCGCTCGCCGAAGCTGATGCCATTATTGTTATGATGGATTTAGGTAGTGCCATACTCAGTACAGAGACAGCAATTGAACTGCTTGATACAGAATTAGCGCAAAAAGTGACACTATGCTCAGCTCCGCTGGTAGAAGGAACATTAGCCGCTGTTGTCGCAGCGTCATCCGGAGCTAGCTTAGAAAAGGTTCTCGAAGAAGCCAACCATGCACTAACCCCTAAAAAGATGCAATTGGGTGAAAACATGGGTGGCTCAGAGCCAAATGATGTCACGCCTTCTATTCAAATGCACGGCAAAGAAGCTCATTGGGTGGTAAAAAATCCTCATGGTTTACACGTTAGACCTGCAGCGACACTGGTTGAGCTACTGTCAAAATTTCGTGCTGACTATCAATTAATTAAGGGAGATAGACGCATTAATCCCCTTAGTTTAAATCAACTTTCTCTTATTCAAATTCGTCAAGGTGATGAAATAACCTTAATTGCTTCAGGGGAACAAGAAAATGAGGCTATTGATGCCTTTTTAGCACTGGCTAAACAAGGTTTTGGCGAAGCATTACCGGATGAACTCACGGAGCAAAGTTTAACCGGTACTCTTGTACCCGCTTCCCCCATCAAGGGACCGGCTTTTATTTGGCATGAGCTAGAATTAGCCCCTATTGAAAATTTATCTGCACCACTCGATAGCACAATACAAATTGAGCAATTTAATCAAGCGATAAAAGATACACTCAATGATTTGAAGCACTATGCTGAAAAAGCCAATCACACATTAGGTGAACAAATAGGCGCTATTTTTAACGGCCATATCATGATGCTGGATGATGAAGAATTACTCACCAATGTTATCGATCGTATTAAAACAGATAACGTTAGCGCTCAGCAGAGTTGGACGAATGAAATGAAAGAACGTATCCAACTCTACCGTACTCTCAGTGATCCTTATTTGAGAGCACGGGAGTTAGATCTTCGTGATCTGCGCAATCAAGTTCTTTACCATTTACAACAGAAAACGCCTCCTAAATTTACCCCATCACAACCCTCTATTTTAGTGGCTAAAGAGTTATTCCCCTCGACATTAATTCAGTTTGATGCAACTCAATTATTAGCCATTACCTTAGCTGAAGGGGATAGTTGTTCTCACAGTGCCATTATCGCCACGCAGATGGGGCTACCGATGTTAGTTCATTTAGGTGATGGATTATTAAAAATAAAAGAAGCACAAGAATTAACCCTTGATCTCAAGAGTAGTGAATTAATTATTGGATCAATAAATTAATGTGCTAATGCAATAAGCGCCAAATGGCGCTTATTGATAACTATCAAACCTTAGGTTTATAACTCTCTTTATCCAGTTCATGCTTTTTCATGCGTAAATAGAGTTTTTTACGTGGGATACCTAAATAATCAGCCACATCGCTCACACGGCCAGCAAATAAATAGAGTGCATCTTCAATTAAGCGACGCTCATAATCATCAACTAAGTTATCTAAAGGCCCTTCAGGGGGGATAATGGCACGATGTTGTTCACTATCAACCATTTTCACAATACCAACAGCATAGAGTTCAGCGACATTCCGTAGCTCACGAATGTTTCCAGGCCAATCATAACGTTTTAATATATCGAGATAATTACGATCAATTTTTGGTACGGCGATCCCAAGCCGCTGAGCACTTTGCCGTAAAAAGGCTCTAAATAGAGGAATAATATCTGGGCGTCTTGCGCTTAATGGTGGCAAAGAAAAAGTTATTTGCGAAAAGTAGTAATAGAACTCAGGTATCAATCGCCCTTCAGTGACCAATTGCTGGGTATTATTTTCTAAAATCGCGATCGTTCTAAATTGACGCTTACCCTGCCTTTCCATATCTAATAGGTAAGCACTTAACCAACGTTGTGCACCAGAAGGTAAATCATAAGGGGAGCGTAAAATCAGTGTGCCGACTTCCTCTTGCTCTATTTGAGCAATCAGTGGCTTAATATCTACTAAATTTTGACAATCTACCGTAGTCACCGCTTTATCGCTGTGAGGACTTAATTCATGTAATAACTGAGCGAGTAGATGTCGCCCTGTCCCCATCTCACCTTCAATCATTAAGTCTTTATCAATATCAGCAATTTGCTGTACTTGCTGTCTAATGGCGGTAATTTGTGCACTATCGCCAACTAAACGCTCTTGAGTGGTGGTGATCATCGTTTTTCTAAGTGAAAGAAGTGATTTTCGCTCTTTATGCGCTTTAGCAACTAACTCTAAAAATAGCGGTGGATTAATGGGCTTTTCAATAAAATCATAAGCGCCTTTTTTAACGGCCTCTACAGCAAGGGGTATATCACCGTGGCCGGTGATCATAATCACCGGAATACGAGGATCAATTTGTTGAATACGCGCTAAGACTTCCATGCCATTCATCGCAGGCATGTAAATATCTAACACTACCGCTCCTTCATATTCTGGTGTCAGCAGACTCAATGCTTTTTCTGGCGAATCAGTCACTCTGGCAACCATTCCGGCAAGATTAAGCAAATGACGATAAGATTCGAGAATATCCTCATCATCATCAATTAATAGTACATCAATATCAGACAGCAGTGACTGTGTCATGAGTAAACTCCAAAACAACCATCGCACCGCCATTTAATGCCGATGCTAAGTAAATTTCATAACCAAACCGTTGCATAATAGAACGGCAAATCGATAGCCCTAACCCTAGCCCAACATCTTTGGTGGTGGTAAAAGGGGTGAATAATTTTGGTAAAACATCAGCATTAAATCCTTTGCCACTATCGGTAATGCCCACTCGTTGATATTTCGCTTCATCCGATAATAGGTCGACGCTGATCTGACTTTCGCCCATTCCTGCGACCGCATCCATTGCATTAACAAACAGGTTAACTAAGACCTGCTCTATTTGTGTTGGATCGGCACAAATATTCAGTTCACTGGGGATATTATTGATAATGGTGCACTGCTCTCGTTTAGAGCGCGATTCCACTAATACCATGGCACTTTCCACCAGCCCCTGTAACGGCGCTGAAACATAACTGACTTCAGATGAGGATTTTTTAGAAAAATTACGTAATGCCGTAATGATCCTATTCATACGAGCACATAATTTTTCAATACGCTCAATGGGATCAGGAAGTTGGTCATATTTCTCCATCTGTAGTGTTAATTTAACGCTATATAAGTAGGTATTAATGGCTGAAAGCGGTTGATTTAATTCATGTGCAAGACTGGTCATTGCTTGTCCTACTACAGCCATTTTGGCCGCTTGCACTAACTCTTCTTGTGTCTGAATTAAGTGTTTTTGTGCTTGTTCACGACGCACAATTTCTTCATTTAATTGTTGGTTCTTTTCTTGTAAATCTTGGGTTTTTAATGCCACAAGATGTTTTAATTCTAATCGACTTAATTCTTGGCGAGTAATATCCGTGATCGTCACAATATATTTATGCTCGTCTTTATGAGGATATTCGCGAATATTAAATTGCAGAAAATGAGGCTTTCCTTGTTTTACCATGCTCACAATAGACTCACTTTGCCCAAACAAATAAAGCGGACTTGTGGGACTAAACTGCGCTCTTAATATCGTATTGGCTTCACCACTAAATAATAACCATAATGGTTTATTGCTCTGTTCATGACCAATACCTAATAAAGTAGCAGCACTGGGATTGACGGTTTCCATACGTCCATCATGATGACAAGTAATTAAACTGGCATCGGTATTATTAATCAGATTCAGGGCATTCGTGGCTTCAACTTCTTTCATTTGACGCCAAAAGCGCCGCAAACGGCGACTTAATAATCCAATTTCATCTTGCCCTTCAATTAATACAGGCTCTGTTAAATGACCTTTAGCAACATGGGCGAGATCATCACTCAACTTATTTAATCTAGCAATCAGTCGCCTATCTATTAAGATTTTCATGACAATAATGCTGAGCAATAGTGAAGCAACGACAATTAAGATAATGACAATTTTTCCCGTTGCCATCAGTTGTCGCGTATTATCATTGAGCTTATTCAATGCTTCACTGGTGGCAAGCACATTACTTCTTACTGCATTATCAAACTGAGATAATTTTTCATTTAATTTAGGGGTAAGTGCTTTAAGTTTTTTTTCGGTTTCGACATCATCAATCAATGTTTGATAGATATCACCGTCAAAACGAGTGATCGCAATAATTTCTTGCAATACTTGGCGATGAGCAATGGTAGAAGGATAGCTTTTTAATTTTTGATTTAAAGCGATAATTTCATCAATTTTGACACTTATATAGTGAAATGCGACATCAATATCACGGCTATAGCGTTGATGTGCAATTTCTTCCACTAAGCTAATTAATTCATTTTCTGTAGTGAATAACTCTTGAAGTAACGTTGATTCTAAAAGCAGTTGTAAGCTATTTTCCTGTACATTTTTTTCATTAAGCATTTGGCTGACATGCCACTCAATTTCATTAAGTAGAGGCTTAATATCTTCACCTACCGCATCATGCATCCAAGCCAATTGACCTAAAAGCTGTGCTAACCTATTTTCGAGTTCACGACGTTTATCTAATAAAATATCTTGCTGCTCAATTAAGTTTGATAAGTCATCCACTAATTGATTATAAAAAGTGCGTTGTGATTGTTGCTCAATCGGAAACTCGCGCAGATTATCTAATAGTTGATAAATTTGCTGTTTTTGTTGTTCTGAAACTGATTTACGTTGTGTTTGCTCACGCTCTTTTAATAGCATCTGTAAATTAGTGCTGTAACGCTCCATATTATAGCTGGTGGTTAACATAGGTAAGGAGTCACCAACAGACGCATTGATTTGAGTGGCTAATTTTCCCCACATAAAAAATATCACCCCACCAATCAATAAAGTGAGTAACGAACTAAAGATAAACGCCAAATAAAGGCGTCTACCGAGTTTGCCCGATTGCTTAGGCATTAATATCTGCATCCATCATACCTTTCAAAAAAACAGTATTTTCAACTGTATATCTGAACCACAAGGCGGTTAGGGAGATTTAGTTTCTTTCAATAAAACTAATGCTTGTTCAAGTTTTTCCGCTTCTAATGTACGCCATTGGTACAATACGGCTAACGCTTGATCTGAATATTCCCGCTGATCGGCTTCTTTCATAAATAAGGCTTGTAATGTCGGTGAATTAGCTTCTTTTTCGCTAATTAGTACTGAACTGGCTATTTTTCGGGCTTGATTGGTTGCTGCGATCCGTTCTGGTGATCGATTTTGTTGTTTTTCTGCCTCGTGGATCTCATTCCAAACTTGGCGCATTAATGGAAAATTATGGGTGATCATTTGATCAAAAAGAACATTGACCACTTCGCTACGGCGATAAGCTTCATTACTGTTTAAAATAAACTCAGTATTATTAGCAAGCTCATCATTATTACGTAAAATTTCTTTGCTGAGGGGGATCTTCGCCATATCACTTTTATAGATAATCTCTTGTCCTTCATCCGATAAAAGAAAGGCGATAAATTTGGCCGCAGTATCTCTTTTACTGCTTTCAGCCACAATAGCGACATAAGCAGGTAAAATAATTGATTTATCAAAATAACTAAAATCAACAAAATCAAAGCGTTTTTGGTGGTTAAAAGCGTAATTATCAATAATAGGCCCCGCCCCCACAATACCTCTGGCAATAGCGTCACTCACTCGTGAACTACGTGCCGATATCGAAGAAAGGTTACCACTGGTTTCTAGTAAAATTTGCCATCCGCGCTCCCAACCATATTCTTGCAGCACATTTTCAACCATCAGTTGCATCGTGCCAGAGTTGGCTGGTGTCGTCATAGTTAAGTGCCCTTGGTAAATCGGATCACTTAAATCAATCCAACTTTTAGGTGCCGGAATACCTAACTTTTGCAAGTATTGTCTGTTACTCATGATCCCAATACCTGAATAACCCACCGTGGTTATTTTGTCATTTAAGATATCACTATGACGAGTTAGCCATTTTGGTGTTTCATAGTTAATCGGTAAGCGCGCGAGTAGTCCTTCTCTATCTAAATGATGAAAAAAATTAGCCGAAGAGGACATCACTATATCAACAGGTTGCGTAGGATACTGCTTCATCATCCGTGTAGCGATCGCAACACGCCGATAAACCACTTGTACCTTAGTTTCAGGATAACGAGCACTAAAAGCTTCGGTAAGTGGTCGCATGGGTGTATCTGAAAGTGTTGTCAGTATAACCAATGGCTGCTCATCACTTTTTGCTGGAGTGATAAACAGCCAACTAAATAATAGTATGAGGCTAAAGATTATTTTTATTCTCATGACATACCCCTGATTTTGTGTTGAATAAACCTAAAAATGTGTTGAGCATCAAATTTCTGATATTTAGCAATATTTATTATTTTCAGTGAATGAGTCCTTAATGACCCATTTTCGATGATGATACGACGATATATTCACTCATTTTTAGTCCAACACCTAATAGCAATGTTACAAATTTGACTCACCGATTCAGCAGAATGTGTCAGCTCTGACTCAAATTAGCGCTTTTGCCCTCTGATGGCCTAAATGAATAGCATCTGCCCTGAAAAACAAAATCAGCTTCAGGCATGAATAATATTCGGAGTCATCTCTATGTTAAGTTTCTTTAAAACCAGAAAGGATCTGCCGCTAATCGAAGCGTCCAATGAAAAGATCCGCTCAATATATAAAAAATATCAGTGGCAGGTTTTTCTTGGGCTAGTACTAGGTTATGCCATGTTCTATGTGGTACGTATGGCACTTGGTGTCGTTAAAAAGCCGATGCTAGATGCCGGTATTGTGACCACTGCAGAACTGGGTTTAATGGGGTCGGCGTTCTTCTTTACCTATGCCTTTGGTAAGTTTTCCAATGGCTTCTTGTCGGATTATGCCAATATTGGCCGCTTTATGTCCATTTCGCTGATTGCGTCCTCTTTTGTTTGTATCTTTATGGGAATGTCGACTGCGAGCCTATTCTTCATCTTATTGTGGGGAATTAATGGTTGGTTCCAATCGGTAGGATCTGCCCCTTCTTGTGTGTCTATTTTCCAATGGTTTTCTCCGAAACAGCGCGGTACAGTCTATTCTATCTGGGGTGGCTCACGTAATATCGGTGAAGCAATCACTTGGATATTAACTGCGACCATAGTGAGTTTCTTTGGCTGGCGTGCCGGTTTTATCGGTGCAGGTATCGCGGGTATTGCAGCAGGTATCATCTTACTGATGATCTTAAAAGATCGTCCTCGTACTTATGGTCTACCTGATCCTGCCAGTGCGTATGGTGAAGAGTCAGAAGCCGTTAAATCAAGTGATCCAAAAGAAACTCGCCGTGCTCAATTATTTGTCCTAAAACAACCTACCGTATGGATCATCGCTGCAGCTTGCGCTGCCATGTATATTTCACGCTACGCAATCAGTTCATGGGCGGTGCTTTATCTACAAGGCTCAAAAGGCTATTCACTGATTGATGCTGGCTTTGCTATGTCAACTTACCCTATTGCGGGCTTCTTTGGCGCCATCTTAGCCGGTATGGCCTCTGACAAACTATTTAATGCTAATCGTCATATCCCAACACTTATTTATGGTATCGCCAATATTGCCGGTTTCGCCCTCATGTTCTGGGGACCACAAAGCCGTGTTATGGATGCCATTGCATTAAGTATGATTGGTTTTGCTATGGGCGGACTGGTGGTGTTCTTGGCGGGCTTAACGGCTTGCGATCTGATGCCAAAAAACGCAGTAGGTGCAGTAAAAGGCTTTATCGGACTTTTTGCTTATATTGCCGCATCTGCTCAAGAGCTTGTTTCTGCCTCGCTGATCAAAGTCACGCAAGTCGGTGATATCACTCACTATGATTTCACAACGGTACAGTATTTCTGGATTGGTTCTGCCATCGTGTCCATGATCTTAGCTACGCTGGTCTGGAATGCGAAAAAAGTCACCATGGATTAATAAATTAAGTTGTTATCAAGGGATACTTTTCAGTATCCCTCTTTAAAAAAGAGAATGTCACTATGCGTAAGACAAAAATTGTTGCGACTCTTGGCCCTGCTAGTTGCTCAGAACAGATGATTGAAAAACTGATTTTAGCTGGCGCTAATGTATTTCGTTTAAATTTTTCACATGGTACTCGCGAACAGCATCAGTCCACAGCCGCAACTATCCGTCAGGTCGCAAAAAAACATCGTGTATTTATCGGCATTTTAGCTGATCTGCAAGGCCCTAAGATCCGTATAGCGAGTTTTAAAAATAATGCTATTCAATTAACACAAGGGGATAGTTTTATCCTCAATGCAGATTTAGACAGCACACAAGGCGATGAACAACAAGTGGGGTTAGATTACCCACAACTTGTACAAGAAGTCACACCAGGGAATATTCTGTTACTTGACGACGGTAATATCCAATTAAAAGTCCGTGCAGTAAATAATAATAATATTGAGACAGTGGTCACTGTCGGTGGAAAATTATCTAACCGTAAGGGAATTAATTTACTCGGCGGCGGTTTATCCGCACCAGCCTTAACGGACAAAGATAAGCAAGACATACACACAGCAGCCGCTATTCAAGCAGATTATATAGCCGTTTCTTTCCCTCGTAATGGTGCAGATATTGAATATGCCCGTCGTTTAATTGTTGCTGCTGGCAGTCAGGCAAAAATTGTTGCCAAAGTAGAGCGTGCAGAAGTCGTTTCATGTCAAGCCAATATGGATGACATTATTCAAGCATCGGATGTCATTATGGTAGCGCGAGGGGACTTAGCGGTTGAAATTGGCGATGCCTGTCTTCCTGGTGCACAAAAACAGTTAATTGCTCGTTGTCGTGCTCTAGGTTGCCCAGTTATTACAGCCACCCAAATGATGGAGTCCATGATTGAAAATCCAATGCCTACCCGTGCGGAGGTGATGGATATCGCTAATGCAGTAGGTGATGGCACAGATGCGGTGATGCTTTCTGCAGAAACAGCTGCAGGTAAATATCCTGAAGAAGCCGTTCGTGCAATGGCTCGTGTTGCAGAAGGTGCAGAGCGCTCTTTTGCCGCCAATGCCGAAAACCCATGGCAATCCCCTTCTTACTATTCACAAACAGGCCGTTGGATTGCTTTAGCGGCGACCACAGCAGCTTTTCATAATGATAAACATCTGAGCGTTGCTGCTTTAACTGACAATGGTCAATCAGTCACGCTTCTATCGCGCTTTATGCCAAATAACAATATTTATGCATTAACAGATAACCCCGCACTTGCTGGTCAGTTGACTGTATTACGTGGTGTAACGCCTGTCACTTATCAACGTCAAAATAATAATGATGGTGATGAAAACATCATGCAAAAACTGCAAACAGAAGGATTATTAACAGATATTCACTCACTCTTAATCACCCGTTTATCGACCTTTGAAAAAACCGGTGAAAGTGACTGTTGTCATCTGGTTCCGGTAAAACAAGTTACAACAGCTTTAACTTAATTGTCTGTTATCAAATAGCTTATGAGAGAGGCAACCTGAAGAGGCCAATAACAAGAAAAACAGTATAGCCAATTATTTTAGCCACATGGAACGTGGCTATTTTTCTTTTTAATGCACCTAACCATCATTATCTATTAAAAAATAGTGCTCCTAGCTGTTGTTTTTTTCGACAGCATCCCAATATTAATTCCTATATTCACTGTATTAATAGGAGAATATGATGGCAAGTGGATGGGCAAATGATAGTGCTGTTCAAGAACAAATTGATGCCACTATTGATGATGCCATTGCAAGAGCGCGTAACCAAATGACTCAGGGAGAAAGTGCTGAGTTTTGTGATGAGTGTGGTGAAGCAATTCCATTGGCTCGGCAAAAAGCGATTCGAGGGGTTCGCTATTGTATTAACTGCCAAGAAATGATAGATAAAAAATATAATACCTTTAGTGGCTATAATCGCCGTGGTAGTAAAGATAGCCAACTCAGATAATGAGCACACTTCTTATACAAAAAACTGTACCTTATGTAAGCTTACTCAATCAAGGTACAGTTTATTTTATTCAATCAACTCACGAGTTAAATTTTGCTGACTTTCTTAGCACTTAAACTATGGCTCATTTCAGTAATTATCTTTAAGAAATTATCAATATGGGAACGTTCCGTATTCGGGTTCATAAAGACAGCTTTTTCCCCCGGAATATAAACATAGCGATTATTTTTTGCATACTTAGAGCAAGCAATAGAATCAACCCAGTTGGTAAATAATCCCTTTTTACCCCGTTGTAAGAATAATTTTCTATGCCATTGTGCATTATGTACCATAAAGTCATAGGCTTCTTTATCTGTCGCACAGGTTGATTCTAGATCAAAGGCAACATTAGGATCAGAGACTAAGTTTGGATCATATAATTTAAACCCAACACTTGGGCCTTGGTTTTGAGGCACTATGACTTTGGCATTCCCCATAGCAAGTAATTGATGGCGCATATAGTTCGCGTTTTGTAGGCAATGGGCAATGATGGTTTGATAGCCTTCAATCCCCATATAATGCATTGCAGAATAAGCCCCAAAAATACCAACCCCACTACGTGTACATTCAATAGTTGATTGTAAATGGGTTTGACCTTCTAATTCATGTTCAAAGTAAGTGAAGTTTTCCGGATCATTTTCAAGGGCAACAAAGTCATTACCATTTTTCACTAACACTAAACTTGAGGTATAAGGTACATATCCCCACTTATGGAAATCGATAGTAATTGAATCAGCATATTTTAGATGTTTAAATTTCGCCACATTTTGGCGTAAACCTTCTAAAGTAATATCGTTGATAGCCAGAGGGTTGCTATTAAAATCATAATCTAAGAAGAAAATAATTGGCCAACCTACTGCTGCATCGACGTGAATATGTGGTTTAACCGCGATTTCAAATTCTTCACACAGACGATCTCTTAATTCGCAAACGCCTTTAACATCATCAACGCCAAAGGTGTCCGTCGTCCCTGTCGTCAGCATAATAGTTGGTACTTTACACTTAACAGTAAAACAAGCTCTTAATTCACGCTCTAAGTGTTCCAAATTAATCGTATTATCTTCGGACACCTTAATGCGGATAGTCTTGTTATTAACATCAACTCCTAATAGCGCCAAGTTGGTCATATTAGAATAATGACCCCCTTGAGAGTTAATAATACGATAATCCTGATCGGCTGCCATGCCTAAATGTTTAGAATTAGGCATTGATTTACGTAAACCAAATAGATAACCATATAAGTTACACATGGTGCCACCTTGGGTGAAAACCCCAGAGGCAACTTCGGGATCGTACCCTACTAATTTAGCTACTTTTTTAATGGTGACTTTTTCTAAAACGTCAGCAACACCTGAGTATTCACAATAAACCATATTAGGATTGCCCATTAATCCTAATATTGAGCCATAAACACCCGGATCGCTTGGCATCGCAATGACATTTTCAACCGCTAATGGATTTTCCCAGTTTTTGCATAACGTCGACACTAACATGAGTAACTCGTTAGGATCATTCTCTGGGTAATTAATATGTTGCTGGATCTGCCCATCAGCCATTAAACGGTCAAATAACGCCTGCCCATTCTCATAACGCTGTAATTGATCCTTATCATTCGTCATGGTCTTTCTAAACTGTGTAATAGACTGAATGGTTTTATCCTGAAATATCGGCCAATACTGCGGATCACGGCTGAAAAAGTGAGCAATAACATCACGGTACTTCTTCTCAAATTCAGCATTTAGAATGTTAGCAGAAGATAAACCCAACAAATCTTGACTTTTCACTATATTCTCCAAATAAAAACCGACAATAGCTTAAATAAACTGAATAGCAATACTATACATTTTCTTATTAAAATAGTTAGTGATCTATATATAACAGTTGTTATTTAAATAGTTAACTAATAATTTATTTTATTTAAAATATATCAATAAGATAGGGATAAATGGCAAGCTATATTGACAGTCATTGCACTCCTATCCTTGCTTTTATGTGACTGACATCACAATAAAAATAGTCTCACTATTAGCATTATCGCCGGAATTAACTGTAATAATTTGATATATAATGAAAAAATATTAAAACCAAATAACTTATTGAAATTATTAGAATAGATATTTAATTAAATTAATTAATCTATTTTTAATGAAATTAATGCAATTAAAATTGCATTTAATGTAACTACAATACTCAAAATAAGAATAAAAAACTACATTATGCTTTATTAATAGATAATTTATTTTTTACTTAACTTTTACGTGACATTAAATATTAAAATAATAGTTAATGATGCTAAAGAGGCTTAATAAAAACAATCAAGTCAATAACATTAGTTATTTATACTAAAAATAATTAAAAAATTAGCATAAGTTAAAAACTTAATATATTAAACTGTTAGGGCAAATAGTATTGGTAAGCGATGATAACGAACTTTACCAATAAACTGATAATAATGATGATACAGCTGAAATAGCTGATAGAAGATTGAGTAGGAAAATCAAATTGAGATGGGGATTAATACATAAAGCGGGAACAGTATTTCTTCCCGCTTTATTAATTAGAATTCGTCCTTAATCTACAAAAGTTAAAACAGTCCCAATAATGTGCCAACACCTAGGGTAAAGAAGCTAAATAGCCAAATCCAACCAAATGAGTAACGTAAATGTTTACCCATATCAGTGCCTGCAAGCCCCATAGCAAGCCAAGCGGCTGGTGAGAATGGACTTACAAAGGTTCCGGCATTATTACCTATGGCCATAGCATACACAACATCAGCAACATGGACACCACCACTAGCTGTGACCTCCTGCACAATAGGCAATAGCGCAAAATAATAAGCATCAGTGCTGGTAAAGATATCCATGGGAACGCCTAATATACCCACAACAATATGCAAATTATCGACCCAATGAGAAGGTAATACTGCTGCTAAATCGAGGGCAATAGCTTCCAGCATTTTCCCATTAGACATGATGCCTAAAAAAGCACCTGCCGCTAAAATAATTGCTACCATAGAGAGTGCTTGAGGAGCATGATGATTAATTATCGCTATTTGATCTTTCGGCTTAGGATAGTTGATCACTAGAGCGGCTGATAATGCAACCATAAAAATATAAGGTGCCGAAAATAATCCTAAGGCTAAACACGTGATTGAGCCGATAATTAACAGAAGGTTGATCCAAAATTTTTGTGGTTTTTCTGTTCCTGTTTCTGGCTGATCTTCATCAAATTGTCTTAATAAAGAATCTTGCTCATAAGGCGTAGTCCCTTTTAGTTTTGCTTTAGCAATACGTTTGGTTTCTCGCACCCCCATCACCGCGGCAAAAAGCATCGAGCCAAAAATACCAATTATCTGCACTGGGATGATCTTTTGCCACAATTCCGCAGCCGAAATACCGGTTACAGCCGAGGCTCTACCTAAAGGCCCTCCCCAAGGTACCATATTCATCACCCCCATACTGGTGCACATAATTAGCAACATAAGATAAGGGCTCATACCTAAACGGCGATATAGCGGTAAAAAAGCAGGAATAATAATTAAGAATGTCGCCGCACCCGAACCATCTAAATGTACAACAGCCGCGACTAACGCTGTGACAATACACACTATAATGACATTGCCACGGGTGATACTGATCATCATACGGATCAGAGGGTTAAAAATATGCAGATCTTTCATTATGCTAAAAAAAAGTATCGCGAATAAAAACATCGTTGCGACACTACTCACCTTTTTAATACCTAATTCAAAAAAAGTAGATATTTCAGTAAATGAATAACCTGCGACAAGCGCACCAATTAATGGTATGACCGACATTGCAATAATTGGGCTTGTTTTCCCCATCATTAGTAATGTCACAATAGAAATAATAATGAGTAATCCGATAATCGTTAGCACATGAGGATCCTTGTAGTCGTTATTATATTGCACTTTATGTTACAAAAATGCTAACCACTCATGTAAAAACAGTTTCAATGATGTGAAGTTAATCACCGATTATTTTCTATATAAATATACTTAGTAAAAATCCTAATTATATTAAATAAAGTTAAAAATCAAATGAATAAAAAGAAAAATAGACATAAAAAAACCCAATGCAACATTGGGTTTCAATTCAATTTAAGCAACGAAATGTATCAATTAGTCTTCTAATAACAGAACAGATTCTAATGCAATTTCAATCATTTCATTAAAGGTAGTTTGGCGCTCTTCTGAGGTTGTTTGTGTACCTTTCTTAATGTGATCAGAAACAGTACAAATTGTCAGGGCACGTGCACCATATTCCGCAGCTACACCATAAATACCTGCAGCTTCCATTTCAACACCTAAGATGCCGTATTTTTCCATCACATCAAACATTTCTGGATCAGGCGAGTAGAAAAGATCCGCTGAGAAAATATTACCCACACGAACTTTAATATCTTTTGCTTTCGCAGCAGATACAGCATTTTGTACTAATTCAAAATCAGCAATAGCCGCAAAATCTTGGTCTTTAAAGCGTAAGCGGTTAACTTTAGAATCTGTACATGCTCCCATACCGATCACAACATCACGTAATTCAACATCTGGTAATACCGCACCACATGAACCCACGCGAATAATCACTTTTACACCAAAATCAGTAATTAGCTCTTTAGCATAAATTGAGCAGGAAGGAATACCCATACCGTGGCCCATTACAGAAATTTTACGGCCTTTATACGTACCAGTAAAACCTAACATGCCACGAACATTATTTACTTGACGTACGTCTTGTAAAAAAGTTTCAGCAATGTATTTAGCACGAAGCGGGTCGCCCGGCATTAAAACGACATCAGCAAAATCGCCCATTTCTGCGTTAATATGAGGGGTAGCCATAATTCTTCCTTTTAATATTGATCTTTCACTATTCAAATATAATTCGGTAGACATATTGCTATGCCTACCGAAGTAAAATTAAAACATTGCTTTACCGTATTCTACTGGTGATAAACCGAAGTATTTCACAACAGTTTGTCCGATATCAGCAAAAGTTTCACGGTGACCTAATGAACCTGGTTTAACTTTTGGCCCATAGACCAGAACCGGAATGTGTTCACGGGTATGATCTGAACCTTGCCAAGTTGGGTCACAACCATGGTCTGCGGTTAGGATCAAAATATCATCTTCTTTCACTAATTCCATCAGCTCAGGTAAGCGACGGTCGAATAATTCGAGTGCTTCACCATAACCGACAACATCACGACGGTGACCATAAGATGAGTCGAAATCAACAAAGTTAGTGAAAACGATAGTGTTATCACCCGCTAATTTCATCTCTTCAATCGTTGCATCGAACAGAGCATCAATACCTGTTGCTTTCACTTTCTTAGTAATACCTACATTTGCATAGATATCAGCAATTTTACCGATAGAGACAACGTGGCCTTGTTTTTCATCAACCAGTTTTTTCAACATAGTTGGTGCTGGTGGCTCAACAGCTAAATCATGACGATTACCTGTACGTGAGAAATTGCCTGGTTTGTCGCCAATAAATGGACGAGCAATGACACGACCGATGTTGTAATCACCTTTGTTTAGTTCATCACGAGCAATTTCACATAGCTCATATAATTTATCTAAACCGAAGGTCTCTTCATGACAAGCAATTTGGAAAACGGAGTCAGCAGAAGTATAGAAAATAGGTTTCCCAGTTTTCATATGCTCTTCACCCAGTTCATCCAGAATAACCGTACCAGAAGCGTGACAGTTACCTAAATAACCCGGCAAATTGGCACGTTTAACAATGTTGTCTAGCAACTCTTGAGGGAAAGAGTTTTTCAAATCTTTAAAGTATCCCCAATCAAATAATACAGGGACACCCGCGATTTCCCAGTGGCCTGACGGTGTATCTTTACCAGAAGAGATCTCACTCGCGTAGCCATAAGCACCAATAATTTCCGCATCTTTGTCTAAACCAACAGGGAATTTACCTGTTGATTCTTCAGCCGCTTTACCTAAACCTAAACGGCAAAGATTAGGTAGGTGAAGAGGACCTTTACGACCATCTTTATCCGCTTTACCTTCTGCAAATGCTTGTGCGATATGTCCTAAAGTGTCTGCGCCTTGGTCACCGAATTTCTCCGCATCACCAGCAGCACCGATACCAAAGGAATCTAATACCATGATATGTACACGTTTCATAATTCTCTCTCCTGTGTCATTTTCCGTAGACCACGGATATGTCACTTATAAATCATCATTGAGTTCTTATTCGCTGACTTGGCGATACACCATTGGTGACGTTTCACGTTTTGTCTCACCAATTACCATCGCTTTACGGACTTCTGCCGCAGCTTCTTGCCATGATTTTTCACTATTGGCATGGATCATCGCGAGTGGTGTATCTGTATTGATTTCTGTTCCTAGTGCCGCGATTTCACTTAATCCAACACTGTAATCAATAGCATCAGTTGCTTTACGGCGACCACCGCCTAAAGTCACAACTGACATACCTAAAGCACGGGTATCCATTTCTGTGACAAAACCGGCTTTCTCAGCAAATACAGGCTTACTTAATACCGCCGTTGGCAGGTATTTATTGTAGTTTTCAACAAAATCTGTAGGACCATTTTGGGCTGCAACCATACGAGCAAAGACTTCCGCTGCTTTACCGTTATCCAGTACATCTTGCAGTTTTTGGCGAGCTTGTTGACGTGAGTCAGCTAAACGACCTGACACTAACATTTCTACACACAGTGCCATCGTAACTTCAAATAAGCGTGGATTACGGTATTCACCCGTTAAGAATTGTACTGCTTCACGGACTTCTACTGCATTACCTGCACTTGATGCTAATACTTCATTCATATCAGTCAGTAGTGCTGTAGTTTGGCATCCGGCGCCATTTGCTACTTGTACAATTGATTCTGCTAGCTCTTCCGATTTCTGATATGTTGGCATAAAGGCACCTGAGCCAACTTTAACGTCCATCACTAATGCATCCAAACCTTCAGCTAATTTTTTACCTAAAATAGATGCAGTGATAAGCGGAATTGAATCAACGGTAGCAGTAATATCACGTGTAGCGTAAAAGCGTTTATCAGCAGGTGCTAATGAATTGGTTTGCCCAATAATTGCTACACCAACATGACGAATAATATCGCGGAATTTTTCATCATCAGGGAAAATATCAAAGCCGGGAATAGCCTCAAGCTTATCAAGAGTTCCACCAGTATGACCTAATCCACGACCAGAAATCATCGGAACATAACCACCACAAGCAGCTACCATTGGCCCTAACATCAGTGATGTAACATCGCCAACACCGCCTGTTGAGTGTTTATCAACAATAGGACCATTTAAGTTTAGACTCTTCCAGTTTAGTACAGTACCGGAATCACGCATGGCTAATGTCAAAGCCACACGTTCAGGCATGGTCATATCATGAAAATAAATTGTCATTGCAAGTGCTGCAATTTGACCTTCAGAAACAGTATTATCTCTGACGCCATTAATGAAAAAACGGATCTCTTCTTCAGTTAAAGGATGACCATCACGCTTTTTACGAATAATTTCTTGGGCAAGAAACACTGCAACCTCCTGGTGTTATAGCATTGATAACGCCCACCCATTGTAGGGTAGGCATACTTCATAAATGAATTAATAACCACTAGACGATTTTTGTTCGCCATGACCGAGTGTGGCTAATAAATTACCTAACAGACTTGATGCACCAAAACGGAAGTGGCGAGCATCAACCCAGTTATCGCCCATAATACGGTTTGCTAATGCAAGGTATTGCGCAGCTTCTTCAGCTGTACGTACCCCACCCGCTGGTTTAAAACCAACTTCTTTGCCAACACCCATATCGTGGATCACTTGAAGCATTAATTCAGCGCTTTCCAGTGTTGCATTAACAGGCACTTTACCTGTGGATGTTTTGATAAAATCAGCACCTGCTTTAATTGAGATTTCAGATGCTTTACGAATGAGCGCAGGATCTTTCAACTCACCCGTTTCAATAATAACTTTCAGTAAAGCACCCGCTTTAGCGCAAGCGTCTTTACATGCTTTAACGATATCAAAACCGATTTGTTCATTACCTGCCATTAATGCGCGGTAAGGAAAAACAACATCAACCTCATCAGCACCATAAGCTAATGCTGCATTAGTTTCAGCTAATGCGATATCTAAATCATCATTACCATGAGGGAAGTTAGTTACGGTTGCAATACGAATTTCTGGTGTTCCCTGTTCACGTAATACTTTACGTGCCAGTGGAATAAAGCGTGGGTAGATACAGATTGCGGCTGTATTACCTTCTGGGCTTTTCGCCTGATGACATAGTTTTGTCACTTTTTCATCAGTGTCGTCATCATTTAAGGTGGTTAAATCCATCAAAGACAGCGCAAGGCGCGCTGCAGCGGTTAAATCTGTCATAAAACTCTCCAACGATGTTTCTCAAGCCCTCTATGGGCATACGCTTTAAGGTTAGCGATTAATTTTGTTGGCGAGCGGACTTGGTTCCTTGAAGATGTGGTTGTAACAAGTGCTACAACGACAGCTGAGCTCCCTCTCACCGCGCTATGCTCACTTCGGCGACCCGTCATTGAGCTTTCGCCATTCCATGAAGTTTCAGCACATCTTATTTGAACACGCTAGAGAACAATTAGATGTGCTTTCTGTCACAATAATAAAATCAAACTTGCAACTAAAGACATTAAATTGTGATCAGAATCACAAAAATTTTATTTTCTGGTTTAATGTTACTCGAATAAAGTCAGTAAGTCGTCTTTATAACGTAAAAACTTTTACTTTTAATGAAATGACTCATTAATTGGCTAACTTCTCTACAAGTTGCGAAGTAACTCACATATATATAAAGGTAGTTAACATTACAACAGAAAACAAACAAAAAGAGCAGATAAGCAATTACCTATCTGCTCTGTAAATACTTTCTTATTTAAGCAGCAACCACAGCCATTGCGGTTAATGCAAAAAAGAAGCCGGCGATGGTTGCACTCATTAAGTTAGAGAGTGTACCCGCTAAAACGGCTTTCATACCTAAGCGTGCGACATCTTTACGACGGTTTGGTGCCATTCCCCCTAAACCACCCAGTAATACCGCAACAGAGGAAAGGTTAGCAAATCCACACAGCGCAAAAGAGATAATCACTTTTGTTTGTTCAGACAAGGCCATTAAACCCGCTGCTGCTAATTGTGATTCATCTTGCAGATATTTACTAAACTCCGAGTAAGCATAGAATTCGTTGATCACCAGTTTTTGACCAATAAAAGAGCCAGCAATGGTTGCCTCACTCCAAGGCACACCAATTAAGAAGGCGATTGGTGCAAATACCCAGCCTAAGATTAATTCTAGCGAGAAGTCTTCATAACCGAACCAGCCACCAATTCCGCCAAGAATACCATTAATTAAGGCAATTAATGCGACAAAAGCGAGTAGCATTGCACCTACGTTTAACGCAAGTTGTAATCCTGAAGAAGCCCCTGATGCCGCAGCATCAATAATATTAGCGGGTTTTTCTTCATCACTTAAGTTATCAAAAGCATCTTTTTGATCATCAGGTGTTTCTGTTTCAGGAACCAAGAGTTTTGCGAAGAGTAAACCACCTGGTGCCGCCATAAATGAAGCGGTGATCAAATACTCCAATGGCACACCCATACTTGCATAACCTGCCAGTACCGAACCTGCCACTGATGCTAATCCACCACACATCACCGCAAAAAGTTCTGAGGTTGTCATTCTAGCAATATAGGGGCGAACCACCAGTGGTGCTTCTGTTTGTCCAACGAAGATATTGGCTGTTGCAGACATTGATTCAGTACGAGAAGTGCCTAATACTTTTTGTAATCCGCCACCTAAAATCTTGATGACAAATTGCATGATACCTAAGTAATAAAGTACTGCTATCAATGAAGAGAAGAACACAATAACAGGTAAAACACGCAAAGCAAAAACAAAGCCACCGCTGCCAAATAGCTCAAACATTTTGTCGGAAACTAAGCCAGCAAAAAGGAAGCTCATGCCGTTTTCACCATAATCGATGACATTTTTAACGGCATCAGAAATAGCCAATAACACTTTACGGCCACTTTCTGAATAAAGTACAAATGCGCCTAAACCAATTTGAATAAGGAATGCGCCACCGACCGTGCGTAATTTAATTGCACGTCGGTTGCTGGAGAAAAGAATGGCTATCAATATCAATGTGGCCATTCCGACCAAGCTCATAATGAGGTGCATTGAAGGATCCCTGTTCATATAAAAATTTAATGGATTATCAATAAGCTTGTTACTAAGTTTATTGACTCTTTTTTTGCCAGATAATTATACCTAGTCCCAGAAAAGAACCCTCTATATCCATCACAATTAGCATCTTAAAAAAGTAACATAAAAGTCACAAATGAGATCTAAATCACACTAAAAAGCAAAAAACGCACTTAATGGATAAAGTTTATTTGGAAAAGTGGTTAGCAGTTTAATAAAAAACGGTAATACGAATGGCAGAATAATTACTAATTTACTTAAAACTAGGCATCATCTGTTAACTGAAATAATTGTAGACTATTTAGGTAAAGTTGGTTTGCAATAACCTCTGCTGACTCTTGACGCAATTCACAAAGAGAAGAAAAAACAGCGAGAATTCGCTCAGGGCGGTTAGGCTCGCCTTGAAAACCACTTACAGGCATATCAGGCGCATCCGTTTCTAATAACAAGCGCTCTAAGGGTAGAGAGGCAATTGCACGACGTGTTTTTTGTGCACGTGGATAAGTGATAGTGCCCCCTACTCCAATGAAATAGCCTTGTTGAACAAAACGTTCTGCTTGTTGCAAACTACCGGAAAAACCATGGATCACACCTTTACGAGGAACTGAATAACGGCGCAAAATAGCACTTAGGTTATCATGAGTTTTACGTGAATGAAGGATCACTGGTAAATCAAATTCTATCGCCAATTTAAGTTGTGCTATTAAAAATTGTTGCTGTTTTTCCGGATGTGGATTTGTCATAGAGTTATCCAAACCCATCTCCCCCATTGCAACACAACGTGGCGTCGTTTTTAGGCGTGTTTTAAGTTCAATCAAGTGCTGCTCTGTATGCGCTTCAATATATAAAGGATGCAAACCTAGTGCACAATATAGTGCATTGTTATAACGAGACAATTCCGTTACCGCGTCCCAATTCCACTGAGCAACCGCAGGAATAATAATTTTTTTTACCTGAGCCTGTTGTGCTAAAGCAAGGCTATTCTCAAGGTCGTGATAAAAGACGGGAAAATCAAAATGACAATGCGTATCAATAAATCGACTCATTCTTGAACACTCCTTACTTCAGGGTGCACACTCCGAGTTCCTTTTTGAATGATTTCGGCATCTTCCGCTTTATCTGCTTTTGCTTCATTTTCAAATAGGCTAAATATTTTTTTATCGTGTTGCTGAAATTTTTTCTTAGAGAAGTGTTGACCAATAGTGGCTAGAAAATAGCGCCCACAGCGTCTACCAACATGATAATCATGATTTAATGCACTTAAACGGCTTCCTAATGCACTAGATTGTAGTGTTGTTGGTGGATATATTTCAATGATAACGGCATCTTCAGGTGGAGATTGGATAAATCTTAGTGTGTCAGTATAAGTTTCAATATGGACTTGAGCCATATTGAGAAAGCGTTGAAAACGGCCATTCTCAAACCATTTTCCCATTTTATCCACCCACTCGGTGGTATATTGATATTCAGACGGTACTGTTCGTATAACGACAATTGTACGACAACCACGACGATAAGCCTCTTTTACCGGGATCGCATCACTAATACCGCCATCATGGTAAACAACATCTTGAAATAAAACACCATTGCGATAAAACGCGGGGATCGCACTGGAGGCTTTCACAATATCAAGCCATGTGCTTTTTTCTGGTTGAAAATAATTTGCCTTAAAATTGTCGGAGCGACTTGCCACCATATAAAACTCGCGACCACTATCGAAACGACGTAATGCTTTAGGCATATTTAAAGGCATTTCTTTCGAAGTGGTTTCTATATACCAGTCAAGATCGAGTAAATTTCCCCCACGAACAAAACGAATCGGATTAAAGAATTGGTTATTGGTGGTATAACGGTTAATGACTCTGCGGGCGTAACCCCTTTGTCCACAAGCAAAAGCAGATAAGTTTTGCGCCCCCGCGGATACCCCTAGGAGTAGATCAAAAGGATCAAATTGAGAGCGCATAAATTCATCAAGAACACCAGCAGTAAAGATGCCTCGCTGTCCACCGCCTTCGCAAACTAATGCAACTTTGCCTTGTGGTAAGGATGATTGAAATTCAAGTGCAGTAATATTATTTAATGTAACCGGTATATACTTCCCCATAGAGTCTCCTTAATACAACCTTATAAGGA
Source organism: Proteus mirabilis ATCC 29906 (assembly GCF_000160755.1). Classification (GTDB taxonomy): domain Bacteria; phylum Pseudomonadota; class Gammaproteobacteria; order Enterobacterales; family Enterobacteriaceae; genus Proteus; species Proteus mirabilis. The sequence continues at coordinate 191,054 of NZ_GG668579.1, forward strand.
TACTCGCACCTGTTTTCAAGGTCATTCTTTTTAATCACTAATTAAAATAAATTAAGTCGCTATTAAGTTAGCCTTGAATATTCACTGATGATTCAACGCTTTTTACACCATCAATTTTTTCAATGATCTGAATGATTTGTTTTTCCTGCTCTGCATTTTTAACAAAGCCGGCAACTGTGACATGACCAAATTCAGTACGAATTGAAAGTGATCCACTGTCAATGGAGGGGTTAGGTAATAGTGTTTCTTCGATTTTTTTCGATATTGCCGTATCGCTTAATTCATTGTTAACATTACTGGTAGTTTTATCAATTTCGTTATACCACGATGTCTCCGCAATAGTTGCTGTACTTATCATTGTCACTGTCATACCCGTGACGAGCGCTAATACTAATTTTATTTTTTGTTGATTCATTGCTTCCCCCTGCTCATAAATTAATCATGACAGGAAATGTGTGTATTTTTTATCAAATTATTAACAAGTACTTCAGTTACACTACTAAGTTATGAGTAGCAAATAAAGTAATAAATAGTAAATAAAGATAACTTTTTGTAATTTTAATCTGAAAAATAGCCATTTATATGTAAAAAGTTTTTATTTTATTTATACAATGAGTATAAAAATATCATTATTAGGATAGCAGAGAATAGAAAGAGTAATAGCTGATTAAAGGGTAGTTTTTATTAGAATATCGACGGAATATAAATAGTATAGATAAGATTATTGAGTAAATCTAAACAGATACTGGGGTTGATTTTACAATACATCATTGTGAAAAAAGCCATAAAAATATGGCTTTTTATATGATTTATAACAGAAAATTAGTGTTCACGCGTTTGATGGAACTCAATATCAGGATAGCGTTCACGGGTTAAATTTAAGTTAACCATCGTTGGTGCAATATAAGTTAAGTTATCACCACCATCTAATGCCAGATGTTGCTCATTTTTACGCTTAAATTCTTCGAGTTTCTTTTCGTTACTACATTCAACCCAACGAGCCGTCGATACATTCACTGATTCATAAATGGCTTCAACGTTATACTCACCTTTTAAGCGTGCAACCACGACATCAAACTGTAGCACCCCAACTGCGCCAACAATTAAATCATTATTAGCTAGGGGTCTAAACACCTGTACCGCACCTTCTTCAGATAATTGCACCAGACCTTTTAACAATTGTTTTTGTTTTAGCGGATCACGTAGACGAATACGGCGGAATAATTCCGGAGCGAAGTTAGGAATACCGGTGAATTTTAACATTTCACCTTGAGTAAAAGTATCACCAATTTGAATGGTACCGTGATTATGCAGGCCAATAATATCACCAGGATAAGCATGCTCAACATGAGAACGATCCCCTGCCATAAAGGTCAATGCATCTGAAATCACCACATCTTTTTTCGTACGTACTTGGTGCAGTTTCATCCCTTTATCATACATGCCTGACACCACCCGTAAAAAAGCAACACGGTCGCGGTGTTTGGGATCCATATTAGCTTGAATTTTAAAGACAAAACCCGTGAATGTCTCTTCAGCCGCTGTCACTTCTCGCATATCAGTTTGACGAGGCATTGGCGCTGGCGCCCACTTCACCAAACCATCAAGCATGTGATTAACACCAAAGTTACCTAATGCGGTACCAAAGAAAACCGGAGTCAATTCACCCGCTAAGAAAGCTTCATGATCAAACTCATGTGATGCACCTAACACCAACTCTAGCTCATCACGTAATTGAACGGCTAAATCATCACCAATCGCTTCATCTAACTCAGGATTATCCAACCCTTTGATCACTCGTGAGTTTTGGATAGTATGACCTTGGCCTGTTTGATAAAGATAGGTTTCATCTCTTAAGATATGGTAAACCCCTTTAAACAGTTTTCCACAGCCAATCGGCCAAGTAACAGGACTACAGGCAATTTTTAGCTCAGTTTCAACTTCGTCCATTAATTCCATCGGATCACGAATATCACGATCCAATTTATTCATAAAGGTCAAAATTGGCGTATCACGTAATCGAGTCACTTCCATTAATTTACGGGTACGATCTTCGACCCCTTTTGAAGAGTCAATGACCATTAAACAACAGTCAACGGCAGTTAAAGTACGATACGTATCTTCAGAGAAGTCTTCATGCCCTGGGGTATCAAGTAAGTTAACTAGACAATCAGCGTAAGGAAACTGCATAACAGAAGTGGTAATGGAGATACCACGTTGTTTTTCCATTTCCATCCAGTCTGATTTAGCATGCTGATTTGAGCCACGCCCTTTTACTGTTCCTGCACGTTGGATAGCTTGTCCGAATAACAACACTTTTTCAGTGATGGTTGTTTTACCCGCATCGGGGTGGGAAATAATGGCAAAAGTTCTACGACGAGCAACTTCTTGCTGAAAAATAGGATTAGACATCAATAGTGATCTTCTAGTTGATAAACAAGTGAATGCACTGCACTGAGATATTTCTATAACGACTTATTAAAGTGACTATAAAGCACATTCACCCGTAAGTTAATCTTAGTTGGCGCTTATTTTCGCCTATCTTGGCTTTATAAACAATCAATGGTTATCTATTTATTCTCAGCATTGTGCCAATGCTCTGTTGTCGTTGTTTGCAATCGTTGTTTTTTTAGCTGATGAACAACCGAGGCTAGGCCACAAATTTCTTTGCTACAAAAAATCGATAATAGCTTATCGTGCCACACCAATGATGGTGCCGTTGTCGTTGATCGCTGTTGCTGAATATTGGGAGTCCAGAGGCTTTAGGTATTTCTGTTCATCGTCAATGACTAACTGCTTAAAGGTTGCTTCTTTCGAATCATCCAAACGCGCAACAACCAATAAATTTGAAGAATAAGATAACTCAGGATCAACAACGATCACAGCCCCCTCGGGTATGATTTTTTTCCGCTTGGATTTTCCATACTGTCGCCTTTTACGCGAAGTGCGAAACCACCCTCATGCTTTCCCTGTGACTTCACGCCACTCTTCAGCATCTTCATAGGCAAATTCCTTCGCTATTTCAGTCCAATCACCGGCCTGAACCCAGTTAATGAGAGGAATTCTTCCCTTGATATCAGGCACGACTTCTACATTACCGACTCCCAAGTCAATCTCGACGTCAAAGCAATGACATTTCGTTGATCAATGGCCTTTTTCCACAAAAAAACGTCACTGATTAAGAACCTTAGAATAAAGGGCATCAATGAAAATACTACACTGCTCTTTCATTTTCCTATTAAAATCAATATAAGTATCTTCAGGAATTTTTAGAAAAAGCACATGGAACGGTATCTCTTGCCCTTGCTGGTGAATAATATCTGAAATCACCCCCTGTGTTTTTTCAAGGTTAAGTGAAGCCCATCGTTCTTCTGATATAGGGTAAATAAATCCACACCCCTTGATTGCGGCAATATTTCCATACTGCCCTATGTAAGTATGTAGCTGAAAAAGATCTTCACGCTTCACCCCAAATTGTGAATCAAATGCTTTATACTTCACATCAAATACGAATAATCTCTCATCGATTTCTATAACAAGATCAGGTTCAAGTTTTCTCATATAACCGCTGAGCGCACCAGATGCTATTTCCTGACATAGCTCGAACTTACCTAGCAGGCGTAACCCATCTCGCTTGATGAGCTTACGAATGAAATATTCAAACAACATCGAAATATCGAAAAAGAAAGCACTCGAATCCTGCTGCGAATCAAAATCAGAGCCCTTCCGGCCAATAACTTGCTTAGATAAGTCAATGAGCACGTTATAATCATTGTAGAAAGGATTGGTGAAATGAGAAGTCCTCAAAATTTCTTGCTGTGACCTTTTTATCCCCTGATTGGCAGTCAGAAATGCGCTATAGATATTTCGTGTTTGGTGACAAAATGAGTAATGTGCAACTGCTTCATAAGCTTTTATAAAAAGTGAAGTTGCAGGGCTATCGTAGCTGTGCTCTCGGTACGAGCATAAATATTTTCCAGATGATTTATTCTGAAAATAATCTGTAGCATTTATAGTTCCCCTTACGCGGGAAATACGATCATTTCTTGTAATATAAGTCTTTGGCAAGCCCAAGCGGTAGGCTCTCTTAAACTTAATGTTCCATAGATATGCTAAAAGCCATTCGTAACCGTCTGCGTGACTTTCTCCTCCAATGTTTTCTAATTCGAGAAATCCATCGGCATCTGCAATGATGTATTGAAGGAAAGCATCACCAAAACGTGAGCTGATCTTCAGAGAGTAATCTCCTCGCTTAACAAATCCGATTAAATTGCCCGTGTCGAGATTAAAATTTCTGGCATCCGTACCAGAGACATCGATGAAACCGCCATCTGTATTGTGTTCGTAATCTTCATCATTGAAGAGTATTAAAGCATCGGAAATATTATCATTCAGCGTTTTTTCGACATCACGAGATACCGAATTCAAAAAGTGCCAAATTGCAGACTCGTCGTTATGAGGATAGGTCCACTGCCCTTTTGATTTGGTTCTAAGGGTTATCGACTTTCCTAAACGTCTATTTTTCAAAATGCCTTCGCTGACAAAATAGGACTGGTTATCGACCAGTGTGCCGTTCTTAATGATATCGAAAAGCCACACTGTTTAAACCCCAAACGCCTTTCCGAAGGAGCTAATCAGTTCAGTCTCCTTACCCGTTCCACGAAGATACTCCTGTAATAACGGACGAATACAATCATCCCATACACGCTCTCGTACCTCCGAAACTGTAAGGCTGGTTGCATACTTCAAATCCATCAAATAGGCATGACCAATTTGGTAATCATTACCAAGCAAAGGCTCTTTAGCTATCAATTCATTCAAGCGTTCAAGGTTATCCACCAGGGGCAGCCAAGCTTTGCAAAATTGGTTCAAATGGTATTTCAATAGCGCCATATCAGGCACCACTTCTTCCCAACGGAATCTTCGACGTAAAGCGAAGTCAAAACTTTCGACACTTCTGTCTATCGTGTTCATCGTTCCAATAAGATAGATGTTTGTTGGAATGAAGAACAAATACCCTTTAGCGTCCTTAAGCATACCAGTATGTTCATTGTTCAGATTGGCATATTGGGTTTTAACGCAACCTCTAGTGCCTCGGTATTCCAGACAGTACATTAACTCACCAAAAACGCGAGACAACTCAGCCCGGTTTACCTCATCAATTATAAAGAAAAATGGTGGTACTGCTTCCGATACAAGCTTGGATGTATCTGATATTTCGAAAACATCCCGCCAATGCTCACCTGATAACTTTTCTCTAAACGGGAGAAGTTCCTTGATAGTAAGAGACTCCCACTTCTGAGCAAGTCCAAGCCCATATACATCGATTTCCCACTTACCAGCGCTTCGACAAAACTCTTTAAAAACACCATTTTGCAACCTTAATTGGGAGTTCCCATCACTGCCCAAAACCGGACGTAGCCCTTCCATAAAGTCTTCATAGCTGAAAGAAGGATGAAATTGAACCAACTCAATCTGACTTGCATGTGTGAGACGGCTATTGGAAGTAAATTCCTCTTTCCAGATGTCAAACATGAGCGAAGTTTGCAGGCGTGCTTGATAAGTTTTCCCTGTCCCCGGTGCCCCGTATTTAATAATCTGCTTCTTTAAACTGAATGGGTTTGACAAATTCTCGTAAAGCACCCAAACAAACTGACTAAGATAAAACTCATCAGTTTTACCTTCCCGAAGCTCATTATCAAACTCGCTTTTGATGCTTTTTAATAGAAAAATGTTTTTAGCAAACCAACTTTGATTTTCTTCTGTTGGGTATACTGGAATTATTCCTTCGCGTATAAGCCAATTAAAAACCTGATTGAATTTACCGGAGTCAACCGTTGTGGAGACTTCGAGTGTACAAGCTGCAGCCACTCGATTAACGAGAACAGGGTTGTTAGATTTACCTTGGTTAGACCACGTATCAGAAAAAATCGTGAAGTTTTCACTGTTTGGAATCAATATAAATTTTTCTAATGCGGATATGAAATTCTTGTTTTTAATGAATGACTGGAAATTGTCATTGCTCAACACAGACTGTCCGCGAGAAGCGATACCGTTGCTCTTCTCATAGATTAACTGCTTCAGAAAAGCTTCATCATTTTGAGACAAGCCTTCTCCAGATGTGATTCGCTCACGAATTTGAGCGACCTGACTGTAAAAGTCACGATAGGCTTTGTGCCATCCATTGACTTCATGTTTCCTGTTCTCAATAAGATATTTATATAGGTTTTTCAGTCTACTTTTCATTTATTCCCTTGTTACTGGATTATCGGACACACATCTTGATTTCATTTTGAGATTTTTTGAGAGACTTATTTAGTCTGAAAACAGTAACCAAAGTCTTCATTGCTCCTGACTGAACGACTACAAAATGCAAATCACTGTTACTGTGCAGCCAAATATCAGCTTTGTTACTATATTTTTGGTTCTTATGAAGAGCTACCTTTTCAGGCAAAATTGCTTTTGTCAATGATGAGCTAAATAACCTTGAAGCCAAAGCCTTCCAAGGATGCTTGGGCACTCTGTCAGAAAACCATTCAACAAACCTTTCCTGTTCATGACTAGTCACCACGACAGGTCCAATATTTGGCACATTGATGACTTCATCGATTTCTCTCACGGTAGCATTATCGACACTGTATTCCTCGAAGGGATATGAGAGCCAATCGTCACGCTTTTCTACTGAGAGTTGTGCTTCCTTGTGTCAATGATCTTCAAAAATCCACCGCGATGATCATTGACACCATAAGGTAAAAGAGTTTTAAGAGACTGCTTATATGACTCTTTCACTGTTTCGCGCTGGGAATGACTAACCATTGCGTTCCTCCTTTCTCTAGTTTATCTTTTTAGGATTTTACGGCGAAATTCGCCGTGTAATTGATATTTTTTAAACTAATTCAACTAAAACTGAGAAAGCTTACCTAATTCGATATGCGAGTAACATCTGTGATGCTTTGATGCGTTTTTTTTGTTAGGACCAATCCAGCTATTAACTCAGTAATAAAATATCAGGCCCCATCCGCAGAGGTACTTGTTGGCTCAACTTGATGGGATTCACTTATAGATACCAGTAGCGATTTTCTAGTTTAGAAACAAATAAATGTACAATACTAATGTATTTTCCTATCTTAATAGGCTTTTTATAAACTAACGATAAATTTAAGAACTAAAGTAAACATGCGTTTTACTTATTTTAACGCCCTTCATATTGTCTTTATTATTCTCACAATATGTTTTACTAAATAACCCCTGTAACTAAAGTAAAATTATTTACCAAAATATCCATTAGGTAAAATTTAAATAAAAGAATAAAAGTCTACTCACTTCACATAAAATAAAAAAAGACGCCTAATAGAAGACGTCTTTAATTTAACTTAAATAAGTATTTAATTAGAATTTAATTGGATAAGCCATGATTATCGCATCTTCTTTTCCCGTTGCTGTTGGATAATAATTCTTACGTACAGATACTGAATTAAATCCTATAGATTCATAGAGATTAGATGCTTTTTGATTGGATTCTCTTACCTCAAGCCATAATGTAGCAATATCTTTTCTTTCAATATTATCAATAAGTTCTAATAACAATGCTTTTCCATAGCCTTTACCTTGATAATCAGGATGTATCGCGATATTAAAAAGCGTTGCTTCATCTAATATTAATTGCGTAATAGCAAAACCTACCATAATATTATCAATGCAAATTTTTAGATTAAAATAATGATCACCTTGGTTACTATAGAATGTTTCTTCGCTCCAAGGGAATGAATGACTTAGTTTTTCAATTTCCCATGCTAAAGGTAAATCAGCAGGGTTTAATGGGGAAATGGTCTTCATGTTGATAGATTTGTTTCCAAAGATCGCGTTTTGCATTGGCATCAAAATATAATTGATGTAATGAAGGGCTTCTCAGAGAAGTATATTGAGCAGGTAGAGTGATATCAGTACCTAATAGCCAACAGGCTGGTGTAAATGATCCTGTGAGCAGGCTCACATCCTCTGAGGTAATACAATAGATTTCACTTTTATCTATTCCCATAGTGCTAAAAATATCAGAGAAAAGCCCGTTATTTAGATCAACAACATCATCAGTAATGATAAGTAAACGAGTGGTATCCGGAAATTGCACAGAATGTTCGCCTTTTAATACAGCAGGCTTACGAAGTACCCATTGACGAATCCCAAGTTGGGCTAACATTCTGTCTTTACGGCTCATGATATTTACCTATCAAGTGTAGAACAACGGTACATAGTATCAGAGGGCATAAACTACGCCAATAAATAGCGTCAGTTTCTTTATATCTGATATCATGCGTTTTATGTTTTTTAAGGAGTAATAATCATAATGTCCTCATTGTCCCCTGCCAGCGAAGTTATTCTTCGTCATCTAGATCATTTCGCAGACAGGCACGTACTCATAGCAGGTGATCTTCAAGACACGCTAGCATCACAAATTCAGGCCAAAAGTGTTAGAGCCTATACAAATCAATATCACCAGTGGCTACCGCTACTCAAATCCATGGGTGATAATGCATTTTTTGGTTTAGCGGCAGATCAATCATTCGTAAAATATTGCGACACTTTGATTTATTTTTGGCCTAAGAATAAGAATGAAGCAACTTTTCAGTTACGTAGCTTATGTGCAAGTTTATCTGTCGATACTGAAATCTTCATCGTCGGCGAAAACCGTAGTGGTGTAAAAAGTGCTACGGAATTAATGAATGGTATAGCAAAGCTAAAAAAAATAGATTCAGCACGTCGTTGTAGCCTCTTTTTTGGTTCACTAACCTATCAAACACTCTTTGATCGAAATAACTGGTGGCAAACTTATCGTTATGACGATTTAACGGTGATGGCATTACCCGGTGTTTTCAGTCAAACCGCATTAGATGAAGGCAGCCGATTATTACTCTCTACATTTGATGATACAATGGTAGGTGACTTACTGGATATGGCCTGTGGTTGTGGAGTGATTGCCACTGTATTAGGCAAAAAAAACCCGATGTTAAAACTCACACTCTGTGACGTCAATGCAGCCGCTATTTCATCCAGTATTGCCACGTTAAATGTTAATGAATTAGAAGGACGGGTTATTGCAAGCAATGTCTATTCTGCGGTAGAAGAAACTTATGATTGGATAGTCTCTAATCCTCCTTTCCATGATGGCTTAGGTACCAGCTATCAAGCTGCAGAAGACATTATTCGTCTCGCGCCTAACTTTTTGAAAAAAGGCGGTAAACTGCGTATTGTTGCCAATGCTTTCTTACCTTATCAAGATATTCTTGATCACGTGTTTGGCTCTCATGAAGTGCTTGCATCAACAGGTAAATTCAAAGTTTACCAAGCAACCAAGAAATAGTAATCACCAGCACTATTATAAAAACCGCCAGTAATTGATTTTTCAACTACTGGTGGCCTTCGGTATTTACTTCCTTTTTATTATCAGCAGGTTATCGTGCCTTTATTTACGGTTATCTACCCATGATAGGTTAAAAAAAAGGTCATTAAGCTATAGGTGATCACAACGCCGGCGGGGATCATCACCCACATTTGTAATTTCTTATGAAATAACATAATGGTAGATAGCAACATAGAAATGACAAGAACCAATGTAAATGCTGCTGTTCCTGCAATAGAGTGGGTGATCACAGTAAATAACGAAGCAACGGCCAACATTTCCCATAAACTAATACGAGATGTCCAAGAAGAGACAGAGGAGATACGTGTTGATTTAGCCATGAGAGTCACCATTCGTTAATGATAATGATTTTCATTATTATATAACACATTGGTTAACTCAATGTCTATCAAGAAAAAAAAGTAGCCATACCCTTAATTTTAAAGAGGTTAAACAAAAAACGCTTTACCGCTGCCAACGATAAAGCATTTTAGAGTCATCAAATGATGATGTAAAATAAGTGATTAATCTTCTTTATTAAAATTAAGCACTAAATGAATATCTTCAGGCTCTCTTTCATAAAGCTCAGTATCAGGCACATCAATTAAACGACAGCCCATATGCTGATAAAAATTAACACTATTTTCAGAAGGCGTTGAGGATATATATAATCCGCTAGCCCCTTTTTGCTTCGCATATTCCACACAATAATCAAACAATATACGGGCTAATCCTTGCCCACGCTGCTGGTGGCTAATATGTAAGAAAGAGAGCTGTAACAAGGTGTTATCTTGGCCTCGCCACTGTGGATCAACACTGGCAGCAGCGACTAACTTGTCATCTTCAAAGACTCCCCAAAAAGGGGCACCGCGCTCAGCACTTTCAAGTAAAACAGGGGTATAATGTTCTGCCTCACCTTCAGGCCAGCCTTTCATATCAAAACGCTGTTCAGATAACACCAATTGCCCTTGTTGTAAAACATATAGCCTTTCAATCAGTTCTGTTCTATCAATTTCCCAAACGCGAGGGATTTCATTATGTGTTAATAGACGAATATTTTTTTTCATTGTTGAAGATTAACCTGTTCTGAAGAAGATCCGCTCCGCTCTAATGCGTGGTAAGCCACTGCACAGAATAAGGAGTTCAACCGTTTCATATCACCCAACAAACTGGTATGCAGCGAACTGGTTTCAATACTTTGCATATTATGCAAATGAAGACGTTCTACATGAGCAAACGAGTAACGTTGGTTGAGTAAACGGAATCGATGTTTTGCTCGGCGTAATTTACGCGCATGCTCCATATTGCCGGAAACAAACACCGACATCGCCAGATTCAGATTACTTTGCAGACGCTCAAGGAGTGTCTGTAATTCACGACGTCCTTCCTCCGATAAATTTAAGTGATGATCTAAACTTTTATTCACCACCTCACCAGACATACGCGCTATGATAGCGGAAGATTGTTGCAAATTCATCGCGGTATCAATAATTTCTGCCCAGCGACGAGAGTCTTCAGTACCAAGATCATGCTGCTGAATTTGTGCCATATACAATTTAATACTGCTATGGAGCAATTCCACTTCCTCTTCTAGCTGGCTAATCTCCCTTTTTTGCAGACGATCCCCTTCCATTAAGGCTTGAAAACGTTGCAACATCTGTTCAACCACATCCCCTAACCGTAATGTCTCTCTGACTGCATTAGCAATAGCTAAAGAGGGAGTATCAACGGCGGATGGATCTAAATAACGAGGTGCAACTTCTGTCCCAGTAACCGGTAATTCCGGCACTAATTTTTGACATAATTTCGCCATTGGCCCCACAAACGGCAACATCAACACACAGCGCACTAAGTTATAAATCACATGAAAATAGATAATCACTTCCGCAGGGGAAAAATCATATTGTTGGATTTTTGTCGCAATGATGGTGATCCACGGCAATACCAGCAAGGCGCCAATTAATTTAAAAAACAGACTTCCTATGACGACTTGACGTGAACTAATACTTTGACCACGGCTACTGATTAATGCCAACAATCCACTACCAATATTAGAACCAATAACAATACATAAACTAATATATAAAGGCATAAAGCCTGTTGCACTTAATGTTGCGGTAAGTAATACCGCCGCTAAGCTTGAATAACTAACCATCGCAAAAATAGCGCCGACCAGTAGTGCTAAAATCGTATCCCCGCTCAAAGAGGTAAAAATAGCTTGTACTGCACTGGCATGGGTTATCGGCTCAGCAGAAGTCACAATCAGTTGTAATGCTAAGATAATTAAACCAAGGCCTATTCCCACTCTACCCAGTTGCCCGATACGCTCTTTTTTACGACTTAAAAAAGTCATGACACCCAATAAAATCAGTAACGGTGATAACCACGAAAGATCGAATGTCAGCACCCGCGCCATTAGCGCTGTACCCACATCAGCCCCTAACATAATCACCAAAGCGGGTGTAATAGAAATAAGGCCTTGAGTGACGAACGAAATCACTAGCAATGCCGTAGCATTACTACTTTGTACTAAGGCAGTAACACCGACACCGGCAAGAAAAGCATTCGATTTTTTATTAATACTTTTACCTAAAATTCGGCGTAAATCAGAGCCGAACACACGCATAATACCGGTGCGAACAATATGTGTTCCCCAGACTAAAAGTGCCACGGATGAGAGTAAATGAAGCAGTGTTAGCATAGAAATTAGTCACCTTATTTTTTATCGTTGTTTATTGGCTCATTTCTCCTTCAATGCCATAAAAAAGAGAGAGATCCTACGCAGATAACCATATCTGAAAAATGATTTTTATAGATAACGCCCTAATCAAAACGACGTTATTAGGCAAAAAGATATTGCGACTTAAGTGCAATAATCAATGGAGAAGTTAAGAATAGTATAAGAATATCATTGTAAATTCTGTTAATTATAGCAAACAAAAAGTAACTTTCAAAATTAGACTGTAAATAACGTCTTGATTTATTATCGTTTTCTTATTTTTTGTAAAGAAATCATAGAAAAAAACGCGACTTGAGGGTATCTCTCTAAGTCGCGTGAAAATACAACAATTTTAGTAAGACAATTCAACTACATTTCAGACAGACTACAATTCAGTCACCTTATCAAGGTTATTTCAATCCCATCGCATCGCGCATAGTAAAGAAAAGATCTGTTTGGTCTGTTAACCCTACGACATTAGCAGCATGTGGACCATAAGCGGCAACGCGTAATTGCGCGCCTGTATGCTCTTGTGAATCCGTTTCTGAGTTACCATAATTCACCACCATGACAGCGCCATCTTTGGTAATCAATGCTTGTGTTAAGCCGCTTGATTTCACATCAGCTTCAATAATTTGACTAGAGTGAGCGTGATCTGCGGTCACTATAATAAGCGTATCACCATTTTGTTTA
>NZ_GG668579.1:205661-217752 GCF_000160755.1 Proteus mirabilis ATCC 29906
TGACAAATTAGCCTAAAGAAAAAGGATGTGTAGTTCACCACCACTCACATCCCTTTAAGATAAAAAAGATGAATAATTAATCGTTAGTTAACGCTTTTGTGCCAATATAAAGCGCCTCACACCAAGAGATATAATCATGCCCGCTCGCCATCTCTAGCGATTGCACAGGATAGCCCCTTTGCTGTAAAACCTGCTTTAACTGGCGATTATTATTTAATATTCCTCCAGCGCCTTCGCGAGACTCAAATAACCCAGCTTCTAAGAAAAACTGTAATGGTTTTTTATCCGCCTGTTGATATTGGCGAATTAACCACTCTGGGGCTTCGTTTTCTGGCGCCCACCAATAAGAGCCGGACATACTAAGCACTTTCCCAAAGCGATCAGGACGGTTAAATGCCACCCATGCAGAGGCCAATCCCCCATAGCTTGAGCCTGAGACTATAGTTTCCTTAGCGGCTACTTGCAGGCCTTTCTCTTGCTCTAACCAAACCAAAAGTTCATCCGCTAAAAAGCGGTGAAAATCAGGATTAGGTGGTAATTCAACACTACGACGATCACTATCAATACTATCGACAAATAAGATAGCAATAGGAGGTAATTTCCCCTCTTCAATCAACTTATCAAAAAACCGGTCTATGCCATATTGTTGGCGATAAATTTGTCCATCAAATAGCACCAATAGTCGCGGTGTCGTCATTTTCTGTGCGGGTAAATAAAGCGCAATCTCTCGATCATTATTTAAAATTTCACTATGAAAACGACTGATTGATGTATTGCCATTCATTGTCCTATCTAAGATATCTGGCAACTGGCATTCACGGGGATAATCAAGTGACAGCAATGAAAAGTAATTATAACGATCGTCCGCTTTACTTGGTGAAGGGTGAAGATTAAAAGGATCGGCCTGTGCCGTCGTTAAAATAGCACGGCGCTGCTGTGCAGCTGTTGCATTTTCAATGACTGGCACATCTGGTGCTAATTTATATTGCATTAATGTATCGTTAGGCACGATATAGCTACGATACCAAATATCACTATTGGCTAAACGTGTTAACGGATCATGATCACCTGCAGGCGATCCCAATAGATATACATTAGATTGCGCACCTTGCCATAAAAAAGTCACACGCTTGTTATGATTATCGTAAGGTTCAACAAGGGGAGTTCCCTCTTGCTGTATCTGTTGCCAGAATAACTGTATATTGCTGGTGGTGAGATCTTGTGCCAGCATTTGCAATCTAGGGCTAGTTAATGCTATACCCGCATCTTTATCTAAAGGCTGATAAGGGTATGTTTTCAGTGTGATATGCCACTGTACCCCAACTTCTCCTTGGGCAATAAACTGATAATTTGCCGTTTCAGGTAATAGGAAGCGTATCTTTTGTTGTTGTCCATCAACGGGCACATCTTTTAATAAGCGACGAATATGAGTGCCATCTTGGTTTGCTAATTGCAGATTTTGTATACCTTTAACATCTAACTCAGCATAGCGCTGGCTCTGTAAATGTGTAGTAAAACAGAGTGCCTTATCGTGATTAAATTGGCCTGATATTTCTTTATTTTCTGTTATTGATAAGCAATTGGCGAAACTAGAAAAAGAGGCCATCAATGCGCAGATCATTAGAGGAGTTCTCACTGTATTTTCTCATTATAATTTAGGTAAGAACTTATAGTAATGATAATTGTTATCAATTCAATAAGGATTTATTGGTGTATGAATTTGATCACTTAGAATAATAAAAAAACTCCACAATCTTTTGGTTTTCTTGTGGAGTTTTAGTAGCAAAATAATATTCAAAGGGTCTATCAACGCTCTTCTAATGGATAACTACGGAAGCTCCATAATCCTAATGCTTTTAAGCCATCGCGATAAATACCTTGTAAATCAGATTTTGATGTTTTTTGTAATTCAGCTAATGGCTTATCGGGGGCTACAACCGTTAAATAGGTGATATCACTGGGGCCACTTTGCCAACTCGCAACCGTAAAAATAGCATCAGCACGACGAACATGACTACCAGAGCTAATAATCACCGCTGTTTTAATTCGGTGTTTAGTTAATGCATAACGGCTAAATAACGCATTCTCCACCGTTGAGCGCGCATAATTGTCTTGGAAAATTCGCTCTGCGGGAATACCTTTTTTAACTAACCAATCCGCCATTAATTTACCTTCAGTTTGATGTGCTTTCGGCACACCACCTGTCACAACAATCATTGCATCAGGTAACTGTTTTGCGACTTCAAGGGTTTTATTTAAACGATCAATCAAGATCTGATTCATCGTACCATCTGGATTAAGTGCATAACCCAATGTCACAATGGCATTATTTCCTTTTGTTTTATTTAGCGTTGCCAAATCTGCTGGCGTTAACTTATCACTTAATGGCATTTTGCTTACACGATCAATTTGAGCAAAAAAGCGGCTTAGCTCTTCAGCTTTTGCCGGATTAAGGGATTTTAACTTGTTAAAATAGGCTTCACTTTCTTTATCTTTACCTTCAAAACGCGTCCAAGAAGTCACATAAATTAATGCATCAATATCATCCGGTGCGGCTTCTAAAATTTGTTTATAAATCGTTACCGCACGCTCAATTTGATTGTTATAGACATAAGCACTGGCGGCACTAAATAGTAAATCTAAGCGATAAGGCTCTAATTTATAAGCTTGTTGTAGCTTTTGTGCTACGACTTCCATATTAGAAGGTAGTTTTCCCGTAAATCCAGCGTCAGAAACACGCGCTGGCGATTTAAATGCCTCTAATGCATCTTGGATCAACATATCCACCGTTTGGCGCTGAGAAATATATTGCTGATAGCTATTATCGGGTTGATGGACTTTTTGATAAGCCAATGCAGAAGAGGAAGCCGTAAAGCCTAAAGCAGCAATGGCTAATGAAATAACTGTTTTTTTGATCTGAAGTGAAATACGGGAAGGTTGCGCCATTATCTTGTCCTTTTGCGAAAATAAATCTGTTTCTTCAATTGGTTAAGCTTATGAAGACAAAGTGTGTGACTCCTCACACTTAAGAGAAAAAGAAATACACACCGATATATCTATACCTAACTTTTATCATAGAGATCTACCATTAATTTGCAGTAATCATTTTCACTAATTTGAAAAAAATAGCATTATTATGCTAATCGCTTAATGAACAGCCGTTTTTATCCATACTTTAGGTTTAAACAAAAATTTCATTCTTATTGTGACTATATAGCTAGCTATAAATAAAAAACGCCAATTAATGGCGTTTTTAAAAATACTTATTCGATATGCTTTGATTGCATCATCAGCAATTCCCTGACTAATTCGACACAACGAAGAAAGCGCTCATCATAATCAGGAGGATCTACTTTGACATATTCAATATTGTTTTTATCTAACATCTCTATCAACAATGTTTGAAAACGACGGCGCTCTTTATCACTCCCTAAACTACGTAAACCATCGGCAACCCATGGCGTATTGTTCTCTAGCAGAATAACTAAATCAAAACGATATTCATCAATCAATGCCTGTACAAAAGGATGTTCTTTTCCTTCATAACGTAAACAAAAAGCCTGTGTTGTTACAAAATCAGTATCGATAAATGCAACTTTATTAGCATATTTAACTGCAAAATCAATATATTGGGCATGACCTAAAGCGATTTTATCATAATCAGAGTACTGCAATGCCATTTCGTCTCCTCCTAAATGAGAGAAGACATAATCACGGCCATATTCCCACGCACTGGTTGTATTAAAAATATTGGCAAGCTTATTTACTAAGGTCGATTTGCCACTCGATTCACCACCTAATATAGCCACTGTACGCACGAAAAAAGGTTTTACTTCGGTAGGAATATATTCCCAATATTTAAATGGCGCTTGACGGATTTGACTACCGCTAATATTCATAAACGAGCGCTCAGGATCGACCAGTACCGTTTCAATACCTAAAAATGCTTCATATTGACTGGCGTCCCCTCGTTCACTGGTATAGATAAAATCCGGCGCGATCTGTTTTTCTTGTAGAAAGGCTTTGATACCCTCACTCCACATTTCCCAACCATGAGGTTGAGGCTCTATACCATGTTCATTAAACTCATGAATACGAATATTTTTCTGATACTTAAAAGTTTGTAATAACCAGCGCAACCTATCACTTACCGTCGGCTGTTGTGACATCGCACTATTGATAAATAGCTCTTTATCACGAGGTTCGTCATGACATAAAATGACATGCAATTCATCGACTTGACTACAAGCTCGTTGAATTAAATAAATATGCCCAGTATGAAGAGGATAGAATTTACCAAAAATCACCCCAATGGTTTTCTGTTGTAATGGATATTCTAATCCCAAAAATTGGTGTAATGCGGACATTTTTTGTGCACTGGGGCTTTTGATTTTGTTATTAATAAGCTGGCTAAGATAGCCCTTTGTCATCTGACTTTCATCGGCAACTTGCTGTAAGGTATAGCCATTCTTTTTTATTGCCTGTTTGATATAATCAAAAGATCCCATGATTTACTCCTTTAGAAGTCGTCCAAATCATCAAGTACAGATAACGCATCTGATAGTTTCTTCACTCCATACACTTTCATATCAGGTGGATTTTTCTTTGGCATATTCGCATTAGGCACAATAGCACGTTTAAAACCGTGTTTTGCTGCTTCTGCAATTCGCTCTTGTCCACTTGGTACAGGACGAATTTCTCCCGCGAGTCCTACCTCACCAAAAATAACTAAATCACGCGGTAAAGGACGATTACGAAAACTCGATACTAATGATAGTAATAAAGCTAAATCTGCACTAGTTTCGGTTACTTTGACACCGCCAACGACATTAACAAAGACATCTTGATCAGACATCTGTAAACCACCATGACGATGCAAAACCGCTAATAATATTGCTAAGCGATTTTGCTCTAATCCCACCGCAACACGGCGAGGATTTGATAACATAGAGTGGTCGACCAATGCTTGGATCTCCACCAGTAATGGCCGCGTTCCTTCCCAAACCACCATAACAGAACTGCCTGAAGTCACCTCATCACCACGACTTAAAAAGATAGCCGATGGATTACTCACTTCGCGTAAACCTTGTTCCGTCATGGCAAAAACACCTAACTCATTCACCGCACCAAAGCGGTTTTTATGACTACGCAATGTTCTAAAACGTGAGTCCGTTTCACCATCAAGCATCACTGAGCAGTCAATACAGTGTTCTAATACTTTAGGTCCCGCTAATGTGCCATCTTTGGTGACATGACCCACCATAATAATGGCAATATCATTCGTTTTAGCAAAACGAGTCAGATAAGCAGCTGTCTCTCGTACCTGTGCCACACTGCCCGGGGAAGATTGAATATCGGCCATATGCATTACTTGGATCGAGTCAATGACCATTAATTTAGGTTGCTCTTGAGCAGCAATTAAACAAATTTGTTCAATACTGGTTTCTGACAACATATTCAATTCGGTTGTCGGTAAGCCTAAGCGGTGCGCCCGCATGGCAACCTGCTGTAATGACTCTTCTCCCGTGACATACAAGGTTTTCATTTCAGCGGCTAAACGACACATGGTCTGCAGTAATAGTGTACTTTTACCTGCCCCCGGATTTCCGCCAATTAAAATGGCACTTCCCGGCACAACCCCTCCGCCTAACACACGATCAAATTCTTTAAATCCAGTAGAAAAGCGAGGTAATGCTTCAAGGCTAATTTCAGAGAGCTTTTGAACACGGCTTATTCCTTTCGCATCTCCGGCAAAACCGCTAAAACGATCGTTACGGGCAGAAGGTGTCGCCGCAAGGCGCACTTCCGTAATGGTATTCCACGCATGACACGCAGAACATTGTCCTTGCCAACGCGGGTAATCGGCACCACATTCATTACATACAAAGGCTCTTTTGGCTGCTTTTGCCACACTGCTCTCCCCGTTATTTTCTTGACTGAAAACTTATCGTTCTTCGTGCTTTAATCCTGCACTTAAAATACACATCACACCCATTAAATCAGCATGACGAATAGCTACTTTGGCTTGTGCATATACTT
The DNA here is from genome assembly GCF_000160755.1 of Proteus mirabilis ATCC 29906. Lineage (GTDB taxonomy): Bacteria > Pseudomonadota > Gammaproteobacteria > Enterobacterales > Enterobacteriaceae > Proteus > Proteus mirabilis. Next base: position 211,701 of record NZ_GG668579.1, read on the forward strand.
TAGGTTTGGCATGGTAGGCAATACCTAAACCCGCCTTTCTAAGCATTTTAAGATCGTTTGCGCCATCACCTATCGCAATGGTTTGTTCCAGCGGTATATCTAAATCTTTAGCTAAGCGTGTAAGCACTTGCGCTTTATATTTAGCATCAACAATAGGGCCTTTGACTTTGCCCGTTAATTTACCATCTTTAATTTCTAGCTGATTAGCAACCGCTGCAACTAAACGTAATCGCTGTTTTAGGTTATCAGCAAAATAAGTAAATCCCCCTGATGCAATCGCAATTTGCCAATCCATTGCCTGAAGCTTACGCACTAAACTTGTTAACCCGGGCATCAGAGGTAAATTATCCATTACTTTTTGTAAAATATTCGCATCAGCTCCCGCTAATTGTGCAACACGCAATTTTAGGCTTTCACTAAAATCCATTTCACCTTGCATCGCTTGCTCCGTTATCTCGGCCACTTTATCACCGACACCGGCCAGTTTAGCGATTTCATCAATACACTCAATTTGAATAGCCGTGGAATCCATATCCATCACTAAAAGTCCCGGAGAGCGTAAACGTGGGATCTGCCCAAAGGGTACAACATCTAAACCACATTCATCAGATAACCGACGAATACGACGGGTTAAACTTCCCGCAATACGTACCACTTGGTAATCATCAATACGCCATGAAGAAACCACCACAATAGCCACACCTAATTTATGCTGGAACTCACTTATTCTTTTTTTATCAAGTTCTCGTCCATAAAGTAACCATCCGCTATCGCCTGCACGATAATCCAGTGGCATCACTTCTTCACCACTGAGTGATAGCGGTAGACCTGGCCATTTACGGATCTCATCCGGTAAATAGCAATAGGTCAGACTATTTGACATACTTATTCTCCTGTTTTCCCCTGTCTGAACAAAATAATTGTTATTCAGCCTATTCTATCTGTGACTCATCTGGCAACATGCACATACTTGCTTACGCAAAAGGTTGAACATGCTTAAAGATAAACTAAAATTCAAACTACAAAAAACAGCGATTATACTGATTTGTATCGCATTATTGGCTTTTTTGATGCAAGGCGCCTCTTATTTTAGCCGTGCAAATCAGCACGCCCGTATCACCCAGTTTGAAGAGCTTGCCAAAACACTGGCAGAACAAGTTGCCTTCTCATTATCCAATTATATGGATGACAGTAGCAAAGATAACGTAAATCCACACATTATAGCTAATTTAAATCATCTAACTCACGATAGTCGGGTACTGGATGCAAGTCTTTATTGGCAAGATGGCACACAAATAGCGCATAGTGGTGAAAATGTGACGGTAAAAGAGCGATTGGCCTTAGAAGGACAAAAAAGTGGCGGTTCTTTTAATCATCAGCTGGTGGTGCCTATCCCTGGTCAAGATCAGCCAAAGGGTTTTCTAAGATTGACGTTAGATACACACCAACTTGTCACAGAATCTGGCCAAGTCGATAACACCACTAATTTATTGCGTGTGATGCTATTGGTTGCTCTGGCGATTGGTTTTTTACTGTCCCACAGCTTATTGCAATTAACACCAGTGCATTGGCAGCAATCGCCCTATTTATTAACCGCAAGTTTACCCACTCGTCATGAAAAAGAAGATGATGAACAAAAAAGTGATCAGCAAGAAGAAACAGAAAATAGATCTGAAGTTAAATAACACTGCCACAAATTAACATAATAAGGTGAGTCATTAGTACTCACCTTCATTTCTTTATTTCTATATTTCTATATTTCTATATTTCTATCTAAAATAGGTCAAATTATTTTAGATATATCTAATTTATACGTATTTTCGTGCTATTCCCTTAAACTTTGAATGGGCTTTGTTTAAAATCACAGTAAATCTCAGTCAATTTATTAACCTAATGCGATAAATAAATCTTACATCTTTCTTTTGCTCTTGAGTTGCTGAGGTGGTTATGACTGAACAATCTGTTATCCAACGTTGTCAACAAATCGTAGAAAATCCAACCCTTTCCCCCGAACAAAAACGTCATTTTCTAGCATTAGAAGCGGAAAATATGTTGCCATACCCGACATTATCTAACGAGGCGAGCCTTGCGCTAAATGAACGGGTTATCTGCGATATGTATGAAGGTCATGCCCCTTATAAACCACGTTATGTATTACCTGATTACGCGAAATTCTTAGCACAAGGCTCGCGCTATTTAGAGCTTGAACCTGCCCAAGATTTTGATGATGCGCTAAATATGCTGACTATCCTTTATCATCATGTTCCTTCAGTCACTTCAATGCCGGTTTATTTAGGTCGTATTGATAAAATCTTACTACCTTATGTGGGGAATTTGACGCAAGAGCAACTCTATCCAAAATTAAAGCGTTTCTGGCGCTATCTTGATAGAACCCTTCCTGATGCCTTTATGCACGCTAATATTGGCCCTGAAGACTCTATCATTACACGTTTAATTCTTAAGGTAGATGTTGAACTTCAACAAGTAGCCCCGAATCTCACCTTTATTTATGACGCGGCACTAACACCTTCTGATTTATTGCACCAAGCAATCACCAATATTTGTCATAGTAGTAAACCCCATATTGCTAACGGTACATTGCAAGATGCTGTATTTGGTAAAGATGAATACGGTATTGTTAGTTGTTATAACTCTCTACCGCAAAGTGGTGGCGGTAGCACTTTAGTTCGTATCAATCTCAAAGAAGTAGCAAAGCGCAGCCAAAATAGTGCCGACTTTCTAGAGAATGTATTGCCGTTTTACATGCAAAAACAAATCGAGATCATCAATGCTCGTTGCGAATTCCTCTATGAAAAATCAAACTTTTTTCAACAAAGCTTTTTAGTAGAAGAAGGTTTGATCTCACCCGATCGTTTTGCCCCGATGTTTGGCATTTATGGTATGGCTGAAGCAGTTTCTCTATTACTTGAAAAAGAAGGTCATACAGCAAACTATGGTCATAGCGAAGCGGCCAATAAACTTAGCTATATTATTAGTGAAAAACTGGCCCAATTTGTTGCACAGACTCCTGTAAAATATGGTTGGAAACAGCGTGCCATGTTACATGCTCAATCAGGCATAAGTTCTGATATTGGTACTACACCGGCGACCCGAATTCCTTATGGAACAGAGCCTGATCCTGTTACTCATTTAATGACCGTTGCCCCCCACCATCAATTTTATACTTCAGGTATTAGTGATATTTTAACCGTGGATGAAACTATCAAACAAAATCCTGATGCCTTAATGCAACTGTGCTTAGGGGCGTTTTCTTGCGGATTACGTGAATTTACCGCTAATGTGGGTGGCAATGATTTAGTCCGTGTCACTGGCTATATGGTGCGGTTATCTGATTTAAAAAAATATAAAGAAGAAGGCTCTCGCCTAAATACAACTTGGTTAGGAGATGAAGCAACAACCAATTGCCATATTGCTGAACGAAAACCACGAGTGATTAGCCATGAACAGCAGATGCGCTTCGATAAATAAAATACTGCCTTTTTCTTGTGTTGATGGCCCAGGCAATCGCCTCGCCATCTTCCTACAAGGATGTAATTTACGCTGTAAGAACTGTCACAATCCCTACACTATGGGGATTTGTGATAACTGCGGGGATTGCATTGCCACTTGCCCTCAGCAAGCTCTCTCGTTGCAAAACGGAGTAGTAAGTTGGAACTCTCACCGTTGTGAGCAATGTGATACTTGTATTCAGCAATGTCCTCGCCAATCAAGCCCTATGACATTGACCTATACGGTTGATGAACTAATTGCAATTACGCGTAAATATGCAGCCTTTATCAATGGGGTAACCGTAAGTGGCGGGGAATCTACGTTACAACTTCCATTTTTAATTGATTATTTTAAAGCAATCAAAGCAGCCCCTGATCTTCGACATCTTACCTGTTTAATTGACAGTAATGGCACTCTTTCACTTAATGGTTGGCAAAAAATCGCCCCCTTTATGGATGGAGCGATGATTGATTTAAAAAGTTGGAGTGAAGAAACACATATTTATTTAACCGGACGTAGTAATCAACGTATTAAAAAATCAATCAAATGGTTAAGTGAGCATAATTTACTTGCAGAATTACGCCTTTTATATATTCCAGAAAAAACCGATTATTTAGAGAATATAGAACCGCTTTCCCAGTTTATTAATTCACTTGATGAATCCATTCCAATTCGTATTAATGCGTTTCATCAGCATGGCGTATATGGTGAAGCGAAGAATTGGCGATCCGCAAATAAAGAACAAATCATAAATCTACAAAATGAATTAATACTTAGAAAAGTAAATTTAATTAAAATACCAAATATATATACATAATAATTTCTTACTCATTATTGTATATTAAATTCATTTCATTTTATTCAATTGACTTTAATTAATACAGAGGTTAACCTCCAGTTAAAATCTTATTTTTGGTATATAAAATGAAAATGAAAAATAAATCAATATTATATATATTGTGTCCTCTCTATATATGGCCTATTAATTGCTACAGCAATTATAATATAAATGATATGGGAGACTCAATTTATAACCCTTTTAGTATTGCAAATAATGCAAGTCAATATTATGAATTCAATCATAATAGATATGAATACATTAAACATCTCCACGGCCGTGTCTTAGATAAGCATAGTTACAACCAACAGTTAATGACGCCGTTTGGAAGCACTTACATATATGCAACAATAAGTGATGATACACTTTCATTATATAATCGTATAGCTGATGAAGGTGAACGTAATATTCAAAAAAAGATACCTAATTATAATGTTAGAGAAACCGTTTATTTCTCAGAAGAACTCTTACCAAATGAATTATTTATTAGTATAGATGGCGGAAAGACCATAAAAAAAATAAATAAAGAAAATAATCCGCAATTAGATCTTCTTTACCTTTCCCATATTTCAAAAAATAGTAAAACTGTTGTTGGGTATGCCTTTGCAGGTGCTAGAGCCAGATTAGAGCAGATGGTTAAAAATAATAGTATTTTTGAAGATACTATCGGTTGTGGTACATACAATGGATGTTATGTATTTGCCTATAACGTATATAACAATACATTTTCTATTTTAGATAGAAATATGGAGATTAGATATTTAACGAAAGATGGTAATTTTATTTTATATGAATACAAAGGTGATGAGAGAAAGAAGCTATATATTTATGATATCTATAAAAAAGAAAACTTCGAATTAACATTCGATAACGTTAATAAGTATTTAGCTAATCATCTAGAAAAAGCAATTTTACTTTCACCAATTACTGAATATCCTTTCTTAAAGGGAATAAAAAGAAGAGGTGTTGATATTCAAAAAATCAGTGATAATGGTCAAGTCTTTATTGGCCAGCTAAACCGAGATTTGCCTAAAAAGAAATTACTGGATAGAGAATATCCTAAAGTTGCCTTTATCACAACAGCATCAGGCCCTATACGAGAACTTAGTCTCTCTGAATTTGGATCGACAAAACTTGCAGATACCTCAGCAGATGGGAACTATAGTGTTGGCTGGGGAGATGTTTGGCATAATAATTATGCAATTAGGTTACCTACTAGAACAAAAACTTCTTCAGCAATTTTTAGTCAAGCACTACTCTATGACTTCTCTAATGATAAACTCATCAATATTGGTAACCTTTCTACAAAAAAAGAAGAATCGGAATTTAGAAATGCTAGAGCACTTGATATTACTGCTGATGGTAAATATGTTGTAGGGTGGTCTGAAACTGATGAGTATAACTTAAAAACCATTCCAAAAGATCTAACAGGCACTGGTCCTCATGCCTTTATCATGTTTCATCGTCATGGTTTTATTTATTTCAATAATCATATGTATGACTTAGGAACACTTGACGGGGGAAAAGATTCAGAAGCACATGCCATCTCAGATGATGGAAGAATCATTTATGGTGTAGCCACTAATGAACGTAATAACTGGCGTCAAGTTATTTGGAGAAATGATGAAATCGATGATAAATATTTCAATACTGAACAACAAGAAATTGCAGATGAAAAAGATAAGCAAGCTGAGCAAGAAAAGG
>NZ_GG668579.1:218351-250782 GCF_000160755.1 Proteus mirabilis ATCC 29906
ACAAGCTGATAAAGAACTTCCCCCTGTAGAAGATGAACAAGTACAACAGGCTAAAGCAAAGGTAAAAGAGAAAGAAACAGCAAAATCATCGACAGCTATCAGTAAACCAATCGATGTAGAAAACAGCTATAAATCCATGCAATTAATGGCTGAAAATAGCTATAAACTTATCGATATGCAACAGGGTCAATTGCGTTATTTAGCTTCCGCCACCTGTTCTGTCGGTACTGAAAAAGCATGTCTTAGTGGCTTCACACACTATCAAAATATTGATAAAGCCAACGCTATACAAACGGGCATTAGTGGAGCTTATCGTTTTGATATCAATCAAACACCATTAGTGGTTGGTCTTGCTATTGATAGCGATAGCTACTCTTCTTTACCCACAGGCTATGAATATCAAGGATACCCTTTACCGTTAATTGGTTTTAGCGTTGATTTAATCCCGTCACTAAACCCAACCTCGAATGGCAATGCATTACATCTTTCATTAAAAGGGGCATATGTAAACCGCAAAGTCACGATTAAAAGACCAATATTAGATAATACCGAAGCGGGTAAAGGCCACGCAAAGATCTCCGGTTATTATATTGATTTTCAAGGATATTATCCTTACACACTCAATAACCTTATCACTGTAACGCCTTTTGCAGGACTTACTTTTAATCAAACATCACGCTCTGCTTATAGCGAAACACAAGGGACTAAACTTGCAGTCCATTATCAAGAACTTAATGCACATTCATTGCTTGCAAAAATAGGATTAGGAATAGAGTATACAGTCAATGCCAAACTCAAACTGGACAGCAAAGCGGGTTTATTATGGCATTTATCACATCACCAAGGTGACTTCCAAAGTCATATTGATTATCTAGGTCAGCAAAAAATTAACTATAACGACAACAAAAAACAGTTAGCACAGCGTCCATTTGCTAGTGTAGGGCTAACTTACCAACTAGATAAACAGTCATCTGTTAATACGACAACAAATTGGCAAATGACCCCTTATCGTAATCAAGATATTCATATGGGTATTGGTTATACATATCGTTTTTAATTCCTTATTATTATTATAATTAGTAGTAATAGTTTGCTTCCTATATTTCAAAATACAGGAAGCTTTTTTTTATTAAAATCGCTCTAGTATCCTTTTTACTATCAACATATTTTTTCCTTATCTACCCACCATATTCTGGTAGATACTTTTTCTAGTAAGGCTTTATTGTGACTAAAGATAATTAAACTTAAAGGACGTTTTTGACTTTCATCGATTAATACTTGCCAAATTTTGGCTTGGATCTGTGCATCTAATTGTGCAGTCACTTCATCTGCAATTAATAATTGTGTTCGAGGATCAAGTGCTCGTAGTAATGCAATACGTGCCAATTCTCCTCCTGATAACTCATTAGGCCTACGGGTTAACCACTCTGGCTCTATCATCAATTTTTCAAGCCACAGGCTATCAGGCACCCATGCATCACGTACACTCTCTCCGGTTGTTCTAAATGGATTAAAACATTTATCAGGATGTTGCGGAACCAATTGAATGGGACAATAACCTTTCTTAGGCAGAGGTTGCTGATTAAAAAGAATTTGCCCACTAGTCGGCATTTGCCATTGTGCTAATACACGACCTAACGTTGTTTTTCCTCTACCACTTGGCGCAGAAATGCCTAAGCGCTCTCCCGCCTCTAATGAAAAAGAGAGATCATGCCATAACATCTTACCGGCTTGTTGCACAGAGAGTTGTTGTAGCGCTAAAAGTGGCATAAAAATAACCTCAAAAATAGGGTTCTCTAAGAGAAAAAGGTATATAAAGAAGATAATCTATCACTGCTCAATATGGGTATGGGTTGCAAGCCCCCTCTTGTAGATCTAAAAACTGCTGTTCAGGCAGTGCATTCCACAATGTTTTTAGCCACTCACTCCCACCATGATGATAAAGCGCTTTAGCAGCGACTATCTCATTTAGCTCCCCTTGCCTCAACACAGCAATGGTATCGGCATAACGAGCAGCCAAAGCTAAATCATGGGTGACCCATAGGACTGATTTACCTTGATGACATAACTCTTTTAAATGCTCTAGCAATAAACAAGCGTGTTCATCATCAAGCCATGATGTTATCTCATCAGCCAGTATATATTGTGCATTAGATAATGTTGCATTGCAGGCGAGTACTCGTTTAGCCATTCCCCCCGATAATTTTGCGGGGTAAGTTTTCACTAACGAGCTAGAGAGGTGATATAAACCAAATTGGTGTTTAATATCTTCATAGGTGATATCAGCACCACTTAACCGCGCTGAACGGCCCAGTTGTTCACCAATGCTAATTAACGGATTAAGCGCTGTTACACCTTGAGGAATATAGCAAAAAGTATTACCACGATAAGCAATAAGCTCTCGCTCGGTTAACGGATGCCCATTAAGTTTAATTGTGCCTCGGGTTCGCATATTAGCAGGTAGTAGTCCCAATGCACTTTGCAGGAGTAAACTTTTACCTTCACCGCTGCCCCCCACTAAAGCCAGCATTTTGCCAGGTTTAATATCAAGAGAAATAGATTTTAATAAAGGCTGCCAAGTGCGCTTTCCTAACCAACGAAACTGCGCAATATCAATGGAAAGCTGTTCAAAACTTAACATCCTGCCCCTCTTAACCATAGTTGCTGCATGGCTTTAGCAAATTGATCAAATATCAATACCAAGCACATTAAAATTAATCCGGGAAAAAACACCATCCACCAAGCACCGGTACTTAAATAACGTAAGGCATCCGCTAATAGCAATCCAAGAGAAGGCTCATGCGCTGCTTGCCCAAAACCTAAAAAGCTCAACGCAGCACTATGCAATACCGCATGTGGAAACATAAGCAACGTTCCTACAATCCATTGCGGTAATAACATTGGGATATAGTGTTTTTTCACACACTCAAAAGGTGTATTGCCAATACGGCGAGATAGCATCACATAATCTGCTTCACGAATACGTTGAATTTCACCACGTAAAATTAGGGCTAATTTGGGCCAATGGGTTAATGCAACAGCCCAGATAACACCTTGCTGTCCCCCACCTAAAGTAAAACAGATCAAGATCAACAACAGTAAATGAGGTAATGCTAACAAGGCATCAACCACCCCTCTGACCAATAAATCACAATGGCGATTAATGGAGGAGATCCCAGCAAATATCAAAGCAATAGCACCACTGACAACGGCACTAGTGACACCGATATTTAAGCTACTTAACATACCTTGAAAACAGCGTAACCACAGTGAACGGCCTAAATTATCCGTGCCAAACCAGTACTGAGTAGATGGCGCTTGGTTTCTAGCTAAAAAATCCATCACAATATCAGTATGAGAAACAGATAAGCCATAAATAACCAGCCCCACTAATACGATTGAGACAAATAGCAGTCTAAATAAAGGCTTATTGGGATCGTAAATCATAAGTCGCGCAAAATTCCTTTATTAATTCGTCGTAACAAGTAGTTAGAGATACTGTTTCCAAAGAAAATGAGAATTGTGCTAAATACAACAATCCCCATTAATAGGGGGATATCCCCACGCAATCCGGCATCTACTGTCGCTTGCCCTAATCCCGGATAAGCAAAAACCTTCTCCGCCAATAATGAACCACCTAACAATTCACCAATTGATGCAAACTGTAAGCAAAGTGCGGGAGTAATGGCATGACGTAGAACATGAAAAAGCATCATAGCCCAACCTTTATCACCTTGGGCTTTAGCAAAATGAATAAATTCACTGCCCATCACTTCAGCAACTTTTGCGCGAGTATGCAGTGCGATATTACCTGTACCTAATAATCCTAACGCTATCATAGGTAAAATAAGATGCGAAAAACGTTGGCCCAATGTGGCTGCTTCAGCACTACTGCCCATCGGCCATGCACAGCAAATGGGTGCCCAGTGTAACGTTACCGAAAACAGCGATAACAACAGCAATCCAACCCAAAAAGTCGGTAATGAGGCCAGCAAATAAGAGAGGGTTGAGATGATCCTATCAGGCCAACGATTAAGATATCGTCCTGCCACTAACCCCATTAACACCCCTATTACACCTGAAAATAGCCACGCAGAAAAAAGCAGGATAAACGAAGGCCCTGCCCGTTGGCGAATAACATCAATAACCGGCATGTTATAGAGCATGGAATAACCAAAATCACCTTGGATTATCTGGCTAAACCAGAGCCAAAAACGCATCCATAGTGGCTGATCCATCCCCCAGCGAGCCGCTATCAGCGGATACTGCTCAGGCGGAACGTTTAGCAAATCACTACCGATATAGGCCTTGATCGGATCAATCGGCGAAAAACTTAATAAAATAAAAACACCTGCTGTTGTTACCAGCAGCAGGCATAATAATCGCAGGAAAAATCCTACTGTTTGACGTATTACTGACAAGTCCACTTCCAAGTATCTACGCTATTTAATAATGACCATGAACCGTGAATTTCCGGAGCGCCAGTGCCTAAATCAACACAAGGATCGGTTAAGTAAGTATGCTGAATATTCATTAACCAAGCCCAAGCAGCATCACCTTTGATACCGACGCCATTTTTACCATCCCACTCTACCGCTTGCCAATGTGGTACCGCTTGTTGCCATGTCGGTGCATCTAATGCTGCTTGTAAATGTTTTTCAACGGCAGGATTTTTATAATACCCAGGATTATAGTAACCCACACCTGCGGCATTCATACTATAGTGATGATAGAGCTCCATCGGATCAAGACTTCCCCAACCAAACAAAGTCGGGTTTGAGTGCATATAACGCTCTACGGTATCCCAGCTTCCTGACTTAAGATCCATTTGAATGCCAAGAGGTTGCACTAACGCACGAATTGATTCTGCTAAATCACGACGAGTTGCATCACCACTGGTGTACCAGAGTGTCAATTTCGCTTCTAAACCGTCTTTTTCTCGAATGCCATTTTTATTGAGTTTCCAACCCGCATCATCAAGAATTTGTTTAGCTTTTTCAATATCACCGTCTTTAAATGCGGCCTCGGTTTGATCCCAAGGTAATCCTTTTACGCCGGTATAAGCAGGAACTGCATATCCATCTAATACTTGCTCTGCCAGTAATTGGCGGTTAAGGGCATAGTTAATCGCTTTACGGATGGCGATATCTGCAGTGATATCATTACCGATATCATACCCTTGTGCATTTTTCTCACCTGATTTCACCATAGGAAAGACGATACCACGATTTTCAACACTGGCTCTTTCCCACAATTTTACATTAGGCAAATTTTTAGCAATGGCTGCGGTGGCAGGAGGAATACGAACAACCCCTAGTTGTCCACTTTGAGCGGCAGCAAAAGCGGCATCTTCATCAAGAAAAACAAAGATAAGCTTTTCGAAATCATTTTTCTTACCCGCATAATAAGGGTTTGTCTCAACGATGAGTTGCTGACCCGGTTGAAAACTGACCATACGATAAGGACCGGCACCAATCGGCTTTTGTGCATAAGTTTTTTCATCATATTTATCAGCCGAAACAATGCCTAGCGAGCCTAATACATTAACAAAAGTACTTTGAGGCGCTTTTAAAGCAATAGTGACATGTAAATCATCATCTGCCGTTGCAGAAAGAAAGTTTCCCATATCCACTTTACCGCCACTTGCCGCGGCATTGTTATAGGTAAAGGCAACATCTTTTGCAGTTAAAGGTGAACCATCAGAAAATTTCAAATCTGGTTTTAACGTCAGCTTCCATGTTGTGCCCTCTGCACTAGGCTGATAATCACTGAGCATATTGCTATACCAACTCAGATCCGCATTTTGCTTTAATAATGGGCTGTGTAGCAGTAAGTAGCTACCATGGCTCCACCCTAACATGGGATCAAAACCTTCTGTCGGCTCTTCACCAATGGCTAATTTTAAGGTTTGTGCTGAAGTAGTAACAGGAACACTAAGTGCGGCTAAGCAGGATAAAGCAATAAACGATTTTCGCCAACTAAACCGAATAGACATAAATATTCTCCGATTTTTTAGATACGACTTATCATCAGTCTCAATCTGTTTGAAAGAGGCAGAAAAGAAATAAGTTAACTGTTGTTATTATGATGTTCTGCATATTGATGCAGACAAAAGGATTAATTGCTTGGCATCATAAAAGCTTTTCTTGAATTACTCGAATAATATCCAACATTTTATTGATTTTACATAAACTTTCATCAAGCAATAGCGTTCAATATGACAAAATTTTAAATAGAGCACAGTTTTTTTCTAATAAATCAGTTATATAGATTATGCTCATTCTTAATAGTGAGCATATAACAAAATAAATTGCTATTTTTACGAAATAACCTAATTTTACGATAAGTATATTAATGAAAAAATAAAGGGTGCAAATTATTACACCCCTTTATATTTATTCTGCTAATATTTTTTTCAGTCGAAAATAACGCCGACCTAAACGCCATTTTAATCTAAAATCTTTCGCATTTTTCCAAATTAATGCCCAAATTCCCCGCTCAAAAAATACCTTAACTATCTGTTTTTTGGTTTCTGGTGAACTAATCGCATCAATAGAATGAATAATACCTAAACCTTCTTTGGCTATTTGCCAATAACAAGCATTGATCGTTTTTGCTATCTCAGCATGGCGTTGATTAATAGCATCCAGCATCTCAAGTATTTTCATATAGTTATAAATTGTTCTTACATGAATACGATCATCGGGTGTCGTATGCGACACGGAGCCAGAATGAATAAAATAGTCGTAATAACGCTCATCGATATATTTTACCCGTTTCGCCGTTAATAACACTTCTGTCGTCCAAGGAATATCTTGGTGATGCAAACCCGGCTCAAAGTAATAACCATGCTCCAATAAAAACTGACGTCGATAAATATTTAGCCATGTAACATGTAAGAACTTTTTCGATTCAAGAGCACGTTCAAGCCATTGAGGCCCGGTTAATACCTCTGTGGTTGTTAAACGCGTTGAAGGAAAGATAGGGCGTGTTGGTCGGTTTTTATCATCATAAACATAATTCCCATTACAGGTTGCCACATCCAAATTATCGGCCTTGGCAATTTCAAGTAATCGGGGATACATGCGTTTATCTATCACATCATCAATATCAGGAAAAGCAACGTATTCCCCCTTTGCAACAGCAAATCCTGTATTACGCGCAACGGAAACACCTTGGTTTTCTTGTGTTAAAATAGTGACATTGGGAAAGTGTTTTTCCCATTTATCTAAGATCTGACGAGAGTTATCAGTAGAGCCATCATCAACTAAAATAAGTTCCCAGTTTTCCAGTTGTTGTGCATGTAAACAATTAAAAAACTGTGGTAAAAATTTTTCACCATTAAAAACCGCCACCACAATACTTAATTGGGGAAAAGAAGAGGACATACCGAACCTTTTATTTTTTTAATAAGACAGAAATATTTTGTCGTGAACATTTTTGCTTAAGGGCATTAAGGGTAGCAAAGATAGTTAGCTTAATATGAAGCTAATCTTGCTATGTTACACTTAACATTAATCAAAAAGTGCGCTTTTTGAGCCAATTAGGCCTCTAAAATTCACTAGTTAGGCTAAGTATAAGTAATTTTGTCTTGATACTGATGAAGAAAGGGTTAAGGATGTGCGTTTTTTAAAAAAGATAGGCTCAAGATGACTGTTTATCCATGAGTGATATAAGTTACAAAACTGTCTTTTTTTGGCGGTTGTGACACTTATATCACTCATTAATATAAAACATCCGCAGAACGGATGTTTTTTACTTATGGATACTTATTTATACTTTATGTTTTTTATACTTTAATTTTTCTATTCTTCGATATCGTCTTCATCACAGACTTCAAGCTCAGGAAAGTAATCAACTCGCCAAGACTTAATGCCTTGATAAACTTTATCAACAGCGTTTCTTACCGCTTCGGTCATTGGGTAATAGAATCCCACCAGATCGGGCTGGATCCCCAAGAAAGTAATATCGGGGATATCGTCCTTTAATTGATCTATCAGAAAATTTAACGGCATGTTATGGGTGCTCATAATAAACATTTCTGCAATATAATCAGGATCTATTACCCTTATTTCACCAGGTTTTAAACCAATATCAGCCGCATCAACAATGACAACACATTGCGGTTGTAATGCTCTTATTTGATAAGAAACATTCTCTGGCGCACTTCCCCCATTGATAACCATCCAACCATCAATCGGGTTTGCTTCCATTAAGTCCGCTAATAGAGGACCGGCTCCATCATCCCCCATCATGCTATTTCCTACCGTTAATACGACCTTAGGTGCTGTCATTGTTTCACTCATGGTTTTCTCTTTACTATCAAATAAATCGCTGGCTCTATAACAATTTCACCTAATAAATTAATCAGCGTTTGGCTCCACTCACTAAAAAGTGGATCATCACTTTTGGCAATAGGATCGAAAGCTAAAGCTAACATGTGAGTATGTTCAGAATTGATATTGATCTCACCGAAAGTTAGCAATCCTTGCATTTTTCGTTTTGCTTCCCCCTCAGGTAATAAATCAATCCATGCTTGATATTTTTCTAAAGGACAAACCAACTCTGTTTTTAAGCAGTCAATCATGCCGACGTGATGACCAATCGCCAACGAGTAGTACATCACTTGTTGCGCCTGCTCAGGTATATCATCATCGCTATCAACAAACTTTTGTCTTAATGACCAAAAGTAAACTTTAGCGTCATCAGACATGAACGCCTCCTTGGTTTAATGAATGCACCAGTCGTTTTACAATTTCCGCTAAACGAGGATCATTCGCTTGGCGTAACCATTCATCAACACGCCCACTGACTTCTTGTACTGTGGCACCATCAAGTAAAGTGAGGAAATGATCACTAATTTGTCGCCCTTGATAATAACCAGCAAGACGACGAGCTTCACGCTCTATCATTACCCGAGTATCAAGAGGGATCGACGGTAGTAACAGTGACGCTTGCTCATTATCTACTTCAGTGTGATTTTGACCTTTTAGTTTTTGATCTAATAAGCCTAATGCCACAGCAAAACCATAAATAGTTGCTGCAGGTGTCGGAGGACAACCAGGGATCCACACATCAATAGGAACAATGGTTTCACTCCCACCCCATACACAATAGAGATCGTGGAATATCCCACCACCACAACCACAAGCCCCATAAGAGATACAAATTTTGGGATCTGGTGCTGATTCATAAGCACGTAATGCCGGTACACGCATTTGGCGTGTTACGGCACCAGTAAATAACAAAATATCAGCATGGCGAGGTGAAGCAACCACCTTGATACCAAATCGCTCGGCATCAAAAACAGGTGTAATTGCAGAGAAAATTTCAATCTCACAACCATTACAACCACCACAGTCAACACGATAAACATACGCGGAACGTTGAATATCTTTCAATAACGTTTTTTTCAGCTTTTTCACCTGATCACTTAATGTGATAGGTTGGCTGACATGATGATTGATGGGAATTTCTGGTAGACTCATTTTTTCACACTCCCGACATTGCCCATACTAATATTTTCTTGACCATCAGAGAGTAGGTTATGTTTACGTTTACACTCTGGGCAAGTTTCAAATTGTGGACGCATTGCCTCAACAGTTTGTGCATCCCAACCCGATTGCACCAGCAGTGCCATAGCGTAATCAACAGATTTTCTAGGTGTAAAGGGTTGATGACACTCACGGCAGCTTAATAATTTAAATGTACCTTTAATATAAAGATCTGATTTTTGTGTGACTGCCGTTTCAAACATATCTGATAATACAATTGCCCGAGTTGGGCAGACTTCTTCACAGCGGCCGCAATAAATACAACGACCAATAAATAACTGCCAGTGACGTTCACCCGTTTCGAGGTTGGTTTCCATGGTCAGTGCATTCGCAGGACATGCAGAAGTACAAGCCCCACAAACAATACATTGCTCAGGTGAGTACTCAGGTTTTCCTCTAAAACCATCAGGGAGTTCTAATGGTTTAAAAGGATATTTTGTTGTTGCATCGCCTGTTTTGATAATGGTTTTAAACAATTTTAACATCGTTCAGTCCCTCACTTGAGCGGCGAATTTTTACGTTCGATGCTATAACGTTCAATTTCTTTATAAGAAACTGTTTTCGATTTACGTTTTTTCACATCGACAAGCGTTACCCTGTCAGTACAGGAGTAACAAGGATCGAGGCTACCGATAATTAATGGTGCATCAGAAACCGTATTTCCTTGTAACATATAACGTAGTACTGGCCAGTTAGCGTAAGTGGCCGCACGACAACGCCAACGGAATAATTTTTGATTATCACCCAACATACTCCAGTGAATATCTTCACCTCGTGGAGCTTCGGTAAAACCAAGTGCAAATTTATAAGGTTGGTAGGTAAAGCCTTCAGTTAATAACGGTCCTTCTGGCAGATTATCTAAGGCATATTCAATCATTGCCATAGAATCAAGCACTTCCTTAATACGCACCATCACACGTGAGAAAACATCCCCACCTTCATAACTAAATAGGGTTAATGGTAAGTTGCCATAATCTGCAAATGGGTGATCAAAGCGTACATCACGTTTAAAACCACTGGCTCTGATCATCGGGCCTACCGGACTGAAATCACGCGCGACTTTCTTATCTAAAATCCCGACCCCAACGGTACGCTGTTCCATATTTGGCGCAGAAAGTAAGATGTCGACTAATTCAGTGACTTCTTTGCGCATTTCTCTGACTAATTGGATAGTTTTAATACGTTGATCTTTTAAAATATCGCGACGAATACCACCAATTAAGTTTAAGCCGTAGGTTTTACGTGCTCCCGTCAGCATTTCAGCAATCTGCATGGATTTTTCACGAATACGGAAGAATTGCATGAAACCGGTATCAAATCCGGTAAAGTGACTTGCTAAACCGATATTTAATAAATGACTATGTAGACGTTCAACTTCTAATAAAATAGAACGGATAGTATGAGCGCGACGAGGCACTTCAATACCTAACGCATTTTCAACAGAAGTGGTATATGCCACGCTATGTGTAAAGCCACAAATCCCACAGACACGGTCTGATAGGAAAGTCACTTCATTATAGCCCATACGGGTTTCTGCCAATTTTTCCATACCACGGTGTACATAGAACATGCGATAGTCAGCATCAACAATATTTTCACCGTCAACAAATAAACGGAAATGTCCCGGTTCATCAGACGTAATATGCATAGGGCCGATAGGAACGACACGCGCATCTTGTTTGCCTTCGTTCACAAACGGATAGGTTTCTGTTTCTGTGGTTGGCGTTGGACGTTGGCGATAATCCATGGCATCTTTACGTAACGGATACATATCTTCAGGCCAATCATCTGGAAGCACTAAACGACGCTCATCCGGTAAGCCCACAGGAATAAGACCATACATATCACGAATTTCACGCTCTCCCCATACTGCTGCAGGAACTCGCGGGGTAACAGAAGGAAATTCAAGTGTAATAGGACTAACGTGTGCTTTAACGACTATCCAGCACTTTTCACCCTCTTCCATCGATAAGGCGTAATAGACGGCATAATCACCATTTAAACTACGTTCATCGTTACCAAATAAAACAGGTAACCAGCCTCCTAAACCGTAATATAGATACTCCACCACTTCAGGCAGTGATCCCGTTTTAACTGTTATCGTCAATTGATCAGCGGTTTGTCGCTCTTCATCAAGAATAGCTGATGGGAATTTTTCTCGAACTTTAGCAACATAACCCGCACCGAGTTCGTTTCCCTCTTTTCTACTGACATAATTTTGATAGCTCACGTTACTTCTCCTGAACCGATATTGATGGATTGCTGATTAACGTTGTTGGCCATGTATAATTTGGTGATCCACTCTCATCGATATTCATCACGATATTGGCTGCATTCTCCAATAACTCACTGACTGGCTTAGGAATATGTGTTCCCATTAACAACATAAGCGCAATCAAAATGATCATCGGTAGTGTGGTTAATAGACCTAATTCACCTTTGGCAACCACATCCGGTTTTGGACCAAATACCGTTTTAGCTACCATACGAACTAATCCACCTAATACTACGGTTAATAACAATAATAATAGAATTGTTAATCCCATATGCTTAGCTGCTAAGCCTGCAACAACAATCATAAATTCACTGATAAAGACATTAAATGGTGGCATGCCCCCTAATGCCAAAGCACCGCCAGCAAATAATGCAGCACTTAATGGCATTACTTTAAACATACCTTTCACGACATTTAGATCCCGTGTACCGTATTTCAGTAACACGTTACCAGAGCCGCAGAACAGCAATGCTTTTGCTAAGCTGTGGTTTAACGTGTGGAATAAAGCCGCCAAAATCCCAATCGGGCCACCAATACCCAGAGCCACTGCAATTAACCCCATGTTTTCCACACTGGAGTACGCTAATAAACGTTTCATATCGCGCTGGATCAGAATAAAGAACGCGGCGATAGCAACAGAGAGGAAGCCAAAGATTAACAATAGGTTACGAGTGAATTCAGTGCCTATTGCTGCATCAATAATAATGTAGTAACGAATAATGATTAACAGCGCACAGTTTAATAACACCGCAGATAACAGCGCACTAACAGGGCTTGGCGCTTCACTGTGAGCATCTGGTAACCATGCATGCATTGGGAATAACCCGGTTTTGGTACCGAAACCGATCAAAATAAATACAAAAGCTAAATGCATCAGTGTTGGATCTAACTGATGTGTATATTTCAACACTTCTGTCCAGAAGATGGCCTGATCAGGATCAGGCATAAAGCTTGCTGCATTGGCATAAACTAAAATTGTGCCAAAAAGACCAAATGCGACACCGACACTACAGATAATAATGTACTTCCATGCAGCTTCTAATGAAGAGCGTTGACCATAAATCCCTACTAAAAAAGCAGAGCTTAATGTTGTGGCTTCAATCGCGGCCCACATCAAGATCAAGTTATTACTGGTGATCGCTAATAACATGGTGAAAAGGAAGAGGTGGAAGAAACCATAGTAGTTACATAAAGTACGAACAGAAATTTCGCCCTCATCCACTTCATGATTCATATAACCAATAGAATACAGGCCGGTTAAAAAACCAATGATGCCTAAAATGGCTAGAAATAGTGCCCCTAAACTATCAACATGAACCCATTTCGCTGCCGCCAGTATTTCGCCATGGGACATCACATCAGCAACAGTGCCTAACGCGGCAATGACTAAGACAAAAATACCTATAGTATGAATGCCTGTAACGATAGGACGTGCCGCTGCTTTCAATAATGGGCTTAAAAATGCCAATATCGAAAATACCAGCGGTGCAAACATTAAGATTGTTAACATGGTTGTTTGATTCATCTCCTCACCCCTTCAGCGCGGTCAGTTGATCCACGTTCAGTGTGTTGAGCGTGCGGTAAATCTTACGCGCCAATACTGCCATGACAATCACAGCAAAAATGGCATCCGTTGCTATACCAATTTCTACCAACTCTGGTGCCCTCCACGCTAATAAAGCGAGTGTTAAGTGAGAGCCGTTTTCCATTAAGCAGTAACCAAATGCTTGTTTTAGAATATTTCGTTGAGTCACAATACACAGTAGACCTAGCATAAAATGGCCTAAAGAGACCGCTAATGCAGGTTTCAATTCCGCCACCATAGGTATTTGAATTGGCTCAACCACAAACCAGCATAAAATCACAATCACGGCGGCTAATAACATCAATAATGCCGGTTTAATGACACTGATATTGGCGCTCGGATCGGATAATTTGCGGAAGGCAAATCCTAAGATAAGTGGAACGAGTAGAACTTTGGTAAAGAAGGCGGTTATCGCCCAAAGTGTCAGTTGATGTGCATCTAGCGTATTTGCTAAAGTGACAAAAATCATCACCAAAACAAAGGATTGCAGAGCATAAAACCAACAGGAAGCAATAGGCTTTCTTGCGCCTATCACCAGTAGCGAGGTGATCATCATTAACCCCGCTAAATTATTAACAATAAGTGCTCCAGTCATGATTTATCCCCTTATCCTAGCCAAGTCACAGCAATAACACTGGATGCGAAAGACATAATAATCAGTATTCCAATCACAATTTGCATTGCCATAGGAACCGGTTGTCCTTGCGCAACTTCTTTACTTGGTTCTCCTGGCACCACACGGCCAAACCAGTAGATAAACCAAGTGAAACTTGCAACAGATTCAATCAGTACCAGAACCATAATAGGTGTCATTACCCAGAACACACTCGATAATTCAAAGCCTGCTGCAAAGATAGGGAATTTACTAAAGAAACCATTGAGTGGTGGTACACCTGCAATCGCTAACGCAGCAACACAAAAGCCCACACCCAGCAATGGATATTTATTAATTAACCCTTTTAAGCGCGGTAACATACGAGTACCACAGCTATAACTCAGAGCACCTGCGACTAAGAAGAACAAACTTTTAGCAAAAGCGTGGTTAAAGATATAAGCCACACCACCATTAAAGGCTTCACGAGGTCCAAAGATTGAGATAGATAACGCGAGGAAGATATAAGAAAGCTGTGTAATGGTTGACCATGCTAACAGACGTTTCATATCTTTTTGTGGCAGATACATCATAAAGCCATAAATCAGAGTGATAACCGCCATGGCGATCCCCACCCAACCAATGATATGAGGGACATCACCGGCTGAAATAATGGCACGAGCAAAGATATACACACCCACTTTAACCATTGACGCAGCGTGTAAGTAAGCACTTACAGGTGTTGGTGCTTCCATTGCATCAGGTAACCAAGCTTGTAAAGGAAGCTGTGCTGATTTACCCCAAGCAGCAAACAGAATACCGCCAAAGACAATCAGTTTTGTTGGCTCATCTAATGTTGCTATCGCAGTTAGTTCAAACGAACCCGTACTTACAAACAAGGTTGCAGCTGCAAGATACAGACCGATTGACGCAATATGAGTAATTAACAATGCCTTCATTGCCGAACGCAATGACTTCTCTGATTGGTAATAACCAATTAATGCCCAAGAACAACCACCGGTAATTTCAAAAAACAGCAGTTGCCCTAAAATGGTAGATGACAGTACTAAACCTGCCATAGCACCAATAAAGATCAACAGGAAAGCATAATAACGACGAGTCCCATCATGAGGATGCTCACGGTTACCGTTAGTGAGATAACCCGTTGAATAAAAACTGACGAGTAATCCTAAGAATACAACGGCAAAAGCAATTAAGGTACTGACGCGATCAATGGTAAAACCAAATAGCGCAACATCACCATATTGTACTAGCGTAATTGTGGTATCGACTTTACCTTCAGCGAGGAACTGCCAACCTAAAACAACAGTACCTAATGTGGCTAATAAAGCGAACAGTGTACATAACCACTTCGCCATCCGATTTGGCAGTATGGACGTAATTAACGCCCCTGCAAATGGGATGAGTAAGGTCGCAAGAGCTATATTTTCCATTGCAATCATCGCTCCTTATAGACCAGTTAAATAGAAAACAAAAGCCAGTGCCGCAACACCGAACCCTAACCATGTCACATGCTGAGTCAGTAAGAAGCGACCACGCGCTAAACTGTTTTCAACTAATGACGCTAATACAAACACGACCAGCAATTTCACGGCCATTAACACTAAGGCGACAAGAAGCGCGACAAAAGTAAATTCAGTCGCTTTGCCAAAAGGAATAAATACGGCAAGGAACAGCTCAGCAATCACCACTTGTTTTAAACCAATACCCAGTTTAACCATGGCAAAACCAGAGCCGGAGTACTCGGTTAGTGGTCCTTCTTGTAATTCTTGCTCTGCTTCCGCGACGTCAAAAGGCATTTTGCCCATTTCAATAAATGCCGCAAAAGCACAAGCCAATAAGGCTAAAAGTGTAGCTGTGGGTGATACCCAACCTTGGGCGAGCGTCGCACTGATAGTGCCGACATTGGTTGAACCCACAATCAATGCCACCACAATCAACGAAAGCACTAAGATAGGCTCAACTAATACACCCAATGTCAGTTCACGGCTGGCCCCAATACCCGCAAATGGACTACCTGAATCCAAACCGGATAAAGAGAAAAAGAAACGAAATAGTGCAAACAGATAAATTAATGCAATTAAGTCCGCCGCACCGCCAAACAAAGAGGTTGCCGTAAAGACAGGCAATGCCATTGCCACTAATAACATGCTGCCTAATAACACATAAGGCATCACTTGGAAGATCACGCCGGATTGCTCAGGGGCTACGGATTGACGTTTAAGTAATTTAAAAATATCTCGGTAATCCTGCCAAATACCAGGACCTTGACGCGAATGCATCTTGGCACGAATTTGGCGAGAAATACCTGTACATAATGGGGTTATCGCCAGCAGAAAGAGTGCTTGAATAACCGCGAATATTCCCATCATAAACGAAGGTGTTTCTTGGAAAGTCATCATTCCCTCTCCTTACGCTGCGATAACTAAAAGCAAGATGACCAGCGCTGCCACCACGTATAGACAATAGAGTCTGAAATCGCCGCCTTGTAGGCATTGGATACGTTTAGCAAAACGTTGGATACCACGAACCAATGGATAAATAATGCTTTCATCCCAGAATGGTTCGACCTTTTCAGCACCGAGCTGTGTTTTATTAAAGCCACGTGAAAGCCAAGGTGATGGATCAAGCTGTTTACGCATACGATAAAGTGGTGCAAACATACTACGTAGTGCTTGAGTAAAGCCCCCAGCGGACACCGCCATGTCTTTTTCCCAGACATAACCACAAGCCCATGGATTACCTTTACGGCGAAATGCAGGTTGACCACCTTTTAAGCCGAGATAAATTAAGAATGGAATTAGTGGTAAGGCGATTAATAAAATAAATGTTAAGGCAGGAGAGAACATCGCTTGTGATGCACTATCAGGGACTAATATCGCACCTTGAGTCACTGTTAATGCACTGGTTTCGCTAAGTGACATTGCAATATTGGCAATAATTGGCGCAATAAAAGCCGCACCCACACCTAATACAACACAGAAAAGTGCTAATAACCCCATAGCAATGGTCATTGGCAACGGTACTTCTTTAGCTTTAGTCGCTTGCTCACTACGTGGGCCACCGCAAAAACTGACGCCATAAACTTTGACGAAACACATTGCCGCTAATGCCCCGGTAATTGCCAACATAATAATGGCAATAGGACCACTTAAGCGCATGACAAAGTTACCATCGTAACTCATCGTAAATAGTGATTGATAAGTATACCACTCACTCACAAAACCATTTAATGGCGGTAATGCTGAAATTGCCATACAACCAATTAAGAATGCTGTTGCAGTGTAAGGCATTAGTTTGGCTAATCCACCCATCTTATCCATATCACGAGTGTGAATTTGATTAATAATGGCTCCGGCACCTAAGAACAATAATCCTTTAAATACCGCGTGGTTTAATAAATGGTATAACGCACCAAGCAGACCGAGAGCGGCAATCACTGGATGATCGGTTGCCATACCTACCATGCCAACTCCCACGCCCATCAAGATGATGCCGATATTTTCAACGGTGTGCCATGCAAGTAGACGTTTTAAATCGTGCTCTGCTAATGCGTACATAACCCCTAATACAGAAGAGACAGCACCGAATGCGAGAACGACAATTCCCCACCACATTTGTGAAGCACCTAATAAATCAATGCCTACTTTGATGATGCCAAAAATACCAATTTTCACCATCACCCCAGACATTAATGCTGAAGCGTGAGAGGGTGCTGCGGGGTGCGCTTTTGGCAACCAACTGTGTAATGGCAACATACCGGCTTTGGCACCAAATCCGAAGAAGCCCAGTAAGAACACCACAGAAGCCATTGCAGGGGAAAGAGAAAGTTGACGAAATGAATCAAAATCAAGGCTACCGCTTTCACGCCACATTAAGAAGAAGGCTATCATGATTAGCACAGAGCCTGCGTGAGCGATAAAGAAGTAGAGTAAACCGGCGTGGATAGATTCGTCATCTTGGTCAGCGATGACTAAGAACCAAGATGCTAACGACATCATTTCAAATAGGATAATAAAGTAAAACGCATTATCCATAACAATCAGTCCTACCATGGAAGCAATAAAGAGATTCATAAAAAATCCCATACTCCATGCGCCGCGACCTTTGTATTCTTGAACATAAGAGAGTGAATACAACGCACAAACAGTGACGAGTAAAGAAATGACAAACACCATAAAGGCGCCAAGCATATCCATACGCACCACAAAAGCGGCGAAATCAAATGGCCCAGCCATAGCAAAACTGATTGTTTCACCATTTAAAATAACCGGTAATGCGCTTAAAACACCTAATACACCACCGATGATTGCGCTGATCCCCGATATTAGGATTGCCAATCCTTCCTGTTTCTTTAAAAACAGTGCAATAACGCCACCAACAACATACAGGATGATTGACCACATCAGTAACTGAAGAGGTTCCATATTACTTGCGCTCCTGTGTCAACGTAGATAGATCATCAAGACTTGTCATAGGTTCCATCACAGAGTCTAAACGACGCGCTTTCATCTGCTCTTCAAGGCTATCTTCTTCAACTAGATGTAAGGCATCTGTCGGACAGACTTTTACGCAAGCAGGCCCCTCATCTGAGAAAGCACACAAGTCACATTTCACTGCTATTGCGCGAATACCCGCATTCCATGCAAGGAATGGATTGGTAGTAGGAAGACTTGCGGGCACATCTGCCAGCATCTCTTCAGGCACAAAATGGTCAAACACAGCCGGTAAGTTAACGGGTTTACTGCCTGATGGTGTAATCGCACCAAAAGGACATACCAAACCGCATAACTTACAGCCAATACACAAGCTCTCATTAAGAAAGATCATATTATCTTCATGAGTAATGGCATTGACTGGGCACACACTAGCACAAGGAGCATCCTCACAATGCCGACAAAGCATCGGGGCGGTCTGATCCTCCACTTTTACCACTGTAAGACGCGGATGCGCCTGTAATCCCACAGCTTGGTGTACTTCCGAACAAGCTGCCATACAGGTATTACACCCTATGCATCGTTGTGGCTCTGCAATAACAAAGCGATTCATTCGCCACATCCTCCGAGAAAAACGTTTAACAGCTCACGGCTGTCGTTAATTTTTCTCTAGATGAAGCATATTTCATGCCAAGAGCAGTAATATTTTATTTTTGTTAAAAATCAATGCGTTATAAATAAAAATTAATTTGCTTGATGACGTGTCGACAATTATGACGTTGACACTTAAGTGGTGGGAAAGAGTGATATGATTGAAAAAGCCTGCAAAAGCAGGCTTACAAAAAAGGGATTAGTCAGTATAAATGCGCTTTTCAACCTCTTTCATGGTCTGTAAGCCACATTGTAAATCATCTGGGGTCGCTTCAGAAAACCCTTGTGTAAAGATTGCAGATAAATAAGCATCTACCATCATATTGGCTTTAAAGGGAGTAATCAGTAAACCACCCATGGCTAGCATATTGCAATTATTAATCACTTTACAAAAACGCGCAGTGGTAACACTCTCACAAACCCCGCAATAAACATTTTTATGTTTATTAGCACTAATACTTACTCCCATCCCTGTGCCACAAAAAACAAAACCAATATATTCAGGATGTTCTGAAATAATAGCGCCAACTTTATCACCAACATCACAATAACCAATAGGCCCTGATTCGGTAATATCTTTTATTGTGTAATTTTTTGCTTGTAGATGAGATTTGACGGCATTTTTAAGCTCATAACCTGAAGGATCTGCCCCCATAACAATTATTTTCTGTTCCATATCGCCTCCTAAATAAATTGAGAGTCATGGTCAAAGAAAAGATATCTGATTGATAATCATTAAAACCAAATAAAAATATCTCACTCAATGAGTTATTACTTATTAAAGTATAGACGATAAATATTTTATTTATATTCAAAAATTTTAAATTTCTCTGTAATCAATTTAGAGAATTTTAAATAACCATCATAATCATAAGGTTTTATTTTTGATGAAAATCAAAAAAATTTAATGACAATAAAATTGTGTTTATAGGATAGGAAAAAATTTTTTTAAAATAATATACTAATCTGATTATGAATTTACACTTAAGAGAATTTACGTATAGAAAAAAGACCAAAAAGCATCAATCTAGTATAAAAAGTGCTAATTATCAGATAAATAAGAACGAAACATAAGAAAAGAAAAAATAAAAGAGATATTTTAGATATAGTATTATATTGGAAATAGTTTCCCTAGTACAAAAAAATAAAAATAAATATCAATAATATTACAGGATTACAGTTTTTATCTATATTCTTCAATATCTCTAAAAGGAAAGGTCAAAATAAATTAAATAAATATTGCTGTGGATTATCTTTACCAAAATAATCAACAACTACATTGTAAAAAAATGGCTATTTTTTACCAATTCCAATCTGGCATTGCTCATGCTGTTTTGGCATAAATAAAGAATGAAATAATATATTGATTTTATATTATATCACTTATCTATATAACGATTTTATAAAACACCGTATTAAAGTAAATTAATCAATTTTTTTAAAGATAATTTGTTATATTTATCAAATTTTTTGCGTATAAAATAAAAATACCACAATCAAGAGAGCATATGTGGTATTTTATATTGGTATAAACGTTCGGGAAAATAATCGCGATGATTATTTTACGCGTGATACATATTCACCAGAACGCGTATCCACTTTAATCACTTCACCGATTTGTACGAACAGAGGTACTTTAACCACAGCGCCAGTGCTTAATGTTGCTGGTTTACCGCCTGTACCTGCAGTATCCCCTTTCAGACCCGGATCGGTATCAACGATTTCTAACTCAACAAAGTTTGGTGGAACAACAGCAATAGGACGATTATCCCACAGTGTAACGATACACTCTGCTTGGTCAATCAACCATTTAGCATTTTCGCCAACCGCTTTTTCGTCTGCAGCTAATTGTTCAAAGGTTTCGTTGTTCATGAAATGCCAGAACTCACCATCGTTGTACAGGTAAGTTAAGTTGATATCCATGACATCTGCACCCTCAGCAGAATCAGTAGATTTGAAGGTTTTTTCCAGTAATTTGTTAGAAATCAGTTTACGCAGACGCACACGAGCAAATGCCTGACCTTTACCTGGTTTCACAAATTCACATTCAGTAATGACGGCTGGCTCGCCATCTAACATGATTTTAAGACCTGAACGAAAATCGTTGGTATTATAAGAAGCCATGAATATCCTCTAACTTTTTTAATTTAAAATGGCATAGCCAAAAATGGCACACATTGTAACTCATAATCACACCACCAGAGAAGTCTGGTTAACACAACTCGCGCAGGCAATCAGTGATCCTGTTGAATTACTCCAACTTTTAGCGCTGGAACATCACGCTGAACTACAACGGGGTGCTCAGGCGAGACGACTTTTTCCTTTACGGGTTCCCCGTGAATTCGTTGCGCGCATGAAAAAAGGCGATCCTAACGATCCATTACTTTTACAAGTATTAACTGCACATGCTGAATTTACCCTAACGCCGGGATTCTCTACGGATCCATTAGATGAGCAACAAAATGCGGTGCCGGGTTTATTACATAAATATCAGAATCGTGCATTGCTTTTGGTCAAAGGTGGTTGCGCTGTCAATTGCCGTTACTGTTTCCGACGCCATTTTCCTTACGAAGATAACAAGGGAAACAAAGCTAACTGGCAAAAGGCAATAGAGTATATCAAAAATAACCCAAAACTCGATGAAATCATCTTTTCGGGTGGCGATCCGCTGATGGCCAAAGATGACGAGCTAGATTGGTTAATTACTCAGCTAGAAGCCATCCCCCACATTAAACGTTTACGTATTCACTCTCGTTTACCCGTGGTGATCCCTGCGCGTATTACTCATAGGTTATGTCAGCGCTTACAGCAGTCACGTTTACAAAATATTATGGTATTGCATATCAATCATGCAAATGAAATTGATGATGCGTTAAGAGAAGCTTGCTTAAAAACTAAAAAATGCCCATGTTACGCTATTAAACCAAGGGGTATTACTGCGAGGGGTTAACGACAATGCCCAAACCCTTGCTGATTTAAGTCGTGCACTATTTGACGCAGGCATCATGCCTTATTACCTTCATGTGCTAGATAAAGTACAGGGAGCAGCTCATTTTATGGTACCAGACAGTGAAGCGCGCGAAATAATGAAATCATTAATGAGTCTTGTCTCTGGCTATATGGTTCCTAAACTCACGCGTGAAATTGGAGGAGAGCCAAGCAAAACCTTGCTTGATTTAGGCTTACGACAAGTATAGTGGATAGGAACTTATAAAATAACATTGAATACCGTTATTTGGCCTAGACAATAGGCCTATCCGGTAAAAATAGTAGTACCTCATAAAAAGCAAATAAGAATGATCGCGTTCTTATTTGCCCAATATTACGTTAATGCATATTACTCGACTAAAATCGCTACATCGACACTGCCCGAGTATCTATCTGCGGGAATATTACTATTTGCACAAAGATTAAAATATAACGTTTGATTAAAAACTTTGGGCATAGCATTAACTAATTTATTACTACCGACATAACTTAACGCATCACTGGAATTAGGTTCACAAATAGTATTTTGTTGTTGGCTAGTTAGCGAAGTCACCACATAACCGCTTTCCTGCGCTTTAGTGCCGGTTAATTCCATTCCCGTATTACTTGCCTTTGATTAAGGTATTAAACGGTCTTAATGTGATATGTACATTCCCAGCATAGGGACAATCAACATTTATACTGGCAATATTCTCATCAAGTTTAGTCGGTGTAGCAAAATTTTGTGCTTATTGACTACGGTAATTAATCGATGTTGCTGTTTGTGGCGTCACATCGCAGGCTTTTAATGTATGGACTGTTATCTTTGTACTAGAATCTAAAAAATAAGGCCTAGCATCAATTGAAAATCCAGAACTAATAGCTACATTAAATTGCAAAGAATGATCTCTGGCTAGACTATAATTTCCCGGCTCTAACGCACCAATAGCGTAAACTGAATATCCACTAATAGTGCCAATAGAAAGTAACAATACATTTTTTTATTTGCGGGAACGTCATTACTCTTTGCCTTTACATAACAGCATTGCTGATTATCACCTTGTTTAACTTAATAATAATTATAAAAATTATTGACAATTAACGGTCACCATTCTTATTGGGTTTTGTTGTGATACTTCAATCTTTTCAAGCTCTGAATAACTAAATTGACATGAATGTTTGCCCGTATTGTTATTCCAAGTCACCACGACATTCCCATCATTGGGTAACCCACTCATATAAAGAGATTGATAGGCATCGATAATACCGGTATTTACCTGTTTATCTTTTTCATCTGTCAAAGAAGCCATTGCACCAAAAGGTATCGCTATATTTTCCGCTGTTTTTATATCAAAAATAACCTGATAACCCACTTTAGTTTGAAATTGTCTTGCTAAAATAGCCCCTTCGGTTGGATAGACTTTCATTGACGTTTCATTAAGTGTCACATCATCAGGTAATGTGCTGACATTTACGCTAATACTGTTTGTATCATAAGGACTTAATTGAGGGACAATGGCATTACCAAATGTATCTATTTTCACATTTCCATTGATTTCTGCGCCCTTTGCTTTATCTGCGCTCACTATGGCAATACTGTCACCTAACATCCTTGATAATGTCACTCCTTTTGAGTGCAGAACAACACCACCAATAAGGCTACCATTAAAGCTATTTCTATTTTTCCCATAGCTATAACCCCCAGAAAGCGTTCCTTTACTTCCTGAATAACTCATATTCATATTGCCACTATAACTATCTGCCTTGTTATCTGTATTTTGGTAGATACCATAAGAGAGTTGATTATCAAATGCAGAGCCATTTAAACCGGCTTGTTGCGAAGTTCTTCCATCATTGCTATGTGTCAGAAGATAGCTTGCATTCATATTTTGCAAGCCACTTGCATTTGAGAATACACTCAGTGGCATATTCATATTAAAATTAATTTGTCTATTTTCTGGCCATGTATTGTCATCACTTTTTAGGCGAGAAATAGAATAATCTATATTAAATGCAATACCTTTCAGAACAGTGTTATAGCCTAATGTGACACTATTATTAACACGGCTATTCCCCCAATAACGGCTGGTTTCACCACGAAGATACATGGAACCGTATTTTCCTAATGATTGTGAAATTGAGGTTTGAAAACTAGATTTCTGACGTTGGCTTAACCAAGGTGCAATACCTTCTCGCAATTCATAACCTGAGTTATTGTAATCACTAAAGTCATAGTAATCTTTAGTTGAATAACGTAATGCGGTTAAATCAAACGAAGTCCCTGTAGATAATAAACTCTTAGAATAACGAACCCGATATGATTGACCGTGATAAGTTTTATCCAAATTAGCTCTGGCGAGAGTGACGTCCGCAGATAAGGCACCTAATAACCCAAGAGAAACACCAGAACCGATAACACCAGAGGTATAACCATTGGCAATTAATAAACCACCGTATGCAGTAATTGAGTTATTGATACCATAACTAAACGTTCCTAAAGCAAATTTACTTTTTTTGGAATCTGTCGTGATACCACCATCATATTGCCCCGCACTAAATTCATACTCAAATTGCCCTTCACGCAACATGATAGGCAGCGATGAATAGGCTTGTGTATATACACGCTTAGAGCCATCTTCTTCTTCAATGGTTATTTCAAGGTCCCCACCAATACCGCCGGCGGAAATATCATTAATAATAAAATTCCCAGGAGCAACAAAAGATTTATAGATAATTTGACCATTTTGACGAATGGTAACGGTTGCATTGCTGTTGGCAAAACCTCTTACCACAGGAGCATATCCACGCATACTACTTGGTAACATTTGTTGGTTAGTGGCTAAAGAAATCCCCTTTATCGGAATACTTGAAAAAATATTCCCTCCAGTGGTAATTTCACCAATTTTCAGCATTGATTTTAAATAAGCGATATTTCGCATTACATAGGTATTACTAAATTCAGAATCACTTGAAGAACGCTGATCTGAACCACTCGAATTATTATAAGAATAATTTGTTCTTAAACGCCAAGGGCCTATATTTACACCACCATTAAGATTCAAGAAAAAGTTGTTATTATGGCTTGAATAATCACCTGTCGTTCTATTTTTAATAAAGTTAGCCATATAATTAAGGATAACAGCACTCACGCCATCATCTAATAATTCTGCGGGAATTTCACCTTGAAAGCTCTTATCCATATTAACTTGGGGAAAAGATGCATTTAATGTTAATTTATTAATATTAAAGGTTAGCCTTGAATTAGGAATATACGCTTCTATATTATCAATTTCTGTATCTTCGGGTAGATCACTTAGCTTACTTATCGCTGAAACATTAACCCCAAATAGCTTCAAATCTTTGATTGTAACAACTGGGACAACTTTACCTTCTTTGTTTGCTTTAAATAAAATTGTCTTTTCACCTAATGGCTCAGTATTAACAAAAACGCTTAAACTATAGTCTCCTGGTGCAATGTAGTCTTCTTTGCTGAAATTACTTAAATCAATATTGTCGTTATTATTTAGTAAAAGATTCGGATCAAAGTAATTATCAGACAATGCGATTTTCGGCATTGCCACAGATAAAACACAAAGATTGATACAAAGAATTTTATGCAACATAGGTTTCATAAACCACCCCAAAGACCACCCATAAATAAGAATTATTGTTAAGTTAATATTCTTTATCTTTTATTATAAAGAAATTTTCATCATTGAATCTCCAACTCAGCTTTCCTTGAACATTTTTAGGTGCTTCAACTGATACTGTAGAGAATGGTTTTACCGTTATTGCTCTACCATCATTTTTTATTTCAACCTCGCCCACTTTTAAATATTCAAAAGTCATATAAAGTGGTGATTTATTATTTATAACTATGTTCTCATTTACCTTTTCAACAATAACATCATCAATAACATCTTTATTTTCCAATGCCATTATTGACTCAGGTCTATAAATTAATTTGAAAAAAAAAGTAAGGTGTTATCGTTAGTGACACAGATTTCTTTTCCTCAATTTTACTATCCTTAAGAGGAACTGCTCTAAATGCAATCCAAAATAAGCTTTCTCTGTCTTTTGGTAACGCCATATCATTAGAACCTTCACTAATACGACGAATATTCCAGCTATATTCACTAGAGGGTTCTAAACGATACAAAGGTGGTAAAATCATAAAAGGTGTTCTTTCACGATCTTTATTCACTATAGGTACATTTTTATCATCATCATTAAATAAAATAGAGCTATTAATTAAATAAGCACTATTGTTATTATTTTTTAAAGAGATAGAGATACCTTTTATGTCACTTTCCAGATAGATATATCTTTTTACTACAAAAGAAAAACCATTTTTCCCGAAATCTGTTAGATCCACAGTATCGTTTTCTATTTTTTCAACTGCTTTCGATGTGACTGAATAAGATAGAAAAAATAGGCAGAATATGACTATCTGGATAATATTTTTTTTCTACCTCTTAAAAAAGATAACATTTAGTCACTCCACAATTATTTTATTTTCAAATGTATTTGATAATCCACCAAAATCATCAATATATTGCCAACTAACCTGTTTAATTGATTTATCTATAGCTAAATTGAGTGACGAAAATGGCGCAACCATAGGTGCATTTGCTGATTGATAACTTTTGCCATCGAATTTTAAATTTGATACCGTAAAATAATAAGGTGTTGGGTTATTGACTTGCACATTATTACCTACTTTTTTAAAGGTTATCTTCTTAGCATGACTATCTAGTGATGTTATGGCTAATTCATTTGGTCGATAAAATCCTTTTATGATAATTTTTGTTACCATATTAATTTTTAGTGATAAATCACCACTATTATTTTGTTGCCCTCTTTTTGTTTCAGGTATCAAATATGCAGTGAAAAAAAAGAGTGATTCCCGATCACTTGGCAATGTATCTAAAGAGCGTGGTAAAATTCTTATAGATACCGATGACTGAGGCTCTAATCGTTTTAACGGTGGCAATACAATAAAATGCTCATCTTTTTTGCCATCTAAATCAGCCGTTATCATATTTTGAGATAAATAAAGATTATCTGTATCATTATTTATTTGTACACTTTGACTTTTATCTCCCTCAGAAAATATAATGCGACTTTGTGACAAAGATAGCCCTGCATAACTATATGATGCAGAAAAAATAAAACAGCTAAAAAGTAATGAAATCGTTTTTAATATATTCATATTTTAATCAATCAGAAAAAAAGCTAAGCACTACTGTTGCCGTAAAAGGGCCAACCTCTGGAGTACATCCCTCTTTTTGACAACGCAACTTTGCTGTTAATGATTTAGTCGAGCTTTCTGAGGTTATATTATCCCACACAACAGAATCATCAGAAGGTTTAAAAACAGAGCTATTATTTACTTTATATGTTTTACTACCACTGTCGTCTGTAAGTTGAACACCAAATGACCCAGAAACATTGTTATTAAAAAAATCTCGAGTTCCGGTTAAAGTAACACCTTGAGATATATAAACGCTCGTTCCACTTAAAGAACTTGTTGAGCAATTAGTTAACGAGATAGGGATCTGTTGACTAATTTTATTATTTTTTATGTCATTAGCACTAACAGAACTAGCCCCTTCACCACTAGTGAAAGTAATATTATCTGGAACAACAATTTCACACGTTTTAGCGAGAAAAACGACTGAAAAATTATATTTCACTGATTGCGCTGCAACTGAAGCCCAACTCGTCAATAATAAACAAAGACTAACTATTAATATTGACACTTTTTTTGTCTGCATAATTAATCCTGAATATATTCAAATAAAATAGTCGCCGTTGAATCACCAGGTGTCATTTTATTATTGTTACGTCTAACAAAATCGACGATGTAGTTAATACTTATCGCTGAATTAGAGTGAGAAGAAAAAGATAACTTTTTATTGTTTTCTAGAATTTGGCAACTCGCATTTTCACCTTCAAGACAGCCTTTTACTAAAAAACCGGTTTGGGTCGTATCGCCTTTTCCATAAAAAACCTGATCTGAATATTCAGTATTCGCGCCTGTTTTTACATTAATCGTGATTTTTTTCTCACTATCAGGTTCATACTCTTTACAATCGATAAGATAAGTAAATTGCTTAGTGCCGAGACTCCCTTTAATAGGCGCCTTTATTGGTGTGTCTTCTGCATCACCAATAGTAAAAAACTGTTCAAATGAGACATGTTTACTCAGCTCATTACTATCGCTAAATTCACAAGTGCCACGTGTTACATTAGCAGAAAAGTTGAGAGTACCATTATTTGCGGATTGACAGTTTACTGCATACACCATCATCGCTAACAATACTGTTCTTTTAAAGTTTTTTATTGTAGACACTTTCTCCGCCTAAATCGTTGATAATATGAATATTAACAGCACCTGTTTTATTACTTACCACATAGTTTTTAGAAGAAAATGGTTCTATCATATTATTAATTTTATTTAATTTTATCGTTTCATTTTTAACGGTAATCTTAAAAAGATTAATATAATAAGGCGTAGGGTTCTCAATACTGATCCCATTAGGCGTTGCTTTTACAACTAATTTATCACCGGCTTCTTTTGGGTTTATCGCTAAATTAATAGGGCGATAAAATACCTTGATAATATTTTCCATCGCTATTTTTATCCCATCTTCATTTTTATTTGTTGATGGGATATTTCGCGAGTGGAAGTAATAAAGTGATTCTCTATCTTTAGGAAGATTTGTTGGTATTATTTGAATTTTTATTGTATTTTCACTTTCCGGAGCTAACCTGAAAATGTTTGGAGTAATAACAAACATACCGCTCAAAGGTGGTGATGAGGTATCCAGTTTTTCGGTTATAAAGTTAGAGACTAAATAAGGTTGTGCATTATTATTTCTAGCGCTAATAGAGGCTGTGTTAGAGACTAAATAAGGTTGTGCATTATTATTTCTAGCGCTAATAGAGGCTGTATTAGTATCCCCATTAATAATAATACGAGTCTGGCTTAAACCGACACCGGCTTGAACCTGAAATGATAAAAATAATACTCCTAAAACACACAACGAAATATATTGAAAAAAGCGTATTTTGTTTACCATCTGCCTATCACCTTATTGCACTGCAACTTTACTATTGGTAGTAAAACAAAATTATGGAAAAGGAATAAATTCCTTTCCCATAACATACTAATATTAGTTATAAGCAACACTAAAGGTTACTGGAACATTAATATCTTGTGCTTTCAGTGAGTCACCAGTTTCTGTAGCAAATAAACCTGCTTTCATAGGAATAATCAGGTTACCTTCACCTTCTGCTTTTAAGTTTTGCAGTTCTGTTGACTCATTTGGTTTCAGTACTACAGAGTTCATTGCAGTTAACTTGATACCAGCTTGAGTTGCACCAGCGCTAGCAAATAATTGCTCATTACCAACTAGGCCATTACCGCTTGCTAATAATTCAATATTAGATACAGTTACAGCAGGATCTTCACCTTCAGCTGGTTTACCAATCTTAGTACAGTTGTTTAACACTAAGTTGAAATCTTTTTCAGATACAGCTTGGTTAATATTTTGAATATCAGTAGTTGCATAAGTACCTAAATCAACACGATCTTGGCTTGCGCTGATATCACAAGTTGCTGCAACTAAACGTGCAGAAAATGTAACGTCTGCGTTTTTAGCGGCCATAACTTGAGTTGATAAAGAACCCATAAGAAGTGCACCAGCAACCATTACGCCTAATTTATTGAATTTCATATTAACTTCTCTTATAAAATAATCTAAAAATTATCAATATCGTAATAATTTAGACCCAACGTATTGTACTAAGCCAACATGTGATCCTTACTATATAAATGATATTGATCCTTACAACGATTGTTTATAACCCATTAATAAAACTAACTTTACATCAAAAATAACATCATATAATGTTGCATTTCTCAGTATTTATTTTTAGCTCATCAGAAAAATGACAAAAATAAACATTGAAATCACAGAAACATCAAATATATATATACTCACTCACTGTATAAAGTAAGCATAATATATTTTTTGAAAAAACAGCGGAGTTATTTAAATCACATAATTAAATCTCACCATATTAAAATATTATTTTAAGCCAAGTTAAAAATTTAATGAGAAATATTAATTCTTAAATCAGTATATTCTCTGAGTTGGGGAAAGTAAAGCAACCACAATAGAAAAAATTACATTTACTTATATATAAATTTACATTATATACATACGATAAAATAAAAAAACAACCTTTAAAAACAAATGGTTATGATTTTAATCTTGTTTTTTTATTAAAATAACCTTCTGATAAATATTAATTAGATTATCTTTTATTGATTATAAATAAATAATAAAAACCAAACCACTCTAATTTAAATAGTCATATTTTGTTATTTCTTATAATTTATTAATTTACTTTTATGACGCTTATATAAAATATCTTATATAGATAATCTAATTATGATATATTTTTAATTTTATCCATTAAAATTACAATAAAAAAATAATCAGCATCTATACACATTGATATATAAGTATTTTTATTATAGTAAATATGATAGAACATCATGATAGTATCAGTATGAAAATATTAATATGTGCTTCTCATTTAATATAAATTAAATACTATCACTTATTAAAACTATCTATTAGTCATATAATTATCTATCCTAGTAGAATTGGATATTTTATTTTTTAATTTATTGTATTATTTGCATTTGGCTCTAAAAAAATCCTACTACGCTTATAGTAATAATCATTAAATGATAGTTTTTACGGTACATAATTTACCTGATTAAAAAATAAGTTTTAAAATTAAGTTCAGTGTAAAGAGGAGCTTCAAACACGAAATTGAGATTTTAATGGAGGAAATATGAATATTCTCGTCATTGGCGCTAAAGGTCGAGTAGGTCAGCGTTTAATCGAAATATTACTTGCTAAAGGTCATCATGTCATAGGTACAACCCGAAAATTATCCGACACATCAGTACATCATCCCTCACAGTACCATGAAATTGAATTGGACATAACAAAGCCGTTATCATCCATCACCGATTTATTGCCAGACAATTTAGAGGCTATCTATTTTACGACAGGCTCCCGAGGAAAGGATTTATTACAAGTTGATTTACATGGTGCTGTTAAAACGATGCAAGCAGCAGAAAAAAAAGGAATAAAAAGATATATTATGCTCAGTGCGATTAATTCATTATCACCTGATAAATGGACTGAATTAATTGATTATTTTACTGCTAAATATTTTGCCGACCTCTACTTACGGGATCGTACCCAGTTAGATTTCACCCTTGTTCAAGCAGGCTATTTAACTGAAAAACAAGGCACATATAAAATTACGACCAAATTGGAAGATAATGCTACAAAAGGTGAAATCACTATTGATAATGTCGCGGCAACATTAGCAGAGATATTAGATAAGCCGAATACATTTAAAAAATGCATTCCTATATTAGATGGTGACGAGGCGATTAAAACAGCCCTCAGTCGAATTTAGAAACGATTAGTTTACTGATTTTGATAAAAAACAATCTGACCCTGATAGACATTAGGGCCAGATATGTTAGTCACGAGCTAGCTTATCAATGTACACAACCATTGTTTGTTACTGACATTTATAAACTTGTCCACTCATTTTGCTATCTAGTGGCGCAAAGCTATCGACAATGCTACCTGCACCTGTACCAACATTAAAAATAACATTACCACCCATAGCGGCTGCTTTGTTGCGTAAATCATTAGCAGCACCGCGTAGTGATTGGCTTTCAGTACGAGAGCCTGATAACCAATTATTCTGAACGCCGGTTACTGTGCCTAATAACTGGCACTCGCTGCCTGGTTGCGTATCAGTAATTTGTACCTGTGAACCTGCACTGGTCAATGTATTTGTTGCAGAACAGCCTGCTAACAACAACGCTGCAGTGGCTCCCAATAACAATTTAATTCGCATGATCCCCTCATTTCTTTGAGTGTCCGTTTAGTCATGACAACAATATACCCTGTCACTCCTCTTAAGCGCAAAAATAAATCATCACTATCTTACATTAGCCTATAGTCTTAAGAGGTTATTTCCACTTGTTACTTATTTTGATTTAATGATTTAGCTTTAAGATAGACAAAGCAATATCTATTTATTTTACACCGCTTTGCGGCTTTTAAAACATATTGTGTGCTTTTCAGACACCACAGTGCGAGACTGGGCACATTATTTGGTCGTCGTTCTTAGCCTAGTCCTCTGCTTTAATAGCATAATCAGGCAATAGGCCATTGATAGAAATTATTTTTTGATACTTAAATAATAGGGAACATTAAATCATTATGTACTGGCTCAATA
>NZ_GG668579.1:252254-474195 GCF_000160755.1 Proteus mirabilis ATCC 29906
TGATATAAACAGCCAGAACGACTTATTATGTAAAAAAACCCGAGCCTAAGCTCGGGTTTTTGGTGTAAAACAGCTAGCAGATGAATTACATCATGCCGCCCATTCCACCCATGCCGCCCATTCCACCAGCAGCACCTAAATCCATTTTTTCGTCTTTAGGTAAATCTGTCACCATAGCTTCAGTGGTGATCATCAGACCTGCGATAGAAGCTGCGAATTGCAGAGCAGAACGAGTCACTTTAGTTGGATCTAAGATACCCATCTCGATCATATCGCCATAAGCTTCTGTTGCAGCGTTATAACCGTAGTTACCTTGGCCTGCTTTCACATCGTTAACTACCACAGAAGGCTCTTCACCTGCGTTAGCAACGATTTGACGCATTGGCGCTTCCATTGCACGTAGTGCAACACGGATACCAACCGTTTGTTCTTCGTTATCACCTGTCATTTCACGCAGCGCATTAGCAACGCGGACAAGTGCAGTACCACCACCAGCAACAACGCCTTCTTCAACTGCTGCGCGAGTTGCATGCAGAGCATCATCAACACGAGCACGTTTTTCTTTCATTTCAACTTCAGTTGCCGCACCGACTTTAATTACCGCAACACCGCCAGCTAATTTAGCCACACGCTCTTGCAGTTTTTCACGATCGTAATCTGAAGTTGCATCTTCGATTTGTTGACGGATTTGAGCAACACGACCACTGATAGCCTCTTGTTCACCCAGACCATCGATAATGGTTGTTGTATCTTTGTTGATAACAACACGTTTCGCTTGGCCTAAATCTTCCAGCGTTGCTTTTTCTAACTCCATACCGATTTCTTCAGAAATCACAGTACCATTAGTTAGAATAGCGATATCTTGTAACATTGCTTTACGGCGATCACCAAAACCTGGTGCTTTAACCGCAGCGACTTTCACGATACCACGCATGTTGTTGACGACTAATGTTGCTAGTGCTTCACCTTCAACATCTTCTGCAATGATCAGTAGAGGTTTGTTTGCTTTAGCAACACCTTCTAAAACAGGAAGTAATTCACGGATATTAGAGACTTTTTTATCAACTAATAGGATGAATGGATTTTCTAACTCAGCTGTACCTGTTTCTGGTTTGTTGATGAAGTAAGGAGACAGGTAACCGCGGTCAAACTGCATACCTTCAACAACATCCAGCTCATCTTCTAAGCCAGTACCTTCTTCTACAGTGATGACACCTTCTTTACCCACTTTTTCCATTGCTTGAGCAATCAGAGTACCAACGGTTTCATCAGAGTTAGCAGAAATAGTACCTACTTGAGCAATAGCTTTAGTATCTGAACATGGAACAGACAGTTTTTTCAGTTCTTCTACTGCGCCCACAACGGCTTTATCGATACCGCGTTTCAGATCCATAGGGTTCATGCCAGCGGCAACTGCTTTTAAGCCTTCGGCGATAATTGCTTGTGCTAACACTGTTGCAGTTGTAGTACCGTCACCTGCCGCATCATTAGCTTTAGAAGCAACTTCTTTCACCATCTGAGCACCCATATTCTCGAATTTATCTTCTAATTCGATTTCACGGGCAACAGACACACCGTCTTTAGTGATAACAGGTGCACCGAAAGATTTATCTAAAACAACGTTACGACCTTTAGGGCCTAAAGTTACTTTAACTGCATCTGCAAGAACATTAACACCACGTAACATTTTATTACGAGCGTCTATACCGAATTTGACGTCTTTAGCTGCCATCGTATATTTCCTTTGAATTCGTTCAGTTTAAGAAGATCTTAAAAGAGAAAAATTATGCTTCTACAATTGCTAAAATGTCACTTTCAGACATGATAAGCACGTCTTCGTTATCAATTTTTTCTGATTTAACACCATAACCATCGTTAAAAATTACGATATCGCCAACTTTAACATCGAGTGGTTTGACTTCACCGTTTTCCATAATACGGCCGTTACCAACTGCTAAGATTTCGCCACGAGTTGATTTACCCGCTGCAGAGCCAGTCAGTACGATACCACCTGCTGATTTAGCTTCGACTTCTTTACGTTTAACAATAACACGGTCATGTAATGGACGAATCTTCATTAATAGATCTCCTATAAAAAAGTCCATATCAGGATTAAGGTTGATACCAGTGCCTAAGATGAACCAGTACCATGACGATACAAGTGGGGGCATCCAATAAAACTTCAAGGGGGAGAAAAGTGTTTTTTTTCAAAAAATCCCCTTTTTAGATGATTATGCTTACAGTTAATTATTTTTTATCAGAAAAATGGTCATTATCCTGATGTTCATCCTTATTATTCAGTTGCTTACTAGGTGAATCTTCTTTACGTTGATATTCACCTTCAAAAGTACTCCCACCTTGATGGGAAGAAAAGCCATTTCCGCCCTGTCCGGGGGTATAAATTTTGATACGCGTAATCAGTTTTGTGACCAATAGCGCTTGTAATGGGGGTAACAATAAAAGTAAGCCGAGGAAATCAGTAAAGAAGCCAGGGATCAATAACAATATCCCAGCCAACACCAACGAAACGCTTTTCACCATTTCAGCCGCAGGCACTTCTCCCATGGCTAATTTTTGTTGCATTGAAGCAATATTTTTCACACCTTGATTTTTAACCAAAGAGATCCCGACACAAGAAGTCAGTACTACTAAAAATAGGGTTGTAAGAACGCCAATTGAAGAGGCAACATGCACAAAAATCACAGCTTCTATATAAATAAGAAGACAGATAACAATTAATGGGAGCCAACGCACTTGGTTCTCCTTTTATAAAAAAGATTCATATTATTAATAGAAAGGAGTGTGAACCACCTCTAAGCTAACAGCTTATGCACTCGCTTTTTCTTAGTTTATCTACATAATAATGGGGAGCCTAATCCTCCTTTTCAAGGGAGCATAAAAAGAGAAGTAGAACTGTAAAATCCATGAGA
Organism: Proteus mirabilis ATCC 29906; assembly: GCF_000160755.1. Taxonomy (GTDB): domain Bacteria; phylum Pseudomonadota; class Gammaproteobacteria; order Enterobacterales; family Enterobacteriaceae; genus Proteus; species Proteus mirabilis. The sequence continues at coordinate 255,185 of NZ_GG668579.1, forward strand.
TAGATCACAAAAAGAAAATAATTCAGCGTTATTTACTTATAAAGTGATCCAGCTTAAAGGTATTTGCTTACAACCCGAATATGATCGTGTCAGTACCAAGCAAAACGGTAAGTTATATTACATTATTAACCGTTAACGATATATTTTATTAACAAGCGCATAACTAGACAGTTAAAATTTTAATAAGAAGGTTCTCATGTCAAATAAAACTCGTATCGAAGAAGACCTGTTAGGTAAAAGAGAAGTTCCTGCTGATGCTTACTACGGCGTCCACACTTTACGTGCAATTGAAAACTTCTACATCAGTGATCGTACAATCAATGATGTTCCAGAATTCATCCGCGGTATGGTCATGGTGAAAAAAGCCGCTGCATTAGCAAACAAAGAGCTTCACACTATTCCTCGCGAAATCGCTGATACGATTATCAAAGCCTGTGATGTTGTTTTAGAAACAGGCAAACACATGGATCAATTCCCAGTTGATGTATTCCAAGGTGGTGCGGGTACTTCATTAAACATGAATACTAACGAAGTTATCGCAAACATCGGTTTGGAATTAATGGGTCATCAAAAAGGTGAATATCAATATCTGAACCCTAACGATCACGTGAATAAGAGCCAATCAACAAACGACGCTTATCCTTGTGGTTTCCGTATCGCAGTTTATAACTCTGTTATTAAATTAACTGAGTCTATTGAGCTACTGAAAGCAGGTTTTGATAGAAAAGCAACTGAATTTGAAGACATCCTGAAAATGGGTCGTACTCAATTACAAGATGCTGTACCAATGACTTTAGGCCAAGAATTCCACGCTTTCTCAGTATTAATGAAAGAAGAAATCAAAAACCTAAAACGTACTGCTGAATTGCTGTTAGAAATGAACTTAGGTGCAACTGCTATCGGTACTGGTTTAAATACTGCACCTGGCTACCAAAAATTAGCTGTTGAAAAATTAGCAGAAGTAACTGGTTTACCTTGCGTTCCAGCTGAAGACTTAATCGAAGCAACCTCTGACTGTGGTGCTTACGTAATGGTTCACGCTGCATTAAAACGTCTAGCAGTGAAAATGTCTAAGATCTGTAATGACTTACGTTTACTTTCTTCTGGTCCTCGTGCCGGCCTGAAAGAAATTAACCTGCCAGAATTACAAGCAGGCTCTTCAATCATGCCAGCTAAAGTAAACCCAGTTATCCCAGAAGTTGTGAACCAAGCTTGCTTTAAAGTTATCGGTAATGATACTTGCGTCACCATGGCAGCTGAAGCAGGTCAATTACAATTAAACGTAATGGAACCGGCTATTGGTCAAGCAATGTTTGAATCAATTTCTCTATTAAGCAACGCTTGCCGTAACTTAGTTGAAAAATGTGTTGATGGTATCACTGCTAATAAAGAAATCTGTGAACACTTCGTATTTAGCTCAATCGGTATCGTAACTTATCTAAACCCATTCATCGGTCACCACAACGGCGACATCGTTGGTAAAATTTGTGCAGAAACAGGTAAGAGCGTACGTGAAGTTGTATTAGAACGTGGCTTATTAACTGAAGAACAACTGGATGATATCTTCTCTGTTGAGAACCTAAAACACCCGGCTTACAAAGCAAAACGCTTCGATGATTAATATTTATGTTTCATAACATAATCATGTTAAACATAAGAATGAGCTCTTAAAAATACAAGGCACGGACTCTTTAAGAGACGTGCCTTTTTACTTGATTGTAAAAACAAAAATTTAACTTATCTTTCTCATTTTTTTAATTATCTCAAGGAGTAAACGCTATGTTAGCCGTAGAATTGATTATCGTTCTGCTGGCCATTTTCCTCGGTGCGAGACTAGGAGGAATTGGTATCGGGTTTGCCGGTGGTTTAGGGGTGTTAGTATTAGCCGCTATCGGTGTTAAACCAGGTACTATCCCTTTTGATGTGATCTCCATCATTATGGCTGTTATTGCCGCAATCTCTGCGATGCAGGTTGCTGGTGGTTTAGATTATTTAGTTGATCAAACAGAAAAACTATTAAGACGTAATCCTAAATACATCACAATACTTGCGCCAATTGTGACTTATTTATTAACTCTCTTTGCAGGTACAGGTAATATCTCTTTAGCTACATTACCCGTTATTGCTGAAGTTGCTAAAGAGCAAGGCATCAAACCTTGTCGCCCATTATCAACAGGTGTGGTTGCTGCGCAAATTGGTATTACAGCATCACCTATTTCTGCTGCGGTTGTTTATATGGCATCAGTCATGGAAAACCCTGCAATGGTCGGTGAAGGTAATACAGTAAGTTATATCACTCTGTTATCTATTTTATTACCAGCGACCTTCCTTGCTATTATTCTGATGTCATTCATCATCTCTTGGGTATTTAACTCAAAACTGTCTGATGATGCGATTTATCGTCAACGTTTAGAGCAAGGTCTAGTTGAATTACGTAATAGTAAAGAGCGTAGAGAAACATTACCGGGTGCTAAATCTTCTGTAATGCTATTCTTACTTGGTGTTATTTGTGTGGTCACTTATGCCATTATCAATAGCCCAAGTTTAGGCATTGTAAAAGAGCCGTTAATGAACACCACTAACGCTATCCTTATCATTATGCTGAGTGTGGCAACCCTTATCACTGTTTTCTGTAAAGTTAAAACAGATAACATCTTAAACTCAAGTACATTTAAAGCAGGTATGAGTGCATGTATTTGTATTCTGGGTGTTGCTTGGTTAGGTGATACTTTCGTTTCAAGTAATATCGATTGGATCAAACTGACTGCCGGTGATTTAATCACAGGTCATCCTTGGTTATTAGCGGTTATTTTCTTCTTCTGCTCTGCCTTATTATATTCACAAGCGGCAACAGCAAAAGCGTTAATGCCAATGGCTTTAGCTTTAGGTGTTTCTCCATTAACAGCGATTGCATCATTCTCAGCAGTTTCTGGTCTATTTATTCTACCAACTTACCCAACACTGGTTGCTGCTGTTCAAATGGATGATACGGGTACAACTCGTATTGGTAAATTAGTCTTTAACCATCCATTCTTTATTCCTGGTACTATCGGTGTGATATTAGCGGTCGGATTTGGTTTCCTCTTCGGCGGTATGATTTTGTAGTTTAAAACCAATATTTAAAAAGACATTGCAAAAAGCTTTACTTTTTAACTAGATATAAAAATAAGTCCCCTCACCCAAATGGATGAGGGGATTTCATTTTGACACTACCCCACTCGCGGCTGTTACTTTCATTTCTGATTAAAATCTGTTAATTATGGTGCTCTTGCGACACTATGATTTAAGGAGATTTCCGTGCAACGTGAAGCATTATTAGACCACGTACTTATCCAATTAGAGCAACATGGGCTTGCCGCTACGTTGCCTGAGTTATTGCAGGGATTTGATATTACTGAATCTGAACTCCAACCTTTTTGGCCTGATAAAGACGCGTTAATTTTTGATTGTCTACGCCATCATGGACAGCAAATTGATATTTGGCAACGTCAAGTGATATTAGATGAAACGCTGACCACAGAGCAAAAATTACTAGCACGTTACGATCAGCTGGCTATGCGCTTAGAAAAAAATCGTTTTCCAGGCTGTTTGTTTGTTGCTGCTTGTAGTGCTTATCCTGATGAGCATTCACAAATCCATCAGTTAAGCCAGCGCCAAAAGCAAAGCTCATTTGAATACTCTAGAATGCTACTACGCAAGCTTGATCTTGAAGATAGTGAGTTAGTTGCTAAACAAATGGAACTCATCTTAGAAGGCTGTTTAAGTCGCTTAATGGTCAATCGTCGTGCTGACGATATCACGACAGCAAAACTATTAGCTCAAGATATTCTTAAAATCGCCCAATGTCGTAAAAATGGTGCGCTAAGCTGATTGCATATCAATATTGCAATTAGAGTAATTGCTCATTTCGTTCTCTTATTCCATTACTCTCGATGAGAGGAAGAGCAAAGCGGTTAAGTGATAAGCAAAGGAAAAATATCTCTTTAAAAGATAAAAATGGACTATCTTTACTGATTGTTATTTAAGCATTTTTTATTAGAAAATCGCTTGTGCTGAAAAATCAGACTCAAATAGAATAAAAAGAGAGCAAACAAACTTATTTTTGCATTTTTTATTAAAAAGACGTTGACGCATCACGCTGAATACGGTTTAATGCGCCTCGTTGCCCGGATAGCTCAGTCGGTAGAGCAGGGGATTGAAAATCCCCGTGTCCTTGGTTCGATTCCGAGTCCGGGCACCATCTTTCCTTTCGGAAATGGTGTAACCGTTTCCCTAGCACGGTCGCTGGAAGTGAGATCTCCAACGCTCGGTTAAAACTTGAATTTCAGTTGTAATCACGTTCATGACTTCTCACGTGGTTGACAATGATTTATCAAGTAAGGGTGTTTTCCTAGAACACCCTTCTCAATCAAATCCAGCTTATACACAAAGTTGATAAAATAGTCAACTTTGTGTAAATATTTTTTATTTATATCACATCCTCTGTCTTTTTGATGCTAGCCTTGTAAGTTCACCACCTAATCCCATTGTTAAAAACTCACCTAACTCATTCTCCAAGATCCTGACTGTACTGTATGCATCCAGAGCAATATATTCCATAGTTGAAGAGAGACTACGGTGTCCTAACATCTGTTTCGTCAATTGCATATTACGTTCAGGATATTTCATTAATGTCGTCGCCAGTGTATGTCTGAAACGATGGGGACTGACATGAAATCCACATTCCTTTGATAAACGACGGAAAAAAGAACGTATCGTCTGACTGAGTGGAGTTTCAGAGCGGGATAGTCGTTTATGATAAAGACGATGAACATCAAACAAAATATCGTTTTTATCCGCCCCGTGACAACGCATTTCCTCAACCAAGGGCGCCAGTAAACAACGTAGTGGCTGAACAAAAGCAATCTGATATTCCCGGTGATTTTTACTGCTTTCACTGCGCAATGTGATCGTACACTCCTCAAAATCCAGATCGCCAATATGCAGGTTAATCAGCTGGTTAAAACGAATAGCCGTCAGCCTCAGCGTTTCCAGCACAGCAAACCAGAATCGAGTGGGATAAACCGCACATGCCTGAAAGTGGGCCTGATCAGGTGGCAGCATATTTTCCTGTTGCTGAAATTGTTCCAGAATACGATAAATCGTTCTCAGTTGTGATTGTGTATAGACTTTTTTCTGTTTTTCACCCGGTTCAATTTGTGTTTCTGAGAACGGGTTTTCTTTAAGTGAAACAATCCCTTTTTTGATCCAATAATTATACAGAGACTGCATATGCCTGGTTTTTGTGTTCCATGTCCGTTCCCGGACTTTCTGAATATTCAGCTCATTTCTTCGCCATCTCAGCACATGCTCATGTGTCACTTCATCCGGTAGCGGTAACGCATTTTCACAAACTCCGCAATAACGCAGAAAAAGACGTACCATCTTACGGTATGTTTTCTCCGTATCCGGCCGTAATACTTTATTGTAAAAGTAATTACTCAGCATTTGCTCCCATACATCCACTTTCTGCTGATGTTCATCAGAACTGTGATTATCTTTCATAAACACCTCCTGCTTTTAACTTCCGACAATACGAATAAACAATGATTCCTCCGGCATATTCATGCCAAAAATCTGACGTCCTTTAATCATGTAACCATTGATTTTTTTATGGGATAACGTAATTAATGTTTTGTTATCACTCAGCGGATTCAGTTTTTCACCATAAATTCGAGCCCTGAAATGCCCTGTTTGTCGGGTATCATGACGAATAATCCGGTGCAATTTAAGGGATTCAAAAGAAGAAATAATATGGCCGATATCATCCGGATTTTTACCCGCCTCCTGTATGTACTGATAAAAAACAGCCGGACTCTGGCAAAACAAATACTCCATGACACAGTGAACCTTCGCATCCGGCGTATTTATTGCCAGTTTTCCGCCCAATAATCCGGACTTAAACCACGCCCAGAAAGCCTCTCCTTCATTTTTTATACTCAGACAGTTTTCGCGCTGTTCATCCTTCTCATCACGATTGCCCGTCTGAGTATCAGATAAGATTTCCGGCATTAAACCTGATAATTCAAGTGCATATTTCATATCCTCAGATAACGGAGGAGACATATCTGAGACAGTTTTTTCATCAGCAGAATCAAGTGCCCCATGGACAACCGCACCTTCTGCTTCTGCAACTACCATTAGCGGTATATCGCAGTGAATTCCGTTCTCTGTTTTTTCTGAAGTAACAGACTCCGGAGGCAATACAGATGTTACAGACGGAGTTTCAGGTTGTGGCTTTTGCGCCAATTCAGCAGGCGCCAATGACGCGATATCATTCTCCGGCTGCCCTGATAGCACTGAAGACGAAGCATCAGGCGCTGACATAGAAACAACGGAAGAAAATGCCGGCAATGCACCGGCGGGGAACGCAGCCAGAGCCTCATTCAGCACACGCTGTAAATCATTATCACCGTTTACCGGCTCGGTCACCACGTCAGACAACGCCTGAAGCGCCTTTGGTGTACCCGACAACCAGTGGATTACCTTCTCCGGTAATAGCCGGAAAGCCATCATGGCCCCCGTCGTCCGGCGAAAATGCGTCATATCCGGCACCGGCTCATGAAAGCGAAAACGATACGGTACGGTGGGCGCACTCATCCCCGGCTGCCACGCCGACAGGCTGTTCAGTTGTCCCTCAAACTGTGCCGTTAACGGTAACCAGTAAAACAGTCCGGTATAAAAAACACACACATTCCAGGCGCTGAACTGACGGCTCTGCTCTTCCGACGGAAGCCCGCGGGGCAGCATCTCTTTCTGGGACATCCGCATACACCAGGCTGTCGTATTCAGCGTTAAATCCAGCAATCCCCCTTCGCCGGCATATTTCCCGGTTTTTGATGCCGGCACACACTGAAGTCGTTCTGCCAGCGTCTGCAAAGGAGACAGGCAAAGTGCCCGGTACTGGTTATCCGGTAACGCTACCACCCGGCTGATTTGCTGTAACCAGTTTTGCCGCTGCGGTGTGGTCAGCAATACGTCAGCTGCCTGCGGTAAATAAAAGCCGTCACTGTCACGGATAAATAATGGCCTTTCCTGCGTGTTTCCCGGGGAAACACGCAATGTTTTCTCTTCCGCTTTCCGGGAAAGCGATTTACGAAACCACGGTAACATCGGTGTTACTGCCTCTTTAATTCGGTAAAAACAACAACGCAACATTAAATAAAACATAAATTATTTTAATATCAGGATAAGAATAAATAATAAATGCACCTTATTTTCATTACGTTAACTCATCCACAAAAATAATTCCGGCAACAAAACAGAAGATTACATGAATAATGTTTTATTATTCTGTCTCTGTCTGTTTCTGCTGCCAGGCACGGATGGCCTTTTCATACGCGTCCGCATTCACATGCTCCCGGGTCATTCCGCATTGCAGAATATTTTCCCGACCTGACCAGAAGCCCGCATTTCTGTTTCTTTCCACCAACTGACATTCCGTCAGGTAATAACGCCCCCACTCAGCCTGGCGCTGTTCATCCCAGACCAGGAAAACGCCCACAACCAGAATCAGTGGCAACAAAAGTCCGGCTGTGACAAAAAAAGGAAACAGAATTTCATTCCAAAAATCCTGAGCCCACTCCCTCACACCCTGCCCAAATTCACATCTCATCACACTCTCCCCCATCTCATTCAATGACGGCATCACGATAACAATGCGGGAATAAAACAAAAGCCGAAATTAGTTTTCCGAAAAAAAATAAAAAAACCCGGTATCACTACCGGGTTTTCAGTCAGTTAAATCAGTACGGAAACCTCACCCTCCGTAATGTGGCAATGAATCAAGAATATAGTCCGGTCCCGTCACATCCTGGAAACCGTCCTCATTCTCTTCATCACTGAACTCAATCTCATCAGATTCATGGTCGGTTAACCGGCCATGGTCATACTCGCTGTATCCGCAGAAACCACAGCCTTCTTCGGCATAGACATGACGGACCTGACAGCGGAAACGCGCAGACAGAGCACACAAAACCGCTGCTGACGGCGGCCCCCACGGAGTATCAAACTCTGCGGATAACTCCGTCGCATACCCGCCATCAATACAGTGAAAACCACTGCCGTTCGGCCATTTCACACCATAACGGCACTGATAAAGGTGATATGTACTGTTACCGGGGGCAAACGCCTGCCAGCGCGCCTGCCGCCAGATGACCTCCGGTGTTTTCCATAAACAGCCGTTAAAACCGTGTAATTCAGCCGCAAGGCTGGTCGGTAACAGAGTCCGCATATCCATCGGTATGGCTTCTCCGGTACTGCGAAGGTACTGAATATCCTCCCAGGCTGTCGCCACCCGGCTCTCATCCTCTCCGGTAAACCGGTTAAGCCAGTCAAAACTGCTTCCCGATAACAACGGGGACAGTCTCGCTTTCTGCGTCGCCGTCAGCGAGTCCCAGGAATGGTACGCCCCGCCTTCAGATAACCACATCTGATACCACTGATGGATTTGCTGACAACATGACGGTGTCAAATCCGGTGCAGTCATCAGCAGGTCAACCCAGTGCGTGAAAGCCGTGTTTCCCGGGGAAACAGGCCCGGTTGCACCGTATGAAGTCAGTTCCGGTAACGGCGGAAAAGACAGCGGTCTGACCGGTTTCAGTATCCCCGCGCAGCCGGCCAGCAACAAATGCAGACTTTGTGCTATCGCCGTCTGCCAGGCGGGTATCCCATCATCCGCATATATCCAGTGTTTAAGAGCCGGCATATCCGCCGCGTTGTGTAAGGTGATGTCAAGTCGGTTCGAGCACCAGTTTGGCATGATGATGTCCTCTTTTCAGAATAAAAAAGAGGGCTTATCCCGTGAGGAACAAGCCCTCACGGGAAAGATGTCAGTCGTTAATCGTTAAGGATTATCCGGCATGACATCCGGGTTAATGGCACCGCTCAGCTGAGCCTGTGCAAGTAAGGCATCGCTGTCACTGACATACGGGGATGCCGGCAGATAACAGGATGCATTCAGTTTATCCAGGTGGTACTTATCCACCAGACGGTTGACCACCGATACCGGCGATATCCCGAGTTCAATCATCCGGGACACCTCAGCATCATCGGACAATCCGGTATCACTCAGCGTAATGCCGTAATGCACTTGCAGTAACTGATGTACCAGTAACTGAAAGCGGATAATGGTCATTTTGTTCATCGCAGTCTCCTACGCGGCCTGTCGGGATGCGGCCACATTCAGTAAAAACTCACAGGCCTGGCGGGCCTGCCCGGCGGCCCGGAACAACGCTTTTTTGTCCGATTTCAGTACCCGCAGCCAGCTGTCAAGATAGCTTTCATGGTTCACTTCTCCCTCGACGCTTAACTGCGCACAAAGAAAAGCGCTGCCCATTTCCGCAACCAGCTCCTCAAAACTGTACAGCGGGTCACCAAACTTCAGGGACGATGAGGTGATGCCTTCACGGGCCAGCCTGGACGGATGACCGGTACTGTGCACCAACTCATGCAGTAAGGTGGCCTGGTAATCGGCATTCCGGTCAAACTGTGACGACAGCGGCATCACAATCCGGTCCTGTGACGGACTGTAATACGCCCGGTTCTGCGCCGCACTGGTCACCTTCACGCCGCTGGCATTCAGGATATCCAGCACCCGGTGCGTGGCCGGCAGGGTTATCCCTGCTGTCTCCTCTCCGGGTAGTCGCCGGTTTTCGTAAAAATGCGCCGGCAGGTCATCACACTGGGCTATGTTAAATAACGGATTCGCCTTTATCATCGGCACCTCCGTCATCACCACCTCACCGTGTTCATCCCGCAGCAGCTCACCGTGACGGTCTTTTGCCGGCACCTTCACCGGTTTGAATATCACAGTATTCGTCGCCATTTCGCCTTTACGGACATGGCCACCCAGTTGCTGTGCCTGACGGTAAGTCAGCCAGATATCGTAACCAAAGCCCTGCTCCGCCGCCGACAACCATAACAGCAGCACATTTATCCCCTGGTAGGAATGACCGGTCAGGGCGTTCACCGGAAAACCGGTGCCTGTCCCTTCCGACGGCCGCCATGGTCGTTTCCACGGACGGGTGCCTTTTTCCAGCGCGGCCACAATACGGTCAGTCACTTCCTGATAAATATCGCGAACCGGCTTATCCGCTGCCGGACGGCGTTTACGGTCAGATTTTTTCATCGGAATACCCTCAATAAAAAAGGTGTATCCCGTCCTGACGGTGAGATACACCATCAGGTGAAAAAACAATATGGTTAATTTTCAACCGGCGTTTCCAGTGGAAACACTGATTAAAATGTGTTCAGTGCTTCCCGGGGAAACACCTTACCTGATTACCACCAGGCCACAAAAAACAGTGACTCTGCGTCAAAGTCAAACGTCTCCGTTATCTCTGACAGCCAGCGTCTGACGCCTTCCACATCAGCCCAGTACGCCTCATCATAAGCCGTTGAAACCAAAAAAAAAGCCCTCAGTGGTCGGGAACCGTGTCTGACAGTTTTCCGGTGTCAGTGCCTGCAAGTCCTGCTGTAAAGCCCGCAGATGGGCCTCTGTCACCAGCACCTTTTCACAGTTCTCAAAAGCCCCGATATGGTCATGCACCCACTTAAACAGCGCATTAACCTTACGGAAATACCCGACTTCAATATCGCCGTCGCTGTCCGCTTCTGCGTAACGTGAGGCGGGTATCCGGCTTTTGTCTGTACCACGCTTTTCACTGGCATAAAAGTAAATATCGAGTCCCTTCTGCTCAGCATCTCTGACACACGATAACGCACACGCCAGCGTGTCCCAGTTGATCCCCAGCTCCGCATCAAAATGATGTGCAACATGCGTTAATGTTGCCCGTGTCTCTGCCGGACAAGCCGTTTCATCAACATAGGTAACATCATCGGGGAACCACATCTCACACAAGACGAATGCCTCCGGATTGCAGCGGGATAAATCCGCTATCAGTTCCCGTATCGTACAGGCTCTGGCCATTATCCTGCCTCCGGTAAACCTATCCCTTCCGGTAACGTCAGGATAAGATAAGGAAATACCTGACTGACATAGTCCAGCACCGGCTGCCAGTCCCGGATATCCCCGTCAGAAGAGACCGAAAAATATCCCGGGCACAGGTTGTACAACAACAGTAATGCCGCGACTACAAACACGTCATAGGGTTTGTATGCTGTCTTGCAGAAATCCCAGTAGTCCTCTACGGGGATTTCGCGCTGAACAATAAACGTCTCATGATTCATGTCATCAGCCGCATTACCGTTAAAACAAAGCGCCTCACCGTCGTCGGTGAATAATGAGCCATCATTCAGCCGTTTTTCCTCCAGGCCATCACACAACACAATAGGTTTATCTGGGTATCCGCCGCAAATCTGCTCTGCGGATATGGGATTGGCCAGATAGTGGTGATAGAGCTTGTCCAGATGTTCACGGAAGTTCTGCCACATCAGGGGGTCAACGCTTTGTTTTTGTGTAAAATAATGTGTATATCCCATGTGATAAATCCTCATTCTGATTAAAAAAATGGCGGATTCATCTCCTGACGGAAATCAATCCGCCGGGCGGGGTCATAACAAAAAGTCAATGGTGCTATCAGTACAACAAATCAGCGACACCAGGCATAACGCACCTGTGCCAGCTGGTATGTCAGTGCAAATCCGGCACGGGAGGCCGCTTTTATGGAACAAAATGTCCTGCTGTCCAGCGAGGTTATCAACGAATGAAAGCGGTATTCTTTCGAATGCGCGCCCAGACGTACAGTAATGCGGATCCTGAACTGCCGGGGATTCACTTTCACCACCGTCGCACGGTAAGCGCGCCGGCCGGTTCGGTTACTTATCCACGGTAATTCACCGGGTATCCCTGACGAAACAAACGGTATACGGTCATAAAAACGGTACAGCCGTTGCATGATCAGACTCAGAAATGAAAATGGTTTGTTTTCTGGCAGTAAAACAGACATGTGTGTTTCTCCGGTAAAAAAAGACGGAGAAACGTCCACCTGACGGGGAGTTTCCCCGTCGGGTAGGTAAGTAAAAAAAGAATGAATGCCGGCAAATCAGTCGCTCAGTTCGATACCGACAAGGTATTCATCAGCCATCTCCATTGCCATCCATTCACTGACGGTCTCATCCAAGCCGGCTTCACAGCCTTTCTGCCAGATCACTGCATCAATCCGCTGACCGATATCCGGTAAACGGCGAAGCAGACATGCCGGCCAGGGTCTCATCAGACCATCCGCACGCCACAGTAATAATCTGCCGTAAGCAAATCCGGCATCATAAAGCGTACACTTCATCAGCGAAATGGAATGAGGGCGGTTTTGCTCACCGGCATACCTTTCAGCCAGTTTCAAATCAGCCTCAACATTTCGCAGTGTCCGGGCTTCCTCAACCAGCCACATCAGCCATTCCCAACTCCGGGAATAGCGACAGACGTGATCGGCCACAAAGAACAGTCCGCGGGTAATGCCATAAATCATGGTTATCAAACCTGATCAGTAAATGGAAGCAGCCCCATTTCAGGGTAGCTGACTGACACCTGTGAGTCCGTTAAATCAGTCGGTTACATGCTTTTCATTTTCGTGTTGCAGGCAGCAGCGGTAACCCCAGCGCCAGGCTTCATTCCAGATTTCCGGATCGAGCCGCTCAGCGATGACTGTCAGCCGGTGAAGCAAAAATGCGGGGGCACCGGTTTGCGAGTCCATAGTAAATCAGGGCGCCAAAACGAAATGCCGTTGTATACAAATCAAGCTCAATAAACGGCAGTTCTCTGTAATCTCCGCTCTGATACATCCGTTTTTCGTCCAAACGTATCACCTCCAGTTCTTCTGCGGTGATTTTCAGCATCCGGGCATCATTAGCAACGGCCTTCAGTTGCTGAGAAACACGGGAATGCGGAAATAAATAACTGGCAATACCAGACATTACGTGGGCAACACCATAATTCAATGTAAAAAGAGTCATAAGGGCTATCCTCAGATAAGGGAATACAGCCCTCACGGGATGTTTTCCCGTATGGGTCATAAAATCAGTGAATGTCCGCCGTTAAGCACCAAACATCAGCGCTTCAACCGGATCTTCAAACTGTGCATTTTTGATCGCATCGTTGTAGATACGGCGAAAGTCAGACGCATAAGGCGTTTGCTCAGCCGCTTTCCAGACAGCGCGGACCATTTTCTCAAGATGTGGACGGGTAAAATCAGCCTCCACAGATAACGCGCCCAGTTGCTCTGCAACGGCACTGATTATCCAGAAGTTTGGCGGAAAATTATCTTCGTCCGGGTGCTCGCCAATATCCAGACGGACAAAAGCAAGAACCATGTCGAGCTCACCTGAGAGGTGATGCAGTTGCGTGAGAGAGTGCAGATCGTCAAAAAAAGACGATTCCGGAAATGTAGATACCTTCATTGAATTTCTCCTGAAAAAACGGAGAAATTCCCTGATGACGGGTGATTTCCCCGTCAGCGGGCAGGTTATATGAAGCGTTGCGTAAAAATAATCCTGATGATAACGCTATTCTGTTATCACCCTCCGTCAATTTCAAGGACGAACGGAGTTCTGTCATCGCCCGTAGGCTCCCGTCTCAGATGACCCGAGGATTGGCAGTGGCAATCACCCGTAGGCGTTCCTCTCAGATTGCCGGAACATTGGCATTGTTGTCACCCGTAGGCGCTTCTCTCAGACAACCGAAGCATTGGCAAGTTGCATTACGCAACGAGATAAGCAGATTCATTTTTAGCCGTTTTTTTATCTTTGTCAATCCTGCCCATTCAGGATTTTTACCACTTCTCTGATCACCCGTACTCCCCCTTTACGGGTAATATGTATTCCATCATCAGTTCGTACAGTTTCATTATGAATAACAGATTGCCATTGCGTTCCTAATATATGAGGCTGATTAATATCCAGATAATGAATATTTAATAACATCGCACTGTGTTTAATTATATGCCGGGTATGTATTAAATAACGTTCATGTTCCGGATTTTTTAAATGTGGTGGAGATATCCAGACAATTGTCGCTAACGGATTTTCACTTTGAATTTCAGCAATGAATTGAAATACCAGACTGTAATATTTCAGCCATTCATCCGAACCATATTGAACAAAATCATTTGTTCCGAGACTAATAATCACATTATCAAACTCCCGCAAATCGAAATTATTCACGAAAGCGATCCAATCTTTTTTACTTTTATTTATTAACCCCGAACCGGAAACATATTCTGTTTTTATTTTTTCATCCAAAACATATTTTGCTGACATTTCATAAACAGCCGTTAATGAATCACCTAAAAATAACGTCTTCGCCATTAACGGAAAACAAAAAGCAAAATTAATAAACAAAATAATTAAACAGACTTTCATTTTTATCTTATTCCTCAATATCTCCTTTCTGACTATAAACCCGTTTAATATAATCGCCACGACCGTCACCATGCCCTAAATCCATGGAGGTTAATGCATAGGCTTCCTTTTGACTGAATCCCTGACTGAGATAATATTTTTCAACATCCTGAGCATAGGCATACCGTAAACCATGATTTGATTCTTCGTGAATAAATCCGCCTATCCGTCGCATCACATTAATATAACGATCTTTGGCAGAATGTAATGACGGACGATTAATTAAATAACCGTTATGTTTATCCGCATATTCAATGGCTTTATTAATTAATGTTAATACACGGGCTTTATCCGGCACTAATGCTTCACGGGGTCTGCCTCCTTTTGTCCCAAAAACCACATGAACGCGATCTTTACCGTTTTTAAGCGCCTGTTGCCAGGTCCGTAATGATTTTACTGACTGCACTGCTTCTTCATTTCTCAATCCCAGACTACGGGATAACTGCATAGTTAATGCCACCCCCTGATCATAAGGCTCAATCCGAGCGAGCGCTTCGTGAAAGCGCTCGTCCGATATCGCGGTACGGGTGCCAGCCCTGCTGGCACCTGAAAGCCCCAGCGCCTCATTACTGAGGCGCTCATGTTTAGGGTCAGCCAGTTTATGACGTCCGGTAACACGAAATATCGCCCGGATAGCCGACATTTCGTTTTGACAGCTGCGTAAACTGATATTCTGTTCTCTGCGGGCATGGATATACATTTCAATATGGCGGGATTTCAGTTGCTCAACAGATCGTATCTGAATATTCAACCCGGCCAGCTCTGCCGCAACCCGTTCTGCAATTTTGACCCGGTCTGCAATGGTTTTAAAGCTCCCTCCGGCCTGACGTGCAAGGATATGCATTTCACGGGACAGGGCTTTTGCTCTTCTGGACATTCTCTGATTCTCCGCCTCTTTCGCTCTCAACTGGTTACCTTTTCCCGGCGCGACGGTTTTATATTGCGCATCCTGCGACCTGACAGATACCTGAGCACCGGGGCGATAAAAGGTTGAGTTGTTGAGAGGTATCAAATCAGTTCTCTGAACTGTTTGCGGTCATCAGACCGGCCCCCGTTATCAGGGCACCTCCGTCCGTCAGTTTCCTGACGTCGCCTTGGTATCGTGTCGTTTTTTCTCCTTTTTTCATAATGTTATACGTTTTTATCATCATATAAACGTTGAGCGTTGAAAGACTTTCAGCCGTTCTGAGCAATGCATTACATGTCTGTCAGATTGTCAGTTTTGCTGTAAGACCAGTATTGAAGCGTTCTGAGCGTATGCACTTGCGTGCGTCACTTTGTCTTCGTTTCACTTGACGAAAGTGACGCACGCCCATCATTCTGCTGCTCAATGTATTGCTCCGAAGATGCCGCTTTCCAAAGCTGCGCAATGGAAACGCGTCATACCGGGCATACAAAGGTTGCAGAAAGCAGGGCGTATTCGTCAGAACACATCAGAAGAGGCAGATACACGTTATCGCATACTCTGCTTTTTTGTGGATATCCGGGTGACCGGATAGCTGTGACATGGTCACTGAAGTGCAGTTAATCCTGATGATAACGCTATTCTGTTATCACCCTCCGTCGATTTCAAGGACAAACGGAGTTCTGTCATCGCCCGTAGGCCCTCGTCTCAGATGACCCGAGGATTGGCAGTGGCAATCACCCGTAGGCGTTCCTCTCAGATTGCCGGATTGGCATTGTTGTCACCCGTAGGCGCTTCTCTCAGACAACCGAAGCATTGGCAATGTTGCATTAAGCAACGGTGTAACGTGGTAAATTTAATCAAACTTTCTTTTTTCGTCAATACCCGATAAAGAAAAAGGAGAATATTTTACATCCTCCTTTTTCTCTTTATTAAATATCCCCTTGTTGGTTCTTCATCGTATTAATAATCAATGCCATCTTTAATCACGAAAACTCAACAATCAGATATGTTTTTATTTGGATTTATCATAAACATCCCAAACAGGCGGTTTATTTTTCATAGAGTCAACAGAAACACGTAAGAAGGGCATATTAGTTTTAAATGTTAAAATAAAATCCAAGGACATTCTATTACAAACAGAAAAAAAACGTTTTTGTTCTTCATCAGTAAAATTTTTTTGTTTTGGGAATATAAATAAACTCCCTAAACTAACCTGACAATGTATATAACATTTCTCACCAAACCAGCTCACTAACTTATCATGATATTTTTTTCAGTAATCGTAGTCAAATATTCTTTTCTGTAAAATTTAATACCTCTCTCGATCATTAACCAAAAGAAACTTTCTTTATTCTCAGAATAAAAATTATTACAATCCCCATTACCTTCCAAAGCATCATTGTCATTTTTTTTATTATATAAACATCCTTTGTTACCATTTAATGTTGTTTTTCTCCTTGAGTATTGCTTCCTTATTTTACTGAACCAACCCCTCCTCCTCCACAAATACCCCGCCCCTATTAAGACCACAAACCAAAAAATAAAATTCATATTATCATCTCCTATATACAAGGACTCGGATACATATTAAAAACTTACTTAAACTGACATAAAAAATCAAATTCAATAAATCCATCCAGATGAAAGAATAAGATTTTTATATGAAGGCAACAAAAAAGTTATACACATACCCACCGCCACCATCAGGGCCGATACCCTGTACGCTCCCGTTTACCCGATTGCTTGTTGGCATCGGGTTGCACTGGCTTGGTGACCGTGGATATGTGCATAACTCACAAGATGTAGACAATGATTAAAAATCGACCTAAAATTGTATTAACGATAGACGACAAGCATGAGATAAATCAGACTCACTGATTACCGGAGGGGGAAATGAGTGATAAAACAGCCGCTTCCAGAGGAGAACGCTGGGGCATAAAAGCAGCTTATAAAGCAAAATGGCTAATCAAAAAATTGAAGGCTTTCGATAAGAACTGTGTGGCAAGCGCCAAAAGCAAAAATATGCCGGGTTGGCTGGGGCATATTCCACTGGTATCTATAACTCTCGCAGTCATCGCGTTACTGGCTTATTTCAGTTTGTACATCCTATTTACCTTTGGAGCGTTGGTGATTTTATTTTCTGTAATAGAACACATTGATATTTCTTCAGGAAATAACATTCAATCCACTGATAACAATAATGAATGGCAATCCAATCTCGTTGGCAATAGTGACGACTTTAGAAATGGCAACCAAGGTTTTGGATATTATATGAACGGAATAAATATTGACGAAGATTAGCCAGCCACAAAACTAAATTTTGCAGCTGGCTTCAAAATATTATTAGTTAACTTTTTTAGAAATAGCTTGTTCTGCTAACTGTCCTCCTTTCCCCCCCGCACTATGCGCAGGTGAAGTCGCGTTAGATGTCATATTACCTAGCTCGGACCCAACTTTAGCTCCAGCCCAACCAAATGCTGTCAACCACAACGCCGGCAACACCAAAAACATCGTTCCCATTACCAGGTTCATAATGACATCATCAGACGTGTTCTGAAGCCCGTTCATATTCCACTGACTGTGCGTATCGGAATTATACAGTGCCTCCATCATCCAGCTGTCTATCCAGCGTGCCAGCTCCCACCAGAATGTCAGAAAGTTCAGCGCAAATATCACAAACGTCACCGTTATCGCCGTCTTAAATTCATACGCCGAAAACATCAGCACCATCGGGATCATGATATACACCGCCATTAACATCAGCCCCTGCACCATCGGTAAGGACTGTCGCATCGTATCAAAGGCAGGGAATGCCCCCAGTGACGCCAGCGAAGTCCCGGCTACCCCTCCCATTCTGGCCAGCTCATTCATCACCGTCATATCCGCATTACCCCCGTATCCCCGGTATACCCGGCCGCCGGAGACATCCAGATTCGCCGGACTCACCAGCCGGCGGACGATGGCCTCCTCAAACTCTTTCGAGTTTTTATTAATCAGCTTCATCGCCGCCCGGGCACGCAGCCACATCCCTTCATCGGTCTGCTCTTTGACAAGTTTCAGTAACCCTGCATTCGCATCATTCCACCACTGATAACAGGTCGGGTAACCGTTGCCGTTGACATTCGCATACCCGTCATCCCGGTCGGCATCCCAGGGAAAGCCCGCCCGCGGTGTCCGTGACTGGATCTGATGATATTCCCCTTTCATAAAGGTGGCCGAGCCTATCCAGGTGATATCCTGTAACGTTTTTTCATCCTGTGTTTTTCCCTGATCTTTCGCTTTCCAGTCATACAGGGCACGTGAGTAACAGTCATCCGTAAAATCCTGAAGTGCGGCAGCCAGCGCCGGATTTTTAATGTTGCTGTGCTGCACCTCAAAACGCACCTGACGCAAATCCGGCCGGCACGGAATGCTGGCCACCGCCGCCTGAGTCACCCCTTTCGACAGCTTATGTACCAGCATCCACCACAGCGGGATTTTGGCTGTCTGATTATCCAGTGACGACACCACGCCGCTGTAACCGGATTCCGCCGGCTTCACCGGGGTCCAGGTGCCGCAGGTTTTGGTCCGGCTGGTATCAAATTGCAGGGTACTGACACTCACCTCCATCAACGGCACACAACAAAACAGGATCACCACAAAGGCGCCGTAAAGCGCGTTCTCGATACGCACAATTGCCAGTGAACCTTTGTTACCCTCATCCTCCCCCTCTTCCCGCACTTTCAGCCAGATCCCCAGCACTTTAAAGACCAGCGGCAGCGCAAACAGCCCGGTGCTGGTCAGTACCGACCACAATCCGTTATTCACCACCCAGGCCAGCAGCGTGAGAAAATACTCGAGATAACTGTTTGTCATCATAAGCCGTCACCTCCCGCCCAGACTGACCATTCACTCACCGCCACAAAGGCGGCCATCGCCAGCCCGCTGCGCTTCAGACTGCGCCGGGCCGTCTCACTGACTTTCGGGTGGTGATACAGTTTCCATAATCCAACCGCCACGGCTCCGTACAACACACACCGCCAGACCAGCCAGAACCAGCGGGCACGGTAAAACGCCCGGCGCAGACTGTCCGCCTCACCGTAATAACTCAGCCCCAGCTGAGCCACCGCCAGCAACACCACCATACTGAGCAGGGTCAGCCCGGTTACTTTCAGCACCGGCCATAACCGGCGCCCGGTTTTTCCTTTCGTCATTTAACGTCCTCCGGTGTCACTGTTTTGCTCCAGTCCCTGTACACGCACATCCGTATTATCTGGGGTCTGGGTGGCAGGGTTCGCCTGTGTCCGTTGCTGATCACGCTCAATCACCGTCAGCATCGCGTTATTGGCAATGGATTTACGCACTTCCATTTCCGTTTGCAGCATCCCGATTTCGCGATCCAGCTGGTCAACCGACTGGTTACCGATCTCCTGGGCTTTCGGAAAATTACCGGCATTCGGCTCCCCCTGGCCGGTGATCAGCATCCGGCGCATCGTCAGCGCCAGCTCCATCGTGTCCGCCATCGCCAGCTCACCGGCCAGACGCTGTGTTAATGCCGTTTTATCCGGATCCCGGCGCAGCGCTTCAATCCCCCCCCGGGAGACCGTCAGGCTGCCGGTTTTCAGTTTCGCCAACTCTGCCGCCCCGACCGCGCCCCGGCTGTTCACCAGTTTATGCAGCTGTTCCAAATTTTCCCGGGTGGTGGTCTCCAGCACCGGTGCCAGCCCGGTTCCTGGCTGGGAACTGCCCGGTTGCTCCGCCTCACCGCCGCTCTGACAATCCGCCGGATTGGTGCAGGTGCGGACCGATTTGCTGCCCAGCACCTGTGTGACCACCTGAGCGGCTTCCTCACTGTTGGCAAAGCGCCTGCAAGCGGCTCCGTTACACTGGCCGGCCGGCACCGGGGCCGTACTGGTTGCCGGCAGACCGTTCATGATATTAAAGCCGGCCTGTGCAAAATCCTGCGCCGGCTGAATCGCAGGCTGACCAACCCCACCGCGCTGTTTCCCGCCTATCCATACAACCCCTTTATCGCCACTGCTTTGCTGAATTTGCTGGTCAGTTTTTACCGCATCCCCGTCACTGTTATTGATGATATTCTTTGCTTCTTCGAGGATCGCCGCCTGCGTCCACTGATTATTTTCTGAAAAGTCCATCATCCGTTTAGCCATGTTCTGACAGTTCAGCTGCGCCTTATCAAACGCCACATTAGCCTGCAACACCCCGTTGGTCAGCATTTCATACAGGCCGGGATTCGCCCGCTGGATAGCCATCGCCGGCAGACTGGCCACCGCCCCGGTGGCATTCTGGATCACCTCACTCATCAGATTCTTAAAGCCGGCCGTCACCCCGTTCAGCTGGTTGCCCACCGTGGTTTTGATATCAAAATTGCCGCACATCAGATCACTGTTCCAGCCCATGCTCATCCCCAGACGTTGCAGATTACTGCGCCCCGGCGGCTGGGATAACACCGTGCCGCCGCCCAGGTTGTAGTACAGTTTGTCGGAGACCGCGCCGGAAACATTTGCGCCGTAGCCGATATCATTCGCACCGGCAGAAAAATCCAGCCCGGCCCGGACAGAAAATGCCGGTACACTGCATAACACCATCAGTGTCAGCGCCGGCGGAAAAAACGTGTGTCGTTTTGCTTTCATCATCTTAAAATCCCTGCTTAAAACGTTGTGCTGTACAGAAATTTTTGCCCCATGCGCTTGCAGCAGCTGTACGGCTGCCACAATGCCCAGGCATAATTACCGTCCTGTGCCTGTGCTCCGCCCTCATCCGGAAACACCGCACAGCTGTTTTTCAGCCCCGGCGACAGGCGCTGCCATTTATGGTTTTTTGTCCCGGTATTCTCCGTCACCGCGTCCGGCGGCCAATAGCCATCCCGGCGGTTGCCTTTCAGGGGCACATAGGTATGCGCCTGCCCGGTGCGGGTCATAATATCTGCCACGCGCTGCGCCACCACAGCCGCCGCTTTATCCCCGTCCTGCTGGTTGACAAAACCGCTGCGCGGATAGAGATTTCCCCACATGTTGCCCCGGCTCTGCCCCCCGATTTCCCGTTTCCCGGGAATTATCGCTTCCGGATACGCCATTTCCGGCACATCGAGCCGCCACGGCACACTGTCGAGCGTGCTCAGGTAATAAGGAAACAGCGGTGTGGCTGCGCTGTCACAGGAATACCCCGGAATACTGCCGCCGATAAGGGTGGTTGCCGGATGACCGATAGCATCCGCATAAAAAAAGTGCAGGGCGGTTTTACGTTTTGCCTCAAACTTCTGTTCACTGTTTCCGCCCCCGGCAGATACCCCGCTCAGCACGCCGGTCACGGCATTTTCAATCCCGCCGGCCGCCCCGCTGACCAGTGACATTTCCCGCCACGGGTTTTCACCCGGGGCATGGTAGGCCGAGACCACCGCCTGCGGAATAAAATGTGACACCCGGACAGATGTCCGGATACGGCAGCCGCCCCAGCCACACTTCAGCCAGTAGCAAATCCCGCTGATACGCCAGCTGATACACGACGGTGAGGCCGCAGAAGCGACCAGAGTGGCGGTACTCAGACTGGCTTCCGCCACCGGCACCAGTGAACAACCGAGTAACAAAGCCCCCGCCAGACGCCGGCGATGTGATTGTCGGGTCATGGTTGACCTCCTCCTTCCTGTTGTTCCCGGTACTGCTGTATCTGCGTCACCGCCTGTGCAATATCGGTGGTGCCGTAAACCACCCACTGCGCATCAACGACGACCGCCGGCAGAGATGACACCCCCAGCTGCCAGGCCTGAACCACGCCCTGATAAGCCTGCCGTAATGCCGTTTCTCTGGCCTGCCAGGCCGGACTTTGTAACAGGGCGGTGATGTGCGGGGCATCCGCTTCACTCAGTTCCGTCCCCGGCTGAAGCAGGGCCTCATCCAGCAGGCGTTCAGGCGCATCCAGATACACCACCTCAAACGGGATGTCCGTCTGCGGCAGAGCGTCATCCTGCGTGGTATACAGCACCACTGCCGCCCCGGCGGTCAACGGCAGGCATGACAGCGACAGCATCAGCAATCCGGAAAGAGATAAAAATCGTTTTTTCATTCGGTCAGTCCTCACAAACGAACGGTGAGAGAAGAAAAGCGCATCAAAACCCGCCGGTGACCGGCGGGTTTTCACCGGTTACCAGCCCACCGCAAACCCGGCGCCGATACTGGTATCGCCGCCGTTATTCCATGACGCATTCAGGCGCACATTGGTATTGGCCGTCGGCTTATACTGCACCCCGGTGGCTATCGCCTGTGCATCACGGTAATGCCCCATCGCCATCCCGAACGAAAAACGCTCACTGTTCACATACGGAATGGAAGATATTGCGGTCACCCCGGCAATCCCCGCATTGGCCCGTTTCTCCACCTGACTGATTTTATTGTCCAGCTGACTGAAACGCTGGTCGGTATACTGCCGGGCATTGTCCAGCACCGTGTGGGTCACCTGCCCGAACGTCTCATCGGTATAGCGGTTTGCGGCCGCCAGGGTCTGTTCCTCCCCCTCAATACGGGCCTGCTGCTCTTCCGTAATCCGCTTGTTTATCTTCGCCTCACTGTACTGAATGCTCACATCGGTGTAGTCCATGGCCTGTTTCAGCGTCTGCTTATCGCCGGCAATACGCGCATCCCGCTCCTCATCCAGTTGCCCTTTGTTGACCGCATCCGTTTTTGCAATGCCGGCCGCCACATGCGTCAGAAAACGTTCCTGACCTTCACGGCCGACGGACACGCTGTTATCCCGGTCAGCCAGGCTGCCGTCCCCCAGTGCCACACTGTTTTTCGCCAGCGCCCGGGCATCCACACCCAGTGCCACGGATTTTTCGCCCAGCGCCAGACTCTTATCCCCGACCGCAACAGCCTGTTTACCCTGACTCAGCGTACTTTGCGCCTCATTCAGGGCTTTATCCGCCGCCTGATATTCCGCCTGTTTCTGCGCCAGTTCGGCTTTCACCTTCTCCAGATCCCGGATGTTTTCCAGCTCGGATTGCGTCGGACGCAAATCAGACAACTTTGTATCCAGCGCGGAGAGATCCTTTTCCAGCCGGGAGAGTTGCGTTTCTGCCTGCTTCAGTGCCTGATCGGTGACGGCTTTTTCCGCCGATAACTGCTGTTTCAGCTGTGTGGCCTGTGACGACATGGCCTGTGTGTGACTGAGCGCATTGTCCTGAAGGTACTGATCCACTTTTTGTTTCAGCGCCTCCGGGTTGGTATTCAGCCCGACGGTGTTATCCCGGGGACGGCTTTCCAGTACCAGCAGTTGCTGTAACTCTTTGGCATAATCCGGGCTGTCCGGCGATAAACTGTTGACCTTATCCAGCTGGATCAGGTAGTTCAGCTGATTCTCATAGCGGGTGAAAATACCGCTGACCATCTGATTAAAGGTGCCTTCATCGATGTTATCCAGATACAGCTCTGACAGGATCTGCTTCCCGGCCTCTGTCACCCCGGTGAGCCCCTGCTCAATTTGCTGCCGGGCATTTTTCTGATAAGCCTGATACAGATTCTTTTTCCCGTCCGCAGAGGTGATCAGGGCGATTTTGGCCAGCTCTTCCTGATAACCGGCAACGCCCTTCAGGGCCGCGGTATTCAGGTGTAAACGGGATAATTGTTTCTTCTGCTCGCTGTCCGTGACCGCATCCGACCACAGCATCGCTTTATCACTGTGGCCGGCACTCAGTACCGGGGACAGGGCCACACCCTGATAGTTGGTCGTAATCTGAGAACCGGTTTTCTCTTTGATGGTTTCATTAACCAGAGCACTTCTGGTTTTCGCTTCAATATAGGCATTAACATAACTGACATAAAACTGCGTGTCATTACTGACCGACGTATCCTGCTCAACCCGTTTTTTCACTTCCTGAGCCAGACGGTCAGCCTGCCCCTGCTGCCACAACGCCACAAAATTCTCATCCACAATCTGTGAAACCGCCCCCAGATTGCGTTCATAAATCTGTGCCATCCGGTCAGCGACCTGCTGTGCCTGTGTCACCTGCTGCTGTTGCGCGGTACGCTGACCCGCCAGGGTCTCCTGTTGCTGCAACAACGGTTTCATCGCTTCCTGACGCTCCAGAATATTGCTGTTCGCCAGCGATTTACTGTCAAACAGGGCCTGCGTCTGCATGTACTGCTCATGCGCCTGCGCCCTGTTCTGCAACAGGGCATTCTGGGCTTTCATCGCCGCCTGCGCCTGTTCCGCCGTCATATTGTTCCCCAGCGCCATACTGCCCTCACCGACAGCCGTACTGTGCTGCCCCGTGGCCACGGCCGTGTCCCCCAGTGACACGTTTTTGGCCTGTAAAGCGCAGGAATAACTGACAACCAGCGACAAAAGCGTTACTTTAACTCCCGTCGTTTTCATGACGTCATGTTTCCTCTTTTTAACATACCCAATGAAGCGGCCGGGTAAGCCGTGCTGCAACACGGTTTACCCACTCCCTGCTCCACCCGTTTCATCATCCCGGCACCCGGGGCGGTAACCCCCGTTTCCGGTCAAGTTCATCTGCCACCCTGAACGCCGCTTCCAGCTCACTGCATCCGTATTGCTCCATCAGCACCCGCCGTTGCTGCTTCTCCTCTTTTTCCGTCATCCCCAGCGCCAGATATAAGCTCGGCTGTACCACCCGGAACAGCGCCTCCACTTTCCGCGCCAGCACCACCCCTTCCGTGTAACAGCCGGAGAGTTTGGCTGCGGACAGCAGCACCTGTTTCTGCTCCTCACTGAGCGTCTTAAAGCGGGCGATTGCCTCCACCTCTTTCTGCGGCATCGTCAGACACACCCACCACTCCGCCATATTGAGCATTTTCTCGGCACAGTCCGGATAGTCATCGAGGTTCTGGGTCGCCAGCCACAGCCAGGCCCCCAGTTTCCGCCACATTTTCACCACTTTGGTCACATAGGGGGATAACAGCGGGTTGACCGTCACGATATGCGCCTCATCCACCACAAAATTAATGTCCCGGGCCCGGTACTGATCCCGCTCGGCAATATTGTTGATGGAGTTGATAAGACTCACCATCGTCAGCGCCATCTGGGCCTCATACCCTTCCCGCGCCAGGTGCCCTAAATCAATCAGGGTCACATCCGCCTCCGGCCACAGCTCCCCCGGCAGATTAAACAGCTCATGCTCAAAACTGCCCGGTTCGGTAAACATCCCCAGGGATTCCGCCATTTCGGCCGCTTTCGCCCGGCGCTGCGGATTTAATGCCCGCCCTTCCTCTTCACCTTCCCCCCGGGAGAGGGCATACAGCGCCTCCTGCAAATCCGCCGGCAGCATCTGCCGGTCGGCGGCATAAGACGCCCGGGCCCCCGCCATCAGCGCCCGGCGGATCATCGCCCGGTCAGCCCGCTTCAGCTCCGCTTCTTCCCGCACATCCCCGCCGGTGATCATCATGCGGGCGGAGATTTCCATTTCCCCCAGAATGTCACGCTGCCCGTCATCATCCTCAGATTCACTGTCCGTCTCGGGCAGTTCATCCGCATTCAGTGCCAGACGCTGTTCATCCATCATCAGCAGCTGATGCGCATCCGCAAACAGCGGCAGACGCACCCCGCTGCCGGGCTTGACACTGACCTTATTGACACTCAGCCCCAGACTGGCGTAATAGTCCGCCAGTAAACCAAAGGAGTTACCGGCCTCCGCAATAAACAGACGCGGACGGCGGACCGCCATCAGCTGCGATAACTGTGCGCATAAGGTGGCGGATTTACCGGCCCCGGTGGGACCGAATAACAGCAGATGCGCATTCTGGGTACGATCCTGTTTATTCTGCGGATCAAAGGTCAGCACCCCGCCGCCCCGGTTAAAGAAACTCCAGCCGGGATGCCCGGTGCCGCTGGTGCGCCCGGTCACCGGCAGTAATCCGGCCAGGTGCTGTACCCAGGTCAGCCGGGTATACCAGTGTTTTTTATCCGTCTGCGGGTCAAAACACATCGGCAGGGCACGCAGATACCCGTTCAGCGGCGCCACATCATATTCCGGCTTCACCGGCTCCAGACCGGCATTCAGCAGCGTGGCCGTCAGATCCACGCGCTTTTTGTTCAGTTCCTCCACCGAGCCGGCACGCAGCAGCAATGACAGGGAGGCCCGGTAAAGCTTATGGCGGTGCCCCAGTAAACCTCTGGCGGTTTCCACGTCCCGGCGGGTACGTTGCGAGTCGGTGTTTTCCCCCACCGAGTTTTTCCCCAGCCGGGTAAATTCCTGCTCCAGCGTATCCTGGGGCTGTGTGACGATGGTCATCGACAGCATCGTCCCTTCCGGAAACAGGTCCATCAGCGCATTGATATTTTTGTCACCGCGCTTCTGCTCCCCGGTCAGGTGCCCCGGCCCCGGGGCTTTACGCAGTTTTTCGATATTCACCACACCGTGCGCCAGGTTATCAAACCACCACACGCCGTTTTCCACATCCGACCGGGGCGGGGTAAACCACAGCGTTTCCGCAAAATCCTTCAGCACCGGCAGGGTGCCCGGGGCTTCCTCCGCCGCCGGCCAGTACGCCCCTTCCCGGTACAGCGTCTCCCGGTCCACCCAGTCAGGGGCCGGATTGAAATGACGCAGCAGCCACTGATGCACCTGCCTCCCGTCCTGGCGGACACACTGCACGCCGGCACTGCCCAGACTGCTGACCAGCCGGTCACACATCTGATTGAGCATCGCCACCGGCGGCATCGGATCGGTATAGCTGTTCCCCAGCCGGCGGTAAACCACCATCCGGGTCCGGCGCTGCTGTCCGCGCCAGGGTTGTCCGGTCACCTCCGTGTCCTTAAACAGCCCTTCCGGACGGGCAATCCCCCGTAAATGACGCGCCATTTCGGTCAGCCAGGCTTCGGTAAACGCGGTGCCCCGGGCCGCCGGCAGGATATAGTCCCGCAATGTGGCCAGTGTGACGCTCACGTCGTCCTCATCCTGACAAAAAAACTGCACCACCCACGGGTTATCATCATGCTCATCCAGACTGTCCTGAAGCGCATCCTCCACCGCATCCCGGATTTCGAGCAGACGGCCGGCAGAGCGCCCTTCCGTCGGCGCCGGCTCAACGGCATACACCGCCCCGACCGACACCCCGTCATCAAGCAGCAGGCATTGCTCCTCATCCAGAAATTCCACCCAGGGCAGGTAATCAATAAAGGACGGATTCGCATGGTAAATCTTCTGCTCATCCGCCCGGGTCATTTTTCCCGGCCGGGAAAGCGGCTGACGGCCTAAACCGGCATTCTCTGCCGGTGTACTGCGGTGTACGGTTTTGTCAGCCTTGTTTTCATCCGTTTTTTCAGCAGAAACCGCCTGCGCTTTCCGGCGTGAGCGGAATAATGAAAATCCCATCACAAGCCCTCCACACGCTCACCCGGCAGGGCATACTGCACTTGATGGTAAAACGGAAACACCGTACTGTATCCCGGCACCGGCAGATTGCCGGCCGAGAGATGCGGGAACACATACATCACCATGTCCGGGTTCGGCAGACGCGGAAACTGCTGATGGATCTCACTGCTTTGTGTCCGGGTATACGCGGTGTCCGCCTGCTGAAGGCGCGCGGCTTCATCATTCGTCAGGGCGCGTCGCAGGGCGCTGCGGGCGGTCTCCGTCACCGTCCGGCTGTCCGCCGCACCGTTCGGATCAGCCTGTCTGCCGGACCAGATGGCCATCATGTCGCTGTTTCCCGCCGGCAGCAGCTCCTCTTTGGAGGTGGCACAGCCGGCCAGCAACAACACCAGTGCGCACAGCACTCTGCTTTTCATCACACATTTCATCATTCTCATGATATGACGCCTCCCGCGCCCTTCAGGATCGCCCCCCGGCAGGTCAGCCGGGCAAACTCACCGTGACAGCTCAGTTCAGATAGTGAAAAAGGCACACATTGCCAGCCGGCTTTATCCGGCGCCTCCCCTTTAAAAACGGTGTACAGCAGGCGATCCCAGTCACTGTCCTGCGGCCACGCCTCATCCCGCGGGGCAAACCGGTAAACGGTAATGTCGTTGTCACTCAGCCCCACCCGGTGACGGCCCACAGACAGAACCGCCCCGGGCGTCTCACCGGCGGTACTCTGCCACGCCAGCTGTATCGTCGCCGGTGACATGCCGGCAATCAGCTGCTGTTGCTCCTCATCAAACACCTGATGACCGGCCACCGTCAGGCAAAAATGACTTCCAGTACAACCGGCCTGTCCGGCACTGAACACAAACACCAGCGGAAACGTCACCGGCGTCACAGCCAGCACCCCCGGCTTCGCAAAATACGTCACTCCAGACCTCCTTCCTCACCCTCTGTCAGTGAAAAACCGTAATTCACCCGGCGTCCCTGCGATTCATAATCCACCGGGATCTGACGGCTGATATGCACCGCGACTTTCTGCCCCGGCGGCACATACACCGCATCAAAGGTCTGCCCGTAGCGGGATTTCACCCAGTCCGCCACATCCTTAAACCCGCCGCCGATGGCACTGCCCAGCGCCGCTTTCCCCGCATCCCCGGAGAGCGAGGAGGTGATACCGTACCCGTTGTTCTGCGCGGTATACTGACTCTGCGACATCGCATCCCCGGCCGAGGCCGCTGCCGTCAGGGCAAACAGGGTCGGCAGATAGGTGCCGGCATTGGTTTTACGTTCACCGCTGATACACGGGATCCCGCTCTCATCTGAAATCCAGCCGAGCGACCCGCCGTTATTACGGGCATTCTGTCCGCTGTTGGCCTGACTGCCGCCGTCCGTCCGGTCAGCCGGCTTTGGCACCGTGCGGATCGTGCCGTCCGTAAAAACAAAGGTGATCGAGGTGATATCCCCGCGCACACAGGACAATGTCCAGTCACCGGTGGCCGAGCCGCTGATCACCGCCCCTTCCACATCCGGTAACTCAATGCCGTTCGCCGTGAGGTTGTCTTTTCCCACCACCACCTTGAACGGATACGGATCGGTCACTTTACCGTCAATGGGCACCCGCCCCAGCAACGCCGTCATCGCCTGGCTGCCCACCAGGGTGGCATTCTCCGGTATCGTGTACGCCGGTTCGGTATGGGCCTCACCGTCCACTGTACCGGAGAGCGTGCGCTGATTTTTGGCCACCCGGTCCAGTTCCGCTTTCTGACGGGTAATGGCGTTATCCTCCAGAAAAGAGGTCGGAAACGCCGGTTTAGCCGGTTGTCCGTTCACCATCCGCCCCGGTTCAGCCGGTTGTGCATCCTGCGGCTCAGCCCACAGCAACCCGTCTTTCACCGTCAGTCCGCTGCCCCCGGTATCCAGCCCCAGTCCCAGCGGAATATCGCCTTGTCCGCTGCCCTGAGCCGGCTGACCACCTGATGCTGTCAGCGTTTCCCCCAGGCTATCCAGACGCCGCATCAGTGTCTGCTGCTCCTGTTGCAGGGCACGCTGCTGACTCTCCGCTTCCTGACGGACGGAAGCCACCGCAGACTGGATCTGCCCCGACACATTCTGCTGCCGGTTACGCAGCTGCGCATTCTCTTCCAGCAATTTCTCATTCTGGGCGATCAATTCCGCCTGACGGTCACGTACCGTTTTCATAGTGCCAATCAGCGTCCTCAGTGTATCGGCCGGGGTATCCCCCTCAATCCCGAGTGACTTCAGCTCCCCTGGGTCAAGGTCATTGATTGACTGAGACAGGTTGTCCTGTCCGCTGCCGGTGACCGGCGTGTCGGGCTGGCAGCTTTTGATACCAATCAGCACCGCCAACGCCAGTGCGGACGGCACCAGAATTTTAACCAGCGTATTGGATTTCACTTTCATCGGGCTTTCCCTCCCGTCCTCCGGACAGGCGGCTCCGCAGGAAACGCCTTATCCGGTTTGCCTTTCATCACCAGATACACTGTGGTGGTATCCTCCGGTGTGCCCTTCGCGTCCAGCCACTGATGCTGGAACGTGGCGCTGACAAACTGCCCCTGCAACTGACGGGGATCCAGCACGACTTTCTGAGCGGACTGATTGGTCAGTTTCACCGCCACCACCCGGTACTCCGCCGCCTGCCAGCCGGCCAGCGGCCGCGCGATCAGTGGTTCAGACGGGTAGAGTGCTGTCAGTGTTTTTGGTAAGGTCAGTGGCAAAGGTTGTACGCCGGACACCGGCTCCACTGTTCTTAACGGTGCATACAGACTCTGGGCGGCATAACGGGTCAGTAAGACCAGTAACGGCGCCGGATAACGGGTTTTCGCTTTGCGGTCCACGCTTTCCGGTACGGCATCGGCTGCTGCCCCCGCAGCCTGCCCGCTGCGTCTGACGCTCTGACTGTCACGCTGCGTACTGACTTCACCGCTGTACACCACCCGCACCGGCTCCAGCTTCCCTTTACCGGCAGTGGCCGTCACATCCAGCAACAGGATTTCCCCGCTTTCCACATCCTGTAACTGAAGGCGGGTCTGCGGGAAGGCGCTTTCCGCCCGCAGGTACACCGCCCCTCCGGTACTCTGGATCCGCAGTTTCTCATTCAGAGACGGTGGAAAACCGACACGCACATTTTTTTCCACAAACACAATGCGCTCTTCCCCCACATGCAGAGAAACCGGTAACGGAATACGCTCCCAGCGGACCAGCTCTACCGCCTGCACCGGCAGCGGCAGAGCGGCCACAGAAAACACCGCCGAAATCCCCAGAGCACAGGCCGTCAGATGACGTTTTATGCTCATTGACTGACCTCCTTATTCTGCTCCGCCGCTTCCAGACGCTGAGGCAGCCCGTCATAGCAGTCCAGGGCCAGACCAAACGGATTACTTTCCGGATCGCCCTCCCAGCGCACCACTTTCACCGGATAACGTACCGTCGCTCGCTTGACCGGCTCCGCGCTAAAATATTCATCCGCTACCAAATCCAGGCGCACGATCCAGTTATCCCGGTCAATCACCCGGACTTTATCCTCACTGAACCCGCGTCCCGGGATCTCATACACCACCCGGGAACGCCCTTTCAGCTCCCCGAGCGTAGTACGGTAAGCGGCCTCTTTCTCAAAATACGCCCGGCAGGACGGCGTCAGATAGGCACTGAGCTGTGCAATCTTTCGCGGATAATCCACCTCGCCGTCTTTCGGCCAGGCATTCAGTTGCTGAAAAATATAAAAGCTGAAAGCGTACACCGTCGGCAGCGGCACTTCCCACCATGCCCGGGTACTGCCGGAGCGCAAATCCGGCGGATTATGGATCGTCAGTTTAGCCGGCGCCCGCATCCAGCCGGCAAAGGCCACAAACAGGCAGAGCACCAGCACCCCGCAGATCATCCGCAGTGTCAGAATGTGCTGGTCCCGGTTTTGCAGGGCATGACGAAATTTACTCATGGCGGCCTCCGGCGATATACCGGCACAGTGACAGCGCCTGCGTCCGGCGTAAAAACCATCCCTGAGATACGGTGATGAGGGATTTTTCAGTCAGCCGTCCGGTCAGCGGCAATGTGCGGGCAAACCCAGTTTGCAGTTTCCAGGACAATCGGCGGTAGAGATAATTTTCCGGTTTTCCGCGTTTGATACGGGTCAGAAAAGTGCCGCCAAAAAACACCACCAACAGCGGCATTATCAACGCGCCGGTCGGCAGGATCACCCACCCGGCCAGCGGTAACAGCGGGATACTGATAACGCTCCCGCCCACACAACCGACACCGGCGGCGGCAAACATTTCATGGGTGGTAAATCCGCGAAAGACGGTGGGCTCTGCATTTAAGCGATCCGGCATAAAATCGATGGTCTGCATCGTTGCCTCCGCTTAAAAAATAATAGTGGCGGATTTTCCGGCCAGCCAGACGACCGCCACAATCAGGACGACACCGACTACAATAATTGTACCGAATTTACCCCAGCCAGCCTTTTGGTCGCGCACTTCATTGAACGTGGTGACCGCGGCAATGGCCACCACGATAAAAGCCGTCGCAGCCACAACCAGCCCGCCAATCACAATGCCGTCATTAAGATAGCCTTTAATGGTGTCCATCAGTCCGCCGCCGCCACCGGAAGAAGGGGGTTCCACCGAAGGCAGTGCGGCATACGCCGGCATCAGACTGAATAAAGTGAATAACGTCACCACTGACGCACCAATACGACGGACACCACGTCCCCAAAATGATTTCATATCCATAAAATGACCTTTCATTCTGTAAAATAAATTAAACAGCACACTCAACTGGCAAACATCCAGATGCAGACCACCAGTAATATCACTGCCCGGACAGCAAACTGCCCCACCCTTGCAGTACGAACATTTTCATTTGCCCAGCCCCGGTAAACATCAACCAGTCCCCAGGCTGCCCATAAAAACAGCACCGCCAGTAATGCCCCGATACACAACAGATTCAGAACAGCCGGAGACATCCCCGAGCCGGCAGCAGCCTCAAATGCCGCCTGCTGTGACGGATTCATCGCTGCTCCCGGCGGTAATCCCCGCGCAGCGGCTCCGCCACATTAACCGGCACCGTGGGCTGGGCCCGGGAAGGCTCCAGATAGCGGACAATCCCCTGCCGGATAATCTCCACCTCTCTGGAGGCGCGGGAATAATCAAAATAAAAACGGGCGTGATTGTCCTGATTTGCCTGAATACGGGCGCGCTCCAGGCTGGCCTGGATGTGATCGAGCTGCTTTAACGTCAGCGCCAGTTCATCTTTTTCAGCGGCCTGAGCAGGCAATACCCCAAATGCACTGACAACCAACGCAAACAGGGAAATAAGCGGAGAAAATAATCGCATAACGACTCCTTAAAGACGGTTAACGTGGAGTCAGGGTAAAAAAGGCGGACAGAAAAAACAGCAAACAATTAGTTTTCCAAATTTTTTAATTTTATATTGCTTGCTTTTTGCGAAAATAGCTGAAATGAATAAATAAAAGTGAGCCTATGAGTCAGACCATCACCCGAAAAACTGGGCATTTTGCCTGGTGTGCACTGGTTGCCCTGCATCTGGCCCGCAGGGAGGGGCTGGTGCAGTCCGACATGCAGAAAAACCTGTTTTTAATACGCTGGCTGGCAACCGCCAAAAAGCAACGCCGTTTTGACCGTGACGTTACGCCGGATATTGACTGGCTGCTTCAACAGGGACGTACACTGGGGAGCCGGGCCAAACTGCCACAAAAACTGGATTATCTGTACCGCTCCTGTACAGGCGCATTACACGAGCAGAGCGATCTGTTCCGGCTCACTTATGCGCTTGAATCGGCCAAGGAGGCAGGCTTTGCCTATCAGTTATTGAGTGATAAATCGTGGCACAGACGACATGCGGTGAGCCCGGATACGCTCAGCAACACCATCTGTTTATCCAAAAATGCACTGGAGCAGGCTTTTGATACTGACGGTCATCAGACCGCACACCTACCTGTAAAAATCGGAGGTGATATCGCCGCACTAGCTGAACTGCTGACACAATGTGGCTGGCAACTCATCACGACAGACAACCCGCCACTTTATTTACTGCTCACACTCATCAATCCATCAATCAGCGCAGGATAACCCCATCACACCACTGACGCGCGGCCTAGCCGCTTGTCTGCTGACAGAGACACACAAAAACAAGTGTTGTGTGTCTCTGCCCAGCGCCTATAAATATTTTTTAAATGACGCGGTAGCCACTGCCACCGCAAGCCCGAACAACAGAGCCGCCGGTAACAACACCAGATTAGGGTAAATGGCAGACGGCCAGGACAGATAAATCATGCACGGAACAAAAAAGGCCGGCTTAACAAAACGCTTGGCGTGGTGATACACAAAACTGGATTCATACCCGGCACCATAACGCCGCAAATCACGCCGGTTAAAGCCTTCCACCATGCCCACCAACAGCACCATAACAAACAGGGGCATCGACAGCACCAGAATAGTCACCCGGATAAAAAAGGTCAGCGTCACATAAACCGTCGCCAGCAGATAGTCTCTCAGCTCGGACACAAACCAAATCCGCCAGTCATCCAGTTCACGGGCAACTGCATTCCCGCTGACAGGATACACGTTCTGCCAGCTCTCCATCAGCCCGGACTCCACAAACAGCCACCGGTATGCCTGTTCAACGGTATGAGCCAGCCACTGCGCCGGACTGGACATCAGCAGACTACGGGTAAACCCTTCTGACAGATACCCGCTCTCGGTTAACATCACCTGCCGGCTGTGCTCCGCCCCTTCGTCCGCCCAGAAAAACGCAATCCCGACCCACTCAATCAACAGACTGCATACCCAGGAGGCCAGTAATACCCCGATGATGGCCCACGGCCAGTGCCACAACAATTTAGCCGGCAAACCGGGGTCTTTTGCCGGGTGACGCGGGGTTTCCTGACGTACCTCAGCAGTTGCCATCGTTGCCCCCTTCGGTATCCGGTGCCATCTCAGCCACATTCATACCGCCGCTGTCATGCCGCGCATCCGAAAATGATGACGCAGTCCACCAAGTTTCGCCGGTACGGTAATTTTTCTCCATATACTGTGCGATTTTTTGTAAATCCGGTGGCATCAGGGCATCAGCCTCTGCCGCCGGCAGGGGCATCCTGATTTTCCATAACTTCCCGCCTTCCAGCAGCGCAAACGCCTGTCCTTTCGGTAACTGAATAATATCTGCCGGTAACAGCAGCGGTTTAGCCACCATACTGACCCTGTCCTGGGTATTGGAGGTAAAATCACTCCCCTGCCTCGGATTGGAAATATCGGTGATCCCGGATACCAGGGTTTTGGTGTAAATATCCACTTCCGGTAACTGTTCCGTCAGTAATTTCGCGGTCATCAGTTCACGGACACGCAACATCACCAGCGTATTAAAGTTACCGGTGACCTGCGCCGATTTCGCCGCATTCCCCAGCCGGGCTTCAATATCAGACCAGGTCTGTGTGTAGGCCGTCACTTCAATCCCCGCGCCGCCGCTCTTGTTCAGTAACGGAATAAATTCATCCCCCATCAGTTCATTAAATTCATCGCAATGCAGGCTGATCGGTAATTTTCCGGCGTGCTCATCCTCCGGCAGTCCATCCTGAGTCCCGAATTTATAAATATGCCCGGCTACCGAGACCAAATCCGCAAACATGGAATTCCCCACCGCTGCCGCCACTTCCGCATCCGATAACGCATCCAGCCCGACATATACAATCCCTTTTTTCCGAATCACCTGCTGCCAGTCAAAAATCGGACGGGGATCCTGCATATTGGTGTAATCCGGCGACAACAGGGCGGCAGTTTTTCCGGTAGTCAGTTTTTCCAGTAACGGCAGCAGAGAAGCCACTATTTTATCAAAATAGGTCCGGTCATAACGGATCGCACTGCGCAGCCCGTCCAAAATCGGATCATAGATTTTTTTCCCTTTCTCACTACTTAACGCCAGCTCCGTTGCCCAGATAGCCACAGCTTTCGGATCACTTTGCAGATGACGGGGCACATCCTCGACCGTCAGCGCGTTCTGCGCATTCTCGATTTGGACAAACAAATCAGGTAGTTGTGCTTTAATCACCTGCATCGAATATGTCTGATAGAGTTCCCCGATATTGGTGACATAACGTAAAATTTTGGCATAATCCGGACGCTCCCCCAGAGCAACCAGTGCCCGGGCAATGATATTAACAAACCGCCAGGCAAACTCCCGGAACGCCGCGCTGTTCCCTTCCCCGGATAACTGGCCGGCAACCCGCCCCGCGACTTCCGATACTCGGCCAAAACGCCCGATGGCGTTATAACGGGCACTGATATCAGGCCAGCCCAAGTGAAAAACATAAAACTCCTCACTGCGCCCCGCACGATGCGCTTCCGCCCACATCCGGCGCAATAAATCCGCATCCCCTTTCGGATCAAAAACAATCGTGATATTCCCCCGGTGGATATCCTGAGTGATCAGCACTTCCGCCAGACGGGTTTTGCCGACACGGGTGGTCCCCAGTACCAGCATATGACCAACCCGTTCACGCAAATCTATGGTCACATTCACCTCATCCGGCTCCACACCGTGTAACACCGGATTCCCCCCCACCGGCGTCAGCGGGCGGACCGGATTCAGCCAACTGTCTTTTTGCAAAAGCCGGCAAACCGCCGGAAAACGGGATTCAAAACGGAGTTCAAACTGCCGGGCCAGCCGGTAATGTGCCGGCGGCTGAACATACCGCTCCACTTCCGGACGCTGGGTTTCCAGCAGGCGTTGCGTGTGTTTTTGCTGCCACTGAAACCCTTTTCCCAGAAACAGACGCTGCCGGCTGACCGGCACCTGTGCCGACGTCACCTGATAGCGGGGCAGACGCCGGAGATTCCGGCGGTAACGTAATACCCGGAATCCCTGATGTGCCCGCAATGCGGAAAAACCGGCAAACGCACCGGCGGTGACATAACTCACGGACGGAGACAATGCCACTGCCCAGGGTGCTACCGCACACACAAACGCCGCCCCGCCGGACACCAGAGCACTGTTCAATTCCACGGCCGGTCGCAGCCAGGCCTCTATCACATAACGATCACTCATTCTCTCAAACTCTTTTTTGGTGTTACCCCGGAAAACAGTGTTTAAAAATTCACCGGTGTTTCCAGTGGAAACAGTGTTCAAAAATCATCCAGCGTTTCCACTGGAAACACTGTTTGAAAATTCACCGACACGTCCGGAAAACAATGTGCTCACTGCACTCAACCACAGGGAGGATCTGACGGATTTTCTTTTTCCGGTACACGCGATTCTTTCCCGTGACAGTGACGATGACGGCGGGCAGGACGGTTTTTTTTCCCCAGGAGTCTCATCACAACAAAGAACACGCACCACATCAGCACGGCCAACCAGAATGCCGGGGAGTCAACCCCATCTGAAGGCCATATCGGCGGTAACATTACTTCACCTGCTGGGTCAACCCGGTTTCCGTGATCAGAACTGGGTAATGTGATAACTGAAGACGGTGAGCTAAATCGGTGCCAGAAGCTGGGGAGAGCAGTCCTCCCTGAGCCAGCGCCTGAAGCGCCTGTAACCCGGTTTCCGATTTCACATTCACCACCATCCCGGCCGCATTCATTGCATTCAGCTGGGCTGCGTGCTGTGTGAGCCATGCCCGGGATAACGGATCATCCCCCACCAGATACAGTGCCCCAATCCCCGGTAAATGCAGGACGCGGTCATCCACCTCCCCCGGCGTCATTTCCGGTGTCTCAACCGGCAACACCATTGACGGGGCCATCACGGACGGCAGAGGGCGGGACGCCGGCTTTGCTGTCCATTCATTCGGGGCATTATTTATCGCGTCATAAAAAGGTGCTGCCGGTTGCCCGCCATAATCCGCCACCACCGTTAATGCCGCCTGACTGCCGCCGGCTGCGCAAAACAGCAGCATCCCCAAGACGGGCAGGGGATAAAAGGCTCGCGTTGTCTTTTCTTCAGGATTATTTCGCATCGGTTTTGTTCTCCGGTTCTATCCACACAAACGATACAGCCCGATCTGTACTGACTGCCGGTAAATGAGCGGGAACGGGTTGTGTACCGCCCGTCAGTGTCGCCAGCTGACGCCGGACACTATTTTTATAGCGTACTGCGGGCTGACCGCCCGCCGGATGGTGATAACAGCCGGCGGCACGGATCCAACTACCCGGTGACGCCTCATAACAGCGGCGCAGGATGCGGGCGGCCACATGCAAATTGGTATAAGGATCAAAGGCCTCCCAGGCGGAACGGAAGTGATGCCCGTTCCAGCCCCAGTTCACCTGTGCAATCCCCACATCAATACGTCTGGGGGATGTCGTCTGTAAAAACGACTGTAAAGCCTGCCAGGCGGCCTGCCGTGTCGGATAACGGTATCCTTTACCAGCCACATTCAGCGTCCACGGCCAGGGATGGATTTCACCGGCCTGCGGGTGATGTGCCGGTAATGTCCAGGATGACTCCGTCAGTGCCAGGGAATACAGGGCTTCTGCTGGTACATTCTCCTGCCGGGCCACCTCACGGTAGCCCGGCGGCACCTCCCGAGCCGGTAACGGCACGGAAAACAGCAGCAGGACAAGAGTGAGCAGGGAATTTTTACGCATCACGCCTCCGGATTAAGGTGTGAGCGGACGCCACCGCCCATCCGGTAACTGTTGCATCACCACCGGTGTGGTGGTCAGTCCGTACTGAAGCGAGAGACCGCCATCATGATTTAACGTAATTTCCCGCTTTCTGACGCGCTCTGCCGGGATATTTTTTTGTCTGGCCCAAGCCCTCAGGCGGTTATCATCCCCCTTTGTCCCCAGCACATAAATATCAAACGGCTGTTTGCCGGCCAGCAGAGTAGCCAGACGGGCATCACACGCGCTACAATTTTCCGCCTGCACAAACAGTGCCTGCCGGCGCTGCGCTGTTCCCTGTTCCATCCTGCCGAATGTTCCCAGACTGACCGGTAATACCTGACCATAGAGCCGCTTCCAGGCAGCATCTACTTCCCGCTGAAACGCCAGCTCTTTTTCTGCCCTGGCAAATTCCTGCTGTACCCACTTTTCAGCCAGCCGGCGGCGCTCTTCGTCTGACCGGGCCTCAATACCCAATGTCGTCAGGGGATCCAGTCCGGGAGACTGAATACCGCGCCGCCCTTTCATCAGCGCCTCAAAACGGGCATACTCCTCCGCACTCAGTCCCCATTCCTGCGCCTCATACTGCAATGACTGTGTCTGACTCTCAGCCGATTTCCCCGCCTCAATCTGAACCGGTCGGGTTGCCCCGGAAACAGACTGTGCAGCTGTCAGCGGTGCGGACATCAGACACCCACCCAGTAAAACCACGCATCTTATGTTTTTCATCACGGCATTCCTTTTATGGCAGGCGCAACGTCACTGTGCGCCCCTGATAACGTAATGTCACACGATCAGTCTGAATGTCGGTCATTTCCCAGCCCTGATAACGTCCGCCTACCGGCAGTAACTGTACCTGCCCCAGCTGACGAATATCCGCAGGAGCCAGTGCGGCAAGAAGACGACCGCCCCGCTGTTCAATCGCGGTTAACTGAAACGGCACGGTCCGGGATGGACGGACAGAAGCCCCGAGACGGGAAGTTTCCGGCGTGGCGGGTTTTGCCCTGACAACCGGGGGATTGACCGTTTTTTGTTCCGGCTGGCGCTGTTCCTGCAACTGATGTAACGCCAGTGCCCACTGTGCCTGGCGGGTTTCCAGTTGTGCCAGTCGTTTTTCCAGCCCGTCAGACAGTACGGCGATCTGTTCATCCGGTTTGCCGGCCACCGCCAGCTGTGCTGTCACCGTTCTGAGGGTGTCGCGCTGTGATGCCACATCCTGTTTTAGCGTCGTCAGCCCCTGACGGAGCACGTCCAGTTGCGCATTCATCCGGTCATCCGTGACAGAGTCAGCCATCTTCATCTCAATCGCCTGTAATCGTTGTCCGAGTTGTGACAGAGCCTCTGAGTGTGAACTGATAACATTACTGAGGATAAACAGCGGGATACCGGCCACCAGAGCACAGGCGACCACGCCCGTCACAATCACCCCCCGGTAAATTTTTTTATGTAATGGGGTTACGGACAATTCTTCAGAATGAGTCATTTCAGCCACCCTCCGCGATGAACCTTATTCACATCGGTATGACCAGTGGAAGTGTTAAGCACCGGTGGCACCGGTAATGGCGTACTGCCCGCAGAAAGTGGGGTGACCACAGAGACGGATGAAGCGCCGCTCATTCCTGCATCCGGCGCAGATGGCGTGTATTCCGGACGAAGTCGGTAACACACTTCCCGTTGCACATCATCCACCCACAACTGCCAGGCCGGACCGACAAGGATCTGTAACGCCACATTCAGGCGGATCGATCCCATCTGATAATGAACAGCGGGTAACGGCAGACGATAAAGGTGGTTCACCTGTCCATCGGACGTGCACAGACGATATCCGGAATCACGCAGGGCATAATGTAGCGCATCCCCGACTGTCGGGGAGACGGAAGCAGGAATACGCAGATGAACAATTTGTTCCAGCGGGTAACGCTGTGCCTGTGAAGGCGAAATATCAACCAGCCGGTAACGGTCATAACGCACCACTTCCGGGGCTGACGGATAAATATCTGGGAGCAGCGGCTGAGCATAACCGACGTTGAGCGGAATCGCGATGTCTGCCGCCGCTTCCGTAGGCTGGGCTGGCTTGTCTGCACAGCCCCCCAACAACAGTGAGGTCAGGGCAAGACATATCGGGAGAGTTTTCATACGCATTTTCTGTCCTGAGTTAACAAAATAAAGTCACAGGCACACTGTGCGCAGAAAAGCAAGCGCTCTCAATAGGAAATTAGTTTTCCGAAAAAAAAGAAAACGGCGGGTGTAAAATACCGCCTCTAAAAGAGGTGGTTTTAAATTGGGCCTCCTATAAGGGGGCTATATTCTTTATTAATCCCCCAACAATTCCATTTGTTGGTCGAGCTCTTGATCAACTTTATCCTGATGCCTTACATAACGCCTAATGATGACTTCATTAACCCCCACCGTATCAGCAAAATATCCCCTAGCCCAAAAATGATTACCCCAAAGTTTCTTACGTATATGTGGAAATCGATTATATAACCTTATCGTACTACGTCCTTTCAGGACTCCCATTAGTGTTGATATTGATAGTTTAGGTGGGATCATTACAACTAAATAAGCATGGTCTGGCTGAACATTTAGCACCAATACTTCACAGTCTTTCATAATGCAGAGAATATAAATTATTCTATAAAGCTCTTTTCCTACTTTATCTTTCAATATATTATAACGATATTTAGGAGTCCAAACTAGATGATATTTGCAACGTCAATACACATGTGATGAACTTCTGTATAAACCCATGTTATTTCCTCTTTACTTGTGGTGAGTAAGAGGTAGTTTTTTAACATGGGTTTCCTTCAGGCTATAGCCTCACAGGGTCAATCATCACCTGCTTAGGTGGTGGTTTAAGGCTGACAATAAAAACCCGCTTTTTGGCACAGGCGGATTTTACTATACCCTAAAAGTTAATACTTCCCTGAACCCCGATCTCTCTCGGATTACCTAGCTGTGCTTTATTACCAAATGCATACGTTCGATATAAAGCATCACCAATATTTTTCGCATAGATACTAAGTTCATATTGCTTTGTAGGGTGCCATGATATTGATGCATCAACAACAGTATAATGCCCTTGTTCTAAATTATTTTGCTCATTAAAGTAAAATGGTCCATTAAATCTGACTGCAATCCGAGAAGACCACTTTTGCTCCTTGCCATATAAGCCCTCCCATGAAATTAATGAACTATAACTAGGAGTATAAGCAGGTCTTTTATTTTTATGTTCTCCACTGGTAAACTCTGATTGATTGAACATGCCACCCAGTGAAATACTATGATTAGGGGTAAGCTTTGATTTCCAAAGATATTCTATCCCTCGACTTCTTGAATCTCCCATATTAGATAATGCCTGATAACCAATAACACCTACATATCCTTGAACATCTTTACTATCTATTTGATATAAAGTAATTTCGGCCATATGGTTATCATTAACACTGTGCCATTTCCAACCTAATTCCATTTCCGTGGCAATTTCCGATTTATAAGAAGTCAGAGCTAGTTTATCAACCCCTTCTTTGTTAAAACCACCAGGTTTAAAACCGCGGCCAACTCCAAACCATATACGATTCTGCTCATTTGGAAGCCAGGCGATACTTGCTCGTGGAATAAAGGCATTAAAAACTGCATTATTATTATAATTAGACTCACCTTTTCCTTTTTCTAAAATAATCATTCGAGTTTTTGCTTTTTCGTGAGAAAAACGAGCCCCTGCACCTAACTCCCAATTGTCATTTATCCTGTATGCACCATCAAAATATCCAGAGTAATTATAAATATCATTATCAGATTTTTTTCCTCCCATTCCGACTTTCCCTACAGATAAATTATCATGTCTATAACCCATCTTTTGAAATGATACCCCTATAATTCCACTTAGATCCCCCCCCTCATAATTAGCTCTTGCTTCTGAATACAAAATATCCTGAGAATCATCTTGTAACGTTCCGTCCATAAACAATCTATCTATATCCATATTTTGATAAGAAAGTATCGTTTTAAACTTCCATTCATCATTAAAATCATAACCTGTATTCCAGGAAATATTTTTTAATTTACGTTTAAGATTAGGTGTTTCATATAACCATTCAGTATCAATTTTTGAACGTGAAAGAGGTGAAAAAGGAACAAAATATTCCTCATGAGAATGGTAATTTTCTCCACCTACTTTTAAATTAGACTCAAATAATGTATCAGGGGAAATATAATTAGCAGACAACCATCCAGCTTTTATATCTCTGCTATCAACATTTTTTTTATCCCATGCTGGATTGTTCAAAGAACCATTATTTCTATCGAGACTAACATTCCCCTGAAAAGCCCAGCCGTTTTCCATGTAGCCAGTGCTTCC
This sequence comes from Proteus mirabilis ATCC 29906, assembly GCF_000160755.1. Lineage (GTDB taxonomy): Bacteria > Pseudomonadota > Gammaproteobacteria > Enterobacterales > Enterobacteriaceae > Proteus > Proteus mirabilis. The sequence continues at coordinate 297,796 of NZ_GG668579.1, forward strand.
TCCTGTATTGATTCTTTCCCCTTGACCAAAATATTGCCCCCCTAACCATACTTCAGCGTGACTACTGGGTTTTTTGGTAATAACACTGATAATCCCTCCCAATGTGCCACGCCCATAAATAACTCCTTGTGGGCCTTTAAGTAGCTCAACTTGCTCAACCCCTTGAAGAGATTGAGCATACGATTGAGAAAGCTGGGGAGCACCATCAACAAACAGTCCCAAACTTGGAGAAAAGAAATCGGCCGAAGATTGGCCCCGAAGAGTCATATTGTTATAAATACGCGAACTTCGGTTTGCAGATAACAACTCAGGAAAAACTGCGCTCAAATCATCAGTTTGATTAACTAAAGATTTTTTTAACTGTTCATCAGTTTGAACATTCACATTACCAATTACATCAAAACTACTTTGAATGCGCTTAGTTGCAGTAACAGTTATTGTATTATCATGCTGTTCTGTGGCAGCTACAGAGCTTACTGTTACCATTGTAGCCGCTACAAAAGATATAGATTTAAATAAAGTTCCTTTATTTTCCATATAAACCCCAAAATGTGCAATGGCACTTTACGCCGAAATGTTAATACGAATTAATATCATTTGCATTGTTATTATTATTTGATGTTGATCACATTTTGAGCATGAAAATTATATATACTTATGAAAGTGTGCTGAGTAACAGAAAACATGAATATTAAGGTGGGTTAATAGAGTGCAAACCAATGACAAAAAACAAAAGGATCATTGCTGCTATAAATCAATCTGTTATGAGTTATCAGCCAACAGAAGGATCATTATGGCTATAGGTGGGGTTTATATCACCCAAACCCTTATATCAATGATTATCATGCAATCTGTACCAACCTTACTAAGAAGTGAAGGATTTTCTCTCTCTTTAATTGGATTGACTTCACTTTTTATGCTTCCTTGGACACTTAAATTTTTATGGTCTCCATTTATTGAACGCCTGAGATTACCTTTTGGAAAAAAATTTCGCCGTTCACGTAACTTGATTCTTATTGGTCAATCATTGGTTGCTCTTTTAGTTTTTTTACTTATTCTAATAAACCCTAACGATAATATAAGCAAACTGAATAATCTTTGGATTTTTGGAATATTTATCCTATGTGCATTCTTAACATCGACTATTGACATTGCATGTGATGGCATGGCGGTAGAACAGATTAAGGCAAGTAATAGAGGGTGGGGAAATATTGCCCAAGTTGGCGGAGGAGAAATAGGAGCATTATTAGGCACTAGTGGTTTTTTATTAATTTCCAGTTATTTTAGCTTAAATACTGCATTTGCTATATCAGCTCTAACCATCATATTACTTACAATTCCAACACTCTACTTTAAAGAATCAGATAGACTAACCACATCTGAAACTTACCATATACCCAAATTATCATATGCATTTAATCGAAAAGAGGTAAGAATTGGTATTTTATTAGTAGTTTTATTAGAAGGAGGTAACAGAATCACAGATATGATTACCGGACCTCTATTAATAGATATAAATATTACATTAAATAATATTGCACTATTAATAGGAAGCTTCAATTTTTGTGCAAGCCTATTTGGAACACTTTTAGGTGGTATATTAATAAAAGTATTTGGCATATGGAAATCAATTTTCATTACCTATGGTTTACAAGGTTTAATTTTTACTTTCATATCCATGGCTATAGGAATAAAATATATCCCACATGAAATACTTTTTTTACTTATAGGGTTCAAATATATTCTTTTTTCTGCAGGACTAGTTTCTTTTTACACTGGTTTAATGAGCTTATCTTCATTGAAACAAGCTGGTATTGATTTCACTATTTTCCAATGTACAAATGCTTTTACAGCAATCATTGCTACTCTATTAGGCACTTGGACAGCGGAGAACTGGTCTTATCATTTTGTTTTTGCAATATCATCTATTTATACTTTTATCGCAGTACTAATTTCCATTAAATTAATAAAAAAACGCCTTAAACTAAATATTTCATCAAACAATTTTGAGCAATATGTATAATTAGTAGGAAATTGAATAAGGTAATTACAGAATGGATAACTATGAAGATTATTATACTCAGTCTGCTGAAATGTATGATATTTTAAGCGAACCTCATTGGGAAACTCGTAAAAATACATTTATAAAATCCTTGAAGTTTATGGGAGTAAAAACAGGCAACTGGTTAAATATAGGTTCCGGCACTGGCCAAGAATTAAGTATAATTGCGCAAATGTTTCCAGACATACATATTTTTGCAATTGAACCGTCTGCATCTATGCGTATTGGCCTAATGACAAGAATTATGATGTTGCCTGAAATACAACACCAAGTAACTGTGATTGCTGATACATTTCAAAATACCATTCTACCAAAATCATTTTCTGCCGCTATTATATGTGGCTGTATAGGATATTTTAATCAGAATGATAGAAAAATATTATGGAATAAGCTTGCAAATGGGCTAGAAAAAAAAGGTGCTATTTTGGTAGATACAATGCCGTTTAATACGCCTTGTAACATTTCTAAGATACTATTAAATAGTAAAAAAATAGGGAACCATATCTATGAAATTTATTTAAGTGGCAAACCTATAGATCAAGAGGCTATTCGTTGGAATATGAATTTTAAAATCATAGAAGACGATAAAGTCATACGAAATTTTAATATAGAAAGAGATTGGTATACTTTTGGAATTGAACAAGTAATTAAGGAGGCATCAAGAGAAGGATTGGTCCATGAAAACATTAGCTCAAGTACTGTACCAATGGCAATCCTCCGCCATAAATAACTCATAATTAAGGTATAGAAATGAAAATATTAAGTGATATTAATAACATAAAAGAATTATGTTCCAAGCAAATAAACATTGACAAAAATAAATTTTCAGATAAGGACAATCTGATAAAATTAGGTCTTGATTCAATTGGATTTATGCAATGTTTATATATTTTCCAAAAAAATGGTTATGCTATAACATTAAAAGATTTGTATTTAAATCCAACAATAAAAGGATGGTATAAAATATTAAAAAAATCAGATATAAATAAAAAAGAAAGAAAAGATAATATATATACACATAAAACAATAAAAAATGCTGGTGAGTTTTCACTTACACCTATACAACATGCCTATTTTGTCGGCCGTTTGAATAAACAAACTCTTGGTGGTGTTGCTTGCCAAATTTATCAAGAATTTGATGGCACCCCTAAATTTACTCCGGAAAGTCTAGAGAAAGCATTAGTATTATTATCAAAACGTCATCCCATGTTGAATATAGTATTTCACCAACAGGGTACACAATTTTGGTCTCCTAACCCAAATAGAAAATATGTTACATATCATGATTTTAGTAAATTACCAAAAGATGAGTATGAGAAAAAACTTTTACAATTACGGGAAAAATTAAGCCATCAGGTACTAAATGTTGAAAGCGGTCAGTTAATTGATTTTCACATGATATCGCTACCTAACAACAGATATCGTTTATGTACTAATATTGATATGTTGATTGCAGATGGTACAAGTTATTCATTACTCTTTACTGAACTTTGTTTATTATTGAGCGGAGAAATACTGCCTCAGTTAGATGAGCACTATGACTTTTACCATTATTTACAAGATAAAAAACAGTATGAAAACAAAGAATCAGCATATCAATATTGGAAAAATAAAATCCCAAACCTACCAGACTCTCCTCTTCTGCCATTATATATGGATCCAGAAAAAATAAATAAAATAAAAATTAAACGCCTTAGCTGGACATTTAGCTCAAAAGAATGGAAAAACTTTAGTAATTTGGCTAAAGAAAATAATATTACACCTTCCATTGCATTAGCAACCTGTTTCTCATCTGTACTTGCAAGATGGACTGGCCAAAATAGCTTATTACTCAACTTTACATTATTTGATAGAAAGCCATTAGCCCCTGCAGTTAATAATATTATAGCTGATTTTACTAATGTCATTCTTTTAGAAATGAAAACAGACAATCGACCATTAATTTCATTATCTAAAGACAATCAAAATACATTTATTGAAGCTTGGCAACATTCTGATTATTCTGGTATTGATATCATTAGAGACCTTCGTAAAAATGGCACCCATCCTTATGGGTGTCCTGTTGTCTTTACTAGCCATATTAATCAACCACTTATTGATAAAAATATAGAATCTGTATTAGGTTCTATAGGATGGGGAATATCACAAACCCCACAAGTTTGGCTTGATCACATGGCAATTAACAAAAGTGGAAATATTGTTTTACAGTGGGATTATAACAATGACTTGTTCCGGAATGATGTTATAACAACAATATTTGATGTTTATATTTCTCGTATACGCCAACTTGCCAACGATCCTAATGCCTGGATTGAAACCCAACCTGATTTAATTCCTAAAAAACAATTAAAAAATAGAATATCAGTTATCAAAAAAGATAATTCACTATTACCACATACACTGCATAAGTCTATTTTCCATAATTATTCAAATTCATCAAAAATTGCTGTCATTGATATCGACTCTCAGGAATGGAGCTACAAAAAATTATTATCTAAAGCAACAATACTCAGTGATCAAATAATACAACAAGGTTATAAACCAGAAGACAGAATTGGTGTATGTATGCCAAAAGGAGTAGGGCAAATCATTAGCGTTCTGGCTATTTTATTAATGGGGGGAACTTATGTTCCGATTGATGTACTACAACCAGAAGAACGTATAAACCGCATTGCTAAAAATGCTCAGCTTTCATTACTCATCGTATCTGATAGCGATCCATCCTATTCAATCTATGCTACATTTTGTAACAGGATTGTTTGGCAAAAAGTTCAACCCTCCGAGAATAAACCACTACACAATATAGATATATCTCCTCATCAAGCAGCTTATGTTATTTATACTTCAGGTTCTACTGGAGAGCCTAAAGGTGTTGTTGTATCCCATGCCAGCGCAATGAATACCTGCCTTGATCTCAATCGGCGATATAACATTTCAGACAAAGATCGGGTACTTGCCATATCAGCACTACATTTTGATCTGTCTGTTTATGATATTTTCGGTGTTTTAAATGCCGGAGGGACTCTTGTATTAGTTAAAGAAGATGAGCGCCGTAATCCTGATGCATGGTTACGACTTATTAACCAACATAAAATAACACTTTGGAACAGCGTACCTGCACTGTTTGATATGTTACTAACCTATGCAGAAGGAATAGGGTCATCCATTCCACAATCGCTGCTATTAATCTATCTCTCTGGAGATTGGATTGGGCTTGATCTCCCGACACGTTACTATAATTTCTGCCCTGATGGACAAATAGTCGCCATGGGAGGTGCCACAGAAGCCGCTATTTGGTCTAACTATTTTAATGTCACAACATTAGACCCATCCTGGAGCTCGATACCTTATGGATATCCTTTATCCAACCAACGTTATCGTATTGTTAATGCTAGAGGAGAAGATTGCCCTGATTGGGTATCAGGAGAACTTTGGATTGGTGGTGCAGGCGTTGCGTTAGGCTACCTAAACGATCCCGAAAAAACAGCACAACAGTTTGTAAAACAAAATGGTGAAAATTGGTATAAAACAGGTGATATGGGAAGATATCTCCCTGGCGGTATACTTGAATTTTTAGGAAGACGTGACCGCCAAGTTAAGATTGGCGGATACCGTATAGAACCAGGGGAAATTGATGCTGCATTCAATAAGCTTCAGGGTGTGCAAAATGCGATTACACTATGCCTTGGTAATGGTAATAAAGAAAAAGCATTACACTCTTTTGTGATACTAAATTCGGGTAATTACCAGGATATTATCAGTTCAAATAGCACCTTTTCTCCCCTCTACTATCTGCGCTCAACCCCAATAAATGTACAACAACAATCCCAAGAAACGGCAATCATAGCTGGATTTTTATATGATTATCTTACTGAACAAAATATTGATTTCGACAACCTCTTGTCAGAAAAAAAATCAGCAGATGACCATAGCATTATCGCTAGCTATCAGTCATTAATGGCTAATTGGCTAAATTTAATAGCACAATATCCACAAACTACACTCAATTCCCCCCCAACTAATAGTACCCAGCGAACGCTAATAGAAAATTTGCAGCGCCACAAAAACAATTTAACAGACATACTCAAAGGTAAAAAATCAGCTCTAACACTATTTGATGATCCCTATTGGTCACCAGAACAAGTCACTATGCGTATTGATGGAATGCACTACTCCTTAGAAAATTTACTACAACAAATAAGAGAACTTCATCATTCACTAAAAAGGCCAATAAAAATCATTCAATTAGGTGCTAGAAGCGGTATTTCAGCAAATTATATTCTGCAACGATTACCCACTAATATGGTTACCCTACTGCTAACTGATGAGTCTCTTTCAATGGTAACGCAAGCTAACCAAAATTTATCAGATTATCAAAATAGTTATGCTGAGCCTCTTACAGAAGTATTTCTTCATAAAAATCGATATAGTGCAGATATCATTTGGATGAACAATTATCTTCATCGATTAGACAGCCCACAAAAAGAGATACAAAAATTCGTTTCACTCTGTGCTCCGAGTGGAATGATTTTTATACAAGAAGTGTTACATGCCCCTGCACAATCACTGATAAGCATCTCTTTATTACAACAAAATGGTAGTGATCCTGCTGATGAATTATTAACAGCAAAAAAATGCAAAGATATCTTTAGCGCTTCTACTGCGACTTATAAAAGTGAAGGAGTTAACGGCGAAATATTGACACAGTTATACCAAGCACCAGAAAAAATTTATTTACCAGATAAAAATAAGCTAGAGCATGATTTGCGCCAATTTTTACCAGACTATATGATCCCAAAACATATTTATTTTCTAACTGAGTTCCCCTTAACCGCAAATGGCAAAATAGATAACCAATCATTAAAATTGTATTGTCAGGAATACCAAGAAGAATACCTAAATCAACAACCTATCAATGGTAAAGAACAGATCATCATAACAATATGGCAAAAGCTCCTTGGCACCAACAAGATACACCGTCACAGTCATTTCTTTCGTGAAGGGGGAGATAGCCTAGTTGCTATTCGATTGATCTCTGATTTAAACCATATTGGCTACCAAGTTGAACTGGAGCATATCTTTGCTTATCCGATCCTTTCTGATTTTGCACAAAATATAAAGCAGAGCGAAGTTTTCGAAAAACAGCCAGCAATTTCACATAACGAGGCGTATAGATACAATCCATTTCCACTCACTGATATTCAGCAAGCTTACTTAGTTGGACGGCAAAATAATTTTACACTTGGGGGTGTTGGTACACATTTTTTTGTCCATTTTATAGCGGAAAATTTAGATGTACCTAAATTAGAACGTACAATTAATCAGTTGATTTCTCGTCATGATATGTTACGTGGTGTCATTATTAATGGACAACAACAAGTACTTAAAAAAGTTCCTTATTATTCCGTTAAAACGCATTATATCCCTACAGAAAAAAGTGACGCTTTTCTAGTATTACGAGCTCAACTTGCTAACATTGTTTATGATCCAGAAATTTGGCCTTTATTTACTATTCAAGTTATCAAGACCAAAGAACAACCAGATCATATTTTTATTAGCCTTGATAACTTATTCCTTGATGGAATGAGTATGCAGATATTTTTCAGTGAGCTAAAAACACTGTATATGGAGCCAAATCACCAATTTATCCCTCTAGATATTACTTTTCGAGATTATATTGATTGTGATGCCTATCCGATTAACACACAAAATGATTGGGAATATTGGTTAACGCGTTTACCACAATTACCACCAGCCCCACAATTGCCACTAATAAAAGATCCAGCACAGATTGTGCAACCTCGCTTCTCGCGTTTACAAACATCATTATCTACTTCTGTTTGGCAAGCACTACAACAAGTTGCTCAGCAAAATAATGTTACGCCAGCAGCACTTTTGATTGCTGCTTATTGCGCCACATTATCCGCATGGAGTAAAAGCCCTGAGTTAACAATTAATTTGACATTATTTAATCGGCATCCTGTACATCCTCAAATAAATGAAGTACTTGGTGATTTTACCTCATTACAATTACTCGATTGGTATACCTGTGATCTTTGGTCAAACAGTATCTCAATGATGCAAAAACGTTTACATAAAGATATGCAACATCGTAGTGTTTCAGCCATTAAAGTAATGCGTGAAATGGCAATTCAACGACAGATGTCTCATATAGAGATACCTGTCGTTTTTACCTGTGCATTGGGCTATAAACATGATGAAGGTTTTCTTTCTCATCATTCATGGCTAAAACCTGTTTGGGGAATATCACAAACACCACAAACATGGCTAGATCATCAAGTATATGAGTCAGACGGTGAATTATATTTAAACTGGGATTTTGTCGAACAATTATTTGACTACACAACCATTTTTTCCATGTTCCAGCAATATGAACATATACTCACTAAACTGGCTACTGAACCACAATCTTGGCAATTGCCACTAAATAAACTTATACCAAGATGCAATAATCTCGTCATCACCCCAGTTTTCAATGCCAAAAATAATCAAAACACACATTATAAACAATCTACTGATACACAAAAAACAGGTCAGACAATACAAAAACTACAACAACTTGTTAAGCAAGTTATTGGAATAACGTTAGCACCTGAAACAAATTTTTTCGAAGCAGGTGCCAGCTCTTTACAATTGGTTCAACTTCATGCAGCACTACAAAAAAATGGCTATAGCCATATTACAATTACTGATCTGTTCGCTAGTCCAAATCTAAGTACATTAGCGCAATTGCTTTGGCAAAACACTTCACCAACATGTGAGCAATATTCCGACCGAGACAAACACAAAAACAAGAGAAAGAAACGGTTACAACTACGAACTCATAGTAGATAAAGGATATTAATCATGCTGAATTTTGAAACTTTCTATGGTAATAGTGAACCTATAGCTGTTATTGGTCTTTCTGGTCGCTTCCCTGATGCACAAAATATTGATCAATTTTGGCATAACATAATTAATAAACACGATAGCTCTCGTCTTTTTTCTGAAGAAGAACTAAAAGCCGCAGGTGTCGCTGAACAAACTTATCATTCACCTGATTTTGTTAATCGTGGCGCGCCGTTAGATGAAGCGGAATATTTTGACGCTACTCTATTTAATTATTCACGCTCAGAAGCTGAACTTATCGATCCCCAGCAAAGAATTTTTTTACAAGGTGCTTGGCATGCTTTAGAGCATGCTGGATATGCCCCTTGCAATATAACCATCAAAACAGGCGTTTTTGCTTCAGCAAGAATGAGCAGCTATCCTGCCCAGCAAGATTTAGCATTGCACAATATTGGCCATGTCCGTGGCATGCAAAAATTATTAGGGAATGATAAAGACTATCTCGCAACACGTATTGCATATAAATTAAATTTAACTGGTCCAGCATTAACTATACAAACCGCTTGTTCTAGCTCCTTAGTTGCCGTACATATGGCTTGTGAAAGTTTACGCTCTGGTGAATGCAGTATGGCTATTGCTGGTGGAATTGGTATCACATTTCCACAAACCGGTGGTTATCTATATCAGAAAGGCATGATCTTCTCACCAGATGGTATTTGTCGTCCTTTTGATGCAGAGGCAAACGGTACTTTTGCTGGTAATGGATTTGGTATTGTAGTGTTACGTCGTCTTGAAGATGCCTTAGTGGATGGAAACACAATTATTGCTGTATTACGTGGTAGTGCCATTAATAATGATGGTCATCAAAAAGCGGGATTCACAGCTCCCTCCGTAGCAGGCCAAGTTTCAGTTATTAGAGAAGCAATACAACTGGCCGATATTAAAAATGAAGATATTGAACTTATTGAAGCACACGCAACAGCTACACCATTAGGTGATCCAATTGAGTTTAGTGCATTATGTCAGGTTTTCGCTGATCGCTCTCTTACTGCTTCTAAATGCGCTATTGGCTCAGTTAAAGGCAATATCGGACATCTGGATACAGCAGCAGGTATCACTGGCCTAATTAAAACGATATTAGCGGTAAATAAAGCACTTATTCCTCCATCTATGCATTTTAATCACCCAAATCCTCAATTACAAATAGAAAAAAGCCCGTTCTACATTCCTAAAAACCCTAAAGCTTGGTCTAGCAGAATACGAACTGCTGGTGTTTCTTCATTTGGTATTGGTGGAACAAACTGTCATATCATTGTGCAATCATTGCCTGACTCATTAGTATCAATCAAACCTGAACAAGAGGTAGACAATAATTTTGAATACTCATTATTGCTTAGTGCCGCCACAAAAGAGAGTCTAAAAAAACTTGCTGGTGATTATGCACCATTAATAAAAATTACCCCAGCAAACATTCTGGCTCATAATGCATTACAGCAAAGACAACTCAACTTACCATGGCGCTTATCTATCCCCTTAACAAGTGAGAGTGATATTTCACTGTTAGCTTTCTCTCAAGGAAGTGCTGATTCTTTAATACAATATGGTCATACATCAACAAATAAGAAAATAGCGTGGCTATTTTCTGGTATGGGATCACAATATCCTGCTATGGGTAAAGTGATGTACCAACATTCAACAACATTTGCCGAAACAATCGATCGTTGTGAGCAAGCATGCCTGCAACACTTAACATTTCCGTTAAAAGAAGTCATGTTTGGCCTACATAGCGATAAACTTGTTAATGCCAGTTATATTCAAGCGGCTATTGTCGCCTATGAAATCGCAATGGCAGCACATTGGCGAGCAATCGGTATTTTACCTGAAATAATTGTAGGTCATTCTTGCGGAGAATATGCCGCAGCCGTTATCGCTGGTTTCTATACAATCGAACAAATGATGCCACTTGCTGTATATAGTGGACAATTAATGGAAAGTCATGTTAATGGTGAAATGATTGCTGTATTTGCAGAATATCAAGATATTCAAATCATTGCTAAACAATGTCATGTTGAATTAGCTGCAATTAATGGCCATAACAACTTATCATTCGCGGGGCAACCCGATGATATGCAAAAGTTTACTCAAATATTGAAAGCAAAGAATATTCGATTTAGAGAAATGAATAACGTGTGTGCTGCTCATACCTCTTATATTGATAATATTCTTGATCAATTGATGGAATTTACTGAGTCATTATCAGCCTCACAAGGAAAAATAGCCTTAGTCTCAGGCTATACAGGGCAATTAATTTCTCAAAAAGAACTTCAACATCCATCATATTGGGCTCAGCAACTACGCAATACAGTTATGTATCAAGATGCAATACAAACGTTAGTCAATCATGGTGTCACCCATGCTATGGAATTAGGACCAACTTCTGTATTAAGTGATCTTGGTGAACGTGAAGGCATTACTGAGATTAGTTGGATACCAACTGCCAGAATGGGAGTTGATGAAATTCAGATGAAACAACAGGCTGCAACAACCCTATTTATTGCAGGCTATGATTTACCATGGCAGTCACTGTTTAAAACTCAAGGAAGTTATATACCATTACCTCTCTATCCCTTTGAAAAACAATATTATTGGTATGAAAAAAAGGATAGTGAAAAATATCAACCACAAAAAAGCGCATTTGATTTACCTATTAGCCAAGGTCGTGAAACGGCATTAAAAGCGCTTACAACACTCGATCTTCCTCGTTTAAACTCATTTAATTCAACACTTACCACTTTACATAATTATTACGTCGATAAAATGATATGCTCGTGTTTAGGCCATGAGTTGAATACCCCCATGTCTGTAATCGATATTATGCGAGCAGGACGCATTTTACCCCGCTATTATCAATTATTAGTACGTTTATTAGAGGCCTGTGTTGAGGATGGATATTATATTTACCAACAGATAAATCAGCACAACTACTATAAAAAAATAAAATCTATTTCTAGTGATAAATTACCATTATTATTCCATCAATTACAATTAGATAGCGAAGGTCTTCAATCTATTCCTGACACCGTCAAGCGAGCAGGAGAGCAACTCTACGATATGATGACAGGCGTGATTGAACCTGTTTCAGTGATCTTTCCTGAAGGTGCATCTCAAGGTGTTGAAGTTCTCTATCAAGATTTTAGTTTTGGTCGTTATTTTAACCAAATTGCTGCCGCGGTACTTAAAGGATTACTTTCTCACTACCAGCCCACTGTGGCTAAGCCTTTGCGAATTATTGAAGTCGGTGGTGGCACGGGAGGAACCACCTCTTGGCTGCTACCTATTTTATCAACCATACAACATGTTGAATACGAATTTACCGATATTTCACCTATCTTCACCCGACGTGCCGCACAAAAATTTAGTCAATATTCATTTGTTAACTATCGAGAGTTCAATTTACAACAATCCCCTGAAATACAAGGTTTTCAATCTGATTATTATGACATTATTATTGCTGCTAATGTTATTCATGCCACTCAACATATTGGAGATACATTAACTGCTCTTCGTACTTTACTGCGTTCCAATGGTCATTTGCTTATGCGCGAAATAACCAAACAAGCTCGCTTATTTGATTTTGTTTTTGGCCCACTGGTGTTACCCCTCCATGATGAAAAGATCCGTAAAGGAAAACTATTTTTATCACCAGAATTATGGCATCAACAGTGTCGCTTAGCAGGATTTCAACATATTCGCTGGTTACCTGATGCATTACCAGAAACCAAAGATATGTGTGAACATATTATTCTCGCCAGTGTTTCGACAGAAAACGATCACTTTGATCAAGAGTTACCTAGTGACACCAAGATACAACAAAGTTCACACTACCAATGGCAATTAACACCTTGTGTGGAACAAGATCTTATCAAGCCAACATTAATATTTAACCATCAACAAACATTGCCTTCTGAAATCGCAGCTATTTTATCCGCTATTGGATGTCTTTCTGAACAGGGCGAAAATCAATTAATCGTTGCCAACCTTGCAGATCCTTTAATTATCGCCGAGCAGATCCGCCAAATATTACTGTCATCGTCTGATGGGTTTGTTGTTATCACGCAACAAGCCTGGGCATTAACTGCCATAGAAACGGTTAATCCAGCACAACGTAGTATTCGAAGTTTATTAAAAACTATTCAAAAAGAATATAGCTCAAGGTTAATTGCCATTGTTGATTTAGGTATAAATGCCTCATGGTCTGAATTAGTTCCTGCTTTTATACAAATAGAACAAGGTAATAATGAAATTATTGTTCGTAACCATTGCTGCTACTTACCACAATTAACCCCACTGCCCTCATCTTCTACGATCATAGCGCAGAACATCATGGTATCCCCGCGCTGGCATATTATTACTGGTGGTTTTGGAGGCTTAGGTCGAATTACAGCAAGTTGGTTAGTAAGGCAAGGTGCTAAACGTATCGCTATTTTGGCACCACGAGCTGATAGCAGCGCATTAGATTGGATGAATAACTTACAGAAATCTAACCAGCTAGAAATAAAATGGCTAACATGTGATTGTCGTGATAACGCTCAATGTCATGCAGCACTCACTCAGCTTGAAAATGAAGGTGGCATTGAGGGGCTTATACACAGTGCAGGTATTTTGGATGATGCACTTATGACACAACTCACCCCTAAGCGTATGTCTGACGTATTTTCTGTTAAAGCGATATCTGCCAAGCAATTTTGTGATGCTTTAGAAAAAACAGATGCCAGTTACCTTATTTTATACTCCTCTGCCGCTGCAACTATAGGCTCTGAAGGACAAGCAGCTCATTCCCTCGCTTGTGGATATTTAGATGGATTAGCTGAATATGCACGTCGCAATATCAAGGGATTAACCGTCATTTCTATCGCTTGGGGGGCATGGCAAAGTGTTGGCTTTGTGGCAGAAAAACAACTCCATGATAAATTACAACACAAAGGTATGAGTACGCTTACTACTGAGGAAGGACTGGCACATTTAGATGCTTGTCTGCTAGATAATACCTCTTGTCGCCTTGCAATGCGCTTAGCGACTCCACCTTTAATGACACAAAAAACGCCTTTATTTCATCAGACTAATCATAATGATCATTATGATAACCATGAAATTAATCACACTCGCCAGCTTTGTGAAACCCCAACTCAAACGGATCAAACAGAGCCGGTAAGCCCTAACAGGGTTGATTATCGCGTTGGTGATAACTTAGAACAGTGGCTAACAGCATGTATCAAACAACTGTTGCGTCTTGGTGATGAACATATTGATACTCACATTGAACTATTCCAATTAGGACTAGATTCTCTCTCTTTCCTCGATCTCAGTGCGGAAATTAAGAAACAGTTTGCGGTCAATATTGACGCTGAACAATCTTATGATGATATGACTATTGCTGGTTTAGCCTCAGTTATTCGAACCGCAGCACCTGAGAAATTTACTGTGACAGAAGCACTCCATAATCAAGACAACATTTCCCACACAATGGAGTCAGAACGATATGCCCCATTTCCATTAACACCAATTCAACACGCCTATTGGATCGGACGTAAAAACCTCTTTAACTACGGAGGCGTTGCTTGCCATGCAATTTTTGAATGGGATTGTCAACGCCATATATGGGAGCCGGCCTCACTTGAAAAAGCTTGGAATAAAGTTATTCAGCGTCATGATATGTTGAGAATGATCATAGATGATGATGGACAACAACGTATCTTAAAAGAAGTTCCTTATTTTCATTTTATTCAACATGACCTAACAAATTTAACCCAACAAGAGCAACAAGAGAGCCTAACACAGATAAGGGAAGCCCTTTCTTATCGGGTATTACCGACTGAGTCATGGCCATTATTTGAAGTTGAAATTTCTTGGCTAAATAACGATTGTTACAGATTACATATCAATCTAGATTTACTGCAGTTTGATACCATGAGCTTTAAAATTCTGTTTGATGATCTATTTAACGCCTATTCAGGACAAGAATTAATACCACAAACATTTACCTTCCGCGACTACTGCTTAAAAAATCAAACAAATCGTAACAGTGATGAGTGGAAAATGGCATGGTGTTACTGGCAGGATCTATTATCTGATTTACCTTCTGCCCCATATTTACCGATAAAGAATTCATCCATTACTGAACAACCTCGTTTTACGACTTTCCAACATCATGTTTCTATAGCGCAATGGGACAAATTAAAACAGAGGTGGAAAAAGCATGGTATTACACCATCAGCAGGGCTTTTAACACTTTTTGCTTTAGTTTTAGGTCGCTGGACAAAATACCCAGCCTTTACACTAAACTTAACTTTCTTTAATCGTCAACCATGGCACCCAGATGTTACACAACTTATTGGTGATTTTACCTCTGTACTCCCTATAGATATTTATCTAGATAACGACTGTACATTAAATGAGTCAATGGCAAAAATACAGCGCAGACTTTGGCAACATTTAAGTAAGTCCCAAGTAAATGGTGTAGAGATTTTACGTGAATGGGGACGCTATAAAGGGGATAGTAGCCAATCTCTGTTACCTATTGTATTTACTAGCATGTTAGGTATGACACTAGATGGTGACAATATTGATGAAGCATTAAATCAGCTTTTCGGCCAACCCGTATATAGCTTCGCGCAAACACCTCAAGTTTGGTTAGATCACCAAGTAATGGAAGGAAAAGAGGGGCTAACATTAAATTGGTTCTGCATGGATGACATCTTTGCTGACGGTTTATTAACAATGATGTTCTCTGATTATCAAAGCTTGATCACTCAATTATGCCAAGATGAAGATAATAATCAATCAGTTGATAAGATTATTGCGCAACTTCCTTCATATCAACATTTAGCAATAGATAATCACCTCCAATCACGCTATCAACAACTCGAGCAAACATTGGAAAATCATCCGCAAATCAAACGTGCTCATGCTATGGTAATGGTAAAAGACGATACGAAAGTAGAGCCTCCTCTACAATTACTGTTTGAAGCCTCTTCTGATATTCCACTATCCGTTATTAAACAGCCCAATTGGTTACCTAATTTACTTTCGCCATCAGCTTCACTCAGTGACATTATTGAAAAGAGTTGGCAACGATTTGAGGAACGAGCACGGTATGGCATATGTCACACACTGTATCGAAATGCTCTTTTTACCGAGCTAAACACACCAATCACCCTAGCTGAAATAGTGGCTCGTTTAAAAGCAAAGCCTCAGTATGAGAGGCTACTTAGTCAGTGGCTAGATTTATTATGCCTGCATCACTTATTAACCAAAGAGGGTGATCAGTTTTATGCCACAACACAGTTTATTAACTTATGTTTATCTGCCCCAGTATTTCAACAACCTGTTAATGATTGGGAATATGTACTTTGGGATTACCTTGAACAATCACTAACCCAACATGAATTACTCTTTAGTGGTAAGGTTTCTCCTCTTTCACTACTTTTTAATTCAGATGAAATTACCACAGCACTATACGCCAAACACCCTGCACTAAATTATTTAAATCAATGTGCAAAAGATATTGTTAGTGCAATGGTTGGTGCAACATCTTCACTCAATATTTTAGAAATAGGGGCAGGTACAGGAGCTACCACTCAAGGTATAGTCGCAGTACTTAAGAATACGCATTACTCATACACCTTTACTGATATATCACATTACTTCCTTGATAAAGCGCGAAAAAAATTCACTGCTGTAGGAGAAATGCGCTATCAACTCTTTGATATTAATGCACCAATACAATTTTCTCATCATCCAGATAATGGCTATGATCTGATCATTGCATCTAATGTATTACATGATGCATCACATATCGGCCACGCACTAAAACGGATTAGAAGCCTGTTAAAACCTCAAGGCTATTTATTATTTATCGAAGCAACCGAGTGTCAAAGTGCTATGCAAATGGCGACTGTTGGCTTTATTGAGGGATTAAGTGCATATCAAGATAAGCGTATATTGACGAATAAAGCGATGCTTGATAGTGAAAGTTGGCATGATATTTTAATCAATACTGGTTTTGAAACTATTGGTCAATGGCCCCAAACAGATTCCTCATCTTTGCGACAAACACTCTTTTTAGCCTCTCCCACTCGTGGAGGAAAACCTTATTTAGGTAAATTACGTGATTATTTATCTCATTCTCTTGATCAGAATATCGACTCTTTTGAGTTGTTCCAATGTGAAAATATTGAAGCAACCCTTAATGGCATAGCAACATCATCCGCTCAAGAGCTAAATGAACAGATACAACCTGTTGCAATACCTGATGTACCAACCAATATGATTAATGAAATCATTGCATTATGGTCTGAGTTATTAGGTCGTGAGGTCAATAGTACAAATGATTTCTTCCGTTCTGGAGGAGATAGTTTGATTGCAACCAAAATGATCAGCCAATTACATCAACGGGGATATCCAGCAACATTACAACAGATTTTTACCTATCCATGCTTAGCCGATTTTTGTGCTCATTTAGAGCAGGAAAAGCAATCTCAACGAGAGTACTCCTCTTTGATACCTCTAAGCGCTGTATCTGCTCCAAAACCTTACCACTACTTTATGGTACATGCTTCTGATGGTGATCCCGGTGTTTACCTACCTCTTGCTGAGTCGTTAAATAATACAGTGTGGGGATTAACAGTTACAGATGCTTCAAAACTAACTGATTTGGATACATTGTTATCATTACATTTATCTAGCATAAAAACAGCACAACAGACTGGCCCTTATATTCTTATTGGTTGGTCATATGGTGCTTTTATTGCCAGTTACCTTGCAGAACAACTCTCGCAACAAAATCATTCCGTATTATTAGTATTAATAGATCCCGTCTATCGACATGATTTTATTAAATTTTGTCATGATGACTCAGATAGTTCATCAGATGAAAATAAGCAGCTTGCATGCACTAAAAGACTTATGTCATTCCTACCTGAAAGTGACCTACCATTATCTGATGATATCGCCTGTTTATGGCTGGAAGCCACCAACCACCCAACAGAATGGACATCACCTGAAAAAGAGTGGTACCAACGATTACCGCCACATACCCAACATCACTATTTTTCAGGGGAGCACTGGTCAATACTGCAAGATCGCGCTACCAGCACACATCTGGCCGAAATCATTGATCAGTGGGTGCAACAAAAACTTTCTAATAACGGATATCCATCCGAAGGAGGTAATTAATGAAACCGGCAAAAAAAGTGGTGATTGTAGGCAGTAAATTTGGAGAGGTTTATCTCAATGCATTTATACAACCTCAAGACAAATGGCATCTTATTGGCCTTTTTTCCAAAGGTAGCACTCGTTCTCGAGAATTATCTAAAGCATTCGGTATTCCACTTTTTACTCGATTTGATCAACTACCTGAAAAAATAGATCTAGCTTGTATTGTTGTGCGATCAACCATTGTTGGTGGCGAAGGTAGCCAACTTGCGCAAGCATTTTTACAACGGGGGATCTCGGTTGTACAGGAACATCCTGTACATCCTGATGAAATTACCAGACTACAATCATTAGCAGAAAAAATGCATTGCCACTATATCGTTAACAGCCTCTATCCACATAATAAAGCAGGACGTTTATGGATAGAAAACACACAGAAGATATATCAGCAAATACAACAACGACCAGTGTGGGGACAAATTATCACAAGCAGGCAATTAATTTATTCCGCCTTAGATATATATTGCCAAGCAATGAAATTACACCCTAATGATATTACAGTCACATTAGAAAAAGATAATACCCCGCTACAATTTCTACGACTATCCAACCCTACTGGTGATTTGCTTTTATGCCTACAAAAACATTTGTCATCTAACGATCCTGATCAGCATAGCCTCGTGATGCATCATATGATATTAGGCTGGCCAGCTGGTTATTTAACTCTCGCTGGAAGTTATGGGCCAGTAGAATGGAATAATGCGCTTTATATTCATCATCACCAAGATAGTAAAAAAGCCATGTATCAATCTCCTGCCACGATGGAGCTTGATGAACCACTGTTTCATTCATTTCATACTCCACCAAATAGTTGGCAGGATGTGATGGAATGTGAAGCACCAGAAGCTATTAATTACTTACTGGCAGAGATAGATAAATGCTGGCAATTACCTAATGATAAAAAACCAATGATTTTACAACCCCATTACCAATTAGCTTTATCTCAATTATGGATAAAAACATTGCAAACGGCAGGTAAAGCCATTGATGGCACAATTGCGTCATTTAAGCGAATGAACTTCACCAAAAGTAGTGGGCGGAGAAAATAATGATAAAACAATCTCCCAAATATATTACTCCTTTAAATGAGCAAAATGTAAATAAAGACAATGCTAACCTATTGGTTTGCCCATTTGCTGGTGCCAGTAATAGTGCATTTAACTCGTGGAGATCTACCGATATTTCAGGGTTAAATTGTCAATTAGTTAATTACTCTGGCCATGGTTGCAGATTTAAAGAACCAGCCTTTAATGATATTGGGTTATTAGCCAATGAATTAATAACAATAATAAAGAAATTTTATCCACCACGGCATAATTCATTATTACTTTGTGGTCACAGTATGGGGGCCCAAGTTGCCTTTGAAACTGCTATTCAATTAGAAAAAAATGGCTGGGAATTATCTGGACTAATATTATCAGGCTGCCAAGCTCCTCATATTCAAGCAAGGAGATTACTGAGTGATTTAAATGATGATGACTTTATTCAACAATTAATTGCCATTGGTGGATGTGATGCTGAATTAATCAAGCAGCCACAGTTGTTAAAACAGTTTATGCCATTATTACGTGCTGATTTCCTTGCTACCGAGCGTTATTTTTTTCAAAAAAGCACTAAACGGCTTTTTCATACCCCTGTTTTATTAATGTATGGTAGTCATGATAGTGAAGCTGATAAAAACGAAGTTGAAGCATGGCAAGATTGGATAGATAAGCATTGCACTATTAATTGCATCGCTGGAGATCACTTTTATCCAATTACACGCCCAAATACTTTTTGTCGTTTTATTATTGATTTTTATCACCAATTTATCAATGATTAAATTGATTAGGTAATATATATGAATAAAACAATAGATACTTTGCCACTTAACTTTCGTATTTTAATAAAATTAGCCCCACTCCCTCTGATTAGTGGCATTATTATGGCAATAATCTCAACAATGCTAAGTTTAGCACCATTATGGATCATCTATAAAATCAGCCAGATTTGTTTTTCAACATCACCTAATATTCAACAAATAAATAATCTAGTTTATATCACTGTGATTATTTTAATTTTACGTTGGGGATTAATGGCAATAAGTCATATTGCCGCACATCGGGGTGCTTTTTATATTCAGCATCAATTACAACTCGCAATAGCTAAAAAAATCAGTAAAGTACCATTGTCATTTTTTGCTCAATATGGCAGTGGAAATCTGCGACGTATTATCAATGATGATATAAAAAGCTTAGAAGGTTTTTTCGCACATATGCTACCTGATCTCGTCTCAGCCATAGTGACTCCCTTTATCGCTATTATATTACTTTTTTATGTAAATTGGCCTCTTGCCTTATTATCTCTAACCCCATTACCCATTGCTTTTATGGCTCAACTTCTCATGTTGCGTCGAGCCAATAAACAAACCAATGAGTGGATGAATATTCAGAAAAAAATTGCTAATGAAATAGGAGAATATATTAAAGGAATACGAGAAATAAAAGCGTTTAACTTAACCTCCCATACTTTTGGTAAATTATCTCAATCTATCAATTCCTCTGTTAAATGGATAAAAAATAATGTCAAAGCTAGTACAGGCTCTTGGATGGTATTTAGTGGGATATTAACAGCGAATCTCGTTATTATAGCACCAGTAGGTGGGTGGATGTATTTAAATCAAAATATTGATTTATCTACTTATATTTTATTTTTAATGACATCCCCCCTCGTACTTGCGCCGTTATTACGACTAACATTTGTGCTAGGAGAACAAGCTCAACGAAAACAAACCTTAAAACATATCAGTATGATCCTTGAACTTTCAGAGCATAAACAACATGATAAACATTTTACTCTCCCTAAAAATAGCGATATTACTTTTAAAGATGTCTGTTTGGATCATGGTGATAAACCGATATTAGAGAAAATTAGTTTTAATGCCCAAGCGGGTACAACAACTGCAATTGTAGGCCACAGTGGTGCAGGAAAATCCTCATTATTAAAACTAATTCCCCGTTTTTATGATTGTACTTCTGGCCAAATAAAAATAGGTCAATATGATATCAACTACTGGCCAGAAATTGATTTACTTTCTCAAATAAGTGTTGTTTTTCAAGATGTATATCTATTTCATGGAACTATTTTAGAAAATTTACTCATAGCAAATCCTAATGCCTTATTTGAGGATATTATCAAAGCAACTAAAGCAGCCAATATTCATCATGTTATTGAAAAACTCCCAGCAGGGTATAATACATTAATTGGTGAACAAGGAAATAAACTTTCAGGTGGAGAGAAACAGCGATTATCAATTGCAAGAGCACTATTAAAAAACTCTCCAATCCTACTTCTCGATGAAATTACTGCCAATGTTGATGCTGAAAATGAAATTTTGATCTATCGCGCATTAAAGAGTCTATGCCAGAATCGGACTGTTATTATGATCACTCATAACCTACATACTATTATTAACGCAGATAAAATTATTGTGCTTGATAATGGAAAGATTATTGATACAGGTACACACACCCATTTATTAAACCAATGCCCAACCTATCAAAAATTATGGAATGATTATAGTCACACTATTCATTGGCAATTAATCCAGGAGAATAATAATGATTAAAGAATTAATTAAATCAGGTTATTTGCTTTCTAATAAAAAAGATAAAGATTTAATGGTGGGTCTATGCCTTGCCGTAGTTGAAGGTCTTTTTGCTACTATTCCGTATATTCTACTCTATTTTTTATTAATTGATCTTTTTGCCAATAAAATCACACTAGCTCAGTTATTTTATTACTTTTTATCAATACTCTTATCTATTGTTCTGCGTATTGTCATTGGTACTTATAGTATGCCAATGATTTTTATTGGTGCTTATAAAATGATGGGACAAGCCCGTCTAAGAATAGCCGATCATTTACGAAAAATCCCGATTGGCTGGTTTTCTTCTCAACGCAGTGGTGATCTTGCATCACGGCTTACTGCTGATTTAGAGATCATTGAAAATATCTGGTCACATTTCTTAGGAATGTTTATCAGTACTTTAGCGATGCCTGTTTTTCTCTCACTATTCTTAGTATGGGTAGATTGGCAACTCACTTTAATTATATTATTTTCTATTCCAATCGCTCTGTTCGCATTATCCATAAGCCATAAAATAATGTTAAAAGCTGCACAACAGGCAGCTGATGCTAATGCCAATGTACAATCCGAATTACTCGATTATATCCAAGGAATTATGGTTATTCGTAGTTTTGGGCGACTTGGTCCTGCATGGAAAAAACTAAAAGCAGCCTTAGAAACACAAAATAAAACCCAAATAGTTCTAGATTCCAAGCCTGCCCCTTGGATTGCACTTTATGGTTTTATTCTTGAATCAGGTTTTATTTTATTAATGATAATAGGAACAAGCCGTTTAATTAGTGGCTCACTTTCTCCTTCTCAATTCGTTTTTTTCCTTGTATTAGCACTCCCCATTTATCGACAATTCTTTGATTTAGGATTATCCAGTATGTTGTTAAATTATGCACAAAAATCATTACAACGCATAGAAGAAGTAATGAAAGTGGTTCCACTTTCTGAGCCTAAATATACTCAATTACCAATAAGAACAGATATCTATTTTAACAATGTAAGCTTTATTTATCCTTATAATAGTCAATTAACATTAGATAATATATCTTGCTGTTTTCCTGAAAAAAGCTTTACTGCTATTGTTGGCCCTAGTGGCTCAGGGAAAAGCACTTTACTACAGCTTATTTCTCGTCTATGGGATGTTAACCAAGGTGAAATATTGCTAGATGATATTAATATTAACCAAATAAATTCCGATAAACTCTGTTCATATGTATCTTCTGTTTATCAAGATGTCGTTTTATTTTCAGGAACAATTAAAGATAATATTTTAATGGGAAAAACAGATGCTCACGATGATGAAATAATAACTGCAGCTAAATTAGCTAATGCACATGAGTTTATTATACAAAAACCACAAAATTATGATACTCCTATTGGTTACGGTGGTATGTTACTCTCAGGTGGAGAACGTCAACGTCTTTCTCTTGCTAGAACTTTATTAAAAAATGCACCAATTTTACTGATCGACGAAGCAACATCGAGTATCGATTGTTCATCAGAAGTATTAATTCAACAAGCTTTATCATTGTTATCAAAAGATAAGACAATCATTATGATTGCCCATCGATTAAATAGCATTAAAAATGCCGATAACATTATCGTAATGGAAAATGGAAAAATAGCAGAACAAGGAAAACATGCTGAGTTACTTGCAAAAAATGGCTTATATGCACATTTATGGTTACAACAGAAAGCGTTATGCTAATAGCCAAATGCAATGAGTAATAGCAACTTGTTTATAGATAATGAGGTGCATATCTGGATTGGTAATCTACAAACGATACCATGTTTAAGTAAAGCTAAATCCAGAATGCACATCTTAAATAACGATGAAATTTCATCGTTATTCGACTACCCTTTTATAAAACAACGAAATATTTTTTTGCTATCAAGAGTCATGTTACGCGATATTTTATCATTTTATTTAAAAATTTCACCAGAAGATGTAAGATTTTCAAAAAATGAGTACGGGAAACCATTTATTTTAAACGAATCAAAGGAAAGCATTTACTTCAATTTATCACATTCAAATAATTGTGTTGCTCTCGCTATTTCAAATACATCATCCGTTGGTATTGATATTGAATATTTCAACCGTGATATAGAAATAAATAGCATTATAGATTATTATTTCTCAAAAAAAGAAAAAAAATACCTATCTTATTTTGACGAGACTCAAAAAAAACATAATTTCTATAAGATGTGGACATTAAAAGAAGCCTATATTAAATCAAGAGGCATTGGATTATCAGAAGAAATCATTAAGAATTTAGATTTTTATATAAAGAGAGATCAATTTGATAAATTATATTTTATAGAACAGCATTACTCTGCTCATCTTTCATATATTACCAAATCAATATTAGATAGCTATAAAATATCCATAATCACATATCACCATCCATTTAACTATAAATTCTTAACATGGGGTGATATAAAAAGCAACCTGCCACATCATTTATTATAGTTATACGACCACAATGAAATTATATATTAACAGTTAGTTTTAAGTATTATTTGACTGACTATAGGTCATATAAAAGATATGACAATTCAATTCATATATTCACACCAAAACACGAATAAATTATAAAAAACCATCAATATATTAGCACTCATATAAATAAGGAAAAATTATGTTTAATAATAAAACAAAAAATACTATTATTAAAAATAAATCCGATTGGTTAACCATACCTGAAGCTGTATACCTAGCCAACCAGAAAAAAACAGAGAAACAATTAACCGACAGCGACGTTTATCGCCATGCGCTATCTTGAAACATTTATTTATCTATATACTTTCAATCTACAATTATATTAAGGAAAGTCACAAAAATTAAGAATAAAATTAAATTGAAAAAAATAGGAAACTCTCTCACAGATCGTTTATGCTATCTTGATACACATTGTTTCATTAAACATATAAATTATACCACACTCACTCAAGATAAATATATTCATTCTAAAAAAATGGGTCATTGATACCACTCTGATCGGGTATGAATTCGTAACAATTCAACACTTACTGGCGCACTCAATCAATATATCACCACCAATCACAGGCAATCAATGTATTAATTATGGCATTTCAGTTTTATTATCAAGAACTCTATTTCAAGCGTTTGAGAAAATAACATGAAAAGAACGAATTAGCCAACAACTAATGTAATTACCTGAAGAACTAAAATCTGAGATTTATAACAACATTAATCGAATGAAACTCATAAATCCAGTGACAAAGAATATTTCCCTATTTATAAATTACCACAAGATTCCTGTTTTGTAATTCGCCTGACTGAACTACAAAAGCTGATGAATGCCTATGTAAATATTAAACACACTCCAACATCGACACGCATATCCAGCCCTTTATCTCGTCTTTTCTGGCTTTCATGTAAACATAATGAAGTCATCAGTCCATTACTAGGAAAACCTTACAAGCTTTTATCCATTTTCGAACAATGGGCATCTACCGAAGGTATTACTGACAAATTCAGCGGCGATACACTGAAAACAGCACTTGAACGCGGTTCTCCCACTTCAGTGCCTTATTGATTTAACTCACCATTATACTGAAATACGTATTAAGAACTCAAAAACTCTTAATACGGGCTTACGTGCTTTCTTCTTCACCTTCGCTTATGCTTTTTTATCTTCTCCAACCCCACTCTACACTGGAGAAAATCATGACATCACATCAGTTATTACGCCTGAAACAGGTCGAAGAAAAAACCGGTCTGAAACGCTCGCAAATCTATCTGTATATGAAAGGGGGCTCTTTTCCTCGTTCAATAATAAAGGTTGGCCCTGCCAGCGTAGCCTGGCTCGAATCTGAAATTGATGAATGGATCAACCTCAAATTAGCCAACCGCTGAAGTGTTTAAGGAAGGTCCGAAATCATGATTCCGTCTCTGAATTACGCCGTATTAACAGATGCCCTGCGTGCGCTGAAAGAAGACAATATTCACCATCGTGAATCTCTGGGACTCACCTTAGACGAAATGAATACCCTCAGGACAACACTGGTGCTTTAATGAAAAAACGAAATTTCAGTGCAGAATTCAGACGTGAATCCGCTCAGTTAGTGGTGGATCAACACTATACGGTTGCAGATGCCGCAAATGCCATGGATGTCGGACTTTCCACTATGACCCGGTGGGTAAAGCAGCTACGAGATGAACGTGCCGGCAAAACACCTAAAGCCTCCCCTATCACGCCGGAGCAAATTGAGATACGTGAGCTGAAGAAAAAACTTCAACGTATTGAAATGGAAAATGAAATATTAAAAAAGGCTACTGCGCTCTTGATGTCAGATTCCCTGAACAACTCTCGATAATCGGGAAACTCAGAGCGCATTATCCTGTGGCCACGCTTTGCCACGTGTTTGGGGTTCACCGCAGCAGCTATAAATACCGGAAAAACCGTCCTGACAAGCCGGATAGCAGGCTAGCTGTATTACGCAGTCAGGTTCAGGAACTACACGGCCTCAGTCATGGCTCCGAGGATGCAAGAAGTATCGCCACAATGGCCACACACAGGGGCTTCCGGATGGAACGATGGCTTGCCGGCCATCTTATGAGGAAGCTGGGGCTGGTGAGTTGTCAGCAGCCTGTTCACCGATATAGACGTGGGGGACACGAACATATTGCTATCCCGAATCACCTCGGACGTCAGTTTGCAGTGACAGTGCCTGACCAGGTATGGTGCGGCGATGTGACGTATATCTGGACAGGTAAACGCCGGACTTACCTTGCTGTGGTACTCGATCTATTTGCACGGAAACCCGTGGGGTGGGCAATGTCGTTCTCTCCGGACAGCAGGCTGACCACCAAAGCACTGAAAATGGCATGGGAAAGACGCGGTAAGCCATCCGGGGTTATGTTCCACAGTGATTAGGGTAGTCACTATACAAGCAGGTAGTTCAGGCAGTTACTGTGGCGATACCGGATCAGGCAAAGTATGAGCAGGCGCGGAAACTGCTGGGATACTCATTCTAATATACTTTCAAATACCGGATCGGACTGACCCGTGCTGGGATTGGCTCAAATGCCTTTGTGTTGACCTGTCGTCCGATTCTGGTATTTCCCGGGCATAACCGGGCCCAGAGTTTGTGACCTGATAGGAGCTTTGTGCTGCATCCCGAGTGTCCTGTCCTGCGATGGGGATGATTGTGCTACCAATATCTGGAGGCAAACCATGCAAAACGACCGCCAATCTTCTGAAACCGTGATTCTGGGTGTCGATACCCATCTTGATATTCATGTCGGCGCTGTTATCAGTCAGGCAGGTAAACTGCTTGGAACTCACATTATTCAAACAAATCAAGCGGGCTATCTGGAACTACTTGATTGGGCACGTTCTTTCGGTAGCCTCGAACGAGCAGGCATCGAAGGAACAGGAACATATGGTGCCGCATTAACACGCTATCTCATCAAGAATAGCATTTATGTTGTTGAAGTTAACCGGCCAGATCGCTCAAAACGCCGCCTTGAAGGGAAGTCAGATCCACTAGATGCAGAAAATGCAGCCCGGACAGTGCTTTCAGGGAGCAGCAAGGCCATACCAAAAATGCAGTCAGGTGCATGTGAGGCTCTCCGGATTATTAGTGTTGCCCGACGTAGTGCAGTAAAAGCCTGTACGCAGGCGATTAATCAGCTTCGTGCACTGCTGGTTAGTGCCCCGCAAGATGTTCGCGACAAACTCTGGAAATCGAAACCACACGAATGCGTAACCGCCTGCATTAACAGCGAAGTGTCAGAGCACTCACCGTTACGTATAGCCTTGTGCAGTACGCTTCGAAGCCTTGCGAAACGATGGATGGCCCTGACTGAAGAGTTGAATGAACTAGACGAATCACTAGATAAACTGACCCGCAAGTATGCCAGTAACCTTCGTAGCCAGTTTGGCGTTGGGCCACAGACGGCTGCAACACTGCTGGCAGTTGCGGGTGATAACCCCGAACGTTTAAAAAATGAAGCGGCCCTGGCATCGCTCTGTGGCGTAAATCCACTGCCAGCATCATCAGGGAAAACAGTAAGGCACAGATTAAACCGTGGTGGCTCACGTGAAGCAAACAATGCCCTGTGGACAATAGCCCTTGTACGTATGCGTAGCGATCCGCGCACGAGAATCTATGTCGACAGACGAACTGGTGAAGGGCTATCGACTAAAGAGATCCTGAGATGCCTAAAACGCTACATCGTCCGTGAGCTCTATCCATTGATTTTATCGGACCTCGCATATGCCAATCGCCGCTCTTGACATAGGAGCGTCAACAGTCCGATGGAGCGCTTTTTCAGGAGTCTGAAAAACGAGTGGATGCCGGTGACAGGCTACACCAGCTTCAGTGAAGCTGCTCAAGCGATAACGGGTTATATCGTCGGGTATTACAGCGAACTCAGGCCGCACGAATATAACGGTGGATTACCACCAAATGAATCGGAAAACCGATACCGAAAAAACTCTAAAACCGTGGCCAGTTTTAGTTGACCACTACAAAAGCTTATTGATGAACGAACTGATGATGTTTTGTATGGTGAACCATGATACAAAAAATGGACGATGGGCCGAATGATCTCATTTAATACATCTTCGCCTTATACCAACGCGAATGGAAGATTAAAAAAGTGGGCAAAAAATAATAACAATTTAAAGTAAGCATCAGCGTCAAATTAATGGCCGAAAAATCGCTCTATGCCCACATCCTTAATCTGACCACGCCGTGGCAGGTTAAATCCCTTGCTCTCAATAAAAATGCAGATTCTGTAACCGGAACAAAGAATTCTTCAAGGTGGCGATAATATTCCATTATGGAAAGCTAAATATGGCTTTCTGAGCCTTATTACCATGACTAAGGAATACCCTATTATCAACAGTATAAAAATGTAGTTTGCAGGATGAGCGGGCTCTTTACCGTCCGCATTCGCAGGGAAATTGAAATCTATGTCACTCTGCCAGATCCAAAAATAAGGTTAAGGCCGCATTCCTTTGCGGCGTCTTATTCCTCTGTTCAGACCTTATCCATCATATAACGATGCGCTTTCGATGCTGCCTGGCGGCTTTAAAAATATAGCGCTTATCGTTTTTCAGTGCTTTCAGCCAAGAAGCAATATAACTTTCGTGCTGAACCTATCCGACAATCCCCAGATCCGCCATCAGGAACACGCTTCCCAGCTCGGCGATCAACTCTTCAAATGCATAATTTTCACTGCTAAATCTTCCTTTCATTTCGCGGTTCAGGCGACTTTTGCCATCGCTCCAGTGAACAATCTCATGCAGATCCGTGGCATAAAAGCTAGCGGCATCGGAAAAAAACGACGTTCAGGTAACAAAACCTCATCTGTTGATGGCATGAAAAAGGCGTTTTGTCCTTTCTCAATGATGTTAGCACCGCTGTTACAGAACAGATTTTCAGCCTGTGGCAACGCGTCAAACGTCGCTTGTGGGGCAACGGTATCTGCCGTCAGTGAGAGGCCATCAATTTGTTCGACATTAAACACGACAAAGGTTTTCAGCATCGGGATATGGTCAATTTCTCCGGTGTCGTTTTCCTTCTCCAGGATGGTATAAAAAATGGCGGTCATGCCGTGCTAGTCCTTACGAACTTGCGCACCTTCTGCCCTAGCCTGTTTGTATGTCATCCAGCAGGAATCACTGAATCCTCATTCTGATTCACTGCACCCGCTGTAGGCTGTGCCAGTAGCGTAGTTGGAAGGCATGCCGGACATACCCGGTACGCGCTGCCACGGACACACTCAGGGTTTAACGCCTACTTCCAGTGTGGTAATGATGAGGTCGGTAACGATCTGATAAATATCGGTTCTGGTTTTGGAAAATTTCGTTTTTGAGGAGCCTGACGGGTCCAGCGGGGATACGCTGGCCGCCGTTGCGGTGTTAGAGGCACTTGTCTGAGTATGCAAGGAAGTGATCATAGTTTTTTCTCCATCAGTAATGTGATTTTCATCTTCGTATCGCCTGACAGTTCGCTTTCTCGGCATCGTTCTGGCCCACAAGGGTGCAGCATGCGTGCACTTCACCCTTACGGGACCGGTTGTGCCGTGAAATGATTAACCGGAAGCTGATACGGGAACAAAAAGCACACAGGAGGAAAAATCGGTCCCTGCATAGCCGAACTTAGCGCCCTTTACTCCGTATTGGTGAAAAGTAGATTTGTGGTAATGAATTGGGGATTGGTACTGATAGAAACATCTTGTTGGCACCGAGATCTCAAAAAATGTCTAGAATTAAAACAGGTGTGCTTACCTTAATGTGATAGAGCCCTAAAACATGCATCTTCAAGTTAATTGTGCATGATTATAAAAAAAAAGAGGCACCCATAGAGTACCTCACTTACTTTATATCTTATTAAATCAGAATATATTAAAAATCAATTTTGACATTTATCCCATAATTTCGACCCGGTAATGGGACTAAATATTTCAATTGAGAAGATGCAGGTCTTGCTTCAGTATCGGTGAGATTATTAATAATAAAATCAACCGAAACATCTACCTTATCAAGGTGGTATTTTTTGCCAATCCCCGCATCAACTAACGTATAGGAAGGAAAGGCCATATCTCCACCATACATTAACCCACCGCTTTCTTTTTGTTTTTTATAGTAAGTTGCACTACTAAATGCAGTTAATTCATCATGTTGGTAATAAATACTGATACCATGCTTTTCATTAGGTAAATTTGGCAAATAGTGACCTGCAATAAACAGTTTTCTTTTGCTTTTATTTTCGACAAAATCACCAAATAGTGTAAATGTTAGATTGTGATCATGAGGCATTTCATATAAATATTTAAATTCATATTCTAATCCTTTTGTTTCAAGATCGGTGTCATCCCATTCCATAACAGGACCAGCACCACGACTGATACCCGTTAATCGTCTAAATTTAAAACCACTGTAGTCTGTTTTATACAAATTAAGTTTATTAGAGAAATTGCCAATCTCAATAACAGATGATAATTCAATACTTTTGCTTTTTTCGGTATTAAATTCACTGTTTCCTTGTTCTTCAATTAAATAAGCATAATGAGGGCCATGTGTATAAAGTTCATTAATTTCTGGTGCTCGATAAGAAATATTTTGTTGTAGTTTTAATGTCCATTCATCAATTGGTGTAAAAGATAGAGCGAGTGTATTTGCACTTGTATCAAAATGACGGTTTTGTAAATTAGAACCTTGCCCTCTACCACGATTATAATTCGCTGGAATATTGAGATTATGTTGAGTGTAACCTTTACGATATCCAGCAGTGAGCTCAAAAGGAGATAAATTTAGCGATTCAACCCAATATATTCCGTACTCTTTGGTTAATACACTGGGTAAATAAGCATCATAACCAGACGTTTTCAGATCACGATAATTACCGTTGATCCCAAACGCACCATTAAGTCGATTAAATAGCGGAGTATGTGCAGTTTCTAAAGCTAACTGATGGCTTTTTGTATTAAATACCGATGAAGCAATTTGGCCGACTAACTCTTCATCTTTAGATTCAGAATAAGAATAATAAAAAGCACTGTCTCTTAAAAATGGTGCTAAATGATCATGTTTTCCTTGTATATCTATTCTTCGATTACTATTTGAAACCGAAACAGGTTTATACCTTTCTCGAGTTGTTTTAGTTGTGAGATAAGCATAGCCTGGCACTCCATACGATGTTTGAAAATCAGTGACAGAAAAACCTAAGTAACCGTCATCTCCGATATAAGAGAGTGATGCGTTACCACTTTGGCTTTTTAAAAAGCTATTGGGAATTTCGTTATTATTATTTTCAACATAATGCTTTGGAGGTGTGACATGTTCAATAGATGTGGGGCTACCAGGTTTATATCGTAAGTTAGGTTCATTATCTACATAACCAATACCTGAAAAATAGTCCTTATCTTTAAAGGTATATTTATCATCCTCGCTTAACTCATATTCAACCTGATATTTTTTCCAAAACTCACTAATGTAAGGATACGCTTCAGGGTTACGGCTAGTAAACACTTTCATATCCACTTGGCATTGATCACGTAATGCAGAGTGGTCTTTTAGCTGTTGATAGCTATAGCAAGCACCAACTTTAGAGCGTGTTGGAATTTTATATTTTGAGACTCGTTTAGTAGCACCGGAAAGATTAAAAATCCAGTTTTCTTTATTACTGAATTTAATATTTACTGATCCACCGTTACCATTATTAGTGCTACCATTAAATGTCACGGCACCTGAAATTGCTTTTTCAGGAAACTGTGTCATTATTCGATCATCCCACAAATGAATTGCACCACCACTGCTGCTACCACCATAAAGTAGTGCTTCGGAGCTTTTACTAATTGATATTTCGTTAATTCTATTCATATCAACAGGAATAGGCATATTCCCACTAATAAATGAAACATCATTAATCGGAAGATTATTAACTAAAATCCCGACTCTATTGCCAGAGAGACTTCGAATAACAGGCCTTGCCGCATTTGGGCCAAAACCTTCCGCTTGTACACCAGCAACTTTTGAAACGGTATTACCAATCGTATTTGTTTTTATTTGTTCAAGTTGTTTTCCTTTTATCTCTTCTCGATTATTGAGTAATAAAGAGGAGAATGTCTCTTTGTTTTTTATTGATGTTGCTTTAACAGTAATAACATCGTTTGATGTTTCTTTTTCTTGGCTTTTATCTTGATTATTCTCTTTTCCATATAAAGGAGACGACAAAAGTATAAGTAAAATAATAGAGAGTTTACTTTTTTTCATGATATTCATATTAGAATGTAAGAGTAGCGCCTAAGATAATATTACGACCAGGTAAATACATTTCATCTTTAATATAAGAGGTGCTGTCTTTCCCTTTTACATCAAAGATATTATTAATCTTGGCGTATAAGGTATAATCTGTGTTATCTAAATAACCAATATATTCACTACCTAAACTAACTGTGTTATAAGCCTCTGTGGATGTTTCATAGTCTGCTGTTTTATTCTGTTTTCCAAAATAATCAATGCGAATTTGTCCAATTACGTTTTCTGTAAAACTATGTTTAATATAAGTACTTAAACGATAAGCCGGTATTCTTGGTATATTTCCCTTATTGTGTAGTAAATTTGCTCTAACATAATCACCAGAAATACCAATTAAGCTATCTTGGTTATAGTAATAATCAATATTTCCTTCTATACCTTTAAACTGTGCATCATTTTGAACATATTGTAATGAACGATAGCCATTATTTAATTCAGTCCCCGTAAATTGACCGTAAATATAATTATTAATACGGTTATAATAGGCACTCATATTGAATTGAATATCACCTGTTACTTTAGTTATTCCAATATCAATATTATTTGCAGCCTCTGCGGTTAAATTAGGATCGCCTTTTTCAATAGTTCGACTTGCAGCATGAACACCATTCGCGTAAAGCTCTTCTGCAACAGGTAATCTTTTCGTGTGTGAAAGTGATAAATTTAAAAAATAGTCTTGTGTAAAATTCCATGCTAATCCAGCAGAAATAGAAGATGCACTCTGCTTATTATTTTTTTGAGTTTCTCTATTTAACAGTGATTGCCACTCTTGGCGAAATCCTAATTCATAGCGAAAATCACCTAATTGGTATTCTTCTAATAAAAAGAGTGAGTGATTTTTTGTTTTTGTTGACGGTACATAAGCTTCTTCTCCTTGAGCACTAAAATCACGCTGGTTAAATTGCCCGCCAATAACACCATGCCAACCCCAAATAGGTTGATGTGTAAATGTCAGTCTTAATTCATCGCCTTTGTTTTTAAATGAGGTACTGACTTCATTTCCTTCTTTTTCATCATGATGATAATCGGTTCTGACCGCACTGAAACGTATTGATTCAATACCAGTAAATGGATTGTTTTTTTCACCACGAAGATCCCATCGTTTGCTATCCATAACAATATAAGGAATACCATGTTGATGTTGTTCATCAGGGTATTCATGATTGTGATTATGATGATGATGGCCGATTAAAGGAGGGCGAATTGGGGCGTGATGATGGTGATCATCTTCATGATCATGAAAATGCGTATGACCAGGCAGCCCATATCGACGATGTTGTTCACCATAACCAATCCCTATATAACCGTCATCAAAAAGCCAGGATACACCAATATTTGCCGATTGGTTATCTTGATAAGATCCTGCTAAACGGCTAGTTTCTCCTTGATGTAAAGGTTCTGGTTGTTTGTAATCACTTTGATAACGTTTAGTACCCTCAAGGCGAAGCGCCAAATTATTTTCTCCTAACGTTAATCCTACTGATCCTGTATTTCCTTTAGAAACAGAATCGTATTGATAATGCAATTCACCCTCATAGCCTTTTTCAGGCACTGACATAGGAATCTTGCTATCAATAACATTAATTGCACCGCCTATTGTGCCTCCTCCATAAAGTAATGTTGAAGGGCCTTTTAATACTTCAATGCGTTGACTTAAAAAGGGTTCACTGGTGATTGTATGATCTGCACCAATAGAGGATACGTCCATAAGATCACTACCACTGTGTAATACCTTGACTCGATTGCCTGACATTCCTCGAATAACTGGATGAACTGAGCCTCCACCAAAAAAGCTGGCATGAAAACCTGGTAAGGATGTTAAGGTTTCAGCAATCGAGGCACTACGATTAGCGCGTAGATCTTCTTGTGTCAGAACAGAAACGGGGATCGCCATTTTCTCTTGCGGAGTATGCAAAGGTGTTGAATAGACCTCTAATACCTCATTGTTCCGATTTTCAGTTGATTTTATTGCAGGGCTTGCATTTGCAAATAAGGAATAACTCATTGAAATAAAAAATGTTGTATAATTAAAAATAGATTTTTTCATACTATCCGCCATTTTTTGTTATGTTATAACATATCACATTGTATGTATATATAATTATCATTAGCAAGTGATTATTTAAAAAATAATAAAAATTTGGGCTGTCCTAGATAAGGTTTAAGTTTTAACTATCTGTTTTAGAATACTTAATTGCTTCTTTGCAGCTTGGCGTATTAAACGGGTTATTGTTAAATCTGGTGTATGGCACCATCAGACAATGCTCCGATCTGATGCTTCATCCTCTGCATACTGGGGTTGACGGTGTAAGTATCCCGCATAATTAATTTGCCAACGAAGGAGATCGCTATGCGTAAAGCCTGTTTTACTGAGCATCAGATCATCGCCGTAATTAAGTCGGTTGAAACCGGGCGGACTGTTAAAGTTGATGACTTTAACCGTGAGACATTGTCGATTAAAATCATTCTGAATCTGCCAGATCTGCGAATGATCCGTGTACTCGACAGGATCGCGGCAAACTGCGGCTACCCGATCATGCTGCACATGAATAATGGTCCAGAATTTATCTCACTGATACTGGCTGAATGGGCAGAAAAACATGCAGTAAAACGGGATCTTATCCAGCCAGGTAAGCCGACGCAGGACACTTTCATTGAATACTTTAACCGGACATACCGTACATACGCGATTTTTATATATTCATGATCAGACGTGAGATAAATAACGAATTGGAGTGGGTTTAAACAGGTTATAACGAATAGGTTACTGTAATTAATTTTCAGTATATGTAAGAGAATTTCGAGTCCGTTTACCATGCTGTGTAAACGCCTTTTTCAAAAGTGACCATCCTGGCGGTCGCGGTCACCGAACTCGACAATAAAGCGACTCTATTACTATACGCCAGTTCCTCAGCGGCATTGTCCATTTTTGCGAGGCAATCCGTCAGACAGTGCGGGGTTAGGATTGAAGCCACAGAGCACCGTTATCACTGGATACAATGGTACGTTGGCTCAATCTCAGGCTACGTGGGTATTGTACTATGGACGCTTTTGTCAATCAGTAATGGATTATATAGCCAGACATATCGATCTGTACCTTGCTAAATGGGTTACCCGTAAATACAAGAGGGGACACGGTAGTCTGGTTCAAGCGTATGAATGATTAGACAGGATCCGGAATGTTAAACTCAGTTTGTTTGCACACTGGACTATTTGTACGCGATGTTACCAGTCAACTACAAGAGCCAGATGACGGGATACTGCCACGTCCGGCTCCGTGGGAGTGGAGGGGGAAAGTTCCCCTCCACGACGCGATAACCTCATATAATACTAGAAAATAAAAATCAGATAAATGATAGTGTTCACTACTTTTTAGTGATACACCTTGCAGAATGTACCATTGCAACAAATCCTGCTGCTATCATCATAGTATCTTTCAGAACTAACCTTCCCGCACCGGAAAGATAAGGAAACTCAGTATGAGCATCTGCTCCATGTACCCAGGTTTCAGGTGTAAACACCAAAAATGTTAATGTGACAAATGGCGTAAGAAACACTAAGGCAGAGCCCTTTCCATTTATTATTAAGATAAACATCAGCATAGTACTTTCCTGCTGGAGTTGGATTTCCTTGATTGAAACGATGAATATCTAACGTCGTCTTCCCTTGAGTATGCTGTAAAAAACTGGGATCAAATTCAGCATATTTCATAGCCACTGTGTCCATGGAAAAAACTCCCAGTGAAATAAATATGGCAGGCAGGAATGAATGATGTTCAGTTTAAGTGCAATATTTCATAAATATTATCCTTATTTCAGAGCTGACTCACTTAATTCATGCCCACCATAATCGTTAACAACTGTCCACTTCACTTTTCCATATCCCGACATATTTCCATGTATAGGAAGGCGTATTGAAGAATAAGGAGCAACCATATCTACTGGATTAATTGATTGTGAGTAGTTGCTCTGAATCAAAGTAATATGATTATAAGTAATAAAATAAGGACTTTGATTATCTGCACAAAGAAAGGCCTTTGCTCCTTGTTTTTCAATATGCCATATAACAGAATTATAGGCCTCACTGAGAGAACGTGTGAGTTTTTCTGGACGATAGAATAGCTTTATGCGACTATGGATCGGGAGTTGAAGATAATTTGAGTTTACATTTAAATTATTTTTATTTTCAAATTTAGGTTTAGCTGAAATATCCAGTATATTTAGCCAAAAAATTGATTCACGATCATTAGGCAGTGCTTCACCCGTATACATAATTCGTAATGTTTGCCCTGTGTGAGGTTCTATACGAAATATAAGCGGAGTAATAATAAAGGGAACATTGACTGAGTCTGGAGCAACACTGGCATCACCAGTATCAATCCAGGACTGAATTAAAGATGGAGTAGATTCATCATTATTAATTTTAATATTAATACCTTCCTAGTTTTCAGGATAAATAACTCAGGTACCCAACATTAGCATAACTTGACACAGAAAATAAGCCGGCCATCATGAAAAAGAAAAGTTTTTTCATGGAAACTCCGAACAAAGCAGTGCAGATGAGCTGCCTTGTAAATAATGATAATAAAAACGCACGATTATTATTTATTACTCATAGGCAATAGTGTAATTAACACTAGAAATGACATCCCCTACAATTGCTTTTCCTGTAGCATAATATTGGGCCATATAGCGTAGTGTCGCTTCATCGTCACTATTAATAGCTTCTGAATGGACATCCTGTCCGACAAAGTCTTTCCCTAATTGAATAGCAGTAGTACCATCGTTATTTAATAACTGAATTTGAACATTTTGTGCTCCGTCAGAGCTTGCATTTTTTAGTTTGTTCGTATTAAAGTCAGTATTAGCTCCGGGTTCAAAAAAAGCTTTCACATTACTAGATCCATTTTGTCCAGTAGTGCATCCAGTAAGACTAATTGTACCGTCATATGCCATTGCTGAGTTAAAAATAGCAACAGACAGTACCGTACTTAAAGCAATATTATTTTTAAATTTCATTATTTGGTTACTAACATAAAAATCAATCTATAAACTTCATTGAGGGTATTTATATCCTTAATTTATATATTAAAACTATAAAAAACAGGTGCTACTCTATTAAAATTATTAAATATAAACGCCATTATTTAATAAAAAATTACTAACATTCACCAACATGAAAAATACGGAAGCTTTATTTGAAATTACAAACTTATTATTTATTAAAATGTAACCTCATGTAATTAAAATATAATTAATGGATATAATTTTCTTTCTAAAAATAAATTATGTTAATATGTTATTATTGATCGATAATGTATTTTTTTGATAGATTAAAACCATCAATATAAACATAACAATCGTTTTTAACGATCATTTTTAACAATTTATACTGATTGTAAAACTCATTTATATTGATATAGAAGGGAATAGGTAATACAGAATATATTTCAAAGTATATTTTATTAATCTTAATGACTATATAAGCAAATTTAAAAAACTTTAAAATAATTATTTAGAAAATAAATATATATTAATGCAACCATTAATGATAATAATTTATAATCTTTAATTATAGGAAAGGCACCATAAATACATTGTATTAATATTTATAACATAGACTTGGCGACTATATTAATCACCTATTCTTTTGTTAAAAAGAAAACAACAAATAACAAAAAATAAATATATGAATTAAAGAAAAATCATTCTTTAAATGATATACCTTGATCTGCATCACAGTATAATTCGGATATTTAATTACATATAACTTATAGTTGTTATATATACCTTAACAATTAATGAATGCAAAAATAGAAAATAATAACCGATTTTGACCACATATAAAACTTATTACACATATAATGATGCTTTCACATTTCTCATGTTTTAGTTTTAATCTTTTCAGCGCTCAAAGATAATCTCTCTATTGGCTTCTATCACGTGGCTTGCATATTTTCATCAAATGGATAGTCAATCTCTTTATCATTATATATCACATTTAATGTGGTTATAACGAGCTCTTATTGAACATTCATATCCTTGGTTTTTATGCACAGTAATGTGCAGCTAAACAGCTTTTATTCCTAGTCATTTTGCTAAAAAAAAGATTACTAAAATTATAAAAGCCACCAACCTATAACATTATTTTATATCCGTGATGACATAAATATAAATAAATGAAATATTTTCACTTAATATTTCAGCAAGATTTTTTACCAAAAAGGAATTAAAAATGAAAAATTATAAAGTCGCAGTCAGCTATGATATGTCTGACTCTATTTCAACTCATCGTAAATATGTTAATATTCTACATACTGACTTCTCTTATATTGCCGCAATTATTATTTCACTTGATAATATTCAAGATGGAAGGCTCGATTTTATTGAACAAAATAGCTTTGGACAGCCTGTATTCGCTATTATTAATAAAGATAAAGTTATTCCGACTAATATTATTAATCGATTAACAGGTGTAATTGATTTAAATAAAAAGAATACAGACCGGATTCAGCCGGCTGTTCCCAGACTGACCGGTAATATCTGACCATAAAGTCGTTTCTAGGCTGCATCCACTTCCCGCTGAAACGCCAGCTCTTTTTCTGCCCAGGCAAATTCCTGCTGTACCCACTTTTCAGCCAGCCGACAGCGCTCCTCATCTGACCGGGCCTCAATGCCCAGTGTCGTCAGAGGATCCAGGCCGAGAGACTGAATACCGCGCCACCCTTTCATCAGCGCTTCAAAACGGGCATACTCCTCCGCACTCAGTCCCCATTCCTGCGCCTCATACTGCAATGACTGAGTCTGACTCTTAGCCGATTTCCCCGCCTCAATCTGCCAATCTGCCCCCCGGAAACAGACTGTGTGGCTGTCAGCGGCGCTGTCATCAGACACCCGCTCAGTAAAACCACAAATCTTATGTTTTTCATCACGGCATCTCTTTTATGGTAGGCGCAACGTCACCGTACGCCCCTGATAACGTCCGCACACCGGCAGTAACTGTACCAGCCCCAGCTGATGGATAAAGGTCCGGAAGTACCGGCTGGGCATGACCGGTGTTGACCAGAATCGCGGTATCTATCAGCCACCGGTTCGGCAGGCCGGGAGGGTTTATCTGCACAGCCCCCCAACAGCAGTGAGGTCAGGGCAAGACATATCGGGAGAATTTTCATACGCATTTTCTGTCCTGTGTTAATAAAATAAAGTCACAGGCACACTGTGCGCAGAAAAGCAAGTGCTCTCAATGAGAAATTAGTTTTCCGAAAAAAAAAAGAAAAACGGCGGGCATAAAAATGCCGGCAGTCATGCCGGCATTTGAGAGTAAAAACAGAAAAGATTAATGTTTTAATGACTCAATCTTTTCCCGGGTCAGTCCGGTACATTGCATAATAATGTTCAGATCAACCCCCTGTTGTAATAATGAGCGGGCGACTTTTTCAACACCCAGGCCAATACCTTTTTCGATACCTTTTTCGATACCTTTTTCGATACCTTTTTCGATACCTTTTTCGATACCTTTTTCGATACCTTTTTGCTCAAGTTGTTCTGCAATCGTTGTCAGCATCGTTTTATACTCCGGTGACAGTGCAATCAATTGGCTGAAAAAGCGGGATTCATCCAGAATATACCCCTGATAGGCAATATATTCTATCACACTCCTCACCTGGTCAACCGTATTGTGTTGCGAGTTAATTATCTGCGCGATTATCGGCAATACCGCCATTAAACCGTCGCGGGTCCGAATATGTTTCTGAACCAGCTCCAGCAGGGCAATACCCTTGTGTGTCAGGATTTCCTCATCACTGAGCACACTCAAATCCACTAACGGAAACGACCGGGTATACAGCTGCTGAGCCAGCGCCGGATCGGCGAACCCGTCCAGCCAGTTCATGCTGTACGGATAAGGACAAACACTGCCCTGATAAAACAGAAACGGCACCACCAACGGCAGGGTCTTATCCGCCGGCGATTTTTTCAGATGATGCGCTATCGCTGACATCGCATAATGCATCAGACGAAAACCCATTAACCGAT
Organism: Proteus mirabilis ATCC 29906; assembly: GCF_000160755.1. GTDB lineage: Bacteria > Pseudomonadota > Gammaproteobacteria > Enterobacterales > Enterobacteriaceae > Proteus > Proteus mirabilis. Next base: position 338,431 of record NZ_GG668579.1, read on the forward strand.
CCGGTTTTGACTGGTGCTCGATCAGGCAGTAGATATACCCTTCCCCTTCCGTCATCTGCACGGAATACAGCACATCCGAATGCAGCTGACGTAAACGGCGCTCCACAAAACTGGCCGGCTCCAGGCGCAGTGTACTTAAATCGCACAAAGGCAGGATGTTGGCCGGCAAATGCACCGAGAAAAAATCCCGGGCATTCTCAGGATGCGTTAAAAACTGCTTGAATAACGCATCATGTACCGGTTGTTGTGTATTTTTAGTCACAGCAAACTCCTTATTAATGACTAAAAAGAATCAGCCACATACTCTCTGGATACCGGCTGTTCAGTCTCTGGTGGTGTTGACTGGTGTTTCTCGGCTTTATATACCACTTCTTTACCGATTTTAATCCAGTCAATATTCAGCAGCCTGGCTTTCAGGCTGACCCGCTGTTCTCCGGCATGCTCACCTTTTGTCAGGGTGAAAATATCGGAAGCCAGGTTACTTAATGTAAACCCGGTTAGGACTTTTTTGTCCTCATCCACCGCTTTGATACACCGTCTGACCAGTGAGACCGTATTCTCCCCGACAACGGTCGTATCAAAACGAACATACACAGGGTTATCAGCCGGTCCACTGAGTGCATTAATCACTGCGGTTAAAAACTGCCCTTTAGGGCCGTTAACCTGACGGATATTCGATAAATACCCAATCCCGTTCACATGCAGATTAAAGTATTTATTTTCAGATGTTGTATTATTTTTGCTGGTCATGATGTTTCTCCATCGGATAAAAAAGGTAAAAAAATGAGAAACATCGTCTCGGCAGGAACGTGTTTCCCACCGGGGTCAGTAACAGGAACGCTCCCGAACTGACGACTTGCGTTGTATAAGATGATCCTGATGATAACGCTATTCTGTTATCACCCTCCGTCAATTTCAAGGACGAACGGAGTTCTGTCATCGCCCGTAGGCTCCCGTCTCAGATGACCCGAGGATTGGCAGTGGCAATCACCCGTAGGCGTTCCTCTCAGATTGCCGGAACATTGGCATCGTTGTCACCCGTAGGCGCTTCTCTCAGACAACTGAAGCATTGGCAATGTTGCATTAAGCAACGGTATAAGCAGAATAAGGATTAATCTGTCTTTTTTTTATTTGTCAAGTAAAAAAGCAGTTCAGAGAGAAAAGGATAAACACAGAAGAATAAAATGGATAACAGAAACAAACTGAAAGTCTGGTTACAGCAACATCATCTGACACAAAAAGACCTGGCTCAACTCATTCAGCAGACAACAGGCAGGCCCTGTTCTGTCAGGGCGGTAAAATCCTGGTTATGCCCACCGGAAAAAAACAGCGCCCGGCCCTGCCCGGACTGGGTGATTCAGGTACTCAGTCACATGGATGAATAACTTTTTTGTCAAATAAAAAAGGCGTTACGGTTAATAACGCCTGACAGTGCCGCCCACTCTGTGATGTTAAAAAGAACCTCAGGAGTTCAACCAGCTCCGGCGCGGTTTTCATGAGGTTGATGCGCCTTAAAGTCTGTCCTGCTGACAGACAGACTTTCTCATTGTCGCCACCGCAGTTGTTCCGCTACGGCTTTGCCGCAATGACGGGGGGCTTTTCCCTAGCGTCAGCTATGCTAACGGTAATTATCACTCAGGTAAAGAGTCCTGTTATGCTCTTCTTCACGGCCTTCTTTCTTTTATTCATCCCCCGGGTAACCCCCTGCATTTTTTCCGGTAATGGTACACTCCCTTTACAATCCGGATAACGCTGACAACTCCAGAAACGGCCTTTACTGCTCTCCCGTAAGACCATCTTTCCATGACACGACGGGCAGGATGGCATCGGTGGCAGATCCAGCGCCAGCGGCATTTCCCCGCCTTTTTTAATGAGATGTGCCAACCAGCTGATTTGCTTTTGCATAAACACATCCAGAGACAGATTTCCCTGTGCAATCTGCTCGAGTGATTGTTCCCATAACGCCGTCATTCCCGGATCTGTACAGGCTGCCGGCAGGGCATCAATCAGCTGACAACCGGTGTCTGTCGCCCGGAGTGTTTTTTTCTGCCTGACAATCAATTTCCTGTTTTCCAGCGTGGTGATGATCCCTGCCCGGGTTGCCTCTGTCCCCAGCCCCGCATTCTCTTTCAGGACTTTTTTTAATGTCGGATCGGTAATAAAGGAGGACGCATTCTTCATGGCCGCAATCAATGTACCATCCGTATACGGTTTCGGTGGTGAGGTCGCCAGTTGTACAACCTTTGCCTCCTGTACCACACAGAATTCACCTTCGTGAAGGGACGGCAATGTTTCTGTTCCGGCTTCCAGCCCGGTTTCTGCCTCTTCTTTTACTGACGGATCGTCTTCATGTTTCACAAATAATACAGACCAGCCCTTCACTCTTTCGACTTTCCCTTTGGCAACAAATTGTTGTCCGCCTATATCTAAAAACACCTCTGTTGCATCCCATTCCTGATCCGGCAAAAACTGCGCCAGATAATGGGCACGGATAAGTTTATAGACATTCAGTTCAGCCTCATTCATGGCGTTCAAATCAGGTGTCTGCCGGGTCGGTATAATCGCATGGTGAGCCGTAATTTTTGCATCATTCCAGACCCGGGAAATTCGCGCCGGCTGCAATTGTGCCAGCACATTCTGTAAGGCCGGATCGCTTTGTGATAATGCATCTAAAACAACCGGTATGTCGGCACGCATGGACACCGGCAGATACCCGCAGTCCGTCCGGGGATACGTGGTGGCCTTATGTTTTTCATACAGACTTTGCGCGATTTCAAGCACTTTATCCGCAGAATACCCCCAACGCCTTGAGGCCGCCTGCTGAAGTGTCCCGAGATCAAACGGCAACGGCGGCAAGGCTTTTCCTTTCGTTTCATTCACTGTACACACCGTCGCTTTCCCTGCCTGCCGGCACAGTTGCTCTACGGCCTGAGCGGCCTGAACGTGAATACAACGATGTTCATCATCACAATACTGCGAGGCAGGTCGCCAGTGAGCCTGAAAAATGATCCCCTGATGCTGCAACGAGGCGGTCACCCGCCAGAAGGGTTTGGAAACAAAGTGCGTAATTTCTCTTTCCCGCCGGACAATCAGGGCCAGTGTCGGCGTCTGGACACGTCCGACCGACAATATCCCACCAAACCCCAGTTCCCGGGCTTTGAGGGTAAACAGACGCGTCATGTTCATACCGATAAGCCAGTCTGCTCTGGCCCGCCCTAATCCCGCTGAATATAAAGAGGCCGTTTTCTCGCCGGGTAACAGGTTATTTAATGCCTGCCTGATACTCGCCTCATCCAGTGCAGACAACCATAAACGTTGTACCTTTTTCCGGTAATGACAGGCCTCCAGTAATTCACGGGCAATCACTTCCCCTTCCCTGTCCGCATCCGTGGCAATCACCACTTCCGTCGCCTGACTGAGCAACTGTTTTATGGTCCGAAACAACGAAACCGCGTCTTTTTTAACCACCATTTTCCACTGTTCAGGAATAACGGGTAAGGCACTCTGCCGCCAGGGGGCCGCAAACTGTGCGCCATAAGCCTCCGGTTCAGCCTGCTCCAGCAGATGACCTCTTGCCCAGGCGACCTGAACGCCATTTCCCTGAAAAAAATTATCCCGCCGCTGATGAGCGCCGATCACCCGGGCAATATCTTTGGCCTGAGACGGCTTTTCGCACAGAAATAATTTCATTACCCTGTTCTACCTCCTTTTTCCGGCTGCAACGTCATTCGCGGTTTTAAATATTTCCTGAACAAACTCCGGAGTCAGGGTATCACTGTACGAAGCGCTGTAAGTGATATACATGTGTGTTCCCGAACCATTTTTTTCCAGTTCGATGACGATATGTGCCGGCGGGTTACGTTTTCCCATATCCGCCCCCATTTTATAATAACTTCCCGGCGTCACTTCCCATTCCCAGCCCCGGCTTTCTTCTGCAATAGCCGTGGCGGCCCATTGATCACTTTCTTTACCTGACTGACGCAGAGCACGGATTTTGGCATTCACATCCTCAAAACCATAATAACGGCGCAGACGGGCTGCGGCTGTATCAATATCAACAGGGATAACCACGTCATACTCCCGTTGTTCCCGTTTCTGCATACCACCATTCATGGTATGACTGACCTGATGCCCCAGGTCACTGATTTTCTGATTCCATTCTGCGATTTCCTGTGCAGAGCATCCGGTCAAAAGCCATAAAGAAAAGCATAAGGTAAGCAATCCGCTTTTTTTCATTGCAGCTCCTTATTATTAAATAATTAACCCAATATAAATAACATTCGTTATTTTTTTAAAGACGGTAAAAATGACGCACGTTTTCTTCCTGAAATGATATCCGGATCAATTTCACCTAAATAACGGGAAGCCTGTTGATAAGTTTCACTGTTTAAATCAAGGTTATGACGGGTGAGCTCATATTTCCGGTAGTTTACGGCCATCCCTGTCACATGACGAACCTGATAGCCCGCTAATTTAAGGACCTTGTCACGTTGCTGACGGGAAATAAAACCATAATGCTCTCCCTGCAATACACGCAAAGCAAGTTGATCAACCCCGACGAGTAACCAGACACATTTATAACCAACAGGAGATTTACTGAATATCGCCAGGTCAACAGGAGATGTTGATGAGATATCCGAAATAACCGCAACCGCAGGTAACTGAACTAATTGTTGTTCAACCTCTGAAAGTAATTTCTGAATAGTCCGAGTCCCTTGCTCCAGTGCCTGCTCAAGCTGATACAGCCACATTTCTGCATATAAGTATCCCTTCTTTGCATCATCAGTAATATGACCCGCCCGGGAAATAAACATCGGAAGACTGGGGATCATCCATTTACGCTTTTTTTCGTCACCGTCATTCTGAGAGTTGGGTACAACCCGCCCTTCCCATAGCCGGATTGCATAACTGGTATGGAGTTTCAGTGTTAATGTTGACTTTAAAGGGCCAGCCTGAAGTAACTGTTGAGAATGTTTATTTTGTTCCATAACAATACCCTTGCTTTGAGAAATTGACATACCGTACAAATGTCAACCCCCTATGCCAACGATAAATTCAAATTGAAAAAAATAATTTATTATAAAAACGTAGCGTTACTCGTCATCCTACTGAAATGCAGGTTAACCTTTGAGCATTGTTTCCACCGGAAACATCAGTAAATAGTTAAGGGTCTTCCTCTGTTGTAAGGGGAGTAGTACAGTACCTAATTGATTTATAAACACCATACAATGCATTTATGGTGTCTTATTTTAAATAAGAGGAAATTCTTCATGAGTGTGCCACAAACAAAAGCTGAGCTGCTTTTAGCTATTGATAAAAGTTTTAGTAAATTAATTAGTTACCTCAACGCAATCCCGCCAGAAATGACTTCAGATAACTCAATGGATGGACACGCCAAAGGAACGAAGATAAGTGTTCATGACCTTGTTTCATATCTGCTTGGATGGAATGCTCTTGTTGTAAAGTGGATCACTTTTGATGCTAAAGGTCTGCCTGTCGATTTTCCGGAAACTGGCTATAAATGGAATCAACTTAGTCTTCTTGCTCAAAAATTTTACTCAGATTACAGTGAGTTAAGTTATGAATTGTTAGTAGCTGAACTTCAGGCTGTAAAAAATGAAGTTGTGAAACTTATTGATGAGCGTACCGATGATATTTTGTATGGAAGACTATGGTACACAAAATGGACGATGGGGAGAATGATCTCATTTAACACATCTTCGCCTTACGCCAACGCTAATGGAAGATTAAGAAAGTGGGCAAAAAACAATAAGATCAGTTTAAAGTAAATATCAGAGTGAAATTATATGTACGAAAATATCTCTATGCCCATATCGTTAACCAGACTGCTCCATAGCTTGTTAAATTCTTTACTCTCGATGATGCAGATTTCGTTACGGAAAGCGAAATATCGCGTTCCGGACCTTCCTACCCGGATAAGAAAAACCCAATTTTTAAACACTGTTTCCAGTGGAAACACCGGTTAAGTTTTGAGCACTGTTTCCAGTGGAAACACGGGTGATTTATTGAATACGCCTTCATTGCTCATTGGATATCCCTATGAGCGTACGGCGAAAACGCTGAAGGTACTGACGTGCAATATCAGGGGCACCCATCCCCCCCTGAGACGCCTTACTTCTCTCCGTTCTCTCCGGTTTGGTTTGCGTGTGCTGTGATACATCCGGAGTACCTGACATTTTCTGTAAAGACGCACTTTTCATCCCCGTTTCTGCTGGGGAAACGGAGTGATATCGCCCTTCACGGGCTGCCTTTAATAGCTGCAAGGCATACCCCACCGGATTACGTACACTTCCTGTCCTCACCCCCTGTGTCAGTTGCTGCACAATCGATATTGCGGCTTCTTCCGGCAACGCCTGTAACTGTTTTTCCAGCATCTGCCGATCATTCTCATCAATCCACTGATGCAGCCCCTGCACCTGAGTACCCGATAAATATTGCTCTCCCTGATCTACGTACGTATTTTTTACACTCTGTGTAAAAGTATTACGTACGTAACAGTTCGATTTTCGTACCCCTGAATCAGACTGGGTTTGTGTACTCAGTTCGATTTTCGTACCCGGTTTTTTTTCATCATTTTTTTCCCTGAGTTCGATTTTCGAATCCGGTGTTTTACACTGGGCTCGATTTTTTTTATGTTTACCCGGATGAAGTTGTGCCGTCTGCCCATTGAGTATCCGGCGTTGCCTGTCTGCCAGCGCTTCCGGTGTCTGAAGACTTTCAAGCCGCTGCTCAATGAGTTGCATTCTGGTATGCTGATGTCGCATTGACGGCTCGGTTTTCAGGGCAGTCAGCGCAGCGCGGGCCACGCACCGCACACTCTTATTTTTGTGATAACAACTTTTTTCCAGTACATCCATCCAGCGTGGATCTAATGTCTCTGCATCAAATGCATTCACCGGCTCATCATGTAACATATAGATATTTCCTCTGATACGCCCCCGTTTATCCCTGACCCGATGGCATAAACTGAGCCAGCCCGTCAGCCTCAGCATTAACAGTGCCCTGCTGACCGTTTCCCGCGAGGCTTTATCGCTGTGGGGTGTGGCTAACTGGAGTTGTAAGTCATCATAGGTCGGAAATACGGCCCCCTCATTTTGCTGAGCATGAAGGCGGATCATCATCCAGGTCAGTTTATCAACCGGGGAAAGTCGGGATTCCAGCAATAATTGCCGGGGGATTGCATCATGAACATTGCCGGCGTAAATCAATCCACTGCGCAGTGCCGTGCCGGGCTGGCTGTGTTGCCGGTGATGCAGTTGCTGCCGCATTTTTTCTAATGAAAACTGAATAATACTGTCCGGAGGAAATTGCATCTTATGCCCCACACAAAAATAATTTCATGCCTGAATACACTTATAGCTGCCTCCTCCGGTGAAAATACCGCACCGTAAAGAGGCAGTCTCAATATACTGAGGATCATGATGTTGAATATTCTGCCCTTACCGGCTAATCATCTTGTTATAACGTTCATGGCTCATCAGCTTCCAGCTTTGCCCCTGGTCCATACTGAGCAGACGCCAGAATGCACCAATATCAATTTTCAATACCGGGTAAACACCGCCCTTTTTTCCACCGCATTTCACTTTTTTACAAAGTCGTTCTCCCGAAAAATAACGTAGCAATAACCCGTTTGCCTTCCGCTGAATATGCTCCGGAACAGGCGTGACACATTCCGGAAATATCCGGGCGGATTGATGATGACTGATATTCCTGTTATCCGGCATGATATTTCCCCCTGTCAGCTGAATTCAGTATGCCGTCCCGGTGCCATTCCTGAACCGAATTCCATACCGTGGTCAGAGAGACATTCATTTTTTCGGCACAGGACACCATGATCTGAAGACAATCCGGATCATCCGGCTCCGGCATGCCCTCCTCTTTCCAGCGATACCATAATTCCGTTTGCTGCACATCTGACAGCCGCTGTGAACGGCCAGCATTTCCCCGGATCCCGGACAAACGCCGACGGGCTGACACCTCCAGTGACGTCATGCCAAAATACTGATTCAGCAAATCGATGGATGCCCCCAGTCTCAGACAGCGTTCAATCATCTGATTTTGACGGTGAACTTCTTTTGCCCGGGTCAGTAATAACCGTAAATTCTCCCGGTGGATCTGGCAGGTAATAATGGAGACCGGACTTTGAGAAAGATAATGCAGATCTTCAATGGTTAAACTGTTCAGTAACCGGATCTCATTGTCCGTCAGTCCCAGCGCCTCACAACGCCGCAGATTTCCGCTTTTTATTTCCATCACCAGTTCTGTCAGCAGATGATTCCCTGCCTGTGCTAATTGAGTCGCCATTACAGCCTCCTGTATTATTGAAAGCCTGCCAGAGTGTAAGTATCCACTGTAACACGTAATTCCGGTGCCATAACTCACGGGCTTTATTTGAAAGCAATACTTCTGCCCCTGCTTTTTGTCTCATGGTGCGCATATATTTTCGCCACGCCCGGCGCCGGCTCTGATAATACCGGGACCATATAAATCCCAGTAATTCCGCAGACAATTCAGCCTGCCGGCCTTTACCGGTAAAACACACCTCAATATAAGGTTCTCCGGCGGTCCCGGTTTTCCGCAGTGCATAACGGCAACGGCAAATTTCCGCACTGAACAACACCAACCGCCACCAGTCCGCATCCTGATTTTCCGGTGGACGGACAGAAAACCGGAAAACCTTATCATGCTCATATTTCCGGCTCCCGGCCCGGAATAACCGGCAGATATCCATCAGGCGCTGTATCACTTCCTGCTCATAACCGGTCTTTGCCCGCCCCCGGTTCAGGGGCAGATAACACGCCAGCGCCTCCGGCGATAAGGCGGTGCTTTTATTCCCATTCCTCTTCATCATTCACATCCGGATCAACATCTCTTTGTTTGGCATACAAACAACGCAACAAGTACATCAGTTTCATCCATGTCATAAACTGGGTATCATTCAATACCGGCGACATACCGGGCTGATATCCCCCCGTCAGCAGGGCTCTGAGGGCATCCGGAATATCATCATGGGACTCATCAGGTTCTGAGAAAACCGTCATCACACGCCCCAGCACCGAATGTGCTGACAACGTAATAAATCCCGGAGAATGCACCCCGGAAGCCGCCATAAAGGCGGAAGATAAATCCAGCTCATTCCCTAATTCAAACAAAGTACGGTAAATTTGCGTCTGAAGATGTTCAATATCATCCAGATGTGATGCCACCGGCCAGAGATCCTGACACGTCAGTGCCGTCACCGCATGACCGGAGACGGGCGCCTCCACCGGTGTGACATGCTCCGGGTTATTCGTGACAAACAGACTTCCGCCATCGACAGGCTCAATATCCGCCTCGTCGGTATCCCCGCTCAGCACAGGAGCCCCGCCGTATAAATCCGTCTGGATCTCCACAACCGGACGGGATTTTTTCTTTTCAACGACAGGAGATACTGAAGCCTCCTGACCTGAACCAGAAGATAGGGGCTCCATTAACAAATCCTCTGCCGAAAAACCGGAGGTCATACCGGTAGGTACGGTTTCTGAATGCGCGGTTGTTGTATCACCCTCACTCTCCACCGGCGCAGGCAATTCCGGCTTTGTGCTGCGTCTGCCTTTATTGACCTTCAATTCAAATACCCAACGTTCATAATCCACACCGGCAACAGAACACTCCCTCAGTAGCCGGCCAATCAGTTCATCCAGAAACACGTCATAATCAAAAACATCATGGTTATCTATTTCTGTGCATGTCCTTTCAAAACATCCCAGAAAATCACAGGCTGGATCCGGCCCGTCATACTGAAAAAGAAACGAATCCGCTACCCGTTTTAATGTCGAACGCACGGACAATAATTGCTCAATTTGGGGTCTTCCCAGCCCGTTTTCCAGTAAACGGGGCATATAAGGTAATAAAACAGAAACAGTATCTTCCATCTTACTGATGTGTGAAATGCTGACAGGTAATCCGTCCGCCGTCATGCGCTGAGCGAATGCCCGGAGTGATAATTTTTTCCCCAGCGTTTCCTCATACAGAGAACGCGCCACACAAATCCCTTGTGCTTTTTCCAGAAACGTTAACTCCCCTCTGACTTCATTCTCCGCCAGATGGCCAATCAAACACTGCAAACGCCCCGGCCAGGGTTTAAATAACACATGAAGGCGGAAGAAACGCTCATCCTGTGTCTCCTGCCACAACTCAGAGAGGATCTGATAGCGCGTATTTCCGCCGTCACTGAAGATATAAAACTCACTCCCCGGTGCTTTGGTGACTTTAGGGACACTGTCCAGTCCGCGTGCCCGAATGGAACTCTTGATTTCCTCATAACGCGGGTTTCTGCCCTGACGTGGGTTATCCGGATTTGGCTGAAGTTGCTCAAGTGTTAATATCATCGGCATTTCAGACACCGGATTGACGTGGGCATTATCGGATAACGGGGAACTGACAGGATTTCCTCTGAGAAGCGCCTGACTGAGTTTATGCTGTAAATCTGTTTTCATTCTTCGCCTCTCCCTTAAAAATAATATCCCTGAGGAAAATCACTGAACCGGGTATACATCCCGTTAAACTGCACTTTCACCGTCCCCAGCGGTCCCTGTCGTTGCTTACCGATGATAATTTCTGCCACACCTTTGTCCGGTGAGTGTTCGTGATACACCTCATCGCGGTACAAAAATAAAATCAAATCCGCATCCTGTTCCAGCGAGCCGGAATCCCGTAAATCCCCGTTTGTCGGGCGCTTATCTGCACGTTGCTCCAGTTGCCGGTTTAGCTGGGAAAGGGCCACCACCGGACACCCGAGTTCTTTCGCCAGTGCTTTCAGACTACGGGAAATTTCACTGATTTCCTGCGTCCGGTTTTCCTGTTCAGGACTGCGCATCAGTTGAAGGTAATCCACAATAATCAGTCCCGGCGTACCCACTTTACGGCGGTAACGCCGTGCCCGGGCACGTAACAGGGAAGGTGTCATATTACTGGTATCATCAATCACCAGACGCTCCCCCCATTCGGCAATCTGTGACATGGCACCACCAAGACACTCCCAGTCATTTTCTTCCAGAGACGCACTGCGGATAGCCGTCAGTGAGACATTGCCCAAATCACTGAGTAAGCGCTGCATGATTTGTTCCGCCGGCATTTCCAGACTGAAAAAAAAGACCGGTTTTTCTGCCAGACGCAGGGCATTCTGTGCAACGGTCAGCGCCAGTGCCGTTTTCCCCATCGACGGCCGTGCGCCCAGTAACACCAAATCGCCTGCCTGCAAACCACAGGTTTTTTCATCCAGCTCACTGAACCCCGTTGGCGTACCGGTTATCCCTTTTGCACTTAATGCCTCCTCCAGATGCTGAACAACATTATTTAAAATATCGAGCAACGACGGGGAATAAGCGGGCAGCCCTTTTTCTGACAGCTGAAACAGCCGCTGTTCAGCCTGCTCACATAACGCCGGTATATTTGCCTGAGCCGCCACACTCTGGGTGGCCAGCAGATTCCCGAGCATCATCAGACCACGGGCACGGCTGCGATCCACGACAATCTCCGCATAGCGGACAATATTGGCCGCACTGGGGGTGTTTTTGGATAATTCCGCCAGATAAGCAAAGCCCCCCACCCGCTCAAGCACGCCGTCTTTTTCCAGTACATCACTGAGGGTGATTAAATCTATCGGGCTGTTTATCTGACACAGGGCGGCCATTTTCTTCCAGATTTCCTGATGCGCTCTGGAACAAAAATCCTCCGCCTGTAATAACGGCGCCACTTCATCCCAGCGGTCATTATCCAGCATCAGCCCGCCCAGCACGCTCTGCTCCGCCTCCGGTGAGTACAGAGTTTCAGGTAATACAGCAGAAGAAGACTTTTTATGCATTGAAAAGCCCTCCGTTAATCCGAAATGCCCTGTTCCCACCGTGTAAATAAATTATTTTTTTTGGAATATGAATTGTTGGTGTCGGACGAACAGTCGTCAGAGATAAGCTCCCTGTGACTGCCCGACTATTTTCGGACCGGTAAGTTTGGCGACCCCGGTCTGAACGTACAGGCAGCCTATTTTTATCCATAACACACCTAAAGGAACATTTATGAATACAAACTATCAACTGCCGTCCGACATTGATTACATTGGCATTTTTGACAACAACACCGATACGGGCGAAGCCCGTTTTGACTTGTATGTCAAAACCTTCCGGAGTATGACCATGAAAATGACTGAAGAAAGCAATTCCCGCCAGAGTCTGTTCCGCCTGCAATGGCTGGGTGACTGGCTGGCTGAAATGTATGGCTGGAAAATGCTGAATCCCGATATCACTCCCCTGAATGCTATTCACAGCTATCTTATTCTTCGCGATAACCTGCCGGCAGCTCAGGTGGCAGGCATGACAACAGAACAGATACATCTGGCGCTGACTGAAGAGTGGGGCACATTCAAAGCTCGTAGAGGGGCAAAAGACTTTTTGCGCAGAGTCGAAAAACGCCCGGACTCTCTTGACGATCCTTTCCGGGAAATACATTAATTCTGATCGGGCTGGCAGTATCTGCTGCCAGTCCACGGTTAGACTGAACGGGAAAAAACAGGAGAATACCTTGATATTCATGGACGCACCTCCCGTTTCAGCACATCATCAAAACGGGTTTTCCATTCCGGAAACAGCTCTGAAACAAGATGATGCATAATGACTGCGGCTGCCGGTGTTTTACGCTGAGTCCGGTATTCCAGACGATGCACCGGTTGTCCCTGTGCATGACCATTTTTAAATATTTCCAGTTTGGGCACAGCGGTTTTCAGTAACGAAAGAGAAATCGACTCCGCAAAGGGGTACGCTTTTTGGTCAATAATCTGAGTTAATTCAGTCAGTGTTGCACGATCTAACACCGTATCTTCAACACAATTAGCAAGAATACGTATTGCCGGCAGGGGAATTCCGTAAGCCGTCAGCGGCACCAGCCCGCCGATTAATCCCAGTGTTCCCCGTAAAAATTCACGCGTATCCGGCAAAATAGGTTTGATTATCCCGACAGCATAATCGGTGGCAGCTAACAAAATGGTTTCCAGCATCACCGAAGCCGCGCCTTTTGAATCAATGATAATAACATCGTAAGAAGCGAATAACGGATGTTGCAGAATATTACGCAGACGCATTCTGCCGTCAGGTGCATGCAATATAGCCGCAGGGAGACGATCATGCGGATCGTTAGAAATGATGATATCCAGATTAGGGATAACGGAGCGTGATATGATGGTATCCGGCCGGGAAAGATCGGTCAGTTGCATTAACAACTCAAACAAGCCGTTTGGTGCTTCATATTCAAGTTTAAACAGACTGCTGGCTGTCGGCTGGGAATGATCGCCGTCGATCAACAGGGTTTTTAACCCTGCATCAGCACAAAAACCCGCAATATTGCTGGCTTTGGTTGACTTTCCGGCTCCGCCTTTTGTTGATATAATTGGAACAATTCTGGTCATTTTCTCACTCAGCATACTCTGGGTGAGAAGTCAAAAAAAATAATTACATTAGTGAATTACATCAAGCTTTTTAACTAGGGGATTGAAAATCCCCGTGTCCTTGGTTCGATTCCGAGTCCGGGCACCATTTTAAAACTTGTTAATCAGCAATTTAAATAGCTGAGAGAACAACTAAGGGTTAGAAAAATATATTTTGATATTATCATCTTATATTGAAACTCTTAAATAAAACAGGCTTGTTTTGCAAGGCTTGTTTTTTTTTATTTTTACTACTCTCTACCGCATTTACTTATATCGTAGTCAAATACTACTTCTAATATTCTCGCCCCATCAATTCCGCTTCAAGTATATCTCGCAAGTTATCAACACTTTCATCAATGTATTCTAATATCGATGTAATACTGGCATGCCCTAATAGCCTTTTCACAACATGCAGATTACGCTCTGGTGATTGCATCATAAGATAAAAATAGCGACATATTCCTCTACCAACTCCCTGAAGCACCCCCACCACCACTCGAACCACCGCCGCCACCGCTAGAAGAACTAGAAGAACTAGAAGAGCTGGATGAACTTGATGAACTTGATGAATAAGACGAACTCGAATAACCACCAGAGCCTGAATAACCACTACGTCTACGAATACGTTTTGAATATGGCAGTTGATTAAACGGTGAACCAAACGGACTAGCGACACAAATCGCTTTCCATTCTTTTCGTTGTTGCCGATAAATTGGAAATAACAGGTTGATAATACCAAATAAAACCACTAATACGATAAAATTACATAATAATGACAATATGACTATTATCACTAAAACAAAATTATCAATAATACCATCAAGAAAGACTTGTGTATAAAACATCGCCGCCGCAAAACAGAGTGTCATGGGGAAAAATAACGTTGAAAATGTAGGAAAATAGTACGAATATTGCAGATAATTTTTCAACTGTTTACGTTGCTTTATACTTAACTTACCTTTTTGGTCTGCTGGATTTTTCTTTTTTCTTCCTCTAGGCGCTAATAATTGATTAATTTTGGTTTTTATTTTTCGCGTCGAGAATATCAACTGAAACCAATAAACACCGCCTAATATTACCAAATAAATTAGGATAAAATGTGTGTGGAATATTTTAAGTGTATTAGTATTTATCTGTGAGTTAGTGAAACTTATTGGTTCATGATTAACGGCTTGAATAGCATTTTTAACCCCTTGTTCGATGCCTGCATAATAATTATTTGAACGAAAAAATGGCAACATTTCATTGCGAATAATTCGTCCTGCCAGTACATCAGTTAATGCTCCCTCATAGCCATACCCGACTTCAAAACGAACATTACGATCATTAATTGCCACCACGAGCAATAATCCATTATCTTTCCCTTTTCTGCCTATCTTCCATTGATTAAAAACACGAAAAGCAAAGGATTCGATGGTTTCTTTCCCTGTCGTTGGAACGATATAGACAACAAATTGTGATCCATCATTACGACTATTTTCGAAGTTAACCAATAAAGTATTTAACGCTTTGAATTGTTGTGCAGTCAATAAATTTGCACTATCAATCACTCTATCTGTTTTTAGTTGAGGAATATCATTCGCTGATGCACTCACTATCACGCTAAAGCTAAATAAGAACAATGAGAATAAGAATAAAACCTTACGTATCATGAGGCAAAGTCCACCACTGGTGTTACTTTTATTTCCTGTTCACTCTCAACAGTGAAATTGACTTTTTTATCATATCCCATAACGATAGCTATGAAGTTATAAGGAAACTGTCTAATCTGAGTATTATAATGACGAACTGCCTCGATATATCGCCCTCTAGCAACAGAGATACGATTTTCGGCTCCCTCTAATTGCACCATCAGATCTTGATATAATGTGTTAGCTTTCAAGTCAGGATATCTTTCTGAAATAGCTAAAAGACGTGATAAAGATTTTCCCAAATCATCCTGTGCTTTTTGATAACTGGTAGCAAGTGTAGAATTTTCAAATAAACGCGTATTGACATTAATTTGTCCAACAGACGCTCTTGCCTTTACAACATCTTGTAATACTTGGCTTTCATAATTTGAGTACCCTTTAACTGTATTGACTAGATTAGGGATCAAATCTAAACGACGTTGATATTGATTTAATAATTCTGATGCCGCCGCAGTAACTAACTCGTCATTCTTCTGGATTTTATTATAAGAATTAATCAATACAACAAAAATAATGATAAGAAGCAAAACCAAACCAACGACTAACTTACGCATAAAATATCCTTTTATTGGTGAGCTTTTAGTTCTATGACAGCAATAAATTTATCATTTTTATCAACTAAAAAAAATCATTTAATATTATTACCCATTTTTTATTGTGGTTACTATTTTTAGTCGATCTTTTCTTCAGTATTTTTCAACAATACTCCTATCTTCTTAATGAAATAGAATATTCACTCAATATATTTATTTTTTGCACAACAAAATAATTATTACCTTAAGATAAGGTATTGCCA
Organism: Proteus mirabilis ATCC 29906; assembly: GCF_000160755.1. Taxonomy (GTDB): domain Bacteria; phylum Pseudomonadota; class Gammaproteobacteria; order Enterobacterales; family Enterobacteriaceae; genus Proteus; species Proteus mirabilis. The sequence continues at coordinate 354,398 of NZ_GG668579.1, forward strand.
TCAGAGTAAAATCACTTTTATCTTTTTTAAAGAATGATCTGATTTTCTAATACAGAAGAATTAATACTATCTCATTGCTATCTCAGTCATTTATCTTAACTACCAATGAACATAAAAATAAATTAAGATAGACAAAATGTGTTCTCAACCACATGTTTTTGCAACCATTTAACATAGTATTATTAGTATTAACCTAAAAGAGACACGCTCATCTCGTTAATTTAAGAGAACGCTTTATGAACCTTTTTTTCCAAAATAGCTTAGCCTTTCCTAGCTTTATCTTTAGTGCCTTACTTATTATTATCCTCTTTTATTGGCTATGTGCTGCTTTTGGACTATTAGATATCGATTTATTTAATATCGATAGCGAATTAGATGTCGATGCGACGGGCCTTGCGGGTTGGCTAACTAAATTAGGGCTTGCCGGCATTCCGGTAACCATTATATTAACCTTCTTCACTTTGTTCGGCTGGTTTATTAGTTACTTTTGCGTACATTGGTTTATTCGTTTTATTGAAACAGATTTATTGCGTTATGTTATCGGCTTTATTGCTTTTATTATCATCAGCTTTGTTTCTCTTAATTTAACAGCGCTATGCTTAAAACCAATCCGCAATAAGCTCATTTCTCGTAGCAAACCTAAATCAGTTCACCAACTAGTAGGAAAATTTGCTGTAGTACGCTCCGAATATGTCACAGAAAATAAAGGTGAAGCCCTATTAGAAGATGGTGGTGCCGGTTTAATTTTACAGATCAGAGCGCCAGCAACAGAAAATATTAAACGAGGGGATAGCGTAATTATTATTAGTTATGACGCGCCTACTCATAGTTATCAAGTCGTAACGGAAGATGAATTTCACCGCTAATGATAAATTCGGTGAAAGGAAAATAAGTTAACAGACACATTAAGATTAAAAATGACGACATCGTCTGAACCTATGGAGAAAAATGTATGGATTTGGCTTTCGTTATGCCTTTCTTAACAATTATTGGCTGTGTGATCTTAGTTATTTTAGGGCTCTTTGGTTTATTCAAAGCGTTTTATATTAAGGTTCCACAAGGTACAGCATTAATTGTTAACGACATGACATCACAACCTAAAGTTCATTTTACTGGGGCTTTAGTTTATCCGGTTATCTACAAAAAAGAGTTTATGCGTATTTCGCTTTTAACCTTAGAAGTCGATCGCCGTGGTAAAGATGGATTAATTTGCCAAGATAATTTACGTGCAGATATTACTGTCGCCTTCTACCTGCGTGTTAATGAAACGACGGAAGATGTATTAAAAGTCGCTAAAGCGATTGGTGTAGATAGAGCATCAGATCATCAAGCCGTGAGTACATTATTTAGTGCTAAATTCTCTGAAGCCTTAAAAACCGTCGGCAAACAATTTGAGTTATCGAAATTATTTGAAGATAGACAAAATTTCCGTGATCGTATTGTTGATGTGATTGGTAAAGATCTCAATGGTTATGCGTTAGAAGATGTGGCCATCGACTATTTAGAGCAAACACCTAAATCAGCCCTTGATCCAAATAATATTTTTGATTCAGAAGGTATTCGCAAAATTACCGAAATTACTGCAATACATAATATCGAAACGAATCAAAAAGAGCGTGACCAAGAGTTAGCGATTCAAAAGAAAAATGTTGAAACTCGCGAAGCAAGTCTGGCTTTAGAGCGCCAACAAGCAGATGCAGAAGCTCGCCAACAGCGTGAAATTGATAATATCCGTGCCCGTGAAAGTTCAGAAACCTTACGAGTACAAGAAGAAGAGCGTCTAAAAGCAGAGCAAGCTCGTATTCAAACTCAGCAAGAAATTGAAATACGAGAAGAAAACCGTATGCGTGAAGTCGAAGTCGCGCAACAAAACCGCACCAGAGCGGTAGCTATTGAGCAAGAGCGCGTTAATCGTGCCCGTGAATTAGAAATTGTCGCTCGTGAGCGAGAAGTTGAACTACAACGTATTGAAAAAGAAAAAGCGTTAGAAGAAGAGCGCAAAAATATTTCAAATGTGATCCGCGAGCGTGTTGCTGTTGAAAAAACGGTCGCACAAGAAGAAGAGCGTATTAAAGAAGTACGTGAAGTCTCAGAAGCTGAGCGTATGCGCCAAGTGACGGTGATTAATGCGCAAGCTGAAGCCGAAGAATCTTTAGTACGCCAAGTGAAAAAAGCCGAAGCGGATGAATCAAGTGCAAAACATAAAGCTGAAGAAATCAGCACCATGGCAAAAGCAGAATTAGAAGCCTCTGTGAAACAAGCTGAAGCGAAAAAACGCTTAGCTGAAGGGATCGAAGCTGAACACGCAGCATTAGGCCTTGCCGAAGCACGTGTTCGTCAAGCAACTGCCGAAGCAGAAGAAAAAGAAGGTTTAGTACAAGCCAATATCACAGCGGAACAGCTGTTGGCACAAGCGCGTGGCTTGAAAGAAAAAGGCTTAAGCGAAGCGCAAGTCATGGAAGCAAAAGCACAAGCGCAACAACAACAAGGTTTTGCTGAAGCGAAAATTCTTGAAGAGAAATTAGCAGCTCAAGCTCGCGGTGAAGAGCAACAAGCGAATGCTAAAGAAAAACTGGGTCTTGCTGATGCGAAAATTCTTGAAGAAAAACTGGCCGCTCAAGCGCGTGGTGAGGGTCAATTAGGTTCAGCACAAGCAGAAGTGATCCGCCAACGTCTGAAAGCAGAAGCTGACGGTTTAACAGATAAATTCAAGTCAATGGATCACCTCAGTGATACTGCTCGTGCTCATGAAGAGTTCCGTATGCGCCTTGAAAAACAATTTGAACAAGCCATGGCTTCTATTGAAGCAAATAAAGAGATTGCTCGTGAGCAAGCGGATGTATTAGCAGCAGCACTGAGCAAAACGAATATTGAAATTGTCGGTGGTGATGGCAACTTCTTTAATACCTTCTCTAAAGCACTGAGCTTAGGTAAAGCGGTTGATGGTTTTATGGATAAAAGTAGCTTTGCCAAAGAGAACGTTGAGAAATTGATTAATCGTACTCAGCAAGATAAAAAATTAGATGTTGCTTCACTGCTAAAAAATCCAGAAGTTCAAGAATTAATTAATGGATTTATGGCGACTAAAGGTGCGGGTCAACTGATCAAAGAAGTCACAGCAAAATCAGACACCCCAAAAGAAGATTAATATCGCTCTAAAAGGAGAGGAAAAGACATAGAGAAATTCTCTATGTCTTTTCGATTGTTTCTATCGTTTAAGCCAAGGAAATCCGTTATACCATGTCTGATATTCATGATACGAATCGCGAACAGGAAATACTTGATAGCGCTGTTGCACAAGGTGGCGCATATGAAATATTGCGTAAACGCCTTACCGAGCAAGGTCAGCAGTTACATGTAAAAGCCACTGAACTCAATCAGCATCGATTAGCTGAATTTGGTCAAAGCCAAATGGATATCATTGGCCGTATTCGTATTCGAACAGAGAATAATTGCCAAGCAAGAGATATTGTTCGCGTTGGTGAATGGTTACTATTTGGTTATAACGTTTTCCTCGGTTTAAAACGAGAAACGCACCTTGAAGATGTTTTTTCACTTTATCGCTTAATTGATAATAATGGCGAGTTTGATGTTGAAGCGGTTGCTTATGAAGGCACTTTTTTAAATGATAATCGCTTTATCCAAGATTTTACCGAGCTATACACTTACTATAAAAATACGCAACTACTACAGCTAGTTGAGCGTGATGGTAAATTACTCGCTAGTTTTCAAATTGGCGATCGTATTACCGATGTACGCGTCTTCCGTTGGTCGATATCCAGTGACAAACAACGTATTGAATATATTGATAATCGTGGCGAACGCGATATAGCACTCCCCCCTGCTTACGATTTTGATTGGATAAAAACACAACGTGAAGATACGGTAAATGGGCGTTTTCCTCATATCAACATTTTAGATACAGTCTTTGTAGAAACCACCGGTGGCGATTTGACTGTCAAATGTGAAAACAATACCGAAGATGGTTTAGGAATTTATCGTGAAGCGGTCTTAGATAAAAACCAGTCCCTTGATGATGCACAAATTGAATATGCACAAACTGGCAGTTTAATTTTATTAAAAGTGCTTCCTTACCGCGAAGAGAATTGGCGTTATTTAGTCTATAACACACTAACACAAAGTGTTCAGCGTATTGATGCCATTGGGCAAGCTTGTGTGCAACTTCCGGAAGATCACGGTATCATTTTTCCCGGCGGCTACTATCTACAAAATGGCGATTACAAAACCTTTGATCAACCAATGGAAGGTATGTATTTTCGTCGTTTGCGTCGTTCACCTAACGGTGAAGATGTGCTGTATGTCTTCTATTCACCGACACAAGGTCGTCTCGCGCTATTTAATTACAATATGATTGAGCGTAAATTGGCGACACCATTGGTCGGTCATGGCTATGCCATGCTAGAAGATGGCAAAATGGTGCTATTTGAAGGGGAAGGCGAAGAAGCTACCCGTGTTCACCCGATGCAAGTTTGGCAAACGCCCTTCTATTCTGAAGAATTTGCCGATAAACAACCGCCACGAAACGGCTTTTATGGGCGTATTGGTAATGCCGATTTAGTTCGCGGGATCTCAGAAATTTTACATGTCGCCAAAGAAATTGAAGGTAGCCAAGTTTCCATCGCTCGTTATGAGCAACTTAGCCAACAACCAAAAAGCTTATTAGATCTCTATTACTGGTTTAATGATGAACACTGTCTAGGTATTGGCCCCTTACTAAAAGAGATCGCTCAAACAAGTGAATTAGTGCTTGATGAATATGAAAAAGTCGAAAGTATTCGTCAACAATCAGCGAAATCAATGCAAGAAGCGATCAACCGTCAGAAATCTCTGTTATCACTGACACTGCCTGATAGTTGGACCGATATTCAACAATTTGTTGATAGTTTAAATTCGCTCAATACACACCATGGACACCTTATTTCTTTGCGTGAATTCCGTTATATGGATTTAACGCAATTAAATAAAATGGAAACGGAAATAACCGAGGCACAGCAACGTGTTTCGCAAGCCACAGCCCAATTTCTTGCCAGCGACAAAGCGCTACAGCCTTTTAAAACACAGCTTACTACTTTTGAACAACAGATAGAAAAAGCACAAAACAGTGCTCAGCTTGATGTACCAATGAATGAGATGGCGCAGATGTCAGAAGATTTAGACATGCTGTCAAATCTGATGGCATCACTCACCTTTGAGGATGTGACGCAACAAACACAGATTATTGATGCCATCTCCCAAATTTATGCACAACTCAATCAATCACGAGCTCGCTTACAGCAAAAAAGAAAATCACAAAGTAGCGTAGAAACCGTCGCTCAATTTGGTGCGCAATTCCGCCTATTTAGTCAGGGGATCACCAATGCTTTATCACTGGCAACAGATCCGGAACGTTGTGAAGAGCAGCTTTCACGATTGCTAGTACAGCTAGAAGAATTAGAAAGCCAATTTAGTCAGCATGATGAATTTCTTGATGATATCTTGTCAAAACGAGAAGAGTTATTAGAGACTTTTGAGGCGCATAAACAATCGTTACTTGATGATCGTCAACGTCGTTCACAAAGCTTATTAACTGCTGCTAATCGTCTCTTAGAAAATCTGCAACGTAGAACAACTCGGTTGCAATCACAAGATGAATTAAATGCTTTTTTTGCCTCTGATCCTTTAGCATTAAAAACACGTGAAATCATTGAAAAACTAAGAGAAATCAATGACAACGTTAAAGCAGATGATATTGATGCCCGTCTTAAATCGTCTCGTGATCAAGCCATCCGTATCTTACGTGATAAAACGGATATCTTTGAAGAGGGTGGCAATGTTATTAAATTGGGCCCTCGTCACCGTTTTAGTGTTAATACACAAGAGCTAGATCTTACTATTTTACCGAAAGAAGATAAGCTTTGGTTATATCTAACCGGTACCGATTTCCAAGAGCCAATCGACCATCCAGAGCTTGAAACACTGCGCCCTTACTGGAATGCGACATTAAGTTCAGAATCTGAAACGGTGTATCGTGCGGAATATCTCGCCTATTCAATTATCTATGCTGCATCAAAACGTCAAGATGGATTAACCCTAGAAATCTTAAAAGAAGCACTGAGTGTACCTGAAAAATTAGAAAAGTTAGTACGTGATTTCGCAACACCTCGCTATAAAGAAGGCTATGAAAAAGGGATCCACGATCATGATGCTATCGCCATTCTAAAGAAACTTCTACCTGTAGGTGAAAGTGCTGATCTGCTTCGTTATAACCCAACAGCACGGGCAATTGCTGCTATTTTCTGGGAAAAAGTACAAACTAATGAATACCCAGCATTATGGCCAGAGCGCGCACGAACGGCAGTGAATATTCAACAACTGTTTCATAATGATGATGCATTAATTGATTTACAGGCAGAAATAGAAGCGGATATCCGCCTATTCCTTACTGATAATCCGATTAAATGTGGATCTTATGTTCCGATCCAAGCCGCTGAATATTTAAGTTTTGCACTAGCAAGAACACCAATAGAATTGGTTTACAGTAAATATGCCAAAGAGCTCGTTGTTGCCTTACAAAACCGATTAGAAGCCGCTCATATGTGGATTGATTTTAATCGTTCACAACAAAATTTAGCCTCACGTTATGCACAACGTTGGGCATTGATTCAAAATTGGCTACAAGGATTGTGCTCTCAAGCCGATTATGCTCATCTAACCCCTTATATTCCGGGGGCAATTGCCATTATTATGTTAGATAAAATCGCCTCTGCACGTTATAGCGAGGTTGATTTATACTTTAAGGTAAACGGATTATTAGGTGAGCATCCTACTATTGAAAATCAAACACTTTCATTGAGTTTAGATGATTATTTCAGTCGTATGCGCGGACAGCGTAAAACCTTTATTCCCGCCTTTAATCATTATCTGACTTTACGACAAAAAATTGTTCTTGAAGAGCGCCAGCGTTTAAAACTGGATGAGTTTAAAGCAAAACCTCTCAGTTCATTTGTGCGTAATAAACTGATTAACGATGTCTATTTACCAATTATTGGTGACAATATGGCAAAACAGATCGGTGCATTAGGTGAAGGGAAACGCACTGACTTGATGGGATTATTATTAATGATCTCCCCACCAGGTTACGGTAAAACGACCTTAATGGAATATGTAGCCGATCGTTTGGGACTGATCTTTATGAAAATAAATGGCCCTGCTTTAGGTCATAATGTTTTGTCATTAGATCCCGAACAAGCGCCAAACGCAACAGCAAAACAAGAGCTAGAAAAACTCAATCTTGCCCTTGAGATGGGCAATAATGTGATGTTGTATGTCGATGATATTCAGCATACACACCCTGAATTCCTACAAAAATTTATCTCGCTATGTGATGGCACACGCCGTATTGAAGGGGTTTGGAAAGGGAAAACCCGAACCTATGATATGCGTGGTAAAAAATTCTGTGTGGTGATGGCCGGTAACCCTTATACCGAGTCTGGTGAACTATTTAAGATCCCTGATATGTTAGCTAACCGTGCTGATATCTATAATCTTGGTGAGGTATTAGGAGGAATGGATGACGCCTTTGCACTCAGTTATATTGAAAATAGCTTAACCTCTAACTCAGTTCTTGCTCCCCTTGCTTTACGTGATCTAAACGATCTCTATCTTTTTGTTGATAAAGCCATGGGTAAATCAGTTTCAACCAATTCCCTCAGTTATCCTTATTCGGATGCGGAAATTAATGAAATTGTGATGGTATTAAAACATCTAATTACTTTGCGTGATGTAATTTTAAAAGTAAATCAACAATATATAGCAAGTGCGGCACAATCCGATAAATATCGTACTGAGCCTGCATTCCGCTTACAAGGCAGTTATCGCAATATGAACAAATTAAGCGAAAAAGTCTCTGCGGTTATGAATGAGAAAGAAATTGAACGCTTACTCGACGATCACTATCTTGGCGAAGCCCAATTACTCACAACGGGTGCTGAAGAGAACTTATTAAAACTGGCGGAAATACGTGGCACATTAACCGAACAAGATGCTATTCGTTGGCAGCAAATCAAAAAAGATTTTATGCGCAACAAAGCATTAGGTGGCGATAATGCTGATATTGGCGATCGCGTAGTGTCACAGTTGGCGAATTTAGTAGAAAGTGTGCAGAGTTTACGCTAAAAGAGATAAATTAACCTTATTTAGCTCACTTATTTTAGTGGGCTAAATAGGGCATAAATAATGGTTTATAAATTGAGCAACCCACTCCAAAAATCATTGATTAATTGGAATACTACAACCCATGTACAATCCTTACTAACAATCTTTCTCATTTTTCCATGTTCACGATATGCATCTGTTCAAGATTAGTGAACAAGGGAATATCGTGAACAGAATATGGTTAAATATTTTTACAATTAAAGGTTTTATTTACCACGTCGCATAGGCATTGTTGATGTCTGCTTTAACGTTAATCCCTTCGTTTCTGGTGCAAACAGTACTGATACCATCATCCCAAACAGAGAAATAGCCGCCCCCACCAGCATTGTGGTATTGATCCCATAAGTGGCAATAAAAGCGGGAAGCGCACAGGTGGAAATAACCGTCCCAATACGGCTTATCGACATAATAACCCCCACCGCCGATGCTCGGATATCGGTTGGAAATAATTCATTCGGATAAAGCCACTGTAAAATGCCAGGTCCTCCCGAGAAAAAAGCGTAGGTAGCAAACGCTAAGATAACGAATAAAATCGGTAAATTCGGGAATATCCCCAGCGTGAATAATGCTAAAGTCATCATCGCAAAACTACCAATTAACAGTGGGCGCCGCCCCGTTTGGTTTAACCAAAACATCGCAGGAATACAACCCAACATAAAAAATAGGCTGATCACGACATTGCCTAATGCCGCACTTCTTCCTGTATCCCATCCTAATAAACCGACAATTTGAGGGCCAAAGGTATAAATGGCAAACATCGGGATCACTTGGCAGGTCCAAATTACGGCAACAAAGAGCACAAATGAGAAGTGGCGTTTATTAAATAATTCGATAAAACGGGTCGTTTTAGCATCTTCTGCTTCAAAGACCACAGGCTCGCCAAAGAGTTTGATCATCATTTCATTACACTCTTTAATACGCCCTTGGCGTATTAACCAAAGCGGTGATTCAGGGAGATCAAAGCGACCAATTAGAATAATAACGCAAGGAATAAAAGCACTGCCTAACATCCAACGCCAGCCATCTTGGACATCATATAAAAGATAACCCACTAAATTGGCACATGTCGCACCGATATACCACATAGCAGCAATAAATCCGACGGCAAAGGCACGTTGCTTTTTATTGGAAAATTCGGTGATCATCGAAGTTGCAATAGGATAGTCAGCGCCAATCACAATCCCAATAAGGAAGCGCATCACTAACAACCCTATTGGTGTTGAAACAAACATGGTCGCAATAGAAATCACCGCAATAGCCACAATATCAACGAGGAACATTTTACGGCGCCCTACTTTGTCACAAATATAGCCAAAAAGTGAGGTACCAATAAAAAGCCCTGCTAATGTTGCCGCACCAAGCAGACCAATCCATCGCGTATCAAGCTGTAATATAGGTGTTAATTGTTCGAGCGCCACACCAATAATGACTAATACATAACCATCAAGAAAAGGGCCGCCACTTCCCCATAACATCACTCGACGATGTACTGAGGTAAAACGAATATCATCAAAGTTTCTGGGCTGCATGACTGCGTCCTAGTCTATTTTTTAACCAAAGAAAGAAAAGCTCCCAGGCCGGAGACAGCGCTGGGAGAAAAGTAGCGATACATCATCCGTAACGATATTCCACGCCAAACGTTCCGCGTGGGTATTCCCATTTTTCAAGCGCACTGTCTAAACCGAGAATTCGACAGGTTCCACACTCTAAGCACCCTGCATAATCAAAGCTGACGCTACCATCTTGTTGTTTTTTATAAAGACCCGCAGGACAAGCTTTTACCAGTGTGTCTAATACTTGCATATCAGGTTGCTGTTTAATGATGATATGTGGATTTTCTTCATCGACATTAAATTTATTGATGCCCAATTTGACATCGACATTTACAGGAGAACTCATATTGCTTTTACTCCTTTGATCCCATCTTTTATTAAATTCATCCACCCCACTTTTTTGCTATGACGCATGATGGTTTTACGCATCGGTACAGGGGCATCATCGGTGACAGTAAAGAGATCTTTTGCAATACCAACCACCATGTCAGGATAAGCAGTAAACATACGCGGATTATCTAGTAAATCAGGCATACGTTGATATGCTTTCATATCGCGCAAAGGCCCCTGTGCTAAATGGTTGAGATACTCATTAAGGGTTTGTTTACTAAAATCATTTTTTGCCATTGCTGAAAGCACCGTTTTTGCAGCAGCTTCCCCTGATGCCATGGCTAAATCCATCCCTCTAATGGTAAAGCCTAGATTCATACACATGCCTGCCGCATCTCCTGCTATCAAAACACCATCACGAACAAGTTCGTGTTGCATTCGCAACCCTGCCTCAGGTACCACATGGGCGCTATATTCCACCATTTTTCCATCAGCAATCAGCGGTGCTACAACGGGGTGTTGTTTAAAATCTTCTAGCATTTGTGGAACCGATTTTTTGGCATCTTTAATATGGTGAAGCCCACAGACAAGCCCCAAAGAAAGCGTCGTTTTATTGGTATATAAAAAACCGCCCCCCATTAGCCCATCGGTAGGAAAGCCGGCAAATAACCAAGCCACACCTTCGTTATCTTTTAGGTTAAAACGATCTTTAATGACACTTTCAGGCAGTTCGATGATCTCTTTTACGCCCACGGCAACATTTTCAGCTGCAACTCGTTTTGTCATGCCTAACTGTTCAGCCAAAAGTGAGTTCACACCATCAGCCAAAATCACCGCTTTGGCTTCTAATACATCACCATCTGCTTCTACACCGACAATTTTACCGTCACGCTCAACTAACTTATCAACACGAATGCCCGTGATACACTGGGCGCCTGCATCTTCGGCTTGCGCCATTAGCCATTGATCAAATTCACCACGTAATACAGACCAAGAGGCATGATTAGGGTTATGCGTTTCAGCGTTTTGATAGTCGATAGTCATAGCCCCTGTTTGTGTCATAAATGACAGTTTTTCATGGGTGATCACCCGCTCAACCGGAGCCTGTTGCGCAAATTCAGGAATGATGCGCTCAAGGGTATGGGCATATAGACGACCACCCGTTACATTTTTTCCGCCGGCGTAGTTCCCTCTTTCTATTAGCAATACCTGCGCACCTTCTCTGGCTAAAACAAGTGCAGCCACAGAGCCCGCTAATCCTGCGCCAACAATAATGGCATCGAAAATATCTTCGGAATCGGACATAACATCTCCAGAACTTGCAAATAAAGCAGAGAAGTTATCTTCTCTGCTGACTAAATCAGTTAGATAGTTGACGGGTAAGTGCAGGCAAAATCTTCATTACATCACCGACAATGCCATAGTCAGCAAATTGGAAGATAGGTGCATTTTTATCTTTGTTGATCGCCATAATGGTTTGTGATCCATTTGCACCAACCATATGTTGGATTTGCCCTGAAATACCTACCGCCAAATACAGATCTGGCTTAAGCATCAGGTTAGAAATGCCAACATAACGCTCATGCTCCATCCATTTTTCATTTTCAGCCACAGGGCGGGAGCAGGCGATTTCAGCCCCAATCTCTTTTGCTAACTCTTCTGCAATAGCAATATTTTCTTTACTGCCAATACCTCGACCAACACTGACCACAAAACGGGCTTTATCCAGATCGACGGCATTGATTTTTCTTGGCTGAATAGACTGGCAAATAATGCTTTGTGAAGGGGCAATCCATGCTACTTTTTGTGCCGTACCCGTAGCCTGTGTTTCTGATGCAACGTCAAAAGCACCAGTGCTTGCGGTAACAACACAATAAGGTGTTGTTAATGTTTCATCACCAAAGGCAAGTCCACCGTAAACCATATGTTTTGCCACTAATGCATCATTTTGGGTACTTAATGATTGTGCATCATTTGATACTACCGCGGCTAAACGGTGACCTAAACGAGCGGCAAATAATTTGCCACGACGCGTATTCGGCAGTAAGACCAAGCCGGCATCGCTATGTGATTTAATGGTTTCAACGATACTTTGTGCATAATCTTCCATAATGCGATCATCAGGTTTACCTTCTAATTGGAAAACCGCTGTCGCCCCTAATTTAAAGGCAGCGATGCTTTGCTCATCATTAAAGGTAAAGACATTGATTGATTGACCTAATGAAGAAGCACCTCCCATTAATTCTGGTAAAGGGGAAAGTACATCACTCAACACCCAAACAGTTGAAAACTGGCTCATAACTCCCCCTATTACTTAATAATTTTTCGTAAATATTCTGCAAATTCAGCAATTTGATCATCGCCATCACCTTCAATAATGATGCGCTGACGTACTTTTTGTTTCGGTGCTAACACGGTTTGCTCTGAACGTGGTGTTATGGGCTCTAAACCAAGATCGGCCACACTCCATTGTTGAACCGGCTTTTTAGCGGCACCTAAAATGGCTTTCATGGATGGAATTTGTGGAGAGTTGATATCGGTAGAAACGGCAATCACCGCAGGTAAGGTGATAGTAAGCGTTTCAATTTCGTTTTCTAATTCGCGTTCAACGGTGATGGAATCAGTTGTAATAGAAACAATTTTATTAACCCCATTAATGGCAGGAATATTCAAGATCTCCCCCACCAGCAAACTCACTTGTTGGGAACTTAGATCTGCCGAGCCATCACCACATAAGATAAGATCGTACCCCTGCTTAGTTGCAGCTGCTGCAAGCACTGTCGCCGTTTGATAAGGAAGAGAAGCTTCCAATTGCTCATCAACCACCACCACGAGATCATCAGCACCACGAGATAACACATCTTTACGTGCTTTAGCGTTAGTCAGCGCGTTACCACCTACGCTCATTGCCGTGATTTGAATACCATCAAGTTGTGTTTTTAACTGATTTGCCGCTTCAATCGCATTTAAATCATATTGGCTAATTTTGTTATTGGCGCGCGAAAAATCGAGTGAACCATCGGCATTATTGACCACAATATCCTGTTCATCGGGAACACTCTTGTAACATGTAATAATCTTCATTACATCTCCTGAAATTAATAAATATGTCATTTACTCTGGCAATGTAATATACAATTAACACAATTAAATGATTAAGAAATTAAATCCAGATCACCAATATTGAAGATTATTAAATAAGAGATGGATAGCGTTCAATATTGCTAAATACATCACCAATATTGAAATTAAATTTAATTAAAGTGATTAACTTTCAATATTGTTAACTGGATCAACAATATTGAACATAATAAGAAATGAGTTATTTAATATTCAATATTGCCACAAAGATCAACAATATTGAAAGAGCGAATATAACACATTTATTACAAACCTAAATATAGTCTTATTTATCAATTAATTAAAATGAAAACAAAAGGTTATAAACCGTAACATAAAATCGACAAAAAGAATAGTGTGAAGTGAATAACAGAATGGAACATTAATAATATCCATTATTCTTCTTCATTAATGATTTTATAAATTAGCCAATCGGCTTGTTTTTTGATTATGATAAAAACCAATTAATGGAATATATAGGATCTAACTAAAAGAGTTTATTCGAAATTAGGAATTAACACTTATTAAACTTCTGCGCTAAATATATTTGGAAAATTTACCTATGAGCAAAGATAATAAAAAGGCAGGAATAGAACCGAAGGTTTTTTTTCCGCCATTAATCATTGTTGGTATTTTATGCTGGTTAACGGTACGCGATCTTGATGCTTCAAATGAAGTGATCAATGCCGTTTTCAGCTATGTTACCAATGTCTGGGGTTGGGCCTTCGAATGGTATATGGTGATCATGTTTGGGGGCTGGTTCTGGTTGGTTTTTGGACGTTATGCCAAAAAACGCCTGGGCGATGAGAAACCAGAATTTAGTACGGCAAGCTGGATCTTTATGATGTTTGCTTCTTGTACATCAGCGGCTGTGCTGTTTTGGGGCTCAATTGAAATATACTACTACATTTCAAGTCCTCCTTTCGGTATGGAAGGTTACTCCGCGCCAGCCAAAGAGATAGGGTTAGCTTACAGCTTATTCCACTGGGGCCCGCTACCTTGGGCAACCTATAGTTTCCTGTCTGTCGCCTTCGCTTACTTCTTTTTTGTACGCAAAATGGAAGTGATCCGCCCAAGTAGCACTTTAACGCCATTAGTGGGTGAAAAACACGTTAATGGTTTATTTGGTACTGTCGTCGACAATTTCTATTTAGTCGCTTTGATCCTAGCAATGGGCACCAGCCTTGGGCTTGCAACGCCTTTGGTAACTGAATGTATTCAATACTTATTTGGTATTCCTCACACTCTACAATTAGATGCCATTATTATCTCTTGCTGGATCTTACTCAACGCTATTTGTGTGGCATTTGGTCTACAAAAAGGGGTAAAAATCGCCAGTGATGTGCGTACTTACCTGAGCTTCTTAATGTTAGGTTGGGTATTTATCGTGGGTGGTGCCAGCTTTATTGTCAATTACTTCACAGATTCTGTGGGTACATTGCTGATGTATATGCCACGTATGTTGTTTTACACCGATCCTATTGGTAAAGGGGGTTTTCCTCAGGCTTGGACTGTCTTCTATTGGGCTTGGTGGGTTATTTACGCCATTCAAATGAGTATCTTCTTAGCGCGTATTTCTAAAGGTCGTACTGTTCGTGAATTATGTTTAGGAATGGTATCAGGTTTAACCGCAGGAACTTGGCTGATTTGGACTATTCTGGGGGGTAACACTTTACAACTGATTGACCAAAATATCCTTAATATTCCGCAACTGATTGATCAATATGGTGTGCCACGCGCCATTATCGAAACATGGGCCGCTTTACCCCTCAGTACAGCAACCATGTGGGGCTTCTTTATTCTCTGCTTTATCGCCACCGTCACTTTAATCAATGCCTGCTCTTACACACTAGCAATGTCAACTTGTCGCTCCATGAAAGAAGGGGCTGAACCACCATTATTGGTACGCATCGGCTGGTCTGTATTAGTCGGTATTATCGGCATTATTTTACTAGCATTAGGCGGCTTAAAACCGATCCAAACCGCCATTATTGCCGGAGGATGCCCACTATTTTTCGTCAATATCATGGTCACCTTGTCCTTTATAAAAGATGCCAAAGTGCACTGGAAAGATTGATCTCCCTATACGCAAAAAATGACACATTAAGAGGTTATTAACATGGATTTTAGATTGAATGATGAGCAGGAACTGTTTGTTGACGGTGTCCGCGAATTAATGGCCAGTGAAAACTGGGAAGCTTATTTCGCACAGTGTGATCGCGAAAGTAAATACCCAGAGCGTTTTGTTAAGGCCTTAGCGGATATGGAAATTGACAATCTGCTTATCCCTGAAGAGCACGGTGGCTTAAATGCCGGATTTGTTACTGTTGCCGCAATTTGGATGGAATTAGGTCGTTTAGGTGCGCCAACCTATGTGCTCTATCAATTACCGGGGGGATTTAACACCGTATTGCGTGAAGGGACTCAAGAACAAATCGACAAAATCATGGCGTTTCGTGGTACAGGCAAACAGATGTGGAACTCAGCGATCACTGAACCGGGGGCCGGTTCTGATGTGGGCAGCTTACAAACCACTTATACCCGTAAAAATGGCAAAGTTTACCTCAACGGTAGCAAATGCTTTATCACCAGTAGTGCTTATACCCCTTATATCGTCGTGATGAGTCGTGATGCGGCTTCCCCTGATAAACCCATCTTTACCGAATGGTTTGTCGATATGAGTAAACCCGGCATTAAAGTCACTAAGCTAGAAAAACTGGGTTTACGTATGGATAGCTGCTGTGAAATCACCTTCGACAACGTTGAACTTGAAGAAAAAGATATGTTTGGTCGCGAAGGTAACGGCTTTAACCGTGTGAAAGAAGAGTTTGATCATGAGCGTTTCTTAGTGGCACTGACTAACTATGGTACCGCAATGTGTGCGTTTGAAGATGCGGCGCGCTACGCCAACCAACGGGTTCAATTTGGTGAGACTATCGGTCGCTTCCAACTTATTCAAGAAAAATTCGCCCATATGGCGATCAAACTCAATTCAATGCGCAACATGTTATATGAAACTGCATGGAAAAGTGACAATGGCTTAATTACCTCCGGTGATGCTGCAATGTGTAAATACTTCTGTGCGAATGCAGCCTTTGAAGTGGTTGATAGTGCGATGCAAGTGCTGGGTGGTGTGGGGATCGCAGGTGAACACCGTATTGCACGTTTTTGGCGTGATCTACGCGTTGACCGTGTATCTGGTGGCTCTGATGAAATGCAGATCCTGACATTAGGACGCGCTGTACTGAAACAGTATCGTTAATTAATCGCAGAGCACTCTCTTAACATCAAGTGAGGGAGTGTTCAAACAGTCCACTGACGAGGTGACATTATGACAGAACATTTACCCATGCCACAATTTGGGCCACTAGCTGGAGTTCGTGTGGTGTTTTCAGGTATTGAGATTGCCGGGCCATTTGCAGGACAGATGTTTGCAGAGTGGGGTGCAGAGGTCATTTGGATTGAAAACGTTGCATGGGCGGATACCATTCGTGTTCAACCCCATTATCCACAGCTTTCCCGTCGCAATCTACATGCGTTATCGTTAAATATTTTCAAAGACGAAGGCCGTGATGCTTTCCTAAAATTAATGGAAACCACGGATATTTTTATCGAAGCCAGCAAAGGTCCTGCCTTTGCCCGTCGCGGTATTACCGATGAGGTTTTATGGGAGCATAACCCTAAATTGGTTATCGCGCACTTATCCGGCTTTGGTCAATATGGCGATCCGCAATATACCAACCTTCCAGCCTACAACACTATTGCTCAAGCATTTAGTGGCTATCTCATTCAAAACGGCGATAAAGACCAACCTATGCCCGCTTTTCCTTATACCGCTGACTATTTCTCTGGTATGACGGCAACCACCTCAGCATTAGCGGCACTGTACAAAGTGCAACAAACAGGCAAAGGGGAAAGTATTGATATTGCAATGTATGAAGTGATGTTGCGAATGGGGCAATACTTCATGATGGACTATTTTAATGGCGGAGAAATCTGTCCACGAATGACCAAAGGCAAAGATCCATACTATGCCGGCTGTGGCTTATACCGTTGCCAAGATGGTTATATCGTGATGGAAGTGGTCGGCATCACTCAAATTGAAGAAATTTTTAAAGATATTGGTCTTGCTCATCTATTAGGTACTCCTGAAGTCCCCAAAGGGACACAACTGATCCACCGTATTAATTGCCCTCATGGTCAACTCTTTGAAGATAAATTAGATGAATGGCTAGCCAACCAGCCGATTACCGCCGTACTAAAACGCCTATCTGAACTCAATATTGCCAGTGCAAAAGTGTTAACCATTCCTGAATTAGAAGGCAATCCACAATACGTGGCTCGAGAGTCAATTACTCAATGGAAAACGATGAGTGGTGAAACCTGTAAGGGACCAAATATCATGCCGAAATTCAAAAATAATCCAGGAAAAATCTGGCGTGGTATGCCTGCTCACGGCATGGATACCAATGCGATTTTGAAAAATATCGGTTATAGCGACGAACAAATTAGGGAGCTAGTCGATAAAGGGCTAGCTAAAATCGTAGAGTAAATACCGTTAGACTCAGGTACAAGTGGCACTATCCCACAATACCTGAGCTTACGGCAAAAGCATGGGATAACAGTTTAATGGATGTGATTGGCAGACAACACTTACGGCAAATGTGGGATGATTTAGCTGAAGTTTATGATAAAAAAACAGCGCTAATTTTTGAATCTGCACAAGGGAAAGTCAGACAATTTAGCTACAGTGAATTAAATGAAGAGATCAACAGAGCCGCAAATCTTTTTCATGCCTGTGGTATAAAAAAAGGCGACCATGTTGCCTTACATCTTGATAACTGCCCAGAATTTTTCTTTTGCTGGTTTGGACTGGCAAAAATTGGCGCTGTTATGGTGCCCATTAATGCCCGCTTTATGTATGAAGAGAGTGCTTGGATCATTAACCATTGCCAAGCACACTTTGTGGTAACAAGTGATAATTTCTCTCCAATTTACCAACCGATGTTGCACGATAAGCACTCTCCTTTAACGCAACTGTTTTTAATAACAGAAAACGGTCTCCCTACTGAAAAAGGGGTTGTTGATTTTTTAAGTGAAAAAGCCAAGCATCCCGTTACGCTTAATCATCACACCCCATTAAGTGTGGATGACACGGCTGAAATCCTTTTTACCTCAGGTACTACTTCACAACCCAAAGGAGTAGTTATTACGCATTATAATTTACGTTTTGCTGGCTACTACTCCTCATGGCAGAACGCCTTACGGGAAGATGATATCTATCTTACCGTCATGCCTGCTTTTCATATCGATTGCCAGTGTACCGCATCACTTCCTGCTTTTTCTGTCGGTGCCACATTTGTACTACTGGAAAAATACAGTGCGAGAGCCTTCTGGAAGCAAATTCTCAAATACCAAGCAACGGTAACAGAATGCATACCTATGATGATGCGCACCTTAATGGCACAACCAGTCTCACCAGATGAAAAGCAACATAAACTGCGCGAAGTGATGTTTTACCTCAATCTTGCAGATGAAGAGAAAGATGCCTTTATTGAACGCTTTAATGTGCGATTACTCACCTCTTACGGCATGACAGAAACCATTGTTGGCTTAATCGGTGACAGACCTGGCGATAAACGCCGCTGGCCATCTATTGGTAGACCGGGATTTTGTTATCAAGCGCAAATTCGCGACAAACAAAATCAGCAAGTTCCTAACGGTGTAGTCGGTGAGATCTGCGTCAAAGGTGAACCGGGAAAAACCTTATTTAAAGAGTATTACAATCGCCCCGATGCAACAGAAAAAGCGCTAGAGCCTGATGGTTGGTTACACACGGGTGACTATGGTTATCAAAATGACGAAGGCTTTTTCTATTTTGTTGATCGCAGTTGCAACATGATCAAACGCGGTGGTGAAAACGTCTCTTGTATTGAAATTGAAAATATCATCGCATCACATCCTAAAATCCAAGATGTAGCAGTAATTGGTGTACCTGATGATATTCGCGATGAAGCCATTAAAGCCTTTGTGGTACTGGTTGACGGTGAAACGTTAAGTGAAGAAGCCTTTTTCGCCTTTTGTGAACAGAATATGGCGAAATTTAAAGTGCCTTCCGCCGTTGAGTTTAAACAGGGGTTACCACGTAATTGCTCGGGCAAAGTGATCAAAAAGCATTTGAAATAAGCCATAAGTGGGTTTTCGTGACAGTTAATTATAACTGCTTATTTTTATTGAAAAAGGAATATGACATGAGCCAATCATTACATCTAACAACACGTGGTTCAGTGCTTGAAATTATATTAGATAGACCGAAAGCCAATGCAATTGATGCCAAAACCAGTCATGAAATGGGTGAGGTATTTATGCGTTTTCGTGATGATCCTAGTTTACGCGTTGCCATTATTACAGGTGCTGGTGAACGATTCTTTTGTGCCGGCTGGGATTTGAAAGCCGCAGCTGAAGGAGAAGCCCCTGATGCAGACTTTGGTGCTGGTGGCTTTGCGGGCTTAACGGAATTATTTGATCTTAATAAACCTGTCATTGCTGCCATTAACGGCTATGCTTTTGGGGGTGGCTTTGAATTAGCACTGGCAGCCGACATGATAATTTGTTCAGACAATGCTTCTTTTGCCTTGCCAGAAGCACAATTAGGTATTGTCCCTGACAGTGGCGGTGTTTTACGTTTACCTAAACGCTTACCTCCTGCAATTGTCAATGAAATGCTCATGACTGGCCGTCGTATGAATGCACAAGAGGCGCTACGCTGGGGCATTGCTAACCGCGTTGTCAGTGCGACTGAACTGATGGATAGCGCCCGTGAATTAGCCGATCAAATCGCCAACAGTGCGCCACTTGCAGTCGCTGCATTAAAAGAGATCTACCGTGCCACTAGCGAGCTTTCGATTGAAGAAGGCTACAAATTAATGCGCAGTGGTGTTCTAAAATATTACCCAAGTGTTTTACATTCAGAAGATGCACTCGAAGGCCCGCTAGCCTTTGCCGAAAAACGCTCACCTGAATGGAAAGGACGGTAATTATCACTTGAATTGATAATACAACTAAGAGGAAAACTGATGAGTATCTATGCATTTGAAGGTGTTATTCCTGTTGTTCATCCAACAGCTTACATTCACCCATCAGCAGTACTAATTGGCGATGTCATTATTGGTGCTGGTGTTTATATTGGCCCTTTGGCTTCATTACGGGGTGATTATGGCCGTTTAATTGTTGAAGCAGGTGCAAATCTTCAAGATGGCTGTGTTATGCATGGTTATACGGATATGGATACCATTGTGCAAGAAAATGGTCATATTGGTCATGGTGCTATTCTTCACAGTTGTATTATCGGTCGTGATAGCCTAGTCGGTATGAATAGCGTGATTATGGATGGTGCGGTCATTGGTGAGGAAAGTATTGTTGCCGCCATGAGCTTTGTGAAAGCGGGCTTTCAAGGACAGGCGCGACAAATGTTAATGGGAAGCCCAGCAAAACATGTACGTGATATTAGCGACCAAGATATGCAGTGGAAACGTATGAATACTCGTGAATATCAAGATCTCACTGTTCGTTGTCGTCAAAGCTTAGTAGAAACGACACCATTAACAGCCCCTGAAGCTAATCGTCCTCGTTTAAGGGGCACGACAGAGGTAAAACCCAAAGGTCAATAAACCAACAGCGACAGGCACAACAAACGCCTGTCGTATTGCTTTATTTTAACACTCGGCTATCAATTAACGCCGTTGTGATTTTGACAACATCCATTGCCATTTTTGTTGGTGATTCAGCCCATGAGGGATCATAGCGGCTAATTTCTCTGGGGCGCTTAAACGGCTTTTACTTTGCGTATGACCTTTTAAACGAGCGTAAAGAGCAGGATCAATATGACTGACTTTGATCATCCTTTGGCATTGGCACCCTCTTCCTTCCAATTGATTAGGCACACTTTTGGTTTCACACTCAATCTCTTTTACATCAGAAAGAATATAAGAAACGATATTAATCGCATTACATTGGGGGATATCAAAATTTTTAGCGATCTCTTTCGCACTCACCCAGCGTTGTTGCTCTTGAACCCAGTCTGCAATTAACAAATAGAGTGGTTTATTTATGTCTTCTTCACACATATTTACTCCAACAATATTACAAATCAAAGTTTATTTATCTCTAAATAAAGATAATAACTATATGTTAATTTTATTTAACCGCGGAGTATCGGCTTTCCCTGTTAATTCATTCAGTTAGTTATTTAAAAATAAATAATATTTTGTATATCATTAACAACCAAACTCTTTAATTAACACATTAATTACAATTTATTTTGTTGTTATTAAATATAAAATAACACTAATAAAAATAAATAAAATCAACTTACTGAGTTTACAGTAAGAACGGACAAAAAGAATAAAAGAACATGATAAAAGTGTTTATAAACAACAAAATAGCATAAAAATATTATATTATTAATCCATTAAAATGCTAAGGTTATAGTAATAGATTTATTTTTAGATTACCACAAAGGCAACTTATTGTTAGATATAAATCAATAATTGATTAAATTACACCTTATCCGCGTATACGATAATTTAGCAGAGAATAATCTTACTTTAAAAACACAAGTCGATATAATAAATTATTATTGCGCAATTTAATCAGATAATATTTCTACAATATAGTACAATGCTCAGCATTCTATTCTTTTTAAATAGTCTAATTCATCAATAGAGTTTTTATTTAATATAGACAGAAAAATTGAATAAGAATAATATTTATTTTACCTATGATTATTATTTTATTGGCGCCATTAACATTAAATAGCGCCAAATAACAAACACAATAAAATCATTACAATGATTGGCGATTAAAGGCTAATGACCAATCATCAGTAAATTTATTAATCGCATCATCGACTACGGGTGAACGGATAATAGAGTAGGCAAGCTCTATCGGAAGTGTTACTGCCGAAGCGCCAGACAACAGACAATCAACCACTTGGCGTGGTGTTTTAAAACTAGCTGCCAGTATTTTAGTGGGTAAATTATGCATGGAAATCAGCGTTTGCAACTCTCTTACTACTCTCACACCATCAGAGCCTTGTCTATCCATACGATGCACATAAGGAGCGATATAATCAGCCCCTGCTAACGCCGCCATCAACCCTTGAGACACACTGTAAATAGCAGTCCCCAATACCAACATATTTTTTTGCTTTAATTGTTTAATAGCAACCAAGCCAGCTTCAGTGACGGGAATTTTAATCACAGTATTATCGGCAATATTACCAATGCGCAATGCTTCTTCAATCATGGTATCGATATCACGGGCAATTACCTGCGCAAATACCCGCCCCTTACCGCCCATAGCGGCTTTTAATTCAGGTAATAGCGTTTCAATGGGCTGCGCTGATTGAGCAATAATAGAAGGATTGGTAGTGACACCAGCAATAGGAAGCACTTGTGAAAGTTTTCTCACTTCTTCAATATCTGCGGTATCTAAATAGATTTCCATAATCGCGCCTCAATGATGTTGGTTTTAAGCTAAATAATTATAGGTATAGATTAGAAAGTAGCATTGTGAGCGAAGAATTTCTAGTAGAACAGATGAAAATAGCGCCATTTTCACGGCGCTAACAATTAAACAAAAAATAACCGTTATATTTATTTAATCCTTATCATTAATATAATTTTTTGCTATTAAGTATAGCCTCGATCTTAATAGTATTAAGATTAATAGCATGACTAAAATAATTATTTAAATAAAATATAGCGAGTTATTTTTTAAATTCAGCATCAATAACTTGATAAAAAGCATTACCCGTATCAGCAATATCCCAAACACCTAAAATAATTTGATAACCAGAACGTTCTGGTATATTACAATTTAATGTTACGGTTTCTGTGGGTATTTTCCCATTATCATTTCGTTGGCAAAAAGGTGTTAAATCAAAATCAGCACGGGTCAATGGTTTATTAACATCCCACCCTGGTTTTGTAATAAAGAAGCGCCATGATTCAGTGCTATGTTTTGCAGTTAATGTCCACTTAAAAGTATTTTCGCCACTTTTCATTGCCACTTTATGCCAGCGATCTGCACTTTGTGCATTTAAAGCAGAAAAAGTTGCCTTTCCACCACTGGCAATTTCACCATCTGCAGGACCACCTTTAGGGAATCCTTTATCCCCTTCAATGGATTGCGGTTCATACTGTATCGGACCACAATTTTTATTTAAATTCCCCCCTTTGGATGAACAAAGAAAAGCTCTGCTGGGTGGAATATCAATATAGCCATGCTTTAATGTCACCTCAGCTGATGCTGTTGAAATAATACCTGCAGATGATAATAATAATGTTGCAGTAAATAGCATAAGTTTATTTTTCTTCATAATAAATCCTCAATAATAATTAAATTATTTAAAATATAATGATTATGTCAATCACATTAGATATTAGTCAAAAATAGATAATTAAATATATATTTATTAAAATCTGTGAGCAATATCGTCATTTAATTTAATATTAAAAGGAGACTAAAACAGCCATTTAATATTTATTAGATGATGATTAACCATTGAAATAATAAAAATATAAACAAGAGTATATAAAATAAGTTTATTATTAAAGAATAGTTTTAAATTAACATTTCACTTAAATTAACTATTCTTTATAAAAATTAGTTTGATGATAAATATGCCATGGCACTTCGTTAATCAATTAAAATAACGCATTGATATAATCAGAAGTAAACCCTCGATATTGTAGATAGCGAATTTGTTTGGCTCTCTCTTTAAAATCTTTGGGTTTACCTGTACCAAATTTTTTCTCTTTAAGATCTTGGCAAAGTGCATACCAATCAGTTTCTGTTTCTTCTAGTACCCGTTCAATAATTTCACTAGGAAAGCCTTTTTGCTGTAACTCTTGGCGAATACGCAGCGGGCCATAAGATTTACTTAAATAACGACGAAAAAAAGCATATACCGTGCGATTATCATCCAGATATTGGCCTTCTAATAATCGCTCGATCACTTGCTCTAAACATCTTTCATCGGTTGTGCTATGTTTAGCTTTATCGACTTCGTTGATCCTTCGTGCTAAACGGCGTTTTAGCTCAGTGGTGCCATAATCACGACGCGACAACATAAATATAGCGTATTGGTATAATTCATCATAAGTCATCGCAACTCCTTAATGTTATTGCACCTCAGTTTGGTATCCTACATATCTTATCGCAGTTACTTATCAATGCGACCAATTAATCGGAACTTATCAATAGCTGTACAAAAATAGTACAATCACGCTTGGTAAACCCCGTTATTTATCACCATAAAATCATCTGCTTTTATTAAGAATAACTGAAGATAAAGATGATTATTAGTTAAAAACACTTAGATAATACCGTGATAATACATATTGCTAAGCATTTTTATCTGCAATTAGCACTTATAGCTGGTGACCATATATAAGAAAAAGACTAAAATTTCGCGCTACTCTTTTACTTACTATTTGGTTATTTTTTATTTTTGTGGGTTATATATGAACTTTTCTCATTTTAATAAGGTAATGTTTGCTGCCTCTCTTCTTGCTACTGGCTTTTCTTATGCGGATAGCGATCGCCCTCTGCTCTCTTTAAGTGTAAGCCAATCCGGCGGCACTGCGTTAAATAGCGAAGGTTCGTTAGATACCCGTACTCCTGCAAGCCAATCTCGCGTATTACCTATCTGGGGTGATGAAGCTCGCGCCCGAGGTTATGATTTACCAGAGCCATTTGGTGCAAGCTATAGCTATATGAATCTACGTCAAGATATTGTTGTGGATAAAATTGGGTTTATTATGCCGAAAAATCCAGAAACAGCGAATGCTCTAAAAATAGAAGCAGGACATACTCGTGAAAAAAGTGAAACCCATATGCTAAAACTCGATAGCTGGGTTTTCCCTTTTATGAATGTGTATGGTTTATATGGGCGAACTAAAGGTAAATCAAAAACAACACTTAAAGGTGGTAGTTTTGGTGGTTTTCCATTAAATTTTATAGAAGGTATGCCTTTTAACCTCGATTTTAAAGGTGATACTTATGGCGCAGGTTTTACTTTAGCCGGTGGCTATAATCAATTTTTTGGTACTTTTGACTTAAACTACACCAAAACTAATCTTGATATTCTCGATGGGGATATTAAAGCCTTAGTCATTTCACCTCGTGTTGGCTATGAATTTGTTTTTCAACCTTTAATCGCCGGCCAAGGTAATACCAAGCTACAAGTGTGGACAGGTGCCATGTATCAAGATATTACCCAACGGTTTAAAGGTAATATCAATAATTTAAATCTTCCCCCAGCGTTTGCTGGCATGATCGCCTTAATGAACGATCCTGATATGAAATTCGACGTTGAACAACATCTTGCTCATAAATGGAACCAAACGGTAGGGGCTCGTTTAGAAGTCACCCGTAACTTTAATGTGATCACCGAAGTGGGCTTTAATAATCGTAATAGTTTCTTTGTTTCTGGTGAGTTCCGTTTTTAATGGTTAAAACATCTTTTATTTATGGGCTGGCCTTTGCCAGCCTATTTATTTCACACACAGCGAATGCCCAACTCTTTCCTGATAGACAACAAATCGACCAATGGTTAAATCAACTAGGAGGGAGCAATAATTTTGATCGCAGTAAAACCATCGACTGGGGCGTTTTACCCGGGCCTTTCTATACCCCTGAATTAGAGTTGGGGCTTGGGATCGCCGTTGTTGGGCTTTATCAAGCAGATAGTCGTCCCGACAGTAAAATTTCATCACTGTCATTAAGTGGCTTTGGTTCATCAACCGGGGCTTTTGGTATGACTTTTAGTAACTATACTTACCTTGCTGATGATACATGGCGCTTTTACCTTACTGGGGCATTAAATAATGTGCCGACCAACTTTTGGGGACAAGGCTATCATGAAGGACGAGTTAAAAAGAACTTTGCACAATATCGTTCACAAGAGCTACATTTAACGCCGACATTGCTACGTCAAATTACCAAAAACACCTATATTGGCTTAGGTTGGGATTACGCTAACTTACAAGCAGCAGCACCTGATGATGAGTTTAAAGCCTATATGAGCAAACGTCATTTGCCATTACGCTCTACCAGTTCAGGATTAAGTGTGCGCTTTACCTACGACAGTCGCGATTTTTTGCCTAACGCTCGCCAAGGCCAAGCCTTTGATATTAGCTATACTCATTATTCATCGGATACTGGTAGTAATAACCGTTTTAATGCAACTCAAATGCAGTACAACTATTATTATCCATTAACCGAAGATGCGGTACTCGCCTTTGATAGCTATGCTCGCTTTACCTCAGGAGATGTACCATGGACGCAACTGTCTAAATTAAGTAACGGCCATCAGATGCGTGGCTATTATGAAGGGCGTTATCAAGATAATCATGTCTTTTCTAGTCAGATAGAGTATCGGCAAAAACTTAGTTGGCGTCATGGTATTGCATTATGGGCCGGAGGTGGCACATTGAGTAATCAAGCACGTGATCTCGGTAAAGGACATTGGCTACCCAGTGTTGGTATTGGTTATCGTTTTGAATTTAAACCACGCATGAATGTACGCCTCGATTTTGGTGTCGGTAAAGAGAGCACCGGATTTTATTTCCAAGTGGGTGAGGCATTTTGATGTTAACGCGTTTGGCTATTTTTAATATCATCTTCATATTGGTCATTTCAGGATGCACTACCTCATCTGTGTCTGAAACCATTGCTGCTCATCTGGAAAGTGAGACTCAAGAAGAAGCCTCACAAGTTTGGCAAACGCCCCCCGTACTTGATGCGCCTAATGGATTAAGGCCTTGCTGTGCTTTTGGCTATAATTTAAAAGTCAAAGCATGGGGAGTACCTATTCCTTTTTATCGTATCGATAATATTGTTGAAGCTTCTACTTTAGGTGATCATCGCTATAACGATAATTTTTGGCTGGGAACTGCCGCAGTATTAGGCATAGGCAGTGAAAAGTCGGGCATAGTCTATTCACATAAAGGGGGCTTTCTTGATATCGCCCATATTCGTGATACCGCAGATTATACTTATTATCTCTTTAGCCATATCTATCCCAAATTAGGCCAAGAGTGGACGCTAACACTCAGTGACGAATTAGCACAGCGTAAAATTCACTTTAACCGCTTTACTCCTCCTAGTAGTGATCGACAACGTTATACCTTAAGTGCTTATCTTGCCGCGCGTTTAGCTTATCGCCTTGCCGTATGGCATGAGATTGCACAGTGGTACGGTTATCGCTCTGTGGCGGGATTTTCAGAAGGGATCTCCGCATTCTCACCAGAAGATCTCTACTCTAACCTAATGGGGGCGCGCTTATCACTTACCCTGATCCTCAATGGTGATGCCACAAACCTTGAGCACTATAACCAATCAATGCAGCGTATTATTCCCTCAGCACTCGCTCAACTAGAGGCGCAACCTCGTCAGGCCACCCAGCAGTGGTTTGATTTAATTGATGGGCAATGGTGGAATAGCCAAGAGCGGGTACCCGATAAATTTTTAGTATTAAAGCGTGATTATCATCTTGCTGACAAACGCTATCCGGTATTGCCTTTTGGGGAGACAACTCCACCTCATTATCTGACATTACCCGATGTTTACGCAGGCTATTCTTTAAAACAATTAGCAGAATTTCAGCTTTGGCCTACTAAACAGATGGCAAATTTACCCGTCCCTAAAACTTATTGGAAAGAAGCGGATTTTGCTGATTTAGCAGAAAAAGCTCGCCAAATCGATCAAAAAACTCGACCAAAAACAACAAAAAATGACTAAATATTGAACAAAATTGACATATTAAAAACGCTAAATTATGATAAATTTGAGTTAAATAGCATTAATTTATATAAGAATAACTGAACAATAATCAAAAATCACATTTTTTGTTAAAAGAAAAAAGCGATTATAAAACGAGGTGTTCCAGTAAATAAGATACATTTTATTAACAATGCACTCGTAGTTATCCTAATGTAAGGCGATATTTTGTAGCTATAGAAAAAGTAATTTGCTAGTATTCGTTCGATTTTTATCCAGTTAAACGAGGAGAAGCAATGCCCTCTCAATTGATGAGGACAAGTGCCGTCTTCGCTTTCTTGATTTCACTACTCTTTACTGGTGTGAGTTTTGCCTCTACCAGTACCGGCAGTTCCCGAATGCTGCAGGCGGATACATTCAAAAGCACGACAACCTCGTTGCCAGATTTGAAAAAATATCCCTCGGGAACTCAGCGTAAGAAAGCGTTTTTAAATGTCATAGTTCCTATTATTGATAACATTAATAATAAGATATTGAGAGATCGTGAGTGGTTAACCGCTCAACGTAAAGCCCAACACTGGGGCAGCGCAGATTTGAAAAAACTGCGTGAAATCTGTCAATACTATGGCGTAACATGTACCAGCCCCAAAAAAGTGAATTGGGATTCGTTACTGACTCGCGTTGATATTATTCCGACTCATTTTGTCGCAACGCAAGCTGCAACAGAATCAGGTTGGGGAACATCAAAATTGGCACAGCAAAACAATAACTTATTCGGTATGCGATGTGGTAACCGGTCTTGCAATAATGTCCCTGGGAAAACCAAAGGCTATGCAGCCTACCCAGATATTGAAGGCTCAGTGATTGCTTATATGCGTAATCTCAATACGCACCGCGCCTATAATTCACTGCGCTCATCAAGAGCACAGCAAAGAATGACGCAACAGCAACTCGATCCACGCCAGTTAATCACCGACTTGAAAGGCTATTCAGAATTAGGTTCAAGTTACAATGATTATCTGACCGAAATGTTCGACTCAAATAAGAAGCTGATCACGCAAGTTCAGTTACAGTCGAAACGAGAAAGTTAGTCCTAAATAGCTATTCATAGCAAACAAAAGCCACTTTTCATTTATCTGAAAAGTGGCTTTTATTTATCACAAGATAATCTTTTGATTGAAAGCAAGCTAATAATTCATAATATAGGGAGTAACACATTTGGTATGACTGTTAAATCACACCCTTAGAGCCATTTATGAATTTTTTTTCATTCGAGTTTCTCGGAGCCTTTACGAGCTTTTTTATTATCTATTGGCTCTTCCAAAAGCAGGTTAAGATCCAAAATATCTTACTCATCATAGTAAGTTATGCTTTTCTATTCTATGTCGACTACCGTCCTGCTGTTATCTTATTAAGCTATACGCTTTTGATTTACTCATTAGCCAATATACTCACCCGCTATACATCAACGAAAGTGATTTATTGGTTACTGGGGCTGTTAGTTGCCCTCTATTTTACTGCCTTTAAATATTACTCATTTTTCCAAGAATCATTGACACAATTATTCTCACAGTGGGGATTAAGTGTTGAATTGCCAATTATTGAACTACTGGCACCATTAGGGTTATCGTTTTATATCTTCCACTCTGTTAGCTATGTCGTTTCAGTGTGTCGCAAAGAGATCCCTAAAGCCCCTTTTCTTGATGTCGTGCTCTACTTATGCTTTTTCCCAAGCATTGTGGCGGGACCGATTAATCGTGCCAAACAATTTTTACCACAAATTCAAGCACCAACCCGTAAAATTATCGACTATAAAGGGGCTATCATGCTGATTGTATTAGCAATCGCTAAGCTCTTTTGGTTAAGTGGTTGGTTGTCGACAAATTATGTCGATCCTATTTTTAATGCCCCTGATTTAGCCACTAGCGGACAAGTACTGGTGGCGACCTATGCTTATGCATGGCATATCTATTTTAACTTCTCGGGTTATACCAATTTAGTGACAGGTATTGCGTTATTACTGGGTTTTGTTGTCCCTCGTAACTTTAATGCACCTTATTTAGCCATCAATCTTGCTGATTTTTGGCGTCGTTGGCATATAAGTTTATCAACGTTTATTCGCGATTATGTTTATATCCCTTTGGGGGGAAATCGTAAGGGCGTTATTCGACAAAATGTGAATGCCTTTGCCGCGATGGTTATCTCTGGTTTATGGCATGGCGCAGCTATGACGTTTATTATCTGGGGAGCCATTCATGGTATTGGTGTGGTGATATTAAATATCAAACACCGCCTTTTCCCCGCCGCCAAACATGACGCCAATAGCATGCTAGCATCATTAAAAATGTTGTTATCTTGGATAATTACCTTCCATTTTGTGTGCTTTGCGTGGATCTTTTTTCGCAGCCAAACCGTCAATGATGCTTGGATATTAATTCAACAACTCTTTAGTGCAGGTGCTTGGCAGTCGCTACAAGCCGAAGGGCTAACCCTGTTTATGTTCTGGGGACTGTTCTTACTGTATCCTTGTTTTGTCACTTTAAGGGCAATTATTGCGCGACTTGAGAAAAAAGTGCCTTGGTATGTTTATCCACTACCATTAGCGTTGATCCTTACAATTATATTTATGTTGTCTCCTGATGGGGTTCCGGGATTTATTTATGCCAGCTTTTGATTTCAGTTCAAATTTAAAAAAGACCGTAAAAGTGGCTTTAATGGTGCTCTTCAGCACACTATTTCTTATTTGGCTAAACCAAACATCATTAGAGCGCTTTTGGCAACAACAATACCATCGCCCAGCCCCTTGGTCGGGTTTATCACAATATTATGCTTGGCAAGTGGGAGGTCAGTTGCGAGATGGCGTATTTGTCGCAGTAACAAGCTATAGTGATTATTTGCGAGTTAATCACCCGGATAATCAGGCTAAACCAATAACGCCTCGTCAAGAACAAACCGCCTTTCCAGAAGGATTTGCAGTAGGGCTACATTTTATCAATGGCTATACTCGCCCCGCTTCGCAATTAACACAACAGTTTCCACAACTCCTACAACGTCAATATGCACAAGGTACATTAGCAAATGCATCAACTATTGATCTGACAAAAGCCGCTGCTGAAGCCCAAAAACCTATTGTGCAAAAAACAGATGTCATATTATCTCCCAAAGACAAAGTGCTGTTTGCTGGAGATTCAATGATGCAAGGCGTTGCCCCCTTATTAAAACGTCAATTGCAAACAGATTATAATATAAGCAGTATTGATTTGAGCAAACAGAGCACAGGATTAGCCTATCCTAAGTTTTTTAATTGGCCTCAAACTATTGCTAATCGGTTAGCTAGCGATGATTCCATTAAGTTACTGGTTGTTTTTTTAGGGCCTAATGATCCTTGGGACATGCCCCCAGATGGTGGCGGACGTTATTTAAAATTTGCCAGTGAAGCGTGGGGCACCTTATATCGCGCTCGTATTGCCAGCATTATTGATAATGCGCGCCAACATAATGTGAGTGTGATTTGGATTGGTCCTCCGAATATGCGTAAGCAAAAATTATCTCAAGGTATGGCTTATCTAAATCAACTTTACCGGGAAGAAGCAGAAAAAACGGGAGAAATTTACCTTTCTGTCAATGATATGTTTAAATATGAAAAAGATATTTATTCTGATTATATCGGTGATGGTAGCAGCCGCGTGAAGCTAAGAGCAGGCGACGGTATTCACTTTAGTTTAAAAGGGCAACAAATCATTGCTCAGCAGGTATTCTCGCGTATCCATCTGCAAAAAGTTGATGATGTGCCAGATGATGTAACAGACAAAAATATGGTCACGCCAAATGAAACAATTAACGCACATCCTTAAACCTCGAACCTTAGTCAGTCGTTCTATTATACTGGCTTTGGTTTCGCTGTTAGTCGCTTGTAACCAAGAGAAAGATAAATCTCTTACGCTATCAACACCTAGCGTGTTACCTGCAGATGGTTCAAGACAACTCTACAACTACCATGATCCCAACTTTGCCGCTTTTGCGCAAAAGTTAAAGCAACGACGCCAAAGGGTACATATCGTACAGTTGGGTGATTCACATACCGCTGCGGATTTTTTCAGTGGTAAACTACGTGAACGTTTTCAAGCTGATTATGGCAATGGTGGTATAGGTTTTATTCCCCCTACCGCTATTGCGGGTCAACGTATTGCCAATATCCAATATCAAAGCAGTAAAAAAGCGTGGGATTTACTTTCTAGTCGCAAAGAAAGCGATCCTGATTTTCCCTTAGGGGGATTTATCGCTGAGCCAGTCGCGAAATGGTCAGCATTGCAACTAAATGAAAATCCGACAACAGGTCAGCGTTACCAATTACAAGCGTTATATAAGGCGCCTACGGCTTCACAAATCCATTTACAATCCGCTGGCAGTAAAACACTTTCACTTTCACAGACACAAGGTGAATGGCAATTTTCTAAACCCACAACGATCACCTTCCCAATCAATATTACGATTAGTAAAAACCAACCGATAAAATTAGGCGGTTGGTTAATTAGCAACCAAAAGCCAGGGGTGATGTTATCCGCATTAGGTATTAACGGCGCAACCATTAACATGATGGATAAATGGGGAGCACAGTGGAGTAAAACATTAGGCCAATTACATCCCGATATGGTGATTTTAGCTTATGGCACTAATGAAGCCTTTAATGATACTTTTGATTTAGTGGCTTACCGACAACTGCTTGTTGAAAAAATTCGTCAAATCCGCCAGCAAGCCCCGAATAGTGCCATTTTATTAGTTGGTCCGTCGGATTCTATTAAGAATAAAGATGCATCAGATTGTCGCTCTCAACAACCCCAATGGTTAACCGATATTATTCGTATCCAAAAGAAAGTCGCTCAACAAGAGCGTACATTATTCTGGGATTGGCGCGATTATATGGGTGGAGAGTGCTCAATTAAAGCATGGTCTATTTATGATCTTGCAAGGCCGGACGGTGTCCACCTTTCTCGTGAAGGGTATGAAAGTAGTGCAAATACTCTCTATAGCCAATTATCAGCGCTGATTAATAAAAGTTAGATATTATTATAACGAAAAGGAGCCTCAGCTCCTTTCTCGTTATGTGGACTCTCAGTCATCGCATTATTAATTATGTAAAGCATCAATATATTTAATGACATCAACACTCGCTTGTTCCATTTGCTGAATATACTTCACTACCGCATCCTGATCACCGGCCATATTCGCCGCCAATGCAAGACGCCCACTTTGATGAACCAATTTATGAGGCTCTTCTAAACGACGAAAAGCTTCACTGCCAGCAAATTTGCGCCCTTCACCTTGGTAGTACCATTTTCCTAAACGACATTCAGTATGCTGATTAACACAATTTTCATCATCATTATTTAATAAGTGAATATAAATCGCTTCTTTCCATAAAACATGATCTATTTTCACAGTATTAAAAAATTGTTGTATCGACATAAACTGAAAGATATTTTTTAAATCATTGGCTTGTTGAGCAAGCGCAGATAAATTAGCATGACCTTCCGTAACAAGATTTTTTATTTGCTTCAATTGTTCTTGATTTTTCTGAGTATTTTGTTTTATTGGTGTAAAGCGGGCACTTACATTATTGTTGATAGACGCTATTTCTGAGGCCTGATTTTGGATCTTTTGTGAAAGGCTTTTCATCTCTTGTGCTAATACAGAAAATCCTGCACCTGCATGACCTATATGTCCTGCCTCTATTGCTGAATTAATTGATAATATATTGGCTTGATTTGACAGTTTATCAATATTATTAGCGCTATCTTTTATTTTATTTAGCCATTTAGCAAAATTCTCAATTTCTTCATTACTATGAGTAAAATGCTCATCAATTTCATTAAAAAAGACCACTAATGATTCTGCATTGATAAGCATATCATTAAAGAGATGTTCCATTTCTTCCAGCAATGCTAGCTTTTCTTGTAATTTCTGACTAGATGCCAAAATGGAATCACGAATAAGTGTAATAGTATGAATATTACACTCCGTATGCTGTTTAAACAGTGAATTATAATCACCCATAAAAATATCAGCCTCACCATGTTCACAAAACAATAAGACCTGTAGATTAATCAGTTGTTAACTATTTTCTATCAGATTTAATGGTGATTTATAGCAATGAAAAATGGCGCACCTATTGATGCGCCATTTGTTAAAAAGGAACAGCTCATTTTTATAAAAATGCAAAGAAAATCATTCCAACCACTGCGCCTGTAGTACCTAAAATGGTTTCCATTAATGACCATGTTTTTAAGGTTTGCCCTTCTGTCGCACCAGTAAATTTACCGTATAACCAGAAGCCGGAGTCATTAACATGGCTTAAAATAATAGAGCCACCGGCAATACAAACCGATAACGCCGCCATTTGTGCACCGCTATAACCTAATTCACTGATCACCGGTAACACTAAACCAACCGCAGTTAAACAAGCCACAGTCGCAGAGCCTTGAATAACACGTACAGCACCTGCAAGAATAAAACAAGCCACAGCAATCGGCATACCTGCACCAATTAATGCATTCCCTAATGCTGGCCCCACACCTGAATCCACCAGCACCTGTTTAAATACGCCACCAGCACCCGTGACTAATAAGATGATCCCCGCAGGTTGGATAGCCGCAGAGCATACTTCCATGACTTTTTCTTTGCTCATACCACGGCGAATAGCCAAGCCATAAATAGCCACTAAACACGCCACAAGGATGGCAATAAAGGGGTGACCAATAAACTCAAGAATATTGAATAGCTGAGAGTCAGGCTCAACAAAACGCGCACCAATGGTTTTACATCCAACCAAGACTAATGGCAATAAGACCAATGCAAGACTGAAGCCAAAAGAAGGCATTTTACTTTGTCCTAAGCTTGGCTCATCAAAATCTTTCGGTAATTCTAAGGTCACATAACGGCTAATAAAGTTACCAAAAATAGGCCCCGCTAATAACATACCTGGAATAGCTGCACATAAACCAATTAAGATCATCCAACCAAAATCAGCATTCATCTGGTCAGCAAGCAACATAGGCGTTGGCCCCGGTAATAAGAAGGCAGCGGCCCCTGCAACACCGGCAAAGAGAGGGATCGCCATTTTAACAACATTCCCCCCCGTACGACGGGCAACAGCAAATACCACCCCGATCAGTAAAACCACCGCGACATCGAAAAACAGAGGTAATGCGCAAACTAAACCCGCAATACCCAGTGCATAGTTAGCCCGTTTTTCACCAAAGGATTTCAGTAGCCGTACCGCAATTTGGTCTAATGCCCCCGTTTCATGCAGAATTTTACCAAACATTGCCCCCAAAGCGACCACGATGGAGAGAAAACCCAATGTTCCCCCCATTCCGTTTTGCATGGTTTGCGTGATTTTTTCTAACGGCATACCAGAGAAAATGCCAGCACCAATAGCAACAATCATTAACGCAATAAAGGCGTGTAAACGCGCATACATTACAAAGAAGAGCAATAATAGGACGGAGCCAACTGCAGTTAGCACCAGTGTTAATGTACTCATACCGCACTCTCCTCAGTAATAGGTTTAGTAACAGATTCTATAGTGTTGATGACATTTTCAATCACGTTATCAAGAGATGGCGAAATATCTATTTCATAAACATCAGGTTCGTCATTCGTTGGCTCTTCTAATGTTTCAAATTGAGTAATCAACATCTGTGGTTTAAAGAAGTGACCTTTACGCTCTTTTAAACGACTTTCAATTAGCGCGTAATCCCCTTTTAAATAGAGAAAATGTAAGCAGTGATTACCTTCTCTTAACATATCGCGATACTGTTTTTTTAATGCGGAACAAACGATTAATGACACTTTATTGGTTCTTTGCATTGCAAAAGCAGCATCATTGAGAGCGTGTAACCAAGGTTTGCGATCTTCATCATTTAAAGCATGACCTGAAGCCATTTTAGTGATGTTTGCACGAGGATGAAGGAAATCGCCATCTAAAAATGCCGCACCGATACGTTGTGCTACACCATTTGCAACCGCTGATTTACCGCTGCCTGATACCCCCATTAAGATAAAGACATGGTGTAGGGATTGGGTATCTTTCATATATTGCTCCTTTAGGCAGTTATTAACTTTTTTGTAATGTTACCCGTAACTGTTACGGGTAACATTACTCGATCCAGAAAGATAAAAACAACCTACAAAACAAACTATGAAATGAAAGTGTGAAGCGTCTCGCAAATAGATTGTGGAAAAACAACAAAGTTACAACAAAATCATAAGTAATTGATAAGTTAACGACTGATTTTTACAAAGCAAAAAAACGTCAGGATATATCACTCTATAATCCCAAATAGGGTCAATAAAAAAACCCTACCAAAGAAAAAAATAATTTAATAATCAAATAAATAACTAAATACTTTCACCGGTGATGATACGGAATCCCACATCAATCACTTGCCCACGAGTAATTTTACCCTTCATTCTTTTTAGTAATAAATCCGCCGCTTGTTGTCCCATTTCATCACGTGGCGTAAAAATACTGGCTAACCGTGGAGTCATGACTTGTCCCACATCATGACCGTGGAAACCGGAAATAGCAATTTGCTCAGGTACCGCAATCCCCATACGCTGACATTCGAAAATAGCCCCTATCGCAATATCATCATTGGTGCAATAGAGCCCATCTAAGTCAGGATATTGCTTGCGTGCCTCATGTAAAAGTTCTGTACCTAACGAATAAGAAGAGCTTTTAGGTGTCATCACATGACCTATGGGTAAGCCTACTTCTTGCATCGCTTGTTCATATCCTTGTAAACGCATTAATGTTCGCTCATCTTGTCTTGCCCCAAGATAGATAATTCGTTTACAACCACGGTGGATCATTTCACTGACCATTTTTCGCGAGGCTTCAATATTGTCTAACCCTACCGCCGAATCAAAACAAGGTGAAACACTATCCATAATTTCCACCACCGGAATACCCGCCGTTTCCAGCATTTTGACCGTTTTGGGTGTGTGTGTTCTTTCCGCTAAGATCAAGCCATCAATATTATAAGAAAGCAGAGAAATAAGACGCTCTTCTTCTTTTTCTGCTTGATAGCCATAGTGCGCCAACATAGTTTGATAACCATATTTATCCGTCACAGATTCAATACCACGAATAACTTGTGCAAACACTTGGTTAGTAAGAGAAGGCAATAATACGCCAATCGCATGGCTGGTCGCATTCGACAAAATATCAGGTGCACGATTAGGAATATAATTCAGGCTGTCTAATTCACGAGCGATTTTGACTCGTAATGCTTCGGAAACTTGTTCTGGATTACGCAAAAAACGACTAACTGTCATTTTTGTGACACCAACACGGTCGGCAACATCCTGTAATGAGGGGCGTTTTTTTTTCATTTTATATCGTAACTATCCAAAATATCAGTATTAATACGCACTTGAGGTTTATTTAACAAACCTGATTATATCCTTAGGTTATACACTATTTCGAATAAAGTTTATCGGATGTCTTCTTAGATTTAATTTTGAATGCCTCTCCCTTGACTTAAGCCAAAGGAAATATAGTATGCATCGTTATATAATTTATGAAATAACGATTATTAATATAAAACAACACTACAGTGTGAACCTATGGCTATCCACAGACGACAATTTCTGAGTTATTTAACGACGCTTGCAGCATTATCAGCACTGCCACGTTGTGCAAGAGCGGCAATCACTTCACGTATCGCTGCTCAATTTGGTGTGCTTCCTACACCAGAAAATATTCATCGCGTTATTAGCGCAGGCCCACCAACCGACCAACTGTTGTTGGCTTTAGTACCAGAAAAATTATTAGGTTTCTCCTCGCTTAATCTAGGAAAAAGTAGCTTATTTGCCGACAAGTTGCGTAAATTGCCCCATTTAGGCCGTCTGTCTGGCCGTGGTAGTACACTCTCCTTAGAAACATTAATGGCGCTAGAGCCAGATATCATTATTGATAGTGGTAATGTTGATGAAACCTATCGTTCATTAGCTAAACGTGTTAGTGCGCAAACAGATGTACCTTATGTGTTAATTGACGGCAGCTTAAAAGACAGCCCAACTCAGTTACGCCAAACGGGGGCTTTATTAGGTGTGGCAGAAAAAGCAGAAACATTAGCACTTATTGCAGAGCAGTATCTTAGTGATGCGACCTTGTTTGCTTCTACTCTAAAAATAAGACCTCGGTTTTACCTTGCACGTGGTGCGAAAGGCCTACAAACTGGCTCAACAGGATCTATTCATACTGAAGCTATTGAACTATTAGGGTTCGAAAATGTCGCTGATATTGCAGGTTTTACTGGCCTTACTGATGTTTCCCCTGAACAACTCCTTATGTGGAACCCTGAAGTTATCATCACACAAGATGAAAATGCCTATCAGCAAATCAGGCAAGACTCTATATGGAAAAATATCCAAGCTGTTAAAAATAATAAAGTGTTATTATTTAAAGGCTTACCATTTGGCTGGTTAGATGGCCCTCCTGGTATCAACCGTTTAATGGGAATGCGTCGCTTACAGAGCCATTTTGACCATCGAATAGCAGAACAAGCCACGCAAGATCTGCAAAATTACTTTGCTTGTTTTTACCATACATCGTTAAGTGCTGAGCAATGCCAGCTGTTGATGAGGTCTTCATGAGCCAATCAGCACGTATCACTCTGTTGTTGCTGTTATTCTCAGTGGCTGTAGTTATTGCTATCACTAGTGGTAAGTATTCACTTACAGTCAATGAACTGTGGACAGTCGTCAGTAGCAAATTAACCGGGCATATTGAAGAGAGTCGAACAGCAACCGTGTTCTGGCAAATACGCTTGCCTCGAGTGCTTGCTGCCATTTTAATTGGAGGTGGGCTTGCTATTGCGGGGGCGGCTTATCAAGGTATGTTCCGTAACCCACTAGTATCACCTGATATTCTCGGAGTGTCATCAGGGGCTGGTGTCGGTGCTATATTGGGTATTTTTCTTGGTCACTCCATGTTGTCAATTCAGCTTTTTGCTTTTGTCGGAGGGCTTATCACTGTTGCTTTAGTCTATTTTATTGCCAAATTGGCGAAACAACAGGATCCGGTCCTTTCTCTTGTTTTAGTTGGTATTGCGATTAGCGCCTTATGTGGCTCAGCTATTTCATTAATGAAAATTTTAGCTGATCCTTATACTCAGCTACCTTCCATCACTTTTTGGCTGTTAGGGGGGCTATCAACTATCACGGCGCCTGATTTACTCTCTGTTGCACCTTTAATGCTACTCGGGTTTATTCCACTGATTTTATTACGCTGGCGAATGAATATTCTCAGCCTTTCTGATGAAGAAGCGCGCTCCTTAGGCCTTAATGTAGAAATTACCAGACTTATCTTTATTTTATCGGCCACATTAATCACCGCGAGTGCAGTTTCTATTGCAGGCATTATTGGCTGGTTAGGTTTAATTGTTCCGCATATCGCAAGATTGTTAGTTGGTGCTAACTTCGGATATCAACTGCCTATTTCCTTACTTGTGGGCGCAACAATGTTATTAATAACGGATACACTAGCACGAACTATTGCGAATATTGAGTTGCCTTTAGGCATTTTAACCTCAGCTATTGGTGCGCCTTTCTTTCTGATGTTATTACTCAAAACAAGGCGGGATAGATGATCATCACTGCAGCTAAACAACTCACAATTGGCTATAAAACAACACCCTTGATCCAAAACCTCTCTTTTTATATTAAACAAGGGCAAATTGTCTGTTTATTAGGCGCAAATGGCTGTGGTAAAACCACGTTGATGCGTACCTTACTTGGTTTGTTACCCAGTCTTGCAGGCCATATTATCATTGAAGGCAAAGAAATAAGTAAGTGGTCACCAACTGATTTAGCCAAAGTGATTGCCTATGTTCCTCAAGCAACCCACCTCCCTTTTTCTTTTAAAGTGATTGATATGGTGATTATGGGGCGTGGAGCACATATCTCTTTTTTCTCGATGCCTAGCTCACAAGATAAAGCAATGGCAATGGAAACCTTAGAAATGCTCTCTCTTTCGCATCTTGCTCACCGCACTTTTGATACATTAAGTGGTGGTGAAAAACAGTTGGTATTGATTGCACGGGCTTTGGTGCAACAACCTAAATTACTGATTATGGATGAACCTGCTGCCAGCCTTGATTTTGGTAACCAAATCAAGCTAATTAACCAAATTAAGACACTAAAAGCCTTGGGTATAAGTGTGTTTATGTCTACACATCATCCACAACATGCCGCTTTACTGGCAGATGAGGTGATTTTACTCACCCCTCATCGCCACGTTTTACAAGATAAACCTGAGCTTTTGCTCACCCCCGAACATTTAGCTCAGCTTTATAATGTGAAACCCACTGATATTCAGGCGCACTTTTACGCCTACCCTGATAATAACAATCCATATAGGCAAGAATATGAACACCATTGAAACCACAGATTTTGCTGAGCTTTATAAAAACCATATGCAACAGGCACAAAGAACCAAAAAAGAGCCTGAACATTGGGATAAACGCGCTGAAAAAATGGCAGAAAACTGTGCGGATCCCAACGATCCCTATTTGATCAAGTTTCGTGAAATGATGGATTTTTCCGATGCTGAAACACTATTGGATGTCGGCTGTGGACCTGGCTCTATTAGTATTCATGTTGCTGACAAGTTTAAAAAAATAATCGGGATAGATTATAGTACCGGCATGCTAACCGTTGCCAAACGTAGAGCCGCACAAGCGGGTATTCATCATGCTGATTTTCTTCATTATTCATGGGAAGATAATTGGGATGCGCTTCCACCTTGTGATATTGCGGTCGCTTCACGCTCCACATTGGTGATGGATTTAAAAGCTGCGCTGTTAAAACTAAATCGCCAAGCTAAATTACGGGTTTATACCACTCACACCGTATCACCCACTTTTGTTGATCAACGTATTCTTCGCTTATTAGGTCGCAATGTTCCCACATTGCCGACCTATATTTACGCAGTCAATATCCTTAACCAAATGGGGATCCACCCTAAAGTAGATTATATCCGTAGCCGTAATTGCCAAAATAATTTTAATAGCCTTGAGCAGTTTATTGACAGTATTAACTTCTCTGTAGGGCCTTTAAACGAAAATGAAATTGCACACTTAACCACTTATTATCATGAAAGTATGAAAAATGATGTGGCCCTTATCTCGCCAACGCGTGATTGGGCGATGGTTTCTTGGGATGTCGTTCCTGAAAGCGAGCTAACCTTATGATTTATTATCCCGATGCTTTTCTTGATAATTTATTGCTGGAAGATATTCAATATGGCGATTTGACTTGTCGCGCACTCAATATTAACCATCAATTAGGCACAATAACTTTTACATGTCGTGAAGCCGGCTGCGTCAGTGGAATCACCCTAGGCTGCCGTTTATTAGCAAAATTAGGACTGACTGTCACCGCACATCTACAAGAAGGTGATTTTGCCAAGCAAGGTGATTGTTTAATTAGTGCAGAAGGTCGAGCAGATGCACTACACCAAGGCTGGAAAGTGGTGCAAAACGTGCTGGAATGGAGTTGTGGTGTGAGTGACTATATGGCAAAAATGCTCGAAATCTATCATCGCTACCAACCTAAAGGGCAAATTGCGTGTACACGTAAAAATATCCCTAATACCAAATTACTGGCCACTCAAGCGGTACTTGCGGGTGGTGGTATTATTCATCGCCAAGGCTGTTCTGAAACTATTTTACTCTTTGCTAACCATCGTCATTTTTTATCC
Source organism: Proteus mirabilis ATCC 29906 (assembly GCF_000160755.1). Lineage (GTDB taxonomy): Bacteria > Pseudomonadota > Gammaproteobacteria > Enterobacterales > Enterobacteriaceae > Proteus > Proteus mirabilis. The sequence continues at coordinate 396,170 of NZ_GG668579.1, forward strand.
GAGCCAAATAATTGGTTACAACAGGTTACACAGTTACGCCAAGCAGCACCTGAAAAATGCATTGTTGTGGAAGCAGATAACTTACAACAAGCAAGAGAAGCGTTAAAAGCGCAGCCAGATATCTTACAACTGGATAAATTTTCTATTGAAGATATTACCTTACTACAACAAGAGGCTCCGCAGATTGCCCCACGCTGTCATCTTTCTGTCGCTGGGGGAATTAATCTAAATACTATTGAAAAATATGCCCAAACAGGGATCGGCTTAATGGTGACATCAGCACCTTATTACGCACCACCTAGTGATATCAAAGTTCGCCTTTACCCTAAAAATTAAATCAAAACACAGATAAAAATATTAGTTTATTGACTGATAAAGATGAGTGCCTACATTAGGTAAGCACTCACTTTGTAACTTTAACTTGCGCCTATCGTTATATAAATAATTATATATTGAGATTAAAATAATGAAACTAACACCTCTATGCTGTTTATTCCTTGTTCTACTGCCTTGCAGCCTAATAGCCCAGACAACTTACCAGCAATCAATCCCTGATGTATTAACCGTTTGGAGCAGTCCCATTGCGGCAAATCCCGATGTATTAACACAACAACAAATGCTCGAACAAAATAAAGTCAATGCGGCACAAGCACTTGCAACATTACCTGGTATTGTGATGCAAAAATCAGGTAATCGTAACGAATATACCCTTAAAGTACGTGGTTTTGATAGTCGCCAAGTTCCGGTGTTCTTTGACGGTATTCCAACCTATGTGCCTTATGATGGCAATCTCGACTTAGCGCGTTTTACCACTAACGATCTCGCCAGTATCGAAGTTAACAAAGGTTATACCTCATTACTGCAAGGCCCTAATCTGATGGGAGGTGCAATTAATATCACCACCGCAACGCCTCGCAAACCATTAGAAGGTCATATTGCTTATTCGCAAGGTTTTGCTCGTGGTGCTGATTATGCTCATAACATGAGTGCTCGTTTAGGAGCACGTACTGAATATGGTTTTATCCAAATTAGTGGCAGTCAACTCCAGCAACGTTTTACCCCCATACCTAATGCAGATGAAAATAATAACGCAGTGGGGACACATGGACGTCGTAGTCATTCAGCAACAGATGATAAACGAGGAATGATCAAAGTGGGTTGGACACCACGCGCTTCTGACGAATATACCCTCACCTATGTAAAACAAGATGGTAATAAAAATAGTCCACCGAATAGTGATCCTAATGCCAAAGGTCGATATAAATATTGGGCATGGCCAGATTATAATAAAGAGAGTTACTACTATAGTGGTGTGACACAACTTACGGATAGCATAAATCTACAAAGTCGTGCTTATCATGATAAGTTTGAAAATACCCTTTATATGTATCCTAAAAAAGGTAATAGGGTCGATTATAGCCATTATGATGATCACAGCACAGGCGCTGCATTACAATTCGGTATCGATATGGAGGAAAGTGATCTGCTCTCTTTTGCGGTACATTGGAAAGATGACGTTCACCGTGCCCAAAAAGAAAAAAACGGTGATTGGGTACGTTTTAAAGATAGAACTTGGTCATTAGCCACAGAATATCAATGGGTAGTGAGTAACGATCTTGATGTCGTTGGCGCCATAAGTTACGACTGGCGCAAAAGTATCGATACAGATAAAAATGCTGATAACAACAAACAAAATGCCATTAACTGGGAAATCATGGCTAAATATTCATTAGCCAATGACGATAATATACGTTTTACAATCTCTGATCGCAGTCGCTTCCCTACCCAAAAAGAGCGCTATACCACCGAAAAACCCAAAGATGGATCAAGAGGGATTATTAACCCCAATTTAGATCCAGAACGCGCATTATCCTTTGATATGACCTACGAAGGTTATCTCAATGAGAAATGGGGCTACCAAACTAGCCTATATTACAATCGTGTAAGTGATGCCATTATGGCGCATACGCTTTATCGTCACGGTGAAGCGCTATTTCAAAACCAAAACAGTGGACGTGTTGATTATCTAGGCTTGGATATTGGTACTAAAGGGAAAATGACCGATTGGCTAGAACTTGGCCTAAATTATAGCTATATCCATAGTGATCCAAAGCAAGTTGACCATATTGAAGGTTTACCAAAACATAAAGCCTATATGTGGTTAACCTTTATTCCTGTTGAACAAGTGCGCTTTACTATTATGGAAGAAGCACAAAGTTGGACTTATAACCGTATAGATGAGAATAATAAACTGGCTGGCTATACAAAAACCGATCTACGGTTAGATTATGATGTTGGATATGGTATTTCAGTTAATGCTTCCATTAATAATCTTTTTGATAAATCTTATCAATATACACAAGGTTATATAGAAGATGGCCGTAATTATTGGTTAGGCGCTGAATATAAATTCTAATCAGCTCACTCAATTATAAGTAAAAGCGCTATTAAAAAATAATAGCGCTTATTTTTCAATATTCATAAATCCATATTATATGCAAAAAATAATCTATTAATAAAATATCAGAAACGTAAAAATCCTTTTGCCATTTCTAATAAAGTGTTCATTGTACTACTGACAATCTTAACAAAATTATCATAATTACTATTTGCTGTACTGTATTTTTTGGAAAGTTCATCTAAATTAGTGTTAATTTTCTTATCTAATGCGTCGATGGTTTTTCTGAATAACTCAAATTCTGTTTGATTAATATCATCCGTGTTAGATACCTTCTTAGATAGATCATTTAGCAATTTTTCTAGGTCAGTACAATCAATTCTACCTCGACAATCAATGTCAACATCAGGCTCCCCCCCACGCCTTTGTATTGATACGCTTATTCCATTTATACCTTTTAATAGTTTTTCTAACGCATCTGCCGCATTATTTACCTGTTGTAGATCGCTATAATGAACTTCTTGGCCATCAATGGTGCGTAAATATGTCCCATCCTTTTGATGTTGAAAAAACAAACGAGATTTAAAAACAAAAGGATCGTCGACAGTACCTGTTGGATTTTTATATTTATCTCTAATGTTAGATAAGTCATTAAAAAAAGATTTAAAATCAAAATTCACCGTACCTTCTTTACTTCCTGCTTTCTGATATTTATTTAAATTAGATATGGTTTGCCTTAGTTCATTGACAAAATTCATGTAGTTAGAAAAGATATCCTTTAATACATCTAGATAATCCGCTTTGCCTGAAACAATAGATTGTTTAACATTATTAAAAAGATCACTTAACGAATCAGTCTCATAACTATTATCTTTTTTTCTAAGATCATTTAGATCATTAGAAAATTGATTTAAAAAATCATTTTTATCATTAATGGTTTTATTATAATCATCATCTAAATAATAATATTTATCTGTATCAGGTAACTTCTCTATAAATTTATTCTTTCTATTATTATCATAATTCATATCTTGATATTCCCGATTAGGTTCCCAAGATAAAAAATCCTCATCTTCTAGCAGGTTTTCGAAATAATTATCAGTATTTACTCTAGTATTTAAATGAGGTAAATCGTTAATCCCCTCAGTATAAACTGAAATATCATTAGACATAATCTTAACCTTTTATATTAAATAAAAGTTTATAAAAAAAATATGATTTTATCTTTTAAATTAAGCCCTTACATTTGAAGAAATCGTAGAAGCTGCATCCTGCTGAGCATGAATTATCGCTTCTATTGCTTGTAATAATGCTCTTATAACTTCAGTCACTTCTCGCTGTATCTCATTGTTATTATTAATCACATTATTATTAATACTTCCTCTCGCATCCAATACTTTTTGTTCACCTTCAATTGTGCTACTTTCAGATTGTATAGTTTGGTCTGCAACCCTTGCTAATGGATCTGCCAAAGATGAAATAGTATTTCCCATCACTATGGTTGGATTGGAATGCCCAATAAGCTCTTTCCCCATCCCTTTAATAGAAAAAGTGGCTCCCATACCATGTATAGCCATAGAAATTCCAGCACTAGTAATTGCAGAACCAATCATAATATTGGCTTTTTTATTAAGATTATCTTTTACTTTATCGGCTATATCCAATTCAATGTTCATTAGCATCACACCCATTTCTCTGGATGCTTCAAATTTTTTTATCATTGTTTCTAAATATTTAACAATGAGATCTATTAATTTCATCATATCGTCTGAAACAAAGTTAAAAATCCCCGTTCTTTCTATTTTAACATGATCGTAAATATCATTATCATTATCTACTTCTAATGAATCTAATATCTGTTTAAGATCTGGTTTAGTTATATGCTCTGGTTCAGATAAAACAGGCTTTAGATTAACTCTGTCTATTCCTGTTAATTTACTTAAGCTAGGTGCCACCTCTTTATATAACTTATTTCTATCAATAATACCCTCACCTTCATCAGCATTATTGATTGTAGTTTGATAGTGATTAGATACATTATCACTATTAATCTTCATACTCATATTTATACCTCACTAATTTTTTATTTAAATAGATATATTTCTTATCATGTCTGATTTTAATTTATTACTTACTGAAGATTTATCGCTGAGGTTTTTTAAAATATCTGTTATAGAATCAATATTCTCATGATAAGTTTCCATTATCTTATCCATTAATTTTTGAATAATATCTAAAACCGCAGTTAATTTTTTACTACCGGCAATAGACTGGATTATTTTTGACGCGATAACAGAACCATAAATATTAACAGTATTTGTTGCTGCTGAATTGGTTAACTTAGAAGCAACCACCGTTCTATTCAACATAATACTTGCTTTTTTAGAAATCTCTTTAGCTAACTGCTTATCAATTTTTTCCAGTGCTTCTTCAAGCGCTTTAATAATGATATCTTTGATCATTTTCCCCAATACCGCTTCAAGTCCATCATTGAGCACTTTTTTTAGTATTTGTCTAATTTGCTGATTCGATATTTTATTAACCGCATCTGAAATACCTTTCATGGCAGGTCCAATAACAAAACTCAATGCCGTAGCGGCAACAAATAAAACGACTGTGACAAGTATTTTAGTTGCCATTTTCAATTTGTCTTGTATTGAATTTTTCATCTCTTCGATGATTTTTTTATCTAGCCCTAATTCTTTGAGTCCATCCAAAGAACTATTAACTAAACTCACTAGAAAATCACTAACCTTATCGATAGCTTCCATAACCGCATCTGATATGGGTTGCATAATCTCATCCATAAAAGATTTATTATGAATAGATTGATACACTTCATCAGCAATAGTTAACCCAGCATCAGCAACAAATAAGGTTGTTGCGACTCCTATTAATACCATTGAAGAGCCAGCGGTAAAAATAGAAGAAACACCTGCAACAAGCGTTAATAATCCGCCTAATATTTTTAAACCAATACCAGCCCAAAACTGAATTTCTTCTTGTTTTTTGATTAATGATTTTTGCTCTTCAACTTTATCTTTAAGTGATTTTTCAGTCACCTCTTGCATTTCATTAAAAAGTTTCTGTTCACTTTCCGAACGATGTAACATGACCTTTAACGTCAACTCACGTGTCTTAGATAACAGAAATGTCAGTAATGACATACCGGATAAAGAGTTAGATGCAATTTCAAGCTCCAAGGAACTTTGTGAAATAGTCAGTTCTTTAAATAGACCTCTTATTTCTGCTAATTGTTTTTTTATTGATTCACTTTCTTTTTTGTTGATCAATGCCTTTAATTCATCAGTATGTGAAGTAATTTTATTGATTTTATCTTCACTTAAAGAAATATTTGGTAGGTAATTAAAAGAATCATCAAAAAAACCATCCAATTTTTTAGATAAATTATCTAGTTCATCTAATGAAAGCTTAGAAAAATCACTAGGAAAGTTTAAGAAAGGGAAAACATCTTCAAGGGCTTTTTCCATATCCACTTTAGAGTGAATATTTCCTAATAATAACTGTTGAATTAATGAATCAGGAATATTGCAATTATTTAAAAAACTTTTAACTTCAGACTCTTTTTTGAAATTCTTTTCTTTTATTTGGTTATAAACTTCCATCCAGTAATCAACAAAAGCACCTTTGGTTTTATCAAGCTCATTGAAGCCAGATTTAAAAAGTTCTTTTAAATCATCTATGCCATTAGATAGCTTTTGTAATTTATCTCTGTAATAATCAAATTTCTCTGGATCTTTAATTTTATTCAAAATATCTTCATGTATAACATGCTGGTAAGATAATTGTAAAAATAAAAAATCATAATCTTTGTTGGATTTTTTATTTTCTAAATGATCGGGACTGGAAGTAGGTAATGATGAATTTTGTTGTGCAGATACGTCAAGATGATCATCTTTTTTTTATTATTCTTCGGTTCTTCTTCTGCTAAGGAAGGCTTAGTATTGTCTTCATCATTTTCTAGTGAAAATGTCGTCATTTTATATTGTAGATCATCTTGAATATTAATTCTTTTCGCATTCCTCTCCTGTTCATGAGGTACTCTAAGAAGTGGTATATCAAACTTACTTTGATTCTCCTTCTGTTGTTGAGTAGTCACATAATTACTTATATTATTAATTGCATTTGCTTGCTTAGTAGTATTTTTAATAACATTTTTTACTTCTTCAGAAACAAAAGGCGAAGCTAATCTACTATGTTCATTACTTTGATTAATCTTATTCATACTATTATTCCTTTTCTTCCTTTTCTTCCTCTTTATTAAGGACAACAAGAGGAATATCTTTTAATAGCTCTAAATAGCTATTAGCCTTCTCTTTTATCGTTTGATCATTAATATTTTGAGCCACCTGATGAAAACAATATTTAGCTTTTTCTTTTTCACCAATTGATAAATTACATTGTCCAGCATAAAAAACAGGTCGATAATCATTTTTAGCATTTAGATAAGCTAAAGCATAAAGATCGATAGCTGCTTGATATTGCTTTTTTAATTGATTAACTGCAGCAAGTCCCATAATGTAATCAACATTATAAAAATCATAGAGACATAAAAACTTAAAAATCGCCTCAGCTTCATCTAACTTCCCTTTCTGATAAAAATCATACGCAAATGAATAAATCCCTTCCATAAATCCATCTGGAATTTCACTTTCATCTTTGATAGATGCGCCATTTTGTACAATAGAAACAATGTAGTTTGCGAGCTGATCTAATTCTTTTTCTGACATTTTTTCATATGCTGACATTATGATAATCCTTTCATCTATGATGAATAATTAATAATAATATTCTAACTTAATTATTAATTACCCACTTTAATAAAACACACGTCTATATTCATAATTATAAATATTTCGACTAAATTTATTAATTATTGATATAGTCCATTTCTTCTCGAGATAACCCTTCAATTTCTACTCTTTTTAGCCAAATAAGAACATCCATAACATCTAATAAATCTTGATCTATTATCACTTCAAATAAATGATATTTATGATGTAGCTTCCTTGCTAATTCAGGATAACGAATAACGGGTGTACCAACTTTTTTGGCATAGGCCTTTACTGCTAATGCTTTAGCATTAGTACAACTCAATGAAACTATTGGCATTATGCCATTATCAGGATCGAAGTAGATACCTACCGCGACATGTGTGGGATTGACAATAACAGCTGATGAGTCGCGGATCACACGTTTCATTGGCTCATCGAGTAATTCTTGATGAAGTTGTCTACGTACCGATTTTATTTCTGGATTTCCTTCCATATTTTTATGTTCTTGCTTAACTTCATGTTTTTCCATCATCATATCTTTTATGAATAAAAAGAAATCAGCAATAATATTTAAAATAAGAATAGGTATCGATAAAATAAAAAATATAAATATAAAACTAACAACTAATGAGCACCATTTATCAATCACCCCCTCTAAATCAGCGCGATATAGTATAACGACTTCCCCCATATGTAAAATCATGAAAACATAACAAGTTATTAAAAATATAATAATAAATAATATTGTTTTTAAAAAATCTTTTATTGTTCTTATGCTAAATATTTTTTTAAATCCAGAAATGGGGTTAATATGATTAAAATCAATTTTAATTGCTTCAGTGGCAAGTTTAAAATGGGAGCTAAATAGAGAAGGGATTGCGCCAGATAAAAAAGTCACAATAATGATCGGTAGTACAATATCAAAGAATAATTTTGATATAACTTCAACATAACTCTTTAAAGAAATACCTGTTGGATGCAGTAAAAGTGATTGATAAAATTGATTAAATTCATCCAACTTCACTTGATTAAATAAATATATAACACCAATGAAATAGACTAAACCAGAAACCAGTTCCTTACTTTTAAACGATTGTCCTTTTTTTGCTGAATCATCAAGCTTTTTCTGTGTTGGCTTTTCTGTTTTCTCAGCCATGATAAATACTCATAAAAATAGAATAAAAATATCTACTGTTAAAAAAATGATATAATTCATTCGTCATTGCTGAGGTAAAAAAGAGCAGTAATACTAAAAAAGCGATAATACCTTTGATACAAAGAGAGAGAGAAAATGCATTTAATTGAGGACAAAATAATGAATAAACCCCTAATGCAACTTCACTTAAGAACATGGTAATTAATACAGGAGAAACCAAAATAATCGCCACTTTAACCATATCATTTAGCCAATGACCGATAAAATCGTAACCGATATTTTTATTAATATACCCAATAGGAAAAACATCGTAACTCTCTTTTATGGTACTCATTAAAACAACGAGCCCACCTGTAGCTAAAAAATAGGCCATACAAAACAATCCGGTTAATGACGCAAATTCTGACGATTCAATACCTGTAGTAGGATTAATTGTATCTCCTATGCTTGCTCCTCTTTGATTATCAACGAATTCTCCAAACGCAGAAGCTATCCAAAATGGCGTGGCAAGTAGCAAGCCGATAACTAGACCTATAATTAACTCACTAATTAGAACAATAGCCCAAGTCTCTCTTAAAACCCCTGTTATCGTGATGCTAGGTTTTATTCCTAATGCTATATAAAAAATAATAATATATTTTAATAATTGACTATTGAGAACTCGACTATTGAGGAATGGAATAAACATAAAAATAGGAAATAATCTAGCAATGAGCAAAAAAATATCGATTAAATAAGATTGTATATATTGCAACAGTACTAGCATGATAGTTACCCTGCTAACCCAATCGTCAACATCTCTTTAGCATAAATTAGTAACTTATCTCCCATCCATCCCATCATCATAAGTAAACAAACAAAAACCCCCACAAGCTTGACACCAAAAGGTAAAGTTTGCTCTTGTATCTGTGTGATCGTTTGCAATAGCCCAATAAGCAATCCAATAAAGGTCGCGATAGCAATAGGCGCAGCTGAAAGCAATATAATCAAATAAATAGCTTTATTAGCCGCATAAACCATATCCACTAGTTCACCGCCATCAAATCAAGATATTGATTAATGAGTCCTTTAGATAACAGTCCCCAACCATCCATGGCGATAAATAAAATAAGTTTTAAAGGTACAGATAATGTAATAGGGCTCATCATCATCATACCTAATGCTAATAAAATGCATGAGACAACTAAGTCAATAACAATAAAAGGCAAATAAAGATAGAAACCTATAATAAAAGCAGATTTTATCTCACTAAGTGCATATGCCGGTAATAATGATAAGAGTGAATTTTCTATGTTTTCTTTATCACCATCACTATTTGGTCTATTCTCTTGCGCTTGTTCAAAAAAAGCTAATAAATCAGGATCTGAGTAATGATATAGGTATTTTTTATAATCGCCTAACGCCTCATTTGAAAATGACTCGATCGCATCTGGAGATGACATATCCACTTTATTTTCAATAACATAGTAACAAATATTTTTAGTAATTGGTGTCATAACAAAAAGCGCCATCATTAAAGCGATAGCATTAAGTACCATATTAGAAGGAACTTGCTGCACACCTAATGCATTACGAGTCATAACTAAAACGATAGAAAACTTTAAATAACAAGTTCCTGCAGCAATAATAAAAGGAGCCAATGTGGCAAGAGCTAGGATCAAGATTAATTGTGTTGAGCTTTCCATATGTTATTCGCATTTTATAGATAATTTATTAATTTCTACCGCTAACATATCTTTAATTTTGATTAATTCTCCTTGGGCAATAGCTTTACCATTTGCTAAAATATTAATATGACGAATGGCATTATCAGGTAAAATAAATTTCTTCCCTGGTGCTAATTCTTCAAGTTGATCAATTGATAATGTTTTATTGGCTAAAAGAAAAGATATTGTAATCGGAATAGCGCCAATTGAATTTAAATCAAGTGATTGAGCTAAATCAATGCTATCTTCTATTATGGCATCGTTTTGCTCATCCTCTTCATTTTCTTCACTATTTTCAACGATAGCATCTAATGTCACACAATTACCCTCATCCCATGAAAAATAAAAATATTTTTTATCACCAACATTAAAAGAAAAATGGATATCATCTATTAATAAAACATCCCCTGGTAATATTGTTTTTAATAATGAAAGTGATATTTTACTGTAACCAAAAATAAAACTTGTTATAAAACCTATTTTATTTTTTGGAAATACTGTCAATTCATATTTCCATTTAATATCGCAAATAAAAACATGACCTAATGTGGTATCTACACAAGGATAGCAAGATCCTTTTTCAGCACCTAAACAGATATTTTCAACACATGATGACATTGGCTCTTTAGAAAAAGGAAATAATAATGTTGATAAAGATTGTGAAAAAAGAGCAATTAAATAGTTTTCAGGTACTAATTCCCAATCAATTTTTTTTTCAGGATATAAGTTATCCATGACTTGACTAACTGAAATTAACGCCGTTAAGGTTCCTAATTTATTCTCACATCTCAATACAAAATATAGCTGTTTTTCTGTTATTTTTTTTGTACCAAAGATAGAAGATAATATTACCATGTCATTAATTTTATTTGTTTCTTTATGGTTATTATCTACCTCTACGTTAATACTCATTCATTTTCATCCTCTCTTTCATAAATAGCATTAATAGAGTTGATATACCACGATTTATTTTTATGGCTATTAGTTAGATCTATGGATAATCCCCCATTATATTGCTTCAAATTCTCTAATGCTGTTTGATAAACGCGTCCTGAGGAGGCAATTAACTGAACTTGTTTATCAATAAAATGAATTTTAGCCTGATGATAACGACTCTTCCATTTTGTAAATGTATAAGTAATGCTTGGTGGTAGAGTCAACATAGATATTTTTTTATCTATTACTTGCCAAGCAGGTAGCTGTGAAACCATTTTGGCTACTTTTGGTAATGCAATTACCGTTTTTATTGGTGTAACTTGCGAAGAAAAAGGAACAACTTTATTAGTTTCAGTGATATTTTCTTGATAAATTTCCGGTTCTTCTTTTGTATCAACTTTTGATACGTTATTTAGCGGCATTGCCATACTAGACTCAATATTTTTGTATGCACTGTTATTCTCTTTCTGATGAATTTGAGCCTGTTTTTCCTGCTTAGTTGCACTGCTAACTAAATCAACATTATCATTATTAACGGGTTCTTTTTTAATTATTTTTTCTAAAAACTTAATATACTGTTGTTGATTTATTTTTTTATCTACGAAAATAGGAAATACTGAACTCTTTTTTGTCGATAAGAATTCATTAACCATCGTTTTAACATTGTTTTTTCTTATTATGTCTTTAATGACAGTTTTTTCTTCTATTCCTACATGGGGTTGTAGTTTGTATTTATCTATCTTAGATGTTTTTTTATTTATTCTCTGATCAGTGAGCTGTGCTTTTTTTTCTTCTCTTCCTATATATAAAGAGTTAAATCCTTTTTTTATATTTATATCTAAAGATATTTTTTTAGTTTTAGAACCACCAGATGATAATAAATACCGATGACTTAATAGCAAACCTTCATAATTTTCTGGCATTTTATCTTCCTGAAGATCTTGCTCATCGTTATGACTGGCAATATTGTCTTTTAAACTCGCTATTTTTTTAAGTATATCTAATTTCTCTGCTAATTTTTTTATACTTTCAGGTGTAAGCTGACATTTATTCAAATACCTATTTACGCTATAAGACTCAGTTGGAATATCACTTTCCGTTTTTTCACTAGATAGCGTCATCTTATTTGAGTTAGATATTCCCTGAACCATATAATGCTATCTCCTGTATTTCATTCTGCTCTAACCTTTCAATATATAGCTCTTTCTCTAATGCTTTTCTTTCAAAATAAAGTGTCATTTTATTTTGTTTTTTGACGGCCTTTTGTCGTTGTTTTTTTAGCGCCTCACTCTGTTTTTCTAAATCATTCAGTTTATCCTTTATTTCTTCAACTTGAGCGACATAAAAATTTATTGAATGTAAAACAATAGCTTGCTTCCTTCTTTGTTGATGAAACGAATGAATTGAATAAATACCGGCTTTTTCATAAGCGGGTACTTCACTCTTTAAAGCACTAATTAATTGCTCTTGCTCTTTTTTCTTCTGTTCAGCTTCTGTAATAAGTTTTTTATATTTTAATTGTTCTTTTTCTATTTTTTTTTGCCGTTGGGCAATGGCACTAATCAATGCTTGATGCTTAAGCGGTAATCTCATACATTTGTTCTAATGTTTGTTGAAAATCGGCTTTTTCTTTAAAGGATTGAGTAAGAAAGCTTTCTATCTTGGCTTGTTTTCTTACCGCGATATCATTTAATTCGTTATCTCCTTCATGATATTCTCCTAACTCTTGCAATAACTTAACATCTTGTAATCGCATCAATATTTGTCTTATTTTTAAAGCAGATTTTTGTTGTTTACTATCAGTGACTTGTTGAAAAACCCGACTCACACTACCTAATACATCAATAGCAGGATAGTGCCCTGATGCTGCTATTTTTCGAGATAAATAAATATGTCCATCTAAAATAGAACGAATTTCTTCACCGATCGCATCTGGCTCATCATCACTCTCTAATAAAACAGTATAAAATGCCGTAATGGAGCCTGTTTTTGTTACCCCTGGACGCTCTAAAATAGCGGGAAGTTTATCAAATACAGATGCTGGATATCCTTTACGTACGGGCAACTCACCCGCTGTTAATGCGATATCCCTTAACGCTCGACAATAACGAGTCATAGAATCAATAAATAAAACGACATTTTTTCCTTGTTGACGAAAATATTCGGCAACCGTTGTTGCCACTAAAGCCGCATTACACCTTTCTACCGCTGATTGTTCTGAAGTTGAGCAAATTAAAACCGTATTTTCACATCGCTTATGTTGCTTTAATTCTTCAATAAACTCTGTAACTTCTCTTCCTCGTTCACCAATCAAGCCAATAACAAAAACATCTGCCTGTGCAAAACGGATAATCATATTCATTAACATCGTTTTACCCGTTCCTGCACTAGCAAAAATCCCCATTCGTTGCCCCAATCCACAACTTAATAATCCATCAATAGCACGTATACCTGACTTAAATAGTGTTGTAATAGGCAGCCTATCACTAAACAAAGGTGGCCGACCTTCGATAGGACATAAGGTACTAAAGGTCTTCTCTGCTATTTCTGTATTAAATCGTAATAAGCAATTCCCTTTACTATCAATCATGCTGCCTAATATATGTGGGCCTAGGGCAACTGAAAATGTTTTTCCTGTTGGCTCAACTATAATTTGTAAAGAGTAACCTTGAGCGCTTCCCATCATACTTAATATTGCTATGTTATTATGAAACCCAATAACAATAGCTTCACCGAGAATATTTTCACTGAAAATATTCTCTTTTAGTTGGCAGACCTCCCCAATAAAAACATCACGTAACATCACTTCTAAAATATTTCCTTGTATTCGTAAAGGATGCGCTGCGTTATGAAACATTAGAAATCTGGCGTTCATTATTTAGCCAATAAACCGTTGATGTATACTATTCATAATTTGAAAATAGTCATCAATGGCTCTTGCCATGCTTTCTCCATTTTGCAATGCAATTGGCATAAATGATGCTCTTAATTCTAAAGAGTCCTCAATTCTCACCAAGGCCGGTTGTCCAGGGTAAAAACTTTCTGTTTGATTATTGATGCTATCTAATAATAATTCGGCACTAATTTGTGTAAGTAATTTTTCATCATAATCACAAAGCACCGACCAAATCATAGGAACCTCGTCAACAACCAATAAATTAATATCTGGCATATCACCTAAACTAATGGTAATGGTTGAATGGTTATCGATTGATTTCCCCCCTGAAAATAAATCATTCCGACCAATAACATTCATTGCATCCATAAGTAAGCTAGCAAGATCAAAAGACATAATCACTCCTAAATAGATTGTAATACATTAATTTCAATATCAGATGTTATCTCATCATAAGATAATACCGGTATTTGAGGATATTGAGTTTCTATTAGTTTTTTTACAAAACGCCTTATATCTATTGATGTTAAAAATATATAATCCTGAATATATTTAATATCATCAATAACCATAGATATTTTTTCTATTATCATATCTAATTCAGCAGGTTCTAAATTCAATAATGTGCCAGAAGAACTTTGTCTTATTCCACTACGAATTATCTCTTCCATATCGTTAGATAAGATAATTGCATTAAACTTCCCATCGGTTGAAAAAAAATAACTAATATAACGAGCAAGAAGCGTTCTAATGTGTTCAGTAAGTAGCACGGGATCTTTTTCTTTGCTCCCCCATTGAACTAAGCCCCCTATAATAGTCTTTATGTTTCTAATAGGAATTTTTTCTTGTACTAATCGTTGCAAAACATCATTTATCCTCTGAATAGAAACTTGCCTATAACACTCTTTTAAAAGCTCAGGGGCACTCTTTTCTAATTTATCAAGGATATCTTTTGTTTCTTGAATACCAAGAAACTCTGTAATATTTAATGTGATCAGATCAGAGAATTTTCTATAAAAGTAACTTTCTGAACGTTCCGCTTTGTAACCTAATGGCGCTAATTTAGATTCATCATCACGCTCAATCCAATAATGGGTTTTATTATCATCTTCAATACTTATTAAGTTAAAGCCTAAAGAGAGCAATTCATCATTAGGATTTTCTATATGAAAAAGAGGAAAAGGACAATTAAGTTCTTTTGCTTTAACTTCGTTAATTAAAATAATAATTTTATCGTCATCTATTTTATCTGAATAGTGAATCACAATATCTGGTAATAATATACCATATTGTAAAATAAATTCTTTTTGTAGCCATTTTTCAAAAACTATTTTTGTTAAATATGGTTTTTTCTTAGTAGAAAGAGTGATGATTAATGGCAAAGTTTCAGCTTGTGATAAGGTAATATTTTCTGTTAATAAACTATTATCTACTTCTTCCCCATGTTTACCAGAAAATAAATTTGACATAAGTCCTTTTTTACTGTCGACATTAGTAGCATTAAGATTATCTTTTTCATCTTCTTTTTTATATTCTTTTTTACTATTCTTCCATTTTATTTTAAAAAAGTAGACGCCAAGCATTGCAGATAAAATAAGAAAAACAGGTGTGGGAAATCCTGGTAAAAAACCGATACCAAAAGCCAAAATAGCTGTAACAAGCAAAGCAAAATCTTGTGCCAATAGCTCATTCATAATGCTATAGCCCAAATTATTATTTTCACCACCGACACGTGTTACAATAAATCCGGCACTAATAGAGATAAGTAAAGCAGGAATTTGTGCAACTAATCCATCCCCTATCGTTAAAAGTGTATATGTATGTAATGCCTCTGTAATAGATAACCCCATTTGAGCCATACCTACCGATATGCCACCAATTAAGTTCACGAAGATAATGACAATGCCGGCTATCGCATCCCCTTTTATAAATTTCATGGCACCATCGAATGAACCATATAATTGACTCTCTTGTCCTAACTCTTTCCTTCTGATCTGAACTTCTTCATTCGTAATGATCCCTGATTTTAAATCAGCATCAATACTCATTTGTTTTCCAGGCATACCATCCAAAGAGAAACGAGCCGCGACCTCCGCTACTCGTTCAGATCCTTTAGTAATCACGAGAAATTGCACTATGGTCACAATGGAAAAGACAACAAAACCTACAACAAGATTTTCACCAATGACAAACTCACCAAATGAGGTAATGATCTCTCCTGCATCTGCATCTAATAATATAAGACGGCTAGTGCTTATTGATAAAGCAAGCCGGAAAAGAGTTGTTATAAGCAATAATGCAGGAAATGTCATAAAGTTCAGTATACGTTTAATATAAAATGAACTCATAAAGATAAGAATTGCAATAGTAATATTTAAACCTATAAGAAAGTCGACCAAATAAGTTGGCAAAGGTATAATTAACATCATTATAACCAGTATCATCACTGATAGTACGATAAGTTCTGGTTTGTTTTTTATTGCTAATAGAAACTTATAAATCATAAACTTTGCCAATAATTAATTGTTTTTTATTTTCTTAATTGATATTGCTCTTGCTTAATATAATTATCTATAATTTTTTGTATCATTATTTGGCATTCATTTCTAAAATCATCAGATAAGTATAATAATTCAGGATATTTATTGAACATTGTCTTTAACTGTTGTAGCAACCTCATTTTTATTTTAATAAAATAACCTTTCCATTGATTATCCATAAGTGATATTAAATATTTTTCCATTTGTTCTGGAGATATCATTCCATTAATAGTTAGTTGATAAAAATCATCTTCTTTTATAAAACTCTTTAAATCTTCTTTAACTAAATTTTCTATATTCATTTCTATAAAGCTATATAATAATCGTAATTTATTTACCTTTTCCAAAAGATAACCAAACTCTGAACTTTGGGAGCAACTTGGCATTAACGATTTCATATCACAAATCAAGCTCTGTGTTAGAAAATTCAAAATAATTGAACATTTTTTTATATCATATTTTTCTATCCACATTTTGAAAAAATAAATAGGTTCAATATCCAGAATAATGTAACTACGGTAAAGGTCTCTTAATACTGATGCATCTAAACAAAGTAATTTAGCAAAGGCTTTAGCTTGGAGAGCAATATTAATGCCTGCCTTAATTTGCTTACCCTCCTCACCTGCAAGTAACCTATTGATCTCATTTTCAATACCTGCATCTAATTGTGCACCTAATTTTTTTTTCCTAAGTAATTCTCGTAAAACCATAACGAGATCACTAGGATCAGGGAACATTTTACGTAAATATTGCAATAATTCCTGTAAACTTCTCCCCGATTTTCTAAATTGAAGCATCACCTTATCAAGTTTCTCATCAGCACCATCTTCTGCAATATATAAAGCTTCTTGCCCTTTATTGGCTTTTTTGTCTAATAATTTTCCTAATCGCTGAGAAAAAAGAGTTGCCACCATAGACATATCATCAGATATTTCTATTAATTGATTTTGATAATTTTCACTTTCGTTTATTTGTGGTTGCTTATATTCTATGTCTTGCTGACTTTCTTTACTAATACTGTTGCTGGCACCATTTGTCGAAGTTGCAGTATTAATTGGTCCGATCATAATATCACCTCATAAATGCCTGAATTTGTTTTAGCGCTTGAGATGTTTTTTTATCCATCGGTAAAAATGGGTGTTCAGTTAAAGAGTCCAATCCGTGCGTATCAGTTTTATCTAATAAACGCGGTTGTAACATAAAAATACGCACCATTTTTTTATTATTATCTGACTGATAGCTAAATGCTCGGCCAACTAAAGGTATAGCACTTAAAAAAGGAATTCTGTTTTCTGCTTTTATGTTATCTTCTCGTGTATATCCACCAATTAATAAACTACCGCCTTCAGAAACTCGGGCCACGGTGCTGATATTTGTGCGATTAATAACAGGTAATTTTTCAATCCCTTCTTCTCTATCTTCATCATCACTTTTTTTCTCGGCGCCATCTTCAAGATTGATAATCATCTCAATCTCTTGGTTAGTATTACTAATACGAGGCAATACACTGATCATAGTGCCGAATGTTGTAGATTCTAATGAAGCAACTCGCTCACCTTTAATTTGTGTATAAAAGGTGGTGTTATTATCAAATATGGCGGGGGTATTTTCTTGAGTTAACAAAATAGGACGAGAAACCATTTTAGCTTCCCCTTCCTCACTGAGTGCTTTGATTTTACTTAAAAAACTAAAACCAGATACAGCACTTAAACTAGCGGTATTAAAGAAAAATGTATTTTTACCCGAGCCATAACTCCCCTGCCAATTCACCCCCAAACTATCGGCTTTACTTTTAGAAATATCAATTATCCATAATGACATTTCAACTTGTCTTTTCGGTTTATCTAATTGTGAAATAAGTGAGCTAACTAAAGCTAAACCTTCTCGACTCGTTTTAACCAACAGGCTATTTGATCCAGGTAAAGGAACGAGTTCAACATTATATTTGCCCATTTGAGTGATAATCGGTGAATGAGTATCTTGTATATCGTTGGTAATTTTATCATCCTGATATTTATCATTATCTTCGATAATCTCACGCGCTCTTCTGACTGTTTTTTCTTTCTCTCCCGATGGCATAAATAGCTGTTGCAAAACCGTTGTTATACCAGGTAAAACCACTTTTTCATCACGTAATATATAGGTTCTATCTTGTACAAAAGTGTTTTTTAATGGAAATATCTGCACAAACTCATCGCCATAACGAGAGCTTCCGGTTGGAACTTGATTATTGATATTTTCATTAATTTGTTCTTGTACATCATTATCCAAAAGCTCAGCAGCAGCCTTAACTAAGCTAATATAAATAGGAGGACCTGAGAGATAAAAAGTACGCTGATCGTGACCTGCACGTAATGGGTAGCGGAGATCATATAATCCAACATCTTGTAGATACTCTTTCAGTTTACTCAAGCTGATATTTTTCACTTGAAATAGCTGTTGCTGTATCTCATTATCGCGATAAATATAAATAGATTCTCCGTCATTAAAATAAAGTAATGACAAACGCTTTACCATTAATTCAAAGGCGTCTTCAGGTGAAGAAATATCAAATTTTCCACTGATCCGCTCTTTTTTTACTGCGCTGCTTAGAATAAAAGGTTTATTTAATTTATCTGATAGCACTAGGAAAAACTGTTCAATATGTGTATTTACCGCAACAAAAACATCAGGTTTTTTAACCTGATGTGTATAAATAACCTTTCCTTCTGCAGCTTGTGTTGGCAAAAAGAAGCTATAAAAAATGATAATTCCAATGATACAGTAAATTTTATTTTTTATGTTCATAAAGATATTGGCCAATTCGCCGAAATTCAGTTGGTGTAATACCAAATAATGTCTTAATTTCATTAGAAAAATGAGATGCTGAACTAAAACCATTATCGACTGCAATCTGAGTCAATGATTCATCTGTTGATAGCGTTGTCAAAATAGAAGATGCCGCACGCCATGAACGTAATTGACTTTTACCACAATTACCTAAATAACGTTTACACAGCCGTCTAAAATGTGTCCCTGATACACCATATCGTTCACCTATTTGTGCAATATTGCTTTTTTTCTCATCCAAATAACTAATCAGATGTAATATAAGCCAGTAACTTTCACTGTGTCTTATAGTCACAAAAAGAGGTTCTAATTGGCTTTCATCTTTCAGTGCCTCATTAATAATCAGATGTTCTAATGTTCCACTCCCCTCTTTTATATAAAAAATTTGTTGATTAATATCAAAATTAGTGCCAACTGCTGTCATTTTTGAAAAATCTCTAGCATAATCAATAAATGCCAATAATCTGGCACAAATAAAAAATGATCTCTTTTCAATACGCCATGACTGATTTTCTGATTGAAAAATAACATTTTCATTTTTTGAATTATAAATAAAAGCCTTTCCCTTTATAATTTTAGTCGTTTTATCATCGTATATTCTTATTGGATATTCATCATTTAAAGGAATGCACATGAATAATAAATTCCCTGATAAAATATTTTTATCGCCACTTATTTTTATATCATTTATTAACATGGTAAATACCTCAGCCTATACTTATAATCTATTAAAGGTTCAAAAAAACAAACTATTTTTCAAAATGTTATTATAGCCATCATTTATAGAACACTATAATAATATAGCCTAGAATTAACTTTAAAAATAAATAACAATTCTCATTGATTATTATTAAAAAAACAACAGTAATATATCAACATTTATTTTCAAATAAAACACCTATGTTTTTTTAAAGAATTTCATTGTTTATATAACTAAAATATATTTATAACATGAATTAATTAACATTTATTATTGGGTTAACTCTATGCTGTATTATATTTATGTTCTCAGTGGTCCTTTAAAAGGGATAATAACGCCTTTGCTACCTAATCAATACTCATTAATTCTACATAGTAAAGAACATATTGAAAATAAAATAGAAAATGAGAAATTAACACTTTACATTCCTTGCAACAAGAAAGAACATGAAAAGATAATTACGATTATGCTTGATGAGCATAATACAAAAAATAATAAATATAAAATAGAAGATGGTTTAATTTCTAAAGAAATTAGCAAAGAACTACCATTAGAACTAGATAAGCCTATATATATCAATAATTTTCCTATTTTCTTAATTAGTCATAAAGATGATTTGTCTATAACATCTTTTGATTTAAATTCAAAAAAATGGACATTTAATAGAAAAATCATTGTATCATTTATATTTGTTATTGCATTTTTTATAGTATCATTTACTTTTATGGATGTATCAAAACCATTAGAAAATAAACCAAAGGAATTGGCTTTTAAAAGTTCATATTCAAATGAATTCAAAGGAGAAAATGGTTATTTATGTATTTACACTGAACCTTACTCTTCTAAAAATTTAATAAAAGATAGTGATTCAAAAACAAAAATTTCATTTTTGAACAAAGAAAAAATTATCAAATTAGCAACTAATAATAAAATTCACGTTACTTTAAAAGACAACACTAAACCTATAGTGAGTAAATAAAAATGAAAAGCTAAAAATCATTCAAGCCATCAATGACAATTTTCCCAAAAATTGTCAGCCAATCATAAAAGAATTATCAATTGCTAAAATTGTTGAAGAGATAAACAAGCTAAATTTCACTAAAACAATAGGATATACTATTGAAGAAAAAAATAACGGCTTAATTTTTATCTTTGATGATAAGCTAAGCGTAAATGACAAAGAAAAATTTAATGCTTATATAAAAAAACAGGCAGCTTTTTTTGGAAGAAAATTTATTTTTTATCGTGAAAATAAAGTTAATATCAACTTGAAAAATAAAGCAATGCTACAAGAAGATAATGGATATATTTTTCTTGATAATCAGCATCGTTATTTTCCTCAAGGATAATCAAGCTATGATGAGTAACATAACAAATTTAAGCACAAAGGAGTAATTTATGGCTGCGAGTCTTGTTCAAACAGATGTAAGTTCAATTAACAAAGTTGACCAATATTTTCATAAACCTGTAAGAACCCAAAGTAATAATTTATCAAAAGCTTTAGAAGCATTAAAAGCTGATACATCTAATGCCGCGGCATTAGCCGAATATCAAGCCAAACTTGCCGAATATAATATTACACGTAATGCCCAATCTACATCAATCAAAGTCATTAAAGATCTAGCAATGAGTATTATTGGTAATATGCGTTAACATCAGTTTTACGGAGGTTATGTATGGCTATTGCACCTATTATTCCCGTTAATTTAACCAAAGAACTACAAGATACAAGTGATGATAGTTTATCGACTATCATGGTAAATGGCATTATTAGTAGTATGCAATATGAAAAAAAGATACAAGAAAAGTTAACAACATTAAGCCAATTAGGTGATGCCCAAAGTTATACGAATTTACAAATAGAACTTAGCGATTATTCAATTACGATGAGCTTAGCGAGTACGTTAGCAAGAAAATCTCTCAATATTGTGGAAACACTACTTAAGGCTCAATAGTAATGAATAGACGGTATTTGTTATTACTATTTTTATGTTGCTTACTTCCTTTATTAAACGGTTGTAAGGATCAATCACTGCTCACTAATTTAAGTCAAAGGCAAGCAACTGAAATTCAAGCGGTGTTACAGAAACACCAAATAACAAGTACTCGTACTGCGTTAGGAAAAGGATTATTTGAGATCTCAGTTAAAAAGGAAAATATAGGGATTGCTATTCAAATATTAGAAGAATATCAATTACCAACAATTTCTCGTATTGAAATTACACAATTATTTCCATCAGATGCATTAGTTTCATCGCCTCAAGCTGAAAAAGCACGTTTAATTTCAGCCATTGAGCAACGGTTAGAACAATCATTATTAACCATTGATCATCTTATCGATGCGAGAGTACATGTCAGTTATCCACTATCATCAAATGATCGTATAACGCCAACACCTCATGCTTCTGCTTTAGTTTTCTATGAAGATGGCATGATAGATAGTGATCAGCTAAGTGACGATGTTCGTGCTTTTATCCATAATGCTTTTAATGATATGGATGAGAGTAATATTACTGTTTTATTATATCCACGGAATATCAATAAATTTACGATATTAAATAATCAACTTCACCAAGATAATACGACATCATTGAGTAACTCTTGGTTACTCATAGGGTTATCAGTAATTAGTTTAATTATAATAATTATGGTCATATTGATTATTTATCGTCGTAAACAAGTCAATAAAATGGTAAGCGAGAATGAGTAATCTGACTGCTGAACAATTTAAATTGATCTCTAATGTAATGTATGAACCGTTAAGTTATATCCATTCAGACTACGATGTATTAGCATCGCCAAAAGAAAATACTCTATGGCAAAAAATAGCTAATCGTCATTTAATTGGGCAATATCAACTTATACTGCATATTGATTGTGAGATTGATACTACCGTAGAAAAAATATTTACTCATTGGCACACTCTTCCTCGTTGTGCTTTATTTTTAGGTTATTTTTATTCTCGTCATACGCTATTAGCACAAAATTATTATCATTTAGAACCTGCATTAAAAGCATTTTTAGCTCTCTATCCTATGTTAAATAGGACTGTCGATAGCAAAATATTACTGTCACTAAAAGATATTGCCCCCATAGATATTGGCTATCAATTACTATTTAATTTTATTAAGCTAATATCGAACGCACTAGCTCAACGTTTTAAATTACTTTTTTCACCAAAATCTTTATCAATTAATATTGAATTTCCTAAATCACTTGTTTTATCTCCTACACTTTTTTTACTGGTATTAAATTATGCTACGCTTGTTACCTGACAACCTTTTAAAATATACCTGCGAAGGTGTATTAATACGAGCTCACTATATACGACAGCTCGATAATATTCATAAAACAACATTAGCGACCAAGCAGGCAGCAAAAAAAATGCTGCATCACTTTAATCATAAACTAGATAAACTTCGTAATAAGATAGCTAACGAAGCTTATGCTAAAGGATTACAGGTTTTATTAGCTGATATAATAAGATTCTCAATTGAATATCAAGAAAAATTTGTACAATATGAATTTCAGCAACGAGAACAACTCGTCGCAACGATCGGGGAATTCTTAGATTCACCTGAAATACAAGTTAAACTCACTCAATATCTGATGTCATCTGTTCCTCTTGAGCAAAAAGTAACACTCGATATTCCCACAACACTACAGCGCTATTTTGAGAGTGAACTCGACAATAGCAATATTAAGTTAAACTGCCATAACAACAAGACCATTGCTATTCATACCGGTGATCAAATTACTTTTTTTGATCCTGCCATATTTCTCAACGATCTAAGAACACAATTTCATCGGCCTTTTTCTGAAACTTATCAACCGATTTTTGAGCAAAACATCAAACAACTGCTATTAAACTTTATCAATACATTTACCCCCTCAGACGATCTTTCTTCAAGAAAGCCAATTTTAAACGAGGATAACAATGAAAATTGATCCTTTCCGCGCACAGCAGGTATATAACTCTCCTTCGACTTTATCTAGTGCTAACAATATTTCGAGAAAAGGATCAGATCCTATTATCGAAAATTTGAAACTGACTTTCTATCAAGATTTAAGCAAGACAGATCTTAGCCATGCTAATGATATTCTTACTTTATTAGACCAATTTGATGTCAAAGATGGAGGTAATCAAACGTTAAAAGAGAAGCGACAAATAGCCTTATTGGTTTATGCTCACCAACAAAGTGAATTAGAGCATCATGAAAATAAAAACTTGATTAATCAAGCACTCGTTTCGCGACTCTCTTATCAAGGTTTTTATCATCAAGTCACCCTAGAATTATTAGGTATGATTGATAACAATGATGAATTCGAAGGTTTTTTTAAGCCTGATAGGGTGACATTTTCATTGTGATCATAACATTTGAGCACCAGGCCCTTTTTCCCCTAAAATATCATCAGGGTTACGCAATGGACAATCATTTAAAGATAGGCATCCACAGCCAATACAGTGATCAAGTCCATTACGTAATCGCTTAAGACGCCGAATACGCTCATCGAGCCGTATTTTCCAATCTGTTGATATTTCATGCCATTGTTCTGCAGTTAATTTACTATTTGGTGGATATTTCCCTAATATTTCCTGAATTTCTTTTAATGGAATACCTGTACTCTGCGCTGCTTTAATAATTGCCACATAACGGAGTACCACTGACGGGTAACGGCGCTGATTTCCAGGGCTCCGAGAACTTTTTATCAATCCTTTTTCTTCATAAAAATGCAGTGTAGAGATGGGTACACCACTGCGTTTTGCCACTTCGCCAACCGTGAGCGCTCGATTAAAATCTATTTTCTCTTTACTCATTTGCTACCTTTTTTATTTTTCACTTGACCTCAAGTTAACTTGAGGTTTTATAGTCCTGTCCCAATACAAAGTCAAGTCAGCCAATTGCCTGATTTTATTTTTTTAAGTTTATTGAGGACTGATACATGCCTAACTCAATTGCACGTATTCTTGAAAGCCAAACATTATGGATTGTCGCAAGAGTGCTAATTCTATTGTTATTTTTATCATCGGGTTTTGCCAAGGTATTTGATTATGAGAATAGTTTGGCAGAGATGCGTGCAGCAGGGTTAAACCCTGATTGGTTTTTTAATCTCGCCAGCGCCATTGTTTTATTCGCCGGATCGATTTTAGTTCTTTTTGATCGTTATCTATGGTTAGGTGCTGGCGCATTAGCCACTTTCTTATTTTTAACCATTGTGATTGTACATACGTTTTGGAATATGACCGGCGATAAAGCGATGTTATCCATGTATTTTGCGATAGAGCATACCTCTGTGATTGGAGGACTAATGGCAACCGCAATGGCTAGCCACTTTAGAGCATTATGGAAAAAATTTAACTCATAACACCCTAAAAATAGATAAAAACTTCACTATGGGATCGGCGGTAAAATGAATAAGAAATTGACGTTAACTTTATCTGCCTCACTATTTTTATTAAGTGCAGGGGCAATGGTTTATGCAACAATGGGATCTGATGAAGATGAAACACAGCCATTTGCTTATCCACCAACAAAAGTGGCATTAGCAACCGCGCAATCCGCTGAATTACCCAATACCATGCATGGTGTTGGAGAATTGGAAGCTGCTAGACAAGTCTATTTAGCGGCAGAAACAAATGGGCGCATCGCCACGATCCACTTTGCATCAGGACAGACCGTCACCGCGGGACAAATCTTAGTAAAATTAAATGATGAGCCAGAGCAAGCGGAATTATTACGCCTACAAGCACAACTAACTAATGCAGAAAAACTTTATTCAAGAACTCGCCAACTTTATAGTAAAAATGTGGCTGCAGCAGCACAATTAGATAGTACGTTATCAGAGCGCGATATGATTGTAGCCTCTATCCGTGAAGTGAAAGCGCGCATTGCACAAAAAACCATTAAAGCTCCCTTTGATGGTATTGTCGGCATAAAACTCGTGCATGAAGGACAGTATCTAAATGCTGGGGAACGTGTTGCCTCATTAGTGGATGCAAGCCACTTAAAACTTAACTTTTCACTCGATGAGCAAGTGGCGCCACAGCTTTCAACTCATCAACCTATTAATATTGCAGTTGATGCTTATCCTAATCAAACATTTACCGGCTCACTTAATGCCATAGACCCTCTTATTGGCCCTTCTCGCACTGTGCAAGTACAAGCCATTTTACCGAATACCGATAACAAATTAAAAGCGGGCATGTTTGCTCGTGTTCAAGTTACCTCCCCTACTCGTCATCAGGCATTAACCGTACCAGAGACAGCGGTTACTTATACTGCCTATGGGGATACCGTGTTTGTAGCGCAATCTGACAATCAAAAAAACCTTATCGCTAAGCGTGTCTCTGTGAAAGTTGGATTGCGCTACAACGGCCTTATCGAGATCAAAGAAGGCTTAAATCAGGGAGATCAAGTTGTTACCTCAGGGCAAATCAAACTTAGTGATGGCACCTCAATAGCCCCCATAGAGCAAGATACGTTAACACTGGCCCAATCTACTACTCGTCAACCATAACAGGAGTGTTTCATGAAATTCACTGATATTTTTGTGCGACGACCTGTTTTAGCGTTAGTAGTTAGCACCTTGATTTTTTTACTGGGCGCATTTGCGTTCAGTAAACTACCTATTCGCCAATACCCCATGTTACAAAACTCAACGATTACCATTGCAACAGACTACCCTGGCGCATCGTCTGAACTGATGCAAGGTTTTGTGACTCAGCCTATTACACAAGCCGTTTCCTCGGTGGAAGGCGTTGATTATATTTCTTCATCTTCAGTACAAGGAAAAAGTTTTGTCACGGTAAGAATGGAGTTAAATCGCGATCCGACACAAGCATTAACGCAAGTGATGGCCAAGGTCAATCAAGTACGTTATAAATTGCCAGAACAAGCTTATGATCCTGTGATTGAACTTTCTTCTGGTGAATCAACCGCAGTCGCTTATGTTGGCTTTTCCAGTGAGCAAATTTCTATTCCAGAATTAACTGACTATCTATCTCGTGTGGTTGAACCGATGTTTTCCTCCATTAATGGGGTCGCCAAAGTACAAGTCTTTGGCGGACAACAACTGGCCATGCGCGTATGGCTAGATACTGATAAATTAGCGGGGCGAAACTTAACTGCTAGTGATGTCGCTGATGCCATTCGCCGTAATAATTACCAAGCGGCTCCTGGAAAGGTCGAAGGTGAGTTTGTTATTGCGAATGTTTATGTCAATACCGATTTAACCAATGTGGAAGAATTTAAAGATATGGTGATCCACAATGATGGCCATAATCTTATACGTCTACGTGATATTGGCACCGTCGAGCTAGGTGCGGCTGCTACTGAAACCAGTGGCATCATGAATGGCAAAAAAGCCGTCTTCTTAGGCCTATTTCCAACACCAACAGGTAACCCGTTAATCATTGTTGATGGTATTCGCGAAAACCTTACTGATATAGAAAAAACACTCCCACCAGGTGTAAATGTGGAGCTGGCCTTTGAAACTTCACGTTTTATTAAAGCTTCTATTGATCAGGTGGTGCAAACATTAATTGAAGCCATTTTAATTGTTATTGCTGTTATTTATCTCTGCTTAGGCTCATTACGTTCTGTAATTATTCCTGTGCTTGCTATCCCTTTATCTATGTTGGGGGCAGCCGGATTAATGTTGGCATTTGGTTTTAGTATTAATTTGCTTACTTTACTAGCAATGGTTTTAGCCATTGGATTAGTTGTCGATGATGCGATAGTGGTGGTTGAAAACGTACATCGTCATATTGAAGAGGGATTATCACCAGTGCAGGCCGCATTAGTGGGGGCACGAGAGGTCGCGGGGCCGGTTATTGCCATGACCATCACTTTAGCCGCCGTTTACGCGCCAATCGGTCTCATGTCAGGATTAACAGGTGCACTGTTTAAAGAATTTGCCATAACGCTTGCTGGTAGCGTCATTGTATCGGGTATTGTGGCATTAACCTTATCTCCGGTCATGAGCTCATTAATGCTCAAACCGAAAGAAAATGAAGGCAGGATGGCTAAAATAGCCGAATATACCTTTGATAAATTGGCATATTACTATAGCTATTTGCTTAATTTTTCTTTAACTCATCGCTGGTTAACCGTCGTTTTCGCCTTCGCCGTGTTTGTTAGCTTGCCGTTTTTATATAGCCAGACAAAACAAGAGTTAGCACCTTTAGAAGATCAAGCGAGCGTTTTAACCGCGGTAAAAGCACCACAACATGCAAATCTTGCCTATGCGGAACATTTCAATCAGAAACTTGATGATATTTATATGAGCCTACCAGAAACAGACAGCACATGGATCATCAATGGTACTGATGGCCCTTCAGCAAGCTTTGGTGGGATTAATTTTGATGGTTGGAAAGGTCGTGATCGTAATGCCAATCAAATTCAGGCAGACCTACAAAATCGTGTTGCGGATGTTGAAGGAAGCAGTATTTTTGCTTTTCAATTAGCATCATTACCTGGCTCTGTCGGCGGATTACCTGTCCAAATGGTGTTACGTAGCCCATTAGGTTATCCCGTTTTATTTGACACGATGGAAGAGATCAAACAGCAAGCACGAGAAAGTGGTCTATTTGTCGTAGTGGATAGTGATCTTGATTACAACAACCCTGTTGTACAGATCACTATTGATCGTGCCAAAGCCAATACCCTTGGTATTCGCATGCAAGATATTGGCGAATCACTATCCTTATTAGTGGGTGAACACTATATCAATCGCTTTGGTATGGATGGTCGCTCTTATGATGTGATCCCCCAAAGTATACGTCAACAACGTTTAACTCCGGCAGCACTTGCAGGGCACTATATTCGTACTCAAGATAACCTGTTAATTCCATTATCAACCGTAGTCAATATTACCACTCAAGTTGAACCCAATAAATTAACGCAATTTAATCAACAAAATGCCGCTATATTTCAAGCTATTCCGGCACCGGGTGTCACCATGGGGCAAGCTGTTGCGTTTCTTGAAAATGTGGCAAATTCCTTACCCGCTGGCTTTAGCCATGATTGGCAATCTGATGCTCGCCAATTTACCCAAGAAGGAAATACCTTAGTCTTTGCGTTTATTGCCGCCCTTATCATTATTTATTTGGTATTAGCCGCACAATATGAAAGCTTGGTTGATCCATTGATTATTTTGATTACGGTACCACTCTCAATTTGTGGTGCATTAGTGCCATTAGCTTTAGGTATGGTGACATTAAATATCTACACTCAAATTGGTTTAGTCACCTTGATAGGACTTATCAGTAAGCACGGTATTTTAATGGTGGAGTTCGCTAATGAATTACAAGTTCATAAAAATCTAAATCGACGTGAGGCGATTATTGAAGCAGCAAAAATCCGCTTACGCCCTGTCTTAATGACTACGGCAGCAATGGTTATCGGGCTTATTCCTCTGCTATTTGCCAGTGGTGCTGGAGCTAATAGTCGCTATGGATTAGGGTTGATTATTGTATCAGGTATGTTAGTTGGCACGCTATTTACGCTGTTTGTATTACCCACAATGTACAGCTTCTTAGCTCGAAACCATCAAGTCAGCGCTCAGACTGAGCGTCAAAAACAATTACAGCAAATCAGTGAGCAATAAAAATAACAAGCGCTAATGTCGTAAACCCATCCCCATTGTAAATACAATGGGGATGGTTATAGTTATTTTTTGAATAAATATTATTTTATTTCAATATTATCATTGACTAAAGGAATGTTATGATTTATTGCAAACTTAATCAGCTCATCAACTTGTGATTTCCTTTTAAGTACCTCCCTACTGCGATTTTCCCTTAAATGAACGAGAATACTTTCTAAGCTTTTTGTTTTTGTATTTCCTGCCTCTATCATTTTCATCATTTCCATTAAAGCAATAAACTCCCCTGTTCTTCCTAATCCCGCAAGACAATGGACAGCTATATTTTCTTTTGTTGGGTTTATTGTTAATTCTTTGCCAATCAAATCAATTGTATTTTTTAATTTTGTCGCATCTATTGCTGTATGATCTCTCCAATTATAAATATGCACAAATTTTATATTTTTCTTTTCATCACAACCTTTTTTAGTTAATTTATTAATATATACTTTGCAATCTAAACTTCTTTCATTTAGTAAAACTTCATTATCTCCATTTTTATTTTCTATAAATTTCCCATTTTTACCTTTTATTTTAAAACGACTGAAATCCCACTTATTAAAGTGGCGAGATTCTATATTATCTGAATAAAAATCCTCTCTAAAGTATTTAAACCCTTTCTGCTTAGAATTGCTTTTATCATATTCACTATCAGGTTTTGAGAAGTCCCATTTAATATCCTTATTCGAGGCTAAAACATAAACTGTCTTTATATCATTATCAAATAACATATTAAAATAATGTTTTAAACTCTCTTTATCATTAAGAGGATATTGGCTTGCAATAGTCGTATAAGGAGAGTTCTTAACACTCACATTATTAGTAGGTAATAATACCCCATTAGATTCTATTAAAGTTTTTTTACAATATCGTACTCTATATCTAGAATTAGGTACACATTGATAATTATTTTCATCATATTGAGGTGAGTTTTCATTATAATATAATTTGTTAAGAACTTCTGTAGATACTAATCTTTGGATATTATTTACATTATTGATATTTTGTCGCATACAGAGAACAGGTGCTTTTTTTTCAGATAAAATTTCTGTATACCATATAGTACTAGTATTCTTAACACTACTGAAATTAGGATTTCCCGTGGGATCTTTTATTCCTAAAAAATTTCTTATGCTATTAATTTTTGCACTTACATTAGGTATTATTCTTATCATATATCACCCTTTTATAAATTAGTTTTACATAACAGTCTCCTAACTTTATATTGATAAAAAATTTAAAATATAAAAAAAACATCTTTTATCAATCATGTTCATTTTAAGAAATAAATATAAGTGAATATAAAAATGCCAATATTGTTGAATAACATATCGGCATTTAAAATTAAAAGAAAATTTAGTCTCTTGTTTATAAACTTATCTTACATCGTTGAAAAGGTATTCATAATTATCCCACCAGAGATAATCAATGCCATTGAGAATATAGCGGGTAGATCGGGTTTTTGTTTATATAAAATCATGGCAACTAATGTTACCCCAACAATACCAAATCCACACCACAAGGAATATGCCACACCAACAGGGATATAGCCCATTGCACGTGTTAAGGCGAAATAGCAAATACAGTAAGCGGCAATCACTAAAACAGAGGGGGCTAATTTACTAAAGCCATTGGTCTTTTTAATCATTGAGGTGCCTGTGATTTCAGAACCAATAGACAGCGCCAGCCATAAGAATCCGGTAAACATAATGGTTATCCTTATTTATTTTAATAAAGTACTTATTTATTAAAAAATAGTTTTATTAAATATAGATTATTAAGAAATAGATTTATTTATTCACTGACGAGCAGTGTGTTTTATATTCGATAACTCCGTCGTTTCTTCTGGCTCTTCTTCGGAACCCATTTTCGAAAACAGATTCATAATGACGATCCCGCTGGCAATAACTGCCATACCAATAATAGCAGCCGTATCAGGATGTTGACCGTAAAATGCCATACCTAAAGTAGATACAACTAAGATACCGGTTCCGGACCAGGTGGCATAAGCTAAGCCTACTGGAATATTTTTAACTGCACGAGATAATGAATAATAACAAACAATATAAAGAACAATAATTAATCCTAATAATAATGTCTTTGTTATTCCTTCACTATTATCAAACATTTTTAAGGTCGAGGTTGCTGAGGTTTCTGAAATAATAACCGCCAGCATCCAAAGCCATGACTTTGCTTTTGGGGACATAATAAGACTCCTAAATTTTTAGATATGGTATATTTTAATCTTTCAAACTTTTTAAATATTCAATAGCAGAATCGGTTAATTTATCTTGTGATAATTGGTATTTTTCAGGGTTACTCATTACTTGTTTCAAAGTAATATAGCGATTATTATTCAGTTGTTTTGTTTCCGTTTTATTAATAAATTTTAACTTGTGATCAAAAGCATTCTTTTTTAAGTTATCTTCAACTTCATTTATTGAGCAAAAAGTAATACCCATTGATATTAATCGTTCAATATTCTGTTTTAGCACTAAGTTATAGTGTTCATTTTGGTTTAAACCTAAAATTTCATTAATTTCACTGTTTGGCTGACAAAAGTAAGGTAATGCAATAATAGGAATATTTTTAGCCAATGCGGAATGAATAAGTGTTCCTTCTTCACTAATCATTAACCCATTAATAATTTCCCCCACCAGCTTTTTGTCAAAATAGGGAATAAATAATGCCTGATAAGCAGATAACCTATGGGGATCAAACTCATCGGCTTTAGTGATATCCCCTACATGGTACCACTGCGATAAATCATGGCATTGCTGTGCCTGTGTGGTAACAAAAATAGAAGCCCGTACAGTGGAAAAATGGCTAATGCGTTGATAGATTTCATCACGATATCCCGGCGCCGGTGTTAAAACTAACAACACCGGCTTTTTTATACGCTTTTCTATTTCTGCAACAATCCGTTCAATTAATTGATTGTCCATTACCTCACCTCATTGTCTTAGCTGACAATAAACACGCTGTCGTTATTTCTAACTCCTGCCGCATTTGCCTCATCGGTATCAATATGAAATTCCAATGCAAATTTATCACTGACGCGCACAATCACTTCATCAAAAATCAGGCTACGTTCACCCTCTGTTTTTACATGCACTTTCTGACCATTGGTCACATTTAACGCTCTAGCATCAATATTATTCATATGAATATGACGCTGAGCACAAATGACTTGCTGTTTTAATTCCACATATCCCGCAGGCCCCATTAAAACCGCATTACCGGAGCCTGCCAAATCACCGGAACTACGCACGGGTGCCTTTATACCTAATGCAAAACAATCTGCTTTTGAAATTTCTAATTGGCTTTGTGGACGAACCGGCCCTAAAACACGAACTTTACTGATAGAGCCTTTAGGCCCGACTACCATCACACACTCTTTGGCGGCAAATTGTCCCGGTTGTTTTAGATCTTTAAACGGGGTGATCTGATAGCCGTGACCAAATAACGCATCTACATCTTGTTGTGAAAGATGTACATGCCGATTAGAAATACCAACAGGAATAGCGATCCCTTGATTTATGCCCATTCCCACATTGGGGATATTTAAACGAGTGAGAATTTTTCCCATTAGTTGTTGATTAATCATTATTTTTTACCTTTACGGCTTTCAGGTTTACTCTCTTTTTTACTGCTTGGTGCTTTATCTGCTGTCATTGCTTTAGTTTCAGGGGCACTATTTTGAGCCAGTCTATCTGCAACTTCTTTTGTCGCGTCACTATCTCCACTTTCGTGCTTCATGACAGTTTCAACCCTGTTTTCAGCCAGCGTTTTGAGTGCATTCTGTTGTGTTTCTTCACTAATAACAGCGCTTTTTTTCTTACCTTTTATTGTCAGCAATTTGGTGATAACACTTGGCTCTGGTCTTGCTATGACGAGTGATCCGATAACCAACTCTTTTTGGCTCACCACATCTACACCATGCTCAACCGCTGTTTTTACCGCACTGATCTCACCTTGAAAACAGACAGAAACTAACCCTGATCCAATTTTTCTATAACCGATAATTTCAACACTGGCAGCTTTACAAGCCGCATCAGCAGCTTGGATCGCAGCGGTTAATCCGCGTGTTTCAATCACACCTAAACTGTTCATCTTTCTCTCCTACTGATTAGTGGCGGACAAGACGGATCTCAAAATCAAATTGTTTAAAGAAGGCTTCTAAGCGATCGAGCTCTTCTGGCGTATATCCCGGATCGTTTTTAATGGGGTAGATCATCTCCAATTTTTGGTATTTATTACGGCCAAATTGGTGATAAGGTAGAATATCGATGCGCTGAAGATTACCGCGTTTTGACAACGCCATGGCGTAGTTAATCGCACCAGTAATCGCATCATAAGAGTCGTTATAACCTCGCACTAAAGGCATACGGATAACCACATTTGCACCGAGATCCATCAAACGCTCTAAATTACGGCGGACATTCTCATTACCAATGCCAAATAATGCTTTATGCTGAGTAGTATCAATGTGTTTGATATCAATTAGAAACTGATCAACGACTTGCGCTAATTTTTCATAATTAGCCACATTAGTGGTTGCTTGTGTTTCCACCGCGGTATTGATCATCATCTTTTTACATTCACGTAGCAGAGCTACAGCAAAATCCGTTTGTAAACTCATTTCGCCGCCACCGATTGTGACACCACCGCCGGAAGAGATATAGAAGTCGTAATCTTGCATGATAATGTCCATCAATTCAGATACAGAGACATCTTTACCCATAATATCCAGTGCATCAGAAAGACACACTTCTTCACATTGACGGCATCCAATACAATCAACGGCACGATCAACGCGATGAACTTGCTGCCCTTGCTCATTGGTTGTCATGTAATGCACACCTGCCGGACACACATCAACACATTTACCGCAATCCACGCATTTATCGCGAGAGTACATCACCTGAAATTCACTGCTAAGACCTTCTGGGTTTGAACACCAAGGGCAGCGGATATTACAGCCTTTTAAGAAAACCAGAGTACGAATACCATCACCATCATAAATAGAGTATTTTTGGATATTAAATATCCGCCCTCTTATTTCTGCTGCCGTCTCCATCTTTACGCCTCCAAATCTGCATCAAACATCCTTGTTCGATAAATTTACATCTTGTCTTGTCGCGATTAATAGGGAGGACTCTTAGCCCTCCTTAGGTCTATGATCAGAATTTCTCAATCACTGTACGACTAATAATTTCATCCTGAACTTCTTTACATAATTCAACGAAGTACGCACTGTAGCCAGCAACCCGGACAATTAAATCGCGGTACTTTTCAGGCTCTAATTGGGCTTTTTTCAGTACTTCATTATCGACATAGCTAAATTGCATCTGACCATTACCCAAAATAGAGGCAGTTCTTAATAAGGTAATTAATCCTTGGCGTCCTTCATTGGTATCTAGCAAGCCTTTGAGGAATTTAAAGTTATGAACCATACCGATATTCATGGTTTCAACATTCATCTTGCTGATGGATTTAATGATGGCAGTTGGGCCATGTTTATCTGCACCCTGTGTAGGGCTGATCCCATCTGATAATGGTTTCCATGCTAAACGGCCGTTTGGTGTTGCTGCGGTTAATTCACCAATTGGCGTGTTATTAGAGATAGATAATGTACCGTGACTAAATGTGGAGTAGAGCATTTTATATTTACGGCATTCACGTTCAGTCCATTCGGTAATGTCTAACGCATATTGGTCAACAACATCATCGTCGTTACCAAATTTCGGTGCATTTAAACAGTCACGCAGTAACTCTTCGTGCCCTTCAAAATTAGCTAATAAGCCGTCACGTATTTGCTCTAAGGTATATTTTTTGTCTTCATAAACCAGTTTGCGAATTGCCGCCATAGAATCGACATAAGTGGCTAAACCAGAGAAGATCAGACCCGGTCCGTGGTTAACCATCGCACCACCCGCTGTCACGTCTTTACCTTGCTCCATACAACCTTCAACCAATAGCGACATGAGTGGTTTTGGGGCAATGTCACGGTGAACGCGCTGGCTGATAACCGTACCAATTGCTGATAAACGAATAATATGTGCGACTTGCTCTTTAACCGCGCGATCGAAATCCTCATAAGTACGTAAATCACGTAAATCGCCGGTGTCTAAGCCTTGGTAGCTATCAAACAGCACCATACGACCACGATTTAATACAAATTCAATGGCAATTGGCCACTGGGTATAACCCGTTGATGTCCATTGATAGATACGACCTGATTTTTGTGGTTCAACACAGCCCATTAAGCAGTAATCGCGTGCATCTTCAAAGTCGAAGCCCTTGCGCAACATCATCTTGATATGAGAATCATCGAAGTGACAGGCAGGGAAGCCCATTCCCGCTTTGACCACATCAACGATTTTTTCCATATATTGCTGTGGCGATTGGTTATGGATACGACAAGCCAGTGAAGGTTGATACACTTTCACAAAGCGTACTGCGTCCATAATCAAGTAAGTTAAATCGTTACAAGCATCGCCACCTGAGCGTTTTTGTCCCCCCACCGTTAAGTTGATAAAGGGTTGATAGCCGGCAAAATATTTTGCGCCAAGTTCACTAGACATCCACATTAATTCGGCACATTTGATGATAAAGGCCTGCATCATTTCCAGTGCTTGTTCACGCGTTAAACGACCTGTTTTAATGTCGTTTTCATACATTGGGAAACAGTATTGATCTAAGCGACCTAAAGAAAGTCCCGTTTGGTTCTCTTCAACTTCAAACAATGACTCTACAGTCCAGATACTTTGCAGTGCTTCTTGCAATGTTTTTGGAGGATTAGCAGGAACATTTTCATTGACTTGAGCAATGGTCAATAACTCTTCACGACGTTGTGGCTCACTTTCTTTAGAGGCTAATTCTCGGGCATGCTCGGCAATACGATGAGCATAAGCGATAACCCCTTCACAACTTTCAATCGACGCTTTATAGAAATAGATACGGTCAATATCAGCAGGATTTTCCATGCTTAATTCAGCCAATTTCGCTTGTGCATCGGCTTTAATACCGTTCATCCCTTTGGTGAATAACAGCACGTCATAACCGGGGCAAGTATCACCACCACCATTGATTTGATGATAAGAGAGATCGCTGACAAAGGTTTCACCACTGAACTCCCATACACCCGCTTCGCGGTATTGCGCTTCACAGATTTCATCTAAAGAGCGACCTTCCCAAAATGGCACTATCTCTTCACGAATGACTTTTTTGTCTTCTTCTGAAATTTGGAATGGATCTTGTGGGCGCGTGCTCATGGTGTCGAGTTCATCACGTACCCAACGCCATGCGATATCAGGAGAGAAAGCGCCAGCACGCGGTTTCCCACAAGGATGTCCCACAATAAGCTCTTCATCTTGAATTAAGATAGGTGCGGTTTCACAAGCACGGCGGAAAGCTTTAGCACGCAATAAAATAGGGGGTAAACCAGGGTTATTGCGAGCAATTTCAGTAAAGGCTAATGCTCTATAAATTGAAACACTAGGGCGAGCCTCTAAATAACGATTACGCAGGCGCTGTAGGCGGGGAGTTAAGCCTTCCATTACAGTCAACTCACCATTTGCGGTCGCCGGTGTAACAACATTGGCTGAAGGTGAAGCATATTGCGGTGGTGTATTCATACGACCGTTATATAAACGGACTTGTAGTGAACTGTGTAATGCTGATAAATTAGCGCGCGCTGAT
The DNA here is from genome assembly GCF_000160755.1 of Proteus mirabilis ATCC 29906. GTDB lineage: Bacteria > Pseudomonadota > Gammaproteobacteria > Enterobacterales > Enterobacteriaceae > Proteus > Proteus mirabilis. Next base: position 433,476 of record NZ_GG668579.1, read on the forward strand.
AACAACATTTCTGAAAGTTCGTTAATACTGACGCGAGGATCGTTAATATCGATACCTTGGGTCATGGCATCAAACATTGGATAACCATCGACTTCTTTCGTTGCGCGAACTTCGGATAGCTCAGCCAGTTTTAGCCAAAGACTTTCAACAATTTCATAAGCTTGTGCTGGCGTTAAACGACCTTGGTCAATATCACGTTGATAGAATGGGTATAGTGCTTTATCAAAGCCCATTGGGTTGATAGCGTAGCTACCATTCTCCAGATGAAGAATAAGCTGTAATAAATAGAAAACTTGTACCGCTTCTTTAAAGGTTTCTGCTGGCTTGGCGGGTACTTTACGTAAAATAGCCGCGCTTTCTAATAATTCAGCTTTACGGTATGGATTACCTTCCATTGCGGCTAAATTTTCTGCTTTAGCTGACAGTAGTTGTGCAAAATAAAGTGCCGCATCACATGCATAAATCGCCGATTTGCAGAAATTGGCTTCATCCATACTGCTACGATTTACCGCACTACCAATGCTTCTCATTCTATCTTCAAGTTGTGCTTTGATGGCTAAGAAACCTTGATTCACCACCAGCATATAATCAGGTGATGCAACGCTATTATTGATACTTAAAAAGCGATAAATAGAGTCACTACGCACTTCTTCTTCGCTGTGGAAAATCGCACCACGTGGTGTTGAGGATTGGCTACCGATAATAAGCTCATCTTGAGCGATATAGCTTGGAAAATGACGAATAAACTGATAAAAGCGTTGTGCAGGTTTAATCGCTTGGGGCACACCGGCAATATTGTTATCTAATGAATCAAAAATCGTCGCACGCTCTGTGCTAATAGAACTGTTACGTGAAACTAAACGTTCTGCCAGCATTTTTACGCGTGGCGTCAAAGAATATTTGGCCATGTGAGGCTCTCCTGATGTTCTTTACTAGACCTAATCGGTATTAATTGAGCATTAACTGTGTGATACACCGGCAAATGCCTGACGATACAATGTTTCTAATTGGTGTGTGTTTACGTCACGCGGATTTGTCGGCGTACAGCTATCGCGTAAAGCCTGTCCGACCATTTCCGTTAAACGGGCATAAAAGTCCGCTTCACTGACACCGGTATCGCGAATACTCTTCGGCATACCCATTTCATCTTTCAATACATTAATGGCGACAATAAGGCTGATAACGCCTTCTTTTACCGTCTGCGCAGGTAATCCTAAACTTTGGGCAAGGTAGGCATAGCGCTTCGCTGCTTCGCTATTACAATCACCATGAAGATTGGCATTAAAGGCAATAACATGTGTCATCAATAACGCATTCGCACGGCCATGAGGGACATGAAAAACACCGCCTAATGCATGGGCAAGACTGTGTGTAATACCTAACGACGCATTAGTAAATGCCATACCTGCGATGCAAGATGCATTGTGCATTTTTTCGCGAGCAAGTAAGTTATCCCCTTGATGATGACAATCAAGCAGATGGCTAAACACTAATTTGACTGCTTTTTCTGCCATCGCATCAGAAAAATCAGATGCAGCTTTAGACACATAAGCTTCTAATGCATGGCAAAGGACATCCATACCCGTATCAGCAGTAATTGCAGGAGGTACAGATTTCACAAGTTCAGGATCGAGGATCGCGATATCAGGCAACATAAACTCATCGACCAATACCAGTTTTTCACTGCGTGATTTGATCACTGAAAAAGAGGTCACTTCAGAGCCAGTACCACTGGTCGTGGGGATCGCAATAAACTGCGGTTTACTTCTACTGTGCTCTTTACGGGTATGCCAGAGGGAGTACATAACGGCTTTAGCAGCATCGATAACAGATCCACCGCCGAGTGCGATAACCAAATCAGGATAATGGGCATCCATTATTTTCATACCACTGACAATGGCAGAAATATCAGGATCTGATGCAACATCATCATAGATTTGAAACTCAATACCTCGTTGCATTAATTTTTCAGTGACTTTATCTGCAAAGCCAAACTTCACCATTGCTTTATCTGTCACCACAAATGCGCGGCGGGCAGTTAACCCAGAGAGAAAATTCAGTGCATTGGTGCCAAACTGAATTTTGGGTTTTATCAGAAACTCACTCATGTCGTTATTACTCCTTACTGTCCCGATAAACCTTCTCAACAATGGCAACCACGGACATCGCCTTGTAACGATCTTTGTTTAGTGCGAAGTATTCTTCAGCCAACACCACATCGTTGATACCTGCACCCACACTATCCACTGCAACATAGGTTTTATTTTTCAGTGGATTAAGCTCATCATCTAAGGTCGCTATCATTAATAAATTGCTTCCTTTCAGTTCAGGGCTTTTTTGTGTCGCGACTACGTGTCCGATTACCTTTGCGAGGATCATGGTTTATATCGCCTTCTATCAATGAGTTATTTACCCAGACGTCCGAGAACTTCTTTGATAATGCGCTCCACGTTCTCTTCGGTGATCTCACCTTGTTCAATCACTTGTTGTGCACACGCACTGACTGTCGTTGTATAAGGGGACGCGCCAAAGCGATCATCACCTTGTGTTTGACGTTGTGCTGTTGCACATTCCGCATGAACAGGGGTTAAAGAAGGTGAACGAAAACGATCATCATCAAGAATGCTGGTGTGGTAATTTGCGCTAGAAACAGCAGGTTGAGCAGCTTCTTGTGCTAATGGACAAGGTTGTTTTAACTCTTCAACACTACGTACCCCATAACCGACTTTACGAATATTCAGTAAATTCATCGGGCCGACGTTATCTGAGCTAGAACCACCGCCTACCGCACCACAACCTAGGGTTAACGCAGGAGTAATATTGGTTGTTGCGCCAATACCACCTAATGCCGCCGGAGTATTAATTAAAATACGATTAACGGGTTTTTCTAAAGAGAACTGACGAATAACATCTTCATTTTGGGTATGGATCACTAAGGTATGACCTAAGCCTTCGTTAGTGAGCAATTGCACCACACGATGACAGGCTGATTGCCAATCTTCTTCAATATACATACCTAAGATTGGGCACAGTTTTTCCCGTGAATAGGGATTCTTCGGTGAAACAGTATCTTGTAGTGCAATCAAGACGCGGGTATTAGCAGGTACAGTAAAACCGGCGCGCTGGCTTAAATAGATAGCATCTTTACCAACCACCGCAGGATTTATCGTGCCATTAGCGCGCAATAACATAGAAGCGACTTTCGCTGCTTCTTCATCATTCATAAAATAAGCACCTTGCGCTAATAGCTCACGGTGAACTTCGTTATAAATGCAACGTTCTACGATGATGGATTGTTCTGAAGCGCAGATCACGCCATTATCAAATGTTTTACTGGTGATGATATCGCTCACTGCTTTTTTGATATCCGCACTACGCTCGATAAAGGCAGGGCCATTACCTGGACCACCACTGATAGTTGGTGTGCCTGATGCATAAGCCGCACGCACCATTCCTTCACCGCCAGTAGCTAAGATTAATGACACATCTTTGCTGTGCATTAATTCTTTTGTCGCTTCCAATGTCAGCAATGTCACACCATCGACAATTCCCTCAGGTGCTCCCGCTTCTAGTGCGGCTTTTTTGACAATTTCTAGCGCGCGGAAACTACACTGTTTCGCATTAGGGTGCGGTGAAAAAATAATCGCATTACCTGCTTTCAGTGCAATTAGGGTTTTATAGATAATGGTTGAAGTTGGGTTAGTGGAAGGCACTAACGCTGTAATAACCCCTAAAGGTACCCCCACATCCATGACTTTTTTCACTTTATCGTCATTGATAATGCCAATGGTCTTTAGGTCTTTCATATGTTCATACACACGCAATGACGCAAAGGTATTTTTCAGTACTTTGTCTTGCCATTTACCAAAGCCGGTCTCTTCGCTGGCCATTTTTGCCAACTCTTCTGCGTGACGAGCAGCTTCAAATGCAATGTGTTTGACTATATTGTCGATTTTTTCCTGCGAAAATTTCGCATATTGTTGTTGTGCATTTTTCGCGTTACGAACTAGCTCGCGAGCCAGTTGTCGGGATTGCAAATCTTTATCTAATGCAACCATGTTTTCCCCCATACAGGAGTTAAAAATTTAGCTGAATAACGTTTTTTGCTTGGCAGCACCTGAATAATCAGGCTTTATGTTGCTCTGCAATCTTCTCGATATCGTTATGTGGTCTTGCAATAACACGAGAAGTCACTACTGTGCCGATACGTTTTGCCGCCTCAACACCAGACTCAACCGCTGCATTAACTGCACCGACATCGCCTTTCACCATGGCAGTCACTAAACCTGAACCGACGTTTTCATAACCAATCAGTTCCACATTGGCTGCTTTACACATTGCGTCAGCAGCTTCAATGCAAGCGACTAGACCTTTGGTTTCCACTAGACCGAGTGCTTCTTTCATATTTATTTCCTTCGTTATTCAGTCACTTTGTACTGGGCAACGATTTTTTGAATATCGTTATGTGGACGAGCGATGACTAATGAAGTGACCACCGTACCTACACGTTGAGCCGCTTCTAAGCCAGAATCTACAGCGGCTTTAACGGCACCCACATCGCCTTTTACCATTGCAGTGACTAAACCTGAGCCAACATTTTCATAACCAATCAATTCAACATTGGCGGCTTTGCACATCGCATCAGCGGCTTCAATACATGCCACTAGCCCTTGAGTTTCAATAAGTCCTAATGCATCACCCATACGTTCTCCTAAGGCAAAGACTATGCCTTGTGTTTGATAACAATTTTGTTGATGTCATTGTGAGGACGAGCAATCACAAGTGATGTGACGACTTCACCCACCCGTTGCGCTGATTCCACACCTGAATCTACCGCAGCTTTCACTGCCCCTACGTCGCCTTTCACCATCGCAGTCACGAGACCTGAACCAACGTTTTCATAACCAATCAATTCAACATTGGCGGCTTTGCACATCGCATCAGCGGCTTCGATACATGCCACTAACCCTTTAGTTTCAATCAGACCTAATGCATCACCCATTTTTATTTCCTCCAGGAAGCCGTTTAACGGTTTACAGTTACCCATCATGTCTGCGTGGTGATTTTTTAAACGCAGACCTTGGTTTCAAATTCACTATAACGGCTAAAAATAAAAACAACATATAAATCCATAAAAGATAAACATATAGTTTTATATTCTGATATTTATGCTTATTTAGCCTTATTTTTATTTATCTATGCTGTTAATTGCTTTTTTTTATCTGTTTAAATTTATAAAAAAACACGCAAAGAAGATGAAAAAAAAGACAATTTAAGTTTGTTAGAAGGATGTTGAAAAGGTGCAAAAAGGCAGTACAAATCAGCGGGAAAGATGTGCGGGATATCACTAATATTTCAATGCCAGCTCAAGGATGAGAAAAAGCTAAATCTAGTCTATATACAAAAAGTGCTATTTCTAGGTTAGCCCTTTATGTCTTAAGCCGAACTCATTATGCGGCGTCCTTAGCAGGCATAAATAGTCAATGTTTCCGTCGATGGGGGGACAGTATGAGAGAGGGAATATTCGCAAGAATACGTCGCAACGCTCGCCCAATATTTATTGAGCGAGAAAGTAATGTGGATTTTTAATCGAATTTACTGCCGGGTTTTAAGGTACAAATATAGAGTGGGGAATTGAGCGAACTGAGTAATAACGTTTTTTCATTTAGCTTTTGTGCATTAATAAATAATCCATCATGACTATCTGACATTTCACGCATAAAATAATCAAAAATAACATCGGGAGACTCATCAATTGAGGAGGCACTAGACTCCCATTGACTGACAAAATAGTGACGCTCGGTGGGGGAAACCCGCTTTGTGGTGTAATCAAATTTCACATAACGTTGTAAATAGAGCCAACCCGCTTTAGAGGTAGTATACCCCTCAACCACAATAGAGCCTTTGCCATTAGCACCAAAAGAGAAATGAATATTGCCATTCACATTCTCATCTTCCATATTTTCAAAGCGCATAATGCCCTTTGTTGAACAAACCATCATACCTTCATTTTTGATAGTTAATAATCTTGTTGCTGCATAAGTGGCGACCAAGATAAAAATCAGGGCCGATAAAAAACATAAAAGTTTCCCTGAGATTTTCATTAGTATTTCCAAGAATAGTAAAAGTAATTATCGCAATAGCTAAATGGATTATCTTCGTTCTTAGCGCAATGCGCTAAAAAGACACGCCCTAAGCCATTAGTTTGTAATTTATCACCATAGAAAAAAACAAAGCGCTCCCCTTTCACACACTGTAAATTAAGCTTCTTTCTTACAGCGTCAAAATTGCGAATATAATTATCACTGACAGAGGAGTTAATCATGGCCTCGTTAGAGAGTAATTCACAATCATTATGGGTGAGAGGTGTTAATGTGATAGGCTTTGATTGATGCTGATTTAAAAAGATGATCACCACAAGAAATATGGCGCCAAATAAAAAACCAATACTGGCTAAATACCAACAAATTTCTGGCTTTTGTGGCGATGTTACCGATAATTGAGGCTCTTTTTCTAATTCACTGTCTAGATTATCAGGCTCGGATGATAACGATGTCTCAATGGGTGATGCGATATTACTTTTATTTGCTTCACCTTCGTGCTCATTTGTTTGTGTAACAGGTAACAGTGTTGAGTCATCAATTAATTCAACAGAGATATCAGGATTAAACTCTAGTCGCCCTTTGGCGATAGTGACAATAATATTTTCAATACCATAATGACGAAATGTTTTACGCAATAAACTTAAATATTGGTTTAAATTACTATTTGAAGAAACTAGCCCATTGTCATCCCACACGCGTTTTAATACTTCATCACGATTTACTACACCGGGATTTTGAATAAAATAAAAGAGTAACGCATTAGCGGTAATAGACAGATGTGTATCAACGTCACCTTTTTCTAACGATATCGCGCCATCCGTTGCGTCGTAATAAATTGAGGCATTTATTCTGTATTTCATTGTGCCCTCATTCATCCTAATTAACATGACTGATTTGCTGTGTCGGCCATATATTCAAATGTCATTTTTAATAATCTTTCAACTAATGCACTACGCTCTTGTTGTGAAATCGTAGGGCCTTCTGTGAGTTCTGATAACCAAAGGCCATCGGCAGCATAACGAATTAACGTACCTAAGTAGCTATTATCAAGTTTATCGCCTTTGGCTAAATGGCCTAACATCCAATCACGCCAACATTGACGCATTATTGGCTCGTTAGGCATAGCTAAAGAAAGTATTGCCAATTGGCGACTTTCATCTGACTGTTTGAGATCAGAAATATAGGTTAAATAAGCGCGAGAAAAGCGCCCTGCTTCTATCGGATCGTTGGCCATAATTAACGCAATTCGTTTATCCATAATACCGAGTAAGCGTTTGAATACCGCCTGTATCAGTTCTATCTTCCCAGGAAAATGGTGCAATAATCCGCCTTTACTGACACCCGCTTCTTTGGCTACGGCATTTAAAGATAAAGAAGCAATTCCTTCATTCGCCACAATAATACTTGCCGCTTCTAATAACTGCTCTTGGACGCGGATAGGATCTTTTTTTCGGTGATGTGCGGTTGTATTCATGCGTAGGATAATACCGACCAGTCGGTATGTTCCTTATTGATCAAAATCAAGCACTATTAGAGTGAGCCTTATTATATGCCAATAATGTTGTCAACTTCACATTACTTTATTTAAAACCAAATTTAATTTTAAATAATAAAATTATTTTATAGTTTTGATCTCAATAAAATATTTAATTAACAACAAAAAAAGAGAACTTGATAATTATCAATTAAAAATAAGGATAAATAGTCATTAAGATATTTCAATAATGTGGTAACGCAATAAAACACACTTTCTCTCATAGAGAATAAATTAAACACTCCTTTAAAAGAGCGATTATTTGTTTTTTTTAAAATAAAAAGCCCTCTTTAAATTTAAAGAAGGCCTTTCTATTATTAATTAAATTACTATTACTTAATCGTTATTAATTAACTATTATTAATAACGGTTAAAAACTGGCGTTTAATGCTTGTTCTAGATCAGCGATAATATCGTCTATATGTTCAATACCAATTGAAAGTCGAATTAAATCACGCGAAACCCCCGCGCGTTCTAGCTCTTCATCATTGAGTTGGCGATGAGTGGTTGATGCAGGATGACAAGCCAAGGATTTAGCATCACCAATATTGACAAGACGTACAATCAATTTCAATGCATCGATAAATTTCGCACCCGCTTCAGCACCACCTTTGATACCAAAAGAGAGAATACCAGCAGGTTTACCTGACATATAACGTACTGCTAAATCATGCTCTGGGTGGCTGGTTAAACCTGCATATTTAACCCAGACAACTTGAGGATGATTTTGCAAATATTCAGCAACTTTTTGCGCATTTTCAGTATGACGCTCCATACGTAACGCTAATGTTTCTAGACCTTGAAGAATTAAGAAGGCGTTAAATGGCGAAAGGGCGGCTCCTGTTCCACGCAATGGAGCAACACGGCATCGCGCAATATAAGCAGCCGCACCAAAGTGCTCAACATAATTAACCCCATGATAAGAAACATCCGGTGTATTGAGGATTTCAAAACGATCTTTATGTTCAGCCCAAGGAAATTTACCTGAATCAACGACGATCCCACCAATAGAGTTACCATGACCACCAATATATTTAGTGAGTGAGTGAATAATAATATCAGCACCATGCTCAAAAGGGCGACATAGGTAAGGCGTTGCTACCGTATTATCAATAATTAAAGGGACACCATGACGATGAGCCACAGTGGCGAGAGCTTGAATATCAACAATATTACCACTTGGATTAGTGATAGATTCACAAAATACCGCTTTGGTTTTCTCATCAATTAACGCTTCAAGTGCCAGCAGATCATCATGGGGGGCAAAACGCGCTTCGATACCGATACGGGGAAAAGTATGTGCCATTAAGTTATATGTACCACCATAGAGTTTCGCAACCGACACAATGTTATCGCCCACTTGTGCAATGGTCTGGATAGCATAAGTAATCGCAGCCATACCCGATGCCACAGCAACTGCTGCAATCCCTCCTTCTAAGGCGGCAACGCGTTGTTCCAATACATCATTGGTTGGGTTCATGATACGCGTGTAGATATTGCCAGGTACTTTTAAGTCAAATAGATCAGCACCATGTTGCGTATCATCAAATGCATAAGAGGTGGTTTGGTAAATAGGCACCGCAACAGCTTTGGTGGTTGGATCAGGTGAATAACCAGCGTGAACAGAAAGTGTCTCAAGTTTCATAGCAATCCCTTTGTTCTTATCATATAGGTAGCTTCTAAATAGAAGTTAGATCTTTTAACTTATAAGTAATATAGATAAGCGGATATTAGCCTTGTCGCATAGTGAAAAAATTTCAACTTATACCAATGAGACTTTTTTTAAAATCGAGAGTATTTATTCAAATACCCCCAATTGGCACGAAAATTTGACTTAAGAACCCTGTTTTACATTCGATTTGCTCGTTTTTGGCATTTTTGTCATTTTTTGACGAGTCGCTAACCAACAAATTAAAGAGCCGCCTGTCACCATCATAACGCCTTGCCAAAATGAAAAAGAGAGTGCTGTAGAGAGTAGTAGGGATGAAAAAGCCGTAGAAATTACCGGAGTAAAATAAGAAAGCGTCGCTAATAATGTCACATTACCGCTGATCATTCCTGCCGTCCACGCCGCATTAGCTAACCCTATCGCAGCCCCAGTAATAAGTAACAGTGAGATACTTTTTACATTAACCACCCACTCGATTGGAGCAGAAAAAATATATTGCCCCCAAAGTGCCAATGCCGTTAAGAAAAAGAAAGGCACAATACCATTATGTCCCCCCGAAATAAGACGAGTCACATTACTGTAAAATGCCCATAACACGGCGCCGATAAACGCCAAAATATAACTGAGAGGATTACGACAAATATTATTCCATAAGCTTTCTATTGTCAGTGGATTATCACCACTAACAACCCAAACAAGCCCACTGAATGAGCATAATAAACCCACTATCAATAGGATAGAGAATCGCTGTTTATTTAAGAACACCGCTAATGCCAGTGTAAAGCTGGGCCATAAATAGTTAACCATGCCAAGCTCTATAGCTTGTGCTCTATCACTAGCAAATCCTAGCGCCAACGATAAACAGATTTCATAACTAACAAATAAAAGTGCCCCCCAAGCAAGGTAACGCTTAGGAAAAAGAGATAACTTAGGCACCCCTAAGATCAAAATCAAAAATAGCGTTCCCGTTGTGTAAATCAGCGCAGCACCCCCTACCGCACCAAAATACTCACTGATATTGCGAATTAACCCAACAATGGTACTCCAAAGGAATATCGCCACAATGCCATAGAGTGTTCCTTTTGATGTACTGGAAATCATGTTTATACCTTCAGATTTAAGTTTTTCTCTATATAGCCGATAGTAAAACAGAATCGGGGTAATTGCTTGAATTACTCACTCCCTATAGAAGAAGCACACGCTAAAATGAAACATTTTGTTACAATTAATATAGCAAATTAAATATATTGATTTACTCCCAATACGAGTAATAAAAGTATCTTTTATTTTTATACGATAAAAATACGCTTTGTAATTTCCAATAAAAATGAATAAACAATATTTCTATTTTATTTACAAAAAATAAATTTTCATTTTAAAATTTACTTAAATGCCCCCTTTCAGCGTGCTTTTTTGCTTAACAAAAAGCCATTTTTGGTTTCATTTTATAAAAAAACTGTCCATAAAATACATTTTATGAAACATCATCTTATAAGTATAAGTACGCTATCTTTTTACGATATATCAGATAAATGATAAGATAGATGTAATAAAATCAAATAAAAAACCAAGCAATATCAATCAGATAAAAAATCACTCACAAAACATTAGACAAAGTAATATATTTTTCTATTTTTTAACAATTAAATATTACCGATAGTTGAGCAGATATTAATAGAATTTATCTATAAAACCAGCAAAAAACGATCGTTTAAAACGATTTCTCTATTTTTTTTACCACATTTATAATTTTTGTAAATTTGACTTAAGTGAATATATGGCAATTTATTCGTTTTCACGAAGATTGCTATCACTCGCTTTTGTTTTAATAAATAAAATAGTCTTATTTGGCATTTTCCAAAAATAATTTAATCCTTGTTTTTTTATTATTAATAATAAAAACAGAATTAAATATTAGCTTATTTTATTAAGCTAAGTATTAAATATATATTGAAAATATAGGAACATTTAATGAAAAAGTTATTATTATCTGCAATTATTACTTCAGCAATGGCCATAATTGCTACACCTGCACTAGCAGAAGATACTGGTACACCAGCACCAACAGAAGTTACAGTTAATGGTGGTACTATTAACTTTGAAGGTTCTGTCGTTAATGCTGCTTGTGGTGTTGATAGTAGTTCAAGTAACCAAACTGTTCGTTTGGGTCAATTCCGTGTCGCTGAATTCACTAAAAAAGGTGATGAAACAGGACGTATTCCTTTTAGCATTAAATTAAATAACTGCGATATTACTGTTTCATCATTAGCAGCAATTACCTTTAACGGTACAGCTTCTGATGGTGATGCAACTGCATTCGCATTACAAGGCAGTGGCGCAGCAACCAATGTAGCGTTAAAAATTACCGATTCAAGCAGCAAAAATGTTGTTCCAGGACAACCTTCTTCAACTCAAAAATTAATCGAAGGTGAAAACCAATTAAATTATAACGCTTCTCTTATTTCCACTGATGATACAGTGAAGGCAGGTAGCGCAAACGTTACAACTAACTTTATGGTGACTTACTCTTAATTACTTCATCACTTTTGATTGATGTCTTATCGCCAAGGACGGCCTATTTTTATCAAAAGTATTATTACTCCATATTCATTAGCTAATAAATATTTATTATGAAAAAGATATTTGCTTTTATTATTTTTTTATTCCCACTTATTGCTTATTCTAATGGTGTTTCATTAGGTGCTACGCGTATTATTTATAATTCTAATATTAAACAAACTAATCTTGTTGTGACTAATTCAGATAAAGAGAATAGTTTTCTAATTCAATCATGGGTATCTGATAATCAAGGTAATAAAAATAATGATTTTATTGTTACCCCTCCTTTATATATTCTTGACGCTAATAAAGAGAATGCTTTAAGAATTATGTATACAGGTGAACCTTTACCTGCAGATCGCGAAAGTTTATTTTGGATGAATGTCAAAGCTATTCCTTCTTTAGATGAAAAGCTTGCCAATGAAAATACACTACAAATTGCCATCCAGAGTCGGATAAAGCTTTTCTACCGCCCTAGTGGGTTGTCCGCTTATACTGAAAAATATGCCAATGAAGTGACTTTTTCCTATAAAAATGGGGAGTTAATTGCCCATAATCCAACACCTTATCATATTACTATGGTCAATTTAGCCGCAGCCGACAGTCAACTTCCTTCAAGTATTATGATTAACCCATTTTCACAATTAACATTAGGAAAAGTTAATCAGAATGCTAATACCATTTCATTCCAAACCATTAATGATTATGGCGCACAGACTCCTGTTTTAAAAAAAGAAATCGTTCATTAATCACAGCATCTTTTTCAACCCTGTTGGTCAAAAACCATGGTTAATAAGAATACTAATAAAGATATCGTTTATTTTCTCTTTCCAAGTGTCATTGCATTGTCATTGACGCTGTCCTTTTCATCATATAGCGCAAACCGATTTAATCCTGCATTTTTGGCTGACTCTCCTGATGCCGTCACCGATTTAAGTTATTTTGAAGCAGGCAACCGCATTAAACCCGGTGATTATCTTCTTGATATTGTTTTTAATCATGAGTATCTGCGTAGTGAAAATATTCATTTTATTAGTCAAGATAACCATGTTATTCCTTGTTTAAATCGAGATTATTATCAATCACTCGGGATCAATATTAAACTATTTGCTGATTTTGAGAAATTCTCGGCAAATGAATGTATTGATATTGAAAAAATCATTCCAGATTCTGTTGTTAATTATGATATTGAGAAACAAGCTTTAAATATTCAAGTCCCTCAAGCCGCGTTAGATCTGAAAGCGCGCGGTTATATTCCACCAGAAAAATGGGATAACGGTATAACAGCAGGTATTTTAAATTACACCTTTAGTGGCGCTAATAGCTGGGGAAATTCTCATAATAATAGCTACTATTTAAATCTACGTAGTGGGATCAATATTGGTGCTTGGCGATTACGCGATTATTCCACTTGGAATTCGTCAAACGGGAAAAACCAATGGAACCATATCAATACCTATCTGCAACGCAATATTGTGTCATTAAGAAGCCAATTACAAATTGGTGATAGTTATACCTCATCAACACTTTTTGACAGTGTTAATTTTCGAGGTATTTCATTAGAAAGTGACGACACTATGTTACCTGATAGCCAAAGAGGATTTGCACCTGTAGTCAGAGGTATTGCTAAAGGCAATGCTAAAGTGGTGATCCGCCAAAACGGTTATGTGATTTATCAAACCTTTGTTTCTCCGGGTGCTTTTGAAATCCGTGATCTCTATCCAACGTCAAATAGTGGCGACCTCTATGTCACCATTGAAGAAAATGATGGTAGCAAACACAGCTATGTTGTGCCTTATTCTGCTGTACCTATTTTACAGCGAGAAGGCCAAAAACAGTTTGTCATCCAAGCCGGTGAAATACGCCAAAATAACCAACATAAAAAACCTCGCTTTATACAAGGTCATCTTATTTATGGCTTACCCTATGACACCACTGTCTATGGCGGTGCATTAGCAACAAAAGATTACCAATCTTATGCCCTAGGAGCAGGTAAAAATATGGGTACCCTAGGTGCCTTCTCTACCGATATCACCTTTGCTCATAGCCAATTGCCAAATAACTCAACATCAGATGGTTATTCTTTACGTTTTCTTTATGCCAAGTCGTTAAACCAATTTGGCACAAACTTTCAATTGCTCGGTTATCGTTACTCTACTTCGGGTTTTTACACATTAGATGAGACATTAAATACGCGTATGTCCGGTTATCTGTATGAAGATAATCAAAAAAAACCGTTGAGTTATTTTAATTTGCATAATCGCAAGAAAGGGAGCCTACAAATTAATTTATCACAACAACTGGGGGATTATGGCTCTATTTTTATGATGACCAACTGGCAAAATTATTGGGGAACTAATGAGAAAAATGTCCTAGTACAAACCGGCTACAATGGCAATATTAAAGGGCTCTCTTATAACGTCATTTATAGTTATAACAGAATGATGAATAGTGGTCAGCGTGACCAAACATTGTCTGTGGGTCTTTCTATCCCATTACAATTGCTAATGCCGACAAGTTATCAATCCATCAATAGCACTTATCTCACATATAATTACAGCCACAATAATAACGGTTACTCGACACATAATGCGGGGATTGCTGGTACATTATTGGAAGACAATACCCTTAATTACAGTGTTCAACAAGGTTATAGCAATCAAGGCGGAAACTATACCGGTAGTGCGACGTTGGGTTATCAAAGTCGCTATGGCAATTTAAATGCTAGCTATAACTATCATCAAGATGCTCAACAAATTAACTATAGCCTCGCTGGAGGTATGCTACTCCATAGTGGCGGATTAACCTTAAGCCAACCCTTAAGCGCTAATGCCATTTTAGTAGATGCTCGTAATACTGCGGATGTACCGATTGATAATGCGACAGGGGTTTATACTGACTGGCGAGGGTTTGCCGTTATTCCCTATGCTACCGCTTATCGACAAAATCGAGTGGCATTAGACACCACCGCATTACCCGATAATGTTGAAATTGAGCAAAACATTAAGCAGGTGATCCCAACACAAGGCGCCGTCATTAAAGTTCAGTTTGATGCTAAAAAAGGGTATCGCTTATTACTGACGCTACAACACCAAGGTCGCCCACTCCCTTTTGGGGCAATAGCAACTGATAAACAAAATCATCTGTCCGGTATTGTTGGCGATGATGGCTTACTCTACTTATCGGGTGTCCCTGATTCAGGAAAATTAGAGATCCGCTGGGGGCATAATGCCTCTCAATACTGTCAAGTGAACTATCAATTACCCGCCTCTCAACTTGATGAACCTTTTGTGAAAATGACACAGGAGTGCCAATAATGCACAAATTAATGCTTATTGTAGCGTTGTCATTACTGTTTACCACTAAGGGATCTGCTTACGATACATTGGTACACATTAATGCCAGAGTAACAGGAAACACATGTACGGTAGAGACAAACTCAAAACGTATTACCGTAAAATTAGGCCAAATCGCCACAAAAGATTTTATTTCTACGACGATAACGCAACAACGTACGCCTGTTATCCCTTTTAGTATTAAATTAGTCGATTGCCAACCTGAAGCCAGTGCTGTGAAGGTCAGTTTTAATGGTCGTGCCGATCCTATTGATAACGCCTTACTCGCCATTGATGCAACGGGTGCCAAGGGAGTTGCCATTTCCATTATGGATAACTCAGGAGCTTCCATCGATATTAACGATAAAAGCCAGTCTTATACCTTATTGCCTAACCAAGATAATACCCTGCAATTTTATGCTCGCTATGTAGCGACTCAACTTCCTGTTCAAGCCGGATCGGCGAATGCAACAGCAACCTTTTTACTGGAGTACCAATAATGACACGCTCTTTTTCTTTCTTCACATTGCTGGTTTCTCTTCTTTGTATCCCGAGCCAAATGGCATGGGCTATTGCAGATCCATTAGTGGTAACCCCTCCACCTATGAATTTTGATGGTGCCGCCGATGGTACTCCCGCAGGAACGCCCATCACATCAACTTGGATAGGTGAAACCTCTGTCCATAATGGTTTCAAATGTGAGAAGAAATTTTTGCAAAAATGTTGGGTTGAAACCCTCTATGCTAATGCTACTGGTTCAAAAATTAGCGGGATCTACTATTACGAAGGTAGTAATCGTTATCCTGTTTATTCACTCCCCGGAGTTAAAGGTATCGGCTATGCTTTTGGTTTAAAAGATAACAATGATAGTGTTGCTTACGTACCTATTGATGTTGATAACGGTTCGGGTGCAACGGTGATTTATCCTGCAGTAGGCTCTACCGTTAACCATAATGTGGATCGCGTTTCACTGAAAGGCAAAGTCGTCTTTGTGGTGACAGATAAACATCTTGAGACTGGCGTTTATAACATTCCATATACAGTTATCGCCAATACATGGTCTGAATATGGTGGAGGCCATAAAGGCAATAATACCTCTATCGTAGCAATTAACCCCGTCACTATTACTATTAAAGCTCGAGGCTGTACCGTAAATACCAAAAATCTCACCTATGAATTAGGTGATATCTCAATGCGAGATATGGCAGCCATTGGTTCAACATCAAAAAGTCAGGCTAAACCCATCTCTGTTACATGCGATAGTAATGTGCATTTATATGCCAGCATGACCGATCAGTCTACCTATTCTAATAATACAGATATCCTCACACTGACATCAGACTCTGATGCTTCTGGTATTGGTATTCAATTTTTCTTTAATGATAATCCAACTCCCGTGGTGTATGGCCCTGATATCAGTGCGATAGGACAACCTAACCAACGTTTACTCCATATAACAACTTCTAACAACGAAAACTACATATTAAACCTGTCAACTCGCTATATCACGACTGGGACACTAAAACCGGGTAAAGCAAACGGATTAGCCAGTCTCACTTTTTCTTATCAATAATGATTTGAATTTTTAAGGCTGATGAAATGATTGATAGCAGCAAAACGATTAATTTTCGTATAGGACAACGAATACGTCACTTGCGAAAAAATTTAAAATATTCGGGGAAACTATTTGCCAAAGAGTTAGGCATAAGTCAGCAACAACTTTCACGGTATGAACGAGGAACAAATAGGATCAGTATTGAGTTTGTTTATTTAATTACTGAAAAGTTTGATGTTCATATCAGCTATTTCTTACAAAGTAACTATATGATTAATATTGAGCAACAACGAAATATACAAGAAAAAAACAGCCTGCTGATTGCCGAGGCTTGTATAAAAAATGGCACTAATCGCCCTTAACTTAATTATTCTTTCGGTTCAAATACACACTGTCATCTATTTTATCGTTGATTTAATGATAATGTTCTCTTTTTTCTATACAAAATAAGAAGCCACCGTTTAACGGTGGCTTTTTGGTACTGATAAACTTAATTAACGACCCGCTTTCAGTTTTTGGTAATAGCTTTCGTATAAAACCGTCGCTTCACCCACATCATTTTGCCATTCGCCTTTACTGATAATCTCTTCACTAGGGTAAAGTGAGCTATCTTTTGTGATGGCTTTTGGCAATAATTTCTGTGCCGCTAAATTAGGTGTTGGATAGCCGATATTTTCAGCCACTTTCGCAGCAACTTCGGGGCGTAATAAGAAGTCGATAAGCTTATGCGCACCTTCAACATTTTTTGCATTTGCAGGAATAGCTAAGCTGTCCATCCAGAAGATACCGCCCTCTTTTGGCCATACCAACTCAATAGGAGCACCTGCTTCTCGCGCAATAAATGCAGAGCCATTCCAGATCATCCCTAGATTCACTTCTCCTTGCATATAAGGATTAGCAGGATTATCCGAATTAAAAGCCAGTACATTAGGCATCAGCTTTTGTAACTCTTTATAGGCTTCTTCAATCTGTTTTGGATCTGTGGTATTACCTGAATAGCCTAATTTTAATAAAGCCATTTGGAATACTTCACGTGCATCATCCGTTAACAGTAAGCTATCTTTATATTCCGGTTTCCATAAATCAGCCCATGAAGTAATGCTACTTACATCAACTTCATCACTATTAATCCCTATCGCAGTCGCTCCCCAAATATAAGGGATTGAGTAGTCATTTTGAGGATCGAATGATTTATGTAATAAACTTGGGTCAAGATTATCAAAATTACTGAGCTTTGATTTATCAATCTTCTGTAGCATCCCCTCATGACTCATTTTAGAAATAAAATAAGTTGAAGGAACCACCAAATCATAAGCACCGTCTTTATAGGTTTTTAATTTGGTATACATGCTTTCGTTAGATTCGTAGGTGGAGTAAATCACCTTAATCCCAGTCTCTTTTGTAAACTGTTCCAGCAATCCTGGCGGTACATATTCCGTCCAGTTATAGAAATAGATTGTCTTACCATCATCAGCCGATGCTGTACCAATACTTAATGCCATTACACTGGCAGCAAGTACAGAGGACCACTTTTTCATTTAGGCTTCCTTCAGTGGTTGATGCGTTAATATCAAATAGGCGTAACGCCTACCTCCAACAGATTTGGTCATCAAGACCGTAAAAAGTGCGAGAAACTCGCACTAATACTTTTAAATTACGCTTTGCCAGTTCTATCTCGTAAGATCAACTGACTAATTAATACTAATACTAATGATAGCCCTAAAAGGATGGTTGCCAGTGCATTCACTTCCGGTGAAACACCTACTTTTACCATTGAGTAAATTTTTAATGGTAAAATTTCATAGCTTGGTCCAGTCACAAAAGAAGAGACAACCACGTCATCCATCGATAACGTAAAGCTTAATAGCCAACCCGAGGCTACTGCCGGCATCGCTAATGGCATAATGATTTTACGTAAAATAGTAAATTCACCCGCCCCTAGATCCTTAGCGGCTTCAAGCATTTTGACATCAAAACCACTGAGTCGCGAATAGACCGTGACCACCACAAAAGGCAGACAAAAGGTAATATGCGACACCAGTAATGACCAAAACCCTAAGGAAATGCCTAATAGCATAAATAAAACCAATAATGAAATCGCCATCACAATATCTGGCGACATCATCACCACAAACAGCATACCACCAACAAACTTTTTACCACGAAAACGATAACGATAAAGCGCCACCGCAGCCAATGAACCAATCAACGTCGCAAAGGTTGCTGAGGTGACTGCCATCGTTAATGAATGCCCTGCAGCTTGTAGCAGGCTGTCATTATTTAATAAAATGGTATACCAGTCAGTGGTAAAGCCTTTCCAGTTGATCCCGAAACGTGATGAGTTAAAAGAGTTAACTATCAGAATGATAATCGGGATATAAAGATACGCGTAAATGATGGACATAAATCCACCCCGCAATAACCGTCCTATCATTCTATTTCTACCTTCTTATGCAGTAGTTTTACGGCTCGGTAATACACAAATAGCATTAACCCCATCACCAGTGTTAAACAGATACTGGTAGCTGCCCCAAATGGCCAGTCGCGAATATTTAAGAATTGGCTCTTTATTACGTTACCAATAAGTAGGTTTTTCGCGCCCCCCATTAAGTCCGCCACAAAGAATAAGCCCATGGCAGGTAACATTACCAATAAACAACCTGCGATGATCCCCGGCATAGTTAATGGGATAATAATACGAATAAAGGTCTGTAATTTATTCGCACCGAGATCTCGAGCTGCTTCCAAACAGGGTTTATCCAGTTTTTCAATGCTGGAATAGAGTGGCAGAACCATAAAAGGTAATAAAATATAAACCAACCCTAATACTACCGCCTCTGGGGTATAGATAATCCTTAGCGGTTTATCGATAAGCCCTATCCACAATAGAAACTCATTAAAATAGCCTTTCGTACTAAGAAAAATCTTTAACCCATAAGTACGAATAAGTGAGTTAGTCCAAAAGGGAACTATTAATAAAAACAGCAGTAATGGTTGTATTTTCTTAGGCATTTTTGCCAGAAAAAAAGCAAAAGGATAACCTAATATTAAACAAGCTAAGGTCGCTACCAATGCCATATTAATAGAGTGCAGTAATACTTCTGCATACATTGGATCAAATAAGCGATAATAGTTATCGAGTGTAAAAACCATCTCGACTAAATTCGCATCATCACGGGTTAAAAAACTGGTGGCGATGATCATGATATTCGGTAAGAAGACGAACACCATTAACCAACCCACAACACCAGTAATAACGATGTTTTGAAATAGTTTACGTGTTTTCTTCATCAGCCAGCACGACCTCCCAGCTCTCAACCCAAGTTACCGCTATCTTTTGGTCTAACGAGTGATCAACATCCGGATCATCTTCATTAAAGAATTCACTCACCATCACCATCTTGCCATTTTCCATTTCAACAACAGAATCTAGCGTCATGCCTTTATAGTTACGTTCACGAACATAACCGATAAGTCCCGGAAGGTTTTCAAGATCGTGTATCTCTTCAACGCGCAGATCTTCTGGTCTGAGTAACACTTTCAGCTGCTGATTTTGAGTAACAGGTAATTGCGTGTAAATATCGCATTCGTGCCCTTCAACATCCGCTCTAATACGTGTCTCATCAATACGATGTAGGACACGTGCATCAAAGATATTGATTTCACCTATAAATTGCGCAACGAATAAGTTAGTTGGCTCTTCATAGATTTCTCGAGGCGTGCCATCTTGCTCAATACGCCCTTCTTTCATTACCACGATCCTATCTGACATAGTCAGTGCTTCTTCCTGATCGTGGGTGACGAAAATAAAGGTGATCCCCAGTTTTCGTTGTAAGGCTTTTAGCTCATTTTGCATCTGCTTACGTAATTTGTAATCCAGAGCAGACAATGATTCGTCTAACAACAATACCTTCGGCTTATTGACCACCGCCCGTGCAATCGCAACCCGTTGCTGTTGACCACCAGAAAGGTGAGCAGGACGACGTTGGGCAAAGTCCTCCAGTTGCACCATACGTAACGCTTCCATAACGCGACTATTGATCTCTGCAGCAGGTGTTTTCTGCATACGTAGACCAAAAGCCACATTTTCAAATACGGTCATATGGGGAAACAGGGCATAACTTTGGAAAACGGTATTTACAAAACGCTGTTCTGCTGGAATATGGGTAATATCCTGTCCATCTAGGATAATTTGTCCATCATCCGCGTCTTCTAAGCCCGCAATTAAACGTAATACCGTCGTCTTACCACAGCCTGAAGGGCCGAGTATGGTTAAAAACTCGCCATGGTTGATAGTCAGATCGAGGCGGGAAATGATTTGTTTTCCGTCGAAACCTTTACTTAAGGATTTTAATTCGACTAGTGGTGTCAGAGATGTTTTCTCAGTCATTTAAGGTAATACTCTATCCCGAAGAATAATGCAGATAGAACCGCCGCCGGAAAAGACTGTGTGAGCTGCCGGAGCAGTATGCTCCACAGAAGCCCAAAACCAGCAACGCCGTATGTATAGTACAAGGGGCAAATGATAAACGTAGTGAGGTAAAATTGAAAGCAAAAAGGTACATTTCTTATGAAAAACTATTCATTTTTAAGCTTTTCATCATAACTTTCGACTTTGTTATAAAAAACAAAAAATAGAATATAATCAAATAATTAATAATAAGTATAAATACTAATAAATTATTTTAATTTATGATTAAATAAATTTTTTATCACAAATCATTCTATCGCGGTATTTTCAAGTCTAAAACAGACTTAAAAAAGATTATTTTCAGCAAGATAAATACTAAAAATACCTTCCATAGTCTTAAGCCATAGAAGGTATCCTTTCTATTAATTATATTGGATTAAATTTTTTAAATGTAAGATGGCATTATTTACATTAGGCAAAGGGCCTATCTTTTCATTTAATGATGGATAAGTTCCTGTTTTAATCAGTAGCTCTCGCATCTCTATTGGCGTTAATACCGTGTTGGTTTTATCTTTATACCAAGATTGAATAACCGCAGCCGCCCCCGCGACTAATGCACAGGCTGATGATGTTCCACTAAAATTAGCCGTATATTTGTTATTCCCGTCACCATGAAAAAGATCACCATATCCGGCAGTGGTCACATCTTCTCCCCATGCTTGCACATGAATGGGGGAGCCATGCGTTGAGAAAGGTAAACGATTTAGCGTATAAGGCGAGCCCGCACCGACACGTATAGAGTGGTTATCGCTACGTTGACGATAGCTATCATAAAAAGGTAAATCGAGATCAACCCCCCCATTGCCGGCAGCCATGATCACAATAATCCCCGCTTCTGTTAATGTACGAGTTGCCTCCCAGATATGCATTTCATAATCAGCAGGAACATAAGCATGATGTTCACAAACTGTCTGCATCTCATATAAAACAATATCACCCGCGTGTAATTTCTGTTTACTGGCAATAATTGCTTCAATACGACCACTGCTTAATTCTGATATGGCATAAAACATATCTAATTTATAAGCAAGCCCAGTAATACCTTTACCGTCTTTTTTCCCCATAATTAACCCCGCCACTGCCGTACCATGGTCGGCTTGATCGGTTTTTTCAGTTAAAGGAAAAAGTGGCGTGATATTATTAGCTAACAAATCGGGATGTGATAAATCAAAATCCCACTCAATATCGGCCACCTGTATACCTTGTCCATAAGCATTTTTATTCCAAGCGTCTATAATACCTAACCCAGTTATTTCATTTGATTTTATTTTTGGGGTTTTTAAATAATGCTGATGGCGAGTTAAATCCGGCGTAATATTAGGTGGCTGTACAGGTAATTTTGGAATTTTTTGCACATATTCTATATCAGGATGTTGTTTTAATATTTTAATAATTTCATCTAATGTATATGTGTTATCATTAGGTAAATTTAAATAATAGTAATCATTTAAATGATTTGATGTAAGAGAAAGATGATTTTTAGGTGGTAATTGTGATGATGATAATACTGGAACAAAAGAAATATTAGATAAAAATGTATTATATTGATTATGGTAACCAGAGCGTAATAGTTTTTTATTTTGATCAAGTGAATGTATATTTTTTAGTTTGACTAGTATTTTCCTTTCAATATTCATAACCAATGCTCCTTTTCTATTTTTTATTTTTACTTTTGTTTTATAACGTAGATTTTTGAGCATTGGCTATTTTCATTTTTAATAGCATTGAGATAAATTTAATTATTAAGATAATATACTGTGTATTTATACTCATTAAATAATTTAGTTTTTCTTAGACAGCATGCACTTCCATTTGAATGGGATCAAAGATCCAGACCAGTGAGTGCACAATATAAATCTTTTTCATTGTTTTACTTGAGTCGCATTGGGATGGTTGCCTTGAGCTGAGGCTGGTTTTGGAATGAAAGTAACATCAATACCAACCGTTAAAGGCCAAGCTTTGCGTCTCTTCTGCATTGATTGGTTGGTGTAAAATATCTGATGTGACTTTTTACAGCGTATAATCGCATAATTTGCTGTCACACTAACGACTTCACCTTTGCGTCTGGTGTTGATTTCATGTCTTTCTTTCCATTTAATGATATCTGGAACAGAATAAAGTCCCGATGCTAACATTTTACTTCGCCATAGCGTATGTTGAGTGCAAGCTATTCCCATCAATTTGTCGTTGTCTATGACAGATAATAACTTTAAATTGTTAGGGTTAATCCAATGAATGACTTTTAAGCATCGTTCGTAATGTGAAATAACCATATTTATGCTGTCATCAGAATCAAACAAATCTGTTGCTTTCCAGATAGGTTCATGGTGCGCAATACGATTTCTAAGTCTATTTATTTCAAATAAATTTGAGCTAATATGGTTAATACTCAAAGAGGTACCATTTAAGTCCTTAGCATATGGAAAAACAAAATTATTAAGCTTTGGCCAAAGCTCGATAATAGGAGGATTAGCAAGGGATTGGCTTGAACGATGATTCTTGTCTGTTAAGTGAACCCAAAAACCAAATGTTAGTTTCGCAATTAGATTATCAGGAGTAATAGCTTTACCCTCTCTAACTAAATCCTTCTTAGCTTTAACTATCTGTTGAAACCCCTTACTATTATTTTGATTTGTATAAGAATTACTAAACCAAAACTGGTCTATTTTGGCTTTCTCTTTAGCCCAATCTTGTGGTTGATAATTTGCTTCGACTAGCTGCTCATGGTATTCGATGTAAGCATTATTGATAGCATTACGCAAAGAGACTTCTAATACTTGAAGTACTGGATAAAAGAGACCTGATAACTGTTTATTCCACACATATAACCCTAAGCTTTGTTCATCGCTTACATCGCATAAGTGTGGTTGTTTGTAAGTAGAGAGTCGAGAGTTAGATAGCGTCTTAATTATTGATTTTACAGGCATATTGATATTCCACTCTGATGATAAAAAAGTATATCTATACATCCGATGAAGAACAAGCTACTTGACATCAATCGGGAATTGACTAGAATCTAATCATCGACGGAAACGTCACTAGATTGAAAGCGCGGTACAGTGTGAAGCTGGTTGGTCTTAGACCCCGTTAGCGAGATATTTTCGAAGGGCTCCTTATAGGAGCCCTTTTCGATCTAATAATTAAACCTAGATTAGTTCATCAATAATTAAGCTTCGTACATAAAATCTAATTATATCGGCCTCGTTTTAGGGAAAGATCACACCACCTGCTCTATCACATTTTGTTATGCTATAGTAAGCCATCTCGATATAAATCCTCTCTTACTCTCAGTAAAACACCAAAATCTGGTGTCCTCATTGGTGTCCTGATAAAGAGAAAACACACTAAAATGGGTTATAATGCACGAAAATACACCAACCGATAAAACACTAGAAAACAAGCAAACACAGGGCACTCAAGGGAATTACCCACTTAATCGCTTCTCTGTTGCACCTATGCTCGATTGGACTGATCGCCATTGCCGTTATTTCTTTCGCCAGCTTACCAAAAATACTTTGCTGTATACTGAAATGGTCACAACAGGTGCCATTATTCATGGCAAAGGTGATTATTTAAAATATAGCAACGAAGAGCACCCGATCTCATTACAGCTTGGCGGCAGTGATCCACAAGCGTTAGCGCAATGTGCAAAATTGGCACAAGAGCGTGGCTATGATGAAATTAATTTAAATGTAGGTTGCCCTTCTGATCGGGTACAAAATGGACGCTTTGGTGCTTGTTTAATGGGTGAAGCACAACTCGTTGCAGATTGCGTGAAAGCTATGCGTGATGTGGTCGATATTCCTGTGACGGTAAAAACACGTATTGGCATCGACAACCAAGATAGCTATCAATTTCTATGTGATTTTATTGATACCGTCAGCCGTGATAATAACTGCGATACCTTTATTATTCATGCTCGCAAAGCTTGGTTATCGGGATTAAGCCCCAAAGAAAACCGCGAAGTGCCTCCTTTAGATTATCCTCGTGTTTATCAATTAAAACGTGATTTCTCGCATCTCACTATGGCAATTAATGGGGGAATTAAGTCACTAGAAGAGGCACAGGAGCACTTAAAATATATGGATGGTGTTATGGTAGGTCGCGAAGCTTATCAAAATCCATCAATATTGGCTCATGTGGATCACGTGCTTTTTGATAATCAGTTACCTGTTACTAATGCCGTCGCTGCCGTAAAAGCCATGTATCCTTATATTGAAAAAGAGCTCTCACAAGGCACTTATTTAGGTCATATCACCCGCCATATGTTGGGAATTTTCCAAGGTATTCCCGGGGCAAGACAATGGCGTCGTCATTTAAGTGAAAATGCCCACAAACAAGGTGCTGATTTAACCGTGCTAGAGAATGCGCTCAAGTTTGTGACCGAAAAATAGTCCTTTTTAACCCGTGATAAAAATCCATCTTACTCAAATTGCTTAATCAACTATTTAGTTAATCAGTTAATAAAGATGGATTTTTTATACTTGTAAACTTTAAAAACTATGGGATCAATAGACTTGAACCTTGAGATTGACGACTTTCAAGATAACGGTGTGCGGCTTTAGCATCAGCTAATGCAAATTTCTGATTATCTGGCACACTGACATCAATTTTACCACGACCAATTAACGTAAATAGTGCTTCACTTGCTGCATCTAACTCTTCGCGCGTCGTAATGTAGCCGGAAATAGAAGGACGAGTAACATAAAGTGAACCCAATTTATTAAGAATACCTAAATCAACCCCTGTTACCGCACCAGAAGCGTTACCAAAACTGACCATTAAGCCTCGGCGTTGCAAACAGTGCAACGAATCCAACCAAGTTGCTTTGCCAACAGAATCATACACAACGGGTACTTTTTGGTTATTGGTGAGCGCAAGGACACGTTCAACAATAGATTCAGTTTGATAGTTAATCACTTTCCATGCACCTGCGGCCTTAGCTTTAGCCACTTTCTCATCACTGCCTGCAGTACCAATCATTTTAGCGCCAATCGCTTTCGCCCATTGGCTGGCAATTAGCCCGACACCACCCGCCGCTGCATGGAATAAAAAGGTTTCCCCTGCACGTAATTTGTATGTTTCATTGAATAGATAATAAACCGTTAATCCTTTCAAAAAAGAGGCGGCGGCTTGTTCAAAAGAGATATTATCAGGCAGGCGAGCTACTTTATTTTCTGGTACATTATGCGTATCGCTGTAGGCGCCTAATGGAGATTGTGCATATACAACTCTATCCCCTTCTTTAAGTGAAGTAACATGAGCGCCTGTTTTAATCACAACACCGGCAGCTTCAGTTCCTAAGCCACTTGGGAAATGCTCTACTGGATATAATCCGCTACGCACATAAGTATCAATATAATTAATGCCAATGGCTTTATTGGCAACCTGTACTTCGTTATCGCCTAGAGGGGCGGGGGTAAATGAAGTTAGCTCGAGTACATCGGCATTACCATGAGCTGCAAACTGAATGCGTTTAGCCATCGTAATCTCCTTTATAAGATTGATGATTGACCTAGGATTATATAAACCAGCGTTGTAACGACCTGTAGAGATAATGACAAATGATCGTTATTTCTACAAGGCACAGATTATTGGGTTAGCGTATACTAATGCGCTGATTGATATTTTTTCGACTTTGTGCAGGATTTATGGCCAGAAACAAGACCACTGACAAGCTAATGTCTGAGATAAAAGATCGCCAAATGGAAGGGTTGAAGCTTCCCCCCCATTCGCTAGAAGCCGAACAATCGGTGTTAGGCGGTCTAATGATAGATAACGAGCGTTGGGATAATGTCTCCGAGCGTGTCACTGCCGATGATTTTTATAGCCGACCTCATCGCACTATTTTTGCGCAAATGCAGCGTTTACTTGAGCTGGGTAAACCTATTGATCTGATAACCTTATCAGAAGCACTAGAACAAAACGCAGAATTAGAAAGCGTTGGAGGCTTTGCTTATTTAGCAGAACTATCCAAAAATACGCCAAGTGCAGCCAATATTAACGCTTATGCCGACATTGTACGTGAGCGTGCTGTCGTTCGCGATATGATCAAAGTCGCCAATGAAATTGCTGATGCTGGATTTGATCCCCAAGGACGCACCAGCGAAGATCTGCTCGATTTTGCTGAATCTCGCGTCTTTCAAATTGCCGAAACCCGCGCCAATAAAGATGAAGGGCCAAAAGCAATTGATGCCATTTTAGAAGAAACCGTTGAAAAAATAGAGCAACTCTACCAAAAACCTCATGATGGTGTGACGGGGGTATCCAGTGGCTATCAAGATCTGGATAAAAAAACCGCCGGACTGCAAAAATCAGATTTAATTATTGTCGCAGCACGTCCTTCTATGGGTAAAACTACCTTCGCGATGAACTTATGCGAAAATGCGGCAATGACGGAAGAAAAACCTGTACTTATCTTTAGCTTAGAGATGCCAGGTAACCAAATCATGATGCGTATGCTCGCTTCATTGTCTCGCGTGGATCAAACCCGTATTCGTACTGGGCAACTTGACGATGAAGATTGGGCGCGTATTTCAAGTACCATGGGTATTTTGCTTGAAAAACGTAATATGTATATTGATGATTCCTCTGGTTTAACCCCCACCGAGGTGCGCTCTCGTGCCCGAAGAATTTATCGTGAACATGGCGGTTTAAGCCTAATCATGATTGACTACTTGCAGTTAATGAGAGTACCTTCATTATCTGAGAACCGAACTTTAGAAATTGCTGAAATTTCACGCTCTTTGAAAGCATTAGCTAAAGAATTACAGGTTCCTGTTGTCGCTCTGTCACAGTTAAACCGTAGTTTGGAACAACGTGCTGATAAGCGCCCAGTTAACTCTGACTTACGTGAATCGGGCTCTATTGAGCAAGATGCCGACTTGATTATGTTTATCTATCGTGACGAAGTTTATCACGAAAATAGCGACCTAAAAGGGGTGGCAGAAATTATCATTGGTAAACAGCGTAATGGCCCTATCGGTACGGTAAGACTAACCTTTAATGGTCAATGGTCTCGCTTTGATAACTACGCAGGCCCTGCTTACGACGACGAATAACCATCCACCTTGACGGAATAAAAGGAAATAGAGAAATAACATGAAAGCGGCAACCGCAGTAATAGATCGCCGCGCTCTGCGTCACAATTTTCAGCATGTAAGAGACTATGCACCACATAGCCACCTGATAGCTGTCGTGAAAGCAAACGCTTATGGTCATGGGTTATTAGAAACAGCATATACTTTAATGGATGATGCTGATTGTTTTGGCGTAGCACGTATCGGTGAAGCCTTAACATTACGTAGTGGGGGGATTGTGAAACCCATCCTACTACTTGAAGGCTTCTTTGATGCTGTTGATTTACCCATTTTGGTGGTTAACCATATTGAGACTGTTGTTCATAGTGAAGAGCAACTCGAAGCGTTAGAAAATGCCGATTTAGA
Source organism: Proteus mirabilis ATCC 29906 (assembly GCF_000160755.1). Taxonomy (GTDB): domain Bacteria; phylum Pseudomonadota; class Gammaproteobacteria; order Enterobacterales; family Enterobacteriaceae; genus Proteus; species Proteus mirabilis. The sequence continues at coordinate 462,148 of NZ_GG668579.1, forward strand.
AGAACCCGTAAAAGTCTGGATGAAGCTCGATACTGGAATGCATCGTTTAGGCGTCCGTCCTGAAGAAGCTGAGGCTTTTTATCAACGACTTTGTGCTTGTAAAAATGTCCAACAACCCGTCAATTTGGTCAGTCATTTTAGTCGCGCGGATGAGCCTGATATTCCTGAAGTCACACAAAATCAAATTCAGCTATTTCAAGCCTTTATCCAAGATAAAGCGGGTGATAAATCTATCGCTGCTTCTGCGGGAATTTTATTTTGGCCACAAGTCCATTATCAATGGGTTCGCCCTGGGATCATCACATACGGTATCTCACCTACGGGTGATAACAGAACAGGTAAAGACTTTGGTTTAACCCCGGCAATGACACTAAAAACGAGCCTTATTGCGGTTCGTAAACATAAAGCAGGTGAACCCGTTGGTTATGGTGGCACATGGGTAAGTGAAAAAGATACTTATCTGGGTGTTATTGCTATCGGTTATGGTGATGGTTACCCACGTAGTGCACCTTCTGGCACCCCTGTTTGGATCAACGGTCGAAAAGTGCCGATTGTTGGACGCGTATCCATGGATATGATCAGCGTCGATTTGGGATCTGAGCTAATTGATCGTGTCGGTGATGAAGCTATTTTATGGGGAGATGTGCTACCCGTAGAAGAAATAGCCAAATATAGTGGTATTAGCGCGTACGAATTAATTACCAAATTAACTTCGCGCGTCATTATGGAATACCTAGACGAACAATAGCACACAAGATATTGTATCTATCTGGCACACAAAAAGTGATTGGAGAATAAAAGCCGTGTTTCAACAGGTTGAAGCGTTTGCGGGAGATCCGATTCTCTCATTAATGGATGTCTATAATAAAGATCCACGTCAAGATAAAATTAACCTAAGTATTGGTCTTTATTATGATGAAGAAGGCAAAACCCCCATTCTAGGCACTGTGTCTGTGGCGCGTCAGCAGCTTAATGCGATGACACCTACCGCAACACTGTATTTGCCAATGGAAGGACTCGCCCCTTATCGCCACGAAGTACAGACTCTCCTTTTTGGTGCTGATAACCCGCTTATTGCAGACAAAAAGATTGCTACCATACAAACATTAGGTGGCTCCGGAGCGCTAAAAGTCGGCGCAGATTTTCTACATCGCTATTTTCCAAGCTCTGAAGTTTGGATCAGTGATCCCACTTGGGACAATCATGCGTCTATTTTTGCGGGCTCCGGTTTTAAAGTAAATTATTATCCTTATTTTGATCCCGAAACCAAAGGGGTCAAATTCGATGCATTAATAGATTGCTTTAAAAAGCTTCCTGAAAAAAGCATCGTACTGATGCACCCATGTTGCCATAATCCAACAGGATCCGATCTCACCAAAGTACAATGGGATCAGGTCATTGAGATCCTCAAAGCGCGTCAAGCAATCCCTTTCCTTGATATTGCTTATCAGGGATTTGCTGAAAGTTTAGATGATGATGCTTATGCGGTTCGCGCTATGGCCAAAGCGGGGTTACCTGTATTAGTCAGTAACTCATTCTCTAAAATCTTCGGGATTTATGGGGAACGAGCGGGTGGCTTATCGATTGTATGTGATAACGCGAAAGAGTGTGAGCATGTATTAGGGCAATTAAAAGCGGGCGCACGTCGTATCTATTCAAGTCCTGCTAACTATGGCGCACAACTGGTTAATCAAGTTTTATCAGATCATGTATTAACCGCACAATGGCAAAAAGAAGTGGCTCATATGCGTGACCGCATCAAAGAGATGCGTGTAACTTTAGTTAATGCCTTAAAAGAAGCATTACCTGAGAAAAACTTTGATCATTTATTAACACAACGCGGTATGTTCAGTTATACCGGCTTTTCACCAGAGCAAGTAGATAGATTACGTGAAGAGTTTGGTATTTACCTGATTGGTACAGGTCGTGTTTGTATGGCGGGTGTCAATAACAATAATGTGCAGCGCATTGCACAAGCCTTTGCAGCCGTCAGTTAATTAATATAACCAACCATTCGTTGCTGATATTAGCTTAAAAAAATACCTGCCTATTTTCATAAGCAGGTATTTTCTTTACTGCATTACAACATTTTTCACTGTCTTTTTAGGTCTTTGCCTTTTATGCATTGACAGCTTGCTGCTTTTCCCCGGCATTACGGCGTGCTTTTTCTTCCATGATCTCAATAATTTGAATATCTGTATGTTGCATTGCACGACTGGCTAATGCGCAGAGATTCGCAATTGAACTATCAACATCATCACTGACAATCCCGTCAGTACCCGCTACACTTTGATTTTGCATCGCCATCAAAACGGCTTTATACGCACTCGCCGCACTACTTGATACTTTCATCGCACAGCTATTTGAGGCGCCATCACAGATAATGCCACTAATATCACCAATCATACTGTTGATTGACATACTTACAGTGGTGAAGTCTTTAGTCAGTAGCCATGCCATACCCGCAGCCGCCCCCATTGATGCAGTGGTTGCCGCACACAATGCAGACAGAGGTGGGAAATGGCTATGAACATAAATCGCCATTAAGTGCGATAAAACTAATGCCCGTAATAAAGTTTCGTCATCTGCTTGAATAAATTCAGCAACTACCATTACCGGCAATGTCGCAGCAATGCCTTGATTACCGGAGCCTGAGTTACTCATAGCAGGTAATACAGCGCCCCCCATACGTGCATCTGAAGCGGCAGACGTTCTTATCATGATTTCACTCAGTAAATCCTTACCTAATAAGCCATTCTCTTGCTGTGAAACCAGCGTCCGCCCTATCGCCAATCCATAACTATTTTTTAGTCCTTCTTCTGATAAAGCACCATTTAGATAAGCCGCATCAAGCATAAAGGCGACTTGATCTATAGGTACATTGAGTGCAAAGCGATAAATATCTTCAGCACAAACCGTCGCAAAAGGCTTTTCTTCTACGCTATCCCCGGCATGAGTCAAACTCGTTTTATCATCCTCAAAAACAACTTTGCCATTACACTCACAGCGCACAACATGGGTATGCTCTTTAGCAATACTGACAATGGCATAACCTGACTGACCATATACTTTTGCTTCGGAGTAGAGTACATCACTACATGGCGTTTTCACGCCAACCGTCACTTTTCCTTCAGCAACCAATGTCTTAGCCTGAGCGATAGCTTGTGGTGATGCTGTAAGTAATACTTCAAGGCCAGCATCCGGATTGCCCCCTGTCGCCCCTAATGCAGCCGCGATGGGCAATCCCGCCATTCCCGTTCCTGGTACTGTTACGCCCATTCCGTTTTTCATTAAATTAGGCGAAACCCACGCTTCAATACCAACAACAGGCTCAGCTAATAATGCGGTTGCTTTTGCCGCAGCTAATGCCAATGAAATCGGCTCAGTGCAACCTACTGCTGGCTTAACACCTTCACGTAATTGACGAATAAACTGCGACCATAAATGAGAATTATTGTTCTGGCTCATAATCTAACACCTTGGATTAATATCGTTTTTAATAACAGCTAACTCGAACCGCAGTTGACGACTATGAGAATGCCAAGAACGGAGAAACACAAAGTAGCAGACCCGTAAAGATAATCAGATAAAGTGATGCGCCTTTGTATTTATGTAACATCGGTACTTTGTACACTAGGTATGCAGGGATAAGACAACCGACCATACCAAAGATAGGACTACAAATTGAGGTAAAGCTCAGTACTGGTGCATTGAGAATAATGGCGCCCCAAGCTAACAGCACAGCAAAGATCATAATGCCGTTTTGTACCCATTTTTCATTGATTTTTTCAACGGGTATCATGCGTTGCAGAATATTCATCACAATCCCTTGTGTTGCTTCACGGAAACCGAGATAGACACCAAAGAATGCGGTCATTACTGCGAAAATATTCAGCATCACACTCACTACGGTTACCCAACCACCAGGGAAGAATTTTGCCGCAATCGCTAATGCAGAGATATTTTGCTCATAAGCTTTTACTGCTTCATCATGTCCCATTGCTAATGTGAAGGAGATCGCATAGAAAAACACCGTACAGAACAACACACCGAAAGCGATATTCATTGCACGTAATGCTTTATGACGCGCTACTTCACGATTTTGGTTACGACTACGATAAGAGATAACCATTGGGCTTAATGTTTGGATAAACAAAATAGAAGTTAATGTAAAAGGTAGTGTGATAATGGCTTCTTTAATTAAACGTCCGGCAGGTGGTAATGCGCCAACATTATACAGATGCCACATACCAATCATTGAAAGACCTAATGCCGCAACAACCAGTAGTTTTGTCATTACCATAAAGCTTGATAGCTTAAACAGTAATTGTTCACCACGAGAAGAAATAGCCACTAACGCACAGATTAAAATCAGACCATAGAACGGATTTTCTGATAATAAACCGTCAGTCACACCAAAAGTTTGTAGATAAGAAGCACTGTCATTCGTGATAGCTGTGGAATAGACAAACATCCAAATCACTAACATCACAAAATAGAGTGCACCTAATAAAATACCCCAGTTTTTACCGAGATAACCGGTGATAACGCTTGGGTAGTCTTTACACTCAGGAGATTCAGCCAACGTATTAATAAATAGGCGTTGGAAAAGGTACATTGCGGGGTAACCAATCACGGAGGAAAGTAAGAAAACCCACAATCCCATTAAGCCAACCTGTACAGGTAAAAAAACAATCCCTGCACCGATAGCCATACCGATACTCATGATAACCCAGCCCACATCATTGCCGTCAAATTTAATTGCTGCACGCCATTGTTCTTCTGTCATACCTGCTCGGCGAGCGCCAGCACTAGTTGCGGGATAGCTTGTTGTCTCTGTTTTTGAGGAAGCCGTTTCCATATTAGTACTCACTTTTTATATTGTAATTGTTAATAGCAAAACGAATTTGGGGGTAAAAAGAACTATCTAACTTTGCGATGACCTAATAGCCTTACTTTTTGCAGGTATTTTTATTATGGGTAAATGATAGGAAATATTGCGGAGAAAAAAGTTGTTATAAATCGTGATAGCTGAAAACGTTTTGGGAAATAATTCTCTCACAAGGAGAAAAGTAGGATTATCTGTTCAAAGGGAACAGTAAATAATAACCTTCCCCCTACGGCAACCTTTTAATTTACATAACACATTGAAACATAACACAATATCACTATTGTTATACAATAATAGTCAAGTATAACAAATGAAACAAATCCATGAATAAACTGTGCTATGCATCACGATATACTATGATAATCCTTTCTATTTAGCTTTGTTATCTCGTATTTAGTTAAAATAATGTAATAAAACAGCAGAATTAACTATTTATTCTTTTTTTATAAAAAGAGTGTTAATTATATAAAAAGCGGCTATCAGCGTGACTGACGAAAAAAGAATAGTTTTATCTAATAGAATTAATTTCTCTAATAAAATATCAAATTCCTTTTTATAAAGAAAAACGCTACAAACAAAATTTGTAGCGTTTAGACAAGAAGTGCGTAAACCGTGTGCTATTAATAACCGCGCTCTAAAATTGGTTTCAAAAACCTTGCCGTGTGGGAGCCTTCAAAGTCAGCAACTTGCTCTGGCGTACCGGATATCAAGATCTGACCACCACCACTGCCTCCTTCAGGCCCTAAATCAACGATCCAGTCAGCGGTTTTGATCACATCGAGGTTATGCTCAATCACCACAATCGTATTACCCTGATCACGCAACTGATGGAGCACATCAAGAAGTAACTCAATATCGGCAAAGTGCAAACCCGTGGTCGGTTCATCCAAAATATAGAGGGTTTGGCCTGTACCCCGTTTTGACAACTCTTTGGCTAATTTAACCCGTTGTGCTTCACCACCCGATAACGTAGTGGCAGACTGTCCTAAACGAATATAAGAGAGTCCCACATCAATCAATGTTTGTAGCTTACGCGCTAATGCGGGCACCGCATCAAAAAACTCTCTTGCTTCTTCGATTGTCATATCTAGCGCTTCGTGAATATTTTTCCCTTTATATTTAATCTCAAGGGTTTCACGATTATAACGTTGCCCTTTACACTGATCACAAGGCACATACACATCAGGTAAAAAGTGCATTTCAACTTTTAATACACCATCGCCTTGGCAAGCTTCGCAACGCCCCCCCTTCACGTTAAAACTAAAGCGCCCTGGCGTATAACCGCGAGCTCGTGATTCTGGTACACCAGCAAAAAGTTCACGGATCGGGGTAAATACTCCGGTATAAGTCGCAGGGTTGGAACGTGGCGTACGACCGATAGGACTTTGGTTAATATCAATCACTTTATCGAAGTGCTCTAATCCCTCAACGTCTAAATAAGGTGCTGGCACGCTATTAGTGGCGCCATTTAATTGACGTTGGGCAATGGGGAATAACGTATCATTAATTAAGGTTGATTTACCCGAGCCAGATACACCAGTAATACAAGTAAATAAACCAACAGGTATTTTTAAATTAACGTTTTTTAGGTTATTACCTTTCGCCCCTAAAATAGTGAGCATTTTTTCGCGATCAACAGGAACACGCTTTTCAGGGATAGCAATACGGCGTTCGCCACTTAAGAATTTACCGGTTAATGAGTTGGGATTATTAACAATATCTTCCAGTGTACCCTGAGCGACTATCTCACCACCATGAACGCCAGCACCCGGCCCAATATCAATAATATGATCAGCGGCACGGATAGCGTCTTCATCATGCTCAACGACGATCACCGTGTTACCTAAATCACGCAAGTGGATCAACGTTTCCAGTAGGCGATCGTTATCGCGTTGATGCAAACCAATTGAAGGCTCATCAAGTACATACATTACCCCAACTAATCCAGCACCAATTTGGCTTGCTAGGCGAATACGCTGCGCTTCGCCGCCTGATAATGTCTCCGCTGAACGAGAAAGAGTGAGGTAATTTAATCCCACATTGACCAAGAATTTTAATCTGTCACCAATCTCTTTTAATACTTTTTCGGCAATCTTCGCTCGCTGACCACTGAGTTTTAGATTTTGGAAAAAGCTCATCGCATGACCAATACTGTAATCCGCAATTTCAGGTAACGTGGTATTTTCAACATACACATGGCGAGCTTCGCGACGTAAGCGAGTACCACCACAAGAGGCGCAAGGACGATTGCTAATATATTTAGCTAACTCTTCACGCACCGCACTCGATTCTGTTTCACGATAGCGGCGCTCCATATTATTTAATACCCCTTCAAAAGGATGATGGCGAACCACAACATCCCCTCGATCATTGGTGTATTTAAATTCAATATTTTCTTTACCTGAACCGGATAAAATCACTTTCTGGATCTTGTCGGGTAATGAGTCAAAGGGAGCTTCAACATCAAAATGATAGTGCTCGCCTAATGAGCGCAACATTTGGAAATAGTAAAAATTGCGCCGATCCCACCCTTTAATCGCACCACCGGCCAGAGAAATTTCTCGATTCTGGATCACCAAATCAGGATCGAAAAATTGTTGAACCCCTAAACCATCACAAGTAGGACACGCACCTGCGGGGTTATTAAAAGAGAATAACCGTGGCTCTAGTTCACTCATGCTATAACCACAAATAGGACAGGCAAAGTTTGCAGAAAAAACAATATCTTCAGTACTGCTATCGTCCATATCAGAGATAACAGCAGTACCGCCAGAAAGCTCTAATGCGGTTTCAAAAGATTCTGCTAAACGTTGAGCCAGATCGTCACGAACTTTAAAGCGATCAATGACCACTTCAATGGTGTGCTTTTTCTGTAACTCCAAGGTAGGGGGATCTGATAAATCACACACTTCACCATCGATACGAGCACGAATATAGCCTTGTGCAGCAAGATTATTGAGTAATTTTACATGCTCACCTTTGCGCTCTTTTACGATTGGCGCCAATAACATTAAGCGTTTACCTTCAGGTTGCGCTAAAACATTATCCACCATTTGGCTTACCGTTTGAGCCGCTAAAGGGATATCGTGATCAGGACAGCGCGGTTCACCCACACGTGCAAATAATAGACGTAGGTAATCGTGGATCTCGGTAATGGTACCGACCGTTGAGCGTGGGTTATGTGATGTCGATTTCTGCTCAATCGAAATAGCGGGCGATAACCCTTCAATATGATCAACATCAGGCTTTTCCATTAAGGAAAGAAACTGACGAGCATAAGCTGAAAGCGATTCAACGTAACGCCGTTGGCCTTCCGCATAAAGCGTATCAAAGGCTAAAGAGGATTTACCTGAGCCAGAAAGTCCCGTAATAACAATAAGTTTATCGCGGGGAATGACCAAATTGATATTTTTTAGGTTATGGGTGCGAGCGCCCCGTACTTCGATTTTATCCATGAATATATCCCGGATTAAGTGAGTCGCCGAAAAAGAAAGAATCGGATAATTATGACACAAAACTAGCTGAATGGATATACAGTATATATATTGAAACTGAATGATAATGAAAATTTGCCATATTAAGACAATAAAATGTCGATCCTGTTCTCAATGGAGAAATTCATTACTCATCATATTCAAATTTTAGCTTACGTGATAAACTTCATCGCTTATGATTTCAAAAAATTTACTTTCGCAGGAGTACCTCACATGGCGAGCAGAGGCGTTAACAAAGTTATTCTTATCGGTAATTTAGGGCAGGATCCAGAAATCCGTTATATGCCAAGTGGTGGTGCAGTGGCAAATCTGACACTAGCAACTTCAGAAAGCTGGCGCGACAAACAAACCGGTGAAATGAAAGAGAAAACCGAATGGCACCGTGTGGTCATTTTCGGCAAACTAGCAGAAATTGCTGGCGAGTATCTGCGTAAAGGTTCACAAGTTTATATTGAAGGTCAATTACAAACACGTAAATGGCAAGATCAAAGTGGTCAAGATCGCTACAGCACTGAAGTTGTGGTGAATATCGGTGGCACAATGCAGATGTTAGGTGGCCGTGGTGGTCAAGATAATGCACCTTCACAAGGCCAAGGCGGTTGGGGTCAACCTCAGCAACCACAAGCATCACAACAGTTTAGTGGTGGCGCACCATCTCGCCCAGCACAACAACCCGCAGCGGCACCAGCGCCAAGTAATGAACCACCAATGGACTTTGATGACGATATTCCGTTCTGACGGTTACTTAAGAACTTACCTTATCTTCTAAGTCATATAACATCAAACGCTAAAGCCTGTTATATCATTAACGGGCTTTTCTTTGTTTCATGCTTATCCCGCATTTGCCAATCATATTGTCACACCTTGTCTATTTCCCATTGACTATTACTCGTTCATCATTGGCGTTAAGATAAGTCTTGTGAATGAGTATTAGCCCCTTTCACCATGGTTAGATTTGATTTACTGATAATGACAATTTATAGCGTTATTTTCTCAAAATCCCACTTTCCACAAAGGTTTGCTCAAAAAAAATAATGGTAAGATCATCGTAATTAATCACGTCTGAGAGCATCCTATCCTATGAATGAAGAGAAATTGCTCGCTCAGGCAGAAAAGATCTGCCAGAAACGAGGTGTTCGCCTGACTTCACAACGTCTGGCAGTATTGCGTCTGATCATGCAACAACCTACCGCAATCAGCGCTTATGATTTATTAGATTTATTACGCCAAGTAGAGCCTCAAGCTAAACCACCTACCGTATATCGTGGATTGGAATTTCTACTTGAACAAGGTTTTATTCACAAAATAGAATCCACCAATAGCTATGTGCTTTGTCATCATTTTGATGATGCTGAGCATACTTCGGTGATGTTAATTTGTGATCGTTGCTTATCAGTCACAGAAAAAAGTAGCCATAAAATTGAAGGGGCGATCACCACACTCGCTAAAGATAATGGCTTTCATTTACGCCATAGTGTGATTGAAATTCATGGGCTGTGCGCTCAGTGCCATGAAGCCCAAGCCTGTACACATCCGGAAGGTTGTCACCATGATCATAGTATGGATGATAATCTTAAGCAGAAAAAAACCGGTGACTATAAGCCTCGTTAAGCAGATAAAAGATAAAAGTCAGCGGAACATATGTTTTTTTGTATAAATTAAAAAGAGAAAATGCAGATGATTTTATGTTTTTACACATCATCTGCATCTTTTTGACGTTCTCCCCGCCCTGATGAACTGGAGGACGAGGTTTCGGCGCATCTGGTACAATAATTTGTATTGATTGAATGACTTAGATACAAATTACAGCCATTCGCCGTTACGGATAACCCCTACTGCTAATCCTTCCACAGTAAAGCTCTGCTCACGTAAATCAACGATAATAGGTGAAAACTCTGGATTTTCTGCGTGCAGTTCTATCTTACTACCGACTTTCTTAAATCGTTTTACGGTTACTTCATCTTCAATACGTGCGACAATCACTTGGCCATTATGGACATCTTGTGTTTTATGCACAGCAAGTAGATCGCCATCCATAATACCGATATCTTTCATCGACATACCATTAACACGCAGTAAAAAATCTGCGCTCGGTTTAAAAAGCATAGGATCAACTTGATAATGGCTTTCGATATGCTCTTGCGCTAAAAGTGGTTCACCGGCTGCAACTCGTCCAATTAATGGTAAGCCTTCAGGCTCTTCTTCAAGTAGCAAACGGATACCTCTAGATGCACCAGAGACAATTTCTATCACGCCTTTGCGAGCAAGTGCTTTTAAATGCTCTTCTGCCGCATTAGGTGAGCGAAAACCAAGTTGGGAAGCGATTTCCGCCCGTGTTGGTGGCATACCCGTTTGCGAAATGTGATCACGAACCAAATCGTAAACCTGCTGCTGCCTTGCAGTTAATGCTTTCATTCCGCCCCCTGTTTGTTTATACAGTCAGACTGTGAGTATATACAGGTATATGCCGATTGGGAACTACAAATGCATATAAAACACGCATCTTTGCATTATTTTTCGACAATTGTCGATTTTTTTTACTTTATGCAAAAAAATGATGCCAAAGAATGGTTCCCCAAGTAAATAATCCCAATATAATAGCGACGAGAACGGCAGCTGATCCCATATCCTTTGCTCGTCCTGATAATTCATGACGTTCTGTACCAATGCGATCGACGACAGCTTCTATAGCACTATTGACCAGTTCTAAAATAACGACAAGGACGACTGAACCAATCAATAAAATGCGCTCTAGAACACTGACATCGATAAAAAATGCAAGGATAATTGCTATTAAGGTCACAATAGCTTCTTGTCTAAAAGCGGCTTCATTGATCCAAGCGGCGCGTAAGCCCTGATATGAATAGCCACCAGCTTTAATGATTCGGGTAAGACCTTTATTTTGATTAGCCATAATAAACTCTATCGAAAACAAACGATTATTTTGCCACTTTTCTCTATTAATATTGTCACAGCACCACAGATCTACGAAAGACTTTCTGTTATGCTTTCGAAGTATTGCTAATAAGAGGCTACAACTATTTATGTCAGCTTGGCGTAAACTATATTATAACACATTGAATTTACCACTGAAATTGTTGGTAAAAAGTAAACGAGTTCCGACTGATCCTATCACTGAGTTAGGCTTAGATAGGTCGCGATCTTTCCTTTATGTTCTGCCTTATCACTCTAAAGCAGACTTACTGACATTACGTCAGCAATGTTTATCTCTTGGCTTGCCAGATCCTCTGCAACCCATAGAAATTAACGGAACCAAACTGCCAGCCTACGTCTTTATTGACGATGGTCCTAGAGTATTCCGTTACTACTCTCCCGATCCGCGTAAAGATTCAGTGAAAACATTCCATGCTTATCTTGATGCTCATCGTAACAATCCGCATCTTGATATTGAAATGTTACCTGCTTCAGTGATGTTCGGTCGCTCACCGGGTCGAGAAGGTCATAATGGTGTCCCCCATTTGCGCTTATTAAATGGGATCCAAAAATTTATTGCCATCCTCTGGCTAGGTCGAGATAGTTTTGTCCGTTTCTCGCCGACCGTATCCATGCGCCAAATGGCGAATGAACATGGAACCGATACCAGCATTGCTCGAAAACTTGCGCGTGTGGCACGTATTCACTTTTCACGTCAGCGTTTAGCAG
>NZ_GG668579.1:474245-498633 GCF_000160755.1 Proteus mirabilis ATCC 29906
CAGTTGGCCCAAAACTACCTGCACGCCAAGATCTCTTCAATAAACTATTGGCATCCAAAGCCATTGAAAAAGCCATTGAAGATGAAGCAAAAGCGAAAAAAATTACGCTTGATAAAGCACGTAAAAATGCCACTGATATCATGGAAGAGATCGCCGCTAATTTCTCTTATGAAGCGGTACGAATGACTGATCGTGTATTAAGCTGGACATGGAATAAGCTCTATCAAGGTATCAACGTTTTTAATGCAGAACGTGTGCGCCAACTTGCGCAAGATGGACATGAAATTGTCTACGTACCTTGTCACCGTAGTCATATGGACTACTTATTGCTTTCCTATGTACTTTATCATCAAGGATTGGTTCCCCCACATATTGCTGCGGGTATTAACCTTAATTTCTGGCCAGCAGGACCGATTTTCCGTCATTTAGGGGCTTTCTTTATTCGTCGAACCTTTAAAGGAAATAAACTTTATTCAACCATCTTCCGGGAATATTTAGGTGAATTATTCTCTCGAGGCTACTCTATTGAATATTTTGTTGAAGGTGGACGCTCCCGTACAGGTCGACTGTTAGATCCTAAAACAGGGACGCTGTCAATGACCGTGCAAGCCATGTTACGTGGTGAGACACGCCCTATTTCCATCGTTCCCATTTATATTGGCTATGAGCATGTCATGGAAGTTGCCACTTATGCCAAAGAGTTGCGTGGTGCGACAAAAGAGAAAGAAGGTTTTATGCAGATGATCAGAGGATTACGTAAACTACGTAACCTTGGTCAAGGCTATGTCAATTTTGGTGAACCTATTTCGCTATCACAATACCTTAATCAGGCAGTGCCTGACTGGCGCGATGATATTGATCCCATTGAGCCACAACGTCCAAGCTGGTTAAATCCTGCAGTTAGTGCGTTAGCGGATAATATTATGGTCAATATTAATAATGCCGCTTCGATTAATGCGATTAACCTTGTCTCTACGGCGTTGCTAGCGTCCCGTCAGCGAGCACTAACTAAAGAACAATTATTAGAGCAAATAGATTGTTATCTACAGTTACTGCGTAATGTGCCTTACTCATCAGATATGGTTGTCCCCGATAAAAGCTCAGAGACATTATTAGCACACGCCTTGCAAACAGATAAATTCCAAGTTGAGCAGGATAGTCTTGGCGATATTATTATATTGCCTCGTGAAAGTGCCGTATTGATGACTTATTATCGCAATAACACCATTCACTTAATGGTTACACCATCATTAATTGCGAGCATTGTCTTGCATCACGAGCGTATACACCGTGATGACTTAATGAAACAGGTAGAATTAATTTTCCCTCTTATCAAAGCTGAGTTGTTTATTCGCTATGAAAAAGAGGAGTTACCTGATGTGGTTAATACACTGATTAGTGAGCTTTGTCGCCAGCGTCTAATTTGCTGTGCTGATGATGGCATATTACGGATCAATCCAGCACGTATTCGCCCATTACAGCTTTTAGCAGCAAGTGTTAGAGAAACGCTACAGCGTTATGGTATTACGCTCTCTCTACTCAATTTTGCTCCTGAAATTAGCCGTGCACTATTAGAAAGAGAAAGCCGCATTTTGGCGCAACGACTTTCTGTATTGCATGGTATTAACGCACCTGAGTTCTTTGATAAAGCGGTTTTCTCCACTTTAGTTTCTACACTGCGTGAAGAAGGTTATCTCAAAGATAATGAAGATATCCTCAAAGCAGATGCCTCTGCACTTTACCAAGTTATTGCGAAATTAATGTCACCAGAAATTCGTTTAACCATTGAGAGTGTAGGCGTTACTGAAGATAACAATTCAGCACAAGCGATTGAGGAAAACCCTGAATCCAACATGGATAAGTAGTTGCTTAATAGCAAATAGCGCTATAATCAGTAATAGAAAAGGGATAAGCAATTGGCTTATCCCTTTTATTTTTATGCAACTTCAGTGCTCAGCTAGTGCTGGTAATATATTTATTAGAAATAATTAAATAAAATACCTGCGAATAAAACAAAACCGACATAATTATTATTCATAAACGCTTGAAAACAAGGGGCTCTTTCCCGTTCAGCAATTAATTTCTGTTGATAAATAAACAGGGCTGTCACGAGTAACAATGACCAATAATAGATCCCTTTCATATTCAGCAAAATGCCAATCGCCACTAATAATGCCAACATTACTAACTGTAAAATACCAATAATGATTTTATCGTAACGACCAAACAGAATGGCTGTCGATTTCACCCCTATTTTTAAATCATCATTGCGATCGACCATGGCATATTGAGTGTCATACACAACAGACCAGATAATATTGACCAAAAAGAGTAACCAACATACTAAAGGTAGTGTTTCAGAAACTGCAGCAAATCCCATAGGGATAGACCAACCAAAGGCCATACCTAAAATTAATTGAGGCAAATTACTAAAACGTTTTACAAAAGGATAAAACCATGCGAGTGCAAGTGCGGCAATAGATAACCAAATGGTCATGGTGTTTAACGTAAGCACTAATCCAAACGAAAACAGCACCAAGACAATAAAGATAATCTTGCTCTCTTTCTCCGTTACAGCACCACTAGGTAATGGTCTATTTTTAGTTCGTTCAACGTTGCCATCAATTTTTCTGTCAGCAAAGTCATTTATTACACACCCAGCGGCACGCATGGAAAACACACCTAGAGTAAATACAATTAGGATATGCCAGTCAGGAAAGCCTTTAGCGGCGATCCATAATGCCCAATACGTTGGCCAAAGTAATAATAGCGCTCCAATAGGCTTATCTATACGCATTAAACGGCTATACGCCTGCCATTTATTGTGCGTCATACTTCCCTCCAATTTTAGCTCCCCCTAACTACTGCTTATATACAGGTGATGCAGGCAAAAACACCTCAGTTAATAATAAAGGTTTATCTGAAAGCTGGAAACGGGAACGACGTAACCAATGTCCATTTTGTTGCCCAATATGAATAAAATCACGACTTAAGGTTGTTTCCTGGAACAGATAACGTCCTAATGGCACCGTACGCAAATTCACTAATTGGCGATCTTCACCCGTTAATGTCTCTTCCGGCACTAATGTTCGCCCTAATAACCAAGGTACATTATCCCCACAAAGGACGATTTCTCTTAGCCAATAGCGTCGGCTATAAGGTAAACACTTTTGTTCATCAGCAGGCTCGATATATTCAATAAAACCTTCTTGATATGGCATTACCGTCACTTGATGGCAATGTTGCTCAAAACGTCGTGTCATTGAACCTAATTCCAGCAGCCAACTTAAGGTATTTTCTGCGACTTCTTCACGCTCTTCATCTGATAACCAGTGAATAGGTGCGTGAGTAATTATGGATTTTTTAAACATTCTTTCATCATCACAACTATGATGATCCTAACTTTATAAATCATTATGCACTAAGGATATCATGATGTAGCGATAGGAAGTTAAAAGCTGATAACATTTCGTATAAATAATCTAAAAAAACGTTAAAAGATAATCAGAATTCACTCAAATTGAGAAAAAACAAAGGAGGTCACCATCAACCTCCTTGGTTATAAGCGCTTAATCACACTTAATTTATTCTCTTAACGCCATGCTTTGTAACGATTAATTAAATTATTTGTTGAACTATCATGACTGTTAACACTTTCCTTACCTTTTAACTCAGGCAATATGCGATTAGCTAATTGTTTGCCCAACTCAACGCCCCATTGGTCAAAGGTGAAGATATTGAAAATTACACCTTGTACAAAGATTTTATGTTCATACATCGCAATTAACGCGCCTAATGAATAGGGAGTGATCTCTTTTAAAAGAATGGAGTTGGTGGGACGATTCCCTTCAAACACTTTAAATGGTGCCACATACCCCATGGTTGCGGGATCTTTTCCTGCTGAGGCAAACTCTGTATCGACTTGCTCACGAGTTTTACCAAATGCCAATGCTTCGGTTTGTGCAAAGAAGTTCGACATTAGTTTTGCATGATGATCAGATAATGGATTATGGCTGATCGCTGGTGCAATAAAATCACAAGGGATCAGTTTGGTTCCTTGATGAATTAATTGATAAAACGCATGCTGACCATTAGTCCCCGGCTCTCCCCAAATAATAGGTCCGGTTTGGTAACTGACTTTGTTTCCATCACGGTCGATATATTTACCATTGGATTCCATATTACCTTGTTGGAAGTAAGCAGCAAAACGGTGCATATATTGATCGTATGGCAGAATCGCTTCAGTTTCGGTACCAAAAAAATTGTTATACCAAATGCCAATAAGCGCCAATATCATCGGAATATTATTTTCAGCTTCAGTGGTTCTAAAGTGATTATCCATAGCATGAGCACCGGACAGTAACTGCTCAAAGTTGTCATAACCAATAGATAATACAATGGATAAACCAATTGCTGACCATAATGAGTAGCGGCCACCAACCCAATCCCAAAACTCAAACATATTTGCGGTATCAATACCAAATTTTTCTACTTCAGCACTATTAGTTGATAACGCAACAAAGTGTTTCGCGACAAAAGCACTCTCTTTAGCCGCAGATAAGAACCAATCTCTTGCAGAGTGTGCATTAGTCATGGTTTCTTGTGTGGTAAAGGTTTTTGAAGCAATCAAGAATAGCGTTGTTTCTGGATCGCATTTTTTCAAGGTTTCTGCAATATGTGTACCATCAACATTAGAAACAAAATACATGGTCAAGTGGTTTTTATAAGGGCGCAGTGCTTCTGTCACCATATACGGGCCTAAATCAGAGCCACCAATACCGATATTGACTACATCAGTAATCGCTTTACCTGTGTAACCTTTCCATTCACCACTAATCACACGCTCACTAAATACTTTCATTTTATGCAATACAGCATTGACTTCTGGCATCACATCTTTGCCATCGACCATAACCGGTGTATTGCTACGGTTGCGTAATGCGGTGTGGAGTACCGCACGATCTTCCGTACAGTTGATTTTTTCACCGCTAAACATGCTCTTTATCGCACCAGCAACATCACACTCTTTAGCCAGAGCCTGTAATTTATCTAATGTTTCTTGGGTGATACGGTTTTTTGAAAAATCGACTAGAATTTGGTCTGAAAACGTTCTTGAAAAGGTGTTAAAGCGTGATGGATCTTGAGAGAACAGTGTTTTCATTTCTGTATCTTTCATCACGGCAAAATGGTCTTCTAATGCCTTCCAAGCTAAGGTATGAGTTGGGTTTACATTTTTCATTCACAATACTCTCTTAAGATTACAATCCGATACTCTCAGATTGTAGCCTGTCATTTAATAGTTACGGTCAATTCTTTCTTATTTGATGATATTCGTCAAAACCATTCAACAAATCTAGTATTAATTACTTACATAGGCAAAACCGATAATCTTTGAGTGATTATTAATTAAATTGATTATCCTTCACTCTTGATTGACTCTTTTGGCAATAACCGATATTCCTAACTGTGTTTAACATCTCACTGGGACTAAAGGAATACAACAATGAAAGATAATACTGCAACACCTTCATCACCTTTTACTATCGCCAAATTTGGTGGCACTAGCGTGGCAAATTTTGCGGCGATGGAAAAGTGTGCAGATATTATCTTAAAACAGAAATCAGTCCGTGTGGTGGTTCTTTCTGCTTCAGCGGGGATCACCAATTTGCTTATCGAACTTGCGACAGGTGTTGAAGCAACACAAAGAGCCGCTTTATTGGCTCAAGTTCGTGATATTGAATACGCCATCATCAATCAACTATCACAAGTAGAAATTATTTCTCAAGAAATAAACCGCTTATTGGAAAATATTGAAATGCTGTCAGAAGCGGCAGCCTTGGCAACTTCTGATGCGTTAACCGATGAGTTAGTCAGCCACGGTGAATTGATGTCAACGTTATTGTTTGTTGAACTGTTACGTGAAAAAGGAATAAGTGCAGATTGGTTTGATGTCAGAAAAGTAATGAAAACCAACGATCTGTTTTGTCATGCTGAGCCAGATATGGCGCAATTAACTGAGTTAACACAAAGTTTAATTCAGCCCCGCTTAACAGAAACCGTGATTGTTACCCAAGGTTTTATCGGACAAGAGCCTAAAGGAAAAACCACCACCTTAGGACGTGGCGGAAGTGATTATACTGCGGCACTGATTGGTGAAGCATTAGGGATGTCACGTGTCGATATTTGGACTGATGTACCTGGTATTTATAGCACTGATCCAAGAATAGTCCCGCAAGCACATCGTATTGATCATATTGCCTTTGATGAAGCGGCTGAAATGGCAACCTTTGGTGCTAAAATTCTCCATCCCGCAACGTTATTACCTGCAGTGCGTAGTGGCATTCCTGTGTTTGTCGGCTCAAGCAAAGCACCAGAAGAAGGTGGTACATTGGTTTGTGCACAAACTGATAATCCTCCTGTGTTTCGTGCCATTGCACTACGTAGAAACCAGACACTACTTACCCTGCATAGTTTGAAAATGCTTCATGCCCGTGGTTTTTTGGCAGAAATATTTACCATTTTATCACGCCACCATATTTCGGTTGATGTGATAACCACATCAGAAGTCAGTATTGCTTTAACATTGGATACCACAGGTACCACTAGCTCATCAGGCAGTCTGTTAACTAATGCTTTATTAACAGAATTATCCGCATTATGTCGCGTGGAAGTAGAAGAAGATCTGGCATTGGTCGCTATCATTGGTAATTCACTATCGCAAGTAAATGGCTTAGGAAGCCAGATTTTTGGCACTTTAGAGGATTATAATATTAGAATGATAAGTCATGGTGCGAGTACCCATAACTTATGTTTATTAGTGGATGGCAAAGATGCAGATAATATTGTCAGAAAACTACACGATACGTTATTTTAAATAATGAATAGTTACATTCTAAAGGGAGCCAATGCTCTCTTTAGATTTTTTAAACCACACTTATGAAGTATATTTGCAATCTAATATCTCGTTAAAAAGATAATATTAATATTATTATTATTTTTTAAGGAAATTTATGAGTATTGCATCCTCTTATGATATTTGTCACATTGTTAAAAATAAAGTAAAAAATAAATTAGATCTATTTTTACATACAAATAAATATTTAAATCAGCTACGAAGTGAAATAGTGTCACTAAAAAACTCTAACAATACTCCTGACAGTTTAAATATAAATAAACAACCATTGATAGGAAAAGGACTTAGTGAAATAGAAAAAAATATTGAATTTATTGATAGGATACTTGATCAGGAAAATAAAAATCTACAACAATATAAAAGAGATTTGAATTCATTCAAGACAAAACACCTACCGTATCCTTCTTCCCAAAAGGATATTACAAATATGAATAAAACATTATTATCTAATATTTCAAACAAGATAAGTAATATAAAGGATATAAAGGATGATTTAATAAAACAGCGTACTGAATTAAATAATCGTAGATCATTATCTAAAATCACCACAATAGATTTTTTATATTACGTTGAACATAAACCATTTTATATAAAAAAGGAAAATATATCTTTCAGTGAAATTGATATTCAATGCATTCACAACATGAAGAAAATATATGACAACATATGGTTTAAAAATGTAGAAGATAATTTAAAATCAAAATTATATTCTGATATTATCAAAGAAATAGATAAAGAAAAACCATCAAATAAAGTAGTTACGTAAAGTATTAATCATTATTCTCTAATTGTTAGTCATCTTAAGTAGGCTCCTTATAAAAAGCCTACTTTCATCGTTTAATATACCCGATAACCACCATATTTTTTAGCAAATTGATTAAATTTACCAAAATCAATCAACGCGATTTCTAACGAGCGATATGCAATATGAGACATCTTAGCCACTTGTTCCACAAATACATGGTTATCTTCAAGAAGCTTAGCTGTAAGTGCTGAGGCAATAATCTCACACTCTTTCGGTGTCACAATCCAACCATCATTTGTAGCAAACTTATAAATTGGAATACACCCTTCTTTTTCACTCTCTTTAGCTAACAATGCCTCTTCTTCTTGCATAGCTTGCTTAAATAGTGTGATCTCTTCTTCTAGGGGGGCTGGATGTGTAGGAATATGATGATAAATATAGTCACCAATTTCTTCCATGCGCGCCGGTGTCATTTCAGCCTTAAGCCAAATCTTATCAAACATTTTTTCATCTAATAATGCATCTGTATCCAAATTCCCTGTTAATTGCATCAGATTTAAAAACGCATTAATGATAACTTCATTTAATGGGTAATTTCCTTTGGCTAAAGAAGGAAAAGGAACTTTAGTGCCAACTGTTGGGGTTTGCTGAAGATACAAAGTATAACTCATCATCATGTCCTTTTTTCTGATACAGGCTTACAGCTTATACATCTTTAATGGGAACTGCGAGAGAAAATAACAAGGGGATATGATTATCACCTTGTTATTTATTACATTATTACAATCTTCAGATACCGTTTAATTAAGGCTCATAGCCTAAATTAGGGGCTAACCAACGCTCAACTTCACTCATACTCATACCACGACGTTTGGCGTAATCTTCCACCTGATCTTTTTGAATTTGAGCGACGGCAAAATATTTACTTTCAGGATGACTAAAATACCAACCCGATACCGAAGCCCCCGGCCACATCGCGTAAGCATCAGTAAGCTTCATACCAATGCGATTTTCTACATTTAACAGTTGCCAAATTTTTGCTTTTTCTGTGTGCTCTGGGCAAGCCGGATATCCCGGTGCAGGTCGTGTTCCTTGATATTTTTCTCTAATCAACTCGTCATTAGAGAGCGCTTCGTCAGGACTGTAACCCCAAATCTTGGTTCTCACTTGTTGATGCAAATATTCGGCAAAAGCTTCTGCAAGACGATCGGATAGCGCTTTTACCATAATTTTATTGTAATCATCATGAGCATTATCATACCCATTAGCGAGTGCATCTTCTTCTAGACCGCCGGTAACTGCAAAAGCACCAAAATAGTCAGCAAGACCACTATCCACAGGGGCAATAAAGTCTGCTAAGCAATAGTTAGGGTACTCTTTTTTTTCTGTTTGTTGGCGTAAATGGCAACAACGTAATAACTCATGCTGTCGCGTTTCATCTTGGTAAATAATAATGTCATCACCAAGGCGATTAGCAGGGAATAAACCAACGATACCTTTCGGTGTCAGTAATTTTTCACGGCTGAGTTTATCCAACATGGCATTCGCATCTGCAAAAACGCGTCTTGCCTCTTCTCCGACAACCTCATCTTCTAATATACGTGGATATTTCCCCGCCAATGACCAAGTCATAAAGAAAGGCGTCCAGTCGATATACTCACGTAAAGTTTCAATATTGGCTGTAACTTGTTGTACCCCTAATTGGTTCGGCTTAGGTGGCGTATAGTGTTGCCAGTCAAGCTGCAATGCATTGGCACGAGCTGTCGCTAAGGAAACGGGAGGCGTACGCGGTTTTTTTCTCGCATACTGCTGACGTACCACTTCATATTCACGGCGTGTTTTAGCGACAAAATCAGCCTTTTGTGTGGCCGATAATAATGCAGCGACCACCCCGACCGTCCTTGACGCATTCTGCACATAAACGGTTGGGTGGCTGTAATTAGGCTCAATTTTTACTGCCGTGTGCGCTTTCGATGTTGTCGCACCACCAATCATTAAAGGAAGAGAAAAACCGCGTCTTTCCATCTCTTTAGCAACATTCACCATCTCATCCAGTGATGGGGTGATCAATCCAGACAATCCAATAATATCAACATGTTCATCAATGGCTGTTTGCAAGATTTTATCGCAAGGTACCATGACTCCCAGATCGATAATTTCATAGTTATTACACTGCAACACCACTCCGACAATATTTTTGCCAATGTCGTGAACATCTCCCTTTACTGTCGCCAGTAACACTTTTCCTGCCGAGCTGCCTGCTTTTTTTGTCGCTTGAATATAAGGTTCAAGGTAAGCTACGGCCTGTTTCATCACCCGTGCCGATTTTACTACTTGGGGTAAAAACATTTTACCTTCACCAAACAGATCGCCCACAGTGTTCATGCCATTCATTAATGGCCCTTCTATCACTTCGATAGGACTCGAAGCTTGTTGGCGGCACGCTTCGGTATCTTCAATGATAAATTCGGTGATCCCTTTCACTAACGCGTACTCTAGGCGCTTTTCGACCTCCCATTGCCGCCATTGCGCAAGCGTAGAGTGCTGTTCCTCACTTTTAGTACCACGATAACGCTCTGCGAGTGCCAGTAAATTATCAGTACTTTCTGCATGGCGATTTAAAATAACATCCTCTACCGCATTACGTAGTTCATCCGGTAATGAGTCATAAATAGCGAGTTGCCCAGCATTGACAATCCCCATATCCATACCATTTTTTACAGCGTAATAGAGAAAAACGGAGTGGATCGCTTCCCGAACGGGATCGTTGCCCCGAAAAGAGAATGACACATTAGAAACACCGCCAGAAATTAAAGCATAAGGCAGTTGAGATTTAATATCCGCACAAACTTCTATAAAATCAACCGCATAATTATTATGTTCAGCAATACCCGTTGCTACAGCAAAAATATTGGGATCAAAAATAATATCTTCTGGTGGAAATCCAGCTTTTTCAGTTAATAGATGATACGCACGCTGACAAATTTCTATTTTTCGCTCTCGAGTATCTGCTTGCCCTATTTCATCAAATGCCATCACAACAACTGCAGCACCATACTTACGAACTAATTTTGCATGCTCAATAAAAAGGGCTTCCCCCTCTTTCATCGAAATCGAATTGACTATTCCCTTACCCTGAATACATTTCAATCCTTCCTCAATGACTTGCCATTTTGACGAGTCAATCATAATCGGGACTTTGGCAATATCGGGTTCACCCGCAATAAGATTAAGAAAACGTGTCATTGCTTCTATCGCATCTAACATGCCTTCATCCATATTGATATCGATGATTTGAGCACCGTTTTCAACTTGCTGACGAGCAACATCAAGGGCTTCTTGGTAATTACCTTCTTTTATTAAACGTTTAAATTTAGCCGAACCTGTCACATTCGTTCGTTCCCCCACATTGACGAACAGCGAATTATCATCAATGACCAAAGGCTCAAGACCTGAGAGTCGACAGGCTTTTTTAATGACAGGTAATGTTCTAGGTGCTATGCCATCAACCGCTTGAGCAATAGCCTGAATATGGGCAGGGGTTGTGCCACAACAACCACCGACAATATTAAGAAACCCAGCTTGCGCCCACTCCTTGATTTGTTCCGCCATCTCATTGGCATCTAAATCATATCCGCCAAAGGCATTAGGTAAGCCAGCATTAGGGTGAGCACTGACATAAGTTTCTGATATTTGGGAGAGAGTTTGAATATATTGGCGTAATTCTTTTGGCCCTAGCGCACAATTTAAACCAAATGATAACGCGTCGGCATGACGTAGTGAGTGATAAAAGGCTTCTGTGGTTTGCCCTGTTAATGTTCTACCTGACGCATCAGTGATAGTCCCTGAGATCATCACCGGTAATTCAATATTAAGATTATCAAACTCACATTTAATCGCAAAAATAGCCGCTTTAGCATTTAGGGTGTCAAAAATGGTTTCCACCATAATTAAATCCACCCCTCCTTTAATGAGTCCGCAGATCGCCTCTCGATAAGCCATCACCAATGTATCAAATGAGATATTACGAAACGCGGGATCGTTAACATCAGGAGAAATGGATGCTGTTCTATTGGTCGGCCCTAATACCCCTGCAACATAACGTGGTTTATCTGGCGTTAATGCACTCCATTTATCAGCACAGGCTCTGGCAAGTTTAGCAGCCTCTTCATTCAATTCTGCACATAACCCTTCCATCTGATAATCAGCCATGGCAATAGAGGTTGCATTAAAGGTGTTTGTTTCCACGATATCTGCACCGGCTTCAAAATAAGCATTATGAATTTCAGTAATGATCTGCGGCTGCGTCAAGACTAAAAGGTCATTATTCCCTTTAACATCACATTGCCAATGGGCAAAACGTTCACCTCGGTAATCTTCTTCTGCCAGCTGATATTGCTGGATCATGGTTCCCATTGCGCCATCAAGGACTAAGATCCGTTTGGCTAATGCTTGCGTAAGCTGCTGAGTTATCATGGTCACATTGCTTCCTCTACCAAAGAATATTGTGTTGTTGTTATTTTCGTTATATAGCAAGTTCGTTGTTTTTTTATCCTATCATATCTCTTTGCAAAGATTCCTAAGAGGAATATGAGAGATTTTCACCTAACCATAACCCGATAACATCAATATTTGTTTTCATATGCTTTGTTTTGAAAAATATACAGATCAGAGGAGTTTTATTACGTTATATAGGTCATAATAGAGGATAATATGGACAGTATTTCTGGAGTGTAAGTATGACCGTCTCCCCTACCAATAAAAAAGCTCGTAAGCCAAAAACACCCGCAACTCAAAGTACTGCACAAGGTGGCCCCGTTCAGTCATTAAGCCGTGGCTTAACATTATTGGAATATATTTCCGAATCTCCAGGCGGTATTGCTTTAACTGATTTAGCTTTTCAAGCAGGACTACCCAATTCCACTACTCACCGCTTACTTACTACTTTGCAACAACATGGTTTTGTACGCCAAGTAGGTGATTTAGGTTTATGGGTAGTAGGCACTCATGCCTTTATTGTCGGTAGTAGCTTTCTGCAAACCCGTAACCTACTGGTTATGGTGCACCCTATATTGCGTCAATTAATGGAAGATTCAGGTGAAACCGTTAATTTGGCTATTCTTGATCAAGTTGAATTTGATGCGGTGATTGTCGACCAAGTACAATGTAATGCATTAATGAGAATGTCTGCCCCAATTGGCGGCAAGTTGCCAATGCATGCATCTGGTGCAGGTAAAGCATTTCTATCCACTTTACCGGAAAATAAGTTACTCCCCCTTTTACAGAAAAAAGGTCTGATGGCCTATACCCCTTATACCAAAACCTTACCTTCCGCATTAAAAGAGAATTTAGAACAAGCTCGTAAACAAGGCTTCTCTTTTGATGATGAAGAGCATGCATTAGGTTTACGTTGTATTGGCGCTTGTATCTATGATGAACACCACCAGCCTTTTGCCGCTATTTCACTCTCTGGCCCCGTATCTAGAATGACAGATTCACGCATTACGGAATTAGGTGCACTGGTGATAAAAGCGGCTAAGCAGATCAGCCGTGAATATGGTGGTGTAAAAAGTTAACCCCGCTAGGCCTTTCTATTTATTTATGTACAAATTAGGAAGGCTTCTCCTTAAATAAAACGATTCAGCTTATGCAAAAATCGTTTTTTTTCATTTTTAGCCGTTAAATATTAAAAAACTGTTACTTATCATCTTAAAAAATTGATATCGATCACAGATGTTGTTTAAGCTTGGTTTAAGAGTATTGCAACTGAGCTTGTTACCCGTAACAATGTTACCGGTAACAAGTTATTGCTAAGCGCTTATATTTTTTCTTATAGCAATAAGTAATGCCGTCACCCTGTGTGAATAAAGGAAGCACTATTATGAACCCGAAAAATCATGACCAGTTTCAGAACAACTTCGCCGCATTAAACGAAACCGTACAACAAGTGACTGAACGTATTGTTGCTCGCTCACAAATAACTCGTCGCGCTTATCTGAAAAAAATTGAAGCTGCTAAAAGCCAAACCGTACACCGTGCCCAGTTAGCTTGCGGTAATTTGGCTCATGGTTTTGCCGCCTGTCAAAGTGAAGATAAAAATTTACTTAAGAATATGGTTCATAATGATATCGCCATCATTACTGCGTATAACGATATGTTATCCGCTCATAAACCTTATGAAGATTATCCACAAAAAATTAAAGCGGCATTGCATACTGTTGGTGCTGTAGGTCAAGTCGCTGGTGGTGTGCCTGCGATGTGTGATGGTGTGACACAAGGGCAAGATGGAATGGAGCTATCACTGCTAAGTCGCGATGTTATTGCCATGTCTGCAGCTGTAGGGTTATCTCATAATATGTTTGATGGCGCCCTTTATTTAGGGATCTGCGATAAAATCGTTCCAGGGCTTACTATGGCAGCACTGTCATTCGGTCATCTGCCTGCAATTTTTATCCCTGCAGGTCCAATGACCAGTGGTTTACCCAATAAAGAAAAGGTGCGTATTCGCCAACTGTATGCAGAAGGCAAGGTCGATCGTAATGCTTTATTAGAAGCAGAAGCAGCCTCTTACCATAGTATGGGAACTTGTACGTTTTATGGTACAGCAAACTCAAATCAAATGGTGATGGAAGCAATGGGCTTACATTTACCTGGCTCCTCTTTTGTTCATCCAGATACTCCATTACGTGAAGCATTAACAGAAGCGGCAGCAAAACAAATTGTACGCTTAACAGAAAACTCGGGGAATTATTTACCTATTGGTCAATTAGTTGACGAAAAGGTGATTGTTAACGGTATTATTGTGCTGTTAGCCACAGGTGGCTCAACAAATCTCACCATGCATTTAGTGGCAATGGCACGGGCGGCGGGCATTATGATTAATTGGGATGATTTTTCTCAATTATCACAAGTTGTGCCATTAATTGCTCGTATTTATCCTAATGGTCCGGCAGATATTAACCAATTCCAAGCGGCAGGTGGTCTTGCTCTTATTATTCGTGAATTACTGAAAAAAGGCTTAATTCATCGCGATGTCAATACGGTGGCAGGATTTGGTATTGAACGCTATACCTTAGAGCCGTGGCTAAATGAAGGTAAACTTGATTGGCGTGAAGGTGCAATACAATCTTTAGATAAAGATGTGATTGCCGATATCAATACACCATTCTCTTCACACGGCGGAACACAGGTGATGGAAGGTAATTTAGGTCGAGCAGTGATGAAAACGTCGGCGGTGCCTGATGAAAATAAAATTATTGAAGCACCTGCTGTTGTGTTTAATAGCCAACATGATATTGCCGCTAAATTTAGCGCCGGTGAATTGAATAAAGATTGTGTAGTCGTTGTGCGTTATCAAGGTCCCCAAGCCAATGGGATGCCAGAATTACATAAACTCATGCCTCCTTTAGGGGTATTGATGGATAAAGGCTATAAAGTGGCATTAGTCACAGATGGTCGTCTTTCTGGTGCATCAGGTAAAGTTCCTGCCGCTATTCATGTAACACCAGAGGCGGTAAACGGTGGACTATTAGCAAAAGTACAAGATGGTGACATTATTCGTGTTAATGGCAAAACAGGTGAATTAACACTCTTAGTTGATGAACAAACCTTAGAAGCTCGCCAAACCGAAATACCTGATCTCAGCGCAAACAATAGCGGTTGCGGTCGTGAGTTGTTCGTTAATTTACGTCGCCATTTATCAGGTGCTGAACAAGGTGCTTGCTGTATTGATTTTTAATACATAAAGTTTTCATTGCCTAATGAGGAGCAAGCCTATTTATTTGCTCTTCATTATTTCTGATTAGGAAAGATAAAGATGAATCATTGGAATACAAGTGCAGAGTCTGTACTAAAATCAGGGCCCGTTGTTCCTGTTATTGTTATTAATCATATTGAAGAAGCTGTACCTGTCGCAAAAGCGTTAGTCGCCGGTGGGGTAAAAGTTTTAGAAGTGACACTACGTACAGACTGCGCTATTGAAGCTATTCGTCGCATTGCTAAAGAAGTACCAGAAGCCATTGTTGGTGCAGGGACAGTGATCAACCCTCAACAATTAGCCCAAGTCACAGAAGCGGGTGCACAATTTGCCATTAGCCCAGGCTTAACCGATGCGCTATTAAAAGCTGCGGTAGCAGGCTCTATTCCTCTTATCCCTGGTATCTCGACTGTTTCTGAATTAATGCTCGGTATGAGTTACGGTTTAAATGAATTTAAGTTTTTCCCAGCAGAAGCTAATGGTGGCGTTAAAGCATTAAAAGCAATTGCAGGACCATTCTCACAAGTACGTTTCTGCCCAACCGGCGGTATTTCGCCTGAAAACTACCGTAACTACCTTGCACTGGAAAGTGTACTTTGTATCGGTGGCTCTTGGTTAGTTCCTAGTGATGCTGTGAAAGCAGGAGATTATCAACGTATTACTGAGCTAGCAAAAGAAGCTGTTGCTGGCGCTCAACATTAATTTAATGCTTTAATTATTACCCAATAAAGATAGGTATATCATTCGATTATCTATCTTTATTACTCTATTTTATTAACCGATATCGTTATCAATAAAACGTTTACTTTGTGGATAGGCGTAAACATCTTCAATATACCCTTGTTTAATTCTTTGCTGCTGTTGTTGCCAGTATTCAGGTGAAAGAAGATCATGATGTTGAGCTTCAAAATAATGACATACTTGCTTATCACAACATAAAAAGTAACGAAACTCTTCAGGAAAAACATCATTTTCAGCAACGCTATACCAAGGCTCACTGGCCAGTTCATCTTCAGGATAGCGAGCGGGAGGAATAGCACGGAAATTCATATCTGTCATATAACTTATTTCATCATAATCATAAAAAATAACGCGATGATGACGTGTCACGCCAAAATTCTTAAATAACATATCACCAGGAAAAATATTTGCGGCAATCAACTCTTTAAGTGCTTGGCCATAATCTTCAACCACAGCTTTTAACTGTTTATCGTCACACTGCTCCATATAGATATTAAGTGGCGTCATACGGCGTTCCATATACAGATGGCTGATCAGTAACTTATCACCTAGATCTTCTAATTTATTGGGGATCTCCTGTTCTAAGATCGCCATTAAGTCGTTACTGATCCGCTTTTTATCAATAACAAAGTTCTCAAACTCTTGCGTATCCGCCATTCTCCCAACACGATCATGCTCTTTCACCAAGCGATAGCACTCTTTGACACGCTCTGCAGTCATTGTTTTTTGTGGCGCAAACCTATCTTTGATCACTTTAAACACTCTATCGTAAGTAGGCAGTGTGAAAACGAGCATCACCATTCCTTTTACCCCCGGAGCTTCAATAAATTGTTCCGATGAAAAATTCATAAAAGCAAGGTATTCACGGTAATATTCAGTTTTGCCATGTTTCTGACAACCAATCGACATATAGAGCTCAGCAATAGACTTTTCAGGGAGAATATCCCGTAACCATGTTACTAATGCCGCGGGAAATGGCGCATAAACCATAAAATAAGAACGAGCAAAACCAAAAACAATACTGGCTTCATCTGTTGTCGTTAAACAGGTATCAATAACTAAGTGCTGTTCAATATTATGAATAGGTAATAACAGGGGAATAAATTGATTATTTATCGCTATCTTACCAATCATCCATGCCGCTTTATTACGGTAAAATAGCTCATTAGCAATGTGAAATACCGCATTTTGTAATTCCTCATGGCTAAATTGCGCATAGAGCGTTTGGCAAATAAATTGAATATCTCGCGATTTATTTTGCCACGGTAAACGCAAAGGTAGGCGCGATAAAATATCTTGCAATAATGCGGGTAAATCACTTTGTATAACAAACGTTCTTGATAAAGGGCGAGGGGCTTGCGCAAAACGATACGCAGGTTGTGATGAAAAAACGAATAAGTTTTTTTTATTAAGCTCTCGATGATGAAATAGACGACAATAGACTGAATTAAAAAAACTTTCAGCAATTTCAAAACGGGGATAGTTAGGTAATAATTGTGTGTATCGCTCTTTGACTTTTTGTAAGAAAACACTTTCTTTATCAATATCATGTCGGATACATCTAAGTTGTTCCACAACTAATCCAACATGATTATCGTATAAGCGGATGCGCTCTTTCATCGCCAATTGAATACCATGCCAATCTGCTTGCTCAAAACGATATTGAGCACCTGACGTTATCTCAAGAAAACGCCCATATTGTGCATCAAAGCCTTGTAAGATCGTTTGAGCGACTAAGTCTTCAGCTGTCATCAACTGACCTCATGAAAAAGAGGAGCATCCTGCTCCTGAATTATCACCACAAAAGTGCATCACAGTAAGGACTAGAATTGTTGCTCTTCAGTAGAGCCAGTTAATGCCGTAACAGATGACATACCACCTTGAATAATCGTCGTCACTTTATCAAAATAGCCGGTGCCCACTTCTTGTTGATGAGATGAGAAGGTGTAGCCTTTCGATAGTGCAGCAAATTCTTTTTCTTGTACCTTTTCAACATAGTGTTTCATACCTTCACCTTTAGCGTAATCATGCGCTAAATCGAACATATTGAACCACATACTATGAATACCCGCTAAAGTGATAAACTGGAATTTATACCCCATCGCAGAAAGCTCATCTTGGAAATGGGCGATCGTGCTATCGTCAAGATTCTTTTTCCAGTTAAAAGATGGAGAGCAGTTATACGCTAACATTTTACCGGGATATTTATCATGGATCGCTTCGGCAAATTTAGCCGCCATTTTCAGATCTGGCGTGGAAGTCTCACACCAAACCAAATCGGCATAAGGGGCATAAGCAAGCCCTCGACTAATGGCCTGATCAATTCCTGCATGAGTACAGAAAAAACCTTCAGCGGTACGCTCACCAGTTAAAAATGAACTATCGTAAGGATCGCAATCTGAAGTTAAGAGATCGGCCGCATCCGCATCAGTTCTAGCAACTAATAAGGTAGGAACATCCGAAACATCTGCCGCTAAACGTGCTGCCACCAGCTTTTGCACAGCCTCTTGCGTAGGTACTAAGACTTTTCCGCCCATATGACCGCATTTTTTCACTGCGGCTAACTGATCTTCAAAGTGAACGCCTGCTGCACCCGCCTCAATCATTGCTTTCATTAATTCAAATGCGTTAAGTACACCACCAAAACCCGCTTCTGCATCAGCAACAATAGGAAGGAAAAAATCAATATAATCTTTATGCTGAGGGCCGATACCATTTGACCACTGAATTTGATCAGCTCGTCTAAACGTATTATTAATACGCTGAACAACATTGGGTACAGAGTCCACTGGGTATAAAGATTGATCAGGGTACATACTGGCAGCAGTATTCGCATCAGCCGCCACTTGCCAACCAGATAGATAAATGGCTTCTAATCCCGCTTTAGCTTGCTGTAATGCTTGCCCTCCCGTTAAAGCCCCCAATGCATTGACATATCCCTTCTTCGACTTACCATTTAATGATGACCAAAGCCGTTGCGCACCACGTCTTGCTAAGGTATGTTCAGGGTTAACGGAACCTCGTAATTTAATGACATCTTCTGCGCTATAAGGACGTTTGATCCCTTTCCAGCGAGGTTGTTCCCACTCTTTTTCTAATTGGGCAATCTGCTCTGATCTACTCATAGACATAAAATAACTCCTATAAATCTGGTAGTGATGATGTTTTATATTTGCAGTTTATAAATACGTTATGACGTATCTTTTTTAATTTAAAAGTTGATAACCCGGTAAAGTCAGAAAATCGACTAATTCATCTTGGGTAGTAATGTTATCCATTAAGGTTGCTGCTTCTTTAAAACGACCTTGCTCAAAGCGGGTATCACCCACTTCTTGGCGAATAACTTCCAGCTCTTCTTTCAACATGTTGCGAAAAAGCGCTTTTGTTACAATCTGTCCATCTGATAATGGTTTTTGATGACGGATCCATTGCCAAATAGAGGTTCGTGATATCTCCGCCGTGGCGGCATCTTCCATTAGCCCATAAATAGGCACACAACCATTACCTGAGATCCACGCTTCAATATATTGCACAGCAACGCGGATATTCGCTCTCATTCCTGTTGCGGTTCTTTCACCTTCACAAGGGGCCAATAACATTTCTGCGGTGATCTTTTCATTACGTTGTACATCAAGTTGGTTTGCTCGCTCTCCTAATACCGCATCAAACGCAGATAACACCGTTTCGGCTAATCCAGGGTGAGCTATCCAAGTACCATCATGGCCATTAGTTGCTTCAAGCTCTTTATCCTCAAATACCTTTTGTAAAATGACACCATTTTGCTCCGCAGAGCGACTGGGGATAAAAGCAGACATTCCTCCCATCGCAAATGCACCACGTTTATGACAAGTTTGAATAAGTAGTCGGGAATAAGCACTTAAGAAAGGTTGAGTCATAGTAATACCCTGTCTATCCGGTAACACACGATCAGGGTAATTCTTCAACGTTTTGATATAGCTAAAGATATAATCCCAACGTCCACAATTAAGGCCCACAATATGCTCTTTCATATGGAATAAGATCTCTTCCATTTGAAATACCGCAGGTAAAGTTTCAATTAATACTGTGGCTTTAATAGTTCCGCTGGCTAAACCGAAGCGTTTTTCAGTGAAATGAAAAACATCACTCCACCATTTTGCCTCTTGCCAAGTTTGTAATTTAGGAATGTAAAAATAAGGCCCGCTGCCCTTTGCCTGTAATGCTTTATAGTTATGGTAAAAATATAAGGCAAAATCAAACAAGCACCCAGGAATAGGTTTTCCCTGCCATAGCACATGCTTCTCAGGCAAGTGTAATCCCCTGACTCGAGCAATTAACACCGCAGGCGATGCTTTTAGTTGATAGCACTTGCCTTGCTCATTGGTATAGGAAATTGTTCCTTTGACAGCATCACGTAAATTAATTTGGCCATCAATAACCTTATCCCATGTCGGGGCAAGTGAATCCTCAAAATCTGCCATAAATACTTTTACATTAGCATTTAATGCATTGATCACCATTTTACGATCTACGGGGCCTGTAATTTCGACCCGACGATCTTGCAAGTCTTTAGGAATTGGATTCACTTTCCATTCTGAGTTTATAATGGAATCTGATTCTGAAATAAAATCAGGAAGCATTCCATTATCCACTTTTTGTTTCCAAATTTCTCTTTCTGCTAATAAGGTGTCACGACGTTCTGAAAACTGACTGACTAAATCAGTTAAAAATGACTCAACATCATGATTTAATATCTCTTTTTCGGCTATTCCAAAAGGTTTGGTGAAGCTTAATGCTTCTGTAGTTAATGATTGTGACATTCTGCATTCCCCTAAAATCTTTTACACACCTGATTAAGATTAATGCAGTTTTTACAAAAATCAAAAATGAATTCCATTTTTATTTAAACATTTTTTAACAATGTGATTACACCAATGTTTTTTGGCTGAATAAAAATGGCTATTTCAAAAATAACTCGAGTGATCTTGGTTTGTTGAATGATTAAACAAACTAAGATCATGCGAAGATCACATAAAGCTCGGCTTATAACATTTACTTATATGAATATTCTTCATATACAGCATCTACACCTCGACTTTTAGATCTGAATTGGCTAAATTCAGGCTTCTAGATGTCTAGATGTTTTTTTAGAGGTTATTGAGATGCCAATCAGAGTACCAGACGAACTACCCGCAGTGAGTTGTTTACGCAATGAGAATGTCTTTGTCATGACATCAAGTAGAGCGAGTATTCAAGATATTCGTCCTTTAAAAGTACTGTTACTCAATCTGATGCCCAAAAAAATAGAAACAGAAAATCAATTTCTACGGTTGCTCTCTAATAGTCCATTACAAATTGATATCCAATTATTGCGTATTGATTCTCGTGTTCCCAAAAATACACCTGTTGAGCATCTTGATACTTTTTATTGTGATTTTGCCCAAATTAAAGAACAGAATTTTGATGGCTTGATTGTAACGGGAGCACCATTAGGTTTAGTTGAATTTGAAGATGTGGCTTATTGGGAGGAAATAAAAGAAATCATTACATGGGCAAAAGAGCATGTTACTTCAACACTTTTTATTTGCTGGGCCGCTCAAGCGGGCCTAAATATTTTATATGACTTACCTAAATATACCTTAAAACAAAAAATTTCTGGGGTATATCGTCATACAACATGTGATCCTTTCGCGTTACTGACTCGTGGGTTTGATGAAACATTCTTTGCCCCTCATTCACGTTATGCTGGTTTTCCTGTTGAGTTTATTCAACAAAATACAGATTTAGAAATATTAGCAACATCAGAGCAAGCTGGGGCTTACCTATTCGCATCTAAAGATAAACGAGTTGTCTTTGCCACAGGTCACCCAGAATACGATCCCAATACATTAGCTGACGAATATCATCGTGATGTTAAAGCTGGATTAGCACCACAACTACCTGAAAATTATTTTCCCGATAATAATCCTAATAAAAAACCTCTTGTATCTTGGCGTAGTCATGGCCATTTACTCTTTGCAAATTGGCTAAATTATTATGTTTATCAAATTACACCATTTGATCTGGCACAGATGAACCCAACTTTAGATTAAAATAAAACCCCAAATTCAATTTATTTGGGGTTTGATATTTAAAAAAAATACTTGAGATTATTTATAGCGATGCGCTAATGCATTCGCTGCAATCATTGCGTTGTAGACATCTTCTTCAGTCACTTTCATCGGCATATTGCCCATGGTATCACCTTCTGCACAAGCAATTTTCGCTACATTACGCCATTCACTTTCAATAAACTCTTTCATTCCCATATCTTCAAGCGTTAATGGCAATTCAGCCGCTTTGATAATACGAATAACTTCATCAATTTCTTCTTGTGGCGCATTTTCTAACACTAATTGTGTTAATAATCCAAATACCACTTTTTCACCATGTTGCACATGATGTAAGGAAGCAACTGCAGACATACCATTATTGACCGCATGAGCGGCTGCTAAACCACCTGCTTCAGCCCCCACACCACTTAAATAAATAGTCGCTTCAATAGTTTGCTCTAAAGCTTGTGTGGTAATTTTATGGCGCACAGCATCCATTGCTTTATCAATATTTTCACTCAATATTTCAAAACACAATTGTGCTAGACCTAAACCTGTACGTGATGGGCGTTGATTAACTAAATTAAGTCCATCAGCTTGATAGCAAGCACGTGCTTCAAAATAAGTGGCTAAAGCATCACCGACACCTGCAGAGAAGAAGCGTTGTGGTGCAGAAGCAATAATCGCGGTATCCGCAATCACCATATCAGGGTTTTGAGGTAAGAATAAGTATTTATCAAATTCACCATTTTCTTTATAAAGAACAGAAAGGGCCGTACAAGGCGCATCTGTAGAAGCAATCGTTGGGAATAAAATAACAGGGAGGTGATGATAATAAGCAACCGCTTTAGATACGTCTAATGTTTTACCACCACCGATACCGATAATAACATTCGCTTTATTTTCAACAACAATCTTACCCAAGCGATCCACTTCAGCTTCTGTACATTCGTAATTAAATTTTTCAACGAAACCAGATAGCCCATTTTCTTTAATTGACGACAAAGCTTCTTTATTTACTTTTTCTAGGAAAAATTCATCGCTGATAATAAAAGCATTATCTCCGAAATCTTTCATATAATTACCA
Source organism: Proteus mirabilis ATCC 29906 (assembly GCF_000160755.1). Lineage (GTDB taxonomy): Bacteria > Pseudomonadota > Gammaproteobacteria > Enterobacterales > Enterobacteriaceae > Proteus > Proteus mirabilis. Next base: position 497,559 of record NZ_GG668579.1, read on the forward strand.
ACAGAAGCAAGTAATTGACTACCAATAAAGAATTTTTTAGGGGATGTTACAGAGCGAGGTAATATAGAAGACATAACTAAATTCCTTTATTTAGATTTTGCTACAGTAAGTAGCAGAATTAACATTTATCTTACCCCTCATCAGAATTCGAATCTAGTAAACTCTGTAATAGATATTATCAATATATTCTATTTAGTTTAAAGAAAACAACATGTTAATAAAATAATAAATTTTATAGAATGGCAAGATAGCTTATCGTAAAGAAGATAATTTCCCTTAAACCTTCAATTAAACCTAGAAAACTAAACAACTATATTATGATGTTATCAGTAGCGTTACCCACTAATACCATTAAAGGAACAACACAATTAACCATTATTTGATATACATGCATGGTATATTCGCGTTATAACTCTTTTTTATTTTTACCAAGGTGATTTTTGTGAAAGACGCCGTGATCCTCGTTGATAAAAATGACAATGAGCTAGGAACCATGCCCAAGCTGGAGGCACATATTACTGGTGCCTTACATAGAGCCTTTTCATTATTTATTTTCAATTCTAAGCAACAAATGTTGATCCAGCAACGAGCACTGACTAAATATCACTCTGGCGGTCTATGGGCGAATACTTGTTGTAGCCATCCTTTACCCAATGAACCTCTATCACAAGCAATACATCGGCGTTTAAATGAAGAATTAGGTATGCAGTGTGATATGCAACCTATTGGTACGATTTTATATAATGAGAAAGTCACGGATGATCTTATTGAGCATGAGTTTGATCATCTTTTTTTAGGCTTTAGTGATAAAACACCACAGTGTCATCCCGATGAAGTTATGGATCATCGTTGGATTTCATTAAACGAGCTTTATCATGATGTAGAAAAACATCCTGAAAACTATAGTGCATGGTTCTGCCATATATTAATGGCTCTTGGTATAGAGCAGTTTACTCGATGGAGTAAAAATATTACTTAGTTGCTCTCTTATTGAAATTGATACTTAACTATAAAAAAGTGTTAGCATGACTCAAGGTAAAATACGATCTTCTAAACGCAAAAAAGCCAACCCAGC
>NZ_GG668578.1:0-95766 GCF_000160755.1 Proteus mirabilis ATCC 29906
GTTCAACAGCATATTTAATAATCAGAGTATCGATTTTAGCGCTATTTATAAACATTTATTGCTCAAAAAACAGATCAAATAGGTACTCTTCTCTTTGTTCTGTCCATTTACCTTTAAAAACACAAAACTGCAGGCATAAAAAAGAGGCCTATTCAGGCCTCTTTTTCAATTTAATGACATCTTCTATATATCATTACTATATATAAAGATACTTTATGACTGTTTTGCAATGATCTGATTGTCATCTAAGTCCAAGATAATTTCTTTACCCGGAACTAATTTACCCGACAAGATATCTTGCGCTAATGGGTTTTCAACCTCTTGTTGGATAGCACGTTTCAATGGACGAGCACCATAGATTGGGTCGAATCCAACTTCACCCAGTTTTTCTAATGCTGCTCCCGTAATAGTCACGTGATAACCACGCTCTTCTAAACGCTGATACAAACGACGTAATTGAATTTGAGCAATAGCGGCAATATTCTCTTTACCTAATGGATGGAATACCACTACCTCATCAATACGGTTAATAAATTCAGGTCTAAAGTGGTGACCAACAACATCCATAACAATAGTTTTCATTGCCGGATAATCAAGAGTACCGAAGCGCTCTTGAATTAAATCCGAGCCTAAGTTTGATGTCATAATGACTACGGTATTACGGAAATCAACGGTTCTACCTTGTCCATCTGTTAAGCGGCCATCGTCTAATACCTGTAATAAAATATTAAACACATCAGGATGCGCTTTTTCTACCTCATCTAATAAGATGACAGAATAAGGACGGCGACGAACAGCTTCTGTTAGGTAACCCCCCTCTTCATAGCCCACATATCCTGGAGGCGCCCCCACTAAACGTGAAACAGAGTGTTTCTCCATAAACTCAGACATATCGATACGCACCATCGCATCATCACTATCAAACAAGAAATCAGCGAGCGCTTTACACAATTCAGTTTTACCAACCCCGGTTGGCCCTAAGAATAAGAACGAACCAATTGGGCGATTTGGATCTGATAATCCAGCACGGCTACGACGAATTGCGTTAGAGACTGCATTTACCGCCTCATCTTGGCCGATAACGCGTCTATGTAATTCCTGTTCCATTCTTAACAGTTTTTCACGCTCCCCTTCTAACATTCTAGACACAGGGATACCTGTCCAACGTGCTAAGATTTCAGCGATTTCAGCATCTGTTACTTTGTTACGTAACAGTTTCATATGCTTATCTTCAGTTTTATTGGCTTCAGCAAGTTGTTTTTCTAAAGTAGGAATTTGACCATATTGGATCTCTGACATTTTTGCCAAATCACCACTACGGCGAGCCTGCTCTAGTGCAATACGCGCTTGCTCTAATTCTGCTTTTATATGCTGAGTACCAGTAAGCTCTGCTTTTTCTGCTTTCCACTCTTCTTCTAAGCTAGAATACTCTTTCTCTTTTTCTGCAAGTTCTTCATTTAACATAGCTAAACGTTTTTTACTTGCATCATCAGATTCTTTTTGCAGTGCTTGCTGTTCAAGTTTTAGCTGAATAATTCTTCTATCCAGTCTATCTAATGCTTCTGGTTTTGAATCCATCTGCATACGTAGACTTGCCCCAGCCTCATCGATTAAGTCAATTGCTTTATCTGGCAACATACGATCAGAAATATAACGATGAGACAAAGTAGCTGCTGCTACAATCGCCGGATCCGTAATTTGTACATGGTGATGCAATTCATAACGCTCTTTTAAACCACGCAAAATGGCGATGGTATCTTCTACCGTAGGCTCCGCCACATAAACTTTTTGGAAACGACGCTCTAAAGCTGCATCTTTTTCAATGTATTGACGATACTCATCTAATGTAGTGGCGCCGACACAGTGTAATTCACCACGTGCCAAAGCAGGTTTCAACATGTTTCCTGCATCCATCGCACCATCAGCTTTACCAGCACCAACCATAGTATGTAATTCATCAATAAACAGAATGACACTACCTTCCTGTTTAGATAAATCATTTAATACCGCTTTTAAACGCTCTTCAAATTCACCACGATATTTAGCCCCTGCTAATAAAGACCCCATATCAAGTGAAAGCACACGTTTATTTTTTAAACCTTCAGGAACTTCTCCATTAACGATCCGTTGAGCTAAACCTTCAACAATCGCGGTTTTACCTACACCAGGCTCACCAATTAATACTGGGTTATTTTTAGTACGACGTTGTAATACCTGGATTGTTCTTCTTATTTCTTCATCACGTCCAATAACGGGGTCAAGCTTGCCTTGTTCTGCTCGTTCTGTTAAATCAACAGTATATTTTTTCAATGCTTGACGTTGGTCTTCTGCATTTTGATCGTTCACTGTTTCTCCACCACGTATTTTTTCAATGGCTAATTCTAAACTGGCTTTGTTAGCTCCGGCGGCTTTTAGCATATCAGCAACCTGACCACCGCTTTCCATGGCAGCTAAAAGAAAAAGTTCTGATGAAATAAATTCATCACCTTTTTTCTGAGCTAACTTATCGCATAAATTAAGATGTTTAATTAAATCGTTTGAAGGGTGAACTTCTCCACCAGCACCTTCCACTTTTGGTAATCGAGATAATGCATCATTAATTCTTTCATTAAATTGTGAGGCATTAACACCTGTGGATGTTAATAGTGGGCGAATAGAGCCACCTTGTTGATTAAATAACGCACTCAGTAAATGTATGGGTTCTATAAATTGATTATCGTTCCCAAGTGCCAATGACTGGGCGTCTGCGAGAGCTTGCTGGAATTTATTGGTTAATTTATCCAGACGCATAACACCTCCAAGTAAAATTCGATTTAAAATTTATCACTGGAGAATAGATGAGGTCATTTAGACAATATTCAAGCTCAAAATGACAATTTTGAGCAAAAATATTTGCCTATATTTGGGATAAGGAAGAATAAACGTTGGAGAGCGTCTATTTGATCCAGATTAATGAGGCCATACGTCCGGTAGTATGTTCACGTCGATAGGAGAAAAAGCGTGATTTATCGCTAACAGTACAAAAGTCCCCACCATAAATCTGATTTACCCCACTTTCCTGCAGAATTATTCTCGCTAACATATAAATATTAGCTAAGTATTTGCCATTGTGGGAAATAAATGCGCTATCAAAGGCAATATTTTTTTCTACAAAAGCGAGACGGACTTCTGCTCCTACTTCAAAAGCATTAGGGCCTATTGCTGGCCCTAACCACGCCATAATCTTCTCATTAGAGGCTTTAAATTGAGCGAGTGTCTGTTGTAATACACCTTGGCAAAGCCCGCGCCATCCACCATGGGCAGCGCCAACTTCCGTTCCATCAATGGTACTAAATAGCACAGGTAAACAATCTGCGGTCATGATAGCGCACACCTTATTAGCACTAGAGGTGTAAAGGGCATCGCCTTCAACGGAATTATTGTCTTGATTATCCAAATTGACCACCTCAATACCATGAACCTGTGTTAACCATAATGGCATTTCAGGTAATTGAGCTTGTTGACAAATGATACGTCTATTTTGTTCTACCAATAGCGCATCATCGCCCACATGCGCTCCTAAATTAAGGCTGTTATAAGGTGGCAAACTGACACCGCCAGTTCTTAATGTGCTACATGCGCCAATATTGTCAGGCTGTGGCCAATCAGGATAAATCAATGAGGTCATTTACCAGTCCATTTCATCTTTAAACTGTTCTGCGTCCACTTTTAGTACGCGAATAAGTTCTACCATATCATCAGGCAACGGTGCATGCCATTCCATTTCAATTCCGGTAATAGGATGATAAAGGCGTAACATTGTGGCATGTAGTGCTTGTCGGTCAAAGCGACGTAACGTCTCACGAAATTCTTCACTAGCCCCTTTCAAAGGACGCGGTCTACCACCATACAGTTGATCACCAATTAATGGATGATGGATATGAGCCATATGGACACGAATTTGGTGAGTTCGACCGGTTTCTAGACGCAAACGTAAGCGGGTATGGGCACGGAAATGTTCCATAACACGATAATGCGTCACCGCAGGTTTTCCCATTGGGTGCACTGCCATATGGGTACGTTTGGTGGGATGTCGAGAAATTGGCTCATTAACCAGCCCTCCTGCTGTCATCCTTCCTGTTGCAACCGCTTCATATTCACGGGTGATTTCGCGACGCTGTAATGCTTCTACCAAGTGAGTTTGAGCGGGAACTGTTTTTGCAACAACCATCAAACCTGTTGTATCTTTATCTAAACGATGAACAATACCAGCACGGGGAACATTAACAATCTCTGGATAACGATAAAGAAGTGCATTTAATACGGTGCCATCAGGATTACCTGCACCGGGATGAACAACAAGATCTCTTGGTTTATTAATCACCAAAATATCATCATCTTCATAGACGATATTTAACGGAATATTCTGAGGCTCCCAACGAACATCCTCTTCGATTAAGGCATCGACTTCAATTTTTTCACCGCCAAGCATTTTTTCTTTTGGCTTATTGATGATTTTATCGTTAACCTGCACTCTATTGTCTAAGATCCACTCTTTTATGCGTGATCTTGAATAATCAGGGAACAATTCGGCCAAAGCCTGATCTAAGCGTTGACCCAGCTGTGAATCTGCGACTGTAGCATTAAGTCGTATTTGTTGAGACATAAATAGTTTCTATATTAAGTTAGTATTTTGACGGCACAGCCGTTTCATTTAAAATGAGTTATAGTATAACCGATTTCAGGGAGCTTCACGGAGAGACTCCCAAACCTATTCAGAGGATAATCAATACGTGATGAGACGCATGAAATACCTAGTGGCAGCGGCCACTGTAAGCCTGTTACTTTCTGGCTGTTCTAGTTCAGACAAAGACGCAACTGCTGATATGTCTCCTTCTGAGCTTTATGCAACAAGCCAAGAAAAATTGCTAGATGGCAATTATGGAGCGGCTATCAAACAACTGGAGTCTCTCGATAATCGCTATCCTTTTGGTCCTTACTCACAACAAGTTCAGCTTGATCTGATTTATGCTTATTATAAATCAGCTGAGTTACCAATGGCGATTTCCGCTATTGACCGCTTTATGCGATTAAACCCAACCCATCCGAATATTGACTATGTTCTATATATGCGTGGGTTAACCGCTCAGGCATTAGATGATAGTGCATTACAAGGATTCTTTGGTATTGATCGCTCAGACCGTGATCCTCAGCATGCAAGAGTGGCTTTCAAAGACTTTAGCCAGTTAGTTCGCTACTATCCTGATAGCCTCTACACAGCAGATGCCACAAAGCGTCTTGTTTTTCTTAAAAACCGTTTAGCGAAATATGAACTCTCTGTTGCGAAATTCTATACCAAACGAGGGGCTTATGTCGCGGTTATTAATCGAGTTGAACAAATGATGCGTGATTATCCAGATACCGAAGCTACACGTGAAGCGCTTGTGTATATGGAAAATGCCTACAAAAAACTAGGCTTAACTCAAGAAGCAGATAAAGTTGCCTCACTGATTGCAGCCAACCCTGCTTAAACATTTTTACTATCAAAAACAGCAGCCTAGCGCTGCTGTTTTTTTATGCTAATTCAAAGGCTAAAAACTTACTTTTCATCAGACCAACCCTCTTAATATGAACGAATAAACACGACTCTACAAGCACTCTTTTTCAGCTATTTATCATTTGTCACGTTTCTATTACTTGTTATATAAACTTCTAACAAAAAGTGATCTTGATCATGTTTTAAATTGTGTATCACGATATTCTGAACCTATCCAAGATGGAGTAATAAAGAGGTAACTATATGATTATAAATATCACTAGCAAACAAATGGACATTACCCCAGCACTACGTGAACACATTGAAAGCCGTTTAACTAAACTTAACAAATGGCAGGTAAATTTAATCAACCCTCATATTATTCTCACTAAGGATCCAAAAGGTTTTAGTGTTGATGCAAGTATTCATACTCCGAATGGACAACTTGTAGCAAACGCACAACATGTTGATATGTATGCGGCAATTAATGATCTCTTGGCAAAATTGGAACGTCAATTAAATAAAGTTCAGCATAAAAATGAGTCTCGACGTGCGGCCAATAGCTTAAAAGAAGAAAATTTACTCGTAAATGAAATATAAGTAGTGAAGCTTGATTAAAAATTAGAATAATTCACTGACTCAAAACGCCTCTGCGCATCCTCGTGATGCGCTTTTTATTGTATTTTTCTTGACTCCTCACCCATCATCATGTTTGATAGCTATATGTTAAATAGTTAATCAATCCATATAATGATGACTCACTCTTTTTTGCCATTCTTCTTTTTCTTTTTACTCTATTCTTAAAGAGGCTTTGTTTATTTCAGAAAGAAAAGTAAGAACGACAATAGCCTCCAAAAATGGAGGCTTTTTTATTTAAAATGGTACGAGACAAAAGTATAGGGCACTAACATGGAAAAACTCGATTTATTAGCAATCAGAGATAAAATCACTGCGCTAGATTCTGAACTACTTTCACTATTAGCTCAAAGACGCCAATTATCGACTGAAGTTGCTCAATTTAAATTAAATACCCACCGCCCTATTCGAGATAAAAACCGTGAGCGTGAACTGCTTGAGCTATTAATCGAAAAAGGGAAAAACGTTGGATTAGATGGCTTTTATATCAGCCGTATTTTTCAAATGATCATCGAAGATTCGGTGCTCACGCAGCAAGCCATTTTACAGCAACACCTTAATGCGACTGCAAATGAATCTGCAAGAATTGCTTATTTAGGCCCTAAAGGTTCTTATTCTCATATTGCCGCTCGCCAATATGCAGCCCGCCATTTTGATACTTTTGTTGATTGCACTTGCCATAAATTTGAAGATATTTTTACACTGGTAGAAACAGGACAAGCAGATTACGGTTTACTACCTATTGAAAACACCAGTTCTGGTGCAATTAATGATGTTTATGATTTACTACAAACGACCTCGTTGTCGATTGTTGGCGAAATTCGTATTCCGATAAACCATGCTTTATTAACAGCAGTTAAGAGTAGCCTAGAAGAATTACACACTATTTATAGCCATCCACAACCATTCCAACAGTGCAGTCACTATTTAAATCAATACCCTCACTGGAAAATTGAATATTGTGAAAGCACAGCTGCGGCAATGGAAAAAGTTGCATTAGCACAATCTCCCCATGTAGCCGCTATTGGCAGTGAAGCTGGCGGATCGCTTTATAATTTAACACCACTTGCTAGTAATTTAGCTAATCAACAAATTAATGTTACTCGTTTTATTGTGATTGCCCGTAAACCTATTGATGTATCAGAACAAGTACCTGCAAAAACCACCTTTTTAATGGCAACGGGGCAACAAGCAGGGGCATTAGTTGATGCTTTAATTACCTTAAAACAATACAGCATTATTATGACTAAATTAGAGTCTCGCCCAATAAATGGTACACCTTGGGAAGAGATGTTTTATATTGATGTACAAGCTAATTTACGGGATATCAATATGCAAAAAGCATTACATGACTTATCAAAAACATCTCGTTCACTCAAAGTATTAGGATGCTATCCTTCAGAAAATATTGTACCCGTTGAAATACAATAGCTTATTACCCTACTTTATAACCAAAAGCCAGATAGCTTATTGTTATCTGGCTTTTCTACTTTTATGACTCTATTCCCAGGATAATTTAGCTAATTATAAAAAACCATACATAGCAGCAAATACCCAGCCAAAAATACAAGAAACAGTAACACCAATTAATCCCGGTAAAATAAAGCTATGATTAATAACAAAACGACCTATACGTGTTGTTCCTGAACGGTCAAATTGGATAGCGGCTAAATCACTGGGGTAAGTAGGAAGAATATAATAGCCATAACACGCCGGTGCTGAAGCAACAATATAGGCAGGATCAATACCAATACCTAAAGCCAAGGGAACTATTGCGGCTAATGCGGCGGCTTGTGAATTAACAAACTTAGAAACAAGTAATAAGACAACGGCATAAGCCCAAGGATACTCACGAACTAATTGTCCTAATGCAGCTTCTATTTCTTTCATATGTGCAGAGAACATGGTTTCTGCCATCCAAGCAATACCATAGACCGCCACAATGGCTATCATACCGGAGCGAAAAACTTCATTTTTAGAAATAAGTGAGGGATTAGTTTTACAAATAATAATAATAGAAGCGCCCGCTAATAACATAAACATTTGAATAACTAATACCATAGATAATGGTTTATTATTAAATACGGGACGTAATTCAGAAAATGCACCTAATACAGCAACAACCGCAATCGCACCTAAGAATATCCACATTGCTACCCAATTTTTCATTGGTAATTTTTTATCTAACAATGTTGCAGTATCACCATAAACGTAATCATGATTCTCTGGTATGGAAATAAAATCTTGGAAGCGCTGATCTTTATCTAACTCTTTACCTCTAAACCAGCTAAAAATCCCAATGGCTAAAATACCAATAAAGGTTGATGGAATGGTAATCGCTAATAAATCTAAAAACTCAAGATGCTTACCATTAAAAGTGACATTACCTAACATTGCCACTAAGGTGACGACCGCAACAGATACAGGACTTGCGATAATTCCCATTTGTGAACCAATGGTACTGGCTGCCATCGGTCTTTCTGGACGAATATTATTTTTAATCGATACATCATAGATAATAGGCAAAATGGTATAAACCACATGTCCAGTACCACATAATATAGTCAGGGTACAGGTAACGAGAGGTGCAACAATAGAAATATACTTCGGATTTTTTCTTAATAATTTTTCAGCTATTTGCAACATAACATCTAAACCACCCGATGCTTGTAACGTTGCAGATGCAGAGACGACAGCAATAATCACTAACATCACATCGACAGGCGGTTTACCCGGAGGTAAATTAAAAATAAAGACTAAAATAACCAGCCCCACTCCGCCTAATAGACCTAATGCAATTCCCCCTTTCCTTGCTCCATAAAATAAACAAACTAATATAATGGCTAGTTGTATTATAAAATCCATCATTAACCCCTTAAAAAACGCATCGGAATAGAAATAAAAAATAATACAATTAAATCGTTAGCACTTTTTGCAAAAAAACAACGTCGACCAATATAATTTACGGCATCTGTTATAGGTATTTTTTTGATCGTTGTTATAGTTTTAATATCCGTTAATTATTTTATGCAAATTTAAGATCTCACCAACAAATAGCTTAAAAAGAAAAGACATTCTTGAACATTTATCATTAACTAATTAAACCCATAGACAACAATTACATAACAAATAAATTAAAAATAATATAATGTTGTCATTATTAGGTGATTACTAAAAATAGAAATTTCATTCATTTTTTCTAAATGTATATTGGTTTTATTCATTGTGAATATTGAATAAGTAAGGAATAGATATGCATACAATTATCATGTTACTGCTAGGTTTGAGCTATTTGAATTTCGTTGATAGTGCTCATAAAGGAAAAGGCTATTACTCCTATTCATTAGATCACCATATAAGTTCAACTCGCTGTACCGTAAGCCCATGCCCCGTTCCGAAAGATTATTAAGTTATAACTATCAACGTTAGGAGAAGAAAATGAAGAAATTAATTATTTTTATACTATCAAGTTTATTCGCTTTTTATGCTAGCGCTTATACTTGGGATAATAAAATCAAAGATACCAGCACTGTTAATCAGTATTGTCAACATAATAGCAATACCCAACAATCTACTCGCTGTGTTTGGCCCCCTTGTGATGATGAGTGGTAATATTTATCGCAAGATATAACATATAAAATAAAAAACGAATAACATAACCTGTCATTCGTTTTTCTTACTATAAGTATTAGGTATAGCGTTTATGTATATTTATACTAAATCCGGCTATCATTGGCTTTTTGTAATAACGCACCACTCTCTTTCATAAATTGTGAAGCATAATCACCGAACCAATCACTTACATTATTAAATGAGCCAATAAATTCATCTTTTGTGTTTATATCTAATAAGGCTATAGCTTCACCTAATGAATGATGATATCTACGGATCAAGTTAATGTTTTCTTGTGAAGATAAAATAATATCGGCATATAATTGTGGATCTTGAGCAAAGAGCCTACCAATCATCGCTAGCTCTAAACGATAGATGGGAGAAGATAATCTTAATAAACTGGCTAAATCGACATTCTCTTTCACCAAATGTTGCCCATATGCAAAAGTAGTAAAATGTCGCAATGCTTGGATAAAACTCATATTTTTATCGTGCTCTTGTGCAGTAATAGCCTCTATTCTTGCTCCCCACACCATAAGTTGCTCAAGCAACCACTCAAAATGTGATAAATCTCGCCCTTCACAATAAGCGATAACTTGTTTTGCTAAACTTGGCACATCTGGACCAAACATTGGATGTAGTCCTAAAACAGGGCCATTATGTGCTTTTAACATCGCCTCTAAAGGCGCTTGCTTGATTGAGGCTAAATCTACCAATAAACAATTTTCTGGCAAGGGCGGTAATTGCTCAATAACATCAACCGTTAAATGGATTGGGACACTGATTATCACCATACCAGCATCCGCAAAAATAGCCGGAGATTTACTTTGCCACTCATCCGCTTCAAGACTTTCCACTTGATAGCCAGAAAGTGTAAAGAGACGAGAAAAAAGTCTCCCCATTTTTCCGTTCCCCCCCACAATGACAATTTTGCCTAATTGGGGATTAAGTGTTTTAAAGCCTTTATCATTTTCTTTGCTATATGACTCTCTCATTACTCGACGTAAAACATCTTCAATTAAATCAGCAGAAATACCCATTTTTTCTGCTTCATTACGTCGAGAAGCAAGCATTGCGGCTTCTCTATCTGGTGCATAGATAGGTAACCCGTGGCGATTTTTAACTTCTCCCACTTCTGCTACCAATTGCATTCTTTTGGCGAGTAAAGAAAGCAATGTTTTATCCACCTGATCAATTTGCTCTCGCAAATTTTGTAATTCTTCAGCCATCTATGCTTGCCTCTTCTTATTAAAGTGTTATTGGGTTAGCTAACTTTTCTTAGTTGCGCTGCACGCTGTGCTAAAACTGGCAAAATTTGCTGATGCAGATTTCTTAACACCGATTCAGTGGTTTCCCAGCTAATACATGCATCAGTAACAGAAACACCGTACTTCATCTCACTACGGGGCTGCTCTGATGACTGATTGCCTTCATTAATATGGCTTTCTAACATAATTCCTGTTATTGATTGATTGCCTTTTTTAATTTGCTCAATCACTGAATCAACCACGACAGATTGACGACGAAAATCTTTATTTGAATTACCATGACTGCAATCAATCATCAATGATGGTGTTAATCCCGCTTTTATCATATGAGCTTCACATAACGCGACATCTTCTTCATGGTAATTAGGTTTCTTACCCCCACGCAAAATAACATGTCCATCAGGATTGCCTTGTGTTTGTAATAAACAGACTTGTCCTGATTGATTAATGCCCATAAAACGATGTGGCATAGAAGCCGCTTTCATCGCATTAATAGCCGTATCTAAATTACCATCTGTACCATTTTTAAAACCGACAGGCATTGATAAACCTGATGCCATTTCACGATGGGTTTGAGACTCGGTCGTTCTTGCCCCAATAGCTGACCAACTAAATAAATCACCTAAGTATTGAGGATTGTTAGGATCTAAGGCTTCCGTAGCTAAAGGTAAACCTAACTGAACCAACTCTGTTAATAGTTTACGGGCAATATGTAAGCCTTTTTCCATCTCAAAGCTACCATCCATAAACGGATCACTAATTAAACCTTTCCAACCAACTGTTGTACGAGGTTTTTCAAAATAGACACGCATCACAATATACAGACTATCACTTAACTCAGACGCTAAGACTTTTAGACGTTTTGCGTAATCTAACGCAACATCGACATCATGAATAGAACAAGGGCCACATACCACTAATAAACGCGGATCACGACGTTGAACAATTTCAGAAATAGTTTGACGTGATTGAGTAATGGCATGCAGATCATTACGACTCAACGGGTATTTTTGTTTTAACTCTTCCGGCGTAATTAACACCAGCTCTTCGCTGATGTTGACATTATTGAGTGCGTCTTTTTGCATGATCATAATCGTTACCTTTTTTATGTCTGTCATTGTGATTTTTGTGTGTCTAAACGATAAGATAACATGCAATGTAAAGAAATCAATCCATATTTTCAATAAAAAAGGTATAATCGTAATTATATGTTTACATAATAGAGATATTGTTAGATTTATTTTTATAAATCAATAAATTGTAAATATCAAAATAACACAAAAAATGTGACTAAGATAAAATAAAAATAGCAGACTGTAATTTTAATTTTACACACGCAAGAAATTGGCCTTCACCTAGCAGATGAAACGACTTTATAAGAGATGTTATTTAATGATGAGAAAAATAGGCAAGGAGGTGAGTTATTGTCGAGTGCTTATAAAAAGATAGAAGACATTAGAGGAAATAGAGCAGGTTATAGTCAAAAAAAGGCCAGCTGATGCTGGCCTTTTAACCATAACTTTCGGATGTGCGAAAGCGTATTATTTAGCGTTAAGACGCTCTTTAATACGTGCAGCCTTACCTGAACGCTCACGCAGGTAGTACAGTTTAGCTTTACGAACCGCACCACGACGTTTAACTGTGATGCTATCTACGACTGGGGAGTGAGTTTGGAATACACGCTCAACACCTTCGCCATTAGAAATTTTACGAACAGTAAATGCAGAGTGCAGACCGCGGTTACGAATAGCGATAACCACGCCCTCGAATGCCTGCAGACGTTTTTTAGAACCTTCAACGACCCATACCTTAACTTCTACATTATCGCCTGGACGAAATGAAGGTACATCTTGCTTCATTTGTTCTTGTTCGATTTGTTTAATAATATTGCTCATAATAACTCTCTTACCCTAGGTAAACTGATATTAATGACACTTTGTGTCAGACTTACTCTGCTGTTCTTTGCAAATGTTCCTGCTGGAATTCTGCTAACAGCACTCTTTGCTCGTCAGTCAGAGCTAGGCTTTCCAGAAGCTCAGGTCTTCTTAGCCAGGTCCGGCCCAGCGATTGTTTCATACGCCAGCGATTAATATGAGCGTGATTACCAGACAGTAACACTGCCGGAACCGCCATACCATCTAACACCTCTGGACGAGTATAGTGAGGATGATCCAGTAATCCTTCTGCAAAAGAGTCTTCTTTCGCCGAAGCCGCATGTCCAAGAACACCGGGAACAAAACGTGCTACTGCATCTATCATTATCATGGCAGGGAGTTCCCCACCACTTAATACGTAATCACCAACAGACCACTCTTCATCGATTTCGGTCTGAATGACACGCTCATCTATTCCTTCGTATCGACCGCAAACCAGAATTAATTTCTCATTTGTGGCCAATTCGCAAACACCTTGTTGATCGAGTTTGCGCCCTTGAGGTGATAAATAAATCACCTTTGCACCATCACCTGCCGCAGCTTTTGCTTGATGAATAGCTTCCCTTAACGGTTGTACCATCATCAACATACCGGGACCACCGCCATAAGGGCGATCATCTACTGTATGATGTCTGTCATAAGTGAAATCTCGGGGATCCCAACATTCCACATTCAGCAGACCATGCTTCACTGCCCGACCAGTCACCCCGTACTCGGTTATAGCGCGGAACATTTCAGGAAATAGGCTAATTACCCCAATCCACATTTGCACTGTCCCACTGTTGAGAACCGTTAACCGGAGAATCTAAAAACCAGGATCCCAATCAACGATAATTTTTTTCGCTGAGAGATCGACTTTCTTGATAACCTGCCCATCAAGAAACGGAACTAACCGCTCCCTGACACCGAATGCATCTTTCAGATTTGCTTTGATTACCATGACATCATTTGAGCCCGTTTCCATCATGTCGTTAACGACACCTAAATCGTAGCCCTTGTCAGTTTCTACCTGACAACCCATCAGATCTTTCCAGTAATACTCACCGTCTAGATCAGGAAGTTGTGTAGCACTTACGACAATTTCAAAATTAGTCAAAATATTTGCAGCATCTCTGTCGTCAATACCTTTTAGCTTGACGATAATATCTTGATTGTGGTGTTTCCAAGTTTCTATCTCAATGGATTCCCATTGACCATGTCGTTGAATAAACCACGGTTGATATTCAAAAATGTTTTCGGCATGTTCGGTGGAAGAAAAAACTCTGAGCCAACCACGGATCCCGTAAGGTGAGCCCAACTTACCCATAACAATAGGTTCTACAGGCTCTTTAAAGGTTTTTTGTTCGCTCATTGTTACCACCGCGACAGATTAAGCGCTTTTCTTCGCTGATTTGATCAGGCCAGCAACACGTTCTGAAACAGTTGCGCCTTGAGCAACCCAATGTTCAACACGGTCTACGTCTAAACGTAATTCTTCTGCATTACCGGTTGCCAGTGGGTTATAAAAACCTACACGTTCAATAAAACGACCATCACGCGCATTGCGGCTATCGGTCACGACTACTTGGTAAAACGGACGCTTTTTTGCGCCGCCACGAGCTAAACGAATTGTTACCATAACATCCTCATTAGTTAACAAAACAACCAGACCCCATCGAGGAATGGCGTCCGGTTGTCATATAAAAAGCCCGAAAAGTTTACTCACTTTGGCGAAAAAAGCAATCCAAAGCGACGTTTTTTTCGGACTTTTTGCTTTTAGCGACCTGGAAAGCCTGGTGGCATCATACCTTTCATGCCACGCATCATCTTAGCCAAGCCGCCCTTCTTCATCTTTTTCATCATACGTTGCATATCATCAAACTGCTTTAATAAGCGGTTGACGTCTTGCACTTGTGTTCCCGATCCCATCGCAATACGACGTTTACGAGAACCTTTGATGATTTCAGGTTTTTGGCGCTCTTTTTTCGTCATTGAGCTAATAATAGCTTCCATTTTGACTAAAATTGAGTCGTCCATTTGTGATTTCACCGCATCAGGCACCTGAGACATGCCGGGCATTTTACTTAGCATACTCGCCATGCCCCCCATGTTTTTCATTTGCTTTAACTGATCTAAGAAATCATTTAAATCAAAACCGTCCCCTTTTTTTAGTTTAGTTGCCAGCTTTTCAGCTTGCGCTCGGTCAACTTTACTTTCGATATCTTCAATTAATGAAAGAACATCGCCCATGCCTAAAATACGTGAGGCAATACGATCGGGATGGAAAGGTTCTAATGCTTCTGTTTTTTCACCAACACCGAGGAATTTAATTGGTTTCCCTGTGATATGACGAATAGATAATGCGGCACCACCACGAGCATCACCATCAACTTTAGTTAATACCACCCCTGTTAAAGGGAGTGCTTCATTAAAGGCTTTTGCGGTGTTAGCAGCATCTTGCCCTGTCATTGCATCAACAACGAATAGGGTTTCTACTGGATTGATTGCTTTATGAAGAAGTTGGATCTCCTCCATCATGCCTTCATCAACATGTAAACGACCCGCAGTATCCACCAGCAATACATCATAAAATTGGAGCTGAGCATGTTTTAACGCATTGCTAGCAATGGTGACGGGATTTTCTTGTACCGTTGAAGGGAAAAAGTCAACACCAACCGTTTCGGCTAAGGTTTCCAGTTGTTTAATCGCTGCGGGACGATAGACGTCAGCAGAAACTACTAATACTTTTTTCTTCTTTTTCTCTTTTAAAAATTTACCGAGTTTAGCAACACTTGTCGTTTTACCCGCACCCTGTAAACCAGCCATTAATACCACGGCAGGAGGCTGAGCTGAAAGGTCAAGATCGTTATTGACCTCTCCCATCGCATTTACCAGCTCATTTTGTACAATTTTGACAAATTCCTGACCTGGGGTCAGACTTTTGTTAACTTCATGACCTACTGCACTCTCTTTGACACGTGCAATAAACTCACGAACCACGGGCAAAGCCACATCAGCTTCTAATAAAGCCATACGCACTTCGCGCAGTGTGTCTTTAATGTTTTCTTCGGTCAGTCGGCCTCTGCCGCTGATATTGCGCAATGTGCGCGATAATCTGTCACTTAAATTCTCAAACATTATCTTAGCTCAGTGTTAAAGTTGGGCTTGTCTGTCGTCTATTTCATCGATTATATCACGATGACGCGCAGATCTCTGCATAGAGATTTACGCTTAATGACTTCAATAGTTGGAGCGGAATTCACCTAGCGCTATACTAAGCAATTATGTACCCTATTATGTAAGCGAAACTATGCCCGTTATATCAATCTCTATCGTTGCTGTCTGCGCTTATTTACTCAGTCTGGTGTTTATTCTCCCCAGTTTGCTGAGAAAAGAGCAAAATGGATACCGTGGATTAGCGCTGCTTTTTGCGGTGGTCGCCCTTGTGACCCATGCTATCTCATTAAAATTTTTGATTTTCCGTCCACATAGCGGGCAAAATCTGTCACTCACCAATTTAGGGGCGGTGGTCAGTTTAATGGTCTGCGTTATCATGACCATTGTTGCTTCCCGTGGTAGAGCTTGGTTTTTGCTGCCTATTGTTTATTGCTTTTCCATAGTCAATCTCATTATTGCCGCCTTGATGCCAGGTGAGTTTGTCACCCACCTTGAAAGTAGCACATCGCTCTTTATTCATATTGGGCTTGCTTTATTAAGTTACGCCACTTTGTTAATTGCTGCTTTATATGCCTTACAACTCAGCTGGCTCGACTATCAACTAAAAAATAAGAAACTAAAATTTTCACCACAAATGCCACCATTAATGTCAATTGAACGTAAAATGTTTCATATTACCCAAGTGGGGGTAGTATTACTGACATTAACCTTGTGTACCGGCCTGTTATATATGGATAATATCTTTGGTAAAGAAAATATCCATAAATCAATATTTTCTATTATTGCGTGGTTTGTCTACATCATTTTATTATGGGGACACTTCCGTGAGGGTTGGCGTGGGAAAAAAGTGGTTATTTTTAACCTGATCGGTGCCATTATTTTGACATTAGCTTTTTTTGGTAATCGTTTATTGCAAGAGTTAATGCTTAATTAATCTTTTCATTTTAAGGTAGCAAAAGGAACTCAATTTTGGAGCATGTGTCGACAACAACGCTCATTATCATACTTATCGGTATGATCTTTGCCTCAGCCTATTTTTCAGGCACTGAAACTAGCATGATGACTATCAATCGTTATCGGCTACGCCACGCAGCCAAGCAAGGTAATCGCTCTGCCAAAAGAGTAGAAAAACTATTACAGCGTCCCGATAGATTGATTAGCTTAGTATTAATTGGTAATAACCTGATTAATATTGTCGCCTCCGCTCTCGCCACTATTGTAGGAATGCGTTTATATGGTGATGCAGGAGTAGCTATTGCAACAGGTGTATTAACCTTTGTCATTCTTATTTTTGCTGAGGTACTACCAAAATCTATCGCAGCGCTTTATCCAGAACGTTTCGCTTATCCAAGTAGCGTTCTTTTGTCACCTTTACAGAAAATCATGTTGCCCGTTGTGTGGTTTTTTAACCAAATTACCTTAGTGTTTATGCGCATTTTCGGTATTAAATCCCCCGTAATACAGGGTAATGCGGTATCAAAAGAAGAACTACGCACCATTGTGAATGAATCAAAATCGAAACTGTCACAGCGTAACCAAAATATGCTGATTTCTATTTTGGATTTAGAAAAAGTGACTATTGGCGATATTATGGTGCCGAGAAATGAAATTTTTGGTATTGATGTCAATGATGAGTGGAAATCCATTGTCAGACAGTTAACTCACTCCCCTCATGGGCGTATTGTCCTTTATCGTGATACCCTCGATGACGTCATTGGTATGCTACGAGTACGCGAAGCTTACCGTCTTATGACAGAGAAGAAAGAATTTACTAAACAAATTTTGATTAAAGCGGCTGATAAAATCTATTTTATCCCAGAAAGTACACCACTTAGCTTACAACTAGTTAATTTTCAACGTAATAATGAAAAAGCCGGTATTGTCGTCGATGAATATGGTGAAATTCAAGGATTAGTCACTGTTGAAGATATCCTAGAAGAGATTGTCGGTGATTTTACTACCTCAATGTCTCCTTCTTTAGCAGAAGAAGTGATCCCACAAAAGGATGGTTCACTATTAGTGGATGGCACAACCAATATCCGAGATATCAATAAAGCCTTTGCTTGCCATTTACCAGAAAATGAAGCACGAACAATTAATGGGGTTATTATTGAAGAGTTGGGTGATTTACCCGTAGTAGGTGCCAAAATAACGATTGATGGTTATGAATTTGAAGTGTTGGAAGTGCAAGACAATGTGATTAAGAAAGCCTTGATCCGCCATCTTACGCCCTCTCGTCACTAGCGATTATTAATAGCGGTTCAATGCAATTGGCGTTGGCCGTTATGATAAATCACCCATCAAATTAAAAGAGACAACAAATCAAGAGCAAATAGCTTGAGTTATTGTCTCTTTATCTATAAAGCAACTGTAACTAGATTTGTAACTCTTTGAGTTTGTCTTCTGGTAGTGCTAATTCATCATTATGATTAATGCCAATAGTGTGAGATAAAATGTCTCGTGCAATATCTTGAGCTTCAGCTAACGAGTGCATTTCATAAGTTCCGCATTGGTAGACATTAAGCTCAGGAATATGGTTTTGATCTTTAACCTTCAATACATCTTCCATAGCTGCCTTCCATGCATTAGCAACACGTTGCTCATCAGGCTGACCAATTAAGCTCATATAAAAGCCTGTACGACATCCCATTGGCGAAATATCGATGATCTCAACACCTTCACCATTTAAGTGATTACGCATGAAACCTGCAAATAAGTGCTCTAACGTATGAATTCCTTTCTCAGGCATGGCTTTTTTATTTGGGACAGTAAAGCGTAAGTCAAAAACGGTAATAGTATCACCAGAGGGTGTTTTCATCGTTTTAGCAACGCGTACCGCAGGTGCAGACATACGTGTATGGTCAACAGTAAAGCTATCCAATAACGGCATAAAAAACCTCCTAAGAAAATTTTTAAATATTTTTAAGAGAACATGAAACTTTCTGCGAGCGCCTCGGTCTTAGTAATGAATACGCGCAAAATGTTATCATCCCTATTTCTCTATAGAATTTATTCAGCCACACAAATTTTAGTGTGGCTTTTTTCTATCTGAGTTTTAAGAAGCCACACCATCATTATTTGGCCCAGCATGGAGCTTCAAATATTCATCGAAAGAAATGGTATCACTCTTTTCTAAGTCTGCCTGACGTTTAATAGATGAAATTCTCTCATGTTCAAAAGCATCATCTGTTAACACTTCATAAGCGGTATTGACTAATTGTTGATGATATTCTTCAGCTAAAGATAGACCATAACCGCCAATACCCTGTGCTTTAATTTTTTCTAATAATCTGCCAGAGAAGGTTAATTGCGGATTATCAAACATTTCCTCTAACTTAAGGCAAACTTCTAGATATTTAGTTCCAGAACAGCTATCTAATACCTTAGCTACGCGCTGTAAGTCAGCAAAAAGCGCTTTCCCCACTTGTGCTAATGGCTCTTTTCTTTCACCACAACCCATGCCAATAACTTGACCTGGCTTACGCCCTTCTAGAATAACGTTATTCCAATTTGCACGACAGCAGGCCAATTCTTCTGCATTCATTTCTGGTGCATCCGCTAATACACACCAAATCAAGAATAAATCTAAGAAACGGATTTGTGTTTCATCAACGCCGATAGGCGTAAATGGATTGATATCTAATGAGCGAACCTCGATATATTCGATACCACCACGTAATAATGCATCAGAAGGTGATTCATCCCCTTTGACTACGCGTTTAGGACGAATAGGCGCATATAATTCATTTTCAATTTGTAATACGTTAGTATTTAATTGAATATACTTACCGTCTTTCTTTACACCTAATTTAGCAAATTCTTCTGACGGTTTATGAATAGCCTTTTTCAAACCTTTCACATAAGTCTCTAGATGATTAAAAGTAATATCTAAATCACTCTGTGACTTATTGGTATAGCCTAAATCACTTAAGCGCAACGAAGTTGCATAAGGTAAGTATTTGGCGCCTTTAGGGGTATTTTCAAAGGGTAAATTGGTTTTTCGACCTTTTAAGAATGAACCACAAATAGCTGGCGAAGCACCAAAGAAAAAAGGAATTATCCAACCAAAACGGTAGTAATTACGGATCAAACGTAAATAACCGTCTGAAATCGCCTCTTTACCTGTTTCTTCATCGGTGATATTTGCCCACGCTTGCCAAAATTCGATAGGTAACGAAAAATTGTAATGCACACCAGAAATAGTTTGCATTAACGCACCATAACGATTTTTCAGCCCTTCTCGATATAACGTCTTAAAACGCCCAACATTAGAGGTACCAAATTGCGCTAATGTTATTTTATCTTCGGCTTCAATAAAGCAAGGCATACTCATCGGCCACATACGCTCATTGGTTAAATGACGTGCCGTATAGCGATGCAAATCACTTAAAAAATGTAAGGTGTGATCAATATTATCGTCAACAGGAGTAATAAACTCTAACAGAGACTCAGCAAAATCTGTCGTGATCCACTTGTGAGTGAGTGACTTACCTAGCTCGACAGGGTGTCCTGTAGCCGCTAAATGACCATCAGGAGTAACTCTTAAGGTTTCTCGCTCTATACCACGGTGGATACCACATAAAACTTTAGGATGGGCTTCCAACCAAGAAAGCGCTTTAGATACGTCCGGGATCAAAGGTGACCTCCCGCGTTGGTTAATGTTAATAAGTAGATAACAGTTACTTTATCGCAAAGTCACCAAATTGTCGCTGATTAGATGATATCGGCGTTATTAGTTGATGCGAAACAAATCGATAATATATAAACAATGCAGGAAAGAGAAAAAGCAAAAAGCCCCGCGATAAGCGAGGCTTTAAAGATGGTGCATCCTGGAGGATTCGAACCTCCGACCGCTCGGTTCGTAGCCGAGTACTCTATCCAGCTGAGCTAAGGATGCAGTCGTACTAATTTAACTAAGATAAGCTAACTTTATAAAAAGATGGTGCATCCTGGAGGATTCGAACCTCCGACCGCTCGGTTCGTAGCCGAGTACTCTATCCAGCTGAGCTAAGGATGCGTCGTTATCTTTTTGCCTCTCACATTACATTGTGCAATGTCGAGAAATAAGTGGTGCATCCTGGAGGATTCGAACCTCCGACCGCTCGGTTCGTAGCCGAGTACTCTATCCAGCTGAGCTAAGGATGCACGTTGTTTAATTTTACTCTTTTAATGCAAATTATTCACTATTTGCACCAAAATAAAAACCCCATACATTTAATCATGGGGTTGGAATATGGTGCATCCTGGAGGATTCGAACCTCCGACCGCTCGGTTCGTAGCCGAGTACTCTATCCAGCTGAGCTAAGGATGCAAATCTAAATGGCGGTGAGAGAGGGATTCGAACCCTCGATGCAGCTTTTGACCGCATACTCCCTTAGCAGGGGAGCGCCTTCAGCCTCTCGGCCATCTCACCATATTTAGAACCACTCGAAGAAGTTCTTTGTGAACATCTCGTCTCTGTGTGGCGCACATATTACTTTCTCAGCCTGAGAAGTCAAACAATTTTTCTCAACTTTTTACGAATATAGGTTCGTTTGAACACTTCACAAACAAACTGATGCGTTTATCAGCAAGAAAGGCTAAAAAAGAACTGAATACCATGATATCGCTGATGAAAAATCATTCAAGCATTTTATCTCATCGACGAATAATTTTATTCCCCCTACTAATAATTATGAATCGAATGATAAGCAGTAAAAAGACTTTCAATTCTGTCAATCAGAATAAGCGGATAGTGTAATAATAAATACAGTTCAAAAGAGCGAGGTGAAGAACGAGAAAGAAAATGGAAAGTTCTATAGAAAAGAAAAGCGCCCAGACCCGGCAAAAGTGTGGACGCTTACGAAGAAAGGGTAACTAGCTAAAAATAAGAGATTGCTTAGTAGTTATCTGTGGGCTGAGTTTTCTCGGCCTGAATTCGTTGATAGATCTCTTCACGATGGACAGATACTTCTTTGGGGGCATTTACGCCAATACGTACCTGATTACCTTTAACCCCTAAAACGGTTACGGTTACATCATCGCCTATCATAAGCGTTTCACCAACTCGACGAGTTAGAATAAGCATTCTTTGCTCCTTGAAAATTTACAAGAGTCGGGTCTCTAGAATTTCCCGGCCATTATCCATCATACATTGTCAATTCGTATAATCATTATTTATCACATATAGCCCATACTTCATAACAAAATATAAATTTTGTGATTGATTATTTAACGGATTGTCAATATTACATAAAGCGTTACCCCTAAAAACTAGGGATAACGCTTTTTCAGGTAGCTATCGCTTAAAGATGCGATTCTACCCACTCGTCAACACTCGCTAAAGCAGCGGGTAACGCTTCAACATCTGTACCACCAGCTTGTGCCATATCAGGGCGACCACCACCTTTACCACCGATTTGCTGAGCGACAAAACTAATTAGCTCACCTGCTTTTATTTTAGCAGTCAAATCCTTAGTCACACCGACAATTAAGCTCACTTTACCATCAGAAATAGTAGAAAGTACAATTATTGCTGAACCTAATTGATTTTTTAAATCATCAACCATTGTTCTTAACATTTTTGGTTCAACATTATTCAGTTCACGAACTAAAAGTTTGATACCTTTCACATTCTTAGCTTGGCTTCCTAACGAGGAGCTTTCTTGAGCTGCTTGCTGATCTTTCAGTTGTTGAAGTTCTTTTTCTAATGAACGGTATTTTTCTTGAACCGTTTTAATTTTCTCAACTAAATTACTACCATCACTTTTAAGTGCATGTGCCACAAGAGAAATCAGATCCGATTGCTCATGAACACTTTCAATCGCTGTAGCCCCCGTAATCGCTTCAATTCGGCGAATACCGGCCGCAGTCCCTGATTCACTCATAATGCGGAATAGACCAATATCACCCGTTCTGGCTGCGTGAGTACCACCACAAAGTTCAGTTGAGAAATCCCCCATGGTTAAAACACGAACACGTTCTTCATATTTCTCACCAAAGAGTGCCATCGCACCTTTTTGCTTCGCATCTTCAAGATCCATTAACTCGGTGACAACCGGCGAGTTAAGGCGGATTTGCGCGTTAACAATGTCTTCAATTTCACGTAACTGTTCTGGTTTTACTGCTTCAAAGTGAGAGAAGTCAAAACGCAGATATTTATCGTTAACTAAAGAGCCTTTCTGGGTAACATGAGTGCCTAATACTTGGCGTAATGCCGCATGCAATAAATGCGTTGCTGAGTGATTTAAGCGAATAGCATCACGACGAGCCACATCAATGACTGCATTGATCTTATGATTAACAATAAAAGATCCAGAAATGACTTTACCAATATGACCAATAGCCTTGCCATATTTTTGCGTGTCGGTAACTTCAAACTGGCTATCTTTGCCAATCAGAAGACCTTTATCACCTACTTGGCCACCAGACTCAGCATAAAAAGCCGTTTTATCTAAGAAGATAATCCCTTCTTCACCTGCTTTAAGCTCAGTGACTGTTTGACCATTATGGAAAATCGCATTAATAGTACCTTGTTGCTCATTATGGTCATAACCTGAGAAATCACTGCGACTATCGACTTTAATCAGTTCGTTATAGTCAGTACCAAAACCGCTAGATTCACGAGCACGTTTACGTTGCTCTTCCATTGCCAGTTCAAAGCCTTCTTCATCAACTTTGATATTTCTTTCACGGCAAACATCCGCAGTTAAATCTAATGGGAAACCATATGTATCATAAAGACGGAAAGCCGTTTCACCCGCTAAAGTATCACCGGTTAATTTTTCTAGCTCTTCATCTAATAATTGTAAACCGCGCTCTAAAGTACGTGCAAACTGCTCTTCTTCCGTTTTAAGTACTTTTTCAACGATTTCTTGTTGATTCTTAAGTTCTTTACCGGCTTCAGCCATTACATCAATAAGCGGTGCAACGAGTTTATAGAAGAAAGTATCTTTCGCACCTAACATATAACCATGGCGTACAGCACGACGGATAATACGACGTAGCACATAGCCTCGACCTTCATTAGAAGGAATGACACCATCACAAACAAGGAAAGAACAAGAACGGATATGGTCGGCAATCACACGTAATGATTTATTTGCTAAGTCTGTCGCATTAGTCACTTCAGCAACGGATTTAATGAGTGCGCGGAATAAATCAATATCATAGTTAGAGTTAACATGCTGTAGTACAGCAGTAATACGCTCTAATCCCATTCCCGTATCAACAGAAGGCTTCGGCAATGGATCCATTGTACCATCTGATTTACGGTTGAACTGCATAAAGACGATATTCCAGATCTCAATATAGCGATCACCGTCTTCTTCAGGTGTCCCTGGCGGTCCCCCCCAAATATGATCACCATGATCGTAAAATATCTCAGTACATGGACCACAAGGCCCCGTATCTCCCATTTGCCAGAAGTTATCTGAAGCAAATGGTGCGCCTTTATTATCACCAATACGAATAATGCGCTCAGCTGGAACACCAACTTCTTTATTCCAGATATCATAAGCTTCATCATCAGTGGCATAAACGGTTACCCAAAGTCTCTCTTTAGGTAAGTTAAACCACTCTTTGCCAGTTAATAATTCCCAGGCAAAGTTAATTGCATCATGTTTGAAATAGTCACCAAAACTAAAGTTACCTAACATTTCAAAAAATGTATGGTGACGTGCTGTATAACCCACATTTTCTAAATCATTATGTTTACCACCCGCGCGCACACAACGTTGCGCGGTTGTCGCTCGGGAATAAGGTCGGTTGTCCAATCCAAGAAATACATCTTTAAATTGGTTCATCCCTGCGTTTGTAAACAGCAATGTTGGATCATTATTTGGAACCAAAGAACTGCTTGGTACTATTTGATGTCCTTTAGTATGAAAAAAGTCGAGAAACGCCTGACGGATCTCAGCGGTGCTTTTGCTCATAATTATCCCGAAATCAAGCTGGAAAAACAGAAATTAGAAATCTAGTTAGAGGAGGTTTAGTTTTACCTCTACTTAGCCAACGAATACATAAGTAGGGATAAGATAGAATTTCTTCGCTCAGAAGTAAAACCCCCGATAAACTTATTCGAGTTGACATTGTAAATCGTCTAGTAGTTTTCTGAAAGTAGCAACATACTTCAAGATAGGTCGTTTTAACCAAATCGAGGCGAATTTTGTAAGATATGAGAAGGTAATGACGATAATTTCATAATAAAACTATTAAATAATTTTTTCGTCATTTTTAGTTTATTATCAATAGCATTTTGCTCATTTGCTCGCAACAGCTATCCTAAATCTGTATTATCAAAAAAAGCCAATATTCCCATTACACATTTAATTTTTCTGAATAAAAATCCCGCCAGAATCATTTAACTAAATATATTTACTGATAAATTTAAAATAATAAAGTAGCAAAAATCCATTTCTCTCGTAGTCAAAGAGATTGATTATCTATATAGATAGATGCTAACAAGTTATTTTAATGCTGTTTTTTCAAACATGTAAAAGAAATATGATGTTATAAATAACCAATAGAATACATCACCAAATCTTCACTATATAAACACTTACATAGTGTAAAACCACCCAAAGATAAAAATATTGTTATTGCTGATAAAATAGTAATAAATTGCAAAAAAAAAGAAAAACAGTGAAAAATAAACTAATTTTTCACTACCACTGAGTGGTTAATTTTTACATAAAACAAAAAGGAAGCTTTTTTAAGGCTTCCTTTGATATCTGAATAAAATTTATACAAACAAGTTATTCTATGGGATGCTGTCGTGATAATAGCCAATGATTTAAGGTCTATTTTCACACAAACAGCATGACAACCAGCTAATTACTCTTTTGTGTCGTCAGCATCACTGTCTGACTCTTCACCTGCAAAATCCGCAGCACTTGTGAATTCACCAGCATGATTTAACAACATTTCACGCAATTTAGTGTTTAACTCATTGTACATTTCAGGATGTTCTTTTAAGTAATTGGTTGCGTTAGCTTTACCTTGACCAATTTTTTCGCCATTGTAGCTATACCAAGCACCTGCTTTCTCTACTAACTTATGTTTAACACCTAAATCAATCAGTTCGCCATAGGTATTAATACCTTCACCGTACATAATTTGGAATTCAGCTTGTTTAAACGGTGCAGCCACTTTATTTTTAACAACTTTAACGCGAGTCTCACTACCAATGACTTCATCACCATTTTTGACAGAGCCAATGCGACGAATGTCTAAACGAACAGAAGCATAGAATTTAAGCGCATTACCACCGGTCGTGGTTTCTGGGTTACCAAACATAACACCGATTTTCATACGAATTTGGTTAATGAAAATCAGCAGTGTATTAGAGTTTTTAAGGTTACCCGCTAGTTTACGCATAGCTTGGCTCATCATACGTGCGGCTAAACCAACGTGTGAATCACCAATTTCACCTTCAATTTCAGCTTTTGGTGTTAATGCTGCCACGGAGTCCACGACAATAACATCGACCGCACCAGAGCGAGATAATGCATCACAAATTTCCAGAGCTTGTTCACCTGTGTCAGGTTGAGAGCAGAGTAGATTATCGATATCGACACCTAGCTTTTGAGCATAAATTGGGTCTAATGCATGTTCAGCATCAATAAATGCACAAATTTTTCCTTCACGCTGAGCAGAGGCAATAACTTGTAGAGTCAAGGTTGTTTTACCAGAAGATTCAGGGCCATAGATTTCAACAATACGGCCACGTGGCAATCCACCTGCACCTAAAGCAACGTCTAATGATAAAGATCCTGTAGAGATAGTTTCTACGTTCATGGAACGGTCTTCGCCCAGACGCATGATAGAACCTTTACCAAATTGCTTTTCAATTTGACCAAGTGCTGCGGCCAATGCTTTTTGTTTGTTTTCATCAATAGCCATGTTATCTCCCTCTGGGCAGTGAAGCATAAAGATGGGTCACTACCATTAAAACGTATATGATTTTGCTTGTTGAAACTCATTATACTGTATAATCATACAGTATCAAGTTAATTATTAATAATTTCTTTAAGAATTGATTTTAAAGAGAAAATCACAGATTTGGCTCTCACCTCCTCTCGTGATCCACTAAAAATACAGTGTTTAGCAACCACTCGAAGCCCCTCTGGGGTTTTTATTGCAAAGCCAAACCAAACTAAACCAACGGGCTTCTCTTCACTACCGCCGCCGGGACCTGCAATACCACTAACCGATACAGCATAGTCTGCATTTGCTGTTAGCAGTGCCCCTTTTGCCATCTCACAGACAACTTGTTCACTCACGGCACCAAAATCAGACAATGTTTGCTCATCTACACCAATCATGTCATGTTTAGCTTGATTACTGTAAGTCACAAAACCTCGATGATAATAATCCGAGCTACCTGCTATATCAGTAATGACTTTTGCAATCCATCCTCCAGTACATGATTCTGCAGTAGTTAACGTTTTTTTTCGCTCTAGCAGTGCCTGACCGACTTCAATGCTCAGATGGGTCATTTCATCATTATTTATCATGAAGGTTGTTTCACCTCGACTCTCAATTAACGTTATTCAGCTCTCTTTCTGGTGCAATCCCATAACCATAATCCACCAATTGCTAGCGCAAAGATAGCACCAAAGCCAATACCAATTGTAATAACGGAAACACCCATACTGGTGACTAGTGAGAACAAACCTAGCATCAGTAACATTGCGGTATTCTCACCTAAATTTTGTACAGCAATGGCATTACCCGCTCCCACACTATGCTTTCCTTTATCTTGTAGCAAAGCATTTAATGGTACAACAAAGAAGCCACCAAAAATGCCAATAACAACTAAGATAAAATAGGCTGGAATAATGGTGGTTTGTAATGAGAAGTAAACAACACCTAAGCCAATTAAAACCCCGGCAGGCATACAACGACGGACCGTTTTTAATGTGACAAACTTAGCGGCTAAACCAGCGCCAATCACGATACCAATCGCCACCATCGCATTTAATATTGTTGGTGTTGTATTATCAGTCATTCCCAAAGCAATAGGCACCCATTGCACTAATAGAAAACGCAATGTTACGCCGGCCCCCCAAAACATACTTGTTCCTACCAGAGAAAAACGGCTCTCTTTATCTCGCCATAAAGAGCCACAAGCAGCTAAGAATTGATTGAATATTTTTTTAATATTCCAGCCTCGACCTATTTGAGCAGGTGATAACTTGGGAATGCTAAAGTTAACCAATACAGCCAAAGCATACATTGTCGCACAGACAGCTAATGCTAAGATAATGCTCCAATCGGAAAGAAGCCCACCAATCACAGAGCCTAATAAAATTGCCGCAATAGTTGATGCTTCCATTAAGCCATTTGCTTTGACTAAACGCTCGCCATCGGTTAACTCACCTAAAATACCATATTTAGCAGGCGAATAAATGGCGGCGCCGATCCCCACTAAGGCGTAACCTAAGAATGGATCGGTTCCAATACAAATAAGAAAAGCACCGGCAAATTTTAACGCATTACCAGTAAGCATCACCCTACCTTTAGGCTGGCGATCGGCAACTTGTCCAACAAAAGGAGCTAAGAGAATATAAGCCAGCACAAACACCATTTGTAAAATAGGCTGGCTCCATTCTGGATAAAGTGCTGATTTAAATTGAGCGAGTATGGCAAATAACAAAGCATTATCCGCAAATGCAGAAAGAAACTGTGATAATAATACTGCTTTCATGCCCTTACTCAGTAATGGGGGCTGACTTATATTCTCTGACATTAATTATTTTCCTGTTCAGCGAGTTGCTTTAACGAGACAAAATCCGTTTTGCCACTTCCTAAAACAGGAATTTCTTTGAGAAAACGAATATCTTTTGGTACCGCAATTTCTGCCACACCAGTGGATTTAGCTAATGCCGATAACATACTGCGATCAAGTTGCTTATCGGTGGTAAAAAGCACTAATGACTCACCTCGACGTGGATCATTTACCGCCACCACAGCATGGTTGCCTTCCGAGGCTTTAGCCGCTAATTGCTCTACACTTTCAAGAGAAACCATTTCTCCTGCTATTTTTGCAAAACGTTTTACACGCCCTTTAATAGTGCAAAAACCTTCGCTATCAATAGCAACGATATCTCCCGTATCATACCAACCCGCTTCTTCGATGCCTTCGGCATTTATTGCTGTAGGCTGTTCTAATTTATAAGGGGACTCAACGCGCAAATAGCCAAGCATGATATTAGGGCCACGCAGTTGTAATCTTCCACCATCCGTAATGCCGCTTATGGGAATTAAACGCCCTTCCATGCCTGGTAATAAACGCCCCACGGTATATGGCTTAGCACTCATTGGTACATTAATGGAGACAACAGGAGCGCATTCAGTGACCCCATAACCTTCTAAAATACGAATACCAAATTTATCCTGCCATAATACTCGTGTCGATTCGGACAGTTTTTCCGCCCCTGCAACCACATATCTTAGTCGAGCAAAATCATAAGGATGAGCAAATTTGCCATAATTGCCTAAGAAAGTTGAAGTACCAAACAATACTGTACAATTTTGGTCATACACTAATTCAGGTACTACACGATAATGTAGTGGGCTTGGGTAGAGGAATACTCGTGCCCCTAAGCAGATAGGTGCTAATACACTTACCGTTAAACCGAAAGCATGGAATAACGGTAATGCAGCCATAAATTTATCTCTGGGTGAAAAGTCAGCAATAGCGCGAATTTGCTCTACATTCGCCAATAAACTGGAGTGGCTATGAACAACACCTTTCGGTGTGCCTTCAGATCCAGAAGTAAATAAGATAACTGCTGCATCCGTCGATTTTTGCGCTAACATCGCTTTATGAGGAGTGAGTAAGTGCTGTGCAATCCAGCGTTTATCTTCTCTAGTAATGCTATCTTTGAGATCTTCAAGATAAACCCAGTTTGCATCCGGAGTCTGTTCTGGAATATGTAATAAATTTCCTTTCTCTAAAAATTGGCGTGAGGTAAAAATCGTTTTAATGGAGGCCGCTTTCATGGCATTTTGTACACCTAAGCTACCCGCAGTATAGTTAAGCATCGCCACAACCCGTTGGCGCATCGTTGCCCCAAATAAAGCCGCAACCGTAACGGTAGTATTAGGAAGTAAAAGGCCAATTCGTTCATTAGGTTCGGTATAGCGTTCAATAATACGACTAACACCTAATATTTTTTTCAATAGGCCCTGATAACTATCCTCTTTCATATTAATATCTGAAATAAGAGGACTGAAACGACCAAACTGAGACATTCCTTGTAAAAATGCCTCATAGAGCGTGATATTAGGACGTGCTTGCATAATAGCATCCATCATAATATCACGGAGCTTTTCTCCCGATAAGCGACGGCGCTCTGCTGATTTTTCCGCTGTAGGCATAGGTAAATCAACCGCAGGTAGCACTTTTATTGTGATTTTAGGAAAGAGCTTTGCTTTTATATTTAACGTTTTATGCACTCGAGAAAAGTAGCTAAATTCAGCACCTTCTATTCTAACAGGGATAACTTTTGCCCCTGATTTAGCAGCAATAAACGCAGCACCTTCATAAATCTTCATCAAACCAATAGTTACCGTAATTCTCCCTTCAGGGAAAATAACAACAGGACGGCCTTTATCGACTTCTTTAACTAATTGGCGAACCGCCATTGGATTAGCGGGATCTAAAGGAACAATATCCGCATAACGACTGAGCCATTTGGTATGTTTGGCATTAGCCACTGAGGTGTAAACAGCAAAGACAGGGTTAATCGGTAAAAATAAACGCAATAATATACCATCAATAAACGATGTATGATTTGGCGTAATAATGCATTTTTCATATTGTGAAAACTGATTAATTAGTCCTTCAATTCTTACTCGAAATAAGAATTTAAATAGTGTTTTAAAAAACGCTATCAACATCATATCCATATCTCATTTTGCTATAATTAGCCTTACTATAAATAGGATATGATGAAAATAAAATAGTTGTCTTTTGTTTTCGTCTTTATATAGGACAACTTCCTAATTATTTAGCGAGTTTTGCGAGAATGACCTCAATAATATCATTAATAGATAATCCAGCATCAACAATAATATCTGCGCATTGCATATATAAAGGCTCACGCTTAATTAAAACATCATGTATTTCTGAAACTAATGTTTTTCCCGTCAAGCTAGGTCTTTGTGCCTCATTAGGATCTTGAGATAAACGCTCAACTAAAGTTTCAAGTGAAGCTTGTAAATAAACAATTACACCTGAATTTTTCATATAAACACGATTTTTTTCTGCCAACACTATCCCTCCCCCCGTTGAAATAACTTGGTTAGGTTGGCTAACTTGAATAAGCGCATCTGATTCAAGTTGGCGAAAGACATCCCAACCTTCCGCTTCAACCATAGAAGAAATAGTTTGTTGATATTTATCTGTTATCCAATTATCTGTATCAATAAATTGATAATCTAAAGATAGAGAAAGCGCTTTACCTACTGTTGTTTTTCCTGCACCTCTAGGTCCTATAAGGTAAATTGTACTTTCCATAAATGCACTCTCTCCGCTGTGTTAACCTGCTAAATGGGTGTAATCTAAAATTTACAATGTGTAAAGTATTAAGTATCATACCTCACAATACAAAAAAATAAAGCCACACTTTATGAAAGTATGGCTTAGCTATTTAAGGGATTATTAGCGACGTAATGTATTGTCGCCGTAACCAATCCATTTATAGGTGGTTAGAGCATCTAATCCCATAGGGCCTCGTGCATGTAGCTTTTGTGTACTCACCGCTACTTCAGCACCTAAGCCAAACTGTCCACCATCTGTAAAACGTGTGCTAGCATTCACATATACCGCAGCAGAATCAACTTGGCGTACAAAGCGATCAGCATGACTGATAGATTGCGTTAAAATAGCATCTGAGTGCGCGGTACCATATTGGCGAATATGAGCAATTGCCGCCGTTAAATCATTAACGACTTCAACATTCAGATCCAGTGATAGCCATTCATCACAATAATCTGCTTCAGTCACATCGACGACCGTCGCACGTCCCTTTTTCAATGCAGTTATAGCGCGTTGACTGGCATGCAAAGTAACCTTTTGTGCTGCCATCGCATCACTTAATTGAGGCAAGAAACTCTCCGCAATAGCTTCATGTACCAATAGCGTTTCTAACGAATTACATGCGCTTGGACGCTGAACTTTAGCATTAATAATAACATTTAATGCTTGGTCTAAATCAGCACTTTCGTCAACAAAGGTGTGACAAACACCAATCCCCCCCGTGATCACAGGAATAGTGGATTGTTCACGACATAACTTATGTAATCCTGCACCACCTCGAGGAATAAGCATATCAATATACTCATCCATTTTTAGCATTTTTGCGACTAATTCACGATCTGGCTTATCGATAGCTTGAATAGCAGCCGCAGGAATAGCGCATGTTTCTAGTGCTTGCTGGATCACCGCGACAACGGCTTGGTTAGTATGGTGAGTCTCTTTTCCGCCACGGAGAATAGCCGCATTCCCTGTTTTTAGGCATAAAGATGCTACATCTATAGTCACATTTGGACGAGCTTCGTAAATAACGCCAACAACCCCTAAAGGGACTCGGCGGCGTTCTAAACGTAAGCCACTGTCTAACAAACGACCATCTATCACTTGACCTACAGGATCTTCTAGATGACAAACTTGGCGAACATCATCAGCGATCGCTTTTAAACGTTCTGATGTGAGTAATAAACGATCAAGCATTGCAGCATTAATATTAGACTCTCGTGCCGCCACCATATCTTTTTCATTAGCAGCAAGAATAATGGCTTCTTGCTGTTCTAATAAATCAGCGATGACTAACAGTGCCTGATTTTTTTGTTCGGTTGATAGCTGAGCTAAGTGCCAAGAAGCTTCTCGCGCCGCTTTTCCCATTTGTTCTAACATATTTATACTCCCTAGCTCACAATCATATCATCACGGTGAACCGCAACACTGCCATACTCATAACCTAAAATTTGACTAATCTCTTGCGAATGGTGCCCCGCAATTAAGCGTAGCGCATCACTATTATAATGCGCGACACCATGAGCAAGATCTTTTCCTTGCAAACTTTGAATGCGGATAACACACCCTCGAGAAAAGTCACCTTTAATTTCTTTAATACCTTTAGGTAAAAGAGAACTCCCCTGCTCTTTAATCGCCTTTTCAGCCCCATTATCAACAATGATAACCCCTGCGACTGGAGCACCAAAAATCCATCGTTTACGCGTTTCAAGGGGGCTTTTTAAACCATGAAAGAGTGTTCCGACAGGTTCATTATCAATAACTTTACTGATAACATCAGGCTTAACACCGGCGGCAATAACAACGTCAATACCAGCACGCCCTGCAACAGTGGCCGCTTGTAACTTAGTTGCCATACCTCCAGTACCTAAACCAGAGACACTATCACCGGCCATTTGACGTAATTCATCGTTGATATCAAAAACTTCTGGAATAAGCTTCGCATCCGGATTGCTACGAGGATCGGCCGTATATAGACCTTCGATATCAGTAAGTAATAGGAGTTTATCAGCGCCACCTAAAATGGCAGCTAATGCCGAAAGATTGTCGTTATCCCCTACTTTTATTTCTGCAGTAGCAACGGCATCGTTTTCATTGATAACAGGAATAATCTTGTTATCTAATAATGCATGCAGTGTATCACGCGCATTCAAAAAACGTTCTCTATCTTCTATATCCGCGCGAGTTAATAACATTTGCCCAATATGAATACCATAAATAGCAAATAGCTGTTTCCATACCTGAATTAAAGCACTTTGCCCCACAGCGGCTAATAGTTGTTTAGATGCTATTGTTGCGGGCAAATCGGGGTAGTTTAAATATTCACGCCCTGCCGCTATTGCTCCCGACGTGACAATAATTATCCGGTGCCCTTTTTCGTGTTGTTTTGCACATTGGCGAACCAGCTCTACAATATGAGACTGATCCAGACGTCGTGAACCACCAGTCAGTACACTTGTCCCTAATTTAACAACCAGCGTTTGGCTGCTACTCATAACATTTACCATTTTTTGTTGATTTAAAAGATCATACACTGTTTTATCAGGAGAGAAGCGTTATGCCAACTGACATAACGCAAAATCTATGAAAAGTTGCCCTAACACAAAATTAGGGCTTAAGGGGAAGAGGAAAATTGCTCATTTTTTCATCTGGAACTAGCGTCATCTCTAATTCACTTACCGCCACTTGTAGAAAATCATGAAAACGAATAAGTGTTTCATGTATTGATTCAATCACATCTTTTTTACTTATTACTTGATTAACCCAATCGCCATTTTTATCGAATAGGCCAACTTGGTAATAATAAATTAACTGTTCACCATTACGTTCAAGTTCCATCCACCAGCCCCAAAACTCTCGTTTTTCTGGTGTGACTTTCTTATTTACACAAACAGCTAAACAATCAAAAAAAAACTGGCTTTCTTGGCATTGTTGCTCACGGATATAAGGTCCTATTTGAGCAAAACGTTTTAATAACTTACCTCGGGTAGGGTGCAAAGATGAAGTCATAAATTCAGTCTCCTTATCACCTCTACTGTTATATAATCTATTATAATTAGCAAGTTATTGTTTGAAATTATTTATATTAATTTAGCATAGATCCAATCTGCACTTTTAGTTAATGCCTGTTCAAGCCCTTTATAAAGTGGTTTTTCTTTTATTTCTACTATATCGCCATCCATAGAAGAGCGAGCAATGAGCTGCGAATCCTCTTTAGGACTAATTTCATCCCCTTTCCAATAAACACTCATCATCGGCACTGGCATACGACGACCAATCAACCCTTGGTTTTTCAGTGAATAACTACTTAACGATAGTCTGAGATTGTTTTCATCTATATTTAATAATCCTAAGCGGCTCGCCAGTACATCAAGATACATAATGGGGATTTTCTTCTGTAATTCCGCTTGAGTAAAAAAGGCATGAATTAATGGCCCTAATGCCACAACACCTTTAATCAATTTTGGATAAAGATAGGCTAAACGCACCGCAATATTGGCACCAAACCGAAATCCCATTACGCCCACTCGAGTGTGATCAATCCATGGAATATCTCCCAACTGCTGTAAAATATCGCCATGCAATTGACAGGTATTTTCGCTGAGTTTCTGCTTAACAGAATAACCGATAGATGGCATATCTACGGTTAACATCGCGATACCTTTTGGTGATAAGTAGCGCCTAAAAAAGTTAACATAATCACTTTGTAAACTATCTAACCCACCACAAAAAATGACTGTTGGATAAGGTCCTTTACACCCTTTAGGTAGATGTAAAAATCCACTGGTAGTTCCTTTACCTGTTAATTTAAATGTCAGTTTTTTTACTTCAAATGAAGAGAATTTCATGGCATTTTCAAAAGCTTTCATCGCCAATACTACCGCTTGATCAGCAAGAAAATCGCCATTAATAAATGGATAAGCAGCAATACTATAAAGGTTTGCCGCCCGTAACCAACAATTAGCGGCTGCTTCCTCTGAGGTCTCTCGTAACGCTTTTTGTTGCCAAATCATTGCTTGATGAGACCATTCAAATGACCAGTTGCCACGTCGATAGCCAACGACTGTATCAATAAATTTATCATCACTGCGTGGCGCATCAAAAATAGCAATGCGACTTAATACTTCTTCGATCTCTATGGGGGAAATACCTCGCCAGATCCACTGTAGACGTTGAATTGTGCGATACCAATTTTGCTGGCTCATCCCATTAAGTACAGAGTACGAATCAATATTAGATTTAGGGTGTGTGTACTGTATTAACGTTGAGGTTTCCGCATGTTTAGCACGAGGTTTAAATAACGTTTCAGAAAGATTTGTATTATTTGCCATATCACTCTTCAAATCAGTGTGTATCGTATAATGAGGCTCAAAATTCTGCTCATATCATAACATGGATTTCACTTCTACAGTGGAATAGCAGATCAACATCAGCACGAAGAGATAGGAAAAGCGTAAGGTCATCAAAAATAAAGCCGATATAAAAAATCCTCGCATAGGAACTGGGGTCAGTTCAATAAACGAGGATTTTATCAATATATTTGAATTAATTGATTAAGATAAATTATTTTTTATCACAAACAGGGGGAACAAACATAACGCCCATATCCCAAGGTTGTTCAATCCAGGTATTTTGTGGAATATCAACCACAAAATCATCAACTAACGGACGCCCTTCTGGCTTAGCAAAGATAGTGACAAAATGTGCTTTCGGATACATTTCACGGATAACTTTTGCGGTGCCACCTGTATCAACTAAATCGTCAACAACGATAAAACCTTCACCATCACCTTCTGCTTTTTTTAAGATTTTGAGGTCACGTTGATGGTCATGATCATAGCTAGAAATACAGACAGTATCCACATGGCGGATACCCAATTCACGAGCAAGTAATGCGGCAGGAACTAATCCACCACGACTGACGGCAATAATGCCTGTCCATTGTTCGACTGGTAACAAACGTTGTGCCAATTGACGGGCATGTATTTGCAACATATCCCACGTTACAACATATTTTTCGCTCATAATATTGTGATCCTAGCTACTTGAAATTCGAGAGAAGCTTTTTTGCGGAAAAAAAGGTTGCGCGAGATTATAGTGATTTGAGCGTTCAAAAACCAGAGAAAACATAAAAATGGTCGAGATAATCCTCATTTTTCCTGATATGTGTTTTTTTTGTCTAAAAAATACGCAATAAAAAAGCGAACACCAACACAGAAATCCAAATTATTAGATAGATACGTAAGAGAATGACGCATTCATCAAAAGAAAGTGATATTCTCAATTATATTTGGCGAATAACGCTCAGAATAATAAAGCTAACCCTTAAGAAAGCGGTAGGCTATTCATAACACAGATGCTGTTAGAGGAGATCCATCGTGTCTGAACTATCTACTCTATCCCCACAACCATTATGGGATATTTTTGCAAAAATTTGTTCAATTCCACACCCTTCATACCATGAAGAAGCCTTAGCGTCCCACATTATGGCTTGGGCGACAGAAAAAGGTTTATCTGTAGAGCGCGATGCGGTAGGAAATATTTTAATCCGTAAACCTGCCACCAAAGGTATGGAAGATCGTAAAACAGTCGTTTTACAAGCGCACTTAGATATGGTGCCACAAAAAAATAACGATACCGAACACGACTTTACCAAAGATCCTATCCAACCTTATATTGATGGTGAATGGGTAAAAGCGAAAGGCACCACATTAGGTGCAGATAATGGTGTTGGTATGGCTTCTGCACTTGCTGTATTAGCTGACGATACTGTTAAACATGGCCCCTTAGAAGTATTGTTAACCATGACAGAAGAAACTGGAATGGATGGTGCTTTTGGACTACAGCCTGGTTGGTTACAAGCAGATATTCTGATTAATACAGACTCAGAAGAAGAAGGCGAAATCTATATGGGTTGTGCCGGTGGTATTGATGTTAAAACCACGGTAGACCTCACTTATGAAGCTATTCCTGCAAACCATATCGTCAAAAAACTGGTACTAAAAGGCCTAAATGGCGGCCACTCTGGTGGTGATATTCATTTAGGTTTAGGTAATGCAAACAAATTATTAGCGCGTTTCCTTGCTGAACATGCGGATGAATTAGCACTAAAATTAATTGATTTCCATGGTGGTACACTGCGTAATGCTATCCCTCGTGAAGCGCATATTATTTTTGCTATTCCTGCGGATAAAGCGACTCAATTAAATAGCATTACCACAGAATTTGAAGCGCTATTAAAAAGTGAATTAGCCATTGCTGAAAAAAATCTAGCTATCGAATTAACAGATACTAGCACCGAAAAACCAGTATTTACTGCTGATTGTCAATCTCGCACTATCAATTTACTTAATGCCATGCCAAATGGTGTTATCCGCATGAGTGATGATGTGGAAGGTGTGGTTGAAACCTCATTAAACGTCGGTGTAGTGAGTATTGTTGACGATAAAGTAGAAATCCTATGTTTAATTCGCTCTCTGATTGATAGCGGTAAAACTTATGTTGTTAGCATGCTGACAGCATTAGCCAAACTTGCTCAAGCAGATATCGAAACCAAAGGTGGTTATCCTGGCTGGAAACCTGATGCGGATTCACCGGTTATGCACTTAGTACGCGACACTTATCAACAACTATTTGATAAAGTGCCAAATATTATGGTGATCCATGCAGGTCTTGAGTGCGGTCTATTCAAAAAACCTTATCCAGATATGGATATGGTTTCTATTGGGCCAACCATTCGCGGTGCACATTCACCGGACGAGCGAGTACACATTAAGAGTGTAGGCCAATACTGGCAATTACTGACTGCCATTTTAAAAGCGATCCCAGCTAAATAATTTTACTTAAAAACAGTTATCAAACCCGCTTAATAAGCGGGTTTTTTGTTATTTTATCTCCCTATAACTTATTCCCAACCCACCTTATAAAAGCCAATTCTTATACTATTTTGTAATAAAAATTAATACTAATAAAAATAATTTATAGAATAATAATAATTATCATTAGTATTAATATTTACATAATGGTATTTTCACCATTACCGCATTTTAGGTAAAGAAAAATTAAAAATTTAAAGGGATCAACAGTGTCTAAAAAAATTATTGCTACCAACCTATTACTTGCTCTCCCCTTCAGTCTGTTATCGTTACAAATTCATGCCGCAATGACACAAAATTCACCTGATAAAATCATTGTTACCGCATCCCCCTCACAAGATCCGCAAGGACCAATTTCAGGTTTAGTGGCAACAAAAACACTATCAACAAATAAAATACTTAGTGATATAGATAAGACACCACAATCAATCAGTGTCATTACACGCGACCAGATGGATGCGCAAGATGTCAGTTCAGTCTCTCAAGCATTGCGGTACACACCTGGCGTTTTCACTGAATATCGCGGCAGTTCAAACCGAAATGATGAAATCTTTATTCGTGGATATAGCTATGCCCCCCGTTTTCTTGATGGACTTAGTTATGGTATGGGAGCCTCATCTTCTACAGGAGCTATTGACCCTTGGCTATTAGAGAGAGTTGAGCTGATCCGTGGCCCGTCTTCTGTTCTATATGGTCAATTAAATCCAGGTGGTCTTGTGGCAATGACCAGCAAAAGACCCACTTCAACAACCATTAATCATATTCAAGCACGTGTAGGAAATGATAAATTAGCAGAGACAGCTTTTGATTTTGCAGGCTCATTAAGTGATGATAATCGTATTCTCTATCGCCTTAATGGATTAGCAAAAACACAACATACTCAAATTAAAGACTATAAAGAAGAACGATTTGCCCTTGCCCCTGCCATCACTTTTTTGCCAAATGAGCAGACACGTTTAACGTTATTAAGTTTTATTCAACAAGAGCCCGAAGCGGGATACCGTAATTTTTTGCCAGCTTATGGTACGGTCAAAACAACACCCGAAGGCACCATTCCATTTGATTTCAATGTAAATAATGCTGATTATCACCAATCATGGCGCCAACAATATGGCGTTGGTTATGAATTTGAACATGAATTTAATGATAGATTAAAATTGATCCAAAATGCCCGTTATAGCCATATCAAACAAAAATATAAATATCTTGTTTTTGGTTCATTAAGAAAAGATAACCCTTATATTCTTGAGCGCCGAGCTCAACAGGAAAAACGAGAAACAGATACATTTGGTATTGATACTCGACTACAAGCTGATTTTGATACTGAAAAATTAGCGCATACAGTAATTATAGGTATTGATTATCAATGGAGTAAAAATAAAGACAATTTATTGCAAGCGATGGGCCCAGAATATGATTTGGATTGGCGAAATCCTAATTATCATTATCCTATTGATATCAGTTTACAAAAACCGGTGACAAATCAATTACAAAAACACGACCAGTTAGGGATCTATTTGCAAGATCAGATCCAATGGAAAAACTGGATCTTATTAGGGGGATTACGCCAAGATTGGGCGCAAGTTCGTACCTATGATCACATCAAAAGCAGCAAAGACCAACAAGACGACCAGAAGCTAACCGGTCGAGTGGGTCTACTCTATGCCTTTGATAATGGTATTTCACCTTATATTAGTTATAGCACCTCTTTTGAACCTAATTTACAGACACGAAGAGCTCCGGGTAGTGCACCATTTGAGCCAAGTGAAGGACGTCAATTAGAAGCAGGAATAAAATACCTCACCCCAAATGAACAGACATTAGCAACACTCTCTATTTACCAATTACAACAACGTAATGTGACTAACTATAACGCTGAAAAAGCCTATTTTGAGCCAGTAGGTGAAATTAGAAGCCGTGGTATTGAAGCGCAAATTAATAGCCAATTAACTGAAAATATATCATTTATTAGTAGCTATGCTTATACCGATACTGAAGTGAGAAAAACCATCACCGCAGGTACACAAGGAAAAGAATTACCACGGGTTCCTAAACATATGGCATCATTTTGGGGGCAGTATGATGAAACATCAGGGCTATTTAATGGTGCTAAAGCGGGCTTTGGTGTGAGATATATCGGTGTATCTCAAGGTGACACTAAAAATACGATTAGTGTACCTGCAGTCACTTTGTATGATGCCATGGTAGGTTATTCTTTAGGCGAGTTATCCTCCTCTTTAAAAGGGGCTGAAGTTCAACTAAATATGAATAATATTGCCAACAAACACTATGTTGCCTCTTGTGCGGGTGAAACTGCCTGTTTTTATGGCATTGGCAGAACCATGACAGCAACGATAAATTACCGCTGGTGATCATCTATTAATTAAAAAGTATATTTAAATACATTAACCATAGTGCGCCTTGATGCTCGCTATGGTTTTTTAATACTTATAATGCTAAAAGAAGTTGTCGTTCCATTTGTGGATCTTGCAACGTAACATGAAAACCGACTAATCTTACTCCCCTGCCATTTCGACGTTCATGCCATGCCTGATAAGCAATATCAATTAAATCCGTTTTTTCTAAAATAGGATGAGAATGCTCTTGGGTGGTTAACTGGAAATCATCAAATTTTAATTTAACCCCTTGTCTCGCAATTCTAAGATCAGGTTTCACTCGGCTTAATCGTTTTTCTAATTCATCATATAATCCATCAAGCAATGCTAAACACTCATCCCATGAATCAATATCTTCAGCCAGTGTGCGCTCAACACCAACAGATTTTCTTAAACGTTCAGGATTGATTAATCGCTCATCAATACCATGGCTACGCTCCCATAAGCTTTGCCCAAATTTACCTAGATTTCTCACTAAGGAAATAACATCCGTACCACGAACATCAGCACAGGTTTCTAATCCCATCTCTTGTAATCGAGCAAAGGTGACTTTTCCTACTCCCGGAATTTTATTTAATGGTAATTTTAAAATAAAGTCATCCATCTGTTCAGGGGTGATCACATATTGTCCATTTGGTTTATTTAAATCAGATGCTATTTTGGCGAGAAACTTAATCGGTGCAATACCGGCGGAAGCCGTGAGGTTAAGTTCAGCAAAAATTTGCTGGCGGATCTGTTGCGCTATCAATGTGGCAGAGCCGTGACAGTGTTTACTATCAGAGACATCAAGATAAGCTTCATCTAATGAAAGCGGCTCTATTAAATCTGTATAACGGGCAAATATTTGACGAATTTTAGCTGAAGTCTCTTTATATAATGCCATGCGACCGGGCAATACTTTTAAATGAGGGCATAATTTTAATGCCGTAGCCGTTGACATGGCACTACGGACACCAAAACGGCGAGCAGGATAATTAGCAGTACAGATAACACCTCGACGAGAAGCATTACCACCGACTGCGATAGGGATCTCTTTTAATGTAGGGTTATCTCTCATTTCAATCGCAGCATAGAAACAATCCATATCGACATGAATAATTTTCCGCATACAATCACCTCACGCTATTTACTGTTTAAATATACAGTAAATAACCATTAACTACAATTTTTATTCCCTGATCTATACCTATTTTAAGTGATATTAGTGATTATTATTTTAATTAAGTACGTTTGTTTATAGAAATGTCACACAGTAATGATAGATTACTTTTAACTTATTCTGCTCTTTTTATTTTTATCGTAATTATTTGAAAATCAAATATAAAACAAGGAAATAGAGTTATATGATCAAAATATTTATTGCAATTTCATTCCTCTTTTACTCAGTATTTGTTATGGCTTCTCCTAAAATTATTGCACACAGAGGTGGCACAGCGGATGCACCTGAAAATACCGAAATTGCTATCAAAACAGCACTAAGCAATCAAGCTGATGCAATTTGGATAACCGTTCAACTGTCTAAAGATAATGT
Source organism: Proteus mirabilis ATCC 29906 (assembly GCF_000160755.1). Lineage (GTDB taxonomy): Bacteria > Pseudomonadota > Gammaproteobacteria > Enterobacterales > Enterobacteriaceae > Proteus > Proteus mirabilis. The sequence continues at coordinate 42,447 of NZ_GG668578.1, forward strand.
CCCTGTTCTTTATCGTCCAAGTGATCTAAAAAGCCTCACTAATGGGCAAGGGGCAATTTCAACCTTTACTGCCAAAGAATTGGCGCAATGGGATGCAGGATATAAATATGGGGAAGCACAACAATTTCCATATCGCAATAAAGGGGTTACTATCCCGACATTGGAGTATATTCTGACTCAATTTCCTAAAACACAATTCTATATTGACTTAAAATCACCTGATGCCGATCCCGTTATACAAGGCAAAGCATTAGCTTCGGTATTAAGCAAACATAATGCGTTAGAGAGAACGCGTGTTTATTCTACCAATAGTGCTTTTTTAGATGCGTTACCTGATAACGTACAACGCTTTGAAAGTCGTGATGTTACCCGCGATATCTTAGCCAATATTACTATGGGGCATATCTGTTTACTGCCAGAAAATCTTGATATCACACGTTGGTATGGCCTTGAACTGCACAGAAAAGTTGAGGTGGTTGAAAAATATACCTTAGGTGAAGCTCGTTCAGCGGCTGTATTAAGTTGGGACAAAGATGCGATGTCTTGTTTTCGTGCGGGGGGTAATGCGCATATCGTTTTATTCGGTATCAATACTGAGAAAGATTATTTGCAAGCAGTAGAATTAGGTGCTGATGCAGTTATGGTTGATTCTCCAGCTAAAATAAAAGCATTCAGAAAAGAGTAAACATCGTTGCGACATTGGCGCTTTTTTACCTTAATACATTTCTCTTCTACACTTAATAGTGTCAATAAACAGAAATAAGTTAGGTGGAATAAGATGTTAAATAATAAAGCTTCTGGTGACTGGAATTTATTTAAAGGAAAAGTGAAAGAAAAATGGGGAAAACTCACCCATGATGAACTGGATATTATTGAAGGAACCAGAGAGCAACTGATAGGGAAACTCCAAGAGCATTATGGCTATTCTTATGATGAGGCAAAAAAAGAAGTATTAGAGTGGGAAGGCAGTAACCCTTATCCTTGGAAGTAGCAGCGACTTAATCACAGTATTAAAAAGCTTAATATCCTTATCTGAAAGCGATTTTTCTAAACAAAAAAGAGTGGCGTATAAAATATACGTCACTCTTTTATTTTAGCTATTACTTGATAAATCTATCGTTAGCAAAAAAATGCATCGATAACCAAACTATAAGATGCGGTTTTTTTGCAATAGCTCTTGGCGAGCAGCTTCTTTCGCCATTCTTTTTTTACGAGCATCACAAGGTTCAGGACAATCACACTCTTTCTCAATACCAATAGAGCCTAAACCACCACAACTGCCCTGAATACTTTTACGTTTAACAATATATCCTAAAGCCATTCCAAAGAATGCCAGTAAGAACAAGATGAAGGCAAAAAGAAATATTTTTAACATAACCTTCTCTCCTTAAATTCTACTTTTTCAAGAATGGGGCGAATGCCTTACTATAACGCTCTTCAAACCCATTTTCAGTTTTAACTATCATAAAAACAGGAATATTTAATTTATTTGCTACCTCTAAGCCCTTTTCAGGCCCCAGAACATTTAACCCTGTTGATAAACCATCAGCACTCATACAAGTAGGTACAATTACGGTAATAGAGGCAAGGTTATGTTTGATTGGGCGACCTGTTGTAGGATCAATCGTATGAGAAAAACGGACGCCATCTTCTTCAAAATAGTTACGATAATCCCCCGATGTCGCAATCGAATTATCACCCGGTTCAATAATTAATTGTACACTCTGTGTGGTGCCATCATTAGCAGGTTTTTCAATCGCAATGCGCCAAGGTTTATCATTACCATTAACACCTTGTGTTCTCACCTCACCACCAATATCAACCATATAGTTGGTAATATTTTGAGAAATCAAATATTCGGCAACAGCATCAACACCGTAACCTTTAGCAATAGAAGAGAGATCAACATAAAGCTCAGGTATTTTTTTAATTAATGTATTACCTTCCACTGCAAGGTAATCAATTCCCGTCCATTTTTTACGTTTAGCTAGTTCATCGGCTGAAGGTTGATGAGTAAAACGTCCTTCAGGGCCAAACCCCCATAAATTGACTAAAGGCCCAACAGTAACATCTAAAGCCCCATCCGTAATTTTATTAATACGAATCGCTTCACTAACGACTTTAGCAGTAGCGGGTGAAACTGGGAATGGCGTATTAATTTCACGACTTTGATTGAAACGACTTAATTCAGATTGAGGACGATACGTTGACATTTGATCGTTCACTTCTTCAAGAATACGATCGATTTCTGTTTGTAAGACGCTTTGTGAAGGTGAATCACTACTAGGAACATATTTAATTGAATAGTAAGTTCCCATCGTTTCGCCTTCTAACACCTGCTGTTTTTCACCACAGGCTGATAAGAAAACCAGTGCACATAGCATCAAGATCCCATGCATCATCTTTCTTTTTAACATATATCTCTCTTCTGATCATGAGCGCCCACATTAGTGGGCGCTTGTCATTTCATACTGTTATGCTTTATCTACTTTATGAGAAAAATCAACCACCAAAGTCATCCAGCATAATATTTTCATCTTCTACGCCTAAATCTTTAAGCATTTTGATCACCGCAGCATTCATCACTGGTGGTCCACACATATAGAATTCACAATCTTCTGGTGCTGGATGATCTTTGAGGTAGTTTTCATAGAGCACATTGTGAATAAAGCCGGTGTAACCCGTCCAATTATCTTCCGGTAATGCATCTGACAACGCAACATGCCAAGTAAAGTTTTCATTCTCTTTAGCCAGCATATCAAAATCTTCTGTATAGAACATTTCACGCACAGAACGAGCACCATACCAGAAGCTAATTTTACGTTTAGAATGTAAGCGTTTTAGCTGATCAAAAATATGTGAACGCATCGGTGCCATACCAGCACCACCACCAATGAAGATCATTTCCGCATCAGTTTCTTTTGCGAAGAATTCACCAAATGGTCCTGAAATTGTCACTTTATCACCCGGTTTTAATGACCAGATATAAGATGACATAATTCCCGGTGGCACATCAGGATTACGTGGTGGCGGTGTCGCAATACGCACGTTTAACATGATAATGCCATGCTCTTCAGGGTAGTTCGCCATGGAGTATGCACGCACTGTGGTCTCTTTAACTTCAGAAACATAGCGGAATAAATTAAATTTATCCCAATCTTCACGATACTCTTCAGGAACATCAAAATCTTCATAGCGCACTGTGTGAGGAGGACATTCAATCTGAATAAAGCCCCCAGCACGGAAAGGTACCACTTCACCTTCAGGAATTTTTAATACCAACTCTTTAATAAACGTGGCTTTGTTATCATTTGAGATAACTTCACATTCCCATTTTTTAATCCCGAAGATCTCTTCGGGTAGCTCTAATTTCAGATTATTTTTAACGTTAACCTGACAAGCTAAACGGCAACCTTCTTTAGCTTCACGCTTATTAATATGAGAAAGCTCAGTAGGAAGAATATCTCCACCACCTTCAAGTACTTTTACGCGGCATTGACCACAAGAGCCACCACCACCACATGCAGATGAGATAAAAATACCTTCGTTTGATAATACATTGAGTAATTTATCACCGGCTGGCGCATGGAAACTTTTTTCAGGATCTCCATTCACCTCAACTTCAATATCCCCTGTATTGACTAACTTTGATTTTGCAAACAAAATCAATGCAGTTAGCACCAATACAATCAGGGTAAACATCGCAACACCTAGAATAATTATATCCATGAGTTCTTCTCACCCTTTATAGCTGAACACCAGAGAAGGACATGAAACCTAATGCCATCAACCCTGTGGTGACAAAAGTAACTCCTAATCCCTTCATACCTGACGGTACATCCGCGTATTTCATTTTTTCGCGAATAGAAGCCAGTAATACGATAGCTAACATCCAGCCAATTCCAGAGCCGAAACCATATACAATAGATTCACTAAAGTTATAGTCACGTTGTGCCATAAAGGACACACCACCAAAAATAGCGCAGTTAACAGTGATCAGTGGCAAGAAGATCCCCAATGCGTTATATAGCGAAGGGAAGTAGCGATCTAAAATCATCTCGAGGATCTGTACCAGAGCCGCAATCACACCAATGAAAGTGATAAAGTTTAAGAAACTTAAATCAACACCTTCCATTAATGCATTTGCGCGTAGTACATAGTTGTAAACCAAGTTATTCAAAGGTACAGAAAGCCCCAGAACAACGGTTACCGCAATACCTAATCCAAATGCTGTTTTTACATTTTTAGATACCGCAAGGAAAGTACACATCCCTAAGAAGAACGCCAGTGCCATATTTTCAATAAAAACAGCACGAACAAATAAGCTTATATAATGTTCCATGGCAATTAGTCCTCTTCAACCTGTGCAGGTTTTAATGTACGTAATCCCCAAATTAGCAAGCCAATAATAAAGAAAGCACTTGGCGCTAATAGGAATAAGCCATTAGGTTGATACCAACCGCCGTTTTGGATAGATTCCATCACCGTAATGCCAAATAATTTACCTGAACCAAATAGCTCACGTAAAAATCCAACAAGGATCAAGATAACCCCATATCCTAGGCCATTACCGATACCATCCATAAAGCTTTCGATAGGTGGTGACTTCATCGCATAGGCTTCAGCGCGTCCCATCACGATACAGTTAGTAATGATAAGACCAACGAAAACAGAAAGCTGTTTAGATATTTCATAAGCGTACGCTTGTAAAACTTGGTCTACCACAATTACTAATGAAGCAATGATCGCCATTTGCACAATAATACGTACACTGCTGGGGATATAGTTGCGGATCAGTGAAATAAAGAAGTTTGAGAATGCCGTCACTAATGTTACCGCAATGGTCATTACTAATGCCGTCTCAAGCTTGGTTGTTACTGCTAATGCAGAACAGACCCCTAATACCTGTAAGGCAATCGGGTTATTATCTAACAACGGCCCGAGTAAAACGCGTTTGATCTCTTTTGTATCAGCCATTGATCTCTCCTTCACGAACTTTTTTCAGGAATGGGCCGAAACCTTTATCACCTAACCAAAAATCGAACATATGTTGAACGCCGTTAGAGGTTAAGGTTGCACCTGAAAGGCCATCAATACCATAAGGACTATCTGATGCCCCGCCACGTACGATTTTAATAGCAGGCACACCTTCTTCATTCAGTAAGCGTTTACCTTTCCACTGTGCCTTCCATTGCGGATTATCAACTTCTCCACCTAGCCCCGGCGTTTCACCATGAGAATAATAGGTAATCCCCTTCGCTGTTACACCATCAATATCTACCGCAACAAAGGCATACATGACCGACCATAGGCCTGAACCATAGACGGGCAGTACCACTTCTTGGGTTTTACCTTGATCATCAAGAACAAAGTAAACTTCTGCGGTATTGGCACGACGACGAATTTTTGCAATATCTTCTTCAGGTGATAGTGCGATAGAGGTTTCATCGCTACGTAGTTCGCTATTTAAATCAAAGTCGCCTTTACTGTCTGTCAATTCGCCAGTTTTGAAGTTTACAATCTTAGCTTTAATGCGTGTATCGTAAACTTTGAGTACTTCACTGGCGCTCATCTTAGGCACCAATAAACCAGCAACATCTAGAATATTACGTTGTTTATCCAGTAGCTTTTGCTCTTCTTGCTTAGATTTAAGTCCAACAGCAGAGCCAGCCACTACCACGGAACAAACAAGACATAGAATAAATACAACGAGGAACGTTCTTCCGACGCTATCTTTGTTTTTTTCTTTAGCCACGAGCTTTTCTCCGCTTAATATTCGCCTGAACAACCACATAGTCAAACAGCGGTGCAAATAAGTTGGCGAATAAGATTGCTAGCATCATTCCTTCTGGGTAAGCCGGATTGACGACACGGATTAGCACAGCCATTACGCCAATTAAAATACCGTAAGCCCATTTGCCTTTATCAGTGAATGAAGCTGATACCGGATCGGTTGCCATAAACATCATACCAAATGCAAAGCCACCTAATACGAGGTGCCAGTGCCAAGGCATTGAGAATAATGGATTAGAGTCAGAACCAATCAAGTTAAACAGATATGACATTGCAATCATACCCACCATCACACCGGCAACAATGCGCCATGATGCGATACGAGCAAATAAAATGATTGCGCCGCCAATTAGGATCATCAGTGTTGAGACTTCACCAATAGAACCAGGGATATTTCCAAGGAATGCATCCATCCAAGAAATAGGCTGCTGAGTGACATTATTTAACAATGCACTTTGACCAGAAACAGACCATTGAGAGAGAGGGGTTGCACCAGAGAAACCATCAGCGGCAGTCCAAACAAGATCACCTGAAATTTGTGCCGGATAAGCAAAGAAGAGGAAAGCACGCCCTGCTAATGCGGGGTTTAAGAAGTTACGTCCTGTTCCACCAAAAATCTCTTTTGCAATTACGACACCAAAGGTGATACCTAAAGCAGCCTGCCATAATGGTAATGTGGGCGGCACAATTAACGCAAACAGAATAGAAGTAACAAAGAAACCTTCGTTAATTTCATGTCCGCGAATAAGGGAAAATAACACTTCCCAGAAACCACCTACCGCAAATACAACAAGATAGATAGGTAAAAAGTAAGTTGCCCCAAGGAGCATTTTACTTCCCCACCCAGCATCTGGTGTCAATGATGCACCTAAATACTGTGCAAGTGCATAGTGCCAATCAGAAGCAATCACTTGCTGTAACTCAGCACCACTATACAACTGATTAAGAGCAGGGATCGCTTGTTGACCAACGTTATACATTCCCCAGAACATCGCTGGGAAAACAGATAACCAAACAAGGATCATCATACGTTTTAGATCGATGGTATCGCGTACATGCGAACCATTACGTGTCACCGTACCCGGCGTATAAAAAACCGTTGTGACCGCTTCATAGAGTACATACCACTTGGCGTATTTACCACCGGGCTCAAAATGGTGCTCTACTTTTTCAAATAAATTTTTCAACCCCATGAGTTACCCTTCCTGCTCAATTTTGGTCAATACTTGGCGCAGTGCTGGGCCATACTCATATTTGCTTGGACAAACATAAGTACATAGTCCCAAATCTTCTTCGTCCAATTCCAAACAACCTAATGCTTGAGCACTGTCAGTATCACCGACAATCAAATCACGTAACAAATGTGTTGCCATAATGTCTAATGGCATAACACGCTCATAGTTACCAATTGGCACCATTGAACGTTCACCACCATTCATTGTGGTTGTAAATGCAAAACGTTTGTTCTTTAAGAAGTGACCAATTGTGGTACGTGTAATGGAGAATTTATTAGTACCTGGATAACCCCAACCAAATAACTCTTTTTCACGACCTTCGCGTAATACAGAGACTTGGTTATGAAAACGGCCTAAATAGTGATGCGCTTCGTCCGATTTCCAACCCCATAAAATAGAGCCAGAAATAATACGATTATCACCATCGACTAATTGATCTTTCGTTAATTCATAAAGATCAGCACCTAAACAGGTACGTAATAATCGAGGGGCTTTAACTTGAGGTCCCGCTAATGCAACAACACGCTCGGTATATAAAGAGCCGGTAGTAAAGAGATACCCCATCGCAATAACATCTTGGTAGTTAAGATGCCATACCATTTTTTTCGCGCTGACTGGCTCTAAAAAATGGATATGAGTACCCACTAATCCCGCAGGATGAGGGCCAACAAATTGGTTATAGCTAATTTGTCCATCATTGAGTTTAGCCGGTGCTTTTTCACCATGACAAACATGCACCTTACCCTCTGTTAATTTACTTAAAACAATCAGACCATCGTTAAAAGCCTGCTCGTTTTGTTCAATGATCACAGTAGGATCTGCCGCTAATGGATTAGTATCCATCGCAGTGACAAAAATTGCCACTGGCGTGGTTCCTAATTTAGGGGAACGACTGTATGGACGTGTTCTTAACGCTGTCCATAAACCTGAATTTACTAGGTTTGTTTCTACCTGTTCACGGGTCAATTCTGAAAGTGATGAGCTATCATAACTGTCGAAAGTGACTTCTTCATCGCCGTCAACTTCAATAACAACGGATTGAAGTACACGGCGCTCACCGCGGTTAATGGCAACAACTTTACCACACGCAGGGCTTGTGAATATTACACCGGGGTTCTTTTTATCTTCAAAAAGAACCTGCCCTTTTTTAACATGCTCACCTTCCGAAACCATCATAGAAGGACGCATTCCGACATATTCTTCACCTAGCAAAGCTACGTGTCGAATCGCGGGTCCGTCTTCTATCACTTGGGCAGGCGCTCCTGCAATTGGGAGGTCGAGTCCTTTTTTAATTTTAATCATAAGATTTGCACAAGTTTATCAGTTAAACCCTAAGCTACAAATTCACCCCGAAAATGTAGCGACTCTGTAATAAAAACACCTTAAGGTAGTTTGATACCCTAAGTTATTTATCTCCGATAATTGTTACTATTTTCTCTTATTCTGCCGATCTGAATTTTATCATCTCAGTTTCAGCCTGTCTGACTATTCGAGTGATTTAGCTCAAGCAAATGGGAATATTATTTTGACTGAAACGTTAACAATTCGCATAAACCGAATTAAAATATCACATTTCTCGACCAACGATTAAGTTTTATACAGAATATTTTGTAATAGAAAAGAAACCATAGTAGATTTAAATTTACAAATTGATTGCTTCATTGCAATCTACAATCTAGTTTATCAACAAATTTTAAGCCTTTTTTTTGATAAAACCATGACCAGTCACGCAAAACAATTAATCATATTTTTAACAATAATATTAACCTCATTATTTGTTAATGCTGAAAATAGTTCAAAATTTCTTATCAAACCTGTTAAAAAAAGTACAGGGGAGCCCATCTATATTCAAATATTTAAAGAAGAAAACTTACTAGAACTGTATATAGAAAAACAGGATGGACAATTAGAGAAAATACGTACTTATCCCATTTGTAGCTATTCGGGAGGATTAGGTCCGAAGAAATATCAAGGTGATTTAAAAAGTCCCGAAGGCTTTTATCAAGTTAATCAAACTCAGCTTAACCCAAATAGTCGGTTTTATCGAGCAATTAACCTAGGATTTCCTAATCAATACGATCAAGAGCAAGGTTATACCGGTGATTTTTTGATGATCCACGGTGCTTGTAAATCAGTGGGTTGCTATGCAATGACCGATACTGTGATGGATGAAATCTACCAATATGCCGAACTTGCGCTGAAAAATGGCCAACAGAACATTAATATTCATATTTTCCCTTTTAAAATGACAGCCGAAAATATGAAAAAATTCCAATACTCTGCCAATATGGATTTTTGGCAACAGTTAGCACCTGCTTACCAATATGTGGAAGAATACCAAAAAATCCCAGTAATTAGTGTAAAAAACGGTCGCTATTTGGTGAATAATCGTGAGGCTATTTCCACATTAAATTTAGCTAAAAGTATCGATAGTAAATGGTTACAAAATTCGCAACCCACGATCAAATAAAACAAACTCACCAACAGGAATTTTTTGCCAAGATTCATTACCTGTTAAGGGTAATGTCGATATTACCGACACAATATCATCCGCTTTAGTGTGTTGCTGAAAATCAATTTCAATATCTTGATCCAGCAATTTGGCCTTACCAAAAGGAGCTTTACGGGTTATCCAGTGTAAATTAGTTGAACAATATGCCATAACAAATCGGCCATCGGATAACAACATATTAAACACACCTTTTTGCCGCAATTGATCAGCTAAAATAGCAATGAAACGAAAGACCGCCGGCCAATTAGATGGTGTTCTCTGGTAACGCTTTTCAAGCTGATTTAATATCCAGCAAAAGGCTTTTTCACTATCAGTCTGTCCTACCGCTCTAAAACGCCCTGTATCCAGTGATTGATAACCTTTAAGTTGTCCATTATGAGCATAAGTCCAATTTTTACCCCACAGTTCACGGGTAAAAGGATGCGTATTTTCTAAACTGACATTACCTCGATTAGCTTGGCGAATATGCGCAATGACAGCATGTGATTTAATGGGGTATTCTTGTACAAAACGAGCGACGGGTGAAACGGCACTAGCTTGTGGATCTTTAAATGTACGACATCCTAATCCTTCATAAAAGGTGATACCCCAGCCGTCTTTATGAGGGCCAGTTTTACCACCACGAGGAATGAGGCCACTTAAACTAAAATTGATATCAGTGGGTACATTTGCACTCATGCCCAACAATTCACACATCGCCCGCTCCTACTTACTCACGCTTTAATTATTCATATAAGGCAATATTACTATATCGTTATTTTTCCATTTCTTTTTCAATCAGCTGGATCAGAATATGAATAACTTTGATATGGATTTCTTGAATACGGTCGGCATAACCAAAATGAGGGACACGAATTTCAATATCTGCACTCCCTGCCATTTTTCCGCCATCTTTACCTGTTAGAGTAATAACTTTCATACCTTTTTCACGAGCGGCACTAATGGCTTTAATAATATTGCCTGAATTACCGGAAGTTGAGATCCCCAGTAATACGTCACCCTCTTTACCTACCGCTTCCACATAACGTGAAAAAACATATTCATAACCAAAGTCGTTACTCACACAAGAAATATGGCTCACATCAGAAATTGCGATAGCAGGATAACCGGGTCTATTTTCACGATAGCGCCCCGTTAATTCTTCTGCAAAATGCATAGCATCACAGTGTGATCCCCCATTACCACAGGATAAAACTTTGCCGCCTGCTTTAAATGAGTCTGCTAATAATACAGCTGCTTTTTGAATGGCTTCAATATTCGCATCATCTTGTAAAAAACGAGAGAGTGTATCTGCCGCTTCAGTTAATTCGCCACGAATAAGATCTTGGTACATAGGATTTTTACTCCAGAAAAGGGATCAAAAAATATCTATTTCTCAGTGTAACGGATCCAATGATACGAAAGAAGCACCTCTTTACCTACAAATGCTAACTTCTCTCATTTACGAATAATTTGTGAGCTACATTGTAATTAGAATGTAAAAATATTGCTAAAACTTGGTGACTGCATTAGATCTAAATAACACACAACAGGTCTGACCTCTGATGTCTTGCAAATACAGGAGTTTTATTATGACCCTACTCAGTATTGTGCTTTTCTTAGTTCTCATCGGTATACTTAGTTACCGAAAATACAGCCTTGTAGTAAGCAGTATCTTACTTATTGCTTATACTTTCGTGATGGGTTTAGCCAATATCTGGAGCTACTGGCTATTACTGCCCGTTGCATTGATATTATTACCATTCACTCTTCCTTCTATTCGCAAAGCATATATCTCAGCCCCTGCACTAAAGGCTTTCCAAAAAGTGATGCCATCTATGTCTAAGACAGAGCAAGAGGCCATTGATGCGGGAACAACATGGTGGGAAGGTGAATTATTCCGTGGAGCACCAGATTGGAAACAACTTCACAATTATCCTAAGCCACAACTTACCGCTGAAGAACAAGCTTTTCTGGATGGTCCAGTTGAAGAAGTTTGTCGCATGACCAATGATTTCCAAATCACACATGAACTAGCTGATTTACCTCCTGAGATTTGGCAATATTTAAAAGACCATCGTTTCTTTGCGATGATTATCAAAAAAGAGTATGGCGGATTAGAGTTTTCTGCCTATGCACAATCTCGTGTACTGCAAAAGCTCGCGGGTGTTTCAGGTATTCTCGCCATCACTGTAGGTGTACCTAATTCATTAGGTCCAGGTGAGTTATTGCAACATTATGGTACTGATGAGCAGAAAAAACGTTACTTACCTGGTTTAGCCAAAGGTGATGAAATTCCATGCTTTGCATTAACCAGCCCTGAAGCAGGCTCTGATGCTGGCGCTATCCCTGATAGTGGTGTGGTTTGTATGGGGGAATGGCAAGGTGAGCAAGTCCTTGGTATTCGTCTCACATGGAATAAACGCTATATTACTTTAGCACCTATAGCCACAGTATTAGGACTCGCTTTTAAACTTCGCGATCCAGACCATCTACTGAGTGATAATGAAAATCCCGGTATTACTTGTGCTTTAATTCCAACCGACGTAAAAGGGGTAGAAATTGGTCATCGCCATTTCCCACTCAATGTTCCTTTTATGAATGGTCCCACTCGTGGTAAAGATGTTTTCGTTCCTATCGATTTTATTATCGGTGGTCCAAAAATGGCAGGCCAAGGTTGGAGAATGCTGGTGGAATGTCTTTCAGTCGGTCGTGGTATCACACTGCCATCTAACTCCACTGGAGGCTTAAAAAGTGCAGCAATGGCAACAGGTGCTTACTCTCGAATTCGTCGTCAGTTTAAGCTTCCTATCGGTAAGATGGAAGGAATTGAAGAGCCATTAGCGCGCCTTGCTGGTAATGCTTATCTCTTGGATGCAGCTTCAACCTTAATTACCACAGGTATTATGTTAGGAGAAAAGCCTGCCGTACTTTCTGCTATCGTAAAATATCATTGTACCCATAGAGCGCAACGCGGGATTATTGATGCAATGGATATTGTTGGTGGAAAAGGGATTTGTCTTGGCCCTTCTAACTTTGTGGCTCGCTCTTATCAAGGCTCCCCCATCGCCATTACGGTGGAAGGCGCTAATATTCTCACTCGTAGCATGATCATTTATGGACAAGGGGCTATTCGTTGCCACCCTTATGTTTTAGATGAAATTGCAGCGGCTAGAGATAACAACTTACACGACTTTGATCATGCCTTATTTGGTCACTTAGGCCATGTTGCCAGTAATACATTACGTAGCCTTTGGTTAGGTATCACTAATGGTCGCTTAAGTACCGCGCCAACAAAAGATGAAACTCGTCGTTATTACCAACAAATTAACCGGCTCAGTGCCAACATGGCGTTACTTTCTGATGTTGCCATGGGGGTTTTAGGTGGTAGTTTAAAACGTCGTGAACGTATTTCTGCAAGGCTTGGCGACATTTTAAGTCATATTTTCCTCGCCTCTGCGGTACTAAAACGTTATGAGGATGAAGGTCGTAATACCGCTGATTTACCACTGGTACACTGGAGTATTAAAGAGTGTTTATACCAAGCAGAAAATGCCATTGATGAGCTATTACGCAATTTCCCAAATCGTTTTATTGCAGGAGCCCTGCGCGCCATTATTTTCCCTCTGGGTAAAGTGCAGAAACTGCCTTCAGATAAGTTAGATAGTAAAGTGGCTCAAATTATCCAACAACCTTCTGAAACCCGTGATCGTATTGGTAAAGGGCAATTCCTCACACCCAGTGAGCACAATCCTCATGGCTTAATGGAAGAAGCTCTGCTCGATATTTTAGCCGCAGAGCCACTGTTTGAACGTATCTGTCGACTCTATGAAAAGAAATTTAGCTTCACTCAATTAGATAAATTAGCGGATAAGGCTTTAGCTGATAAACGAGTGACTCCCGAAGAAGCAGATATCTTACGCAAAGCGGAGCAAAGCCGTTTACGTAGTATTAATGTGGATGAATTTGACTTTGATGCCTTGGCGGTGCCGGCAAAAAAGTCGTCAACTGATACAATAAAAACAGATAAAGCAGCCTAATTATGCCGTTATGATCGTCAATAAATAGTCTGCCATTTAACGACTGAAACACGGATACAACACCTCATTATTTTAATTTAATAATGAGGTGTTTTTTATTGGGAGATGATCACAATGGGAGGAATAGTAAAAGTTACAGGTTAATTTCTAGCGCTAATAGCTCTTCAATGGTTTGACGACGTCTAATTAATTGAGGTATGCCCTGTGAAATTAACACTTCAGGAATAAGGGGACGACTATTATAGTTAGATGACATTGATGCACCATAAGCCCCCGTATCATGAATAACTAAGTAATCACCAACTTCTGCCGGAGGTAATAAACGAGGAGCAACCATTCCTCCTTCTTGCTGGGTAAACACATCACCAGATTCACAAAGAGGCCCTGCAACTATGGTTTCTTGTTGAAACTCGCTAGATTTTAATTGGCCGTATTTATCTAATAATGTGATTTGATGGTAACTACCATACATAGCTGGGCGCATTAAATCACTAAACCCTGCATCCACCAGCACATAATGACGATTTCCCATCGACTTAACCGCCCTTACTTGTGACACTAACACGCCAGACTCAGCCACTAAAAAGCGTCCTGGTTCAATTTCCAGTTCAATATCATGCCCAAGGTGTTGCGCTATACGTTGACGAGCACTATCCCATAAAGAGAAATAGTGGTTTAAATCGACTCTTTTATCTCCTTGCTGATAAGGTGTTGACAATCCCCCACCGGCCGAGATGGCTTTAATATCAACATTAGAGGTGAGTACTTGCTCAACCATTGCATCACAGACACTCGCTAAATGCTGATAATCAACCCCTGAGCCAATATGCATATGGAAACCAACCAAACTCAAATTGTATTGATTAATCACCGCTAATGCTTCTGGCACATCTTCATACCAAATACCATGTTTGCTATTTTCCCCACCTGTATTGGTCTTTTGGCTATGTCCATGACCAAACCCAGGATTTATTCTTATCCACACCGCGTGCCCTTGATGACGTTCTCCAAGTTGGCGAAGCATATCAATAGAACCTGCATTAACCGGAATATCTAATTCAACCACACGTTCAATCGTTTTTTCATCGAGTAAATCGGCGGTAAAGACAATTTCACTACGCTCTCGACCACCTTGGAAACCGGCAACCAACGCCCGCTCAATTTCACCTAGTGAGACAGAATCAACTTTAACGCCCTGCTGTTTCATTAACCGTAAAATATGAATGTTAGAGCAGGCTTTTTGTGCAAAACGAACCACATCAAAGGCTTTTAATTGCTCAATATGTTCAGAAATAGTCTCACCTTGATAGATCCATAATGGCGTGCCATAAGTTTGTGCTAATTGAGATAGGATCGCATTGTTGGATGTTGTCATCATTTTTTACTCAGCAATGTAGGGTGAATAAAAATATTATTAAGCAATTAAAGCGGGAATAAAAATATCAAATTAGCTATAGTCTATTCACTTGTGATATAGGATAAAATTTATGAAAACTCCATTTAGTTGGCGACATATTGAAATTTTTCATGCAGTGATGACCACACAAAACCTAACCGAAGCGGCAGATTTACTGAAAACGTCTCAACCCACAGTCAGTCGCGAACTATCACGTCTTGAACAACTATTGTCATTTAAGCTATTTGATAGAATTAAAGGTCGCCTACAACCTACCACGGAGGGATTAAGATTTTTTGAAGAGGTACAGCGCTCTTATTATGGACTTGATCGCATTATTACCGCAGCCAATAGTATTCGCCATTTTCATCAAGCGGAATTAAATATCACCTGTTTACCGGCATTTGCTCAATCACTATTACCCTCAATTTGCCAACAATTTCTCAGCCAGTATCCCGAGGTTAATTTAACGATAGTGCCACAGGAGTCTCCTTTATTAGAGGAGTGGTTATCTGCACAACATTATGATTTAGGGCTAACTGAGCACACACAAACACCTGCCGGAACCCAACAAGAAACACTGCTAACGTTAAATGAAGTCGCTATTTTGCCAAAGTCTCATGTGTTAAGTAAAAAAGCATTACTGCAGCCACAAGACTTTCATCAAACTCGTTTTATCAGCTTATCTGCTAATGATAGTTATCGACAACTTATTGATGCTATGTTTATTAAACAGGGGATCACTCGACAATTGATCATGGAAACACAAAGTGCGGCCTCAATTTGTGCCATGGTGAGTAAAGGCATTGGTGTTTCTATCGTTAACCCTATTACCGCCCTTGATTATCAATATAGTGATCTCTGTATACGGCCACTGAGTTTTACCATTCCATTTACGGTGAGTTTGATCACACCATCTCATCGCCCCTCATCACAACTTGTGCGCTATTTTATTGATGTGATGAAAACCACTTTAGCTAATTACCCAAAACAATTAACTCACGCGTTCACCCGATAATGACAACCAATGAGGCGAAGAAGCAAACCAGTCAACCAGAAAATCCAGTAAAACACGCACGGCTGCGGGCATATTTTGTCGGCTCGCTAACACGGCATAAATTCCCATAGGCTGTGGCTGATAATCCGCTAACAAAATTTCTAACTCACCCCGTTCAAGATAGGGTTTTGCTGAGCAGTAAGGTTGTAAGGAGACTCCGGCACCTTGCAAAGTGGCTTGCAATAACACAACAGACTCATTGGCACTTAAATTACCACCTACAGGAACAGAATAACGCTCATCACCTAAACTAAACTCCCACAAGCTACTGCCAAAAAAGCGATATGTGAGACATTGATGATAAGTCAAATCATCCGGCGTGTTAGGGATACCATGTTTAGCTAAATAATCTTTATGAGCACAAACCACAGAAAGACATTTTGCTAAAGGGCGGGCTATCAGATTAGGCTCTAAATGGTTGGTAATACGCAATGCAATATCAATACGCTCTTCAATAAGATTGACTGTCTGATTAGATATCTGCAAATCGACTGCAATAAGAGGATAAAGTTGTATAAATTCAGTTATAGCCACAGATAATGCACAATTAGCGAGTGATTGTGCCGTTGTAATACGCACCAGCCCACTGATTTGGTGACTCTCTTTGGGAATATTCGCGGGAATACGCTCGGCCATCTCTAGCAGTTGTAAACTTTGTTGATAAACTAATTCTCCCACGGAAGTCAGACTCTGCTTACGGGTTGTTCTATGCAACAAACGCACCCCAGCCCACTCCTCCATTTCATTAAGATAGCGCGTCACCATTGCTCTAGACATACCTAGATAATCAGCAGCTTTAATCATGCTACCTTGCTTAACGATGGTCACAAAAACCTCTGATGCTTTAATTTTGTCCATATTATTTGCTCGATTTATGCAACAATGTATTCACCAAAACAGGGTTTTTCTCCCATTTCATGCAACCTATTATAGAACGCATCAACATGATGGAGAAAATAAAGATGAAAAAATTACTTCCTTTAACACTTGCAACTACTGCGTTTTTCGCCACTTCTGTTATGGCAACAGAGTTAACATTAGATATCTACAATCCCGGTGATGCCAGTGTATTCCCTGTTTCATCTGAAATCATTTATGGTGATAAAGATGCTGTCTTAATCGATGCTCAATTCCAAAAAAATGATGCTCAAGCCTTAGTCGATAAAATTAAAGCATCAGGGAAAAACTTAACTTATATCTATATCAGCCATTCTGATCCCGATTTTTATTTTGGGTTAGATGTCATTACTGAAGCATTTCCAAATGCTAAAGTGATTGCCTCAGCTCCCACCGTCAAAATCATTAATGAAACCCAAGCAGGAAAACTTGCCTACTGGGGGCCTGTCCTCAAAGACAATGCCCCTAAAAAAGTTATCATTCCTGAAGTCGTTACTGGTGATAGTTTTTCTCTTGAAGGTGAAAAACTCTATATCAAAGGATTAGATAGCCAATCTCCAGAAAGAACCTATGTTTATGTGCCAAAACTGAATGCTATTATGGGTGGGGTAATACTGTCTGAAAATATTCATGTGTGGCTAGCAGATACTCAATCTAAAGCACAACGCCAATATTGGCTAGAAGCGTTACAACAGATTAAAACGTTATCACCTAAAACGGTTATTCCGGGACATTATGTTCCAAAAAGCAATTATGATATGCGTTCTGTTGATTTCACAATGAATTACCTTAAAGAGGCAGAAACTAAACTCGCTGAAACTCAAAACTCAGAACAATTTATTGCTGCGATGGAAAAAAGTTATCCTGACTTAGCAGATAAATCGAGTTTAGAGCTTAGCGCAAAAGTCCTTAAAGGAGAGATGAAATGGCCTCAGTAAGCCATGTGAACCAAGAAAATAGCACCAAAAAGCTGCACTATATTTACGATCCACTTTGTGGGTGGTGCTACGGCATTGCCCCACTTATTGAAGTAGTGAGTCACGAATACCCACATGTACTAACGCTACATGGTGGGGGATTATTTACCCCGACAAGAAAAGTGACAGGGGGCGATGCATGGAAAGAGCATGTAACCCCTATCGATGAACGTATTAGCCAGTTATCGGGGCAAATTTTTAGTCAGCAATACCGCAATAACCTCGCCAATACAGAGATGACATTAAACTCACTGATGCCAATTGCAGCGATATTGGTAGCAAGAAAAATGGGCGATAGAGATGTTATGTTATTAAAAGCGTTACAAGATGCCTATTATCTTGATGGATTAAATATTAGTGATAAAGATGTGCTATTTTTTATCGTACAAAAACTCGGGTTTGATATCACCCTTTTTTCGACGCTATTTACGCAAGTAAATGAGTATGAAATAACTCAACATATACAGCAAACTCAACAATTAATGCATCAAGTAAATGGTCGTGGTTTCCCAACGCTATGTATTGAAGATAACCAAACCTACCAGTTGATCCCAGTAGAGAATTATTTTGGCGATACAAAAAGTTGGACTTCTTTTCTAAAACAAACGCTGTAATACCTTACTGAAAATAGAGTAAATAATGATAGAGACTTGAAGGTGTAGACAAATTCTACACCTCACTCTTATTTAATATTCAGCAAGAAATATTAGCCTATTCAATACATTATTATTGTCTTTACTCTTAAAACAACTATCGCTGAAAATGCAAGGCAAGAGCCAAAGGCAATCTGCTTTATCTTCACATTAGTAAAAGCCCAAATAAGCATATAAATAACAATCCCTAATAGTGCAGCGAAAAAGAGGATATAAGGTAATAGTTCTATTCCACACCAAGCGCCTATGGCACTAAAAAGCTTTACATCACCCAACCCCAAAATAGTCTCTTGATATATCCAATAACTGAGCCAATAAATACTATAAAAAAACAAGCTTGCGACTAAACAGCCATAAAAAGAGCAAATTGAAGAAATCACGCCATAAGGCGTTAAATTAAGCGTAATTCCAAAGAAAAGTAACCAAAAAGTTAAGTTATCAGGTAGCTGAAGATAATCTGCATCGAAAAACGAGAGAGTTAAGAGGTAAAAACTAAACAATAGAAATAATATTAATAACGAATAATTAGAAATAGTAAAAGACCAATAAAAACAGATAATTAAATAGACTTGCCACAATTGCTGATAACGAATAGGTGAGAGGCGTGCTAAAACAGAGGTAGAGAAATAATCGCTACACCCTTTTAAAAAGGTAAAAAAGGCCATTGTAATCATGATGTTTTGCGGTAATAACATAAATATCTATCCTTGATATTTGCGAGTTCCTAATCTAGGACTCTAAAATAGAATGCTATTACTTCCAAGCAATGGTTGTTTTATCATATTGCAAACATGAAGTTTTACGACAAATCTCGCAAATAAAATCCAGCTATAATGATAGAAAAAGCCACCTGATAACTTGCATGAGCTAATGGCATGCGTATGATGCATATCACAATATCTTGTTTATCATGGTTAACATTTTACGTAAGGGTTTCACGTTATGCGTATTCCTCGCATTTATCATCCAGAGCCACTCAGTGCAGGTACACAAACTTCATTAGCAGAAGAAGCTGCAAATCACGTTGGACGAGTATTAAGAATGTCAAAAGGCCAAAAACTGGCACTTTTTGATGGCTCCAATCAAGTATTTGATGCTGATATTATCGAAAGCAGCAAAAAATCAGTGATTGTGCAGATTAATGAAGGACAAATGGATGATAGAGAATCCCCACTTGATCTCCATTTAGGCCAAGTACTTTCACGTGGTGAAAAAATGGAGTTTACTATCCAAAAGTCCGTTGAATTAGGTGTTAATACCATTACTCCGCTGATCTCTGAACGTTGTGGTGTTAAACTAGATCCTAGTCGTTTAGAAAAAAAACATCAGCAATGGCAAAAAATTATTATCTCAGCCTGTGAACAATGTGGCAGAAATAAAATTCCACAGCTTATGCCGGTGATGTCATTAGAGGCGTGGTGTGCCCAAACGGATGATAGCTTAAAACTTAATTTACACCCTAGAGCAAGCCAAAGTATTAATACCTTGCCACTTCCAGTTAAAAAAGTACGACTATTAATTGGCCCTGAGGGGGGATTATCCCCTGAAGAAATTGCCATGACAGCAAAATACCATTTTACTGATATTTTATTAGGTCCTCGTGTATTAAGAACTGAAACAACAGCACTCACCGCAATCACCGCTTTGCAGGTTCGGTTCGGCGATCTGGGATAAAGGAGAAATAATGATTAAATTAGGTATTGTGATGGATCCTATTTCATCCATCAAAATTAAAAAAGATACCAGCTTTGCCATGTTACTCGAAGCACAGCGCCGTGGTTGGGAAATCCATTATATGGAAATGAACGATCTTTATCTTAATCAAGGTGAAGCCCGTGCTCACACACGTCTGTTAAGTGTAGAAGAAAACCCTGAAAAGTGGTTTGAATTTGGTCAAGAGCAAGATATTGCGTTAGGCTCCCTTGATACCATTTTAATGCGTAAAGATCCCCCATTCGATACCGAATTTATCTATGCTACCTATATTCTTGAACGTGCTGAAGATATGGGGACTTTAATTGTTAATAAACCACAAAGCTTACGTGATTGTAATGAAAAACTCTTTACAGCATGGTTCCCTTCATTAACGCCAAATACATTAGTCACTCGAGAAGCCAAACACCTTCGCGCTTTCCATGAAAAACATGGTGATGTGATTTTTAAACCACTTGACGGTATGGGTGGCGCCTCTATTTTCCGCCTGAAAAAAGATGATCCAAACGTCGGTGTTATTATAGAAACCTTAACAGAGCACGGTCACCGTTTCTGTATGGCACAGAATTTCTTACCAGAAATTGTTGATGGTGATAAACGTATTCTGGTAGTTGATGGAGAGCCGGTTCCTTATTGCTTAGCCCGTATCCCTGCCAAAGGGGAAACCCGTGGTAACTTAGCTGCAGGTGGCCGTGGAGAAGCGCGCCCATTAACAGAAAGCGATTGGGCAATTGCACGCCAAGTAGCACCTATCTTAAAACAAAAAGGCCTTATTTTTGTTGGATTAGATGTTATTGGTGATCGTTTAACGGAAATTAATGTTACAAGCCCAACTTGTGCACGTGAGATTGAAGCAGCTTATCCTGAGGTTTCTATTACAGGTATGTTAATGGATGCTATTGAAGCGCGCCTTAACAAGAAAAACTAATTTTTAAACGATGTGTTTTAAGGTTTAAAAGTCTTTACCTAGCCCTTATATTAAACATTATCAATAGGGCTAGGTTTTTTAATAAAAACAATCAGAGAACAGTATTACTATTATGAATTTACTCAACCATTTTCTTATTGCTATGCCATCATTAAGCGATCCGCTCTTTCAACGCTCGGTCGTCTATGTTTGCGAACATAATGAAAACGGTGCAATGGGTTTAGTTATTAATAAGCCGATTGAAGATATCTCTATTGAAAGTGTCTTAGAGCAGTTGGAGATATTCTCAGCAGATAGAGATAGTGCGATTAGCTTACAAAAACCGGTTATGTCTGGTGGCCCTGTAGCGGAAGAGCATGGTTTTATCTTACACACCCCTGTTTCTGGTTTTAGCTCAAGTATTAAAATCAGCGATAGCACCATGATCACCACGTCAAAAGATGTGTTAGAAACATTAGGTACAGCAAGACAGCCTGAAAAAACCTTAGTCTCATTAGGATATTCCAGTTGGGAAAAAGGCCAGCTCGAGAGAGAAATTTTAGAAAATAGTTGGCTTACCGTTGAAGCAACCCCACAAATCATTTTTGATACCCCAATTGCAGAGCGTTGGCATAAAGCCGCCGAACTAATTGGTATCGATATCCACACAATTTCACCAACGGCTGGTCATGCATAATGTCAAATAGAACGGTAATGGGGTTTGATTTTGGCACCAAAAGTATTGGAGTCGCAATAGGTCAAGAAGTCACAGGGACAGCAAGGCCATTAGCCTCCTTTAAAGCTAAAGATGGTATTCCAGATTGGAGTCAAATCGAAAAAATCATTAAAGAATGGCAGCCGGATTTAGTGGTGGTGGGATTGCCTCTTAATATGGACGGCACAGAACAGCTAGTGACTACCCAAGCCAAAAAATTTGCCAATCGCTTGCATGGACGCTTTGGCGTACAAATCGCCTTACATGATGAGCGCCTTAGCACAGTAGAAGCCCGTGCTCACCTTTTTGAACAAGGGGGGTATCGCTCTTTAGATAAAGGCAGTGTTGATGCAACTTCTGCCGTTATTATTTTAGAAAGCTGGTTTGAACGGCAGTATTAATTTTCTTCATTGATGTGCTCATTGAGCAAACCTTCATATTGACGTTGTTGGCGACTTAAAGTGAAGGTTTGCATACCATATTCAAACCCAGTTTGCATTAATGTCGTCACTTGATGATATTTCCCTTCTCTGATCAGATGTGCAATCCCCTGCGTCATATACATCACTTCAAACAGGGCAACACGCCCGCCTTGTGTTGCAGGAACCAATTGCTGAGAAATAATTGCTTTTAAGCTCCCAGCTAATTGTGCCGAGATCCATTGTCGTTCATTGGATGAAAATACATTAGTGACACGCTCTAACGTTTGAACAACGCCTTGTGTATGTAATGTTGCTAGTACTAAATGCCCCGTTTCAGCCGCAATTAATGCCATTTTAATACTTTCTAGATCTCTTAATTCCCCTAGCATAATTACATCAGGATCTTGACGTAATGCAGCTTCTATTGCACTCGCTATATTTTGTACATCGCGCCCTATTTCACGTTGTTGGATAATGCTTTGCTTATTGGTGTAAATAAACTCTATTGGCGCTTCCAAAGTAAGAATATGCTGACGCTTATGCTGATTGAGATAATCAATCATCGCCGCTAATGTGGATGATTTACCACTCCCTGTTGCTCCCGTCACTAAAATAAGTCCATTAGAAACATTATCTAATAATGCAGTGATTGATTTTGGTACGCGTAGTGATGTTAATGCCGGGAGTTGTGAATTTATCACTCTTAGTACTGCGGATATCCCTAATTGTTGGCGAAATAAATTCACTCGTAAGCGCTGCCCCTCAGCAAGAGTTATCGCCGTATCAACTTGCCCCTCCTTACCAAAAAATTGCAATTGCGCTGTGGTCAGATAAGGTGTTATCCATTTGAGTAGCGTATCAGAAGTAATAGGTTTACATTGATTTTGTTGATAAAGTACGCCATTGATCCGTAATCGTGGCACATCGCCACAACAAAGGTGCAGATCGGAAGCATTATGCTTTACACTATATATAATTAATTTTTCCATATTCATCTTATTATCTCCTGAGTTGCCATGAATACTATTAAACAGAATCTCGTCAATGTCAGGTCTCACATTGACACCGCAGCGCAAAAATGCGGACGTTCTCCAGACGAAATAACTCTACTTGCAGTTAGTAAAACTAAGCCTGTGAGCGATATCGAAAAAGCAATTGCATGTGGACAAACTGAATTTGGTGAAAACTATGTGCAGGAAGGTGTAGATAAAATTAGCTATTTTGCTGAAAACAAAAATTTAGTTTGGCACTTTATTGGCCCATTGCAGTCCAATAAAACACGTCTTGTTGCTGAACATTTTGCCTGGTGCCATACCATAGATAGATTAAAAATAGCGCAAAGATTAAGTGATCAACGTCCAACTACGTTACCGCCACTCAATGTTTTGATCCAAATAAATATTAGTGATGAAAACAGTAAATCAGGGATCTCTCTTACCGAGCTTGATGGCCTTGCTGCACAAATATCCATTCTGCCAGGGATCAAACTGCGCGGACTAATGGCTATTCCTGCCCCAGAAAATGACTATAACAAGCAAGTCGAGGTACTAGAGAAAATGCATCAAGCATTTAAACAGTTACAAAACCAGTACCCCGATATTGATACATTGTCGATGGGAATGACTGGTGATATGGAAGCAGCAATTGCCTGTGGCTCAACACTGGTACGTATTGGAACGGCCATTTTTGGCGCTCGTGATTACGCCAATAAATAAAAAAGAGGTTAAATTAGTATGGAACATCGCAATATCGCTTTTATTGGTGCCGGAAATATGGCACACGCTATTATTGCAGGACTGGTTAATGGTGGTTATCCCGCAAAAAATATTACGGTAAGTTCACCTTCAGAGGTTCGACGTGAGCCTTTAGAAAAAGAGTTTGCCATACAGAGTACTTGCGACAACATCAGTGCTGTTGAAAATGCCGATGTCATCGTATTAGCCGTCAAACCGCAAATGATGGCTGAAGTTTGTAAGCCATTACAACATATCGATTTTGGTCAAAAATTAGTGCTAACCATTGCCGCGGGTATTCCAGCTTCTCGTTATAATGATTATTTAGCCACTTCGCTACGACTGATCCGCATCATGCCAAATACCCCAGCACTGGTTGGCAAAGGGTTAAGCGGTATGTTTGCTCAAAACACTATTACCCCTGAAGATAAACAATTTGCTGATGCGTTAATGAAAAGTGTCGGTACGACGGTTTGGGTAGAGCAAGAATCAGCTATCAATGATATTATCGCCGTTGCGGGTAGTGCGCCTGCTTATTTCTTCTTGTTTATGGAATCTATGCAACAAGAAGCCGAGCGCTTAGGTTTTTCAGCCGACGTAGCAAGAGCTATTGTACAACAAGCAGCCAGTGGCTCTACTGCATTAGCTGAAAAACAAAATAGCTTACCTTTTTCAACATTACGTGAACAAGTAACGTCAAAAGGTGGCACAACAGCTGCAGCATTGGCACAATTCTATGCAGGTAAATTACCTGAGAATGTTGCTTTAGCGATGCAAGCGGCGATTAAACGAGCGCAAGAAATGGAAAAACAGTTTTAATTTCATCAGGGCCAACTAATGAACTTTTTAAATTTCGTCATTCTGACTCTTATTCAACTCTATATTTCCGTGCTACTACTTCGTGTATGGATGCAATGTGTAAGAGCTGATTTTTATAATCCGTTTTCACAATTTGTGGTTAAAATTACCCAACCTGTTGTGCGCCCATTAAGAAGAATTATCCCCTCTATTGGCTCTATTGATACTGCTTCGGTCATCTTGGCATATGTTTTAGTGTTATTAGAAATTATCCTCCCTTCTTACTTATCCGGAGCAGGTGGTGCTATTCCATTTTCTTTAGTCCTACCCTTCGCATTTATTGAATTACTCACCGCAGCAGGTAAGATTATTTTTTGGATGATTATCATCCGTGCAATTCTCAGTTGGGTCAGTCAAGGACGTAATCCTATCGATCATCTGCTCTTCCAATTAACTGAGCCTTTAATGGCCCCAATTCGCCGTGTTATTCCGGCAATGGGAGGATTAGATTTCTCAGCCATGATTGTTATCCTGATCCTTTATGCCCTTAATTATTTACGTGTAGATGTTTTACAGTGGCTAATCACCATGACACTTTACTAAGGAAGATAATATGCAAAAAGTGGTTCTTGCTACTGGAAACCCCGGTAAAGTAACAGAGTTAGCCTCATTACTCGCTGATTTTGGTTTAGATATTGTCGCACAAACTGAGCTAGGTGTTGGCTCAGTTGAAGAAACAGGTCTTACTTTTGTAGAAAACGCACTAATTAAGGCGCGTCATGCTGCCAAAGTAACAGGCTTACCGGCTATAGCTGATGATTCAGGGATCTCGGTTGATGCATTAGGTGGTGCTCCGGGCATTTACTCTGCTCGTTATGCTGGTATTGAGGCAACCGATCAGCAAAATGTAGATAAATTACTCGAAGCAATGAAAGATGTTCCCGCAGAGAAACGTCAAGCTCAGTTTAACTGTGTGTTAGTTTATCTACGCCATGAAAACGATCCCACTCCGCTGATTTTCCATGGTATTTGGCAAGGTGTGTTAACTCAAGAAATGCAAGGTGATGGTGGATTTGGTTATGATCCTATTTTCTTTATCCCTGAGCTAAATTGCACTGCGGCACAGTTAACCAGAGAGCAAAAAAATCAATACTCTCACCGTGGTAAAGCACTAAAACTAATGTTGGATGCACTTAAGAATGCTTAAGTTACCACCATTAAGTTTGTATATTCATATTCCTTGGTGTGTACAAAAATGCCCTTATTGTGATTTTAATTCTCACACCTTAAAAGGCGAAGTTCCACATCAGGAATATGTGCAACATCTGCTCAATGATTTAGATGCTGATCTTACTCATGTTGGCTCTCGTGAAGTGCAAACTATCTTTATTGGTGGTGGCACGCCAAGCCTATTAAGTGCTGAATCAATGGCTGATTTACTGTATGGCGTAAAAGAGCGCATAGCCGTTGCTCCTGATGCTGAAATTACGATGGAAGCCAATCCTGGTACGGTTGAAGCTGAACGATTTGCCGGTTTTCAACGTGCGGGAATTAACCGTATATCCATTGGTGTACAAAGCTTTGGTAATGATAAACTGATCCGCTTAGGACGCATTCATGATGCCGATGAAGCTAAAAATGCCGCGAGACTAGCAAAAGAGTTAGGCTTACGTAGCTTTAATCTTGATTTAATGCATGGCTTACCTGACCAATCATTATCTCAAGCACTTTCAGATCTACAACAAGCAATCGCTTTATCTCCCCCACATCTTTCTTGGTATCAATTAACTATTGAACCCAATACGCAATTTGGCTCCCGTCCGCCTAAATTACCTGATGATGATATGTTATGGGATATTTTTTCTGAAGGTGACAAATTACTCACCGCAGCAGGATATCAACAATATGAAACATCGGCTTATTGTAAGCCAGGTTTTCAATGTCAACATAACCTAAACTATTGGCGTTTTGGGGATTATTTAGGTATTGGCTGTGGTGCTCATGGAAAAATAAGTTTTGCCGATGGCCGAATTATGAGAACGGTAAAAACCAAACATCCTAAAGGTTTTATGGCAGGACGTTATCTTCACCAGCAAAATTGGGTTGATAATGATGACCGTCCATTTGAATTTTTTATGAACCGCTTTCGGTTATTAGAAGCTTTTCCTCGGCAAGATTTTAGCGACTACACGGGGCTTGCACAAGAGACTATCCGTAGGCAAATTGATGAAGCACTCGCATTAGGTTATATCAGTGAAACAGAAACCCATTGGCAGATAACGCCCCACGGTAAACTGTTTCTTAATTCATTACTTGAACTCTTTCTTTAATACGAAAATTCACTTATTTCGTTAATAAACAAATGCCCATACTGTTCATTTACACTATGGGCATAATTTATTTATCGGCGCTTATAACCACTATCACTGATTTTAAAGTGCACTTTGCACCGCTTCAATTTGCTGAGTAAGACTTTCTAATCCACCACCAGAGAGATACCAAAGATCAGATTGCAGATAAACAATACCACCATTTTTATAAGCAGAAGTTGTTTTCACTTCATCATTTTCAAAAGTGGCTTTCTCTAATTTACCGGCACCAATGGCTTCACTGCGATCGATAATAAAAATAACATCCGGATTTACTTTGGCGATCATTTCAGAAGTAACCGCGCGACGTTTGCCTTTCTCTTCTTCAGCAACAGGTGGTAATTCTGCTTTCTTCGCTTTAACCACATCGTAAATCACGCTTTGGTTATTGGGCATTAAATTGCCTGCATTGTGCAGTAAGACCAACACTTTTTTATCTGATCCTGCCGCTTTTTTCTGAGCCTGTTCAATCACGGTATTCAATGTTGCTAATTGTGCTTGAGTAGCTTGTTGCTTATCAAATAATTCACCTATTAATTGAATATTCGCTTCCACTGAATCAAGATAATTCGCACTATTTGTACCTAAATTAATCGTGGGGGCAATGTTTGTGAGTTTCTCATAAGAAGCGCCTTGACGACCGGTAATAATAATTAAATCAGGTTTAAGCTCAGCGAGTTTCTCAAAATCAGGGGCTTTCATTCCCCCAACATTAGCTACATCATTCGCAATACGCCCTTTAATATATTCAGGTGCATTTCCTAATGGTAAACCAACCACTTTATCCGCTAAACCTAATGCAACTAAAGAGTCATATAGACCAAAATCAAATAGTACAACCTTAGACGGATTTTTAGATACTGCGGTTTCACCTAATAAGTGCTTGATAACAACTTTACCATTTTGCTGTTCAACAATTTGATTAGGCTGGTATGTAACTGAGGTATTACTTAATGCAGAAAAACTGCTAACTGACAGAAGAGAGGCAGTAACTAACGCAAGGATCTTTTTCATGAATTTAGCCCTGTTTAAGTGGAATACTTAAGCAGGGCATTCTAAACAGCTTACTTTACATGTCAATTGAATAAGAATGATTTTCATTGTTATTTTCAACTATTGTGAATCAACAATCTATAACTCTTATTTACTATAAGGATAAAGCTATTTGTTTAGTGAATTTATCAATTCGACACGTTGGTTTTCCATTTGGGTGATTTTATTACATGCCTGCTGCCCAAATTGATTAAATGAAGCTTCTTGTTGCTTCCACTCTTTTTCGATGATTTGTTGAAAACCATCAAGATTACCTAATAATCCACTTAAGGCTTTTTTCCTATCACCACTCGCAGCAGCTAGTAATTGTTTTTGACCTAATTCATTAATGCTATCTTGCAACATCCCCCCAAGGCTACTCTCAATTATTTCTCGCCCTTTGGTTTCGACCTGTTTAATCGCTTGAGCATGGAATGTGACATTATCAGGCTTGAGCGAAATAACAGTATCCATTTGTTGATTAAGATTTTTTTCTAAGTCACTTAAGCGCTTTAAAATACGGCTATCTTGCCCAAAGGCTTCAATAACAACTTTATCCAGTACTTTTCTTGACTCTTGTAATTTAATTCCCGTCTCTTTTCTTAACCAAGGGATATCTTGCCTAACTGTCGCTTGATATTTTTTCGCAATAGCTTGTTGCTCAGGGGTTAGTGTGACGCTCTTTTCATCGCGCAGTAACGTGCCATCGGGATAAATAACAAGTAAACCATTAGAGCCGGCCACTTCAACAAATTCAGGTGTAATACGTAAATCATCTTTTGGCGTGACAGCACAGTCAAAACTGGGTGCAGCAGTGGCTGAACTTGCGACAAAAACCAATGCAACGACCAACTTTTTAAATCCCATAATCGCTCTCCTAGAAGCGTATTGAACTACTTTTTTTACCTAACATTGCGCATTATTGGCGTCTACAGCCACTTAAAATATTGAGCGCCCTACTTTGTTTGCTAATAATTCAAGGCCAGCACACCCCGCCAATGAGTTACCAGATTTATCCAACTCTGGTGACCATACTGCTACGGTAAAGGCATCAGGAACCACAGCAATAATACCGCCTCCCACCCCAGACTTACCGGGAATACCGATACGGAAAGCAAACTCTCCCGCACCATCATACATACCACAAGTTAACATTAACGCATTTATTTGTCGGGCTTGTCTTGGCGTAATAATCTGATTTTTACTTCCAACACATATTCCTTGATTCGCTAAGTAGCTAAAACAACGAACAAGCTCTACACAACTCATTTCAATCGAGCAATAGTGAAAATAGGTTTCTAATACGGTGATAACATCATTATCAAAATTATCAAACGATTTCATCAGATAGGCAATGGCAGCATTACGACTTAAATGTTCCATCTCTGATTTTGCCACAACGGTGTTATAGCAAATATCAGCTGTATTCGTCAGTGCACGAATAACTTCTAACATTCTCTGTTTTGGCGCACTTAATCGCGATTGCAACATATCCGTAATCACTATCGCTCCAGCATTGATAAAAGGATTACGTGGTAGCCCTTTTTCCATTTCTAACTGGATCAACGAATTAAAAGGTAATCCTGAAGGCTCTTTGCCTACTCGTTGCCAAATCTCGCTTTCATCATAACGTGTTAACGCAAGGGTTAAGCTAAGTACTTTTGATATAGACTGAATAGAGAAACGTTTATCGGCCATACCCGCTTGATAAAGCTCACCATCAACCGTATACACGGCCATAGCCAGTTGATTAGCAGGTACTTGAGCGAGAGCAGGAATATAATCTGCTACTTTTCCTTGCCCAATTAAAGGACGAATTTGTTGCAATATATCTGACAATAATGCGTTAGATAACGTTGTAGTCACAGCTGATTCCCTAGACAGACAAGGGCATCCTGTTGGATGCCCTTGTGATTATTTGCTAAAAATGTATAACTTTTTATTAGTCCCACCAAACGTCAAATAGTTCAGAGGTCTGTACATCTTGCATATTTTTTTCTTTTAAGTAGTTTTCTACTAATTGACGATGCTCTTCGGTACATTTGCCAATTTTTTGTAGACAGATCAGGCCTTCCCAACTCAGATAACCACTCGCATCAAATGCCAGCCCATTTGGCTCTATCACATTAAGGATAAAGTCATCAACAAAGCTGTCGACCTCCTCAATAGGGGTATTTTCTGGGAACGTCCATTTAACTGAAAAACCTAATTCCTGAAATTCATCGATACGCATTTTTTTGCGTAAACGGCGACTACGCTGTTTAGCCATTATTTTACCCTCTTAAACATAAGATCCCATACTCCATGCCCTAAACGATGACCGCGTTGTTCAAACTTAGTCACGGGGCGTGTTTCTGGTCGTGGTACATAATCCTGAGTTTCTGATAAGTTCTGATATCCATCAACACTTGTCATAACTTCAAGCATATGTTCTGCATAGGGTTCCCAATCTGTTGCCATATGGAAAACACCGTTTGGCGCTAATTTAGTTAAAATTAACTCTGCAAATGGTACTTGCACAATACGACGTTTATTATGACGCGCTTTGTGCCATGGATCAGGAAAAAACAACTGAACCATCTGTAAACTATTATCTGGGATCATGTGATTGAGTACTTCTATCGCATCATGACACATAACTCGCAGATTTGAGATATTCTCTTCTTGTGCACTGGCAAGGCAAGCACCTACACCGGGGGCATGTACCTCAATACCAAAGTAATTATTTTCTGGCGAATTTTTTGCCATAGTCACCAACGAAGCGCCCATTCCAAAACCAATTTCTAAAACAACAGGGGCGTTACGTCCAAAAACCTGACTGAAGTCGATAGGTTCCGGTTGATATTCAATGCCAAAGATAGGCCATTGCTTTTCTAATGCTTGTTCCTGACGAGGAGTTAAACGGCCTTGTCGGCGAACAAAACTACGAACGCGTCGTAAAGCACGCCCTTCTTCATTGAATTCCGGAGAAATTACATTCTTGATCATGTCTAATACTGTCAGTCGTTAGGCCAATTATTAACTTAATAACGTTATAATGTCGTTATAGTATACATTTAAGCGACATTATCCAAAGATAGCCAATTTTAGCAAGAGTCACCTATATAAGCATCACTCTATAAGATAAATATTAAGGGTGTTTACAGTTTATGCTCTCTGTGGTGCAATCTTACCCTTATACAGATCTGAGTTAAAAATAAAATATGATGGAAGCACAGCAGTTCTCGCAAGTCGTACTCGACTGGTATCACAAATACGGGCGCAAAACATTACCTTGGCAACAAGAAAAAACGCCTTATCACGTTTGGTTATCTGAGGTGATGTTACAACAAACTCAAGTTGCCACGGTGATCCCTTATTTTGAGCGTTTTATTGCGCGTTTTCCGAATGTTAGCGCATTAGCGAAAGCGCCACTTGATGAGGTGCTACATTTATGGACGGGTTTAGGTTATTACGCCCGCGCCAGAAACTTACATAAGGCGGCACAACACATTGTAGATAAGCATCAAGGACAGTTTCCTGATACCTTTGAGGACGTTTGTGCTTTACCGGGTGTGGGACGCTCTACAGCAGGGGCTATTTTATCGCTATCACTAAAAAAGCCTTACCCTATTCTTGATGGCAATGTGAAACGTGTTTTAGCGCGTTGTTATGCTGTAGAAGGTTGGTCGGGTAAAAAAGAAGTTGAAAATAAATTATGGGAAATCAGTGAACAAGTCACCCCAACCAAAGGGGTTGAATATTTTAATCAAGCAATGATGGATTTAGGGGCAATGGTTTGTACGCGAACAAAACCAAAATGCGAACTTTGCCCTTTAAATACAGGTTGTATTGCTTATGCTCACCATAGTTGGGCGGATTATCCGGGGAAAAAACCTAAAAAGGCTATTCCGGAAAAAACAACTTATTTTCTTATTTTACAATATGATAATCTGGTCTGGTTAGATAAAAGACCACCAGCAGGAATATGGGGAGGACTGTTCGCCTTTCCTCAGTTTGAAACAAAAATGCTTTTAGAACAGTGGCTAGCTGAACATGGTCTTGAAAATAATAAAACTGAGCAATTAATTTCATTTAGACATACTTTTAGCCATTTTCATTTAGATATAGTACCAATTTGCGTAAAACTCTCCACGTTTACCTCTCTGATGGAGGCGCAACAAGGACTTTGGTATAACTTACAAACCCCGGCAAGCGTAGGGCTTGCGGCACCTGTAGAGAATTTACTTAGACAATTAGCCTAAGCTAATACCGGCGATATTTGAGGATTTATTATGAGTAGAACTATTTTTTGTACTTTCCTAAATAAAGAAGCGGATGGACTTGATTTTCAGTTATATCCAGGAGAGCTTGGAAAACGCATTTTCAATGAGATTTCTAAAGAAGCTTGGGGTCAATGGATGGCAAAGCAAACCATGCTTATCAATGAGAAAAAACTCAACACAATGAATCCTGACGATCGCAAATTATTAGAACAAGAGATGGTAAGATTTTTATTTGAAGGCCACGATGTTCATATTGACGGCTACACACCACCTGAAAAATAATATCCATTTTCCAGAGCCATTACGGCTCTGGAGTTTTATTCACCAGAGCGATGCAATAGACCATGAAAAAAATCCTTCTCTTGCTGATTATCGCCCCTCTACTCATCTCATGTAGTAGTAAACCCACTAAAACTTTTGAGCCTGATTACAGCAAAGACACCAATGCCTTCGATATATTAATGGGACAATTTGCCAATAATATCGAGATGATTTGGGGAATGCAGGAAGTATTAATCGCAGGCCCTAAAGACTACGTAAAATATACGGACGCTTATAGAACTCGTAGCCATATTAATTTTGAAGCGGGTACCATCACTATAGAAACCCTAGGGGGTGACGCGCCTCAATTCCAATTACATAAAGCGATTGTCACGACATTGCTTATGGGAGAAGATCCCGGCTCTATCGACCTCTACTCTGATGTAAATAATATCCCCCACAGTACAGAGCCTTTTTTATTAGGACAAGTACTTGATAATACAGGGCAGCCTATACGCTGGGAGTGGCGAGCAAATAAATTTGCAGATTATCTAATTGCCAATAAATTACAAAAACGTCAATCAGGGCTGAACACTATTTGGTATGTCACTATTAACTTAGTACCTAACCACTTAGATAAACGTGCACATAAATACTTACCTTATGTACAACAAGCCGCGGCCAAGTATGGTGTTGAACCTTCCCTGATCCTTGCAATTATGCAAATTGAATCCAGCTTCAACCCCTATGCGGTAAGTAGCTCAGATGCACTAGGCTTAATGCAAATTATGCCAGCAACAGCCGGACGAGATGTATTTCGTATGCAAGGTAAATCAGGACAGCCAAGTCGCAGTTACTTATTTGATCCGGCGAATAATATCGATGTTGGTACAGCGTATATCTCGATATTACAAAATAGCTACTTAGGTGACATTAAAGATCCCGTTTCTCGTCGCTATGCGGTGATACAGGCTTACAATGGCGGTGCGGGTAGTGTGTTACGCATCTTCCATAGTGATAAGAAAAAAGCAGCCGCGATGATTAATAACTTAGCGCCGACGGAAGTTTATACGACATTGCGCAATAAACATCCGGCCGACCAATCACGGCGTTATCTTGAAAAGGTAAGCACCGCGCAACGTAACTATCGTTAACCATTATTATGGTTAAAAATAAAGCTTACCCAATCAATTTGGGTAAGCTTTTTTGTTATCGGTACCCTGCTTTTGTTCACTTCGCTACATTTTTTCTTTATTGCTCTGCGACAACAAAAATCACTTCAGTACTCTTTTTACTCATTCTGTGAAAAAAAGAGTCTTTTATTAATCAATAAGATTAAAAAAACAGCGATTGAACAGTTTTGTGATAAATAACGTTGACGAAGACGGTGAGATCGGGTTTAATACGCCCCGTTGCCCGGATAGCTCAGTCGGTAGAGCAGGGGATTGAAAATCCCCGTGTCCTTGGTTCGATTCCGAGTCCGGGCACCATATTTCTTTTGTTCGTCAGTGAGTTAAATCACTGAGAGGGCAAACAAGAGTTGAAAAATAATATAATTTGGCACAGTCACTTTATGTTAAAACTCTTAAACTGAACAGTCTTGCTAATGTCAAGGCTTGTTTTTTTTTATTTGTCACTTTTACTTTCTTTCCTAATCACTGTCAAATCTAGATACTCCTCTTGTTATTCTTATCACATCAATTCCGCTTCAAGTATATCTCGCAAGTTATCAACACTTTCATCAATGTATTCTAATGTCGATGTAATACTGGCATGCCCTAATTGTTCTGCACAACTAAATCTGCCGTCATTCGTTTATCGATGTGTCAACCCGCAATACGGCGTGAGTATAAGTCCATCACGATAACTAAATACATCCAGCCCTCCCCTGTTTTTAAATAGGTCACATCACCCGCCCACACTTCGTTAGGTACGTGAGGATTAACATTTTGATTTAACAAATTATCGACTACCGCATCACTGTGTTTGCGTTTTGTGGTGACTTTGTAAGCAACACGCTGAGTGACGACTAGGCCAAGCTGAGCCATTAGCTTTTGAACGCCATAAGCACTCACGCTAAAGCCCTCTTTGCATAACCGTTTATGTCACGTTATGTAACCTAAGCTATTTCGACTCTGTTCAAAGATAGCTTTGGTTCTGCGGTGATCAATTTTGCTGGGCGTTTAAGCCAAGCGTAGTAGGCAGAACGACTTATTTTCATTAACTTACAGAGCTTCTGCACGGGAAACTGAGAAGATAATTGCTTAATCGTTTTAAACGTTACTTGGTTTCCTTTAGCTGGAGGGCGCTGTTTTTTTTAGGATTTCTTTCTCCATCCTAAGTTCTTTATTTTCTTTTCGAAACCTTAATACTTCAGCTCTCTCATCGGAATTCAAGCTACTACCGGATTGCTCAGCGTCGAATTTTGCTTTCCAGTTATAAAGTAATTTATCGGTGATCCCTAAAGAAGCTGCCGCTTTTGAGACGCTATAACCTTGTTTTGAGACTAATGCGACCGCTTCTTGCTTAAACTCAAGAGTATAAACTCGGTTTGTTCGTTTTTTCATTCAACACTTCAATAGTTAAATTATATTCCATTATTAAAGTGTCTTGTTTGATTAAAGCAGATCAATTAAGCAGTCGCTAATCCTTCAACACTCATTGTTGCCGTAAGAAAATATCAAGAGCTTGAGTAATCAGAAATTAATTTTGTAATTAAAACCACTAGCTACACCATAGATATGCAAAAAGAGAGTCTAAACTCTCTTTTTCTGTATCCAATAACTATTTATTTTATGAATGATTTACTGATTTTATAGATTTCAATAAAGTATTAAAAACTTCATTCTGTGATGCTCTGATCCTTTTTCCTTTTGGAGTAACAAAGGTCACTTCTTTTCCACTACGACTACAAACAGTACTAACAGTACTTCCATCTTCTCGAGTCTGAATAATGTGTGGCGTTTGGAAAAACGAAGACTCAGGCGTAACAGATTTTCCTTTTCTGGTTACCATACCCAACTCCTTAGTTTGCCATGTTGATTGCATTATAGTATCGCTCATAAATCACTCACTATCAACTGAGCGGTTATTTTGCTCAAACCAATTTAATAAATCTTCTGCTGAGCGGTAAAGTATTTCTTTTGAACCATCACCAGTTAAATCCTGAAAACCATGTTTTTCAACATAGTATGTTGCAACATTTTCATTTATAGGAAACATGAGCCGTACACCCGTCCCTTGTGTCAGTAACAGAAAAAACACTATGGTATAAAGCATAAACTTAAGCGTATTTCCATCAAGAATAGATGGTTTAATTTGAAAGTTCTGAATCATTTCAATATTCAATACATTATCAGAGCAATATTCACAAATGCAGGCTCCAGCAGGCCTATTTTGCATATCTAAAAACTTAAAACAAAAGCTAAATCCATTATCATTTTGAAATGTTTGTCCTGCGTGATCCCAAGGAAGTTGCCTCTCTGGCGGAAAATTTCTAGTACTTGCAATACACCATGCTAAGTCTGATTCATTTAATAAATATGCCATAAAAGATTGCTCAGACTGTTGAAATAACTCATTAGTTAATCTAATTGCCTCCTCACCACACTCTCGTATTGTTAACTCAGGCATCAGCAACTCCATCGCATCTTAATCTTAATTAATAAAAAGGAATAATCCCTACAAATACTTTTTAAAACACCCTATTGTCACAGAAATAGCTATCCCTATCAAAAATATAGAAGGCAACAACAAGAAATTCGGATAAACTGCAAATGGCAATGACAAATACAATACACAGAGGATATAAATTGCGGGCTTGATTATTCGCTTAGCATGATGATAAACAAAACTAGATTCATAAGCTGCACCATATCGACGTAAATCACGTCTGACCAAACCATCAACAACGGCGACTATTATCACCAAGATAAACAATGGAGATAAATAAAAAAACTAATCGACTCTTTGCCATCCTTGCGTTCCTTGTTGTAAAACAACAGGCATTATTCCATTGCCATGCTTTAGCCATATCCCGTTATCATGGTTTAATGTGATATGGCGATTTTTTACCTTTTCGATAGGAATATGATGTTTTTTAGCCCAATTTCGTATCACATCATCTTTCCCCCCACTTCCCACTAAATAGATATCAATAGGTTGATTTAGTTTGATAAGCTGAGCGAGTTTTACCTCACAAATAGAACAACTTTCTTTTACAAATAAAGCCTGACGACTTTCTCTCATTTCATTTTGAATTGGTAAAATTTCAGGATAAAGACGAAGCCATGCTTGATTCGCCTCTCGCTGAAAGGCTAATTCTGCTTCAACACGCTGAAATTCTTGCCTCACCACTAATTCAGCAAAATAACGTCGCTCCTCATAAGTACGAGCTTCAATACCTAATAAAGTTAAGGGATCTAAATTCGGTGAAAACAGCCCACGTTTCCCCTTTTTTAGCATTTCATAACGTTGCCATTCTTTCTCTGTTAATTTCCATTCTTGAGCATTTTCAGTGATTAGTGATTGTTCTAATGCCTGTTGCTCTGTTTTTAAAACTTGATGTTGACTTTGATCCGCCATTCCTTCTGTTGACACTGTCAACACGCTAATCCCCAATGAGACTAAAAATTGAGAATTCAATATAGATTGAATTTTCATTGCAACATCCTATCCGCTGATAATGTTGAGTTTGTGAGTATTTCTGTCGGTAATTGGTAACCTTCTCGCAATGAATGACAAATTATTCGTTGTACTGCATCAATCTCAAGTTGCCATGCAACACCTGCCAATACTTGCAAAGCCTGCTTTAAGCGCATAGGCCCTAATTGATGATGTACAACAGGAAGTTTTTGGTTATAGAGTACTTGATTAGACGACGTTGTCTTACATAAAGAATATCCCGACGGTTGTAAAATATAACGCATTGCATCACTAACAGAGGATTGTTGAGAAGTTGGGATATGAACATCAATTATTTGTTCGATCGGGTCACTTTGAGCCAACGTTGGAGATATATTTATCAATAGATAGCGATCATAACGCATAACTTTTGGTGTTGTTAGATAGAGATCGGGCTGTGCTATTTGAATGTTTTTATTGAGAATGATCGAGCGAGGTTCAGTTTCAAGTTGCTGAAGTTTTTCTTTCGGAGTATAAGCCGTTATAAATAAGGTAGTGAAACAGATTATAAAGGAAATGGGTTTGTTCATAAGGACTCTCTGTTACAAAGAGTCCAACTTTGATGGATTGTTGGTTAAGGGGCAATGAGGAAGTGTTTATAAAAATAGTCTGATTAAGTGTCATTATTGAATGATATTAATTTTATACATATAATTAAAAATAATTTATTTCAACTTTTTTTTAAAAAAATTTCGCACATATCATAAAAATAAATAACACTACTTTTATCATTCACAAGATTATATTACTATACAAAAAATTCATTACATAAAGTGATAAAATGTTTACTATACCTATTGATAAAAAATGCAAATTAGAAATTATTAATACTTTGGCGACAATGGAATCTGAGTTATTTAAAAACATTTCCCCCTTGGAATTTTTTGATTCTATTTTAAACTTAAGGATTTTAGCTTCTGAAGATCCTCGTTATCAAGATGCATATGGAGATTTAAATCAACACTACATTAATAATAATGATTGGACTCTAGAGTATATCCTCCTTGAAAGATTTGACTTTTTAAAATCAGACGAATTATTTACCCTATTACTCAACACACTGGTATCTCCATCCATAATGAAAATAGGTGTGAATGAAATTTCTTACATCTATAACAAGTTAAATCCAATTTTAATTATATATAACATAGAGTATCAATTAAATGGACACGATGAAAATAATATACCAATTTATGAACTATCTAATTTTAATAATGATGATGAATTTAAAGATATAAAAAATAACAACATTCCCTTTATAATAAAAAACAATAAAAATAAAGAAAACGAATATTTTAAATTAATAGAAATTAACTGGAATGATTTCGGAAGATATAATAAATTTCTATTGTCTTATTATAAAAATCAAAAAGAATACATCATTGGAGACTTAAAAATAATCTCTAAAGAAGATATAAGTACAACAAATGAGATAAAAAATAATTTTTTTAAATTAGATAATAAATATTGTTCTCTAGGTCAAAAATTTGAATATTATGAGAATATATTTAATATATTTAAAGGTAATGCATTATCAATACTAAAAGCACTAAATGATGTAGCTTTCTTTACTAAAATACAAGAGTCATTTGAACATTTATCTCAATTTAAAGATAGTTTAATTCGATATGACGAACAAGAGCAGTTATTAAGACAGGCTAGGCATCGAATAAGAAAATACGATTTAAGTCAACTTTATTCCTTCGAATATATATTTAAACCTGATTACATTGATGATGAAGATAAATTAAAGTTAACTTTTAACTTTAATGATAAGTCTATTTTAAAAAATAGAGTATATGCATTGATTGGTAATAATGGTGTAGGAAAGACACAATTGGTATCAAAATTACCTTGTGATATCGCCAATGATAATAAAAATTTATTCTCAGGTAAAGTTCCACTATTTAGTAAGATAATAGCCGTTTCATACAGTATATTTGATAAATTTTCTATTCCTGAAAATTCATCTAAAATAAATTACATCTATTGTGGATTAAGAAAAAAAATAAAAACAAAGAAAGTTATATATCAGAAGAAGAGTTAAAAACTCGTTTCTTCAAGTCCATGAAAAATATTATATACAAAGATAGGTTAATAAGTTGGATGCATATTAATAGTGAGTTTTTCACACCTGAATTAATAGCTACTTGGATAAAAACCGTTTCAAATTCATCAACCAATAGTATTGACTATGAAATTAATCGTATTGAATTAGAAAAATCAATAAAAAAATTAAGCTCAGGGCAAGCTATTTTCTTATATATTATGACTGAAATTATTGCTAATATAAGATATGACTCATTAATAATTTTTGATGAACCAGAAACACACTTACACCCTAATGCCATATCTCAGTTAATTAATAGCATTCACTCTCTTGCTGATCAATTTAAATCTTACTGTATAATAGCAACCCATTCTCCAATTATTGTTCAAGGGATTTTATCTAAAAATATTTTTGTCATAAAAAATGAAAATAAAGTATTAAGTGTAACACATCCATCGCTGGAAACATTTGGTGAAAACTTGTCAAAAATTACTGATGATATTTTCGGTGCGAGAGATACACCACAATATTTTAGAAAAAAAATAGAAGATC
Organism: Proteus mirabilis ATCC 29906; assembly: GCF_000160755.1. GTDB lineage: Bacteria > Pseudomonadota > Gammaproteobacteria > Enterobacterales > Enterobacteriaceae > Proteus > Proteus mirabilis. The sequence goes on from NZ_GG668578.1 coordinate 82,486, forward strand.
AAATTAAAATTGGATATAGTATTGATGATATTAGAAAATCCATTCAATCTGATGGAGTTCCTCTTAGTTTAAATCTTTCCATTTTATTACAAAACATGGAGATCAAAAATAATGATTAACTTAACTCCATATTCTGATTCTAGTATCTCTTTTTTACGTTCAATTATTAACTCAAAAAATAGAGGAGATTATAAAGATAGAATATCTAATTTATTTAATTCATTAAATACCTATTATCAAAATTATGATACATCTTTTGATAATAATACTTTAAATCTTATTCAACAATCGCTTATTTTTTCAGATTTAGAAAAAAAAGATTTACTCAAACTATATAATTATAGTTCAAAACCATTTGCAAATTTTAAGAATCAATTATTAAAATTACCAAATGGTAGAGATATGGATACTTGTCAGTATTGCACTTTAAATAGCGTAAATACATTAGATCATATTATTCCTAAAGAAAATTATCCTGAATATGCAGTACATCCTAAAAATTTATTTCCAGCTTGTAGTCAATGCAACAGCAAAAAATCAAATAAATGGTTAGATAATAATAATAACTTTGAGTTTATAAACTTATATTCACATGACCTACCCAATTTACAATATCTTTTTGCAAACATTAATTTAATTGGTAATACTTTCAATGTTAACTTTGAATTAAGAAATGAAAATAACATTAATGAAGATATTTTCATGCTAATTGAAAGACATTATATCAATCTTGATTTGTTAAATAGATTTAAATCAAAATCAAATGAAAAAATAGCACAATTTGAAAATATCATAATTTCAAACATAGAGAGCTTTGATATACCTCTTTCTTCTGCACTAAACTCTGCTCTAGTTGCAGTTAATAAGAGTAGACTTATTTTTGGGGCAAATCATTGGGAACAAATATTATACCTTGGATTAATAAACGGCTCTGCATTTAGAACTTATTGTAACAATAAAGGCTATCAATAATATTTTGAAAAATTAGTTAGTAGAAAAATATTTTTATATATTTAAAGTAATAATGAATAAAAAATAACTTATTATTACCAACCTAAAAGGTTCTATTTACCAAAGAACCTTTTTTTTGTAAATTAAAGTTATTTCATTACAAACTGACTATCTCGCTCTGCTTTTTTCTTAGTCTTATGAAAACGCTGAAATAATTCTTTCTTTAAGTTTTGATAGCATCATCGTTAACTTTTTTGTTTTTCTTTTTAGAGATTTCTTTGTATAACAAAACAAATTTCCTCTATATGAACTTTTAGATTTTTTGATTCAGTGTGGTTATTAATTTATCGAATATAAACTCTTCTAAGCTCTTCCTGTATGCTTGGGAAGTTAAAATATCACCTCATAACAGTCATTAGTATATACCTAAAATTTGTTATTCTATCGGTTATAAAATCTAAAAATTGACTCTTGAGGTACACTTATTTACAACTCCCATCCAATGCTGTACAGTTCATTATGAGTGAATTTAGCTAGTGCATCCATAGATTCAATTCCTATGCCTACATTCCTCATCACAGCTCTCCTAATAATTGTGTTTATCCGTTACTTCAACGTGTTACTTAACGATTACGTCAGCAAGGAAAAGCTTATGAGTAAATTATTCCGCCATATAGTACTATATGCATCTTGTTTTATTGAAACCGTATGGGCAGGGATGATAAGTGTGGTAGTGGGTCTGATGACTGGCGGTGTCCAAATTACTTTGGCACTAGCTAAATTTTCTCGATTTTTTATTTTTCACCTAAAGCAACCACACCCAAAATATTATCCAATATACTAAATCACTTCATACATATTCCTTTATTTTGGTCTTTCGTGCTTTTTGTACTAAGCATGATCGTTTTTCTCATTTTTTAATACACAACGTAATTAGCAACGTTTTCTACTGGCACATTGCAGTCTATTAGTTTGCTTTTACATTACTGCTATGTCACTGCTCATACACTACATTTATATTTCTTCATTCAAGATCTTATAAACCGTAGAACGAGCTACTTTCATTTCTTTGGCTATTGCGGTTCCTCCCCACCCACTTCGTTTTAGCTCAATAATTCTTTCGCGATCCACTGAACGCTTGCGTCCAAATTTTACCCCTTTGAGCGAAGCCTCTTGCCTGCCCTCATTTGTTCGTTCCAAAATTCTTTGTCTTTCTGCTTCTGCCACCGCGGATAAAATGGTGACCACCATTTTTCCCATTGTTCCTTCTGTACTTATACCATCATCCAAAAATCGAACAGCTACACCCATTGAATCGAATTCTTTTATCAACTGAATCATATCCGCAGTATCTCGTCCGAGACGGTCGAGTTTTTTCACAAGAATAATATCACCGCATTCAACTTTAATTTTGAGTAACTGCAATCCATCACGATTAATGTGACTTCCTGATCCTTTATCGCTAAATAAGCGATGCTTTGCCACTCCGGCATCAATCAATGCTTTCTTTTGAGTATCGAGAGATTGCTGGCTAGTAGATACCCTTGCATAACCAAATAGGCGCAAAATATGTCTCCTAAGTCATTATCAGACAACAAGTGTCTATTAATTGAAAATATCGAATAAATAGACACTCTTTTCATATTATTTTTAAGTGTCCGAAATATTATGATAAAAAAGACACACTATGAAAGTCTGGACTTCGATTAACAATTATTATATTAAATAACTTAATAAATTAAATTATTAATGTAATTATATATTCTAAATAATACATTGCCTTATTTTAATATAGCTCTGCTATTTTCTCTCTGTTATACTTTCCTTCTCTTCTCGGACTAGCATATGTATTTATGGGATTAATAATTCAAGAGCAATGTGTTATTGTTGATCATAATTGCCCCGACTGGCTAATAACTCAGTCTGAAGGGAATCCAACTATTGATTATACAGATGGCTTAAAAGTTTATGCTATTTTTAAAAGACAATTCCTTTCAGGTAAAAGAAGACGTAATAGAAAACAACGTCAACTGGGGGATAATTGTCCTTTAATTTATGCTTTGAAAAAAAAGGATGATTTATATACAAATATTTCTAGCATAAAAAAACTCAATGATAGCTTCAAAATCATTTGCAATAAACTTATGGAATTAGAACCTAAAGGGTATCAACTAATAATATCAATGCCTTCAGCCCATAATATTAGCCCTATTATCGCAAAACGTTTAGCAAAAAAATTTAATGCCACATATTTAACTGATATTTTAAGAAAAATAACAGTCGATAATGCTTTTCAACTTCTCGATAAAGCAGATATTAATATTGAAGAGGCTAAAAGTCTTAGTTTCAAAATTAAATTACAAGCAAAAGAAGTTGGACTTAAAGGAGGGTTTTCACTAAAAAGTATCCCTACTGAATTTAGGAATATATTTCCACCATTTGTTTTAAACACACAAGCATCATCCAATACTGAAAAAATCAGAATATTACTTGTCGATGATCTTATGGCTACAGGAACAACATTAACTACAGCTAGGGATATCATTGCACAACAGTATCCAAATGCCATTATACATGCTATCTGCCTATTCAGTTCAATAAAAAAACAAAACAAAAAAACTTGATAATATCAAGATAAACAGGTATAAAGGCGTTATAGAGTGTGCTTGAGTCTCCCCGCTCTTAAAATCCAGATGAGACCCGCGTAAGCACCTGACTGAGGTCAGCTTGTAAAGAGCAAGTATCAGTCGATTAGGCAGCGGCTAATCCTTCAACACATATTGTTGTCGTAGAGAAATATCAAAAGGAGAACTTAGGTTCTCCTTTTACTTTTTAATCTTATGTGAAAAATTAACAAAGCATTCTTCCTTTCAAATTTCGTTACTACTATTTATCACGCCCTTTATAAATACTTCTTAATACTCTCTACTATTACAAAATAGCTAGCCCTATTAAAAGAGTAAGTAATCAGAAACTAATTTTGTAATAAAAAACAGACTAGTTACGCCATAAATATACAGAAGAGGGCCTAAACTCTCTCTTTCTATATTCAATAAATATTTGTTTTACTGATTTCAATAAAGTATTAAAAACTTCATTCTGCAATGCCCTGATCTTTTTTCCTTTTGGAGTAATAAAAGTCACTTCTTTTCCATTATGACTACAAGCAGTACTAACTGTACTGCTTGTCTTCTCAAGTCTCAATATCAGAACCTCATTCTAAAGCGCTAACGCACAATTGAAAATAAAGTGACAAGCTCCTGCGAAGCACCGCATATTACCCTCCTACTGACCATTTGATATTAATTGGAATTTGAAGGCTTAAAGTTGTTGTATGGATATCATTGTACTTTGGTCTATGACAAAAGAAACTGAGTTAGCCGGAAAACCACACCTTATATCGCGCCCCTGAAAGATGGGTTTTACGACGCACCTGATAATTTGATAAAGGGAACATACACTATATTTATAATCAAAATAAAAAATATTTATTATATTTATACAAACAACCAACCCTATACATTCATAATGAAAATATTTTATATTTATTATATTGCTATTTATAATATAGACTTAGCGACTATATTAATTATAAGTTCTCTTATTAAAAACAAAACAACAAATAATTAACAAGCAACATATTAATTAAAGACAAAACCATTCTTAAAATGATATATTTTGATCTATATCACAGTATAATTCGGGTGTTTAATTATATTAATTTATAGTTGTTATATAGGTCTTAATAATTAACGGATGCGAAAATGGAAAATAATAATCGATTTTGGCCACATATAAGACGTATTACACATATAATGATGTTTTCACATCGTTCATGTTTTGATTTTAATCTTTTCAACGCTCAAAGATAATCTCTCTATTGGCATCCATCACGTGGTTTGCATATTACCAGCGTATGGATAGTCAACCTCTTTACCATTATAAATCACATTTTATGTGACTATAATGGATTCTTATTGATCATTCATATTCCTGGTTTTTATGCATAGTAATGTGCAGTTAATTAGTTCTTATTATTGGTAATTTGGCTAAAAACATATTACTAAAATTATAAAAACCATCATTCTATACATTATTTTTATACGTGATGACATAAATATAAACGTGATTTTTATAACTCGACACTCTATCGAGGGAAAAAACTCACATTTATAAAAATAAAAAACTGAAATATTTTTACTTAATATTTCAGCGAGAATTTTTTACCAAAAAAAGGTATTAAAAATGAAAAGTTATAAAATAGCGGTCAGCTACGATATGTCTGACTATATTTCAACCCACCGTGAATGTGTCGATATTCTACATACTGATTTTTCTGATGTTGCCGTGATTATTATTTCACTTAATGACATTCAGAATGGAAAGCTTAATTTAATTGAACAAAATAGCTTTGAACAGCCTATTTTTGCCGTTATTAATAAAGATGAAGTTATCCCTGCTAATATTATTAATCGATTAACTGGTGTAATTGATTTAAATAAAAAAAATAGTGAGTTATATAATAAACAACTAGAAACTGCAGCGTTAAAATATGAAGAGAGTCTATTACCTCCTTTTTTCGGCAGCTTAAAAAAATACGTTGAACAAGGAAATTCAGCTTTTGATTGTCCTGGGCATCAAGGAGGTGAATTTTTCCGCCGTCATCCTCTAGGTAACCAATTTGTCGAGTATTTTGGTGAAAACTTATTCCGCTCTGATTTATGTAATGCCGATGTTTCTATGGGTGATCTGCTGATCCACGAAGGTGCCCCATGTGCCGCACAACAACATGCAGCAAAAGTCTTTAATGCCGATAAAACTTATTTCGTTCTTAATGGTACATCTTCCTCCAATAAAGTCGTTCTTAATGCCTTATTGGCACCAGATGACCTAGTATTATTTGATCGTAATAATCATAAATCAAACCATCACGGAGCATTAATTCAAGCAGGAGCAACGCCTGTTTATCTTGAAGCTGCACGTAACCCATTTGGGTTTATCGGTGGGATTGATGCTCATTGTTTTGAAGAAAAATATCTTCGTGAACTCATCAAAGAAGTCGCCCCTACACGTGCAAATGAAAAGCGCCCTTTCCGCCTAGCCGTTATCCAATTAGGTACCTATGACGGAACAATATATAACGCACGTCAGGTAGTCGATAAAATCGGACATTTATGTGACTACATTTTATTTGACTCCGCGTGGGTGGGCTATGAACAGTTTATTCCAATGATGAAAGATTGTTCTCCACTTCTACTTGAACTGAATGAAAACGATCCGGGGATCTTAGTTACACAATCTGTACATAAACAACAAGCGGGATTCTCTCAAACCTCACAGATCCACAAAAAAGATCGCCATATTAAAGGTCAAAAACGCTATGTAAATCATAAACGTCTCAATAACGCCTTTATGATGCATGCCTCAACTAGTCCATTCTACCCATTATTTGCAGCTTTGGATGTGAATGCCAAAATGCATGAAGGTGAGTCAGGTAAACGTTTATGGATGAATTGCGTAAAAACAGGGATTGAAACCCGTAAATTACTCCTGCAATCCTGTAAACATATTCGCCCGTTTATTCCAGAAACTATCGATGGCCGTGCATGGGAAGATTTTGATACTGATGAAATTGCCAATGATCTCCGATTCTTTAATTTTGTTCCGGGAGAGCGCTGGCACTCATTTGAGGGATATGAAGAAAATCAATACTTTGTTGATCCATGTAAATTACTACTAACCACCCCAGGTATTAATGCCAAAACAGGAAAATATGAATCATTTGGTGTTCCTGCCACCATTTTGGCGAACTATCTACGTGAAAATAACATTATTCCTGAAAAATGCGATCTTAACTCCATATTATTCCTGCTAACGCCTGCAGAAAGCATGGCGAAAATGCAGCATCTGGTCGCACAAATTGCTCGCTTTGAACAATTACTGGAACAAGATGCCCCACTGAAAGAGGTACTTCCATCAGTATATCATGCCAACCAAACACGTTATCAAGGATACACCATCCGTCAATTGTGCCAAGAAATGCATGATATGTATGTGAAATTTAATGTAAAACAACTGCAAAAAGAGATGTTCCGTAAATCACATTTCCCACAAGTCAGTATGTTACCTCAAGAAGCCAATATCGCTTTTGTGCGTGGCGAGGTGGAGTTAGTTGCCGTGGAAAAAATTGAAGGCCGTATCGCCGCCGAAGGTGCTCTACCTTATCCACCAGGAGTACTGTGTGTAGTACCAGGGGAAATTTGGGGTGGCTCTGTACAGCAATATTTTCTAGCGCTAGAAGAAGGAATTAATCTATTCCCGGGATTCTCACCGGAATTACAAGGTGTATATATCCGCAATGATGAGGACGGTCGTCTGCGGGCATATGGCTATGTAATTAAGCACTAAGTTAATTAATTTATGCGTGACGGAGTGTGAATAAGCATGCTCCGTCAGCCGGAGAGTAAAACGATGAGTACTTCAAAAAATAAAATGAGTGTATTGCAACTCACTATATTAACTGCGGTGAATATGATGGGTTCCGGTATTATTATGCTACCGACCAAGCTAGCCGAAGTAGGAACCATTTCTATTTTATCTTGGATTGTCACTGCGGTCGGCTCTATGGCTCTGGCCTATGCATTTGCTAAATGCGGTATGTTTAGCCGTCGTAGCGGAGGAATGGGAGGGTATGCCGAGTATGCCTTTGGCAAATCGGGGAATTTTATGGCCAATTATACCTATGGTATTTCCCTGTTAATTGCCAATGTAGCTATCGCAATTTCTGCTGTGGGTTATGGTGCCGAACTGATGGATGCGACAATGACTCCGTTAGGTATTTGTATTGCAACGATTGTTGTATTGTGGATCTGTACAATAGCAAATTTTGGTGGTGCGCGGATCACCGGACAAATAAGCAGCATCACTGTCTGGGGGGTGATCATCCCTGTTGTGGGTATTTCAATTATTGGCTGGTGGTGGTTCAATCCTGAACAATACATTAACTCTTGGAATCCACATAATTTTCCATTCTTTGAAGCCGTAGGCTCTTCTATTGCCATGACCTTATGGGCATTTTTAGGTATGGAATCAGCTTGTGCCAATAGTGAAGCGGTTGAAAATCCTGAAAAGAATGTTCCTATTGCTGTATTAGGTGGCACATTAGGTGCAGCCGTTATTTATATCGTATCAACAAATGTTATCGCAGGTATTGTGCCAAATATGGATCTGGCAAACTCTACCGCGCCATTTGGCTTAGCCTTCTCCCAAATGTTTACCCCAGGTGTTGGGAAAATCATTATGGCGCTAATGATTATGTCTTGTTGTGGATCTTTACTTGGCTGGCAGTTCACCATCGCACAAGTATTTAAGGCGTCATCGGATTCTGGTTATTTTCCAAAAATATTTTCTGCAGTTAGCAAAGCTGATGCCCCGGTAAAAGGAATGTTAGTTATTGTTGTTATTCAATCTGCACTGTCACTGATGACCATCAGCCCATCACTAAATAAACAGTTTAATGTACTCGTCAATCTAGCAGTTGTGACTAATATTATTCCTTACATCCTTTCTATGGCGGCAATGATTATTTTACAAAAAGTCGCCAAAGTGGAACCTCATAAAGCGAGAACCAGTAATATCATCGCATTCATTGGGGCGATTTATAGTTTCTATGCTCTGTATTCATCTGGTGAAGACGCCGTAATGTGGGGGGCATTAGCCACATTCTTGGGATGGACACTATATGGTTTTGTCTCCCCACGATTTGAAATGAAACAAAACCAAGACCTAATGACAAAATAACACACGCTATTCGTTATATTCCTCCCGCATAAAATTTCAGCGGGAGGGACTTTTCTCACAACAAAATAATCAGCATTGACAGGTACTTAATAAGCTACCTGTATGCTCCCCTGTCGTGGAGATAGCAAAATGATGATATCAGAAATCACCAAACCGAAACGAGGACGTCCCCCCAAAAATCATAGTCCTAATACAGATGTAAAAAATATAGTTATTCAAAGTGGTATAGAAATGTTTGCTGAAAAAGGCTATATCAGTTCAGACATTTGTAAGATATTAGAAAAAGTTGGTATCCCGAAAGGATCATTTTATTATTACTTTGGTAGTAAAGAAAAATTTGGTTTAGTCGTCATCCAACATTATGACAACTTTATTTCTAAGCAACTAGATAACTATTTGTCTTATACTGCATTACCTTTCCCCAAAAGACTATTAGCATTTTGTCACATGATAAAATCAGAAATGGAAAAGTATCATTGGCAACGAGGATGCTTAGTAAGTAATCTCATACAAGATATTGTTAATTTACCCATTAGCTATTATAAAATACTGAATAATGTGATTTCTGGATGGCAGAAAAAGGTAGAAAATTATCTTCTAGAAGCACAAAAATATAAGTTTATATCTAAAAACATTGATTGTAGACAAATGGCTATTTTTTTCTGGATGGGTTGGCAAGGAGCAATAATGCAAGCAAAACTAACCCGCTCTAATCAGCCACTAGATATATTTATCTCTATTTTTATGGCGCAGGTGTTTGATATTCCTCAACATGAACTAGAAATTACTAAAAATAGAATAATTTAATATCTCTATACTTAATATATAGTTAAGGTACTTTATAAATATTCATATCAATACATCAGAAGATTTAATAGTTCATTTAGTCATGAATTCTTAAATGCTTATTTATTTGAATCATTAAGCTAAATACTAGAAATGAGATAGTTTTAGCAACAAGTTTATAATTTACACTGACTCTATAAAATATAAATAGTCTATCGCCAAAAAACTATCGTAATAGTTATAAAATGTCAATTTAGTGTATCTCAATTAAGAAAAAATGATATTTCTATATAAGTTATTTTTCCCTCAAATTACAAGAAAAAACATATTGAAGTACAGTTCATATTGAGCACAGATTTATGGCAGATCTTGCTAAAATGGGGAAAAAAATTATTCCCCATAATATAGAACTACTTAAGGATTAGCGTGGCAACCAAAGGATAGTGATCCGAAAGCGTCGATTGAATAGCTTTCACATCAGATATTTCAATATTTTTTGAAACGATTATATTATCGATGCTGAGTACTTTCATCATCGGATCTTTATCATGAAAGGTCTCAATCCAGCCATATTCACCTCCATTAGCTAATCGATAATTAGCTCTGAATATATCCAATTCATGAGTATCTTGATCCGCATTGGTATCCGCCAACAAGATCTTATATTTTCCATTACAATTGTCCATATCCTCTAGGATCGTTTTAAATTGTTGCTGGCGCAATGCCATAGATTCAAAACTAGGATGCGCCACATAAACATCAATATTCATACCATTTTTATTCACTACTGCATGAATATAAGATTTAGGTGCAACCGCACCGTTGTGCATAGGACCATCTGGTTCATAAAGGCTATCGAATGCTCTCACACTCTCCGCATTATTAGGATCGTAGTTGGCAAAAATTTGGTTAACTTCATCCTTATAAACAGAGGTTTCGTCACTGACCAAGTGGATATTTTTTGTATTACTTATTTTATACCGAGAAAGTAGGGCTATTCCCCAGCCACCATGAGCAAAGATCGACATCTCACCAAAGAACTGATGCTTAAAATATTCTTTGTTAAAATATTCCAATGCGTCATAGCTTTTTAATTGTTTAAAACGACGATTGTGATGATTAACTTCTTGAAGTCCAACAAGATCAACATTCAGATTTTCTAGTAGGCGACTTTGCTCTGCAGCGCGACCATAAACTTTACCATCAATATTATAGGTTGCAACAACCAGAGTATTCTCCACTGGCTGACTTTGCACTGGAAGCACATAAAATACAACACTGAAAGTACTGAAGAGCAATGCGGTGGCACAAAATTTCTTTGTCTTTTTCATAACTGACTTCTCTAAAGATCGTCTATTTTACCAAAGAACAGGTACTAAAAGCGGAAGGTATATGAAAATCGGGCTTTACAGAATCTGGTTTAATCCAGCTTATCCACTCCCGTTTTTGTCCACCTTGTCCATCAGCACTAAATTCCCCACGCATAATTGCACACATCAAGGTTTTATGATCTTGATCCTGCCAGAGCTTAAGTACGTCCAACTCTTTAAGATCGAATTTTCCCACAACTCTATAACCATTAGGCGTTAAGCTAGATATGGTTTCCAATGACTGCCAGTTCCATGTCTGATCAACTTTGCGATAAAACTCAGCTTTCGCATCGAACACCCGACCTTGTGAGTCAATCTCTGCAGTATAATATGGTTGCAATGCCTGACCGGTGGAGAAGAAAAGCTCCACTCGATCGGAAGCCAGCACAGCCTCATCCTTATCTAACTGTTTACCCACTTGAATATCATGATCCTCAACGTCAAAACGAAACCAGATGGATGTAGGCGTCCAAAGAGCACGAAATTCAGTTTTTGGTGCTGGCATATCTATCCAAGGAAAGCTAAAATCCGTTAGCAAGCTGGCCTTAGTCCATACACTGTCCTGTACTGCATCCTGTAATGAATGAATATTGTCGGTATAGGCGATAACATAATTCTTAGCTTGGCAAACGCCAGCTACAAGTAGCAGTGTTACGCCAAGATACAATCTGCTCTTCATTTTTGACCTCATTTTTGTTGATGCCTGTCTACAGTGTTTACGATCGTTCTCATATCTCATGAGAGGATCAGGCTATTGATTTTAAAAAACAGAAGACCAAAAGCAATCATCTGTAAGATCTTTGGTGTTACCATGCCTAACTTTTCATGAGTTTCAGAGTAGCCGTAAATGATCAGATATTCTGCCAATACGCTAAACCAACTTTTTTCATAACGAGTCAAGGCAATAATCTTAGCGCAGTAGTTAGCGTCTCTATCACCTCTTCACCGAAATAGACAGTAATACATCACTAGAATACGGATACTCAACTTGTACTAGTTGAGTATAATAATCATATAAATATAATCGGATAAATTAAATTATTATAAAAATAGAACTAAACTCTTTTTTAATAAAATAAAACCAATATTAATTAATAAAAAATTTCAATATGTTTATTTTATTAGTTTAACTAGATAACTTATCTGCAATATAAGCAATCCTTTTTCCATATTCTTCAGCTGTTATAATATCACCTTTAGGAATAAAATCAGTTCCTGCATCTGATGGGCATTGTGCAAACATACCAATAGAAGAACCTAGTGAATTAATATCTTCTCTTGTTGATTTTGTTGTATTTGACGGTGGCATTCCAAGGCTAACCCATATTCCTTGATGCTGAGATGCTAAAGTTTGTAAATAAATTAATGTAACTTGTTTATCTCCATTTAAACTTGCACTTATTGTAAATCCGCCAAATATTTTATCTTTCCATTTACCTTCAGCCCATTTTTTCGAGGAGTTATCTGCAAACTTTTTAAATTGCCATGAAATACCGCCCATATATGTTGGGGATCCTAAAATAATAGATTTAGCATTATCCAAGATATTCCATTCACTTTGAGAAATGTCACCATTTTCATTTATTCTGATTAAATACGCATCAGCACCTATTGCAATATGTTCAGCTATTTTTTGTGTATGACCATAACCTGAAAAATAAATAACCACATTCTTTTGCATATCAAACTCCTTTATTCAATATGTAGATATAAAATGTTACCTTCAAAAAATGTAAGAAAGTGATCTCTTAATTACCACCCCCCAGAGATACCAACACCTAATGCAGTATTACTTGATGAATCCCATGATATATTGACCCTAATATTCGAATTATAAATAGTTTTTAACTGAACTCCGGCAGCAATCGCATTACCATTTTGATAGTTACCTACTCCCATTCCATATGAAAAAGTATTTTCTGACACATATGGAATTGAAGAAATGGCAGTTACACCTGCAATACCTGCATTGAGTTTCTTTTCCGTTTGGTTAATTTTATTATCTAATTGACCGAATTTATCATCCGCATAGCTTATAGCCGAACTAAACCGACTATCCGTATAACTTTTTGAACTAGTTAGGACTCTTTTATCCCCTTCATCTCGAGAGATCTTTTCTAAATTTATTAGGTTATCAGTGCGATGATTAATTAAATTTTCTTGAAGAATATTACTCGATTTTATATCGTCTATAGCTTCCCTGTTACTATTAATTTCGGCTGTATTCTCTCTTACTAAATTGGTTGTTTCTATCAATTGTGCCTTATCAACCTTATTTTTATCTAACCAATCGATCGCCTGCGTATTGTTATCAATACTATTTTGATAAGTAGCAATATTATGGGTGTTTGCGTCTACCCGTTTATCCGTTTCT
>NZ_GG668578.1:97265-106540 GCF_000160755.1 Proteus mirabilis ATCC 29906
TGACGAGATTATGGGCGTTTGCGTCTACCCGTTTATCCGTTTCCGCTAGCTGTGCTTTATCCGCTTTATCTTGATTTAATCTGCTAATCGATTGAGTATTCTCATTCATATCTTGTTGAGTTTTTATTGCAATTTTACTTAATATATCTGCAGTATTAGTTAAATCTCTCGTTTTAAAATCTATATCTTTTATAGCGCTATTATATTCCTTTAATTCCATATTATGTTTATTAATACTTGTGGTATTAATTTCAATTTGCTGATTTGTTTTCTTTAAATTTTCATCTAACTTATTAATACTATCAGCATTTTCACTCACATTTTTATCTGTATTGTTTAAAGAAACCTTATCAGCCTTAACACTATCTATTTTAAATAATTGAGAACCATTTACAGCCTCCTTACTATTCTCAGATAAGGTGCCATCTTTTATATTAAATATTTTATTATTATCTAAACTGATATTATTTTGAAATTTAGAATAACCAGTAAACGTTGTTTCAGTAGACCTTATTGTTATCTTACCACTAGCCATTCCTTTTATTTGGGCTTTTGATGCATCATAACCATATTGTCCTAATCCATCTCCCTCTGAATTTAAAGAAAAACGAGCATCATCATTTGTATTACATATTATTTTTGTAACAGAAGAATAATGTGTTAAATCTTTTTTATAACTCTCAGAGCCTATTGAAGAACCATATGTATCAATATGTTTATTACATAGTTGTAAAGATCCACCCGCATAAATAAATTCAGATGTAAAAGTAATTAGAAAAAAATAATACTTAAAATTGCTCATTAGGTTGTATCCTTTAATTTATAAAAAACAAGAACATTCACCTTGAAGAAATATTTTTATAATAAACTATAAAATATAATAAATTGCTAAATTTATAACATCGATTTCATCATTATCTAGAGCATAAAATATATATTTCCCATATACTATGATTACGTTTATAACGAATGTTATAGTGTTAAATAATAAATATTATTTTTAAAATTACTTTTTCATTTCAGATAGAATAAATTGATAGTTTCTTTCATTATTTATGATGTATATAAACTGTTCATGATCAAACTGATAGATAACTTCATTGAATAAGTGATACCATTGTTTATTTAAAGCAACAAGGACTTTATTAATAAATTCAAAAGTTAAATTAGTCTTTCCATTTTCACAACGAGATATCTGCTGTTGACTCATATTTAATTTCTCACCTAATACTAAAGCCGACATCCCCATTTCTTTCCGTGTTTTTCTAATGTAAGCGCCGATACGACTATTTAGTTCATTATACACGACATACATAATCTTCACCTACATGAGCCATTAAAGAACGAGTGTTTCTTATAGTAGAAATATAAAGTTTATTATGAATTATGTAAAATCGTTATTTAAAATTAAAAAGATAAATTTACTCTTATAATTCCTATTAAAAATAGTTCCCACTCCCCATAAAAAACAAAATAACAATGAAATACAATAAGTTAAAAAAAAACACTCTTTCACACATTTACATTTAGTTACAATTTGATACATATGAAAAATAAAAACACAACCAAATGTTAAATCAATGTTTTATTTGACAACAAAAATTAAACAAAATATCTCTTAATTTAAGTATATTTACTATAAGTGATAATTTTCAATAAAAAAAATACTCACCATAGGAGTATTTTTTATACATACACTCAGATTATATGATTAAATTTTATTTTCTATAAATAAAAAACATCAAATAACTATCTATAATATTATGTCAAAAAATTTTTTAGATATAGTTCTCCTTATTGTTTATCAAATAATATATGCTAAAAATAGCACCTCATTCTTACTTATATTATAAGTAAATAAAGAGTATAATAATTTATTTAATATCCATTTAAAAAATATTTAAATTTAATAAATAGTATACAAGTAATAGCTTGATAACAGGTCATAACTGCTTCTATGATAGTTATGACCTCAAAAATTATTACCGCTCTTGTAATGCCTGCTTCATTCTTGTTATAGGTTTGATCAAATATTGGAAAACCGTTTTCTCACCTGTTTTAATATCAACACTGGCGATCATACCCGGAATAACAGGAAGCTCTTTTCCATTTTTATCCGTAAGATGACTACTTTGAGTTGTGACCAATACGCGATAAAAAGCTTCATCTTGATTAAGTTTTAAATCACTAGGTCTTTTTTGATCATGCAATGTATCTGGGCTTACCAAAGTCACGACGCCTTCTAACCCACCATAAATCGCATAATCATAAGCAGTCAATTTTACTAATGCAGGCATACCAGCACGTACATAGGCCACATCTCGAGGACTAATATAAGCTTCAACTAATAACTGATCTTCTAAAGGAACAATTTCCATTATATCCTGCCCTGCTGAAATTACTCCACCAACTGTATTAATACGGATATTTTTCACAATACCTCTTAATGGTGCACGTATTAAAGCACGTTCAACAGGATCAGCTCGCCCTGCCATATTTTCCCTTGCTTGAGCTAATTCCGCTTCTGTTTTAACTAATTCAGCCCCAGCTTCAGTTAAATATTTATTTTTCTTTTCATCTATTTGTAATTGAATATCGGCTGATTGCCTCTCCATTCTTAATAATTCCACAGCAGACATTGCACCTTGTGCAACTATTGGCTTAGTGATAGAAATTTCTCGGTCTAACAATGCTTTACTTTGTTGTAAATTGTCTATTCCTGATTTCAATGCGTCTTTACGTATCTTGTATACTGTTGTTTCACGAGTTACTAATTCTGTTGATAAACCTTCTGGAAAGCTAAGCTCAGTAGAATAAGCCTCCGCTTTAAGTCGTGCTCGTATTGCTTCTAGATTAGCAACTTTTGCTTCACTTTCTCTTAAGATAGCCGATGTTCGAGTATCATCTAGCGTTAATAATACTTGACCTTTTTCAACTATATCCCCTTCTTTAACTTGCATACTTTTTAATATGCCAGCATCCAATGTTTGGATTATCTGCTCGCGACTGCTAGGAATAATACTGCCTTGACCACGAGTTACCTCTTCAAGATTACTATTCCATGCCCAAATAACGAAAATAACCATAAAGATCAGCAATATTGTGATCATCATAAAACTTTTATGATGTTTTTCATTCTGAAGTGCTGCATGCAAGTCATTTAGAAGTGCTAAGTCCTTATTAGAAAGAACCTCTTTAGTATGACTTGAAGGCATCAGGTGTTTTTTATTTAGTTCATTCATTTCACATTCCCAATCTTACTTATCTATTTTGGTTTTTGAGTGAGCAGTTATTTGTTTTTCTGTTTCATTTTTAGCTAACTGCTGTAAAACCGCATCTCTGGGACCATCCATCACAACTTTACCGTTATCAACAACAATTATTCGATTGACAATACTCAGTACCTGAGGTCGATGAGTAACAACCAATAATGTCTTTGAGCGACACCATGCTGAAATGGCATTTAATGCCTGAATTTCTGAATATTGATCAAGCCCCGTTGTTGGTTCATCAAGTAAAACAATTTTGGGATTTCTCAACGTCATTCTAGCCAAAGCAACAATTTGTTTTTGTCCACCAGAAAGACCTAACCCATTTTCTCCCAAGGACATATCTAATCCCCTAGGATGTTTTTTAATAACTTTATCCAAACCAAACCGCTTCAGTGCCACAATCAAATCTTGATCACTAGAGAAGCCATCCATACGGGCTAAATCAAGATTTTCTCTTAAACTACCTAAAAATAACCTTGGCTCTTGTTCTAATAACAAAATCTGATTACGCAAATAATGAGGATCTATTTGGCGAATATCGACATCATCTAGTGTGATACTCCCTTGCTCTGCGGGATATAACCCAGCTGCTAATTTTAAAGTCGTTGATTTACCACTGCCAATACGCCCAAGTATTCCAACTTTTTCACCTGGCTTTATTTCAAATGATAAATTTTTCACTACACTGCTACTATCTTGGTTATAAGCAAATGAAACATTTTGGAATTTTATATTTCCATTTATTTGTTTTAACGTAATATATTTCCTAGCTGGTTCACGTTCTGATGGTCGCTCAACAATGCCATTAACACCTTTTAATGCGACCCAAGCCTGTTGAAAGCGCACGGCTAACCCCGCAATCTGTCCTAATGGTGATAACGCTCTACCAGATAAAATAACCGTTGCGATTAACGCCCCCATTGTAATTTTACTTGCAGGATCATCGCTATGAATCAAATAAGTACCAATAATAACTAAAAATATCGTATTTAACTGTTGCATCATTACTGCAAAATAAATAACAAAATTACTGATGTTTTTAACTTTCATTGATGAAGATGCTGTTTTTGCTGTGTAATAATCCCAACGCTTTTGCGCCCAATTCATGGCATTATTCGTTTTTAATGTTTCTATGCCTTCAATCGCTTCTACAGCTAATCCTTGCCTTTGAGATGATTCCTTCATCGATTCATTAATATATTTGGATAAAGGGATCTGAGCTAAAAGTCCGACAATAATAACCAATGGAATTATCGTAAGTGGCACAAAAGCTAAATAGCCTCCAACAAGCGCAATTACAGATACAAATAAAATTAAAAAAGGCATATCAACTAATGTTAATAAACTCGCGCTCGTCATAAAATCACGGACAGATTCAAAATCTCGTAAATTATTAACATAGGAGCCAGATGATATAGGTTTTTCTTGTAACTTAAGATTTGTGACCTTTCTAAATAAAGCAGAACTGATAATTAAATCAGCTTTCTTACCAGCAATATCAGTTAACCGGCCTCGGAGCATTTTAGCTGTAAATTCAAATAATATTGCAATAATTACCCCGATACTTAAAACCCAGAGTGTTTGATATGACTTATTAGGTATTACTCTGTCATAAACATTCATGACATATAATGAACTAACAAGTGCCAAAAAATTAATAACAAAAGTAGCGAGAATGATTTGATAGTAATACTTTTTAAAGCGCCATATAACTTTAAAAAACCATGCTTTAGGCATCGTATATTCAGGCAATTCTGAACGAACATCTTCTGTAATACGTGGCTTAATGAACCAGCAATAACCTAAATATTTTTCACTTAATTCAGATTGTGTTAACCATATAGATAAACCATCTACTTGCTGAATTTTATATTTACGTTGTCCAGTTTCATCAAATGAAACTTCGGTTAAAACAGCACCCTCTTCATTTTTTAATAATAATAATACTGGCATAGCTAGAGAGGGAATATCATCTAATAATCGTTGTGATAATGTATTTTCAAATCCTTCACTTTTCAGATATTCAACCAGTGATGAAAAATCAATTCCCATATTTGTAGTACGGATTGTATGTGCAGTCAGTGTAGCCACAGATAAATGTGTGCCTAATAACTGGGTTGTAAGAGAAAGACCTTCTATGATCAATTTCATAACTACAATATTTACCTTAATTTATTAGTGAGTGTGTGAATTAAGTGCCCAGTGCGAAAGTTTTCCTTGTGCATACAAATAATCAAGCATCCCGTACCTAAGATCACTCAATGTCGTGGCATAAGATAATTCAACATCAGATAACTCTTTTTCTGCATTCAAAACATCTAACAAAGAACGGCGTGCAACATTAAATTGCAATTGATAAAAATCGACTACTTTTGTCGATGATAAAATTTGTGCATCTAATATCTTCAATTTTTGAGTACTTTTTTGGATATTAATTACTGATAAACGTCTTGCTTCTTCAATATCTCTAATCACTCTCTCCATTCTCTGTTGTGCCGCGTTTAACTGACTTACTTTTTCATCAATAGAATATAATGATGAAAAATTAATAATGTCCCATGTCACATCAATGCCTATCTGACGATCATCTTTAGTTATATTTCCAGTTAAATTAATTCTTGGTAATTGTTTTTTATTTTCTACTTTAACGCCCATTTTTTTAGCATCGATATCAGCCTGACTCACGAGATAAGCTGGATTTTGATTATTATTTTCCGCAGTGAATTCGCTATACATATCACTGACCGTCATTCCATCAAAAGGATTGACAAGATCGCTTTCACCAACGGGGAAACCCGTATATTTTGATAACGTACTTAACGTTGTCATTAATTCTTTTTCATAATAGTTAATATCTTGTTCTACTAATATTTTTCTTGCTTCTGCCTGAACATATTCAGAAACACGCCCTTCATCATTACGGGCTATCACATTTAATTCAGATATAATCTTATTATGTCTATCTAAACTTTTTTTCTTTACCGCAATAGATTCTTTAGCTAGCAATGCTTTTAAATATAGATCTGATATGGTGTAAGCGACATTTTCTTTCGTTTCGCTATATTTAAATTGATAATAGAGTTGTTCTTTTTCATTACGTTCAACATCATTTTCTATTCCACCGAAAGAATAGATATTTAATTCACCTCTTAATCCTGGAATAAAACTATTATTATCATAGTCGCTTTTATCTCTATGATATTGTCCTAATAATTTATTTCCAGTTACGCTTATTACGGGAAAATGTTGAGCTCTAGTCTGATTAACTTTTGCAACGGCTATATCTATATCAGCTTTAGCTTCTAATAACTCAGGCGCATTATTTAATGAATTATTTAATATATACTTTAAAGAGTTTGCATGTGAATTAAATAATACACCTCCTAAAATAACAAACGTTATTATTTTGAGTTTATTTATAGAAAACACAGATATTACCTCTAATAAGAAAATATAATCTAAATATAAAAGTTTTATGATTAGATAATAAGGCTGCCCGAAAGAGCAGCCTTAGATTTAATTACAACAGATAATTAAATAACGCCTCCATTATCGATAATATTATTATCAATATAGACATTAGCACCACTTGCACTGCTATAAAGAGTGTAAGTATGTTCAGTACCATCTAATGCGGTTGCTTTTGTTGTAGTGGCAGTAGCTGTAAATGTACCTAAACCTCCAGCACCATCGGCACCTAAATCCACCTTATCATTAGCATCACCGGAAATATAAATCGTTGAATTTGCATTCATTCCCAACACATCAGATGCGGTTAACTTAATAGTCTGAGAGCTATTGTCCACTTTCAACTCACTGTTAACCGTCATATCGACTTTTTCGAAATTAGCAATACCTTCATCAGTCTTAGTGGCCATATTTACCGTAATCGTACCTGATAAGACTAAAGTATCAGTTCCCTCTCCCCCATTAATATATCCCTGATTACCTATAGGTGAAGGATCATAATCTTTTGTCAAAATCACAGTATCATCGCCAGCACCCGCATCAACTGTCAGATTTTTACCAATTGTGCCTAATTTTATGGTGTCATTGCCATCTTCACCATTCACTAATGTCGCGCTAACAGAATCCCCCATAACACCAGCAGTAGCATCAAACACATCATCTCCTGCCCCTAGTGAAATAGTTGTGTTATACGCACCTTCAGTGACAGTAACCGTATCATTGCCATCCCCCATAGAAACAGTGGCACCACCATAAATCCACCCAGCAGTTAGAGTGTCTGTATTATCACCAACAGAAACATTACCAGTCAGATTTTTAGTGATAGTGATATTATCACTACCATATCCACCTAAAATTTCACCGGAGACAGAACCATAAATAGTGACAGTATTAACATCTGTGACCGCATCAATGTTATTGTCATTACCTAAACTTAAATTACTGCCATCCTGATAAACAGAAAGATACTCATTTGGCATATTTGACTTATCTTGAGTACCACTACCCAGATCTAATAAACCGGACAATTCGGTATTATTTTGATCATTGGCATCACCTTGAGTAAAGGTATCACTACCTGAGCCAAGATAGATTTGACCAGCATTGGTTACCCCTGTACGTTTAATCGTAACGGTATCATTACCAGATTCCATAAAGAGATAACTACCAGCATACATAGAACGTAACGCTGTATTCATGCCGTCCATAGTAAAGGTATCATTACCTTCACCAGCATAGACTCGTGTATTGGTTAACATATTACCGCGGATCACCATCAGGTCATCACCAGCACCTAAATCAACAGTTGTAATACTTTGATTACCATCTGTTTTTGTACCATCAGGTCCATTATCCTGCGAGTTAGCAAGATTGCTGTATGATGAAGTTTCGCTACCATCCTGATAATAACCAACATAAATCGTATCATTGTAATCTGTCGTTAGCTTAGGATCCTTTTTACCGCTATCAACTCCGATGGTATATCCAAAGTCCCCATTTTCAGCCACTGATGAGGATAATGAATACTTCAGTGTAAAATCGCCGTCCAGATTACGTAATGAAATAGGGTTGCCATCATAAATAACCCCTGTAGCAGAAGCACCTGCATTATTTACTGTATCAGTTACAGCGGTAGCGTTATTAGATGTTCCCGTAATGGTTGCAACAACTTTCTCCATACCTTCAGCATTAAATGCATTTTGGTTAGCTTCCATTGTTGGATCAACTATAAATGAAACACTCTTAGATCCAGCAGGAATAACAACCGTTACTGTTGAAGCTCCATCATAGGTTACTTTACCTGTGTCCCCATGTAGGGCGATTTTCCCATCATGCTGAGAGCCTGCAAGCGTTGAATAATCCGGCGCACTTGCATGACCAGCATCATTTGTTAAGGTTATGGTTACGGTCACATCCTGTGCTGCAACATAATCTAGAGCAACGGTATATACTAATCCGGTAGTATCATCCTTGTCCTCTATTGTTGCAGGAACTTCTGTTATTTCACCCGAAACAGAAGCATCAGCACTAATCTTATCTCCATTGTCATTTACTGATGTTGTATCAACACTAATACTCACTGTCGGTAGCACATCTGTTTTGGACGTTGCTGTTGCTGGAGCACTTTCATTACCGCTTGGATCTTTAGCTATTGCGGTTACTTCACTGTTATCTTTTACATTATCAGATGGAATAGCGGTGTTATTGCCCTGACTGTCTGGGATCAAATTAGGATCACTAGATGTCCAACCATTATCCCCTTTCTCCATTGTTACAGTCTGTTTATCCCCTTTTTCATCTTCAAAGGTAATTTCTACCGTATCGCCTTTGTTGGCATCCCCTGGCAGTTCAACAGAAACAGAGCCATTATCCTCAGCATTTAATACAGGGGTAGATGGGGCAACGGTATCTACAGTGAAGTCCGTTGCTTTACCTTCACCACTCGTGTTACCTGCGGGATCTGTAATTTCTGCTTTAACAGAATAATTACCATCCGGAGTTGCTTTATCTGCAGGGATAGTCACATCGGCTTTA
>NZ_GG668578.1:107554-132911 GCF_000160755.1 Proteus mirabilis ATCC 29906
AGTGTCGGTTGAGCCGTCTGGTTTAGTAATAGTGAGTGTCAGTGTGTCACCTGCCGCACCTCCCCCCCGGTACAGTCACTTCGGTCTGTACGCCATCTTTTAGCTCGTCAGCATTTACACCGTCCGCAGCTTCTGGAATGATCACCACTGGTGTGGTATCCACCGTACCATCACCATCTGTATCGCCCGGGATTTGTCCATCAACAGCAAAATCTACTTTGTTTCCTGGTTTGGCTGGATTATTGCCTTGAGTTATGCTGACATCGACACTGTTTTGGCCGTTTTGTACCGCATCTTTAGGAATATCAATCGAAATCTTACCTGCAGCAACATCATCTTTAGTTACAGTGTATGTAATCGTTTCTGTAGTATTATCTGGACGAGTGACCGTTAAGGTAATTTCCGCCCCTTCAACCGTACCCGCTGGCAAAGTAACTTCTGCTTGTAAACCGTCTTTCAGCTCTTCTGCATTCGCATAACCATCGTCAACTTCTGGAATGCTTAAAACAGGTATATCTGATACGGGATCAGGTTTGGCTGTTACAGTAACATCATCACTTTTATTACCACTCGGATCTTTCGCACTTGCGGTAACATCACTATTATCTTTTATCTTATCATTAGGGATAGTGACTTGATTGTTATCTGTATCAGGAATTAATTCAGGATCACTTGATGTCCAGCCATTATCTCCCTTTTCTAATGTGACAGTATTTGAATTACCATCCTCATCTTCAAAAGTAACATCTACAGAATCACCTTTATTGGCATCTTTTGGTAAATCGATAGAAACAGAACCATCATCTTCAGCAGTTAATCCTGGCTTACTCGGCGCGGTAATATCAGCCTCATTACCTTTATTATTGTCACCACCATGATTTCTATTAGCTAAAAAGATCGCTAATGCACTACCGATTGAACCAGCAACCCATAAAAATAGACCAATTCCATCATCATTATCAGAAAGAGTACCTGTTTCACCAGCAACTAAATGTTCTAAAACAGGACCATCTTGAGTAATAGTTGCTTGTCCCATTACACCATTTGAATCTAAAACATTTAAAGTGGCGTAACATTGTTGTTCCCCTGGTTGGCATTCTTGCCAAAAATCTTTAATAACAACTTCTATATTTTGTTCTTTACTAGATAAAATAAGATCATCCGATTTACGATGCGCTTGAATATCTAATGGAGAAAGTTGAGTATCTGAATCAATTAACTGATACACATCCCCTGCTTTCGCCGTTATAGTATGCTTAGCATGAGGTTGTAATTGTACTTTCTCGTTTGAATTCTTTTCAAAAAAGATTATATTCATATATAACTCTCGTATAAAATGTCTCTAAATTAATTTAGAGGCTATCTAATGTAATACTGCTAACATCTATAAATATCTACCTTTACTTTCTATGACCTATCCTTCTCCTATTATTTATTTCAATAAATTCAAATTGACATAAATTATTATCAACAATAGAAAATGAAGATGTTTCTTTCTCTATCAATTTAATAAAATGAATCATTGGAATATCAAAAAAAGCGCATACTCTAAGTAGGAAAGATACACTCCATTGAACTTCTCCTCGCTCAATCCGTGAAAGGTGCTGTTGACTTATTCCAAAGGCTTTTGCCAATTCGCATCCTGACAGCAAAGAACGTTTTCTTAAAAATTTAATCTCTCGGCCTAAAATCTTATTTATGTCCATAAAAATACCAACATAAGGTTTTAAAAAATACCAAGATAAAATAACCAATTGTTTTAATTATATTTTTTACATGAAAACAACATTACTCTTTTTACTCTCACCTACTGATATCTCTTAACATATACATCTACCCATAACTAAAACAATCCAAATAAGAGTAGCAATACTCTATTTATGAGAACTTTACGCTTTTAATAGAATTCTTTTAAGCCAACAAAATGATAAATTAATCACCCATTATGATAATTAACAAAATGATAAAATTAGACCAAAAAAGCAAAAGATAAATAATAACAATTAACATCTTTAACATAAAAAAACACCAAAAATGTTAAAACAACCTTTTTACTTAATATAAAATTCCCAAAAAAGATAAAGATATATGGAGGATCTAAAAACTCTCTAAAATAAATAGGAAAAAATAAAGTAACAAATACCTCACAGAAAAATAATGCAATATGATAAAAAATAACCCAATTAGATAATTAAATCTAAAAACGTTATTTTTTAATTTATTTATTTCCATCAACATGATAATAATTTATTTACAAAAGCTTATAAATTAATAATTTTGTTTATTGTTAAATATACAAACAAAAATAAACCATTTAATATTAGATTAGGAAGCAAAAGAATTTAATATGAATGCCTATATAGATAATACTTTAAAATTTAAAAACATTATTTTCTCTAACCACATTCTTTTGTTAATTAGAAAAGATTGTGAAATATCCATAACAAAAGATAATGTTAAATATCAAATAGATAACGACAGTATCGTTTTTATAAAAAAAAATTCAGCATTAGATATTATCTTAGGAAAAAATAAAATGCCTGAATTTATATTTTTATCTCATGAAGTTATGATGGAAGTATTAAAAATTACTATTAACAATAAAAAAGAGGAAGTTACTCAAGATAATAATAAAGATAGCTTTATAAAACAAGCAAATCATGAAGATATTCTATTTTTCAATAGATTAAAAAATAAATTTAATGATGAAGTCATTACAAATAACAAAACTTCGCTTAGTCAGATACTAAAAATCGCATATTTACTGTTAAACTTTGATATACCTAACCTTATATTAAAATCAAAACCAGAATTAACATCAGTAAAAGTAAAAGATATTATTATTAGTGACTTACAACATAGCTGGTCTCTAAAAGAGATTAGTAGTAAATTATTTATTAGTGAGTCTTCATTACGAAAAAAACTTGAAGCAGAAAAAACTAATTTTATGACTTTATTAACAACGGTAAGAATGGCACACGCAATGAATCTTCTGGCTACAACAAATTTAACAATAGGACAGATATCTTCATTGTCTGGGTATAAAAATACTTCCTATTTTATTAAAAAATTCAAGAAGTATTATAAAAGCTCTCCGAAAAAACTTAAATGTCTAAATTATAGGGATAAGATAATTTAAAGAACAAATGTTTTTATCTAATTTACCTGAATTAAATATTTCTATATCATAGCCATCTCTTCTCTTGGCTTGCAATAGCGGTAATTCTCTCATATAGATAATATTGGATAAAATCATATAATCTTCCCAAGAGCCTAAAAATGAAAATAGATAATACTTTAGACCTTCTTTATTAAAGGAAAAATTATAATCATGAATATATTTTATATTATATTTTACAGTAATTTTATTTTTAACTTTACTACTAAGGAAATAATTATAAGATACACACAAATTATCATTTGATGAATCAACAAGACTTTTTATTATTTCAATCTGTTTTTTATTTTTATAGCCTAGCCCCTCTATTGCAATATTTGACTTAAAGTCAAAAGGAATAGAAATATCAAAAAACTTAAAATCATCAGAATTATTATCAAGCAATCTATCTTTTGATAAATAAATTAACTGACAATTTATTTTTTTAAAATCAAATACTTTATGTTGAGGTCGATAATATCTAAAATCCCAAAATTTACTTTTTCTATAAAATTCAGGCGTTACCTTAAAATATCGTTTAAAAGCTCTTGAAAAATTCTGCTGAGAAGTAAAAGAGTAATCATTAGATATTTCTGATATAGAATACCGAGTTAATTTAAGCAAAATAGCTGACATAGATAACTTTCTAGACAAAATATATTTAGCAATAGTTG
The DNA here is from genome assembly GCF_000160755.1 of Proteus mirabilis ATCC 29906. GTDB lineage: Bacteria > Pseudomonadota > Gammaproteobacteria > Enterobacterales > Enterobacteriaceae > Proteus > Proteus mirabilis. The sequence continues at coordinate 111,386 of NZ_GG668578.1, forward strand.
ATTTTGTTTTATGCAGAAATAGATCTTGAAAATATCTTTGACTATAACCAGATTTTTTTATTACATCTATTGTTGAAATTGGTTTAGTCAGATTATCTTCTATCCAATCAAGGATATCGTTAATTATTTTATCATGCATTTTTTATCCTCTTTAAAATATATTTTTATAGTATTATAATTGTGCTATTTCATTATTATTTATCAAAACCGCTATAGTATCTAATTTTAAATCAATATTTTTACATTATAGCCCAAATAAACCATTATAGTTCAATTAATAAAAATTATTTATAAAATCATTTTTATCAATAAGTTAATTAATCCCAAAAAATTTTAATACGTTACAATCGTATTATTTATAAATTTAATCACTCTATTTCAAAAAAAATAAGCCTCTACTTATCCTAATGATAAATAGAGACTTATTCAGATAATTATATGAAAATATCTATCAATTATATGCTAAATCATAATATGTCAATCAAACGTAGCGATTAGCCAAGCAGTACCTTGATAATTTCCCGCTACTGCATTAGAGCCTTTTAATGTGCTCCTTATTGTAATGCTTTGAAAATCTTTAATACTTGTTCTTAATTCTGTTCCTGCTTCTTTACCGGTATTATTATCGATTAAAACTAACTCACTATAAATTTTACTCTGTAGATCACCAATATTAGACAGAGGTACACGTTTTAAAGGATCATCGTCTTTAATATAATCTAATTTAAACTTTACTTTTGTTAATGATGAGAATTTACACTCATAATTTACTGTTGATTTTACTTCACTAAAATACTCTTTGGCATTCATTATGCCATGATTTAACTCCAATTTACTCGAGTTAATACCATCTATTTTTACTGTGCATTTAGAAGGTATCATGATATCAGAATTTTCTAAATGAATAGGAGCCGTTGTTTTAGAAAAATCCCAAGAATTAAAAGGGGGTGGAGCACTACCTGGTCCTCCATTAAAAGCTCTTACATAACCAGCTAAATTAGCGTTAGGAATTGTAACATGATTATCAATAATTTTCTCATTGATATATATAGTAACACTAATAGGGAATTGTTGTTGAAACATACTCACTGGTGCCAGTTCACTTCCATCACCAGCAGGATAACAGGCTGATATCCAAGGATCACCATTTTGCCACCATTTACCTACAGCCTGACCTTGTAATGTAAACACAACATTAGAATTAACACGATAAGCTTGTAATCCATCAATAGTTATATTGGCAGAAGGCTGATAAACAAAAACACGATGCCATGCAGGAGGACGTCCAATATTTGGGGGCCCCCAAAAAAAAGCATTGCATTTTACTCCACCTCTTGCCTTACTACCTGAAAGTGAATAAGTATTTCCCACCTTATAATACTTACTGCCATCACTGGCTATAATAGGTGATGATGCTATAGTCGCATTACCCCCAAACGATACAAAAAAACCATCACTTGGATTATCAATTTGTGGAGCATAATCTGCATTAGATAAAAAACTAATAAATAGTAAGCTTGTTAAAAATATTCTTAACATAATAAATATCTCTAATTATAAGTAATGAGCACTGACATCGATGCATTGAAAAATCCTTTAGGTAATTCATTTATTGGTTTTGTATTAATTAATTCAGATTGTATATCTATTTTACCTTTATTATTTAATATCTCTGGATAAATTTGTTGTTTTTTACCAACATCGATTGATGTATCTTTATCCATCGTTATATCGCTAAAGGATATACCAAGTCCCTCTACTGAGGTTGCTAATATATTTCTACCTTTAGCCATCATAGAACCATTAGCTTTAGGTGAAATAACAATCGCCAAAGATTTTGTTAAATCACATTCACTGATAAATATTGAAAAACTTTTCCTTGGAGGTGAAATATTTAATTTTTCAACATTGACAATATCAAAATTTACTTCAATTGGATCATAACCGTCAGTACTCGTAATACTACATGCTGGTGCTAGCATTGTTGCTGATATATTAATAAGAACATCAGCATTCGTATTTAATACACATGCTATCCAAAACATTAAAATTTGAAGTAATTTATATTTATAAAAATGGAAACTCATCATTCATACTCAACTGTGAATGTTACAACACTGATAAAATCACCAATATTAATATTGCGTTCATTAGGTTTACTAGCAAAAACACCAAATTTAATTTTTTGCATTTCACCTACCTTTTCAACTTGAGAAAACTGCATTGGTTTATTAAGCTCAATCAATTTATCATCACTATTTGTGATACCAAGTAGAATATTTGTATTACCATCAGTAGCAATGTAATTATTTCCATCAATTACAATCACACTGTTACTTTTCCAAGTAATAGAAATTGTTTTTGCTAAATCAGTATCACTACATTTTTCTATATTTAGAAAAAAATATTTGATTGGGCTACGTCCATATTCATTTAAATATTGCCAACGTAAATTATTAATTGCAATTTCTTGTTCTAATGAATCAGATGATAATTGACAAGTGGTGCTAGTTAATATCCCACGAAAATTAACATCTAAACTAGAATTAGCACTAACAAAATAACTAAAAAAAATAATTAATAATAACACTTTACTCATAGTGCATCTCCAAAAGATAATTACTTGCATTTAGTGAAGAAAAATAAACATCATTTTTCCCATTATCTAATCTTAGATTTTTATTAAAAATCACTCTCTTTAGTTTAGTATTATATAAAATCAAATCTACAGGTGTTTTTTTAGAAAACTGGCTAATGTTTATTTTTTCAAAATTATCTCCAGCACCACAATTAAAAAAGTTATATTTAACTGTATATTTTTGTTCACTAAATAAAAAACTAGTGTTTTTTTCTTTTATAAAACTATATTCAGATTGACAAGGTGAAGCATTGATAGCTAATTTTACTAATATGATCCCCTTATGCTCATGTTGATAATCTGACTTTGTTGCTGCATCAATAGTCCATGCATAAGCAGATAAATTAAATGAATAATAAAATATAACCATTAATAAAAACATAATTAAATTATTTTTAATGCAATATAATTTATTCATTTTTATTCACCTGTTTATAATAACTATTTTTCATCAATAACTTTACAAGTATCATCTTGACAATTAAATACTAAAGTTGGTTTTCCACCATAATCATTAATATAAGTTAGATGTGGTTTTTTTATAAATTTAGCGATAATTTCCTCTTGCGACTTTGGCTCTACCATAATCACTTTAAAATCACTATTTTCAGCACTACCTTTATCATCACCAATACCTATTACGGTTAAATAAAATGGTGTTTCATTATTAATGATATAGCCTTTACTAATTCTTGTTAAAGTAATTTTATGTGGCCATTTAGTCTCAGCTTCGTTTAAAATACCCTCAGGCCTATAAAATAGCTTGACACGAGATTGTAGTGCAATTTGTAAGGTATTAGCACTTTTTGATTTAGGTGGAACTTCACGTAAATTAAAATAGAAAATAGATTCTCTATCTTTAGGCAGATTAGCAATTTCCGGCGTTTTACTTAATCTAACGAGGCTATTTCTTTTAGGCTCAACCCGTTGTAATGGTGGCGTTGCCAATATTGCTCCTTTAGTTAATTTATTGCCATTAATATCTTCAATCCAACTTTGTGCTAAATAAGCCTCTTCTGGGTTATCATTAATAATAGTAATATTTACAGCATTTTCATTCCCTGGAAATATTATTCGAGTACGATCTAAAGTAACTGCTCCATATGAAAAAAAAGATATTGTCAAGCAAGTTGTAATAACCATTTTAATAATTAGCATTGCTAAAGTAGAATATTTCATATAATTCCTTATAATTTTAATAAGTTAAAGTACATGGTAATAACAACATATTAGCGGTTGGATCAAGCGTGTTTGGTAATTCTAAATAACATTGCTTTTCACCATTCCAGTAAACAGATAGTTTCTCTTGTGGTGAAACACCCACTATCCAAGTCACTCCATCTTCCCCAATAATACCCAGCTCTCTGTTTTGCTCATTACGAACGCTAGCGCCAAAAGGCGGTGTTTTACCATTATTTAATTTAATAACAACAAACAATTTTTCACCTTTCATTACTTCTAATTTTCGATAACCTATTGCCCCTTTAGTTAACGTAATATCTGTCGATGCTCCCAATGTATCTAAATTATCTGGTAATTTACTGGTATTAATAGTTGTCGTTGTTTTTCTATAACTACTTACCGTAGGAATAACTGCAAGTCCCATAAAGTTTGTCGATATTATTCCATTATCAAGAGGGACACCGCTTACTCCAGGTGTTTCAATCATAATTCTAGTATCACCATTAGAAGATCTATGTAATGCAACACCATGAGAAGTTATCGTCATACCGCTATTCATAGATCCTCCAAAACTACGATACAAATGAGGAACATAACTAGCATTCACCGTCATATCAGCCTGTGATAAGTTTTTAGAATAATATCCACTGATGCTAGATTGGCTATTTAAGTTATTGCCATTATTATAACCAAGACTAATATTATAATTATCAGTATCGCCATATCTGTTATAACCAATATTATGGCTATATTGGTTATACCCACCCGAGCGAGAGTAGTTTTCTGAATAACTAATGCTTTGATTATTATGTAATGGAATAGATAAATATAAATTTATAGCATCATCTTGATATCCAGTTCCTCGCTCAGTTCTTGTTGCAGATAATGATAAATTGACATCGTGAGTTGATAGCCAAGGTAAATTAATATTTGTACTTGCATATACTCCATATTGACTCTGATTATTATCCCGCCAATATGTACTATATTGATAATTTAGCGATATACTAAATTTATCAAAATATTTATTTAAATAGACCTGATAATTTTCTTTCGGTGAAAGTCCTGTATATCCTGTTCTCTTTTCATCCATAAATTGACTCAATGTACGATAATTTCTATCAGTAAAGCGATATCCAGCAAATGTTATATCTGTACGAATATCATCAAAAGATTTGGCATAATTTAATCGATAAGAGCGTCCTTGTATTTTCCAATCTGATAATCGAGAAATCGATTGTGTAATATCTAATGATAATGCACCAAATTTAAATAAATCACGCCCTATACCTATTGCGAAAGATTTATAATTCTTATTTAATTGAGAACCACCATATAAGGACCAAGCATTATTTAAGCCATAAGAGAATTCACCACCAATAACTGGAGAACCAGTCACCCGATGATTATCATAACGTGTTTTCCCCATCACTAATTTATAAACCAATCTACCTGGCCTAGTTAAATAAGGTAATGATGCTGTATTTAAACTAAACTGACGTTCTTCACCATCTTCTTCTCGGATTGTTACATCTAAAACACCTTTCACACCACTGTCTAGCGTTTGGATACGAAATGGTCCCGGCGGTACTGTCGTTTCTAATAATATCCTATCTTTATTACGAACAGTGACTGTCGCATTCGTATTTGCTACGCCTGTGATTTCAGGCGCATACCCTACCAATTTAGGAGGTAACATTCTGTCATCACTTTCTAAAGAAATACCACTATATTGCCAAGACTCAAAAATATCCGAATAAAAATAATTTTCACCAACAGAAAGCAGAGATGCTAATTTCTTTAATGAGATAAACGCATACAATCGATTAAAATCAAAAGTACGATTTTCATATTGGCTATTTTTCTCTTTATTTCTTTGATAAGTCGCACTGTAATCACCTCTAAAACGCCATGCACCTAAATTTATTCCAGCAGTACCATTAGTCGATAAATAAATTTGCTTATCATTATTTGCATACTCTGTAGCTAAAACATTTGCGCTATAATCAATAAATGCACCATTAATCCCCTCCTCCCAATGAGCAGGAGGTACCCAATAACTATCTTGATATTCTAACCAATATTGTGGGATGGTTAATTTAAGAGATAAGCTGGATAAGTCAATATTCATCTGACTGCCCGTTAAATTAGAAAGATCAATACATTGATTACTATCATAGTAATTAACTAATTTTTTAGATGAATCCTTTAAATCTAATAGCTCTAAGATATTTTTAGGTAAACAAATAGCATGAAATGGTTGTTGAAAAATATCTATATTAGGTATCACTTTAATTTTCTGTTGTTCACCTAAGCTTTGTCCATTTTTTATTATTGAAAGCTCATACTCTCCAGGCATAATATATCCCACGTTAGAAAACTGACTAATATCAATATTTTCAACATCTACGGCATCTAGTACATCGGTATTAAACTCTGTTGCATGTGTGCACATAGAATTAATACTAATGACCAAAGCGACAAAGATCCTTATTTTTTTAATATTGAGCATAATCATATTTATCCATCATAGAAATATTATACTTTTAATAAATTTACATATAAAATATTACTGGTAATCTATAAAGAAACTTATTATTCCTTGATAATCGCCAGCTTGAATATATTCCCCAGTCAATCCTAACTGTAAAAAAAACTGTAAATAAAGCTGAGCTTGTTTATTACTTGTTCTTAATACACTATTTTTTAGTGAATAGATTTTATTTGGATAAATTAAACTTTTGTCTTTATCCAATAAAAATATACTTAGCCCTCGTGAAGGTCCTGTTAATAAAAAAGAATCTAAATTCGATGAAACATATCCATTAAATTGGATATTCCAAGTCTTACTATCGATAGTAGAAAACAAATTACCACAATTTATTAATTCAATAGTCAGAGGTTTTTCTTTTTCTTCTAAGAAAATATCAGAAGAAAGCATGGGGATAGTCAACGAAGAGAAATCAATCACCTGATATTGATTTGACATAACAATAGAACATGGTGTTGATATGATAGAACCTGACATATAGGTGATCCCTTCATAGCGATAATTTAATTCATTCGCTTGGGCATTTATAAAAAATGAAAAAACACTCATGAGAATAGTTATTAAATTATGGCAGTATTTATATAAAAAGATCTCCATTACTATTACCTTTTCTATTAAAATAAAAATAGCTCCACTAATATATAGTGCTATTGGTGGAGCTTAATTAAATTATTCGTAAGTAATGCGGAAATTAGAGATCGCGCTAAATGTACCTTCTACCACATCTTTAGATGGATCGACGACTTTTGCTAATGCTTTAAATGTTAAAGTATTATCACCAATTTTATTAACAATTCGTGATAGAACATCTGTTGGCTTACCAAATTCAAAACCATCGATTGCAATACCTAAATTATTTGTATTTCCTGTAGATGTCGCTAACAATGTTTTACCTGCATCAGCATAATTTTGACCAGTAAATACCATATTCATGGTTTTAACTGGTACAGGGTTACCTGAAGCATCTTTACTAAACTCATCAAAATTACAATTAGTAAATTTTATAGAAAACTCCTTCTCCGCGGCCTGACCAGATTCTAATGATTTGCGAGATAACTGGCCAAACTTAACATCTTGCTCTAATGATTCTTGATCAATATTACATGGAGTATTTACAACAGTACCACTAAACTTGATAACACCTGTATTAGAATTATCAGCCATAGCATTTAAAGAAATAGCTGAAGTAGCTAATAGAACTGTTAATGCTATTTTATTAAATTTCATACATCATTTCCTTTATATTTGACTATTTTAGTATTTACCGACATTGAGATAGGCTATCTCATAAAAGAATATCCTTATTCACGCATCCCTATTAAAAATATAAATATCCATATTGGAATCTTGTCCATAGAATTTAATTTAAAGTTAATCACCAGAAATAATTTTAAATTTATCACTGATGATAACTTTTAATAGATATTGAATATTAAGATCTAGAACATCAGATATTAACAATAGCTTCTCAAAGCTTATTTTTGACTCTGCTGTTTCATATCTAGATACCTGCTGTTGACTGACATTTAACTTTTTAGCTAAATCTTCACCTGTTAGTCCTATCGCTTTTCTTTTTGAACGGATCTCTTTCCCTAAGTATTGATGAATAGCTTTAGTATCGTAAGTTTTATCAATTTCGTATTTTTCTCTTTCCATAATCTATTTTCTATTAGCTTTATAAAAATGGGATATATCATGCTAAAATACGAGCATGCCAGTTACTGCTTTATGATTGTATTTTATTAAAACTAACTTTTAACTTTGTTTCGCAATGTTGTTGATGCAATAAATGCTACATGAGTTATTACAATGCGTGTTAGCAAAAAAACTACAAAACTCCCAAAATTCACAAAAAATAACAAGCATATCAACATGTTAGATAAAAACCAAAATCAACTTAATTGATTTATTTAACTTTAATTTTAGAAGTGATTTTACTCATTTTTAAATAAATTTAATTCCAATACCAATTTATTTATAAAAGCTTTCCACTAATTCCCTGAGTAACACCCCCATTATAAATAAATTTAAATAATGGTAATTCCTAAAGATTATAGAGACTTATAATATTAAATAATAAAATTCACATAGTTAATCTATACGAATAAATAAATAGATATCTTGCTTTATTTGTTACCAGTAAGTTTCTAATTGTTATTTAAATGTATTAAAATGCGATAAACAAATTTTTTAGTTTTTTTAACTTGAAAAAATATTTTTTTAGCTTTATATATAAAAAATACTCCTTTTCTAGCATTAAGAAGAATAAATATCCAAATGACGTATTGGCGGCACTATGTATCTAATTAATGATGACATTATATTTTATAGCGATAAAAATTTATTATTTTCAAAAAAACTTAATAAAGAAAAGAAAATTTTAGCACCTTCATCTAAAATGCTAATACATCTTATTACCGTTAATGAATTAGTTACGCAACGAGAATTATTTAGAATTGGCTGGGGAGATAAAGAAAAATTTATAACTAATAGCGCTTTCTATCAAAATATTCTTTTATTAAGAAAAGCATTTAATGAGCTAGATATCGATGATGAGATTGTCATCACCGTTCCTCGAAAAGGGTATATCATTAATCACAATATTAGTATTGAAAAACTATCTGACAATAATATTCAAGATATAAAATTAATCAATGAAAATAAAATTAGTGATATTCCTCACATAAAAAAAGAAATAGAAGAAGATATAAATACGAATATTAATAATAAAGATCACTCTTTATCATCAATAAAAAAAACAAGCATATCTTTATCAAAAAAGAAATTATTTATTATTATATTTACATTGATAGTCTTATTTTTTGTTGTTATTTTTACTTTTAATTACCTAGATAGTAGAAAGCATAAATTATATAACTATAGTAACTGCGGAACATATAAAAAATATAATTTATTTTGTAATAAAGAAATATTAAATGAGGAAAAAGAAAATTTAATTGATAATTATATTTCTAGTTATTCAGATTATAATTTCATCTATATAACTGAAAGTGATTCTTATTCACGAACATCATTAATATTATGTAAAAAAAAGTTTAGTCCTATTAATTTCTTGCATAATCAATGTGTGTCTATTTATGTATTGGATAATAAAAAATGAAAAAATATAGTGCTATTAGTGTATTAGTTATCATTTTAAGTTTAATGATTTATTTTAGTTTTTACTTCAATCAAGAAAAAGAAAATGTAATAAATTGTGAAGCAAAGTTAATTATTTATGATAAAGAGGATACTAAAGCTAATTTAGAATTAATGTTTACTTTAGGGGAGGAGCAAGGATGGGCAAGTATTCGAGGTGTTATTGATTATAACGGCGATTTGATCCCAGTGTATAGAAAATCTTTTTTTGATATAACCAAACTGAAAACTAGCTACAAGCTAGCATCTACACAGATCCTTATTAACGATAATAACAGTGAAATTATCAATAAAATAATTCCCAATTTATATGTAAAAGAAGGTTGGCAAAGAAGTCTTTCTGTTTTTAGTCAAAACGATGGTGGTTATTTATTCTCATCTAACAATGTATACTCATTTTATTGTTATTAGTATACAAAAAAGACAAATATAAAATTCTCTTTTTTACGATTGTGGTAGTATCTGCGTACAATTTTTAGACTAAATCAAACAGTAAAAGAATCACTTGTGGAAAACAACCTGCTAAAACTACAATAACTTTATCACACAGCAGATAAATACAGAAAAACGCTCATGACAGATACTAATAAAAAAAAGTTAACAATCAATGATATAGCCAAACTTTGTGGTGTGGGCAAATCGACTGTTTCAAGAGTACTTAATCAAGATCCTATGGTTAATGAAGAAACAAGGAAAAAAGTTAACTCAATTATTGAGAAATATAAATTCACACCGTCAAAATCTGCACGAGCAATGCGGGGGTACTCTAATCGTTCTTTTGGTATTATCGTCACTCGCCTTGATTCTTATGCGGAAAATCAAGCAGTTAGTGCCATATTACCTATCCTTTATCAAAACAACATTGACCCTATTATTTTAGAAAGCCAATTTAGCCAAGCCAAAGTAGAAGAAAACTTAAAAATGCTCGCCCACCAGAAAATCGATGGCGTAATATTATTTGCATTTTCAGGGATCAATGCGGCTAACTTAGCAAGTTGGAAACAAAAAATGGTTGTTATAGCAAGACCACTAGAAGGTTTTGTTTCCATTTGTCATGACGATGAACGAGCTGTTAACGCTTTAATGCATTATTTCCATCGAGACAAACATTATCAACATATAAGTTTTATCGGGATCCAAATTAATGATGAAACAACGGGTTTATTACGTTATCAAACTTATCTTCAATATTGCCAGCAACATCAATTAATATCTCAAGCTCAACTTGGTGAACTTAATTATCAAAGTGGCTATTTACTTGCCAAACAAGCATTAGCAAGCAAGCCTCAAGCTATTTTATGTGCGACCGACTCTCTGGCCTTTGGTGTACAAAAATATTTAGCCGAACAGAAAATAGATCATATTGAGGTGGCCTGTATCGGTCGTAATGATCTACTCACCTTTTTATTTCCTCAAACTAAATTCTATCGATTAGGTTTTAGAGAAAGTGGACAAGAAGCTGCTAACATATTGATACAAATGCTAGAAAAAAATATTCCTGCACAAAAAATCATTATATCAAGTCATGACTTAAACCCATGATCAAATAAATTAATGATCATTAACTGTGATCTTTATCTTGTTATGGGAACGTTCCCATTGGATAAAAAGAAAGATCTCGATATATTAAAAATAACCCTACTATTATGAGAATATTAATATGTCGATACCTCAAGACAACCAAGCCATTGAAGAGTTAATTACTCTTGTTGGAGGTTCAGATAATGTTATTAGCGTTTCACACTGTCTAACCAGATTACGTTTTGTTTTGAATGATCCCAATCTCGCTGATATAGATAAAATTAAAAAAATATCTTTTGTTAAAGGCTGTTTTAATAATGCGGGTCAATTTCAAGTTATTGTTGGTATGGATGTTGATATCTACTATAAATTATTAATTGATAAGCTTTCATTAAAAGCTAAATCTAAAGATGATATAAAATCTGACGCGAAAAAGAATATGGGATTCTGGCAAAAGCTGATTGCCAATTTAGCCGAAATTTTTGTTCCATTATTACCTATCTTAATTTGCGGCGGTTTATTGTTAGGATTAAGAAATGTTATTGGCGAAATGCCTATATCAGATAATAAACCCCTCACTTATTTTTATCCTTGGTTAACGCCAATATATGATTTTCTCTGGTTACCTTGTGAAGCCATCTTCCATTTTCTACCTGTGAGTATTTGCTGGTCGAGTGTAAAAAAGATGGGTGGTACACCTGCACTAGGTATCGTACTAGGCATAACCTTAGTTTCTCCACAACTAATGAATGCTTACAATTTAGGTTCACAACTTCCTGAGGTTTGGAATTTTGGTTTATTTACTATTGAGAAAGTAGGTTATCAAGCCCAAGTGATCCCTTCGATTTTAGCGGGACTATTTCTGGGATGGTTTGAGACTAAATTACGTCGTTTTATCCCTGATTACCTAAAATTAGTTATTGTGCCGATTGTAACTCTTATTGTCGCCGTTTTTGTTGCCCATGTTATTTTAGGCCCTATCGGTAGAAGCATAGGTGATGGTCTCGCCCAACTGATCAAATTTTTAATGTTAGGTGATTTTGCCCCTATTGGTTCAACTATTTTTGCCTTTTTCTATTCCCCCATGGTGATCACCGGCTTACATCACACAACGTTAGCGATAGATTTACAAATGACTCAAAGTTATGGCGGTACACCTATTTGGCCGATTATCGCTCTGTCTAATATTGCTCAAGCATCCGCCGTTGTAGGCATTATTATCGTTAGCCGCAAATTAAATGAACAAGAAATTACTATTCCGGCAGCTATCTCTGCTTATTTAGGTGTGACAGAGCCAGCCATGTATGGCGTCAACTTAAAATATGGCTTTCCTATGCTGTGCGCCATGATTGGCGCTGCGCTAGCGGGTTTGATTTGTGGATTAAATAATGTGCTATCTAATGGTATTGGTGTCGGCGGATTACCCGGTATTTTATCTATCCAACCTACTTATTGGTTAGTTTATTTATTGGCAATGATAGTGGCTATTGTCGTCCCTATTGGATTAACCATTCTGGTCTATCGCTATAAAGAAAAAGCAGGCACCTTGCAAGTCGATTAATTTAATCTCAAACTAAAGGTTAAACATGAATTATATCTCTGTTATTCTTTCTGATACTGATATCACCATTAAATATCTTTCAGAAAAAAGCCATTATTCATTTAATACCACAAATAGCCATTACCTTGATTGGCTAAATATGGCTAAAGCTATTAATCATAAATTTAAATCTGCTCAAGGTGGTTTGATATATTCGACAAGTAATAAATCTGATAGCGCTATTATTAAAACCATTGATAATAAAGTAATAAATTTATCAAATTTCTTTACTGAAATATTTAATAAACCTTTTATTTATATCAATAAAGCGCAGCTTGAACATCATCATGATTTAGAAGAAAAAATGGTTACAGTTGCCAATAACTTTGCTTGGTCAATTGAATATTCAGGCTTAGAAACAGGAAAAGATGAATATTGCCAAGAGTCTCTCTTAACTACGGCCAATGGTTATATTGGGTTAAGAGGAACTTTGCCCGAAATGACTATAAGTGATGAGCACTACCCTGCTACCTATATTGCTGGCCTATATAATCAAGCAAGTTCACAAATAGAAAACCATCAGGTGATTAATGAAGATTTTGTTAATGCACCTAATGGACAATTTATTTCTCTTAAAATTGGTAAGGGAGAATATCTTCATCCAAAGCAACTGATAACACACCATTTAACACGTCATTTAGATTTGAAAACGGGTGTATTCACTAGCCAATGGCGTGTAGAAACCCCTGAAGGACAGCAACTTGATATTCATTGTACAAAATTTGCCAATATGGCTGATATGTCACATTACGCCATTTTATATACCTTTAAACCATTAAATTTCTCAGGTGAGATAACGGTTATAACTCGCCTAGAAGGAAATACTTATAATTACGGTGTACAACGCTACCGTAGCCTTAATCCCCATCATTATCATGTGCTACAAACTGGAGCGAATAAGCAACACGCATTTATATTAGCTCAAACAGATCAGTCAAAAATAGGGATCGGATTATCGTCAACAATCAGGGGGGATTTCTTTGCAAATGAAGATATTGTTTGTCATGTTTCAGATACGCTTGTTGAACAAACCATCACCTTCAACGCTCAACAAAATACCACCTATCAACTTGAAAAATGTGTTGCTGTAACAACCTCTACGGCTTACCCAGACTCATGGCAAGATGTGATTAATTGGGAACAACAACCTTTACACAGCCAATTGATAAATAGCCAAAAAGCATGGAAAACGTTATGGGATAGTGCCGATATCTCGATTTCTGGCGATCTGATGACCCAAAAATTACTACGCTTACATACCTTCCATTTACTGTCATCCGCATCACCATTTAGCAATCAGCAACATCAATTAGATGTTTCAGTCACCGCCCGAGGGTTACACGGGGAAGCCTATCGAGGCCATATTTTCTGGGATGAGATCTTTATTCTGCCATTTTATATTATGCACTTCCCTGAAACCGCACGCCAACTATTACTATATCGTTACCACAGGCTACCTGCTGCGCGTCTTGCGGCACGAGCAGAAGGATTTCAAGGTGCTATGTTCCCTTGGCAATCAGGGCATGATGGTAGTGAGCAAACCCAGACATTGCATTTAAACCCCTTATCAGGGCAATGGGATGCCGACCATAGTTGTCGTCAACGTCATGTCTCATTAGCGATTGCCTATAATGTGTGGCTATATTGGCTAAATACTCATGATCACCAATTTATGGAACAGTATGGACTTGAACTACTCAATGACATTACCTTGTTCTGGTTAGACCAATGTCAGTGGGATGAAGGCGATCAACGTTTTCATATTAATGGAGTTATGGGGCCGGATGAATTTCATGAGAAATACGCAGACTCACTTGAAGGTGGCTTAAAAGATAACGCATACACTAATTTAATGGTGGTTTGGTTGTTTAATCAAATAGAGATGTTCATAAACAATGATCGTTTTTCTAAAAAATTACAACAGCTAAACAGCCAATCTAGCGTTTTCAATAAAATACAAGAAGTTAAAAATCGTATTGCTATCAATATTGATGCTCATGAAATTATTGAACAGTTCTCAGGTTATTTTCAATTAAAAGATCTGGATTGGGAAAGCTATCGAAAAAAATACGGCAATATCTATCGTATGGATAGAATTTTGCGTAAAGAAAATAAATCTGCCGATGATTACAAAGTTGCTAAACAAGCAGATACCCTGATGTTATTTAATAACTTAGATAAGCAAACCGTACATTCCCTAATTACCTCTCTTGGTTATTCAGTTTCTAAGCACTTTGCTGAAAAAAATCTACATTACTATTTAGAAAGAACCTCTCATGGTTCCACACTGTCACGCATTGTCCATGCTTATCTCGCAGAACAAATACAGTTACATGATTTGTCATGGCAACTTTATCAAGATGCTCTTTATTCAGATTATAATGATATTCAAGGTGGAACAACTGCCGAAGGTATTCATACTGGTGTCATGGCGGCAACATTAAATACCACCATCATGGCTTATGCCGGTGTTGATATTCGTCAGGATATGTTGACCATCACCCCTTCACTCCCTCAACAATGGCAAAAACTAAGCTTTAAATTATTGCATCGCTCTACTTTATATCAAATTAATCTCACTCATAAAGAAATTAGTATTTTAAGTGATAAGCCCAGTACTATTTTAATTAACCATCAAACGCATAAGCTAACCGCCAATACGTTATTAGTATTAAATTTAAATGGAGACACGCAAAATGACTAAAGGTCTTATTTTTGATCTGGATGGCGTAATTGTTGATACCGCCAATTACCACTATATTGCGTGGAAAAAACTATCTAATGAAATAGGAATTGATTTTGACAAAGAGTTTAACCATTTATTAAAAGGAATAAGCCGAATTGAGTCATTAGAGCTTATTTTATCTCATGGTAATAAAAGTGATGTTTATTCTGCGGATGAAAAAAAATCATTCACAGAAACAAAAAATAAATATTATCTTGAGTTATTAAATAATATTACTCCAAAAGATATTTTACCGGGTGTTTTAGATCTAATAGAACAAGCAAACAATAATCACATTCCTTGTGCTATTGCATCAGCTTCAGAAAATGCCCCAACCATATTAGAAAAATTAGGCATTAAGCATTATTTTAAGGCAATTGTTGATCCTAAAACACTCAAAAAAGGCAAGCCCGATCCTGAAATATTTTTGCGTGCGGCTGAGTTTATTCACATTCCACCACATTTATGTATCGGATTTGAAGACTCGATTGCTGGAATACAATCGATTAAACAAGCGGGCATGTATGCAATTGGCGTTACTGCTGACGGCCCCTTACCAGAAGCAGATTTAGCTGTTCACTCATTAACTGAAATAGATATTCATTCACTTTTTTAATAAAAAAAACATGGGGATAATAAACCTCCATTATTCCCGATATAAGGAATAAACAATGAACATCAAACACCTTGCGATAGCGACTTGTATCGGCATTGCCGTGCCGACAATTGCTCACGCCAATACAAATGAATTATCGATAGAACAACGTTTAGCTCGACTAGAAGAGAGAACGTTAGCCGCTGAAAAAAGAGCTGAGTTAGCAGAGCAACGTGCCGCTAAGTTAGAAAATGCGTTAAAACAAAATCAGGCGCTTAATAACAATCTATCACAAACTAGCGAAACTATAACTGCGCCACCATCATCGCTGATAGAAACAAATACCGGTTATGGAAAACTCAAGTTATATGGTGATGTTGAATTTAATACAGATATTGCAAGTAAAAAAGGTCAGCTAACCTCCATTAACATGCGCTCAGGTAAAGAAAAAGACTATGGCGATTATGATAAATGGGGGATCAATGGGCGTATATTAATTGGCTTAGACGGAGAGCGTCTGTTAGATAATAAAAATTATGCAGGCTTCACTGTTCAACCACTGGCAAATATTGATGGTAAGGTATCACTTGATGATGCCGCTTTTTATTTTGGTAAAAAAGAGCGTTGGCAATTTAAGTTAGGTCGTTATGAAGCTTATGACATGTTCCCGCTTAATCAAGATACTTTTGTTGAATATTCAGGCAACACTGCAAATGATACTTATAGTGATGGTTTTGGTTATATCTACATGATGAAAGAAGGTCGAGGGAGAAGCAATAGCGGTGGTAGCATGATGTTTAATAGCCAATATAATAATTGGTATTTTGAAACTAATTTATTAATTGAAGATGGAACGTCTATTTTTGCTAACAAGGAATATCACGGAAATAAACTATATAATAATAAAAATGTTATTTATTTTCGCCCAGTTATTGCATGGAATAACAATAATTTTAAAGTTGCTGTAGCCTTAGAAAAAAATATTATCAATAATGCTTATGGTTATGATGATAAAAAAACGGGTGAATTTAGAGATCAATCCAAACGCAACGGTTATGGATTAACTTTAGGCTGGAGTAATCTACAACAAAATCCTGAAAATGGTGTCACAATAAATTGGAATACCGCTTATTTAGACGCTAACGATGAGAACGACTTTACAACAGGTACTAATATTTTATGGCGTAAATTACAATTAGGCTATATCTATGCCCATAATAATATTAAGTCATATACTATTAATAGTGATGATGATAACAATAATGATGTTATATTTGGCCCAGGAAAATATAATATCCACACTCTCTATTCCTCATATGAATTATCTAATATTTTAGATATGGATAATTTTAAAATCTATTTAGGTGCATATTATTCTGTTATTAATGGTAAAGATATTGAAATAGAAAATAGCGATAAAGATCGTTATGGTGTAAGAGCACGTTTTAAATACTTCTTCTAGATTTAATTATTAATATATTGGATGAGAATATCATCCAATATACCCCATGAGAATAATTTTCATTTATATTAAAAATAAGAAAGATTAATATCAGTACAACATCTTATTTTATTTATCTTTTATAACATCTTTAACACAATAATGATTCATTTATGAAATAAGTCAGAAATATATCTCTTTTTAATTACGCCCTATCTCACAGAATATAAAATCCCTCTTATTTACCATTGACGAAATAAATTCTGAGAAGTAAATATAATAAGTAACGATTATAAAAATAGCAGACCATCTATAAAAGATGGCTTTTTTAATCTTTTATTTGTCTCATTTTTTAGACAGTTTTACAGAAAACACCGGAGAATAACCTTATGACTCAACCAATTACAGCAACAGACTTTTCAATTAATGATATGAAAACATTAATTGAAACAATGCAAATTTATAAAAAAGATAACCATGACAAAGGGATAACACGTATTGCCTATAGCGAAGAAGATGAAGCAGCCCATCTCTATCTTGCTAGTGTAATGAAAGAGGCAGGCCTTGAAGTCTATCGTGACGGTATTGGCACACTCTACGCTCGCTTACCGGGGCAAGATAGAACATTACCCGCCGTAGGAACAGGCTCTCACCTTGATACCGTTCCCCAAGGGGGCGCTTATGATGGCGCCTTAGGAGTTATTGCTGGTTTTTATGCTTTGATGCAATACAAACCACAACAACTGAAACGTGATCTAGAGTTAATTGTATTCCGAGCAGAAGAATCGAGCCGATTTGGGTTTTCATGTATCGGAAGTAAAGTGCTAACAGGGAAAATTGACCGTACTCGATGGGAACAAAATAGAGATGATGAAGGTAATAATTTCTTTGATGTTTTAAAATCCCTTGGTTATCAGCATGAAAACTTAGATCAATGTTTACTTAAATCAGACCGTTATAGTGCATTTGTTGAATTACATATTGAACAAGGTAAACGTCTAGAAAACGATCAAAAAACAATTGGAATTGTCAATGGTATCGCTGCGCCAACACGCTTTTCAGTCACCGTAAATGGCCATGCAGACCACTCTGGTGCAACGCCAATGTATCAACGTCAAGATGCGTTAGTGGCGAGTGCGGGTATTATTACTGATATCAATCATGCTGCCTGTACGGAAGCGGTATACGGCACCGTAGGTACCATTGGTAAACTTAATGTCATACCAAACTCGATGAACGTTATTCCAGGGCAAGCAAAATTCTCCGTGGATATTCGTGGTATTGATACGGACAGTATTCAACGTGTTGTACAGCGTTTAACAAACAGTGTTGAGAAAGCAGAAAAAGATTTTGGTGTAAAAATAATAGTGCAACCTATTTCGGCTGAATCACCAGTAAAACTGGATGACTCAATTTGCCAAGTTATTGAAAATATTTGTCAAAAACACGATATCAATTATATGACTATGTTAAGTGGTGCCGGTCATGACTCAATGAATATGGCATCTTTATACCCGACAGCGATGATTTTTACCCCCTCTGTTGCGGGGATTAGTCATCACCCAGATGAATTTACGGAGTTTAGTGATATTGCAATAGCTGCAGATATCTTAGCGGAAACATTAGGTGTTCTAGCTAATCAATAATGACTGATAATCTCTTTTAAGCGTGTAATGGCATCATCATTTTTTATTGCTTTTGCCCATAACGTATCAAACAGAGATTGATATTGGAATATTGCTTCTGTTGATGAAGATACTGTCGCAATACCCGTACTTACATTAGGAAATTCACCTAAACGAAATGGACTAACCGCTAAAGAGAGAGGTGCTTTGTTTTGATAAAACAATTGAAAGGTTAAAGATGGCATCGTATCTGAAATAATCGCAATATTAAGATGACTATTTTTTTGCTCTAACTTTTCAATTAAATGGCTGATTTCTTGTTTTGCGCGTTGTTTTCTTTCTTGTTGAATGGCTTTACTTACATTAACAGAGCCTAGCATACCAACATAAAGAAATTTTTCGATTTGCTGTTGACTAATTAAATTATAAATATGCGGTGAGTGTAATGATTGATGCTTTTTACGTTCTTTTAAAATAGATAAAACTTCTTGTTGCTTCTTTGTTAGCGCATTTTCAGGAGAGGCTTCTGTTAACATTTCGACAAGCGTTTTATCATAACAATCAGAGGTTAATAAATAAGAAAAGGGTTCGAAATGGGTATAAATATGGGAAGATTGTGTTTCAAGTTGGCGCATTCGTTCAAAAAAACCATTAGCGCTAGAGTAATACTCCGTATTAATACCTAATAAGCTACTTAATGAGGTGTTAAGTAATCGAGCAAGATTATCTAATGTCTCAATTTTAACGATTTCACCCTTTTCTAATCGATAGACAGCGGCACGGGAGATCCCTAAACTTTCAGCTACATCTTCAGCTTTTAATGAGGAGGCAATACGATAAGCACGCAGTCGATGACCAATGGACAAGTAATCTA
Organism: Proteus mirabilis ATCC 29906; assembly: GCF_000160755.1. Taxonomy (GTDB): domain Bacteria; phylum Pseudomonadota; class Gammaproteobacteria; order Enterobacterales; family Enterobacteriaceae; genus Proteus; species Proteus mirabilis. Next base: position 131,297 of record NZ_GG668578.1, read on the forward strand.
TCTTTTCTCTTGATATATAAGACATTTTATTATTGCTCCACCAAAGATAAAGAATATGTATAAAAAATAGACATCAAATAATTTAGCCATATATAGTTTAAAGGAAATAGATAATAAAAAATATTACCTTCTTCACATAGAAATCAAACAAATCGCAGTAGTACCTAGCTGATAACATAAATTAGGTTTTAAATTAGGTGTTATCAAAAAGATAGCCTCACCAGGGAACTATCATAATAATAATAAATAGAAAAGGCACTGTAATCATATTGCAGTGCCTTTTCTATTTAACAGGAAACATATTATCTTATTAACAATACAATCAACTAATAATATAACAACATAATAATGTAACAAAATACTGACATGTGTTTTTTCAAAAAGAAATAAAAAATTAAAAACACAATAATTAGCAAATTATTAAATAATAAAAATGCAAACTATTTATAATAAGCACACAAATAGTTTATTTTTAAATAATAAAGGATATTATATGGAATTAATAAAAAACACTAAAAAACCGACTGTTTTCTATTTATCTGAAGGGATTATATCAACAGGGGTTATATCTGGCTGGCCTAAAAATTCAACAGATGGAACAACACATCTCACCTATACATTTCCTAATTACAGTGATCGGTCAGAAAATATAAGAAAGAAATACCCGATAACAGAAAGTCAAAAAAAAGAAACGCTAAAGAATATCGCAGAGTATTACAAATTAGATTATGAAATAAAGGAAAGAAAAAAAGAACTAGAAGCCATTAAAGATAGTGAGGATCCCAAAAAAAGAATTCAGGAAATAAATGAAGATATAAAATTAAAGACCGAGAGAAGATACGAGATAAAAAAAGGCATACCTTTATATTTTTCCGTTACAACAATGACGATATTTCCTCATCAACAAGAAGTTGTCACAGAAATTTTACAATTGGCTTCAGATTTCGCAGACCTTACTTTTACTAGAGTACCTATACAAAAAAATGCCAATTTAAAGTTTGGCTATTACAAGCAGTTTGCAACTGGTTATTATATGACGAGAGAAACAGTAGGCTTTGCTAGTAAGCCTAACTATAATGGTACACCTATAAAAGAGATCGGGCAAAATGAAAGTTATGATTTCTCTGGGAGCATATTTATTAATTTAGCTTCTCATGATTTTTATCAATGGGTCAAACGGGATAATCTTGATAAATATATAGAAAATGAGGCCAATATCGGCGATTTATATAATTACCATGATAATAATCAAGTTGCTATAATAAAAAGTACGGATGTGTTACTCAACGAAACAATGAAAAGTAAACACAAACTAGGATCACAAATATATTATGTTTTTTTGCATGAATTAGGTCATGCACTAGGGCTAGAGCACATAGATGCATATTTGAAAAATATAAAAAATAGTGCAATTGAAACATATAAATATACAGTTATGGGCATGGGATTTGCTGATATTAAAGATGCAGATTTTGGCGGTCTTTATCCTATGACCTTTATGCTAGTAGATATATTATTATTACAATATCTCTATGGCCCAAATATGACCACACGCCTTGAAAATAATACCTATGGATTTAATTCCAATACGGGACGCGCCGCTTACTCTTTAAAA
>NZ_GG668578.1:133627-135717 GCF_000160755.1 Proteus mirabilis ATCC 29906
GGGCGTTGAAAGCAATAGTTCAATTTGGGATTTTGAAAAAAACAAGGATAAAATAACGTTGATCACTAGGGATTATAGAAAAATAGATATATCAAAAATGAAAAAAGTTGATAAATTATCAGGAGATAAAAATGAATTTTCATTAAATCATAACAAACCAGCCAACAAAACCATCATAGACGTTTCAACATCTTCTAACGATGATAAGTCCATTGTACATATAGAGATTGTCGGTATATTTAACCATGATGAACTCTTTGCAGTATAAATACATTTCACCATATGATTTGTAAAACTTTAAATTATTTCTCTATAAATAATCATCAATTATTAATAACAATTCAGCACAATATGCGTATAAACATTAATAATAACCAACTAAAAATATACGAAATAAATAGTATGTTTTTATAACATTTATTTCTATATATACTCCTATCATTATAAAAGTAAGAAATATAGAACATTCTCTTTTGGTAAAAAGAATTTAGTATGAATAGTTTTAATTCAATAAAAAAACAACTTACTTCTATTTGTCTGATGGTAAAATAGTTATAGATGATATGTATGGTTGAGCTAAATAACCACATAGTAATATCACACAAATAACTTATATACCTCCTAATTATGATAAAAAAGAGATTATTTAAACCAAAAAATTCAGTAACAGAAAAAATAGAAAAGGCACTGTAATAATATTGCGGTACCTTTTTTATTAAAAATAATAATACATCATGTTGCCAATAATACAAACACATAACAATAATCTTAACTAATAATGTAGAAATGCTGACAGGTATTTTTTAAAAAAGAAATTAAAAAATAAATAGACAATAATTAGCCTGCTATTAAACATTAATTTATTTTGTAAAAAAACACATAGATAATTTATCTTTAAATAAAAAGGACATTATATGAAATTAATAAAAAACACTAAAAAACCAACTTTCTTCTATTTGCTTGATGGGGTTATATCAACAGGCGCTATATCAGGTTGGCCTAAAAATTCAATAGATGGAACAACGCATCTCACCTATACATTTCCTAATTACAGTGAGCGGTCAGAAAATATAAGAAATAAACATCCGATAACAGAAAGTCAAAAAAAAGAAGCATTAAAGGAGCTAGCAGAATATTACAAATTAGACTATGAAATAGAAAAAATGAAAAAAGAACTAAAAGCTATTGAAGATAAAGATAGTGAGGGTTTCCAAAAAAGAATTGAGGAAATAAATCAAGATATAAAATCAAAGAGTGAGAGAAGTGGCCAGATAATAAAGAACATACCTTTATATTTTTTGGCTACACCAATGACGATATTTCCTCATCAACAAGAAGTTATCACAGAAATTTTACAATTGGCTTCAGATTTCGCAGACCTTACTTTTACTAGAGTACCTATACAAAAAAATGCCAATTTAAAGTTTGGCTATTTCAATCATTTTTACAAAGATTCAACTACTTTTTTTATGACGAGAGGAAATGGAGGCTTTGCTCAATATCCTAACTATAACGGTACACCTATAAAAGAGATCGGGCCAAATGAAGATTATGATATCCCTGGAACCATATTTATTAATTTAGCTACACATGAATTTTATAAATGGGAAAACGGGGATAATATTGATAAATATATAGAAAATGAGGCCAATCCCGGTGATTTATATAATTACCATGATAATAATCAAGTTGCTATAATAAAAAGTACGGATGTGTTACTCAACGAAACAATGAAAAGTAAACACAAACTAGGATCATATGAATATCTTTGTTTTATACATGAATTAGGTCATGCACTCGGGCTAATGCACATAAATGTATATTTAAAAAATATAAAAAATGATGCAATTTTAACATATAAATATTCAGTTATGGCCTATCAATTTGCTGATATTAAAGATGCAGATTTTGCTGGCCTTTATCCTATGACCTTTATGCTAGTAGATATATTATTATTACAATATCTCTATGGCCCAAATATGACCACACGTCTTGAAAATAATACCTATGGTTTTCATTCCAATACGGGACGCGCCGCTTACTCTTTAAATAGCATAGAAGATAAATTAGTGAGCTGTATTTGGGATGCA
>NZ_GG668578.1:136101-137810 GCF_000160755.1 Proteus mirabilis ATCC 29906
AGCGTTGAAAGCAATAGTTTCATTTGGGATTTTGAAAAAAACAAGGATAAAATAACGTTGATTACTAGAGATTATAGAAAAATAGATATATCAAAAATGAAAAAAGTTGATAAGTTATCAGGAAGTAAAAATGAATTTTCATTAAATCATAACAAACCAGCCAACAAAACCATCATAGACGTTTCAACATCTTCTAACGATGATAAGTCCATTGTACATATAGAGATTGTCGGTATATTTAACCATGATGAACTCTTTGCAGTATAAATAAATCTCATCATATGATTTGTTAAAATTTTAAACTATTTCTCTATAAATTATCATTAATTATTATATTAATAATAATCCAGCATAATAACGATAACCAACTAAAAACACACTAATAAATAGTGTGTTTCTATAAACTTTATTTCTATAAATATAACAACCAACTAATAATATAAAAAATACTGATATGTGTTTTTTCAAAAAGTAATAAAACAACAAAAATACAATAATTAGCTAATTATAGAATAAGTTTATTTTATAATAATTAATGCAAATAATTTATTATTAAATAAGAAAGGAATTTATATGACTATAGTAAAAAATGTTAAAGAAACGACTAATTTCTATTTACCTAAAGGGATCATCACAACAGGAACTATGATAGGTTGGCCAAAAAAATCACCAAATGAAATAACAACAATAACTTATACATTTCCAGATCATAACACATACCGAGAAATTATAAAAAATAAAAACCCATTAACAGACAACATGAGAAAAAAAACGCTAAAAGATATATATGAATATTATAGGTTAGTAAATATTAGAGAACAAAAAAAACAAGAATTAAACACCATTGAAGATAAAGATAGTGAGGCTTCAAAAAAAAGAATAAAAGAATTAGAAGAAGGAATAAAAAAAATAGCAAATGATATTTATACTATACTAGATAATATACCTATCTATATTTACTCCACTCAAGAAACAATATTCCCTCATCAACAAAAAGTTATCGAAGAAATATTACAACACACCTCAGATATCGTACCTATATTTTTTAAAAAATATCACCATATACCAATGCTGATTTAAAATTTGGCTATTATAATCAATTTGTTAATATATCTGGTACAAAATTCATTTCAGGTTATCGAAAAGGCAGTGCTAGTCATCCTAACGAGGAAGGTACACCTATAAAAGAGATAAAACCAGATGAAGAACATGATGATCCGGGTACTATATTTATTGATTTTTCTTCACGCGAATATTATAAAACAATTAAGCAAGATAATATTGATGAATATATAGAAAATGAGGCAGATATCTATGATATATATTATATTAATAATGATAAAACTATTACAATAGCAAGGGGTAATAATGAGTTACGCAAAGAATACCAACAAAATAAACATAAAATCGGCTCATTTGTATATCATACTTTTATACATGAATTAGGTCATTCTCTAGGGCTATTTCATATTTGGGAATACATACTAAATGAAAAGCATAAAGTATTAGATTCAATTAAATACTCAGTTATGAGCTATAAGTGTCCTGATATTAAAGATGCAGATTTTGGTGGCCTTTATCCTATGACCTTTATGCTAGTAGATATATTATTGTTACAATATCTCTATGGCGAAAATATGACCACACGTCTTGAAAATAATACCTATGGATTTAATTCCAATACGGGACGCGCCGCTTACTCTTTAAAT
>NZ_GG668578.1:138580-161240 GCF_000160755.1 Proteus mirabilis ATCC 29906
CATAGGTGGTGATGGCAATGATTTATTCTATGGCGGTGATGGCAATGATTTATTTTATGGTGGCTCTGGAAACGATGTTATATACGGAGAATTGGGAAATGATGTGCTCTATGGTGATGATGGAGATGATATGCTTATCGATTATTATGGTGCTAATATGTTAGATGGTGGTAAGGGTAATGATCGGATCTGTGTAGCATCAACAGATAGAGGGCTTCCAGGTAGAAATATCATTCAAGGGGGAGAAGGTGATGATGAAATATATTTGGGCACAGGAACTCATCGTATAACAGGTGGACAAGGAAATGATGCCTTTAATTTTTTCTGTTATGAGGGAGTTGAAAGCAATAGCTCAATTTGGGATTTTGAAAAAAACAAGGATAAAATAACGTTGATCACTAGAGATTATAGAAAAATAGATATATCAAAAATGAAAAAAGTTGATAAGTTATCAGGAAGTAAAAATGAATTTTCATTAAATCATAACAAACCTTCCAATAAGACCATCATAGATGTTTCAACATCTTCTGACGACAATAAGTCCATTGTACATATAGAGATTGTCGGTATATTTAACCACGATGAACTCTTTGCGGTATAAATACATTTCACCATATGATTTGTAAAATTTTAAATTATTACTCTATAAATAACCATCAATTATTACATTAATAATAATCTAGCATAATATGCGTATAAATAATTAATAGTAATCAACTAAAAAACATACTAATAAATAGTGTGTTTTTATAAAATTTATTCCCATATATATCTCCATTAATTATAAAATTAAGAAATATAGAAAATTCTCTTTTGGTAAAAGGATTTAGTATGAATAGTTTTAACTCAATAAAAAAACCAACTTACTTCTATCTACCTGATGGTAAAATTGTTATAAATTATATGTATGGTTGGCCTAAACAACCACATAGTAATATCACCAAAATAACATATATATTCCCTGATTATGATAAAAAAAGAAATTACTCAAATAAAAAATATTCAGTAACAGAAAAAGATAGAATAGAATCAATAAAACATACCGCTAAAGTATATGAATTGACCTATCTTAAAGAAAAAAAAAGAAAAAGAAATCGCTTCATTAAAATATTATAGAAATAAATATTCAATAAGTAAAATAGCTGAATTAGAAAAAGATATAGAGGATATAGAAAATAGTATTAATAAAAATAAGAATAGTATACATCCTTATTTTTATAATACACAAACAACCATATATCCTCATCAACAAGAAGTTATTTCCGATATTCTTAATGAAATTGCCCATATAACACAAGCAAAGTTTATTGCATCTAATCCAAAATACGATGCCGATATAAAATTTGGTTTTTACGATGATTTTCATATTAATCATGGTTCAATAGAATTTTCATATACCACCAGAGGTTTTGCAACCTACCCTAGCGGGTATTCAACCCCTATAAAAAAGATAAATATTGATGAAACATATCAATACTCTGGAACTATATTTTTAAATTTATCATCACACCAATATTATAAGATAATACATCAAAATGATCTTGATAATTATATAAAAACAGAAGGTAATATTGGTGATGCTTTCAATTTTAAAGATAATGGTACTGTTCTGATAATAAAAAAAACCAATACTCTAATTGAAACACTAAAAAATAATAAATATCAGCCAGGTACATATCATTATAAAGTTGTTTTGCATGAAGTTGGTCATGCACTCGGGCTAAGCCATAGTTGGCAATACTTAGAATATAAAGATAAAAATCATGTATTAGCTTCATTGAAATATTCAGTTATGGGTTATGATATACCAACCTCAGAGCATGCTGATTTTGGTGGTCTTTATCCCATGACCTTTATGCTATTAGATATATTATTATTGCAACAACTCTATGGCGAAAATATGACTACACGCCTTGAAAATAATATCTATGGATTTCATTCTAATACGGGACGCGCCGCTTACTCCTTAAAAAGCATAGAAGATAAATTAGTAAGTTGTATTTGGGATTCGGGGGGAATTGATACATTAGACTTTTCCCTATATACCGTTAATCAAGTTATTAACCTAAATGAAGGTAGCTTTTCAGATATTGGCGGGTTACGGAGTAATATCTCTATTGCCTACAAAACGATTATTGAAAATGCTATTGGTGGATCAGGTCATGATACTATCATAGGAAATAGTGCTAATAATGAACTTATAGGTGGTGATGGTAATGATACTATCAAGGGTGGTTTGGGTAATGATCACCTCTATGGTGGTATGGGTAATGATATTCTCTATGGTGATATAGGCAATGATTATCTCTATGGAGGTATAGGTGATGATATTCTCCATGGTGGTATGGGTAATGATATTCTCCATGGTAGTATGGGTAATGATTACCTCTATGGAAATAAAGGTAATGATAAACTCTTTGGTGGTGATGGAGATGATACCCTTGTTGATTATTATGGAAATAATACATTCATTGGCGGTAAAGGCAATGATCTATTATTTTCGATATCAAAAGCAGGACGAAATGAACTTCAAGGTGGTGAAGGGAATGATATATTTTATTGTGGATTAGGTACTAATCTATTATATGGTGAACAAGGAAATGATACTTTTAACTTCTTATGCTATAAAGGCGCTAAAAGTTATAATTTAATTTTTGATTTTAATACGAATGAAGACAAAATTATTTTTGTTGATCAAAATTATAAAAAAATCGATATATCAAAAATGAAACGAGTAGAACAATTATCAGGAAATGAAAATGAAATAGTTTTACATAATGATATTCATACAAATAAAACCACAATAACTATTTCAACAGCCAATAACGACCATCATTCGACTATCTTTATAAAACTTGAGGGTATATTAAGTTACAATGATCTTTTAGATATATAAAGATATTATTCTAATTAACAATAAGGATTATGATTATATTGTAGTCCTTTTTTATTTAGATGTTCTGTTTTTTAGCAGTATAAAAATAATACATTATGTTATTTTTATTTTGTTTATTATTCACCAATATTATTATTACTATAGAAATAAAACAAACATCAAACATCAAACATCAAACATCAAACATCAAACATCAAACAACTTAACATAATAAATGATACATTAATTTTAAACAAACCCATTAATTAAATTAAAAATCAAACTTAAGTAAAATTTTCCTTTCAATTATAAAACAATAACTAACAATAGAAATCATCTAAAAATAAAATATAACTATACTTATATTCACCTCATTAAATTATTCTGACTTAAAACACACTTTACTTCACAATTATTTAAAAACTTATTTTACCCCCCTAGATTAATAATAATTAATGTCTATCTTTATCCTCAATGGCATTCGCCAGATAAATATATTTTCAGTATGAAAATAAACTTAACCTAAATTTATATCTGGAGGATATTATGGGATCTTTTTTATTAAAAAAAGCCGTTGGGTTATCTAATATTTCTGATTTATTAGATAAAAGCGGGATCTTCTATAACTATTCAACCAAAGTATTACCTTCTTTTGATTATGATACCGCAGGAAAACATATAGCCCGTGAAGATTCCACTTGGAATGGCAAATATGTTATTGGGCAACCCGCTGAGGTGACTTATTCATTCCCAAAATGGGAAGGCAAATTTAATCAATTTGGTAATAAGAATCCTTATGAATTTAATGAATTACAAAAAGAGCATGCAAGAAAATCTTTAGATGCATGGTCTGACATTGCAAATATTAAATTTACTGAAGTTGCTGTTGGGAATGTTGATGGAATGAAGGCTTCTGACGTAAAAACAGATATTACTTTTGGTAATATCTATGATCCCAATGGCACATTTCAGGCTTATGCAACATTGCCTAATACCTATGCTTATGGAAAAGATCTTTCTGGCCAAGCATGGTTTAGTGATTATCATTATGCAGGTAATACTACACCAGAATTGGGTAATTATGGTCGTTTAACTATTATCCATGAAATTGGTCATACACTGGGTCTTATGCATCCTGGTGATTATAACGCAGGTCAGAATGTTCCAGGTTATTTAAAATCTGATTATGCGGAAGATAGTCGCCAATATACAGTAATGAGCTATTGGGATGAATATGAAACAGGCGCCCACTTCCAAGGTGCTTATGCCGGAGCCCCTCTCCTTCATGATATTTCTGCTATGCAATATCTCTATGGCGCAAATACGACTACCAGAACAGGTGATGATGTATATGGTTTCAATTCAAATACTGGGATTGATTATTATACGGCTACTGATAGCAATGATAAATTAATTTTCTCTGTATGGGATAGTGGTGGTAACGATACATTTGATTTCTCAGGCTTCTATCAAGATCAACTGATTGATTTACGTGCTGGGAACTTTTCTGATGTGGGGGGATTACAGAAAAATGTTTCTATTGCACAAAATGTTACCATAGAAAACGCAATTGGTGGTTTTGGTAATGATATTATTCATGGTAATGATGCTGATAATACTCTTATTGGAGGCGAAGGAGACGATATTATCTATGGCCATAGTGGTAATAACACTATTTATGGTGGTCGTGGACAAGATACATTACATGGTGGCACAGGAAGCAATACCTTTATTTATAAAGAAATTGCAGATTCTTTAGTATCAGCCGCAGATAAAATAATGGATTTCAAAACCGGTATTGATAAAATTGATTTATCAACATTAATTCAAGATACATTTAGTAGCAAAATTCTTAACTTTGTTGATAATTTTACAGGAAATGCTGGCGAAGCAACTCTTAGCTATAATGAAGTAACCAATGCTTCTGAATTAGCCATTAATGCTTATGGCTATAATTATAATCCTGATTTTAAAATTGATATCGTAGGTTTTGTTAATTACGAAACTGATTTTATTGTTTAAGTCATAGTTGGGTAGGAGAAAGTTATTTCTCCTACTCTCTTTTGCTTTAAATGAAGCTATTTTGATATTCATAATAATAAATAAAGTGAAAATAGACGCTTCTTTAAGACCAACAAAAGATATTTAGTACTAAAAATAGACAAATTAAATCAGGAATACCACATGCCACAAATAAAATATAATAACGAGATAACAAGTATCATAAAAGAGAGACGAAAAGTTTTTCTCTCTATTGGGCTATTTACCGCTTTAATTAATATATTAATGTTAGTCCCTTCTATTTATATGTTACAAGTTTACGATCGAGTATTACCATCAGGTAATGAAATGACACTATTGATGCTAACAATCATTATGTTAGCTCTTTTTATCTTTATGGGAGGATTAGAATATTTAAGAAGCATTATTGTTATACGTATGAGTAATAAATTAGATTTATCACTTAATTCACGCATTTATACTGCAGCTTACCGAGAAAAATTAAACAAAATAGCGAATATTAATCCAACGTTAGCATTAACAGATCTAATTACTTTACGACAATTCATTACTAGTCATGCCATATTCACTTTCTTTGATCTACCTTGGTTCCCTATTTACCTTTTAGTTATTACTTTATTTAATCCTTGGTTAGGATTATTTGCACTTTGTGGTGCCCTTATCTTATTTGCTTTGGCTATCCTTAATGAATATCTATCTAAAAATCATTTAAAAAAAGCGAACAATTTTGCCAATCAAGCACAACTAATACAAAGTCATCATTTAGAACATCCACAGACTATCGAAGCGATGGGAATGCTTAGTCAATTACGTAAACAATGGCAAACCTCTCATTTCAAATATTTACAAGCACAAACACAAGCCAGTGATAATGCAGCTGGTATTAACGCTATCACAAAAGTAACACGTATGGCATTACAATCTTTAATGCTAGGTTTAGGGGGATGGCTTGCTATTGATAATACTATCAGTCCTGGAATGATGATTGCCGGTTCAATACTTTTAGGTCGAGCATTAGCCCCTATTGAGCAAGTGATCAATGTATGGAAAAGTTGGGATAGTAGTAAAGCAGCCTACAATCGATTGACAACTTTATTAAAAACATACCCTCAAGAAAATAAAAAAAATGGCCTTACCTAAGCCTCAAGGCCAATTACTTGTTAATATCGATGAAGCCGTGTATCCACACAGTGACAGAATATTACTAAATAATATCAATTTTGCTCTATTACCGGGAGATATACTAGGTATTATTGGCCCGAGTGCTTCTGGTAAGTCTTCTTTAGCAAAATTTATTGTCGGTATATGGCAGGTCAAAAAAGGCATTGTGCGATTAGATAATGCGGATATCTTTCAGTGGAGTAAAGAAGAAATTGGCCCACATATTGGTTATTTACCTCAAGAAATCGCCCTTTTCCCCGGCACTATCGCTGAAAATATTGCACGCTTTACTGAGGTTGATCCTCAAAAAGTGATCCAAGCCGCCAAAATGGCACATGTACACGAGATGATTTTACGCTTTCCTCAAGGATATGAAACCCAAATTGGTGCTCACGGTGAAGGATTATCCGGCGGACAAAAACAACGTATTGCATTAGCCAGAGCATTATATGGCGATCCCACGTTAGTTGTCTTAGATGAGCCAAATTCTAATTTAGATGATTTAGGTATTAGAGCGTTAACACAGGCGATCGAAACATTAAAACAGCATAAAAAAACCGTTATTTTAATTACCCACCAAAAACAGCTACTTTCTGTCACCAATAAATTATTAGTGATATTTGATGGAAACACCAAATTATTCGGTCCAACGGCGTCTGTTATTGCTGAATTAAATAATCCAACTATCACAAAAACGGCAAACACTATTTCTTCAACACCAGCAACCTCAAATAACGCTTAATTTTTCGGAATTGATCATGACTATAGAAAAAAATGTTATACCACTGTCAGAAAAAATTTCAGATGATCCAAAGAAATTTCTCGTTATTGGATGGACTGTGGTTTTATTAGGCTTAGCAATTTTTATTTTTTGGGCTGCTTTCGCGCCCCTTGATAAAGGCGTTCCTGCAATAGGAAACGTAGTAATATCGGGGAATAAAAAAAGTGTACAATCTTCTGTTGAAGGTATTATTACTCATATTTTTGTAAAAAATGGTGATCCGGTATCTGCCGGACAAACCCTGATACAACTAAGCCCTCTTCAATCTCAAGCCTTAGTAAAATCGTTATCAGAGCAATATGATAATTTACTGATCACTCAACAAAGATTATATGCTGAACTTAATCAACAAACTTCATTTAAATTAAATAATAACGAGAAATACTATTCATCTACTGAAAATAGAGAGAAGTTATTACTACAACAAAATCGTTTATTAAATGAAAAAAGTGCAGAATTAATAAGTGAAATAAATGGTTATAAAGCAGCTATCGATGGCATTACTAGTCGCCTAACCCATCTAAAGCGCTCAATTCAGAATAAAAAGAGTCAAATTAGTAATCTACAAAACCAGCTTAATGATTTACAAATTTTAGCTAATGAAGGATATATTCCTCGTCACCGATATCAAGAAATGATAAGAGAATTAGCTGAAAATAATAATCAACTTAACGAGACTTTTGGGCAAATAAGCGCATTAGAAAAGCAAAAATTAGAATATGAGCAAAGAATATTGCAACGTAATGCTAATTACTACCAATTAGCTCGAACAGAGCTAAATAAAATACAATTACAAATCAGTGAAACAGAAAAACAACTTATTATAGAAACAGATAAATTAGCTAAAATGGCAATTATCGCACCGATATCGGGTACTGTGATGGATCTTTCTGTTTTTACCCAAGGTGGCTTTGTAAAAACAGGTCAGACATTGATGGATATAGTGCCTGAAGATCATCAACTTGTTATTGAAGCGCGTCTTGCTCCGCATCTTATTGATAAGGTAACTCCTGGCCTTCCCGTTGATTTGATCTTTAGTGCCTTTAATCAAAATACCACGCCAAAAATTCCTGGTGAAGTAACGATTATTTCTGCCGATAGATTAATTGATGAACGAACAACTGAGCCATATTATCAAGTTCTTATTAACATAAAAGATTATACATTATTAGCAGATAATAAAAATAAATTGAAAGCAGGTATGCCCGTTGATGTATTTATTAAAACTGGCGATCGCTCATTATTAAATTATCTTTTCAAACCAGTATTGGATAGGCTCCATACTTCATTAACGGAAGAATAATGATGCTAATAAAAAAACTTTTTACACTTTTTTCCGTAGGACTCCTAAGCTTGCCAGCTTCAGCGGTTACACTGTCTGATCTCTATTTTTTAGCGATTAAACATGATCCCACATTTAATGCTGCGGTAAAAGAGCAAGTAGCAGGTAAAGAGTATGAAAATATCGGGTTATCACAATTGCTACCCAATATTTCTGTCAATTACAAAAATAATCCTCGCAACTGGCAACGTAAGGCTTATCCAATAAATATATTTCAGGATAAAATAACAACAGTTGAGTATCAAAACTATCAAAGCTATTCTGTCAACGCGATTATTAGTCAACCACTATTTGACTACACCGCATTTAGTGAATACAAAGCTTCTATCATTAAAACATTATTAGCAGACAGTCATTATCAAAATAAATTTTCAGAATTAATTATTCGACTTATTGATAATTATATTCAAGTTGCTTATACACAAGATAAATTATTGCTAAATCAAGCACAGCAAGAAATCTATCAAAAACAACTAGCTTCAAGTCAACGCCTATTTGAGTTAGGAGAAGGAACCAAAACAGATATTGCTGAAATAGAGACTCGTTTATATTTAACCCAGTCACAATATACCGATCTTCAATTAGAAATTGAAAAGGCTAAAAACAAACTCAGTGCTATGATCGGTTCACAATTGCCTACTCATGAGCACATCGCAAAGCTAACTGATACAAAGTTTGTTCTTCAATCACTGGCTCCCGATGACTATTCCACATGGGAAAAAAATGCTATACAAAATAACTTAAAGATACAATCTGCTCGTCATGAAATGGCGATAGCTAAACAAGAGATTGAGAAAAATAGAGGAGAATTTTTCCCAACAGTACAATTTTATGCGGCTTACTCTAGTAGTAATTCTGATAGTAATAATACCATTAACCAGAAATACCAATCTGCTAACGTGGGTTTTTATGTCAGTATGCCTTTATTTAATGGGGGTAAAACAACGGCATCAATGCGTCAGTCGACAGCAAAATATCAGATGAGTGCATTTGAAAGGGATGCTATTATTCAAAATATTATGCAGGAATTAAGATATCAATATCAAATTTGCTCAACGAGCCATATTAAATTGATGGCTTTTGAGCAAGCAGTAAGTTCCGCTAAGTTACAATTAAATGCAACAAGAAAAAGCTATGTTGGTGGTCAGCGAACGATGGTTGATGTGCTTAATGCGGAAGAGCTTTTATATAGAGCGCAGCAAGATTTAATCAAAGCCAAATATGATTATATTCAAGCTTGGGCATTATTACATCAATATACCAATACACTAGACATTGAAAAAATAAAAATTATTGAAAACTATTTTCAGTAGCTGAAAATATATATTTAATTTAACTCAATACTATAATAAAAGCCCTATAATTAATCAGGTTATAGGGCTTTGCGTCTATGATAGTTAGTCTAATAGATTACTTAGCTTATTAGCATATCGTATTTTCATCACTTCTTTTTATTACCGTACAACATTAATACACGGTGAGTAAGAGCAATTGATGCCAGACCGATAATACATTCAGTTAAAAAAATCAGCATAAATTCCCCCTATTCATGAGTACATTTTGTCTGGGTGGGGGTTCTGATAAAGTTAAGTGACTTGTCATATAGTGCTTAGCTAACTCCGTTCTAATGGACACATTTTAAACCTACCATTAAAACGACAAAGAGCAAAATATATTTACCGACAAATTCTGTTTTTTAATCTAGATCACATATAAATCACACGAAAAGCAAAATCGTAATACATGAGCAGTACTCACTGAGAAAAAACATCACAGCAAAATAAATATTAAAGCAATTCAGCTAATTAAAGAACACCAGCGTTAAATCGCCCTCTTTTTCTACTATCGGTTTTTCCTTTAATGTAGTCAATTTAGTCAAAATCTGCTTTCTATCAGGTCTGACTAAAACAATCGCTACCCCTTTATATTGGTTTGCTTCAATTAATGCTAATAGCTGTTCAAGGCTATAGTATTTATTTTTTACATCTGGGTAATTTAAACCATAAGCCAACTCACCTTTCGTCTCTGTTAAACGAATATCAGTCCGTTTTAGTCCCCAAGCAAGTGATGTACCAATACCAACTTCGTCCGTTAAAAGATACGATTTATTACTCAAAGGCTCATAATAACGTTGGATAATATTTTCCGGTGTACTTCTACTTTCTATCTTTTCTGGGATTGCATATCCAATAACTAAACTTAGTCCGATAGAGCAAAACATCGTTAAAAACTGTGTTTGTCTAAACAGCGCCCCCGCACCAATCACACTCCAAAATAAAAACCCACTTATTGCTAACACTATTTTTAACGTTTCATTCGTATCATAAAGCGCAAATTTGGCACTGTATAAAGAATAGATAACGGCTGATATACCCATTAGCCCAAAAGCAATATTGATAGATGCATTCACTTTGCTAATTTTCTCATCAGGTCTATCTTTTAACTCTTCGATATAGTGTGCAATTAAAATAGATAATGGCACAAAGCACGGTAGCATATAGGTTAATAGTTTTCCTTTTGAGGCTGAGAAAAAAGCAAAAAAGAGAGCAAACCACAGCAGAAAATAGAGTGTACCTTTTTTTAAAGAGAAAGCTGATTTTAATGCACCAAATAAAAAACCTAGCCAAGGCAATACACCCAATATAACTATCGGGATATAGAACCACGTTGGTTGTGAGCGAGCAGACTCTTTAGCAATAAAACGCTGTACATGTTCAACCCAGAAAAAATAATTCCAATAATCCGGTGCTTGTAATGCAACAGTAATCACCCAAGGTCCAGCTGTAATAGCGAGAGCTAACAATGCAATAGAGGAATAGCAAACCACTTCTTTAAAGCGAGCTTGACTAATTGCCATGACTAAAAAAACTAATGCAGGTAAAACAACCGCAATAAAGCCTTTTGTTAAAAAACCAAGTGCGCAAAAAAAGCCAATACCCATATAAGCAATTATTTTGCCCGTTTTATTCGGGGTCGATAACGCAACTAAAAATGAGTACATTGCAGCGGTCACAAACAGCGTCACAATAGGATCTAATATATTATAAGTACCTATTGCTAATACCAGAAAAGAAGATAAAAAAACGGTCATAGCATTAAAAGCAAGAGCGCTATTGCGCCAAACTACCATTGCCGCTTTATAAATAAGCCATCCTGTTAATAAGGTTGATGTTACTACAACAATACGCACCGCAAAATGGCTTTCACCAAATAGCCACTGAGCAATACAATTGATCCAATATCCTAAAACAGGTTTTTCAAAATAACGAATATCAAGAAGATAAGGCACTGACCAATTGCCAGAAACTAACATTTCACGGCTAATTTCAGCATAACGAATTTCATCTGGTTGCCATAACAGTCGCGTTTCTAAAGGAATAAAATAAGTTAATAAGATAAATAGGAAAAACAATAACCATTTATATCTTTCTGTCATCGCTATATTCATAATTCCTCAAATAAACGCACTACATTATTTATCAACATCAATTAGTCATAATATTTTATAAAAAATTCAAATATATTTATTAAAGCTTTATTAATAAAAAGAGAGAAATAAAAAAATATTATTAAAAATCAAATTGTTATCTTTTATTTTTTTACGTAAAAATACTCACAATTCCTTTATGTTTTTATAAAAAAAGGTTATCAATAATAATTTCCTTTTGGCATTTCTCGAATATAACTAATACCATTAGTAATCATTAAGAAAAACTAAAATATAAGTGAGCCACTATAAGCTTTAAAACCCAAAAAGCCAGCAATATGCTGGCTATAATGATAACTAAATTTTATTAAATACTATTGACTAAATTCTTTAAAAGCACCCATGGTATTGGACGCATACATCACAGAAGGGCCCCCTCCCATATAAATCGCGACGCCCAATGCTTCTGCAAGCTCCTGCTCTGTCGTCCCTAATTCAACTAGGGTTTTAGTATGAAAACCTATACAACCATCGCAACGATTAGCAACAGCAATGGCAATAGCAATCAGCTCTTTGGTTTTAGCATCGAGCACACCATCTTTAGAGCTTGCTTTGGTGGTACTCATAAATGACTTCATAACTTCAGGAATATTTTTAGATAATGCCCCCATATTCCCCGAGATGTCTGTTACTATTTCTTGGTACTTGCTCATTTTACTCTCCCTATAACAATATATATTTTTATATAATATAAAAATATAATATCATTTTATGTGATTTGATCAAGTGAAATTAAGTTTGTTATTTTATTGATTACATTAGTCATTAATGTTGAGGCTGAATAATGTCAATTCTTGATGAATGGGCGGAGCGCCACATTGAAAAGGCGTTGAAAAATGGTGAACTCTCTTCTTTGCCAGGAGAAGGTAAACCCTTGGTATTAGATGATAACAGTCATGTTCCTGAGTCTTTGCGGGCTAGTTATCATTTGCTTAAGAATGCCGGCTTTTTGCCCCCAGAAATGCAAGATAGAAAAGATGCATTATCTTTAGCCGAAATATTAAGTTCACTTTCAGAAACTGGCATCAAAGATGAACAGTTACAAAAAAAACTCACTTTACTCGAATTAAAATTACAACAGGCAGGAATGGACACACAGTTTCTACATACGGACTATGCAACCCAATTAACAGAAAAGTTAGCAACACATAAACACAAATAAGCCTATACATCCTTGTATAAGCTTATCTAAAGAATAATATTATCCCGCATGCGGTGAATAATAAATTGGCGATCCAGGCCCTACAGGTAAGTGGAAAACAAATACCCAAAGGTAGAATAACAGTGACCAACCAATTAAGAAGATAATAGAATATGGCAACATCATCGAGATCATAGTTCCAATACCCGTATCTTTCTTATATTTTGTGGCAACCGCTAAGATTAAACCAAAGTAACTCATCATTGGCGTAATAATATTCGTCACCGAATCACCTATACGATAAGCTGCTTGAATAGTTTCTGGTGCATAACCTGCCAGCATTAACATAGGAACAAAAATAGGCGCCGTTACTGCCCATTGCGCGGAAGCTGAACCAATCATTAAATTGATAAAGGCGCAAATTAAAATAAAGCCCAAAAATAGCAACCCACTTGGCATATCAATACTATTAAGTAAAGCCGCACCTTTAACAGCGATCACTTGCCCTATATTTGTCCAGCCAAAAAAAGCCACAAATTGAGCAGCAAAGAAAATAATTACTAAATAAAGACCTAATGTGCTCATAGAGTTTGCCATGGCATCGACAATATCTTTATCTGAACGCATAGTCTTAGCTATCCAACCATAAACAATACCGGGGATAGCAAAAAATAAGAAAATGAATACAACAATGGATTTTAAGAATGGTGAGTTACCAATTAAACCTGTTTCTTGGTTTCTTAATATGCCATTTTCAGGTACGACAGTGAATGCCAGAATGATGGCCATCACAATAAATGTTCCTGTTGCTGCCCATAGTGCTTTTTTCTCAAGAGGGGTAACTTGCGCAGCATTTTTTAGATCAGTTTCTTCATCATCTAATTCATTACCATTATAAGGCCCTAACTGAGGCTCAACGATTTTTTCTGTGATGATGTAGCCTAAAAATGTAATTAAAAAGGTGCTGACAAACATAAAGTACCAGTTTGCTTCCGCACCAACAATATAGCTTGGGTCAATAATGCGTGCTGCTTGTTGTGTAATACCTGATAATAATGGATCGATAGTCCCTAACAGTAAGTTAGCTGAATATCCGCCAGATACTCCCGCAAACGCAGCAGCAATCCCCGCTAATGGATGACGACCTAGCGAATGGAAAATAATTGCCGATAGCGGGATCAAGACAACATATCCTAATTCAGCTGCAGTATTTGACATAATACCTGCAAATACAATGGCTAATGTGGTCATTTTGCGTGGAGCTTTCATAACCACTAAACGCATAACGGCTGATAATAATCCCGCTCGTTCAGCTATTCCGACACCGAGTAAAGCCACCAGTACGGTTCCTAAAGGAGCAAACCCTGTAAAATTGGTAACAATATTAGCAAGAATACGTCGTATACCATCAGCATCAAGTAAACTGATAATATGAATATAACCATCTTCAGCGCGCCCTTTAGCGCCTTCTGGTCGTGGATCTTGTACTGTAACGCCGAAGTATTCACCAACCGCTGAAGATACAAGTAAAATAGCAATTAAAATAATAAATAAAATAACGGGATGGGGGAGTGCATTTCCAAGCCATTCCACTGTGCGTAGAAAACGACTTCCTCCCTGTTTTTTTGTTTGCATGATTTATCCTTTTTATAAAAAAACAGAAAATGCACAGTACACAACCAAATTTGTTTTTACTATCCGTAAATACCTATCATATAAATGATATTATCTAAAATTAACACTCAAACAATGAAAAAAAATATAATTTAATTAATATTAAACAATAAGTTAAAAAACATACCATCAATTATAGATAACAAACATTAAAATCAATTTATAATATCTAAAATTAAAAAATGCGCGCAAGTTAACACTTTTTAACATTTTAAAGTCTATTTATTAACCTTTACAGAACTAAAAACTCCTTAAAAAGTACATAAAAAGCTTCGAATACTCTAATAAACCTGATAATAACGGCTGAAATTACTATTTATAGTCACATCATTACAAGAATTAACTAAGAGATGTTAAAAAATAAGTCTATTTGTGACTAAGCGGTATGATAATAAAATAGGAGAAAAGCCTAATAATAGCGTAGTAAATAATAGAAAAATAATAAATGGGTGTATTAGAAGAGATAAAATAAGTCAGCTTTCAACATAAAAAAACGGCAAGGTTGCCCTTGCCCTACCAATAAGGTAATCAATCAAAGAAATGTAATATCTAGCAAAACATCAATATGTCATATCGACTGAATATCAATAATGAAAAGCATCAGGTGTTGCTTGAGCAATAACATAATTACGTTTATCTATTCCTTTATTATTTAATGAAGGCTTTTTTACGTAACAATCCTCAAAAAACCAATAAATGGGTGTATTCAAATAGAGAGCTAACAACACTAAATGTCTGAGATCTATTTTGTTCATACCTCGTTCATAGCGAGAAAACTGTTGCTGGCTGACACCAATTTTTTTAGCCAGCTGCATACCGGTATAACCCAGCTCTTTACGTTTTTTTTGGATCTTTTTACCTACAGAAGCATTTACATCTATATTCGCAAAATCAAAATTCATCATCATAATATTCACCCACTATCATGATTAAGGCATGGTTAAAATAATTGAACCGGAACCGGAGAAACGACCAGGAGCTACCCGTCCATTCGTGCGTAGCGTTGAACTCACAGAGACTGGCGCTGAACCGCCTGCTGGAACATTTACCGTAACGCCTTTTTCACCAGGATAATTGTTTAGATATAAATCAGCATATAAACTCTTATCTGCACGCAGAGGTACCCGCCCACTATCAGAGCCAGATGCGATAACCAACACTTTCATTGCTAAATTACAGGTTACATTGATTGTTTCAGAGCGCTTAGCACCACTTAAACTAGCTTCATCAATATCACCATAGTTAAGGTTCACCGCACCTTCAGATATTTTACAAGCACCCACTGGTGGTGGTGCGATACCGCATAGTGAACCTGGTAAGAGTTTTCCTCGAGGTGATATACCACTTGAATTCGGTTGATAAAATAATCCCACACACTCTTGATTAGAGTTTAATGAAGGCCCTCTGTGGGTGGTTTGCCCTTCAATAGGGAATGATCTATTTTTAAGTACTACATCACGAACTTCAGCTAAAGTACGTAGTTTTTCAATTCGAGCAATCTGAAATGCAGGATTTCCCCCAGTACCATTTACTGTATGTTTATGGTTCACTGTGACATAACACACAGGCCAACCATAACAAGGATTTAATATTCCTGAGGTTTCTGGATCCCAACGCTCAATAACATAAGTGTAAGTGGCGTTAGAAGGTGTCCCTGTTGATTCTGTTATATAAGAAAAAATAGAGGCCATCGCAGGTGCTGAGAAAAGCCCCGCTATTAAGATAAATATCGCCGGAAATCGTTTAAATATAAACATGTAAAACCTCAATCTTCATTATCAGTCATAATTCAAATAGAAGGTGGCTATTGCACTAAAAGGACCACGTTTAATCGACTTATTCGCAATCGCATCCGGCTCACCTTGAATAAAGGCATAAAAATTCAAAATAGTGTCACCCGCAGTTAATGACATCTTGTCTGTTTCTTTATTTATAGGTAGAGCATTACCATTTTCAGACTCTAATCCCACCGCAATACCAGAAGCTTGGCTGCCCGGACTTATTGCCAAAAATCCTTCTCCTGCCATTGCTTGATTTTCCTCTCCTTTAAAGGTTATTTTGACGCTTTTACCGATTGAGAGATCGCATTCTGACAGACGTAATTGAAATAACTTGCTTGGCGTTCTTTTATAGGCATAAA
Source organism: Proteus mirabilis ATCC 29906 (assembly GCF_000160755.1). Classification (GTDB taxonomy): domain Bacteria; phylum Pseudomonadota; class Gammaproteobacteria; order Enterobacterales; family Enterobacteriaceae; genus Proteus; species Proteus mirabilis. The sequence continues at coordinate 155,204 of NZ_GG668578.1, forward strand.
GGTTTTTATCAGGAATATTGCCAAAATCGAGTACCACGGTTTCATCACCCGGTTTTATGGTACAAGGCTCATCAACTAATATGCCGTGAAAATAGAGGTTGTCCGGTATTGCAAAAGCCGCTGAAGTTAACCCTATGGATACAGATAGACCCAATATGAACCGGATCGATAATGTTTTTATTTTCATCAAAACGCTCCTATTGGTATTCTGCTAATAAGGTGGCTGAGACTTCAAATGCCCCTTCAGGCAATGTACTTCCCGGTCTTTTTACTGGAACAGCTTGAATAACCGGAGGCGAATCTGGTGAAATCGCAATACGCTCATTTAGCTTAAAAGGCTTACCATCTTGAGTTAAATGAATACCTAAATCTGGAATATTGGTTTGCAATGCCGCCTCATCAAACTGGGTTTTAGGTCCGATAATTGATAATCCCAAATCCCAACCTTTTAAATTAGCGTCGCATACCAAGGTATAATTCACCGATTCGGTATAGTTAATACCATCAACTTTATTAATACCGACGTTCTTACCAAAAAAAACCTCAATTCGTTCGTCATTGCTGATAACACAAGGAGGTGGCACTAATAATGTTCCGAATAATTTTAAATTAGGCGAGTCGGCCGCCATTACTGCTGTAGAATTTAGTAATATAATCAGACAAATAGATTGCAATTTATTCATCGTGTTGCCCCTTTACTGATAATCTACATGAAGTGTGGCATTGGCAACAAAATCTCCACCAACTAGTGTTTCTCTATTATCACGCACAGGGATCGCTTCTAGTTTAGGCAAATTGGGATAGGTAAATTTAACCGCTGAGCCTAATCCTAATAATTTACCTTGATAAAGAATGCGTACCCCTAATCCCGTAATATTAGTTTGTAGGGCATTACTATCGAACCCTGTTGCATTACCTGTTATATAGACTTTCATGGCGTTAGTCGGTCTTTTTTGGCAAGTCGCGGTATATTCGATAGGTTGCTTATAATTGCTATCATTAATACGCGTACTCATTACTTCACCAAAATTCACCTCGATCATCTTGCCGTCATTGATTAAGCAAGGAGGTGGAGCGATGACGTTTCCAGTAATATTGATATAAACAATCCCGGGGGTCGCTCTTATTACTGCTCCTGCAGGTAAGTTAGCAACAGCAGTAGAACTCAGGCCTCCAGTAAATGTTGCCAGAATAAAAACCAACACTGCCTTGCTTGGGCTAAACCACTGTTCCATAACCATAAATCAGACCTATTTAGTTTCCAGCTGCCGTTTCTGTTACTTTGCATTGATTGCCACTACAGGTGAATTTCATCTGAGGGCGACCGCCATAATCATTGATGTAGCTCAATACCGGTGAAGCACCAAACATGGAAGCACTCAGATTTATCGTGCCGCTACTTTTAGGTGCGATCATTAATGGTTCAAAGCCATCCAAGCTTTTTCCTTTCAAACTGGTTAATCCATCGACTAATGTCACATAGTAAGGCGTTGGATTATTCACTTCGAAGCGATCACCTTTTTTAGTTAAAGTGATCTGCTCTTGCCAAGGATTGGTTAAATCCGTTTGCGAGGCATAGATTGATGCAGGACGATAAAATAATTTGATCCGCGTTTGTAATGCAATTTGCAGTACATTAGGCTTATTACTACGTGGTGGAATTTCACGTAGGTTAAAATAGAAAACACTTTCTCTATCTTGTGGTAATTTGGCTATATCAGGTAATGATTGCACCTTAATCTGACTTTTATCACCCGGTTCAATACGTTGGATCGGGGGTAAAACAATCAGTGGGCTTTCAATACGTTCGCCGTTTTCATTTTCCATCCAGCCTTGAGCAAGATAAGGCAAGTCCTTATTTTGATTGCTGACATTTAAACTAATCGATTTTTCGGCACCATTAAAAATGACACGAGTTCGATCTAGCGCAATGGCAGCAACAGCTTGATGAGTAAATGCCATTCCCATTAACAAAGTGGTTGCAACAATGCATGAGCGTTTTAATAACATCATCTTTAATTACTCTTTGTCTGAAGTTGTTTTTATCTTTATTTCCTGTTCCTTAACCTTAACGAGATAGAAACTTCGTTTTAGGTAAGGAGACTTCTCTTTGATTGAAAGTAGAGGTTGCTGTGCCATCATCACTACAGGTCAATGACAGTGATGAAATTTGCACATTCTCCACCAATGTTGGAATAAGTACTTTGCACTGCTCTTTACCACTCCAACGAACACTCAATACATCCCCGGTATTAATACCGGTTAGATAAACATTTCCACCATCATTAATGATGCCTAACTCACGCCCTTTTTCTGTTGTGACACTGGCGCCAAATGGTGGGAAGGTTCCATCTTTTAACCGAATAACCGCCATGGCTTTTTGCCCTTCGATAACATCAAATCGACGGTAACCAATCGCCCCTTCGGTTAGGGTTAATTGCTGAATTGAGCGTAATGCTTCGACATTTTCAGGTAATCGATTAAGATCGATACTCGCGCTACTACGGTAGTAATCATTAATATCTGGCAATACCGCTTTACCAAACATATTGGTATGGGAAATCGCACCAAAATTCTTCACGGGAATATTAGCGATACCGTCTGTATCAATAAGTAAGCGAGTACTACCTGTACGACTAACGCGGTGTAATGCTCCACCTTTCGGCGTAAGTGTGGCACCACCTTGTAGCGATAAAGTGGCAGAGGTATATTCACCATTGATATGACTTGCACTGGCGGTGACTAAGGCCGCATCAGCATAATGCATAAAATAAGCATCGGCTGAAGGTTTACCATTGCTACTTACCCCAGCGCCAACACGATAACTGCTATTGTCATCAATTCGATCGTAATAGCTGACATTATGAGAGTTACCGCTCTTATTAATGACAGTGTTGTAACTGATGGTCGCACGATCACCCCAAGGCATACTGACATTCATATAAACGCCATTATCATTGGTGCCATTAAATTTATTACGGAAAGCGGAGAGACTAAAATTGATATTTTTAAAACGACCAATATCCGCGCTTTTCGCTAACGATAAGTTGTAATTATCATTAGTTGGCTTATTCCAATATGTTTGGTGACTATAGTTTAAGTAAGTACTCAATCCCCAGTCAGGAAATTGCTTACTAAACATAATGGTATAAAGTTCTTTGTTATTATCAGCATTACCATCGCGATAGCGACGCTCTAAATACTGATCCATGGTCATAAAGTCGCGTTCTGAGAAGCGATAACCAGCAAAGGTGACTTGGCTATTAATAGCTTCAAAACGTTTTGAATAACTTAATCGATAAGAGCCACCGTTATAACGCTTATCATCACGAGGAATTTTTGCCCAAGAGTGAGTAGCATCAAAAGAGAGAGCACCAAAAGCCATTAAGTCACGGCCGATACCCGCAGACAAGGCGTTATAATCACCCGCAACAATTGAGCCCCCATAAAGTGACCAACCGTTACTCACCCCCCATGAAAATTCCCCCATACCAAAAACGGGGCCTTCGGTATTATGGTCAATATTAGAAGGTTTACCTGCCGAGAATTTATATTGCACTCGTCCTGGTCGAGTTAAATAAGGAATACTTGCCGTATCCATTTGAAACTCTTGTACAGAGCCATCTTGCTCTTCGACACGTACATCTAATTTACCGCTAACGGCATCATTAATATCTTGAATACGAAATGGTCCTGGAGCAACTTGCGTCTCGTAGATCACTCGACCCTGTTGGCTAATTGTCACTTTGGCATTGGTTTTTGCTACACCTGTGACTTCTGGCGCATATCCACGTAAATTAGGTGGCAACATATTGTCGTCAGTTGCGAGATGAACCCCGGTAAAACGGAAACTATCAAAAATATCGGAGCGCGAGTAAGTCTCTCCCATGACAAAGCGCGCTTCCCATTGAGGGATAGCTCTATAGAGATAGTATTGATTCCATTTCCAGCTGTTTTCTGTACTTTGAGGGATCCCTGTCGTATGTTGGTAGCTCGCTTGCCAATCAGCGCGAAAACGCCAAGCACCTAAGTTCGCCCCTAAAGTACCTAACCCCGTCACTTGCTGACGTTGTTTTCCTTTAGCAGGATCAGTCACATTGGCATTGACGTTATAATCAAAAAGTATCCCTGAAATACCGTCATCCCAACGAGAAGGCGGATCCCAGTTTGGTGCTGAATACTCCAAATAAGCTTGAGGTATCGTTAATAATAAATTACCACTACCTAAACTGGCATTTATTGTCATTCCGGGAATAGATGATGTATCAAGGCAAGTTTGATTATCGTTAAAACGAATTTTATCAAGCCACTCTGGTTTTAGTCCTAATTGACGAACTAATTCAGGAGGTAAGCAAGGTTCACTTCCTTTGGGATCATCTGCAGGTACAACATAATTAATGTTGTAGATATCGGGAAGTTCATTATTATTTATACGAACAACAAATTCGTAGCGCCCTGGCATAATATAGCCAGCTCGAGAGAAATCAGATAAATCGATATTTTGTTTATCTTTAAGATCTAAAATATCAGCATTAAACTCAATATCGCTATTCGCTAAAGCTGAATTTGAAAGACTGGATGCCCCAGTAACAATTAAATAGATCAATATAGCAACAGGCCGAATAGCATGCTTTTTTCTCTTTTCTCGCTTCTCTAAACAAACGGTTTTGAATGATCTAACCATAAATTATCCAACCCTGATCCATTTAATAGTATTCCAGCTTAAAGCGCAGCGTCGTACGGTAATTCCCCGCTTTTGGCGTATCGTTGTTTTTGACTATTCGAGCTTGGTACAGCAATGCCATTGACTGCGAATCAATGCCAACGGGCGGTAGGGGTTGTCCTGGAATAGCTTGTCGACCATAACGATCCGCTATCGCTAATGAAGCACCTTTGGCCTCACCGGATAACTCAAAGTTGCCATTTCCATTAGAAGGACCATCGAACGTTGCGATAAAACGTGGATTATCCGCTTCTTGCCCTTTCTGGCTAATTAGCGTACAGTCCGTTAATCTGATAGAAAAATATTCAATCGGTCCTTGACCTTCAGTGACTAACGTTGGGATAGATACCGTCGTTAGCGGGATCACTTGATCACTACTTCCCGCTGATATTGCACATGACGGCTCTAATATGGTTCCTTGTAGATTGAGCCACCCAAATCGCTGATGCATGTTTTTATCTTGTTTTACATCACTGGCTATCGTTGACGCAGTCACTAAACTGGCAACAAGGCATAGCAATAGTGGTGCCATCTTGCGATTCATATTTTTCTCCGTTAGTAAGAAAAATCATTAAAAGTAAAGACAGGAATTAAAGCTCTGTACTTCCTTGTACAGAACTTATTTTTTCTTACTGATAAGTCAGTGCGAAAGTTGCGATTGCAGTAAAGTCACCTGGAACAGCAGCTTCAGATGCAGAACCTTGTAAATAAGCAGCAAAGTTCAGATCATTGTTACCATCACGCAGGTTTTGAGCAGCACTTGGGGTGCCTAATTTGATTTGTTTACCACCCGCATCGGTGATAACAACAGCTGCATTTTTAGCGATACCTTCAATGCCTAAAGAACCTTCTAAAACTTCAGTTGCTTCAGAGCCAGTGAAAGTTGTTTGAACAGTTTTGTAAGTCTCTGTAGTACAATTTTCTAAAGAGATTTTAAAGTCACGAGAATTACTACGGCCACCATCTTTTAATGCAGCAGTAGAAATTTGACCTAGTGGAACTGTTTGATTTTCAGTATCAGGAGTAATTGAGCAAGGAGCATCAATGATTGAACCAACAAATTTAACAGTACCATGACCTTGATCTGCAGCTAAAGCAGAACCCGCAACAACAGATAAACCTAAACCAAGAACTAAAGCTAATTTATTTAATTTCATCTTTTTGTTTCCTGAAATATAAAGGATGAAGACATCTAAAATAATTAATTCATTTAGGATTGGATTATTCCTAATTGAATGGCTCATTTATTGAGCTCGGGAATTTTGGTATATTTAAGTCCACTTCAAACGCCACGAAATATCGTTAGAAACGAAA
>NZ_GG668578.1:161561-329894 GCF_000160755.1 Proteus mirabilis ATCC 29906
ATTGTTTCTCTAAATAGGTGTAAATATCATCTGCTATTCTCCTTTCTCTTACCTATCAATGGTTTTCGTTTTCTAAAAATTGGCAAACTTTCAATAAACTTGTTTAAAATTAACGAGTAAAAAAGAAAGTATAAAAAAAACACAACCCTTTATTGATGCATATTACTTGCTATAGTGATGCTGCAACTGACTTTTGTTGTTTATTATCTAATTGAAAAGGTTACGAAAATGAAGCAACGTAAATTTCTTACACGTTTTGAAGTGAATGCTATTTTAAAGCAAGCTAAGGAAGGTAGGTATCCCGAAAGAGATTACTGTATGTTTTTAATGTGTTTTTTACATGGTTTTCGTGTTAGCGAACTATGTAATTTAACATTAAGCGATATTGATCTAGAAAGTAGAATACTCTATGTCAGGCGTTTAAAAGGTGGGCTTTCAACAACACAACCTATTATTGATGAGGAATATGAAGCCTTATGCAACTGGTTGAAAAGTAGAGAAAACTGGAGAGAATCAGATTCTGAATGGGTATTTTTATCACAAAAAACGGGCCCCATTTCCCGTCAACAAGTTTATGGGCTATTACGCCGTTTAGGTAAAAAAGCCAATGTTTCTATTAGTCCACACCCTCATATGTTACGCCACGCCTGTGGCTACGCACTGGCGGATTTAGGCAGAGATACACGTTTAATTCAAGACTATTTAGGCCATCGTAATATTTCCCATACGGTTATTTATACAGCAAGTAACTCAAAACGATTTATCAATATGTGGGAAACGCGAAACTCACAATAGTTCTTTATTAATAGATTACTTAAAAAGTTAATATCAATAATTGAGTACGTTTTATTTTACAATAAGAATATAGATATTTTTTTCTTTTTAATTCAAATTAGGATTTATATTAAAAATTATATCATTTAATATAAATAATCACGATAGTAATCTTAATAAAGAATTAATTAATGATACTTGATTTTAATAAACCCGGTCATATTTGGTGTACTAATTTTTTTTGAAATATAATCATTTTTATTCCAATAGACTCTATCTTAGAAGGTATCCATTTACCCACAGAAAAACATTAAAAAGATTTATCATTAATAATTTAACTTAGTATAAGAGATATATTCAAAATACAATTAATTCTGATTTTTTCGTCTCTTTCTACACATTTATAATGCTCATAAAGCAATCACTACCCATCTAAGCTCGCTTAGGGATAGTGATTGCAAGCCTAATGAGTGCAACATAACTCGACAGTCAATATCGCTATAGCGATCATTAAGGGAAAACATCCCCTTAGCCTGACCTAAATAGGTTGCTTATTTAAGGACTTTTTCTTGTAAGAGGTAAAGGTTAATACAGAAATGCGTCTAGTGCTTTTTTGGCTAAAAGATTGCTTCGTCGACTTAGCGGTTTGCCACTTTTGACCGACGTTGAAGTAATACAGTCCTCAAAAAACCAGTAAATGGGTGTGTTTAAGAACTTAGCTAATAGCACTAGATAAGTAAGATCTATTTTGTTTAACCCCCGCTCATAGCGTGAGAATTGTTGTTGGCTAACCCCTAGTTTTGCCGCCAATTGGCTACCTGTGTAACCTAACTCTTTACGCCTTTTTTGTATGCGCTTACCTACCAGTGCATTGACATCAATATTTGCACGACGATATTTCACCATGATATTTCAACCTTTTATTATTATGGTAACGTTAGAATCAACGCGCCAGAGCCAGAAAAATACCCTGGAGCAACATGTCCATTGGTTCTCAATTTAGAACTCACTTGTATAGAAACCATTTTGCCTTTAGCGACAAAGATAGCCTCTCCCTCTTCGCCAGATTTATCATTAATATATAAATCAGCATATAAGCTATTGTCATTACGTAGTGGGACTTGACGATTATTCATTCCTGTTGCAACAACCTGTAAAGAGACATCACGATTACACGTCACATTCACAGTTTGAGAACGAACCGCATTGTCTAATTCATTTTCCCCCACATTGCCGTAATCCAACTCAACAGAATGGGCTAACACATCACAATGTCCAACAGGAGGGGGAGCAATTGCACAAATAGAACCCGGTAATAAATAGCCATCTTCAGCAAAACCATAAGCATTTGGCTGATAAAATATACCAACGCACTCTTGTATGGTTGATGTATCAACATATCGATGAATGGCAACTCCTGGGCCATAAGGGAATCCTCCTAATTCTTTCATAACAGCAATACGTAGATCTTCCATTCTTCGATATTTATGCCCATCACTTAAAATAGTTCTGGTCGCTGAACCTCCAGACTGGTTAGGCTGATGACGATGATTTATGGTTATATAACAAGGTTTTTTTTTATTAACAAGGATTTAAAGCCGTTGGTGGCTCGGGATCCCAACGTTGGATAATAAAAGTGTAATCAGCCCCTGTCCCCTCATTACCTACTGGTTTTGATTCTGTAATATAAGAAAAAATAGCGGCTATAGAGGAAGCTGGATATATCAACATGCTAGTAAATAAGTAAAAGATTAATTGGCGCTTAGGTATAAGCATATAAACCTCAAGTCAACATTAGTCATAATTTAAATGGAATGTAGCAATGGCGCTAAAAGGCCCCCGTTTTATTGATTGATTAGCAATTGCGGTAGGTTCTGCTTGTATAAAAGCACTAAGCCTCAATGTGTTATTAGTTGAAAGTAAAGCCATATTTTTTGATGGCTGATTAATGGGTAAGAGGACTCCATCGCTATCTTCTAGACCAATAGCAATACCAGAGGCTCGACTTATTGGACTCAATGCTAGAAAACCTTTCCCTGCCATCGCCTTATTTTCATCACCTTTAAATGTGATGGAAACTTTGTTATTCATAGAGAGATCGCACTCCGATAGATGGATCTCAAATTGCTGGCTTTTAGTTCTTTCTACTCCATTGTAAAAAGCACTATCAGTCACTTTATCCAGCGTGATGACAATAATTTCATCACCGGGTTTTATTACACATGGCTCATCAATTAACTCACCATGAAAACGCATATTAGGATCAGCATTAGCCATAGCTATCACAGCGGCAAAGATTGCAGTACTCAGAGATAATCTTTGTAATATCATCCCGATACTCCTATTGATATTCAGCAAGTAGCGTTGCTGTTGCCTCAAATGCACCTTTTGTTAAGGTACTTCCTGATTTTTTTACAGGCACAGCTAAAATAATCGGCGGTTTATCAGAGGTAATAACAAACCGTTTATTTAAAATAAATGGCTCACTATCTATCGTGAGATGTACGGCTAAATCCGTTATATTGGTTTGTAAAGCAGCCGCATCAAATTGGCTTGCAGAGCCGATAATGGATAAACCTAATGCCCAACCTTTTGCATTTTCTTCACACTGCAACGTGTAATTGACGGTCTTTGTATAATTAATGCCATCGATGCGACTCGTTCCCAGTTGGTGACCAAAATTAACATCAATCATGTCATTGTTTTGGATCACACAAGGAGGGGGAATAAATAGTGTGCCAAATAATCTCAAATTATTTTCGCTGTTAGTGATTGTCGCCTTATTTGCCGTCTCATCAGCCATTAATGAAAATGATGAAAGTAACGTTATGAAAAAGAATATCCTCTGTTTATTAAACATTCCCGTTATCTCCTCACTGATATTCCATGCGCAATGTCGCTGTGGTAGAAAAGTCTCCTCCCACAAGAAGAGTAGAAAAATCACGCACAGGCACCGCTTCCAATACAGGGAAATCGGGATAAGTAAAATTAATTGCCTGCCCTAACTTAAGTGGTTTATTTTGATACAAAATACGTATACCTAATCCGGTAATATTGGTCATTAATGCATTGGCATCAAAAAAAGTACCATTCCCCTCGACAGAAAGTTTTAGTGTATTAATGGGCATTTGTTCACAACTTGGATGATAATCAACTAGACGTTTGTAATTTAAGCCATCAACTCGTGTACTTAGCACATCACCGAAATTCACTTCTACCGTTTTGCCCTCATTGATCATGCAAGGAGGGTGAGCGATAACGTACCCTTTTATATTGATAGGGATCGGATAAATAGGTGTAATAGGCGAATTTTGTGATAGTCCCGTACTTGACAAAACTGGTGTCACAGCAGTTACATTTGTTGTGATAAAAAAGCTCAATAGTACCAATATTGATACAAGACTATTTTTATTAATCTGCTGTTTCATAAATATACCTATTAATTTCCTTGGTCTGTTTCTATCACCTTACATTCACGACTATCGCAGCTAAATTTCAATCTTGGACGACCACCGTAATCATTGATGTAACTTAATACCGGAGAAGCCCCCAGCGTAGAAACCGTTAAATTGAGTTTTTCCTGCCCTCGAGGCGCTACCATGATAGGGGTAAATCCTTCTAAGCTTTTCCCTTTCAGATCCGTTAGACCATCAACAATAGTGATATAATAGGGTGTGGGATTATGCACAACATAACTCTCCCCCTGCTTTGTTAAGGTAATTTTTTCCTGCCATGGATTACTTAAATCAGTTTGGGTGGCATAAATAGATTTTGGTCGATAGAACAATTTTATCCGCGTTTGTAGTGCAATTTGTAATACGTTGGGTTTATCACTACGTGGAGGGATCTCACGTAAATTAAAATAAAAAACACTCTCTCTATCTTGAGGTAGTTGTGCAATATCAGGTAATGATTGCACTTTCACTTGGCTCTTATTCCCAGGTTCAATACGCTGAATAGGAGGTAATACAATAAGAGGTGTTTCTATTTTTTCTCCTTGCTCGTTCTCTAGCCAACCTTGAGCTAAATAAGGTAATTCTTTGTTTTGATTACTTATACTCAGACTTACTGATTTATCAGCACCATTAAAAATAATACGTGTACGATCTAAAGCGATTGTCGCACCAACTTGCGACGTAAACACCATTCCAGTTAATAAGGTGGTAGTTACCATAAATAAATGTTTAGATGCCATCATCTTTAATTACTCTTCTCTCTATTAATCAATTATTGTTATTACTTAGCGTTATTTACTAAGGAATGAATGTTGAGGTAATGCTTGCGTTTTATCTGTTTCCAGGAATGATGTTGAAATAGTCGGCTGTCTTTGAAAGCAAGTTAAAAGCAGTGATGTGATCAGTTGTGTATCCGCCAATTTAGGAATGGATAATTGGCATTGGTTTTTACCATCCCAATGTACATACAAGACATCGCCTGAATTAATACCGCTTAAATAAACCTTTCCACCGTCGTTAAAAACACCTAATTCTCGACCATTAAGCGTTGTTACTGTCGCTGCAAATGGCGGAACGCCTCCTTCAGCCAACTGTACTGTTGCCATCGCTTTGTGTCCGGCAATCACATCAAATTGACGATAGCCAATAGCGCCTTCAGTCAAAGTTAATTGATGAATAGAACGTAGTGCTTCAACATTGTCTGGTAGCTGTTTAAGATCGATAGAAGCACTGCCTCGATAATAGTGATTAATATCGGGGATCACCGCCTTGCCAAAAATATTGGTATGAGATATAGCACTAAGACTTTTTACCGGGACATCAGAAACACCTTGAGTATCAATTAACAAACGGGTTGCCCCCGGCATATTGCTACGGTGAAAATCCCCGCCTTTAGTGGTTAATGTTGCCCCACCTTGGAAAGATAAAGATGCCGAAGTATAGTCGCCGTTAATATGACTGGCTGAAGCCGTTACTAAAGCAACATCACCATAATGTGTAAAGAAACCATCCGCCGATGGTTTACCTCGACTACTAACTCCTGCACTTAGACGATAATTATTGTTATCATCAATGCGATCGAAATAGCTGACATTATGTGAGTTACCTTCTTTATTTATGACCGAGTTATAACTTATCGTTGCTCTATCACGCCAAGGCAAATTAATGTTGAAATACACGCCGTTGTCATGATTGCCATTAAAACGATTACGATAAGCGGATAAGCTAATGTTAATGTTTTTAAACTTCCCGATAGCGAGATACTTTGATAAAGAGAAGTTGTAATAGTCGTTATTCGGTCTATCCCAATACCTTTGATGGTTATAATTTATATAGGTACTAAGTCCCCATTGAGGAAATTGTTTACTCAGTGTAAGGGTATAAAGCTCTTTATTATTTTCTTGTGCGCCATAGCGATAACGCCTATCTAAATATTGATCCATACTCATAAAATGACGATCAGAGAATCGATAGCCTGCAAAAGTGATTTGCCCATCAATAGATTCAAAACGCTTTGAATAGCTAATTCGATATGAACTGCCATGATAGTGTTTATTCTCATTAGCGAAGGTTGCCCATGAATGAGTCGTATCAAAAGAGATAGCACCTAACATCATTAGATCTCGTCCAAAACCTAGCGAGGCCGAGTTATAATCCTTAGAAACTAAAGTGCCACCAAAAAGAGACCAACCATTATTCACTCCCCAAGAAAACTCTCCCATTGCAAAAATAGGCCCTTCAGTTTTATGATCTAATCGAGAAGGCTTACCCGCAGATACTTTATATTGAAGGCGTCCCGGTCTTGTAAGATAAGGAATATTGGCTGTATCAATTTGGTATTCTTGTATTGTTCCGTCCTGCTCTTCAATACGAACATCCAAGCGTCCACTTACCGCATCATGCAGATCTTGAATACGAAATGGCCCAGGCGCGATTTGTGTCTCATAGATAATCCGTCCTTGTTGACTCACAGTGACTTTTGCATTCGTTTTTGCAACTCCCGTGATCTCTGGAGCATAACCTCGTAAATTAGGGGGCAACATTTGCTCATCCGTAAGTAAACTTATTCCCGTAAAACGGAAATTATCTAATAGGTTTGAACGTAAGTAAGTCTCCCCCATGACTAAACGGGCGCCCCATTTCGTTATCGCTCGATAAAGATAGAATTGATCCCAATTCCAGTGATTTTCTGTGCTATGCAATACACCTGTAGTGTGCTCATAACTTGCTTGCCAATCTGCCCGAAAACGCCAAACACCTAAATTTGCCCCCGCCGTACCATTTGCGGTGATCTGCTGTTTCTGCTTGCCATCACTAGGCGCTCTGACATTGGCATTAACGTTATAATCAAACAATAATCCAGCAATACCTTCGTCCCAAAAAGAAGGCGATTCCCAATTCGGTGATGAATACTCTAGATAAGCTTGAGGAAGAGTAATAAAAAAAACCCCACTACCTAAATCTGTCCTCAGGCTCATACCTGGTAACGATGCCTCATTAAGGCAATTACCCTTATCTTTCCAAGTTAACTTTTTTAACCATTCTGGTCTGAGTGCAAACTGCTTAACTAATATGGGTGAGATACAAGGTTCGCTTGCCTTGGGATCATCTTTGGGCACAATATAGTCAACACGATAAGTTCCACTTAATTCATTGTTATTAATATTAATAATTAACTCATACTTGCCAGGAGTAATATATCCCGCTCGGGAAAAGCTTGATAAATCAATATTTCCTCGATCTTTTAAGTCAAGAATATCTGAGTTAAATTCAATATCTTTGCTAACAGCAAATGACTCGCTGGCAATACTTGCCATCCCTATAATCACGAAATAGATCAGTGTGGTAGCAGAACGACCTCTGCACTGCTTACTTTTATGTTTAACATTTAAATCAATCGTCTTGAATAATTTAGCCATAAGTAAACCTAACTAATCCATTTAGTGATATTCGAGCCCAAAACAGTCAATTATCGGTAATGCCCCTACGGATGAAATATCACTATGTTTGATAATCCTTTTGTATTTATAAAAAGAGCGCGTTTTACTATTACTCACCATCGATATCTAGCGCGATGACAAAAGTGTCCTAACGATAAGAAAACTCATCAGTTAACAAAGCCTTGTATATCCTTATACAAAGCTTTATTTGACGACTATTATTGATAAGATAAAGCAAAAGTGGCTATTGCTGTAAAATCACCAGGAATAGCAGCTTTTGAGGAAGAACCTTGTAAATAAGCGGCAAAATTTAAGTCATTGTTACCGTCATTCAATGTTTGGGCGGCACTTGCTTGACCTAATTTGATTTGTTCACCACCTGCATTGGTGATAACAACAGCTGCATTTTTGGCGATCCCTTCAATACCTAAAGCCCCCTCTAAAACATCAGGAGCTTCAGCACCGGTAAAGGTTGTTTTGACTGTTTTATATGTCTCAGTAGAACACTGTAATAATTTGATTTTAAACATTTTTGACGCACTACGGCCACCGTCCTTCAGTGCGCTAGATGACACTTGACCTAATGGAATACGTTGAGCACCTGAATCAGGATCGATAGAACAAGGAGCATCAATAATTGAACCATAGAATTCAACAGTACCATGCCCCTGATCTGCCGCTAATGCAGAGCCCGCAATGATAGATAAGCCTAACCCTAAAACTAAATGCAGTTTTTTTAATTTCATTTTGTTTTCCTAAAATATAAAAGTTAAATAAAGTATAAAAGCAACAACATTCAATTAAGAAAAATAATCCCATACAGGCGATACACTTCTCTTTTATGAATAAGATACGCAATGAATTTGGTATATCTTGATATATTGTAAAAATTAATCTCTATAATTAATCATCAATACATAAAATAAATAATAATTAACAACCGAAATTAGATAACGCTCATATCAAGTTGGGTTTATTATTCTCTGCCACTTTATTTAAGTCAAACCTGATAAATTTAATTAAATATATATTTATTAATACACTGATATTAATTGGATTTTTTTTCATCTTACGCAAATTATAATTACCCCCAAAATAAGTAATTAGATAAAAAAACCAAAAATAGCATCATAAAAAGAATATTTATAGACTTTTAAATACAAAATACTTAGATATAAAGTGTAAAAAATTGAAGGAAACATATTTTTATAAATAGAAATAAATTTTATTATTTTAATATTATAACAAAAAAACAAATAACCATAAATTTACATATAAGCACAAAAAATATACAATATTATAACTTTTATTATTCAATAACGATGATTTTTCAGAATAAAAAACCAATAAATTATTTTTAATGGATTTTAAAACTAAAAGGTTATTTTGAAATATTGCGGTTAAATTTAACAGTATGAAAAACAAGAAATTAATTAGAAAATTGAAAGCGTTAACTTACTAAGAAATAGACATAATAAAATTAAATAATGCTGTAACCAAATAATAAAAAAGAACTATATAGAAATTAAACCTTCATAATGGAATATTTTCTGATTAGACAGAATTAATATCATTACATTGTATTAACAAAACAACTTTTTAAGATAAAAATTAAAAACTAAAATTGTAAAAAAAACACAAAAAGTATTTCAATTTGTAAGATATGTTTATTTTTTATTTACTCAAAAAATCATAATTTAAATTTTACTTTTTTTATTTTTTCAATAAGAACTTTAAACTTTATTAAAAAAAATAAACAAATTAAGAATATGCCCCATTCATTCTGTTTGTATAAAAACAGATACATTTAAATCGTTAATCAGAGAAATTTAATTTTAGTAAATAAAGTATATTATCTTTTATTCACACTATTATTCATATCAACTTTAGTGAGAAGATTATCTTAATCACAGTTGCAGAATTTTATTTAGTTTAGATACCATTACGATTAAGATGAATGTTAAAAATTCACCATGGAGATCAGGATTTCATTATGGAACTTACCTTTTTAGGCACTAATGCAGGCGTACCTTCTAAAGATCGCAACGTCACCAGTATGGTGCTTGATTTACAAAATAAACAAAAAAGTCTGTGGATGTTCGATTGTGGAGAGGCGACCCAGCATCAGATCTTACATAGCCATGTAAAGCTATCACGCATTAATAAGATTTTTATTACCCATTTACATGGTGATCATATTTTTGGTTTACCCGGACTACTCTGTAGCCGTTCAATGGGGGGCACAGAAAACCCGTTAACCATTTATGGGCCTACAGGCATTAAGGCATTTATAGAAACAGCCCTTACATTAAGCCAATCTTATCTCACTTACCCTTTAGATATTATTGAAATAGAACAAGATGGTTTTCTTTTTGAAGAAGAAGGTATACGTGTAAGTTGTGGCGCATTATCACATCCTGTCCCCTGCTTTGGTTATCGTCTAGAAGAAGACAATAAACCAGGTAAACTCAATGCTGACAAGCTAGAGGCAGAGAATATCCCTAGAGGCCCTTGGTATAAATTATTAAAACAAGGGAAAACCGTTACACTACCTGATGGACGGATCATAGATGGAAAAGATTATCTAAGCACAGAGATCAAAGGCCGTTGTATTGTGATTTTTGGCGATACACAACCAACGCCTAATGCAGTTAAACTCGCTGAGAATGCCGATGTTATTGTCCATGAAGCAACCTTTAAACATGACATGGCTGATAAAGCCAATAGTCGTGGACATTCAAGTACCATACAGGCAGCTGAGTTAGCCAAAAAGGCGAATGCTAAGCGACTAATCATTACCCATATCAGTAGTCGCTATTCACCTAAAGAAACCCCCGAACTATTAGCGGAATGTCATACTGTATTTGACAATACACAAATCGCCAGTGATTTTGAGACATTCAAACTTTAACTAATACTAAATCAAAATAGAGCAACGATAGCGACTCTTGAGATAGTATTAATCGTTGCTTTTATTCTTTCACAGGATATTGCTACTCAGCAGTCGGAATGAAATCGTGTTTGATCTTACCGTCTTGCAAAATGAAATTGACTTTACCATCCCAAAATTCGGCTAAAAAAACATCTTCTGGGTTATCTATATGTTGTTTTTTCATCTCTTCGTTTAACCAATTTTCATCTCGTTCTATCTGCTCAAGTTCAGAAGTTCGGATAACACCATCTTTCATAATAATGATAGAGGGCATTTTAGCACCATCACACACTACCGTTATTTGTCCATCAGGTTCAATTTGAGCATAATTAACTTCTTGAAAAGAATGAATTCCTTGGGCATGTAACCTAGAGGTGATATTAAGAATATCAATCTTATTTTTCTTCTCAGTAATGTTTTCCATAATAAATCTTCCCTTTTTAATAATCGGGATCGGATTACCTATCGCTACTGCTCGGAAAAAATTAAATTTTTTACTGATATAATTGAGAAAAGAAATAAAAAATACACCTATCAAAAAGACAATAACATATTGGTAAAGCGGGATTGCATCTGTGTAAATAACCCCTCCCATAATCCCCCCTAAAACAAAATTACCAATAAAATCAATGGGAGTTAGTTGAGAGAGTTGTGTCTTCCCTGAAATATTCATATGAGCCAAAATTATTGTAAAACCAATAATAAACTTGATAACCACAAGCAGATAATATTCCATTTCTTAAGCACCTTTGCAAAACGATTCACACTGTAATTATAAAGCATAAAACATACCATTGAGAGAAATCTGACAGATATTAACCTTACAAATCTAATATATTTGACTAGTGGTAATCACTTAATATACTTAACCTTGTTGATTTTCAGACTCTCACTATACTTATTTTATTGGGAGTTAAGATAATATATAAAATATCAACTCAATAACCTCTCGCTTTTAATACTAGTTATGCGAGATATCATCGATATGTTTTGGATACATTCTCTGGAGAGAAACATGAACAAAAAATTACTGGCATCTTTAATTCTAGCAGGTCTTGTTACCATTACAGCAGGTTGTGATGATTCATCGAAAAAAGTGGATGAAGGTATTGATAAAGCAAAAGAGACAGCAACCCAAGTAAATGAAACGGCTCAAGACAAAGCAAAAGAATTAACAGATCAAGCTAAAGAAAAAGCCGCTGATTTAAAAGAGAGTGCATCAGCGACAGCTGACGAATTAAAACAAGATGCGGCCAAGCTAAAAGAGCAAGCTGAAGATAAAGCTGCAGAGCTTAAAGCACAAGCCGATCAAAAAACCGATGCATTAAAAGAGAGCATTGCACAAAAAACAGATGAACTAAAAGATTCTGCAAGTGCAAAAGCAGATGAAATCAAACAAAGTTTAAATAATGAAAGTGACAAACTGGCTGGTAAAGCAGAAGAAGTGAAACAAAACGCGAATACCACTGCAGATAACTTAAAACAAAATGCTAGCGACAAAGCAGCGCAACTAAAAGAAGATGCGGCTAAAACCAGTGATGATGTAAAACAGCAAGCGCAAGATACTAAAGATAAAGCGCTTGATAAAGCCGATGAGCTCACCGATCAAGCAAAGCAAAAAATTGATTCTCTAAAGGCTGATAATAAATAATTTCATTTCAGAAATTTTGATGTTGAAAAAGCCAGTAATATTTTACTGGCTTTTTTTGTGCAAAAAACAAACAGGAGTTGATCGATTAAGCAAAAAATGTAACCATACTATCCTTTTTTCAACAGGAGAAACCTATTAAAGCGTCAAGACGCTGACTAAAAACATATGATAATAAATTGATTTAATTGTAATTTTCTTCACCTTACGGAAAAATATAATTTATTTCCGTTCTTTTATAAAGCTTCAAGATCATCTGATGTTTTATTCAAATTTTCTTACAAACTTTTCTTTCCTAGCGATACCACTAACATGCTAGATTGCAATATCGAAAAGTCTTGTCTAAGAAAAATAACAAAAATAGGTTAACTATGAGCCAACAAAATGAAATCACACCAAAAAAAATTAGGATGAAAATTAATCCTCCCGTATTTTACACCTCCGCAATACTTATTATGCTCGTCGTAGGGTTTTCAGCGCTATTTCCTGAACTCGCTAATGACAAGCTAGGGCACCTTCAGGAAAACCTTTTCACCAACGCGAGCTGGTTTTATATTTTAGCCGTAGCATTGGTTTTGCTGAGTGTGACTTATTTAGGGCTATCGCGCTTTGGCGAAATAAAATTAGGCCCTGATCATGCTCGTCCACATTTTAGCTATTTTGCTTGGTTCGCGATGCTGTTTTCAGCAGGTATGGGTATTGGGCTGATGTTCTTTGGTGTCGCAGAACCCGTTATGCACTATTTAATGCCACCCACAGGGGATGCGCAGACGATTGAAGCCGCCAAAGAAGCTATGCGTTTGACTTTCTTCCACTGGGGATTACATGCTTGGGCTATTTACGCCATCGTGGCATTAATTCTGGCGTTTTTTAGCTACCGCCATGGCTTGCCATTAACGTTACGTTCCGCCCTTTATCCTATCATTGGCGACCGTATTTATGGCCCTATTGGGCATGCGGTAGATATTTTTGCTGTGAT
The DNA here is from genome assembly GCF_000160755.1 of Proteus mirabilis ATCC 29906. GTDB lineage: Bacteria > Pseudomonadota > Gammaproteobacteria > Enterobacterales > Enterobacteriaceae > Proteus > Proteus mirabilis. Next base: position 174,790 of record NZ_GG668578.1, read on the forward strand.
GGGCACCGTATTTGGTGTCGCAACTTCACTGGGTTTTGGTGTTCTACAAGTTAATGCCGGTTTAAACCATCTATTCGATATTCCAATTAATCCAACCGTGCAAGTGGTTTTAATTGTTGTTATCACCGGGCTTGCTACTATTTCGGTTGTCTCTGGATTAGAAAAAGGTATCCGTTTTTTATCCGAGCTTAACCTTGGTTTAGCCGTTATTCTTCTTTTATTAGTCATTATTCTTGGCCCTACTGTATTGATTTTAAAATCGTTTGTTGAAAATACAGGGGGCTATTTATCAGAAATAGTGAGTAAAACGTTTAATCTTTATGCCTACGAGCCAAAATCAAGTGATTGGTTAGGTGGATGGACACTGCTTTATTGGGGCTGGTGGTTATCGTGGTCGCCTTTTGTCGGTATGTTTATTGCACGGATCTCCCGTGGTCGTACTATTCGTGAGTTTGTTGTCGGCGTACTCTTTGTTCCAGCTGGCTTTACCTTACTTTGGATGACTGTCTTTGGTAATACCGCTATCTATTTAATTAAAGATAAAGGTGCAGAAGTTCTTGCGAATATAGTACAACAAGATGTGTCATTAGCACTGTTTGAATTCTTAAATTATTTTCCATTCTCATCAGTGCTTTCCTTTGTCGCAATGCTGATGGTCATTGTCTTTTTTGTCACCTCAGCAGACTCCGGTGCAATGGTGGTTGATACCCTAGCGTCAGGAGGAGATTCAGAAACCCCTGTATGGCAACGTATCTTCTGGGCTGCATTAATGGGTATTTCAGCCATTACCTTGTTATTGGCAGGAGGTTTATCAGCATTACAAACTGTCACCATTGCCAGTGCGTTACCATTTGCCATCGTGCTATTGGCATCAATTTATGGATTAATTAAGGCATTGCGAGTGGATGTTTATAAGCGAGATAGCCAACAGATGACGACTATCGCCCCACCGGCTAGCCGTAATCCTATTCCTTGGCAACGTCGATTAAGAAATATTGCTTATTTTCCTAAACGTTCACATGTAAAACGTTTTATGGAAGAAGTCGTTAATCCTTCCATGGAAATGGTGTCGGCTGAATTAAGCAAACAAGGTATTCAATGCTATATCCATGACGAAGAAGAAGATCGCATCGGCTTTGAAGTGGACTTAGGTGAGGATATGAACTTCTTTTATGAAGTACGATTACGATTCTATACTCAACCCGCTTTCGCGCTAGCCGGCTTAACAGATGAAGAAAAAGATGAAGAGCATAAATACTATCGCGCTGAAATTCATCTCAAAGAAGGTGGGCAAGATTACGATGTCATGGGCTGGACAAAAGAACAAATTATTCATGACATTCTCGATCAGTATGAAAAACATATTCACTTCTTACACGTATTAGGTAAAAGGTAATTTCACCTATTACATAAAAACAAAAGAGATGATGGTATAACATCATCTCTTTTTTCTTGGTGCACACATGTTATTTTTCAGTTGAATGACTATTTTCTGGATTTAACGCTATCAGTTCTTTCAGTAAGATAGACAAATGTTGCAGTTTTTCTGTAGAAAACTTTTGTTCGAGTAATTGATACCCTTCTTCTATCTTAGGCTGGATTTTATCATATAAATTTTGCCCATTGGTTGATAGAGAAACGAATAATTTACGTTGATCACTCACTGGTTTTAATCGACAAATTAGCTCATCTCTTTCCATTCTAATCAAAATACCTGTCAAACTTGGACGCAGGATACAGGTTTTTTGTGCTAATTCGTGAAAATCGATAGAGCGCTTATCAGCAAGAACTCGGATGATCCGCCACTGCTGCTCTGTCAGATTATGCTCTTTAAGAACGGGGCGAAAAAATCCCATCGCAGATTCCCGTGCTTGCAATAGCGCGATTGTTAATGACTCATGCATAATCAGAAGCTCTTTATTGATAGATAAATTGATGAAAAATCACTCAATCTAGCCGGTGAAAATTATAACTCGTTATAGTTATAAATGAATAATATTCTAAGAATAGACTTTTTATTACAATTAATCATATTAACAAATAAATAAACTTGACTCAATTTCTAACATTTTAGGCTATTTTAGCAATTGATGACCTTAGTACTTTTCTCAGACAAAACCGCGTAATATCCCCAAAAAATAACAGGATAATATGTGTCATTTCGTGTTATTTATCAGCAAACTAGGCTAAATCACCTGATTTACCTATCGCTTTTCTTGACTTATTAGGAATAATAACAACCAGCGATAAGGTTGTCTCACGACTTTTTGAGATAAAGTTAACAGGTTGTAACAAAGAAAGATTGATCTCTTGGCTAATGCGAGGTAGCGTTACGGCTTTAAATTCACACAGCAAAGAAATCAGCAAGATCATTACAACTTTGTGAAGCGGCACTAGTTAGATAAATTCTGATTTTCTAACTAATGGTTATTTTAAGTGAAGACGCCCACAGATGAGAAGTCTGGCAGTAGGAGTAAAAAATGTCTGATGAAAAACAGGCTAACCCACTTTTTCGGGATGCAATGGCAAGCTTAGGTGCTGCCGTTAATATTGTCGCAACTAATGGTGATGCAGGATGCTGTGGTTTAACAGCAACAGCTGTATGTTCAGTTACCGATACTCCACCGACAGTGATGATTTGCATCAATAGTAAAAGCCAAATGAATAGTACGTTTCAAGAAAATGGCAAATTAAGTATCAATATTTTAAATCATGAACAAGAAGAGATGGCTTGCCATTTTGCCGGTATGACAGGTCTGGCAATGGCTGATCGCTTTACCCAACCAGGATGGCAATATGGCGCATTACAGCAACCGATATTAACCAATGCACTCGCTAGCCTAGAAGGTGATATTTACGATGTACGCCAAGTAGGTACTCACTTTGTTTATATGGCAGAGATAAAAAATATTGCGGTTCGAGAAGATGGCGATGGCTTAATTTATTTTAAGCGTCGCTTCCATCCTGTTAAACATAAATTAGTCCCAACCACCGCTTAATTAGCTAATATTAAAAACAAAAACGCACTTTATTATTTTGAAGAGGGTATCAATTTAAATCCTTCATTATTAATAAAGGCGTTTTTATTACCTTTGTTAAATTTTAAATAATTACCCGCACTTCATGCATATTTATTTCACTTTATCCTAAAATAGAGCTATCAGCGTTTTATTAAACTATTTTTAACATCTGTTTGTTATAAAAGAAATTATTAAAATTATAAGAAAACTTTTTCTTTAGAAAATCAATTAGTCACGATATAAATAACCCTTCCACTCTATTTTTATGCTTATATTTTATCAGCTTTATTAAGCTTAAAATATAAACAAAACAGGCTCTTTTTGGTGATTATTTATACCAAAGATCAATTAAATCGCTTTAATTGAAAATAAATTAATGACTATTTTTTTCAATCTGGTATTAATCTTACTAACAGTGTGATCAACCTTTGAGAAGTCATTCTATCAATATATTAGTCTACCGGACTTACTGATCACCATCTTAAATTTGCAAACATCACTCTAAATACAACAGATAATGTTATCAGGGTGTAACATTCATCGTGAATTTGAGTAAATAGCATCGTTGTTGAAAATAAATAATAATTAGGGGCATTAAAGATATGGATAAACCCGCTAAAGTCGGTTTATTACAACAGCCTAAACCATTCTTTATGATTTTCTTTGTGGAATTATGGGAACGTTTTGGTTACTACGGCGTACAAGGTATTCTTGCCGTTTATTTTGTTAGTAAACTCGGATTCTCTCAAGAACAAGCTTTTATTACTTTTGGTGCATTCTCCGCATTAGTTTATGGGCTTATTTCTATTGGTGGTTATGTTGGTGACCATCTATTAGGTACTAAACGAACCATTGTTTTAGGGGCTATCGTATTGGCTATCGGTTATTTTATGACCGGCATGTCAATTATGTATCCTAATTTAATCTTTTATGCTTTAGCCACTATCGCAGTAGGTAACGGTTTATTTAAAGCAAATCCAGCAAGCCTATTAGCTAAATGCTATAAACCTAAAGATCCCCGTCTTGATGGTGCATTTACACTATTTTATATGTCGATTAATGTTGGTTCATTAATCTCCTTATCTATTGCCCCCGTTCTTGCCGATCGCTACGGCTATGCGCTGACTTATAATATTTGTGGTATCGGCTTAATAATGGCCATATTGGTCTATTTTTTCTGCCGTAAAATGGTCGTGAATATTGGTTCTGAGCCAGATCACCTGCCAATGAATTTCAACAAACTGCTATTAGTTATTGCAGGCTCTGTCGCTATGGTCTTTATTTGTGCATGGTTGTTGCACAATGTGATGATTGCTAACATCGTTTTAATCAGCTTGTCTATTGTTGTGGTTATCATTTATTTTCGTGAAGCCTTTAAACAAAAAGACAGAGTAGCACGTAATAAAATGTATGTTGCATTTGTTCTGATGTTAGAAGCTGTTATTTTCTATATTCTCTACGCTCAGATGCCAACCTCACTTAACTTCTTTGCTATCCATAATGTTCACCATACCCTGTTAGGCTTTGATATTAACCCGGTGAGTTTCCAAGCATTAAATCCATTTTGGATCATTATTGCCAGCCCTATCTTAGCAATGGCTTATAGCCATTTTGGCGCGAAAGGCAAAGATTTATCCATGCCGGCAAAATTTACCACAGGTATGCTTTTATGCTCATTAGGCTTCCTAACCGCTGCCGCTTCAGGTATGTGGTTTGCTGATGCTCAAGGTTTAACATCACCTTGGTTTGTTGTACTGATTTATCTCTTCCAAAGTCTAGGGGAATTGATGATCAGTGCATTAGGCTTAGCGATGATTGCCGCTTTTGTACCGCAATATATGATGGGCTTTATTTTAGGTATGTGGTTCTTAACACAAGCGACGGCTTACCTGTTAGGAGGCCATGTAGCAACCTTTACCGCCCCACCTGAAGGTATTACCGATCCACTACAAACACTGCCTATTTATACTGATGTGTTTGGCAAAATCGGTATCGTTACCTTAGTGGTTGGCTTGATTATGTGGGCAACAGTACCTTTACTAAACCGCATGATGAAAGAAGAGAGTAAAATGATTAAGTAAATAAAATAAGCAAACACCTTTGCTTATCACAGACAAAGCGCCTAGAAAGGCGCTTTTTTATCTCTTATAAAAACGCTTAGCGATTAAATCTTCTACAACCTTAATCTTTTATTATTTATGATTAGTGATCTTCTCTTTTTTTCTTTTTTCTGGTTTTAATCTATCTTATAAATAGTACCTTTAATTGAAACTGACAATATTTAGCATTGTCTAATAATCAATATTCATGATTAAAAACCAATGATTGGTAATAGGAGCAGATATTAATGAATGATAAAAATAAGCTAGCAGCCGCATTATTAGCTATTTTTCTTGGTGGGCTAGGAATACATAAATTCTATCTTCGTAAAGTAGGAATGGGGATTTTATATCTCATTTTTTGCTGGACGGGGATACCCGCTATTATCGGTTTTATTGAAGGAATTTATTATCTGTGTATTTCAGACCAAACCTTTAATGACAAATATAACCGAAACTAAATAGCCCAATACCATCGTACCTAGTGCTAACAACCAACAAAAAACCCGCATACTAAGCGGGTTTTTTAGGTGTATTACAATAAAATTGTATTACAGAACATCAATCGCATTTAGCTCTTTAAATGCTTGCTCTAAACGAACAACCATTGATGTTTGACCATGACGTAACCAGTTACGTGGATCATAGTATTTCTTGTTAGGTTTATCAGCGCCTTCTGGATTACCTAATTGGCTTTGTAAATAGCCTTCGTTCTTTTTGTAGAACTGTAAGATACCGTCCCAAGTTGCCCATTGAGTATCGGTATCGATATTCATTTTAACAACACCGTAGCTTACAGCTTCTTTGATTTCTTCTGCAGATGAACCAGAACCACCGTGGAAAACAAAGTTTAAGCTATTGTGTGGCAGATTGTATTTCTCTGACACATAGTCTTGTGAGTTACGAAGAATTTTTGGTGTTAATTGAACGTTACCTGGTTTATAAACGCCGTGAACATTACCAAATGATGCAGCGATAGTGAAACGTGGGCTGATAGCATTTAGTTTTTCATAAGCGTAAGCAACGTCTTCAGGTTGGGTATATAGCGCAGAGCTATCCATACCTGTGTTATCAACGCCATCTTCTTCACCACCAGTACAGCCTAATTCGATTTCTAAAGTCATATCGATTTTAGCCATACGCGCTAAATATTTAGAACAGATTTCAATATTTTCTTCTAATGACTCTTCTGATAAGTCAATCATATGAGAAGAGAATAGTGGTTTACCTGTTTTCGCATAGTGTTTTTCACCTGCATCTAACAGACCATCAATCCAAGGTAACAGTTTTTTCGCACAGTGGTCAGTGTGTAAAATAACAGGAACACCATAGTATTCTGCCATTTGGTGTACATGGTGAGCACCAGAAATAGCCCCTAGGATAGCCGCTTGTTGTGGCGCTTCAGCTTTAAGACCTTTACCTGCGATAAATGCAGCACCACCATTAGAGAATTGAACAATAACAGGAGAACGCACTTTCGCAGCTGCTTCTAATACAGCATTAATTGAGTCTGTACCTACGCAGTTAACTGCAGGCAGAGCAAAATTATTTTCTTTTGCTACTGCAAATACTTTTTGTACATCATCACCAGTGATGACACCCGGTTTTACGAAATCAAAAACTTTAGACATGTAATAAGATCCTATATTTGGAACAGGCAGAGTTTTACACTCTACCTGTATGAGCGTGACTTAATTACTGTTTAGCGCGTTCTTCCAGCATAGCAACCGCAGGAAGTTTTTTACCTTCTACGAATTCTAAGAAAGCACCACCACCGGTTGAAATGTAAGAGATTTTATCTGCGATATCAAATAAATCGATAGCCGCTAATGTATCACCACCGCCAGCGATAGAGAAAGCATCACTATCAGCAATCGCTTTAGCAATCACTTCAGTACCTTTACGGAAGTTAGGGAATTCAAAGACACCCACAGGGCCATTCCACAGAATGGTTTTGGCGTTTTTCAGGATTTCAGCTAAACGTTCAGCCGTCACATCACCGATATCTAATACTTGTTCATCATCTTTGATGTCATTTGCTGATTTCAGTACAGCTGGCGCTGTTTCTGAGAATTCTGTCGCGACACGGACATCTGTTGGTACTGGAATATCGCATTTTTCCATTAATTTTTTCGCATCGTCAACAAGGTCTGCTTCATATAATGAACGACCTACAGAATGACCTTCTGCTGCGATAAAGGTGTTAGCAATACCACCACCAACGATTAATTGGTCAGCAATTTTTGATAATGAATCTAAAACTGTTAATTTAGTAGATACTTTAGAGCCACCAACGATAGCCACCATTGGACGCTCTGGTTTATCTAATGCTTTGCCTAATGCTTCAAGCTCTGCTGATAACAGAGGACCCGCGCAAGCGATATCCGCAAACTTAGCAACACCGTGTGTTGACGCTTGAGCACGGTGAGCCGTACCGAATGCATCCATGACAAAGACATCACATAATGCAGCATATTGTTTAGACAGCGTTTCGTCGTCTTTCTTTTCGCCTTTATTAAAACGGACGTTTTCAAGTACAACTAATTCACCTGCATTAACATCAACACCGTTTAAATAGTCTTTTGCTAGGCTAACGGGTGCAGATAATTTCTCTTTCAGATAGTCAACAACTGGTTTTAAAGAGAACTCTTCGTTGTACTCACCTTCAGTAGGACGGCCTAAGTGTGAAGTTACCATAACTTTAGCGCCTTGTTTTAAAGCCGCTTCAATAGTCGGTAATGAAGCACGAATACGTGCATCTGAAGTTACTTTTCCATCTTTCACTGGAACGTTCAGGTCAGCACGAATTAGTACTCGTTTACCGGCCAGGTCTAAATCGGTCATCTTAATTACAGACATGATGAATCCTCTCATTGATTCTCTAAAATTTAGTAATCTTCTGTTCAGTACCGCGCATTATCACATAATGTGCTATTGCTGAGTACCGTCATTAATACATGATTATTTAAAACCAGTTGCAGCCATAGCTAACGTCGTATCAAGCATTCGGTTAGCAAAGCCCCATTCATTATCACACCAGACTAACGTTTTAATCAGATGCTGCCCACTGACTCTAGTTTGTGTACCATCAACAATGGCACTATGAGGGTCGTGGTTAAAATCTGTTGAGACTAATGGCAATTCTGTGTAATCCACTATACCACGAAATGCGCCAGTTGCTGATTTTTGAATTAACTTATTGACATCTAACACATTTACAGCATTTTTTACCGTGACACTTAAATCAATTGCTGTCACATTAATTGTAGGAACTCGTACAGAAATTGCCTCGAAATGATCTTTAAATTTCGGGAAAATCCGTGTAATACCGGCAGCTAATTTGGTATCAACCGGAATAATCGATTGTCCTGCGGCTCGTGTACGACGTAAATCTTTATGATATGCATCAATAACAGGTTGATCATTCATCGCAGCATGGATTGTCGTCACTGTACCTGACTCTATACCAAAAGCATCATCCATCATTTTAATAATCGGGATAATACAATTTGTGGTACAAGAGGCATTAGAGACGATGCGGTGCTGTTTTTTCAGTTCATGTTGATTAACACCGAATACCACCGTAGCATCAAGATCTATCGTTCCCGGATGAGAAAAGAGCACTTTCTTTGCCCCTTGAGCAATATGCGCCTCACCATCGGCACGAGATCCATAAACGCCACTACAATCAAGTACCACATCAATACCTAACTCACCCCAAGGTAAGTCTGCAATATCGGCATGATGGAAAAGACGGATTGCATCATCACCTACTTGCAATAAGTCATTATTAACACGAATATCCCAAGCAAAACGACCATGGCTTGAGTCATATTTAAGCAAATGAGCAATACCTGTCGCATCAGCCAATTCATTTATTGCAACAACGCTTATTTCAGCCCGCTTTCCAGATTCATAAAGCGCTCTTAACACATTACGCCCTATTCGACCAAAACCGTTAATAGCAACTCTAATTGTCATGTAACTTCCTTGATAACTCGTAATTATGCAACCGCCTAGAATAATCGAGCAATTGACTAATCAACAACGATAAATCAAGTAAAACTAAAAAATGTGCGGTCACCGACATTTTTAGTACAACTGAAACGGTTCAGCTTATTGGTATTCAGATTACGAGAAATGAGAGAAAATCGCAATAGCAAAAAAAGGGGGAAGCATAAAAAAAGAGCACATCTGAGAAATTATTCCCAAAAATGTGCTCTTGTTAACATTTATTGATTATTTAAGTAGAGTTTTTGCCTGTGTAACCACATTTTCAACAGTAAAACCAAACTCAGCAAACAGTTCGTTTGCAGGAGCAGATTCACCGAAGCTATGCATACCGACAATCACACCATCAAGACCAACATATTTAAACCAGTAATCCGCGATACCCGCTTCAATAGCAACACGAGCTTTAACCGCTGCAGGTAATACTGCTTCACGATAATCAGCATCTTGTTTATCAAATGCATCTGTTGCTGGCATTGAAACCACACGGACTTTACGGCCTTCTGCTGTTAATTGATCGTAAGCATTAACAGCTAATTCAACTTCAGAACCCGTAGCAATAAAGATAAGTTCAGGTGTACCGTCACAATCTTTCAGGATATAACCACCCTTCTCGATATTAGCCAGTTGCTCTGGAGTACGTGGCTGTTGAGCAAGGTTTTGACGAGAGAAGATGAGCGCAGTTGGACCATCTTTACGCTCAACAGCGTATTTCCATGCTACTGCTGACTCAACTTGGTCACATGGGCGCCATGTACTCATATTTGGTGTTACACGCAGACTTGCCATTTGCTCAACAGGTTGGTGAGTAGGACCATCTTCACCTAAACCGATAGAGTCATGGGTATAAACAAAGATACTGCGGATTTTCATCAGTGCAGCCATACGTACCGCATTACGTGCATATTCCATAAACATCAGGAAGGTAGCGCCGTAAGGAACAAAACCACCGTGTAATGCAATACCATTCATAATGGCAGACATACCGAATTCGCGAACACCATAATGGATGTAGTTACCGGCTTTATCTTCATTTAATGCTTTAGAGCCAGACCACATAGTTAAGTTACTTGGTGCAAGGTCAGCAGAGCCACCCATAAACTCAGGTAAAACTTTACCAAACGCTTCTAATGTATTTTGTGATGCTTTACGGCTAGCAATACTCGCTGGGTTATGTTGCAACTGTTCAATAAAGGCTGTTGACTCTTTTTCCCAATTTGCAGGTAATTCGCCAGACATACGACGTTTAAATTCAGCTGCTAATTCAGGGAATTGTGCTGCATACTCAGCAAATTTAGCGTCCCACGCAGCTTCTTTTGCTTTACCAGCTTCTTTAGCATCCCACTCTTTGTAGATCTCTTGTGGAATTTCAAAAGGACCATACTCCCAGCCCAGAGCTTTACGAGTTTCTGCAATTTCTGCATCACCTAATGGTGAACCGTGAGAATCGGCAGTACCTGCTTTATGAGGAGAACCAAAACCAATAGTGGTTTTGCAAATTAACAGTGAAGGCTTATCAGTAATTTGTTGTGCGGTTTCAATCGCAGCTTTAATACTCGCTGCATCATGACCATCAATACCACTAATAACATGCCAGCCATACGCTTCGAAACGTTCAGCAGTATTATCAGTAAACCAACCATGTACTTTACCATCAATAGAAATGCCATTGTCATCGTAAAATGCAATCAGTTTACCTAACTGTAAAGTACCTGCTAAAGAGCATACTTCGTGAGAGATACCTTCCATCATACAACCATCCCCCATAAAGGCGTAGGTGTAGTGATCTACGATATCGTGACCAGGACGGTTAAATTGAGCCGCTAATGTGCGTTCTGCGATCGCAAAACCTACTGCGTTAGCAATCCCTTGACCTAAAGGACCCGTGGTAGTTTCAACACCTGGGGTATAACCATATTCTGGGTGACCCGGTGTTTTAGAATGCAGCTGACGGAAATTTTTTAGATCATCTAAAGAAACTTGATAACCAGACAGATGTAATAAGCTATAAATCAGCATTGAAGCATGGCCGTTAGATAAAACAAAACGGTCACGATCTGCCCAGTGAGGATTAGTTGGATTATGATTTAAAAAATCACGCCATAATACTTCTGCAATATCAGCCATGCCCATAGGTGCACCAGGGTGCCCTGATTTGGCTTTTTGCACTGCATCCATGCTTAAAAAACGGATCGCATTTGCAAGGGTTTTACGAGTGGTCATTTTCTACTCCAAGTCGGATAAAAAGCATCTAGATAGCTGATTCTCTCAATGCGGGCAAAAAACCGCAATATAAAAAATCCACAAAGGTGGCTATCGTAATCAGTGAAAATCAATAATTCTTTGATTTAAACAGCATTTATTACGATAAACGCGGAAAATAACATTACACCACCACATTGTTGCGCAACAAAAATGAAAAATGACTTTTATTTGCGCAATTAAGAAGTATCTTATTAAACCTTAGCTTGATACGACTAATCAAGCTAAAATTACGTTGCTGTTTTATCCATCAAATCAAATAAATACTAAGCTATTTAATTTTCCCACTGTTAATGGTCACCTACCAACACCTAACTTGAAAACATTCAGATGATTACTAGCTATTTTTTCAACTAACTGTTCAAGCGGAAAATTAACGGCCGGAAGGCTTGGAGAAAATAGATGTCGAGTAGTTTTATAAGGGAAAATATTACCTTGCTTTAATATCTGCTCCCTTATTCTTAATGGGCTAAACGCTCGTCCATTCTGCCAATCATACACAGTTATGCGTGTATCAGTGTAATCAAGCAACACACAAGGAATATAAGTGAGAGCAAGATGATGAGCGACTTGATACCTATGATTACCGTCCATAATAATTCCGGTCTCTTTTTCAATGGGTATAGGTGTTGTCCATCTTTGGCAACGGACTATTTCCTTAGTTAAAGCTTCAACATGAGCCATGTTGACTTCTTCTGAAGGACGGAGCAAGGCAATGGGATATAACACGACATCATACTCCATATTTACCTCCCCTCTTTTTCCAAATCAATCATATATCCCGGCTGATATGAGATGGGTAGAAATTCTTGATGTAAACGACGGAATGTGTCATCAGGATCAAGATCAGCAAATAATTGGGGATGTATCCACTTAGCTAGCTGCTGGATAGCAATAACATCATAGGGACTATTATAGAACTGATGCCAAATAGCAAAAAATGCGCCACGACGACGAGCGTTACTATCAACATAAGCAGGGCGAGTCGTAAACCATGCGAGTCGGTGTTTTGATTGTTGAATATTAATCCCCGGCCCAAGTGGGATCCACTTTCCACCCGGCACAAATGCCTGAAAATTGCCGCTGGTAATAATCACAATATCGGGATTTGCAACAACCACTTTTTCTGGATTTAGCGTAAAAAAGGTTCCCGGAGCAAGATGGTCGGCAATATTATCCCCCCCCGCTATTTTAACAAAACGGCCAAAACTCCCTTTACCAAAGGTCATACAGCACTCTTCTGAATAGCCCCCAAGACGCTCTAAAAATACTTTTGGCAATGCCCCCTGTAATTGTTCAACTCGAGATGTCACTCGTTGTAACTCTTTATCACGGAATGTTAAATAAGCTTCTGCGCGATCTGGTTGGCCAAATAATTTACCAAATAACGTCACTGTTGGAGGAATGTGTGCAATAGGATCATAGCGAAAGTCGACATAAACAATGGGAATACCCGCTCGGGCTAGTGCAGCTTCGTGTCCAGCATCAACAATAGTATTGCGTGCGTCCATATTCATGATGATGACATCAGGTTGCAGATTAATCGCCTGCTCTATATCAAACGTTCCTTGTTCGCTGCCACCAAAGGTAGGGATTTTTGCCAACTGTGGAAATTGTTGTCGGTACTGCTGCCATGTGGCCGGATCGGACTGTATTAAATCTTTTCGCCAAGCGACTATCCTTTGTGCTGGATTTTCTTTATCAAACATAGCCACTAAATAAAGCTGTCGTCCTTCCCCCAAAATGACGCGCTGTACCGGTAATTTGACATTCACGGTTCTGCCAAGTAGATCAGTAACAGGTGTTACAACTTGCTGTGAGTAAGCCATTGATGAATACAACAATACAATAGAAAATATAAATCGTAATATCATGATTAATAACCTATTTTTGGTTAGTGTTTTTTGAAGAGTAACTCATTTTCAGCGTAATAATTAAAGTAATGCAATACATCACCGCCACACACAAAAACAACGTGGTCAACCCAGGCCAAACAAGTATTCCGCCCCCCAGTGCAATGCCAACCATAGAGGCAAACTGGCTAATACTTTGCACCAGTCCCAAAATATAACCCTGTTTACTTTCAGCGGTTGAGCGAGATATTAATGCGGTTAATACTGGCGTTGTTGCCCCAAGAAGAATGCCCCACAAAAAATAAAGTCCGATAAACCAGCTTATTTCTCTTACAGATGCTAGCAGTAAGGTCACAATAAAACATCCCGCAATGATCCCCACCATTCGATAGAGTGCGTGAGATATGTTGTGTGCTTCAAACCATCTTGCCCAGAGGGAGGCTGAGACAATCACACCTGTAGCCTGCAATCCGTAAGCGACCCCTGTTAACCAGTTAGGGGCATTAAATACGCTACTGACATAAAGAGAAAAAGGGGTTTGTGTGATCATGCGGCTCATTAATAACAAACCCAGTACGGTAAGTAAGCCAACAATGACGCTGTGGTTAATTGATGATATCGCTTTTGCTTTATTTGTTGAGGAAGTGACGCAATTGGATGAAGCGTGGCGCGGTAAATCATTCGGTAATATGAAAAAAACCAGTAGTGCACATAACGTACAAATGATAAATGCCCCGAAGTTTATCCAAAAGAAACTCAGTAAATCGAGGATGGCCCCACCAGCAATGGCTCCAGCTAACGATCCTGCATTGGTAGATACTTGTAACCATGCCAAAAGCCGAGTACGTTGTGCTATGGGGATCATGGCAATACCATAAGCTTGAGCAGGTGCAATATACCCCGCACAAGTTCCCTGTAAAAAGCGTAGTAGCAGTATTACCCAGACATCATTGGCAAAAGCGAGCCCCAATTGCGTTAATGCAAGCCCCATCAGTGCACGGATCATCATCACTTTATTGCCAGTTTTATCGCCTATTCGTCCCCAAAAGGTACTGGTTAGCATAACGCCCAACATAGGTGCGATATACACGCCGGTTCCCACGATACTCAGTAGCTCTGTCGACGCCATACTTTCGAGATGAAGCGGCCAAAAAGGGCCACTCATTTCCATGGCTCCCATTGAGAGTAGCTGTACGATAAATAAAAACTGGACAATAAAAATGACACTGCCGGTAACACGCATACTATTTCACCCTTATTATTGGCCAATCCATTGGGAGCTGAGGGTGAGGCAAACTTCCTCCTATATAACCACAACACCAATCATATATTTCTCTTATATAGGGTGTTGGCACTCGAAGACGTTCTCCAAGAGCAACAAGAAGCGCTAGTCCATAGGCAATGTCTTCCTGAAAAACCCGATGTTGTTTGTCAAAAATATAACCATGGGATCGTGCTGTAGAAATAAGAGGTAAAGGAATACCCTGATAGGCCTTATTCGTTCGTAACACACTGAGTAATGTTCGCGGATCAGCAATTGAGTCCGCATATGCGGCTACTATTTCCTGCTGTAATGGTTGCACGGAACTGAGATTAATCCCCAATACAATTTCTGCTTTATTACATAACGCTTGATTCTCCCTATCACAGCGGGCAAGAAAATAGGCACCCAACTCAGGGCAATCGTTCCACCAACATGGAATGCTCTCAAAAGGCCTATTGTGCCACTGTCCCCATGGACCGATAAGGCCATAGATAACAGAGCTGTGCATAATAGGATTTCCTGGCGTTAGGGTAATTTCTAGATAATCGGTCAGTAGCGTAATAGGTGAGTCATAAAGTTGTTTGAGGTAATTGAGAAGAAGATTGGCATATTGCGGTTTTTCTCTTCCATGCACAGCTACATAGAGTTGTGATTTTCCGCCCCCCATTCTGACACTTTTTCCCGGTTGCAGATCAAATGCAATATGGGGAACATCTTTCATTCCCCATATAACAATATTGGGTGCATCGCCTAACGTTTTTTCAGCCAGCCAGTCAAAGCCAGCAAAACCGGGAATGGCGCCCACAAAGATGTTTTTATGTTTCGGCAGTATTGGCGCCATACGTTGAAGTAAACTTTCACGTACATGACTTGGTGTCGTAATAATGATGATATCTGCCTTAGAGCACGCCTCATCAATGGCTTCTGTCATCCTAACCGAACGGGTTTTAATAACTTGACCATCAGGCATCACCGCCTGAAGTTGATGATCATTTTCTTTATATGCTGTCACAGTTTCTGAGCGACTGCTGTAAAGAGTGACGTCAATCGCAGGATTTAAGCTAAATAAAATTGCCGCAAGATGCCCTGTACGACCGGCTCCACATAGTGTTACTCTCAATTTCTCATTTGGGATCATCTGCTATCCCCCAAACAAGTTGGCAAAGAAAACCAATTATCAAGTTGTTCCCAGACTGACTCCGATATTAGATTTCGCTCTTTAAGCCATGTGTCATTAAAAATCGTCTGCAGATATTTTTCACCACCATCAGCCATAGCAAGTGCAACATTTCCGCAAATTGTACTGTTATTAATCAACTCCAGCGCTTTATATACCACTCCCCCTGTAGAGCCACCAACCAGTAAACCAAAACGACGAGCAAGGTAACGAGCCGTTTCAAAAGCACATACATCAGAGACTTGTTCGCCATAATCAATACAACTGTAATCCAACACTAACCCCACTGTATCGCCTTGTGGGGTGCCTGTACCTGATTGATAGTATGGTTTACCGGGTTTTCCGAATACGATGGAGCCTTCCGGCTCTACGGCAATGGTTACAAGTTCTGGATTATGAACCCTTAATCCATGGGCTATCCCTGTCATAGAGCCACCCGTACCTACACATCCAACCCACGCATCAATTTTGCCTATCTGACTAATAAGTTCACGTACCAGATCTGCATATCCTCCCGCATTGGCTGCATTATCTGATTGATTCATAAAGATAGCGCCGGGAATTTCATTGGCGATTTCAGCCGCCATACGTTGGCGTTCCACAACAGCAACTTCATTTTCACCATAGTCGCCTTTAACGTAGCGGATCTCAGCACCCAAAGCGCGCATGATAGCAATTTTATCTTGGGCAGCATGGTGATCGACCACCGCGATAAATCGAAGCCCAAATTCGATAGCAGCGATTGCCAACCCAATGCCAGTATTTCCTGATGACGACTCCACAATTGTACTACCAGGCTTGATCTTTCCAGATTTCAGTGCCGCAACAACCATATTTCTCGCCATGCGATCTTTCATACTGCCTCCGGGATTATTTTTCTCCACTTTGATATAAAGACGCGTATCCGATTGCAGCAGCGGTAATTGAATGATAGGAGTATTACCAATTAAATCAGTTACTTTGCTAAAAACCATATTAAAAGTCCTTAATTATCAATGGTAAATATAGGTTTTGGATGTGAGTTTATGACCGCAGTTAATCTTGTGGGCAACGGATGCCGATGAAATTGATTTTCCAGTAAATCCATTTGGTAACCTGCGGTATTAGCAAATATCAGTAAATCACCTGGCTTTGGTAGGTGTGCAAAAGCGATCAAACGATTGGTGATAACATCGTCGTCCAAACAGCTATGGCCTGCAATCCAAGCATTTCCAGCAGAAGAAAGTGGCTGATGGTTATTTCGATAAATATGGAGAGGATCACTTAAGAATTCAGAATTAAACCACGTTTCACATGCGCTAAAACTAGTTCCTTCGACAAAAATAACATGTCCGACATGATCATATGGACGAACTCGACAGACACGAAACACACTGATCGCACTTTGATTAACCAAGCTCCTTCCGGGTTCAAGGCAAAGTGTTAATCCTTCCTCAATTAATGCATCACAAACTCTTTTACCTGTGGGATCGACTCCGGTTAGAAACTCAGTGAGCCAGCCTTGGGCATTTATCTCTCCACCATATGGATAGAAAGAATCAGGAATTCGTCGAGTACGATAGTCTTTATGTGTTTGCGTAGAGAGCCATTTCTTATAACAATGACTGTCTACATACTGAACAGGTAACCCTCCCCCAATATCGATAATATAAGGGGAGTAACCCAAAGCACGTGCGTAGCTAATCAAGGGTAAGGTATCAAAAAAAGCCTTGATCCTAGATACCGAAGAGTAACCACTAAGATGGAAATGGAATCCATCAACCTTTACTTGGTCACTATAATTAAGTTTCTCAAGCGCTGTCATGATCTCAGCGGATGACATACCAAAACGACTGATATGATTAGACTCAGGACGAAAACGCAGCAGTATACTTATACGTCCTGATGGACTTATCCACCTTGTAGCAAGGTGAATAAGCTCGTCCATTTCCTCAATAGAATCAATAACAATCCGTGCCCCTTGCACTATTAACGCCTGTAAAAATGCCGTTGTTTTGGCAGGGCCTGTAGCACACAACTCTGTACCTTTACATCCCGCACGAATAGCATCGTTGAGTTCATATAGGCTAGATACATCCGCCCCAGTTCCCGCAGCAACAGCGGCTTGTAATAATGACTGTGATTTATTGACTTTAACCCCATAATACAAATTGGTTTGTATACCAAATGTTTTGGCGACTTCGACCATGGCATTAACGTTCTGCTCCACAGTATGAGGCCAGACAATATTAAGGGGTGAACCATATATCTGTGTTAAATGAACAAGGGTATCAGGGGATGTCTCCAACCAACGGATAATAACCGGATCGATATAAGGGGGTAATGCTTGGGTTATAGCGATCTGCCAAGATTCATTTGCTCGGTAATAAGTATTTAACAACGAAGACATATGGAACCCTCTTAGAAGTCAACACTTACCGAGGCAAGGAAAGTACGTGGTGCTCCCTGTGCAATAGTGGTATATGACGCGACACCAGACCAGTAATGGTGATTAAATAGATTCTGTACATCAAAACGGAAAGTGGTAGGCGCACCATACACACGTGTTTTATAGGAGGCTCCCATATCTACCGTTGTCCAAGAATTGATAGACTGTGTATTTGCCTGATTGACATATTGCTTTGCGCTATAATTGACATAACTGTTTAATGACAATCCATGCAAAATAGGAAGGTCATATTCCACTCCCACATTTGCTTGTAGAGGAGAAACGCCAACGGGTTTGTTACCACGGATATCAGATTTAGGCGATTTGATAAGTTCGGCATCAATAAGAGAAAGATTGCCTGAGATTTGTAAATTATCCAGCACCTGCGCTGAAAGATTAACTTCAACGCCACGATTTCGCTGCTCACTATTAGCATTAAATATATTATCAGTGCTGTCGATAGCACCACTAGGCTTGGTTATCTGGAAAAGAGCCAAACTGCTTTGTATTCCCGCATTATCATACTTAACCCCAACTTCGTACTGTCGCGAGCGGTAAGGACGCATCACTTGGCCGGCATTTTTTGCAAAACTCGGCGCTATATCGCCTTTGCTTAACCCTTCAATATAGTTGGCATAGAGCGAAACAGACTCTAAAGGATGGTAAACCAGCCCCAACATTGGCGTCACCGCTGATTCATCATAAGTGACCGAACGCTGTCCATTAGCCATAAAGTTATCGGCTTGCACTCTTTGCAAACGTATCCCGGGGATAATATCCACACTGCCATTCAATATGGTCATGATGTCCGAAACGGCAAAGCTAGTTAATTGACTAGAAGATACTTTGGGAACGCTTGCTGGAGACGATGGTAGGGTAACATCGACTTCTAATGGTGAATAAATATTAGAAATCACCTTTTGTTTTCCTACATTACCCGCAACAGCAAGGCGGTCATGATAATAGCTGGCCTGTAATGTCATCTGATGATCAATAGCGCCCGTTGAAAAATAACTTCTGACACCGGTTTCAAAAATATAACGATGTACATTAAAGCGATAATTAGTGATTGCCGATTCAACATCTCCATTGTCGTTAATAATCTTTGGGGTTTGCTCAGAGATACGTGAAACGATTGAACGACCACCACCGGCATTCATGAAGAGTGTTAGATTATCGTTAAGCTCGTATGAACTGTGCAGTAATACGCCCTGATCGCGGGTGTTCCACCACATCCCTTTTTGGGCAATATTGCGTCGACCATTAGGGGCCTTAGGAACATCGATACCCGCTAAGACAATAAAAGGACGATTAGGTGATTTGACATATTGATATTGATCGAATAAATCAACTGAAACAGTGAATCCATCTTTTCCATAGTCAAGAGCGAGTGCACCTAATGCCGTTTTTTTATGAGTATTATCAAGCGCCAAATCTCCACCACTACCACCACCATTAAATCGGACGCCCCACATTTCACCGTCTGGGGTTACCCACAATTTACCTACATCTATATAGGCACCAAGTTGATTATCAGATCCCCAAGTGGTGGTAATCTGTTTAGTTCCCTGACGAGTAGGTCTTTTCGTCACAGCGTTAACAACACCGCCAACGCCGCCATTGGGGGAGATACCATAAAGCCCCGCACCAGGCCCTTTTAGTAATTCTATTCGCTCTAAATATTGAGGTAATAACTGATAATTTGGCGCTACACCATAAACACCATTGAGGGCAACTTCACCAATATTACCTTCCCCGATAGGGAATCCTCGGATCATAAAGGAATCAAGAATACCACCTGACGGAGATGTCACTTGAACGGATGGATCATCTTTTATTACATCGCCAAGTGTTTTAGCCTGTCGTTGCTCAATATATTTCGAGGTATATCCCTTAATACTAAATGGAATATCTTGGATATCCTTATTTCCCAATAAACCTATGTTGGCTTGTTGTGATAACCTACCTTTAGTTTGGGGGTTAACGCGCTCTGCGTTAACAATAATTCTCTCTTCCGCGCTGACGAAATCAGGAATTAAACTTGCTGCAATAGTCAATGCTAAAAAATGTTTGTTTGTGATCATTATTATTCTCTCAGATCTTAGAGTTATCTACTTGTTCACCAGCTAACGGATTGTTAAGTCCATGCTGAAGACGGTAATCAGTATATTGCTGTAAATGCATGCTCATTAATGAGCGGGTATACCAAGGGTGGTGGAGAAAATGTTCACGCTCTTTGTGCCAAAAATCCGCCTCTACTCTGGGTTGAAGTGCTTTAAACACAAGTTCAAGCTCTTCGCCGATCACAGTCCATATGCGGGTATCAGGGATGTCATAAAGTTGAGTTAAACAAAGCGCAATTTCATGTAAATGGCTGACAAGACAAGCATCTACAACGAAGGTTCTGACAGGTTCAATATCATCTTCAAACACCGTGGGTAAAATGCCGGGCCAGATATAAGGTTGAAGCTCATAACCTTGCTGGCGCAGTGCAGGAGCCCAACTGCGTCCATCACCAAAATCACGAATAAGCATGGTGACCGCACGACCGGAATCATCAAACAAAACTTGCGTATTTTGTTGGTGTGCCTCAAGGGCAATGCCATAAATTAAATACATCGCTAAAACCGGTTTCAGTATGACTTTGGTATAATTACGAAACCATGTTTCAGGTAAGTCGCCTGATAATGCGATCAGCTCGCTAATAAGGGGTTGGGGTTTATGTGGGAGTTCAGTAAATAATGATGCAACTGTGATAGCGATTAAATTATCGTTTCTTTCCCATGCTTGCGTATCACGAAATACAACCGAGAGAAACTTACCTTCAGCGTCATCCATACGCACGTTATGACGGAAATGCCACGCCACTTCTTCTCGGAAAAAGTCCAGCTTGCCATCAAAATCCTTATCCACCCGCAAAATATCCTCAATAATCGTACTAATACGTGGCCCCATATGAATAGATTTGGCTTGAAGGCTGCGCATTTCGCTAGTCATCCAGATAGCAACAGGTAATTTGATAAAAGGTGATTTAGATGCGGTAGGAAGCATGGTTCTAAACGACATGGATGCCGCGGTCTCAAGTTGAGGGCCTAATGGTAGAAGAATGCCTTCATCTATTTCTTTTGAGAAATGCTCAATGATCCAGTGTTCAAGATGCCAAGGATGCAGAGGAATAGGTAACCATTTTTGTGGGTTTTGATGTTGACTTGTAAGCCACTCACACCATTTATTCCAAACGGTTGGAAAAGCCGATGAAAACCATTGATGGATATCCTGAATATGGGGCATCTTCTCACAATAAACCATATCGGTTTGTATGGCTGCGATACGCAGATTAACTCGTGCACCAAATTCAGCTGATAGTGCGACAATATCATCATCGCTTAAACCGGGTCTAGACTTCCAAGTTGGGTAATAAGAATGACCTTCAAGAGCGCCCCACTGATCGAGAAAAGTTGCACCATCACGCCGACTGTAATGACGTGTTATCCATTCAATAAAACAAGATGTTCCCTCTTGTGCCATCTCATTAGAAATCATATCCCGCCACTTTGACCGATGTGCTCTAGCTAATCGATCATTATGGATACTGTTTGCTACATCTTTATTGAATTTTGTTATTCCCTCCGTTGTAGGGGTGAAACTAAGTTCGTTTTTCAGTATCTCCATGAGTTCTTCATGGGATTGCACCATTCGGTGGCGGCCATCCATTGATTTAAGGATAATATCACCGCGATTAATAACTGTATTTGCAGGAAAAACGGTCGTTTGATTAAATTGAAGGATATGTATCCCATCAGAAAGCGGGTACTTAACGTTATTTTCATCATTGAAAACTTGCAGTTTATTATCATCCAATAATTTTTCTGCAAAAAGACAGCGAATGATACGAGCAAGGGCATTACGTGTTGAAAAATCTGTTTGTATAGCAGTTTGTTGCCCTGCAATACTCTTTTTCTCTACCGTCTCCATCATTTTTCTCCCAAAGAAATAAGGCTTAAACAATTAATTTAAATTTATCTATCTTGGGGGGTTACTTAACCTTTTTTTACTTTTTCGAGCGTCTTGAAAAAGGTTGATGAGTAAGCTACCATCAGAAAATGATGATGTAAATAATAATCAATCTCATTCTCATAATTATTCGTTTTTATGGAAGATACATTATATTTATTACTAAGGTAGGTAAATATGAACGAAGAGATTAGCTATCTGTTTGTCCCTGCTAATAAAAAAGTTATGATTTCCAAAGCGTTAACTTATGGTGCAAATGCGATCATTCTTGATCTTGAAGATGCGGTTCATCCTGATGAAAAACCGCTCGGACGTGACAACATTCAAAATTGGCTAACGACAATAAATAACACCATCATTAACACCAGTATATATATCAGAATAAATCATCCTAAAGAGAAAGAATTTAAAAACGATGTTGATCTATTAAATTCATTAAATGAAACGCTAATGACAGGAGTAATGATCCCAAAACTGGAAGATGCGGAAATACTTTCCTATATAAAATCAAAACTTCATCTGGCTATATCAAAGCGACCATTTATAGGCATTATAGAAACAGCGCGTGGAGTGCACCATTGTGAAGAGATTGCCAATAGTGGTGTAACGAGATTAGCATTCGGCTCATTAGATTACTCACTAGATATTGATTGCCAACAAACAGCAGAAGCGTTGCTATACGCAAGAAGCCGAATCGTTATCGCTTCACGCATTGCCAACCTTATCTCCCCTATTGACTGTGTCACCCCTGAATTTTGCACACCTAATACATTATTAATGGATGCCAACCATGCTCGCACTCTTGGGTTTGGCGCTAAACTCTGTATTCATCCAGATCAAATAGATACTGTTAATAAGGCATTTAAACCTACTGAGGAAAAAATTAAATGGGCGCAAGAAGTAGTTAAGCAATCAACAGCCAGTTATGCTTTTCAGATTAATGGGGAGATGATTGATTTACCTTTAATAAAACAAGCCACCCGTATTATCAATGGTAAATATAAACCAAATTGAATCTATCAAAGACCACCCAAATAAGTATAGTCATCATATCAAATACAATTATTTGAGTGGTTTAAAAATGCTATATATCATTTATCCTCCCATCAATTAATACCTGTGGATGGCCTCTAGAGCATCGTTCAATACGGGCGCTAACGCGATAAACATCGGCGAGTATTTCTGGTGTGATCACCTCAGTTGGTAAACCATTGGCAACTAACTCCCCATTTTTAAGCATTAATACATACTCTCCATGGCGTAATGCAATATTAATATCGTGAACAACAACCACAGTAATCATATTACGTTTCTTGGTTTCTCTCGCGATTAATTCCATCACATGAAACTGATAATTAAGATCGAGTGCGCTGAGTGGTTCATCTAGCAATAATAAACTTGGTCGTCGAATTAGTGATTGAGCAAGCCCTACCAATTGTTTCTGTCCACCGGATAACTCATCAAGATATCGCATAGCTAAATGTGAAATTCCCAGTTGTTCTAATATATCTATAACTTCATCATTCGCTGAATGAGAACGATGTTCACCTAAAGCTCGTCTTGCAACCAGAATTGACTCCAAGACACTCAAATGAACACCCGCAGGTAGAGTTTGTGGCAAATAAACCACCTGCTCTGCTCGTTTAGAAAAAGAGAGGGAGAGTAATTCATCATCACCAAGAAAAAGCTTTCCTTGTGCGCTATTAAGCCCAGCAAGCGCCCTTAACAATGTCGATTTACCACTGCCATTAGGCCCCAAAAGAACAGTAATTTTCCCTCGTGGAAGCAGTGAGACCGTTAATTCTTTAATTATTTCTCGCTTCGAATATCCCGTAGAAAGCTTTTCAATACGCAACCCAGCATTCAATCCCGTGTTCATTATATTCTCCCGCGATGACGCAAAATGATACTAACAAAGAAAGGGATACCCACAAGAGAAGTCACAATTCCCACCGGAATAATCACACCAGACAAAAGGTTTTTGGAGACTAAAGAAGCTATCGATAATACCAATGCGCCAATAAGAGCACTTGCGGGCAAATAAAAACGATGATCTTCGCCAAAAGTCATCCGAGCAATATGAGGAGCGACTAATCCAATAAAACCTATTGGGCCAACAAATGCCACCGCCAAGGCAGAAATGATGCTAATACGAAGTAATGTTGTTAGGCGTAAGCGTCTGACGTTGATCCCAAAGCTCATCGCACGATCTTCCCCTAGACGAAGTGCCGTCAGTTTCCAAGCATTCATCAATGACAAGGGGAAGATAATCACTAATACAACCAATAAAATGTATAACTTATCCCACGATGCCCGATTAAGGCTACCCATTGTCCAGAACACTAATCCCTGAAGCGTATCTTCGTTAGCGATAAATTGCATAATGGAAACGGCAGCATTAAAAGTAAACACTAACGCTATGCCAAAGAGAATAATTCCAGAGGTAGAAACTCGCATCCAACGTGAGATAAAGTCCAGTAACAACGTTGCCAGTAATGCGAAAATAAACGCATTAACTGAAATAAACCACTGAGCAGGAACCCCCGGAATACCAATTCCTAAAACAATCGCTAAAGCAGCACCAAAAGCAGCAGCAGAAGAGACGCCAAGCGTAAAGGGACTTGCCAGCGGGTTATTGAGTATAGTTTGCATTTCAGCACCCGCTAACCCGAGTGACATTCCAACGACAACCGCCATAAGGGAGTAAGGTAGCCTGATATCCCACACAATAACCCGAGTGCCAGCATCGGCAGTTTCTGGCGATATTAGTGTATTCCACAGTTCAGTCAGCGATAATCCTGAAGGCCCTAAAGTAAAATCAAGGATCAAAACGCTACATAACACGCCCCCTAATATCATTAAGTAAAAGAAACGACGAAGTATCTGTCGCTGATATTCCTTCACTACCCTTGCTTTTGTTGTTTTACTTGAGTGTTGTTTAGACGCTCTATTTTCGCTCATTGAATGTTAGCCTGTTAGTTACCCCACGCTAGGTATAAGCGATATTATAGCAAGCAAATGCGAATTAAAACTATAACGATAATAGTTACTATTCTCAATAACAAGATGTAATAGGTAAAATAAAGCTACCAGTTGATATGAATTGCTCTTATTTAATAGCAAATAAAACTTAAACATTTCAACAGATACTTTATTCATCACTAAAGCTCAATTACCCATGATGATCCTATAGCTAATGACTAGCCCAAAAAAAAAACAACTAAAATGAGTAATGTGTCACATACCATTGCATCATATGAATTAATATTTCAATTACAATATAATAACTAGAGTTATAATTTCTTTGTGTATCTTTATATGCTATAAAAAACTATTTTAAAATCATAAAGTAAAATATTAAAAGGCAAAAAATATTGATATAAACGATCAATAAAACACACAATGATAGTTAAAAACTATCAAAAAAGACAAAACAGATCGTTTTAAACTATTTCCACTGCTGGCTAATTTACCCTACCCTTTCCTTCCAACAGCCCAGATGCTTATCCTAATAATTTAGGTATACCCTTTATTTTATTTCAAAAAAACAGGTGAAAGGTGTTAATGAAATATAATACAGTAAACATAAATGTTCGTGTTGGTTCATTTATTCGAAGACATAGGACACTACTAGGTATCTCAGGGAAAAGCCTAGGAAAAAAATTAAATCTTTCCCAACAACATATTTCTCGATTAGAACGAGGACAAACAAATTTTACAATCGAAATTATTTTATATTTATTAAATGAATTGGATAAGACAATATTTGATTTAGTTGCTGAGGTATTTTATGAAGATCCCGGTGAAATTTTAACTGAATACCAGCGTCAACAACAATTCAATACTGAATTAACACTAATAAACTAGACTGCATTTAACATCAATCTATTTTACTGGAATTAATTTAAGTCTTAATATGATTTAAATTTACTATTTATATTATTTTGAATTATTATTTAATTACATAAAGATTGGATTATATATGCTTAAACGTCTTAACTTTATTTTAATTTATTCTGTATTATCATTAATAAGTATAACAACATCAGTCTATGCTTCACCTTCTATTGGCATTGGTAGTATGTATGATGTTTTTACACCAGAAACCCAAAGCCTCACCAAGCGCGTATATAACACAGGAACATCTACTGCGTTTGTTCGTGTTGAGATATTGGAAATTGATGCTGATCCAAAAATGAATCAGCGTGAATCAGCACAAAAAGAAATTAAAGAAGGTTCATTAACGCAAGAACGGCTGATTGTCTCCCCATTGAGATTAATTATTCCACCATCAAGTTTTCAGTCAGTCCGCATACTATGGCCAGGGGATAGAGAAAAAGAACGTTATTTTAGAATTCGTTTTACTCCCGTTCTTCCTGAAGAAAATGATGGTTTTGGAATGAGCAAAGATGAAATAACACAATACAAAAAAAATGCATTGGATGTGGGAGTTAATGTGTTAACTGGCTACGGCAGTGTGGTTGTGATGCAAGCTAAAAATCCCTTATTTAATACCGTTATTGATGACACAAATAAACAAATTTCAATAAAAAATAAAGGAAACGCCACCATTATATTGGATAATATCCGTTATTGTGAAAATATAAAGTCACACTGTGAGAATAAAGCGCGAGAAATTATCTTACCAGGAAGAGAATTTGTTCTACAAAAAAAAATAAATAATAAAATTGACTTTGTATTAATCGAAGGTGATAAATCTAACACGTTTAATTATTAATATTAATCTAAACAACTAATTTAAATTTCAGTAATCGCAAATAAATAGAGTTTATTTGTTTTATTTTTTATCAATCATAATATATGAGGTATTTCTAAATGTTAAAAAGATCATTATCCATTATATTTCTATCTTGTGGCGCCTTAGGTTCAATGGTAGCTCACGCAGCAGATGAACAACGCTATGCTATCGATTTAACGGCAACTATTCCTACAGAATCTTTTCAGGTTATCCCTGTTGAGAGTGGTTGGATAAACCAAACACAAGAAATGGCTTTCGATTTAGGCACCCGTAAATTACAAGATTTCACCAAGCAATTTCAATATAAAAACACCTCTGGGGGTATTCAAGCAACTTTAACAAATACTGACTCAAAGGGTACCGCAATCTTATCAAATGGTAATGATACCATTCCATTAGCAGTCATTTTTAACGGCGTAACACTCAGTAAAACGCCTAGCACTGTAGTTAATGCTGATGATGCCAAAACAGGCGGTCGTACCAACCTTCGTATTACACAACAAACTGATACCCCTCTAACAGTAACAGGCTCTTTTACAGGCCAAGTAGCCATGGTTTTTGAGCCTGTAGTTGAGACTCCAGTTGAGCCTGAAAGCTAATAAATTATTCAACTAAGGGGGCTCTTTAGAGCCTTCCTTCTTGTTACCTAGGCTAACCACATTTCGTTCTGATAAGAATATTTTTGTGCTTATTAAGCATCGGAACGCTTTTGTTACATAAGTATACAGTGATTTAGTGAGTATATGTGATATGAAAGTATTATTTGCATTAATGTTAATACCAGAAATAGCCTTAGGATCAAGTGTATTCCTGGCAAATAATACAATAAAAATACCGAGTGAATTTAAGCAATATTTTTATAACTCAGAAATTGTTTCTCAAGTGTATCTTAATGATTCTCCCCTTTTTGAAGCTGTCTTTTCACTTCATGAAAATGGACAAATTAATCTCTTGAGAATTTTAGATGAAGAACCTGATATTAAACCGCAAGTTAAAAATGAATGGGCTGAGATTTTACAAAAAGGCATCTCATTAGGTGCTTGTGATGCTTCCTGCCCCGCAGGACTCGTCTCTGCTGAATATCGACTAGATAATTCTTCATTAAAATTATTTACTTCGCACTATGAAACTGAACAAGTGAAAAGTGATTATATCTATTTGCCTAGCGCTTTGCCAAATGGTGTCATTATGCACAATAATTTGTCAGCCGTTTCAGTGCATTCAGCAAAGACCTGGAATTTTAGTTCATCCGTAATTTCATCTCTTTTCGGCTGGACGCAAAATATATCACTACAGTCCTATGGCTCTAGTCAGGCCAACCAATCACAAGAAACCAATATTTATGCGCTATACACCCAAAAAGAATTAGCCGGTAGCTTTATCCGCTTGGGCATTTTTTCTCCAGATACGGATAAAGGAAATGTCGAAACCAACGGATTTAATACAGGCTCTGTCGCCGGAGTGATGTGGGGAACATCAAATGCATTATTGATAAATAACGAAAGTGTCAGTGCCTCCCCTATTTATATCACGGCCGCCAATCAAGGGATCGCAGAAGTATGGCTAGATAATCGGCTCATCTATTCACAACAACTGCAACCTGGCATGCAAGCCATTGACACACGGCGTTTACCTAGTGGTATTTATAACATAACAATTAATACCCTTGAAAATGGTAAAGTTGTGGATACTCAAACGGCTCAAGTATACAAACCGCTAGGGTGGCAAAACCCTAATCAAAAATGGCGTTTGAATTTATGGGGAGGACAAAAAAAGGATTTAGTTCTTAGTAGTAAGAATACAACTGAAAATGATAGCGCATTTATTGGTGGCGGAGCCATAGATTACTTATTCACCCCCCGTGTCATTTTAGGAAGTAGCCTCTTGATATCGGCTGATAACTATCAACTCAGTGCAAGATCAAATATAACATTATCTTCTGATGATAGTTTTTTTGCTCAATACACCCTGACTAATGAAGATACCCGAAAAAATTCAGGCGTGGATTTACGCTATTACCGAACACTTTCACCGGGGAATTCAATGAATGTATTTTGGCGTCGAACTTCCAATCAAAATTATCGTTTAACAGAGTCGTCTCAACAAGTAGGAAATACTTGGGGAGCTTCACTATTCACCCAATTACCTTGGTCTAGCTCACTGACATTGAATGGACAATATATGAAAACCCCATCAAGAGAAGGAGTTGAGATTGATACCGCATTGACAACAAAAGCGATTTTGGCTAATCGAGATGTTAATTTTCGGTTAAGTGCGTATGACCGCCCCGGGTTTAATCAAAAAAATCGGGAGCAGGGTGTGGCACTAGGCGTCAGCCTGTCAGTAATGCCGAGTGCAAAACATACTTTATCAGTAGATGCAGGTATTAACGATAGCAATAGTTATTCTAGCCTAAATTACCAATGGCAACCCCAAGATGAAGGGGCTGTTCGTTGGTTAGGTGCAGGAATATCACAAAGTAGTGAAAATACACTCATTAGCGGTAACGGCGCCTTGGAAAGTCGAACACTTAGTGGTGATGCATATGTCCAGCATTACGTGCAAGACAAAAGCACAACAACGGGGATCAACATAAGTCAAACACTGGTGTTGGGTGAAGGAAATTTTGCGGTGAGTAGTGGCGAACGCAGTTTAGGGATGGAATCGGCATTTATCGTTGACTTAGAGTCAGATGATCCCGATATGCAAATTGTCGCCTCAGACAGTATCAAAGAAACAAAATTATTTCAGGGACGAAATATCATTCCTACTGATATCTGGAAAAATGAGCCTATTCATTTTTACAGCATGGGTACAAATAACGGCAAAGTTTTTCCTGAGTATGAATCGATAAATATGAACCGGGGTAGTGTGAAATATTTAAAATTAAAAGCCGTCAAAACAACAGTGCTGGTGGCAATGCTACAAGATAACTTTGGTCAAATATTAAAGCATCGTCAGGTTACTAGTGATATCAGCAGTGGGATTATTAATGCAGAAGGCGTTTTGACATTAGATTCAGGTATTAATAACCAAAAATTAACGGTCTTAGGCAATAGTCAATCACCGGCGTTATCGTGTCAATTACCTGATGTCCTATCACCAGGAAAAGACGTACAGTTTTTCCCAGTTATTCATTGTTCACCAATAGGAGATATGTAATGCGCTATTATCATTACATTCTTGGCACTGTTATGCTCGCAATGAGTGCGGTTGTTAATAGTGCAACGATTAATTTAACCGCAAAATTCACCCCCGCAATAAATAACAGTAATAGTGATGGTATTTTTACAAATACAACCCCCAGAAGCGGATATTGTTCTCGATGGCCAAAATATTGCGATGCTAATGATGTCAGTGTTTATTTGCCGTTAACAACAACAATTTCATATCCTATTGTTGCTAAAAATAAACCTCGTGAAGGTGCTTACTTTAATTTTCCTAAAACCCCTAGAATACTTACAGTAAGAAATCAGAATACTGGTGAAACATTTGACGTTATATTTAGGGTTACTAGTTATTCTTCACAACTTACAACAAATAGCAGTTCATCTAGTTGGGATGAAGGCAAAGATTTTAGCGCACCTCGGGGAGGGGGCTGTACTTTTTATACTCCTTCATGGGGAGGAGGGTCAGGCTCAGGAAGCTGGATCCAATTTATTTGGAAAACATCAAACAACACTTCACCCTGTTATAAAATAAGTACCATAAACAGAACCGAACCTCACCGATTTTATGACATGAGCATGGGTTATTCATTAGTGGCTAAAGATAACTTATTAACCGTAGGATCAGGGACCTATAAAGGGAAATTATCATTTACTGTAGGACCAGGAGGCGACTTTGATTTTGGCGATAATTACCAAGCCAGTGACAGCGTTGTTGATATCAATCTTATTCTTTCTGTTAATCATGATTTAATCGTCACTACAACGCCTGAAAGTCGTGCGTTATCATTGCAACCTTGTAGCGCAGGTAAAATTTGTACCGAAGAGCAAGGAAAGCAAAACTGGGAACGTTGGATGATAACGAAAATTACACCTCAGCTTACTGCTCGAAGTGATTTTTTACTGTCTTCAACAGGTGCATTTACGACTTATATACAATGCCAATATGTTCACGGTGAAAATTGTGCCATAAAAAGTGACAATAATGGTCAACTGGTTCCAGTAAAAGCGTATTTGAGCTTACCAAATAATATTATTAATCAGAAAACCAATAGCACGGTTACACGTGCGCTAATGCCAATCCATAAGGATATAGTAAATAATACGTTTTTAACAAAAGATATTGGAAGTAATCGTAAGGGGAATATTGATTTTCTGGTAGCGCAACATGATGTCGATAAAATGCTTTTAACAAGACCTGATACTTACCGTGGAACGGTTACTATTATTTTTGACCCCAAAATATATTAGGATGACCATAAAAATGGTGAGATTATCAATACGAAATATCCAAATCTAAGTAAGTCAATAATGGTATTCCATCATAACCTAAAAAAAAACGCCATGCTAATCAATAGCATGGCGTCATATTCTGGCGGAACAGACGGGACTCGAACCCGCGACCCCCTGCGTGACAGGCAGGTATTCTAACCAACTGAACTACCGCTCCGCGTATCCTTTCGGACGAGATGAATATTACGAATCTCTTACCTTGTCGTCAACTATTTTTCTAACAAAAAGATGCGTTTGGATAGTTTTTAATCTCAACACTCTATTTATATCACTTTACCTTTAGGCAGTTTCATCATTCGAAGCAGGAGCTGGACGCCATAAACAGTGGCCTCCTTTTTTCACCACTAAATCTAACCGAGCTTCGTGCGCAACTAACTCTTCTGCAGAGGCTTTTATTACTCTTAATCCACGCACTGGTCGTACAATACGTTGTATATCATCCCCTTTTTGCTCTTCGTTCGGTTCACCTTCCATTGAAAAAGCTAATGCGGTTTGCCCACCGGTCATAGCTAAGTAAACATCAGCGAGGATCTCGGCATCTAATAATGCGCCGTGCAGTGTTCGTTTGGAGTTATCAATTAAATATCTGTCACATAGCGCATCTAGATTATTGCGTTTGCCAGGAAATAACTCCCTTGCCATAGCAAGGCTATCGGTTATTTGGCAAAAAGTTTCTGTGAGAGGAATATCACGGTTAAGCTTCTGAAACTCATAATCCATAAAGCCGATATCAAACGAGGCGTTATGGATAATTAATTCTGCACCACGAATATACGCTAAAAACTCATCCGCTATTTCTGCAAATGAAGGACAATCTTCTAAAAATTCGTCACTGATCCCGTGAACTTCAAAAGCTTCAGGATCAACCAGTCTTTCTGGTTTTATATAAACATGGAAATTTCGCCCAGTTAAGCGACGATTGATAACCTCAACGGCACCAATTTCAATGATATTATGGCCTTCATAGTGAACGCCCAGTTTGTTCATACCGGTAGTTTCGGTATCTAGTACAATTTGTCGTGTGATTGGAGTGCTCATAATCCGTTTTTATGTCAGACTTAGGGTTAATTTTTCGTATTACTTAAAAAGGATAAGTCGCCTTTATGCACAAGCAGGTAGAAATATTCACCGATGGTTCATGTTTAGGCAACCCAGGTCCTGGTGGTTATGGTGCAATTTTACGCTACCAACAGCATGAAAAAACCCTTAGTGAAGGTTTTTTTATGACCACCAATAACCGCATGGAACTCCTTGCTGCTATCGTAGCATTAGAAGCGTTAAAATTCCCTTGTAAAATTACACTGACTACGGATAGCCAGTATGTCAGACAGGGAATTACCAAGTGGATACATAGTTGGAAAAAACGCCAATGGCGTAAAGCAGATAAAAGCCCTGTGCTGAATGTTGATTTATGGAAGCGTCTTGATAAAGCCATTGAGCGTCATGAAATTGAATGGCATTGGGTTAAAGGTCATGCAGGCCATGACGAAAATGAACGCTGTGATGAACTGGCCAAAGCGGCCGCGCAATCTCCCACAAAAGAAGATACTGGCTATCTAGAAAGTCAACAAGATAAAACCTGAGAGTAATAACGGCAGATAGTGATATTAATCAGGTCGATTACGTGTAGCGCCTAAAACTCTGCCTTTTACACTCATACGCGGTAATGCAAACTTCATCGCGGTGGGTGTTAAAGGAAGCGTTCTTTTACGTGCTAATATTAAATTTAAACATCCCCCGACATGATAGCGCTTACCATCACGTTTTACGGGACGGGAAAATGGCATAATCTGGAAGTTCTGTTGTGTTATCACTTCATAATTAAGCACACTTAACCAATCAACTTGGCGACGAAGTGAAAACATCCGACAATAATAGGGCTGTTTATGCCGTAAAATAGGCGTACATTTTCCTATACCTAATAGGCTGATAGGATTAAAACTTGATAGGATGATCCAACCGTCATCCACTAATACACGATCGGCTTCTCTTAATAACCAATGAGGATCTGCACTGTAATCTAAAACATGAGCCATAAGACAGACATCAACCGATTTATTTTCAAATGGCAGATAATTGAGAGACGCCATAACATCTGTGTTTGTCGTCGTTGTAGTCACGTTAACTTGATGTGAGACCATACTGGATTTAGTATCGAGTTCAGCACTAAGTTGACCTAATTTAAGCATATGAAAACCGTATATTTTCGGCCACCAATTTTGTAATCGCAATTCAATTGCCATACGGTAATATTCTCCCCAAGGAATATTACGCCAAGAGCTTGGCATACAAATTGGTTTTCCCGAACGCGCTGCTTTCATCGTTTAACCCTTTTATATTTATAAGTAAGGTAACTTTATGGAGCTTATCAGAATTCCCGCTTTATCCGATAACTACATTTGGCTATTAAGTAATGAAAATAGTGAATGTGTGATTGTCGATCCTTCCCAAGCCAAACCGGTTATAGATACTATCTCACAACGTTCATTAACACCTGTCGCTATTTTGTTAACTCATCACCACGAAGATCATGTCGGTGGTGTTGCTGGGTTGGTTAGTAAATATCCTAACATTGAGGTTTTTGGTCCACAAGAAACACAAACTAAAGGCGCTAATAAAATTATTCATGATCAAGAACACATTATTGTTGATTCTTTTTCTTTTTTAGTCATCGGAACACCAGGCCATACATTAGGTCATGTCGCCTACTATAGCGAACCTTATTTATTTTGCGGTGACACGCTATTTTCCGGCGGTTGCGGACGTTTATTTGAAGGTAGTGCACAACAAATGTTTAGCTCATTACAAAAGTTAATGGCATTACCTGATAACACCTTAATTTGTTGTGCCCATGAGTATACATTAGCTAACTTGACCTTTGCGCACCATATTATGCCAAAAAATCCTGATATTACCGATTATTTAAACAAAGTTACTGAAATGCGCCATCATTTGCAACCAACAGTGCCGATAACACTGAAAAATGAAAAGAATATT
Source organism: Proteus mirabilis ATCC 29906 (assembly GCF_000160755.1). GTDB lineage: Bacteria > Pseudomonadota > Gammaproteobacteria > Enterobacterales > Enterobacteriaceae > Proteus > Proteus mirabilis. The sequence continues at coordinate 209,134 of NZ_GG668578.1, forward strand.
AATCTTTTTCTAAAATCTGACGATATTGATTTACAAAGAATTTTAGGTATAACTTCTAATACTTATGCTCCAATAAAGACATTTACAAAATTAAGAGAATTAAAAGACAACTTTTAGTTCCTATCGGTTGTTTTATTTGGGAACACTAGTATTATTTAGGGCAAAAAACACACAGGACTAATTTTCGAACATGAAGACAAAAGTGATTTTGTTCTCTATATTGCTATTGGCGGGTTGCCAGCAATCTAAGAGCATAAAACCCGATTTGTCTGCGATAACACCCACATCTTTAGGGACTTCAACTTCTTACCAACCACAATATGATATAAAAACCAATTTGTGGGGTTATGTAGTAAGTGAATTAAAAATGGATATCCCTGACAATGAAAGGATTTCGCAGCAAGAAACTTATTTTTTAAATAATCCAAAACATATACAAACCGTTGCATTACGTGCAGAGCCTTATATGTATTGGATTATTGAGGAAATAGAAAAACGTAATCTACCGATGGAGCTTGCACTGGTTCCGGTGGTAGAAAGCGCGTTTAATCCTCATGTCACCTCTTCAGCTAAAGCGGCGGGCTTATGGCAATTTGTCCCTGTCACAGCTAATTATTATGGTCTAGCACAAAATCAATGGTATGACGGTCGCCGTGATGTTGTCGCTTCTACTAATGCAGCCTTAGATTTGCTTGAGCGCCTTTACATTATGTTTGATAGCGACTGGCCTTTAGCATTAGCCGCTTACAATGCGGGCGAAGGTCGTGTTATGCAAGCGATAAAAGCTAATGAGAGCAAAAACCTACCTACCGATTACTGGTCACTTTCATTACCCAAAGAGACCATGAATTATGTGCCTAAAATTCTCGCATTAAGTAAAGTTATCCGTGACAATGAAGCCGATATCACTTTCCCGAAAAGTAACTATCGCGATAAATCATTAGCCGCAATTGATATTGGCGAACAGATAACATTAAGCAAAGTCGCTGAACTTAGCCAATTACCTATTACAACCGTAAAAGACTATAACCCAGGCTATAAGCGCGGGATCACCGCACCAAATGGCCCTCATGTTATTTTGCTTCCTCGTAATAAACTTGCGCAGTTCCAAAATGCGTTTGCTGACGAAGCGATTTTAAAGACCATCCGTTTAGCGGTCGCTAAAGCCAATCAGTCGATTAAACAAGAAGGCATTTATAAAGTCCGCTCCGGTGATTCTTTTTATGCCATTGCTCGACGTTATAATATGAGTGTAAAAGAGCTACAACGACTCAATGGATTAAGTGCAAAGAGTACCTTATTAGTTGGGCAAACATTAAAAATTCATAATGCAGGTAGTGTGAACAATCGTCCAACAAGCAAACCAACCGGCGCTTCACCAAGTTACTATAAAGTTCGTCAAGGTGACTCTTATTACAGTATTGCTCGTCGTCACAATATTAATCTTAAGCAATTAATGAGCTGGAATGCTGATATCAAGATGTTAAAACCGGGAACGCAATTAACGCTTTACTTAAAAAAATAGTTTTTAGCGCCTTGATAAACAGTTAACGCCATCTAACTATCGAGCGGATAGTTAGATGGCTGTTTACTTTATAACATTTTAATACCCATCATTTATACTGATTAAGCAACGCAATAAATTCACTGATTGGCTCCGAATAGTCATGTTTATCCATATCAAGTTCAACAAGGCACAGTTTATCTTGATGCACTTTTAATAAAGGTAATACGGTTTCTAACGCTTCTAGACTATCCACTTTCACGCTATAAGCATCACAATTAAATAGCTCAGGTAACTGTGAGTAATTCCAGTTTTGGATATCATTAAAGGTATCTTTAGGCCCGTAAAAGATCTTTTCAAATGCGTAACCTTGATTATTAACAATAAAAATAACGGGATTGAGTTTTAAGCGTAATAAAGTAGAAAGCTCTTGTGCAGTCATCTGAAATGCACCATCACCAATAACAACAAAGGCACGTCCTTGGTTTTCTAATGCAAGAGTAACACCTAATGCGGCGGGTAAAGTATAACCAATGGATGCCCAAATATTACTGACCACTAATTGACTGTTACCAGAAAATATATGATTAACAGCACATAAAAAAGCATTACCTGCTTCAGCAAGAATAACCGAATTATCATCAAGGACTTTATCTAACAGAAGAGGAATAGAATCTATTTTTATCAGTCCTTGCCAATCAGGCGGTACTATTTTTTGCGGTAGTAACGCTATGTTGTGGGGATAAATATAGTCAAGGGCTAATAAGGCGTTAGGCATATCGAGTAAAGAAACGCCATAAATCTTCTCTTCCTCTATTAAGCTATAAGTATCATAAAATTGATAGCAATTTTGTGTGGGAACGTCGAAGGTAAATCCCGCTGTATTAACTTCATCCCAACTCACCCCAAGACTAATAATTAAATCAGAATTTATAATATAATCTAAACCTTGTGGATTAGATAATTCACCAAATAATATTCCACCATACTGTTGACGCCCTTCATCAACAACCCCTTTACTTCCCCATACAGTAAAAAACGGCAGATTAGTTTTTTCTAATAAATTCTCAACTTGTTTTCTTAATTGGTAACGTGATACTTGTTCGCCAATAATAATACATGGTGATTTTGATTGCTTAATTTTATTTTCAAGAAGAGTAATAACTTTATTTAAATCGTCGGGATTACTTTGAGGTAATGTTAATTGTAATGGTAACTTTGGTTTATTAACTTTCATCACGCCGACATCCTCTGGTATTAATAAATAAACCGGATATCGATAACGCCACAATGTTTCTAATACTCTATCAATTTCTTCCGTCGCATTGTGATATGTTAATACAGCCGTTGTTTTTGAAATATGACGATACATTTTTTCAAAGGCATCAAACCTACCCGTCGCTAAACAATGATGTAATGTTTTTCCTTTCTCTTGCTTTGACTGAGAAGGCGCACCAACAATATGAATAATGGGAACCTGCTCTGCAAATACGCCAGCAACACCATTTATCGCACTTAACTCCCCCACTCCATAGGTTGTACACAGAGCAGAAAAACCTTTGATCCGTGCGTATCCTTCACAAGCATATGATGCATTTAATTCATTACATGCGCCTACCCATTGAATATCTTTATCATTATCAACAACACCAATAAAAGGTAAATTATAATCGCCGGGAACACCAAAAATAGTTTTAATTTCTAACTCTTTTAATCTTACTAATAAATAATCTAAAACTGTAATCATACCCTGTACCTACTATTTTTATTAGAATAAAGAATGAAATTAAAGTATAGGTACAATTTGTTTTTTTTCTAATTTAATAAAATTAAAAAAATTAGAATAATTAAAATAAAAAAACTAATTTAATTAAAATAAAAAAGGTACCTATTTTTATAGATACCTTTTATTTATTAATTAGTAATTGTAATTATAACCAGAAGAACCAAGCAAAGAGAGAGATAACTAAGATACACACAAGGTTAAGTACCCCACCTACACGTACCATCTCTGTCTGTTTAATATATCCGGAGCCAAATACAATCGCATTGGGTGGCGTTGCCACTGGTAACATAAAGGCACATGATGCACCGATACCAATAATCATCGTTAACGCCATAACAGGCATACCTAAAGCTTGTGCCACCGTTGCAAAGATAGGAACAAGTAACGCAGCGCTGGCGGTATTACTGGTGAATTCAGTTAAAACAATAATAAAGGTTGTTACAGCAAGAATAATGACAAACCAATGGCTGTTACCAAAAGTATCTTTCATAAAATCAGCCATAACCAAACTTGCACCAGAAGATTGTAAAATTGCGCTCAGTGTTAAACCACCACCAAACAGCATTAATACGCCCCACTCTGTATTTTCCTGAATTTGGCTCCAACTTGCTACACCCGTCACCCCGATAACAATAGCGGCACTGACTGCAATGACGGTATCTAAATCTTTCACACCACCGAAAGCGCTACTGATAAAGGAGCTAAAGATCCAGCAAAATACCGTTACTAAGAAGATAATCATGGTAATAACACGTTTGTTATTCCACTCTAACACTTCTAATTTCAGATCAAACTTATGTTTTAGGTTAGGACGTAGCATCAGATACATCACAATAAACATGATAGGCAATAGCACTAACATGATTGGAACACCGTACTTCATCCAAGTAATAAAATCTAAATTTAGTTGAGCAGCAGCAATTGCATTTGGCGGGCTACCCACCAACGTACCTAAACCACCGATACTGGCACTATAAGCAACACCTAATAGTACGAAGACGAAAGTATTACGTTCTGAACGAATATCTAAGTTAGATAAAATGCCTAACACTAACGGTAACATCATTGCCGCAGTTGCCGTGTTACTGATCCACATTGAGAGTAATGCCGTTACCCCAAAAAGTAACAAGACAGCAATGGAGAGCTTGCCTTTAGCAATCATCAATAAGCGGTTAGCGATTAAGCGATCTAATCCTTGAATATGAAGCGCTGTTGCTAATGCAAATCCTCCGAAGAATAAGAAAATAATCGGATTAGCAAAAGATTTTAGCGATTCATTGGTGTTCATTAACCCGAGCACTACCGCAAGGATTGGAATAAACAACGCTGTAATAGTTACGTGAATAGCTTCTGTCAGCCATAACACACCCACAAACACCATTAACGCTAAACCTGCATTAGCTTTTGGATCGTAGGGTAAAAATTCTAGCAATAACAGCAGTAGTACAACGTCGATTGCTAAAATAATTAACCCTCGTTTGTTTATCGGGCTTGATTTCGCCGATGGGGCTAAATTGGACGCATCCATGATAATACTCCACATTAGCTGACGTGAACATTAAGTTCACTAAGCCATAATTGTTAACGAAATAGGTTATATGTGAAATATAAAAACATTTCACTCCATTGAAAATGTGCAAAAGTTATAATTGGGATCTGATCCACGAGAATTAACCGATTTATTAATAAAAGAGTAAAAATTGAACACTATTTTCTCTTACGCATCACACTTTTTATTCCATTGTTCTAGTGTAAATATCCTACTTTCCCTATCTAGCGCCAAAAAAAATGGGTGAACAATACATTCACCCATTTAAAATTAATAAATCTTTCTAATCGAAATTACGATTATGCTTGGCCTTTAACTTCTTTCAGACCATTGAAAGGTGCTTTGCTACCTAATGCTTCTTCGATACGGATCAGCTGGTTATATTTAGCAACACGGTCAGAACGGCTCATAGAACCTGTTTTGATTTGACCTGCTGCTGTACCTACTGCTAAATCAGCGATAGTTGCATCTTCTGTTTCACCAGAGCGGTGAGAGATGATAGCAGTATAACCTGCGTCTTTCGCCATTTTGATAGCAGCTAACGTTTCTGTCAGTGAACCGATTTGGTTGAATTTGATCAGGATAGAGTTAGCAATACCTTTATCGATACCTTCTTTTAGGATCTTAGTATTAGTTACAAACAGGTCGTCACCAACCAGTTGGATTTTGTCACCAAGTACTTTAGTTTGGTATGCGAAACCATCCCAGTCAGATTCGTTTAAGCCATCTTCGATAGAAACGATTGGATACTGTTTAGTCAGTTCTTCTAAGTAATGAGTGAATTCTTGTGAAGTGAAAGTTTTACCTTCGCCTTTCAGTTCGTAGTTACCAGTCTCATTGTTATAGAATTCAGATGCAGCACAGTCCATAGCCAGAGTTACATCTTTACCTAAAACATAACCCGCAGCTTCTACTGCTTCTTTGATAGCCGCTAATGCAGCCGCATTAGATTCTAAGTTTGGCGCATAACCACCTTCATCACCCACCGCAGTGTTCATGCCTTTTGCTTTCAGCACTTTTGCTAAGTGATGGAAGATTTCAGAACCCATACGAACCGCTTCTTTCAGAGTAGGCGCGCCAACAGGTTGGATCATAAACTCTTGGATATCAACGTTGTTATCAGCATGCTCACCACCATTGATGATATTCATCATTGGTAAAGGCATTGAGTATTGACCGTGAGTACCGTTCAGATCAGAAATATGCTCATACAAAGGCATACCTTTCGCTGCAGCAGCTGCTTTTGCGTTTGCTAAAGAAACAGCTAGGATTGCGTTTGCACCAAAGTTTGATTTGTTTTCAGTACCATCTAAATCGATCATGATTTTATCGATATTAGCTTGGTCTTTAGCATCTTGACCCAAAAGAGCTTTAGCGATTGGTCCATTAACAGCTTCAACCGCTTTCAGAACACCTTTACCTAAGAAACGTGACTTATCGCCATCACGTAATTCTAAAGCTTCACGAGAACCTGTTGATGCGCCTGATGGAGCCGCCGCCATACCAACAAAACCACCTTCTAAGTGAACTTCAGCTTCAACTGTTGGGTTGCCACGAGAATCGATAATTTCACGACCAAGTACTTTAACGATTTTGGACATACGGTTTTCCTCTGTACAAGTTAAATTTCCGAGAAGAGAGATACGCGCTCTCTTCTCACATATCCTATTTTAGCAAGCCTTTTTGGTAGTCAAAGGCTGCTTTCACAAAGCCAGCAAATAACGGATGGCCGTCACGTGGCGTTGAGGTAAACTCAGGGTGGAATTGACAAGCAACAAACCAAGGATGATTTGGATTTTCAATAATTTCCACCAGCTTGTTATCAACTGAACGACCTGCAATACGTAAACCCGCATCTTCGATACGTTTTAACAGTAGATTATTCACTTCATAACGATGACGATGACGCTCTGTAATGGTATTTTTACCATACAGAGTACGCACTAAACTATCGCCACTTAAATGACAAGGTTGTGCACCAAGGCGCATTGTTCCACCTAAGTCACTATTTTCTGTACGCACTTCAAGATTGCCATTCTCATCACGCCATTCAGTAATAAGCGCAATAACTGGGTATTTACAATCAGGTGCAAACTCTGTGGAGTTAGCATCTTCCATATTGGCAACATTGCGTGCAAATTCAATCATAGCCACCTGCATACCTAAACAGATGCCTAAATAAGGGATTTTATTTTCACGTGCATATCGAGCAGCCATAATTTTGCCCTCAACACCACGTTCACCAAAACCACCTGGAACTAAGATTGCGTCTAACCCTTTTAGGATTTCTACACCACGAGTTTCCACATCTTGAGAATCAATTAATTTGATATTTACCGCAACACGGCTTTTGAAACCACCATGTTTTAATGCTTCAATCACTGATTTATAGGCATCTGGTAATTCAACATATTTACCAACCATACCAATGGTAACTTCGCCTTCAGGGTTGGCTTCTTCGTAGATAACCTGTTCCCATTCAGACAGATTTGCCACTGGGCAATCTAAGCTGAATCGTTTACAGATATAATCATCTAATCCTTGCGATTTCAAGAGTGCAGGGATTTTATAAATGGAATCGACATCTTTTAATGAGATAACCGCTTTCTCGGGAACATTACAAAACAGTGCAATTTTGGCGCGTTCATTAGCTGGAATAACGCGATCTGAGCGACAAATTAATGCATCTGGTTGAATACCAATCGAGAGTAACTCTTTTACAGAGTGTTGCGTTGGTTTGGTTTTTACTTCACCCGAAGCCGCTAAATAAGGCACTAATGTTAAGTGCAGATAGAAAGTATGCTCACGCCCTACTTCCGCCGCCATTTGACGGATAGCTTCTAAGAAAGGAAGTGATTCGATATCACCGACAGTACCACCAACTTCAACTAACACGACATCATGACCTTCACCGCCACGGATGATGCGTTCTTTGATTTCATTAGTGATATGAGGAATAACTTGGATAGTAGCACCAAGATAGTCACCACGACGCTCTTTGCGTAGCACTTCTGAGTATACACGGCCGGTCGTAAAGTTATTACGACGCGTCATTTTCGTGCGAATAAAGCGCTCGTAATGGCCTAAGTCAAGATCAGTTTCAGCTCCATCGTCAGTGACGAAGACTTCTCCGTGTTGAATTGGGCTCATCGTACCTGGATCGACGTTAATATACGGATCTAACTTCATCATGGTGACATTGAGTCCACGGGCTTCTAGTATAGCCGCTAAAGAGGCTGCGGCAATGCCTTTACCCAGAGAGGATACGACCCCGCCGGTCACAAAAATATAATTCGTTTTCATGCTGAACCTGAAAGTTTAGGTGTATTTGGATGATGGATATAACTGGACGGGAACACAGTATACCCGAACCTTATTTTCGCTACAAACATTCTTAGTTGTATAAAGTTCTTTTTCATCACATTACTTATCCGTTTAAACACGAAAAAACAGTAAAAATTCAATCAACTAAACCCGTGAAAATATTTCTCAAGCATTTTAGCTTAATCCTTTCAGCTAAGATATCACTTTTAGAGAATAGATGCTTTATTTTTTTCACGATATAAAGTGTAGCAGGTTTCGTGACATATCTTTTGCTTATGATCATGCTTTTAATTTTTTTGAGGTTAATCACACTTTTTAGCAAATCAAATGCAACAACGATATTTAAAGCCACCTAAAATAAAAAAAGCGAAATTACCTTTTATAATTTCGCCTTTTATAATTTTTTATAAAAAGTGAGCAAAAACAATGAGATTCTATCTATTGTTTTTCGCACTTAATGTCACAAAAACAAATAATGATGAGTCATTCTTCACTCAATTTCTTTTTCCTTCGCTTTTTGCCAACTGATCTCCATCTCTTCTAATGAAGCATTTTCTATGTTTATACCCTGCTCTGTGAGCATTTTTTCAACAAACCTAAACCGTTGCTCAAATTTACGACAAGCTCGATTAAGTGCCTGCTCTGGCTTCTGTTTTAAATGGCGCGATAAATTAACCACAGAAAAAAGCAAATCCCCCAACTCATCCTCAATACGTTGATCATCTCTAGGGGCTTTTTTCACCTCTGCCATCACTTCATCTATTTCTTCATACACTTTATCTAATACAGGAGAAAGCTCGTGCCAATCAAAGCCAACGGAGGCACAGCGCTTTTGTATTTTCTCTGCTTTCATCAGTGCCGGTAAAGTAGCAGGAATATCATCAAGTAATGAATATTGTGCTTTCGCTTCACGCTCTTGAGCCTTGATTTTTTCCCAACGATGCTTTTCAGTCGCTAAATTATTTTCATTTTCTGTAGCAAAAATATGTGGATGACGACGTTCTAATTTATTGCTGATAGCTTCGCAGACATCATTAAAATCAAATAATTGCTGTTCTTGCGCCATTCTGGCATAAAAAACGACCTGATAGAGTAAGTCCCCTAACTCCTCTTTAAGTGCGCTAAAATCTTTGCGGGCAATAGCATCCAGTACTTCATAGGTTTCTTCTAATGTATAGGGGGCTATGGTGTCAAAGGTTTGTACCCTATCCCACTCACAGCCTGTTTGAGGATCACGTAATTGCGCCATAATGGCTAATAAACGTAAAATTTCACGGTTTTCTGACATTATCTGGCCTTGTATATAAAAGTGATCGTTATGTCGAGTTAACAAAATTTCGTAAAAAAATGCCAAGACACATTGTGCTTGGCATTTTATCCGTTAAGGTGACCAATGTCTTAATGAGAAAAGCGTTTGGCTTCTATGACATCAGGTAATTGATTGAGTTTCGCTAAAATACGCCCTAATACTTGGAGATTATAAATCTCAATATTCATATCAATGGTCGCTATTTGTTGCTTCACATCACTGCGGCTACTAACTCCCAGCACATTCACTTTTTCATTAGCTAAAATAGTGGTGATATCGCGTAATAAACCACTGCGATCATTAGCCACAACCCGCACCACTAATGAATAACCACTTGAGTAATTCTCACCCCACACCGCATCGACAATACGCTCTGGTGCGTGAGAAAGTAACTCAGCTAATTGATCACAATCTGCACGGTGAATTGAAATACCACGTCCTTTGGTAATAAATCCAACGATATTATCGCCAGGAATAGGTTGGCAACAACGTGCGATATGATGCATTAAGTTCCCGACACCCTCGACCACAATACTGCCACCACCTGACGTGGTTGTTTTTGGTGTAGCCGTTTTATTTTCTAATGAGCGTAACGCCTCTTTGTCTTCATCTTCCGCTGTGGCTTTATTCAGCTTACTTTGTAAGAAATTGACTAATTGATTGATACGGATATCACCAACGCCTATACCTGCCAGCACTTCATCAAGACTATGGACGTTATAACGAGCAATCAGCAGTTTTTCTGCTTCTTTCATATTAATATCAAGCGGCGCTAATTCATTATCTAAGATTTGGCGGCCTGCAATAATATTTTTATCGCGATCTTGTTTACGGAACCAGTTGTGGATCTTTGCTCTACCACGACTGGTTGTCACATAACCAAGATTAGGATTTAGCCAATCTCGGCTTGGATTAGGGTGTTTTTGAGTAATAATTTCAATTTGATCGCCCATTTGTAGCTGATAGCTAAATGGAACGATGCGCCCGCCGATTTTAGCACCAATACAGCGATGACCAACATCACTATGAATATGATAAGCAAAATCTAATGGTGTCGAGCCTGCAGGTAAATCAATCACATCCCCTTTTGGCGTAAAGACATAGACGCGATCATCAAATACTTGGCTACGTACTTCATCTAGCATTTCACCAGAATCAGCCATCTCTTCTTGCCATGCAATTAATTTACGTAACCACGCAATACGATTTTCATAACTTCCCGTCCCGCCTTTGGTTGTTGCACCAGTAGCACCTTCTTTATATTTCCAATGCGCTGCAACACCTAATTCAGCATCTTCATGCATCTGACGAGTACGTATTTGGATCTCAACGGTTTTACCTTCAGGGCCAAGTACTACCGTATGAATAGATTGGTAACCATTTGGTTTTGGATTGGCAACATAATCATCAAATTCATCGGGTAAATGACGAAAATGAGTATGTACAATACCTAAAGCGGCATAACAATCTTGTAGGCGTTCGACAACAATACGTACCGCACGAACATCAAATAGCTCATCAAAGGCGAGATTTTTTTTCTTCATTTTTCGCCAAATACTATAGATGTGCTTGGGACGTCCGTAGATATCGACTTCAATATTCTCTTGCTGCATATAACCACGCACCGTACTGACGAAATTATCAATATACTGTTCGCGATCAATACGGCGTTCATGCAGTAAATTTGCAATTTGCTTATATTCATCAGGATGAAGATAACGGAAACAGAAATCTTCAAGCTCCCATTTTAATTGTCCAATCCCCAATCGATTGGCTAATGGTGCATAGATATTAAAACACTCTTTTGCCGCTAAGACTCGTTCATCCTCAGTGGCATCTTTCACTTCACGTAAATGGGCAATCCGCTCTGCGAGTTTAATAACTACACAACGAAAATCTTCTACCATAGACAATAACATACGGCGTACATTATCGACTTGTACTGAGCTAGTTTCGTTGGTATGTGTCGCTTTAAGCTGGCGAATAGCATCCATCTCCATTACGCCACGCACTAAATTCCATATCGCCTCACCAAAATGTTCAGTGATAACTTCCTGGTTAATAAGATCTTCTTCAGCAAGTGGGAAGAGAAGTGCTGCCCTCATGCTATCTTTATCCATACTGAGTGTCGAAAGAAGTTCAACCATCTCAACACCGCGCCATAGCAACAGTTGCGCATCTTCACGGCCCAGAACAGTACGATGACAGTATTCCCAGGTTTGCATGATTTCACTCCCCGCATTCGCATGAGTTAAATTCAAGCTATTAACCCATTTATCAACGGCAAACTCCCCTGCAGGTGTTAAGTGAGCACTTCTAACTGCAACCATATTCTCTCCCTACTCGATATAAATCTTATCTGCGACTTATTGAGTGGCTATCTGTTTATTTGCGAATAAACAATGCCATTGATTCCAGATGCCCTGTTTGTGGAAACATATCCAACATTCTTAACTGGGTTAGCTGATATCCGGAATCTAATAATATCTTACTATCTCTGGCTAACGTGGTCGGATTACAGGAAACATACACAATTTTTTCTGCGGATAACGTCACAATATGTGACATCACTTGTGCAGCTCCCGCTCTTGCGGGATCTAGCAGAACTTTATTAAATCCTTCCTGTGCCCAAGGCATAGCAGAAAAATCGGCGGATAAATCAGCATGCCAAAACTGAACATTATCTAATTGATTAAGTTCAGCATTTTTTTTCGCCATTGCCACCAGTGCAGGAACACCTTCGACACCAACGACTTTATCAACACGCTTTGCCATAGGTAATGTGAAGTTACCCATGCCACAAAACAAGTCTAGTACGCGATCGTTTGGCGATAAATCGAGCCATGCTATCGCTTGAGCAACCATCTTATGATTTATTTCATCATTAACTTGAATAAAATCCGTTGGTGCAAAGTGTAATTTTAGACCCTCTATCTGATAGAAGGGTTCCTTCTCAATCGTTGTTAATTGTGCGATCTCACCATTATCACCCGCCAGATATATCATCACTTGAGCGTGATGAGAAAAATCATCTAACAATTGCTTATCACCCTCAGATAGCGGTGATAAATGACGCAAAATCACTAATGGCCCATTATCTGCTAACACTAATTCCACATGACCTAAATCACGCACGACAGAGAGTTGCTTTAAACACTGCCACAGTGGCAATAACAGTACATTAAGTTGTGGTTTTAATACTGGGCATTGGGTGACCATCACTAAGTCATTAGAGAGTGCTTGGCGAAATCCCATTACCAAACCCTTTTTAGGGTGATAACGTAACCCTAATCTTGCTCGGCGCCGATAGCCATACTCCGCACCGGCAATAACAGGCTGTGCTGAAATGACCACATTAGTTTCACGTTTAATAAGATGTGATAAAACCTCAGCTTTAGTGGTACGTTGCCAATCAATAGGCACATGTTGTTGCTGGCACCCACCACAATGTTGATAGTACTGACAGGGTGGTGTCACTCTTTCTGGGTTTGTGGTTAACCGTGTGATCACTTCTCCCTTGGCAAACTGGCGTTTTTCTTCGGTCAAACGAATGCGTGCAGTTTCTTGTGGAAGTAATCCTTTAACAAAAATGGTTTTGCCCTCAGCATGAGCAATACCTTGACCGTTAGCATCCAATGCATTAGCGGTTACCGCCAAGTTTTTTACCTGTTTTTTAGCAGGACGTTTTTTAGGGGAATAAAACTGCACCATAGTATTAAATTTTATGAATCTATTGCGGATTAACTCTAAAACAGCCTAGTTTGACATTTTCACTCCGCAAACAGAATTAAGTGTTTACTAGACCATTTAGAATAAGATATGAGGAGAGTATACCATCGAACAAGTTATTTACTTAACTGATATAAGCAATATTTTTATGAAATCGAAAAATATTTTTATGCTAACAAGTAGAAGTACTCTTTTATATAGATTTAATATTATTCTATAACTAAAAACTATTATATATAACGTTTACATTGAATATATTTACAATTAATAACAAATATTTTCTGTTATTTTAATAACGCGTAACTATCTCTAAGAAAAATCTAAAAATTATCATTAATCAATATGATAGATATTTCAATCGATTACACATTAATCACATACCATTAATTTTCTATATTCTTCATATGCATAATGGTCGGTCATACCACTGATATAATCTTGTATCAATCTTGTACGATAATAAAACTCTAAGGTTTTTCCCTCTTCACTATTAATATCGTAAATTTTTTCTAATGCTTCATTATAAGCAAGCTTATGTTTAATCGAAAGCTTATGATATAAACGCGTCTCAATAACATAATGAGGATGTTCATTATATTTATGTAGTCTTAGAAAATCATCGGTCGATAATAAAAGCAATGGCTTATAAATATCCAATAACCCACTGATCACTCGATAGCCCTTCATTTCAAGCTCTTCAACTTCGGGGTGACTAAATACCCACTTTTGCGCCACTCGTTTTAACGTTGCCAATAAACGATGTTCAGCACTCTTTCCTTCCAGTAAAGCGTGGTTAAAGCTGCCCTCATAAACTTGAGGTAAGTTCTTGATAAAGCGATAGGCGGTGTAAGGTACTAGTTTTCCGGTAATATAGACGCGCAAATACATAAAAAATTGATCTTGCATGCTACGCTTAGCTTCATTTTGATCAACTTTCTTAAAAGCTCGATTAACAGTGATATCAAACAGATCACCTTCTGTTACCGCACCACTTTCACTCCATGCATTTTTTAATAACTGCACTAAGCGATTGATATCAAAAATGCCTTTTTCTACCGCATCATCTAAATCAGCAATACAATAAGAAATATCATCTGCCGCTTCCATAATATAAGTCAGTGGAAAACGACAAAAATCTTTCATTGCAAGTTTCTCTTGTACTTCCTTAACAAATTCAGCTTCAGACCAGTAATAACCTGGTTTTTTCATTAAATAGCTAAATTCTTTCGGCGTAGCACCTTGCCAATAAGCTGGGCGTGTATATTTTAAAACACAGCCAATTTGCGCATAGGTTAAATTGAGTTTTAACAAGTGATGCGCCATGCGAATTGCCTGAGCATTGCCTTCGAAATGGCATAAGTCTTGACGCAAAGTCTGTTTTAATTCATTTAAGTGTCGGTCTGCTGAATAGCGAATAGGTAAAAAAGGACAATTATCAAATTCTATGGAAGCATCAGGTGCTAACACCTTACGAAACCAATGTTTAATTGCAGCTTCACCAAAATGACCAAAAGGAGGATTGCCAATATCGTGCATTAAACACGCCATTTCAATTAAACTTTCAACGCTATCAATCCGTTCATTTAAGCCATATTCTTCTAATTTATTATGCTTTTTTAGTTCGCCGATTATTTGCTTAGCGATATAACGGCCTATTTGTTGTACTTCCAGCGAATGGGTTAATCGACTTCGTACCGCCGAATTTTGCTCTAATGGAAATACCTGTGTTTTTTGTTGTAACCGACGGATCGCCGCTGAATTAATAATACGCCCACGATCGCTTTCAAATTGGCGCGAGATCTGCATTTCATCATCAATATCGATATCACTGCTGTTATATTTGCGTTGATAATTTAACTTCAGTTTAAAATCGATCATTTCTATCCTCTTTCTGGTATCGATGAAACGAATTCGCTGCGTTATATCGTGTTTTTGCGATAAATGATAAACTCTTGGTTAACGCTATATATTATTAACCTACAAGGGAGTATGACACAATGAGAGTTGGCGTAATAGGTGCAATGGAACAAGAAGTCAAACTTCTGCGTGAACAAATTGAAAACTGCGAAATAGTCTCTCGTGGTGGTTGTGAAATTTATACTGGCAAAATCAATGGTGTAGATGTTGCATTACTAAAATCAGGTATTGGTAAAGTGGCTGCCGCCATCGGTACCACACTATTACTTGAACATTTTCGCCCTGATGTTGTGATCAACACCGGCTCTGCAGGTGGGTTAGATGCAAAATTAAATGTTGGCGATATTGTCGTATCAACAGAAGTACGTTATCACGATGCCGACGTTACTGCTTTCGGTTATGAACCAGGACAAATGGCACAATGCCCACCGGCATTTATTGCCGATCCCAAACTGGTCAATATTGCTCAAGAGTGTATTGGATCACTAAAATTAAATGCCGTGCGTGGATTAATCTGTAGTGGCGATGCTTTTATTAATGGTGCCGAGCCATTAGCACGTATTCGTCGTACTTTTCCAGAAGTCGTCGCTGTTGAGATGGAATCAACCGCTATTGGACATGTTTGCCATCAATTTGATACACCTTTTGTTGTTGTTCGTGCCATTTCAGATGTGGCAGATAAAGAATCGCATTTAAGTTTTGATGAGTTTTTATCTGTTGCCGCACAACAATCAAGCTTAATGGTCACTACTATGCTTGATAAATTAAAAACAGAGACTCAGTTTTAATTTATTTAATCGATAAGCCGCTTAACAAACCCGTCTCTCTTTTAGCTCAGCAGGTAAGATAAAAATAGACGGGTATATTTGACTATAAAGACGAGAAAAATGCGTTTCTTAAACACTTTTGCACTGCTGCTAAGCCTGATATTGACACCTTGTTATGTTATCGCAGCCACTCCCGCACAACGTGTTATTACTTTATCCCCGTCTGCCACGGAAATGGCTTATGCCGCAGGTATGGGAGAGAATATGGTTGCGGTGAGCGCTTATTCTGATTATCCACAAGCAGCAAAAGATCTCGTACAAGTTGCCGACTGGCAAGGCATTAATGTAGAACGCATTTTGCTATTAAAACCTGATTTAATTATTGCATGGCCAAGCGGTAATCCTCAACGACCCCTCGATCAGTTAAAATCATTGGGTATCCCTATTATTTACTCTGATCCACACAGTATCGAAGAAATCATTGACGATCTTACCCGACTTTCTTCTTATAGCACTCATCCTGAAGTCGCTTTAGCAAGTGCACAAAAATTACGTCAGCAATATCAAGAATTACAGCAAAAGTACGCCTCAACGACGCCTCATCAAGCGAAGAAAAAAGTCTTTATTCAGTTTGGTATGCAACCCCTATTTACGACATCAAAACATTCATTACAAAATGAGATTACCGAACTTTGTGGCGGTGAAAATATTTTTGCAAATAGTGCAGTTCCTTGGCCACAAGTCAGCCGCGAGCAAGTGATCAGTAAAAAACCTGATTTGATTTTATTTAGTGGTAAACCAAACCAAGTTGCCGCAATACAACAATTTTGGCAACCTCAACTAGATATTCCTATTATCGCTATTGATGAAGATAGTTTTAGCAGACCAGCACCACGTATTATTTATGCGGCTCAACAGATTTGTGAGTCTATCGCAATCCACTCATTTTAAAGTCAATTAACTATTTAAATGAAGATTGAAGAGGTTAAAAGACAAGAGTCGTAGGCAAGCTGCAACACAACCAATAACGTGCAGTGAGCGGAGCATATATAAAGATGTGGGGATTGCTAACGCCGTGGCACGGCAGGATAGCCACGACGTCAAATAATATAAAAATCAGATACTAAACGATGAACCACAACCACAAGTGCTTTTCGCATTAGGATTGGTGACGATAAAACGTGAGCCCTCAAGGCCTTCAGTATAATCAACACAGCCACCCACTAAATACTGCAAGCTCATTGGATCAATAACTAAGGCAACGCCTTGTTTTTCTATAGTCATATCACCTTCATTCATAGCATCATCAAAGGTAAAACCATACTGGAATCCGCTACAGCCACCACCGGTGATATAAACACGTAGACGCAGATTTGGGTTTTCTTCATCCGCAATTAGATCTTTTACTTTATTTGCAGCCGCATCTGTAAATTGTAACGGCAGAGCCATATCATCACTCATTGTTCACTCCAGACTGGATAATCCAGTAAAAAACAGCCAGCAAAAATTGATGCTTCTTGCTGATATAATGTGATGATTATCTAATACCTGCTCTTAACCTTCAAGTTTGTTGTGGACAAAATGCACTTTTTGATACACAACTTTTCATTATTAATGAGTGCCAACTCGAACAATAACAATGATAAATCAAAATGTTGTTGTCGTGTATTTGGCTTCATCTGCACTGTGCTTTAGAATAGGCGTTAATCTTACGCTCACCCATCATTAGGAGTCTGACATGAGCAAGTCTGAAACGCTTTATAATCTCGCACAACAAGTGATACCTGGTGGCGTCAATTCACCGGTTAGAGCATTTAACGGTGTTGGTGGCACACCGCTTTTTATTGAACGTGCTAATGGTGCGTATATTTATGATGCCGATGGACGTGCTTATCTTGACTATGTCGGTTCATGGGGACCGATGGTATTAGGCCACAATCACCCCGCTATTCGCCACGCTGTAACTGATGCGGTGCAAAAAGGCCTAAGCTTTGGTGCTCCTACGGCTGCTGAAGTGGAAATGGCAAATTTAGTCACTGAGTTAGTGCCTTCGATGGATATGGTTCGTATGGTGAACTCAGGTACAGAAGCCACCATGAGTGCCATTCGTCTTGCTCGTGGCTACACGGGTCGTGACAAAATCATTAAATTTGAAGGCTGTTACCATGGACATGCAGACTGCTTATTAGTCAAAGCAGGATCTGGTGCATTGACGATGGGACAACCAAACTCTCCAGGCGTTCCTGCTGATTTTGTTAAACACACTTTAACTTGTACTTACAACGATTTAAATTCAGTACGTCAAGCATTTGAAAATTATCCGGAAGAAATCGCCTGTATTATTGTTGAACCCGTTGCCGGTAATATGAACTGTGTTCCACCTAAAGCCGATTTTCTACCGGGATTACGTGCATTATGTGATGAATTTGGTGCATTACTGATTATTGATGAAGTAATGACAGGTTTTCGTGTCGCATTAGGCGGCGCACAAGCTTATTACGATATTGATCCTGACTTGACCTGTTTAGGTAAAATTATAGGTGGTGGCATGCCTGTAGGCGCCTTCGGCGGACATAAAGAAGTGATGTCTCAATTAGCCCCTATCGGTCCTGTCTACCAAGCGGGAACATTATCGGGTAACCCCATTGCGATGGCGGCGGGTCTAGCTTGTTTGCAAGAAGTTTCACAACCGGGAGTTCACCAAACACTGGATGAGCTTACCACTATGTTAGCGGATGGCTTACTTGAAAAAGCACAACAAGCAGGTATCCCTATGGTAGTGAACCATGTAGGCGGTATGTTTGGTTTATTCTTTACCGATGCCAAAGAAGTGACTTGCTATCAAGACGTAATGAACTGCGATGTCGAACGCTTCAAACAGTTCTTCCACTTAATGTTAGAAAAACGTATTTACCTCGCTCCGTCGGCTTTTGAAGCTGGCTTTATGTCTATCGCTCATAGCAAAGAAGATATTCAACGTACTATCGATGCGGCTGAATACGCCTTTAGCAAAATGAAAGCGTAATCTTTCATTACTTAAATAGCATTTATTGCTGGTATTGCTGGCAAAAAAATATCCTCCGCGATTGCAGGAGGATATTTTTTATCTCAATAGTATTGTGAATAATTACTCAGAAAACAGATCGCGTAACCATTTAGGCGCCGCACTATCGTCGCCGTCGCTCTCTTGTGGTAACGGTGTACAGAGGCTATCAGGATCTGCTGTCCACACAGGTAATGTACGCACGCCGCCACCATAACAAACAAAGTTACCTTCAGCATTAATCGACATCTGTGCTATATCTTCTGGTACAGGTGGATTTAATGTTAATGGTGTTTGATTTTCTAAATAATGACGATAAAGGATCAATGCCCCTGTCGATCCTGTTAAGTTAGTTGGGCCATTATTATCACGTCCCATCCATGCAATAGTGACTTCTTTACCATCAATACCCGCAAACCAGCTATCACGTAAGTCGTTGGTGGTTCCGGTTTTACCTGCAAGGTTATATTGACCAAATTTAGGTTTTAATGCTCGTGCTGCTGTACCTGAATTAACCACCTGTTGCATACCAAACAGTGTCATATATGCTGCTTGTGGAGAAACCGTTGTTTCTGCTTGCGGGTAGCTTTGATAAAGCACCGTACCATCTTGGTTGATAACAGAGCGCAATGCCGATAATTTAGCGCGATTACCTAAACTTCCGATTGTTTGGAAAGTTTGCGCCACTTCCATTGGGGTTAAGTTTAGTGCGCCAAGTAACATCGCTGGTACTTTTTCTAAATTTTCTGCTGGGGCACCTAGTTTGATCCACGTTTTGATCACTTGGTCTAACCCGACTTCTAAACCAAGATTAACCGTTGGTACATTACGTGATGTAGCAAGAGCATCCACCAACATTAATCGCCCTTTATAACCACGATCGTAGTTACGTGGTTGCCATGGTTTTCCTCCCGGAATAGGCACTGAAATAGGTTCATCCGCCAACCAGGTATTTAAACGAAAACGCTCAGGCTCACTTAATGCGGTTAAATAAGTTGCCGGTTTTGCTAATGAGCCAATTGAACGACGAGCGGACATGGCACGATTAAAACCGGCATATTGTGGTTGTGAACCGCCCACTAACGCCCTAACCTCACCACTGAGGCGATCTACAACGACCATCGCGCCTTCGAGATCGTTGATTTTGCGTGTTTTACGTAAATCAGCAACTCCCGCTTCTACCGCTTTTTCCGCTGCATCTTGTGAAACAGGATCAAGCGTTGTAAAAATTTTAGTCCCCGATAAATCTTTAACCTGATCACCTAATTTAGTTTGTAGCTCTTGACGAACTAACTGCATAAATGCCGGTTGTGGCGTTAGCGCTTCGCTACGAGGTTTTACTCCTAAAGGACGTGCGCTTAATACATCATAAAGCTCTTGATCGATAATTTGTTGGGTCTGTAATAATTTTAGTACCACATTACGGCGCTCTAATGCAGCCTTAGGATTGCGCCATGGATTGTATGCAGAAGCCCCTTTCACCATTCCAACCAATAATGCTTGTTGATCAAGACTTAGTTCATCAACAGGTCGACCAAAATAGTAAAGGCTAGCCAGTGGGAAACCACGAATTTGCTCATCACCACTTTGCCCTAAGAACACCTCATTAAGATACAGCTCTAAAATACGATCTTTGCTATAGCTCGCATCCATAATAATCGCCATATAGGCTTCATTAAGCTTTCTTTTTAGCGTTCTTTCATTGGTTAGGAATAAGTTCTTTACTAATTGCTGCGTTAAAGTACTTCCCCCTTGTACCGCTCTACCTGCGGTAAAGTTCGCTAACACCGCACGACCAATAGAATAAATACTGATGCCATCATGCTCATAAAAACGGCGATCTTCCGTAGCAATTAATGTATCGACTAATAGTTGAGGAAATTTATCTCTTGCTAAGAATAGACGCTGTTCACCATTAGCCGATTGCATCATAGTGATAAGCTTAGGATCGAGGCGGAAGAAACCAAATTGACGCTGATTATTCATATTGGTGATACTCACCAATGAGTTTTGTTCAAAGGTCAATTTCGCTAAAATTTGCTCTTCGCGACCATCTGGAAAATCAAACGGTCGACGTAACATCTCTATAGTGCCATTTTTAACGACAAATTCCCCAGGACGGGTGATTTTATTGACATGGCGATACTGCATACCTTCCAGTAAACTTACCATCTCTTTTTGGCTATAGTTCATGCCAGGTTCTAAATTGACAGTACGTCCATAAACGGCAGCAGGCAATTCCCATACATTACCGTCAAGGCGCTCTTTAATTTGGGAATATAAATAAACACCATAGATGCCGACTAAAACCGCAACCACAATGGCGATTTTAACAAATAACCAAAACCAAGAACGCCTTCTATTGGTTTTCTTTACTGGTTTTTTCTTTCTACTCATGAACAGTTTCTCTCATTAAAACCTCTTCACCACACCCTTAGGGTAAAGAAGCCTAACATTGTCGCTATTTTTCCAAGCTATCCCACAGGAAAGCTCTCAAATTGTTATTCAGCACGTATAAATACGCGCTAACTCCATTTTTTTACACGTCGAGTGGGGGCCGTTGTTGCGGGTGAATCTGGCCACAAATGTTTGGGATATCGCCCCTTCATCTCTTTTTGCACTTGTGTATAGCTTCCGGCCCAAAAAGTAGCGAGATCTTGTGTTTTTTGGATAGGTCGCATAGCTGGAGAAAGTAACTCCATCACTACAGGTAATTGCCCTTTTGCCACAATAGGACTTTGTTTTTCACCATAAACCTCTTGGATCCTGATAGCAATAATCGGCGGATTATCTAAATCATACCTAATCATCACTTTAGTGCCCGTTGGAGCAATATAGTGTGTTGGGAACAGCTCTTGCAATAATTGTTGCTCATGCCAAGTTAACTGATTTTTAATTATCCCATTAATATCCATTTGTAGCAGTGCCTTAAGTGATTGGGTATCGCCTAATTCAGGTTGTAACCACAATTCTAATGAGTCTAATAAAACGGCTTCATTCAATACAGGTAAATTGGCCTCAGGGCACCACTTTTGCGCTAAAGCAAGGCGAATAAACAGTTGCTTGCTCTCTTCACTTAAGGGTAGAGCACTTAATCCTTGTTTACGTAACCAATTTAATAATGCCGTTTGCATTTGCGCTTTATTAGGTTTATCTAATGGCATTTGGCTAACGGTTAACTGACCTAATCGGCGCTGTTGCCACGCAAGAAGTGTACCGCGCTTTTCATCCCATTCAACGGTGGTATTATCTTGTATCAATTCCGGAAAGATAGAGGATACTTCATTAATATCAATAGGTAAGGCTAATAAAATTCGCACATCCGCATAATGTGCATTTTGCAACAACAATGGTGCTAAAATCCACGGCGATTGGCTCATTGGTTGAGTATTATCCATCATTGCGCCTTGTCCATTAGCGAGGCGAAATCGACCTTGATTATCACGGTTTTTGGCTATTCTATCTGCAAATCCGACACTCAATAGTGATGCTAATAATTCTGGGCGACATTGCCCTTTGCATTGCTGTAATAGCTGTTTTTCACGCTGTGACCATTGATGATTTTTCTGTTGGATCAGCCATTCAAGATTAATCTCTCTGTCTCTTGGTGGCTGTTCTAAAATGGCACACAACCTTGCTGCGGTAGCAAGATGATGCTCACTTTTTTCACTAGCATAATCTAATATTGCCGCCAATCGGGGATCGATGCCCCACTGTGCCATACGTACTCCCCGCGAGGTTAATCCCCCTTGATTATCAATGGCACCTAATCGTTGCAATAATGTTTTAGCTGCGTTTATTGCTGCTGGTGTAGGTGTATCTAACCAAGAGAGTTGGTTTATATCACGACATCCCCATTGCAATATTGAAAGCCATAACGAAGAGAGATCACTAGATAAAATTTCAGGTACTTGGTGAGTTGCCCCGCGCTCAGCTTGCTCCTGACTGATTAAGTGCCAACAAATTCCGGCTTCAAGACGTCCTGCCCGCCCCGCTCTTTGCGTTTGTGAAGCTTGACTTATTCGTTGGCGCAATAAGCTTGTTACACCACTTTTTAAGTCAAACTGGGCACGTTTTTCAATGGTACTGTCGAGCACCAAGCGAATACCTTCGATTGTTAAACTGGTTTCTGCAATATTTGTTGCTAATACAACTTTGCGATATCCCTTTTCTACAGGCTCTATGGCCTGTTGCTGTTGTGCTAATGAAAGTGCCCCATAAAGTGGAAAAATTAAGGTGTGTTTATCCACTTTGTCAGCTAATAATTGCGCGACTCTAATAATTTCTGCACTACCGGGCAAAAAAACAAGTAAAGAGCCCGTCTCTTGTGTAAGCAAACGTCGCGCCATCGTGGCAACTTCTTGTTCAAAAGGCAGGTGTGATTGAATAGGATAATAGTGCCGTGAAACAGGATAACTACGCCCTTCAGAGCTAATCATCGGCGCATCCGGCAATAGTGAAGTTAATTTTTGATTATCTAATGTTGCAGACATCACCAAAAGGCGTAAATCATCACGTAATCCTGATTGCACATCTAATAGCAGTGCTAATGCTAAATCTGCTTGCAAACTCCGCTCATGAAATTCATCAAGTATCACTAAACTTACACCTGTCAGTTCAGGATCTTGCTGTAACATACGTGTCAACACCCCTTCGGTGATCACTTCAAGGCGCGTCTGCTGACTCACTTTACTTTCAGCACGCATGCGATACCCCACCGTTTTACCCACCTCTTCATTGAGTTGACTTGCTAAACGATAAGCGATGCTTTTTGCCGCAATACGCCTTGGCTCTAATAAAATAATTTTGCCATCAAATATATTTTGTTGAAGCAAATACAGCGGCAGTGCGGTTGATTTTCCCGCCCCTGTGGGGGCGTGAAGTAAGACTTGGGGACATTGTTTTAATGCAGTAACAACAGATCCTGCTACCTCAAAAATTGGCAATAGATGCACACAAGCTCCATAACTGATTAACTTTCTCTGTGGCTCATTGTAGCATTAGCCCTTTATTAAAGGACGTATTTTCACCGGGGTGATTATGAAATTTGAACAACCACTACAATCTGCCACTTTATTAAAACGATACAAACGTTTTTTAGCAGACGTAGTGACGGCAAATGGTGAAGAATTCACGCTCCATTGTGCTAATACGGGTGCGATGACGGGATGCGCAACTCCAGGTGATACGGTTTGGTATTCCACGTCATCGAATGTCAAAAGAAAATATCCTCATAGTTGGGAATTAACCCAAACTCAATCAGGTGATTGGATCTGTATTAATACCTTAAGAGCTAATACGATCATTGCCGATGCGATAGAAGCTGGCGATATTCCAGAATTATCTGACTATGATGAGATAAGACGCGAAGTGAAGTATGGTAGTGAGAATAGCCGTATTGATATTTTACTTAAGTCAAATCATAAAGTTGACTGCTATATTGAAGTGAAATCGGTCACTTTATTAGATGCTGGAATGGGCTATTTTCCTGACGCTAAAACAGAGCGAGGTCAAAAGCACCTTCGAGAGTTGACCGCTATCGCAAAATCGGGCTTAAGGGCTATCTTATTTTACGCTGTCCCCCATACTGGCATTACACAAGTGTCTGTTGCTAAAGAGATTGACCCTAAGTATGACTTATTGCTAAAACAAGCATGTGATGCTGGGGTTGAAATTTTATGTTATCGCATCAATATTAGTGAGTACGATTTAACAATTGGAAAGCAATTACCTTTTATTTCAAAAGGTTAATACATTTTCATGGTGTTGGTTAAGTATTTTTTAACTAAAATGGCCTTTTTACTTGCGTGCCTTCACATCATGAGAAAACTTATTAAAGGAATAATTGCTATCCGCGCGGGCATCTGCTATTTATAGCGCCCTATTTTTTTCCCTTCCTATTTAAGGTGGGGGATTATTCAGAAAATGCGTATGTAGGAGAAGCATTATGCAAGAAGGGCAAAAGCGTAAAACATCGTCCATGAGCATTCTCGCTATTGCTGGCGTTGAGCCATATCAGGAAAAACCGGGCGAAGAGTACATGAACGAAGCCCAATTAGCGCATTTTAAGCTAATACTTGAATCTTGGCGCAATCAGCTCAGGGATGAAGTCAACCGTACCGTCACTCATATGCAAGATGAGGCGGCCAACTTCCCCGATCCTGTTGACCGTGCTGCACAAGAAGAAGAATTCAGTCTTGAGCTGCGTAACCGTGATCGTGAACGTAAACTCATAAAGAAAATTGAGAAAACACTGAAGAAAGTTGAAGATGATGACTTCGGCTTTTGTGAGTCTTGCGGTGTTGAAATCGGCATCCGCCGTTTAGAAGCTCGTCCAACAGCCGATCTCTGTATCGACTGTAAAACATTAGCTGAAATCCGTGAAAAACAGATGGCTGGCTAATTAATGAGTATAGCCTCAGTACTTAGGTGCTGGGGCTTTAATCTAAACATTAATACCCAAGATGACAATGTGTATTAGGCATTTAGTGCCATTATTAATAAACCAACTTTGTTTTGGTGGTTTGGTTACAGCATTGGCTCGTTATCTTCAAGCTGACACAAATTATGAGCGTTGGCGCTTTCACATCAATAATATCATCCTCCAATTAATACTTCTTGATACAATAACTCAGACTATTCGCACTGTGATGACGATGTTTATTCACATAAAAGAGAAGTTATTTGCGTATAATTCTATCACTATAGCTGATGGCCATAAGCAAGGAACAATATTGATGGAGCACATTTTCTTACCTCGTCAACCGTTGCTGTCAGGCAAGATTATTCGTTAACATTATGATGAAGATGCACAATAACCCACACAAAGCATTCTCAAAAAATGTTCAGTAGGCTATGATTAGCCGCTTAATTTTTTAATTATTAGATTTAATTATTCGAGGTGTCATATTTTTAACCGAGTAGCGCATTTCTGCCGTAATTTGCTAGGACGACAAACAACATCGTCAGATACAGAATCGGTAGCGAGTGAAAGGCCTGTCACTGCATCTGACCGACCTAAAAAAGAAACACAAACGACTGTGCGTCGGCGTCCTGCCCTATCCGCAGACCGTCCCCGTAAGAACAAAAGTAATAACGAAAAGGCGAACGGGAGTGATTTGCCAATGACTGTGATCCCAAGAGATCAACACCCGATTTCGCGTAAAGACATCAGTGATAACGCACTAAAAGTTCTTTATCGTCTGAATAATTCAGGCTTTCAGGCTTATTTAGTGGGTGGTGGTGTACGCGATCTATTATTAGGGAAAAAACCAAAAGACTTTGATATTGCTACCAATGCAACGCCAGAAGAAGTCCGTCGATTATTTCGTAATAGCCGCTTAGTAGGTCGACGCTTTCGTCTAGCGCATATTATGTTTGGCCCCGAAGTGATTGAAGTCGCTACTTTCCGTGGCTCTCATGAAGATCATGAAACATCCGATCGCAATCAGTCACAACAAGCACAAAGCGGTATGTTGCTACGCGACAATATCTTCGGATCGATTGAAGAAGATGCCATTCGTCGTGATTTTACCTTAAATAGTCTCTATTACGGCGTCGATGATTTTGCTGTACGTGATTATGTGGGGGGCTTGGCTGATCTTAAATCAGGTACTATTCGTTTAATTGGCTCTCCTGAAACTCGCTATCGTGAAGATCCGGTTCGGATGCTAAGAGCTATCCGCTTTGCCAGTAAACTGGATATGCGTATCGCACCGGAAACTGCAGAGCCAATTAGCCAATTAGCACCACTATTACGTAATATTCCTTCAGCACGCCTATTTGAAGAATCGCTGAAATTATTACAAACAGGACATGGTTATAAAACCTATCGGTTAATGCGCCATTTCCAACTCTTAGAGCCTCTTTTTCCATTAGTTGCCTCAAGGATCACTGAGCAACAAGATACCCCAATGGAAAGAATGATCGAACAGGTGCTAAAGAATACCGATTATCGTATTAGTAAAGAAATGCGCGTAAATCCGGCATTCTTATTTGCAGCAATGCTATGGTATCCCTTAGTGGAGCATGCCGAAAAACTGGCTCAAGAAAGTGGACTGTCTTATTACGATGCTTTCTCAATGGCAATGAATGATATTTTAGATGAGCAATGTCGTACTATTGCGATCCCTAAACGTATCACCACCACGATGCGTGATATTTGGCAATTACAGCAGCGTTTACCTAAGCGTCAAGGGCGCCGAGCCAATAAACTGCTTGAGCATCCTAAATTCCGTGCAGCATTTGATCTACTGGAATTACGCGCTAATGTACAAAGAAATCCTGATCTGGAAGCATTAGCCGCTTGGTGGGCTGATTTTCAGATTTCAAACAATACACAACAACGCTCTATGGTCTCTGAATTAGGTCCAGGCCCGGTACGCAAAAGAACACGTCCTCGTAAACGTCCTCGTCACCCTAATGCAAAAAATAATGCACCAAGACAAGAGAACAAACATGAGTAAGCAACAACAGCGTGTGTATATTATTCTGGGCAGTAATTTAAACTCACCAGAACAGCAAGTAAAATCGGCGATAAAAGCGATTAGTGAAATCCCTAATACTACACTGATTGCCCAATCACCTTGGTATCGCACACGCCCTATGGGACCTCAAGATCAACCCGATTATCTCAATATGGCTGTCGCCGTTGATACTACTTTAGCCCCAGAAGAGTTGCTCGACCATACACAAGCAATTGAACTTGCCCATGGTCGTGAAAGAAAAGCAGGTAATCGTTGGGGACCTCGTACCCTTGATTTAGATATCATGTTATTTGGTGATCAAGTTATACAGACCGAACGTTTAACTGTGCCTCATTATGGACTTAAGGTGCGTGAATTTATGCTTTATCCATTGGCGGATTTAGCACCTGAACTTTGTTTCCCTGATGACGGAGAACGATTAGCAGACAGATTAGCGCTCGTACCTAAAAATGGTATGGAAAAGTGGTGATACCACATAATAAGCGTGTTTGATGTTAATGGTTGATGCTGTTGACTGACAGTATCAACCCCGTTCACAACTCTCTTGTACTGTTCCTTTATCGCGTTATCCCTCCCCATAAGTGATAAAATACGCCCTTCCCTCCCGCCTGTTATATCACCATTTCTAATTCTTGGATAAATATCAAAATATTTTTTATTTCTATTTTTTATTATTCAATTCACGACTTTTTCTTCGTTTTTAGTACGTAGATGCTACAATCAGCAGTTAATGTTTTTTATTTATGCCATATTCTCTTTAATAAACAAATAATTAACTGACATAAATAACTCAATTTACACGCAACACACCATGGAGTTTATTATCATGAAGCCGGTTACGCTATCTACGCTCAATCGCTATAAACAAGAAAAGAAAAAGTTTGCCACTATCACGGCTTATGATGCTAGCTTTGCTCGTCTATTTGCCAATGAAGGTATTCCTGCCATGTTAATTGGTGATTCACTCGGTATGACACTACAAGGTCATGACAGCACATTACCTGTCACCGTTGAGCAAATTGCCTATCATACCCGTTGTGTAAGAGCAGGCGCCCCTAACGCTTTCTTAATTGCTGATATGCCTTTTATGTCTTATTCCACTCCAGAGCAAGCCTGTCTTAACGCAGCTATTTTAATGCAAGCGGGAGCGAATATGGTCAAAATTGAAGGAGGAAGCTGGCTTATTCCTACAGTCAAAATGCTCACTGAACGCGCAGTGCCTGTTTGTATTCACCTAGGCTTAACCCCTCAATCTGTTAATGTGTTTGGTGGCTATAAAGTACAAGGTCGAGAAGAAGCTGCTGCAGAGCAACTTAAGCAAGATGCTATGGCGCTTGAAGCCGCAGGAGCACAACTAGCTGTATTAGAATGCGTCCCCGTTTCCGTAGCAAAAACTATTACCGGATCACTCAATATTCCCGTTATCGGCATTGGTGCCGGCAATGTCACTGATGGACAAATTCTTGTGATGCATGATTTATTAGGTCTAACACCTAATGCCCCTAAATTTTCTAAAAATTTCTTACAAGAAGCTGGCTCCTTACCCGAGGCTGTCAGACTGTATGTTCAACAAGTTGAACAAAAACTGTTCCCTCAAGAACAACACTCATTTAACTGATTTATCATTTAAATTCATTAAAATAGTTTAAAGGAGTCACGCTATGCTAATTATTGAAACAACGCTTATCTTACGCCGCGAAATTAAGCGACTAAAACAAGAAGGTAAACGCATTGCATTGGTTCCGACCATGGGCAACCTGCATCAAGGTCACCTAAAACTGATAGAAGAAGCGCGTATTCATGCTGATGTGGTTATCGCCTCTATTTTTGTTAATCCAATGCAATTCGATAGAGAAGCCGATTTAGCAAACTATCCACGAACCCTACAAGAAGATTGTGAGTTACTGCGCGATAAACATGTTGATATTGTCTTTGCCCCATCAGCGAAAGAGATGTACCCAAATGGGATGGAAAACCAAACGATTGTTGAGGTTCCAGTACTTTCTTCTGTGTTAGAAGGCGCTAGTCGCCCAGGACATTTCCGCGGTGTAACAACCGTTGTAAGTAAACTATTCAACCTTGTACAGCCTGATGTCGCGCTATTTGGTGAAAAAGATTATCAACAACTGCAGATCATAAAAAAAATGGTCAGTGATTTATGTTTTGATATCAGTATTATTCCAGTCCCTATTGTGCGTGATAAAACAGGATTGGCATTTAGCTCTCGAAATCGTTTGTTATCAGATAATGAAAAACAACAAGCCCCTGTGCTTTATCAAGCTATGCAACAGATAGCCGAGCAATTAAAATCGGGAAACCTTGATGTTAACCAACTATTACAAACAGCCAAAGCAACCCTTGAACAGCAAGGCTTTCGTGCTGATGAATGTTTTATTTGTGATGCACAAACACTAGCACCACTTAGCGAAGAGAGCCGATGTGCCGTTATTTTAATGGCAGCTTGGTTGGGTAACACTCGTTTAATCGATAGCCAACAAGTTAGCTTAGTCTAATGAATAATTAAAAATAGGAAACACAACAATGCTACGCACCATGTTACAAGGCAAACTTCATCGCGTAAAAGTCACCCAAGCTGATCTTCACTATGAAGGCTCTTGCGCGATTGATCAGGATTTTATGGATGCCGCTGGTATTCTTGAAAATGAAGCCATTGATATTTATAACGTTGATAATGGTGAACGTTTCTCTACTTATGCCATTTGCGCAGAAAGAGGATCTGGTATTATTTCTGTCAATGGCGCAGCCGCTCGCCGTGCTGCTGTAGGTGATCGCTTAATTATTTGCTCTTATGTGCAAATTCCAGATAGCGATGCGCGTAGCCATAAACCCAACATTGCCTATTTTGAAGGCGACAATGAAATGAAACGCATTGCTAAAGCCGTTCCCGTTCAAGTCGCTTAATCTGCCTATCCCCCTTACAAATGGAGGTTCCCTGTTTGTGAGGGGGTAATTCTGCCCTGCTAATTGTCTCGATTCAATACGCTAAAAGCGAGAGACAAAGCGCAAAAGCGTGTTTTTGCTCCCTTTTTTCTCGCATAACTTCCTGTAGCTTGTTATAAAACAGATAAATATTACCTAACAATGCTTAGCCTAATAAAAATATGATAAACGTTGCTCTCATCGATGATCACATTGTTGTGCGTTCTGGGTTTGCACAACTGCTAATGCTAGAGCCGGATATTAATATTGTCGGTGAATACGCAAATGGCCAAGAAGCTTGGCCCTATTTATTAAATGATAATATTGATGTGGCGGTGATGGATCTCTCTATGCCTGGAGAGAGTGGCCTACAATTACAAAGTCGATTAAAACAAAAACGCCCTGATTTTCGGACAATTATTTTAAGTATTTATGATACCCCCGCATTTGTACAAAGCGCTTTAGATTCCGGTGCCCATGGCTATTTAACTAAGCGCTGTGGTCCACAAGAGCTCGTTCAAGCAGTACGTGCTGTGTATCAAGGGGGCTGTTATCTCTGTGCTGATGCCATGAAAGCACTTCGACAGACACCAGAAAAAGAAGATGCTTTACATAGTTTAACCCCTCGCGAAAGAGAGATTTTTAATCTGCTAGTACAAGGTATTAATGTTAAAGCTATCGCCGTACAACTGAATCTCAGTCATAAAACGGTGCATGTTCATCGAGCCAATATACTGGGTAAATTGAACTGTGAAACAACCATTGATTTAGTCCATTTTGCATTAAACAACCAGTTAATCACCGGAACACTCTAACATGCAAAGAGGCGCACGTTTTTTTCTTCAATCTCTCTTTTTATTGTTGACCTACTCTTTACTCTGGTTGTCACTTTGGGTGATCAGTTTTTATCTTAGTCATAATGGTCAACAAGCCGCACTTTTTTTACCTCAAGGCTTACGGCTAGCATTATTTATTTTACTTTGGCGACGTTTTTGGTTGCCGATGTTATTGGCCGAATGGGGGCTTTATTACTGGCTAACTCAACAGCAATTAATTACCCATGTAACTCTTTATCTCTCACCTTTAATCAGCTTATTGGTCGCACTAGAAGTACAACGGATCTGGTGGCGTTACCCACTTTATTGGCAACGGTTAACCTTACTTATCGCAGCGGTCGGATTTAATAGCCTATTACAAGCCTTTCTACTCAGTTTTTTTCTCACGACGTCCACCAGCGCAATATTTTTGACCTCAATAACAGGTGGTATTTTATTAGCTCCCTTTGTTTTTCTACTTTATGAATATTTACGCGAATTACAAAGTCGAGTATTAATCGCCGAAATCACCCCAGAGCCACCATTGCGTACCTCCTTATTAATGTGGGTATTCCTCTTTTGTCTTATTGGATTAAGTGCACAATTCTTTCTTACCCCAGAAATTGAACGCTTATTAGTTATTCTGGTTTTTATTCCTAATGTTTTTATGGCTTATCGTTATGGTTGGCAAGGGGGCGTATTATCCGCGTTGTTAGGTAGTTTAATGATTACCTTTGCTAGACAAGTAAATGGTGCTTTTGCCGATTTGCATGAATTAGAGATGTTTTTAACAACCCAAGCCTTAATTGGTATTGGTTTAGGTATTGCTATTAGTCGCCAGCAACAACTTGCCAATAATTTACGTCATTATCAGCTACGTTTAGAGCAAGAGTTACAAGCACGCCGAGCGTTGATGGAACAACTAGTACATACCGAAGAAGATGTTAAAAAAGCCATTGCTCGTGAATTACATGATGAAATTGGACAAAATATTACAGCTATTCAAATTCAGTCAATGTTAGTAAAAAGAAGTGCAGATAACGATAAAACACGCCAGTCAGGCGAGCAAATTGAGCGATTAGCCCAACAAATACATCAATCTACCCGACAACTGCTACGCCAACTAAGGCCGCCTATTTTAGAAGAGATGTCATTAGAGAAGGCTCTACACCATTTAATTGATGAGTTCTCATTTCATGAAAATGGTATTCACTGTCATTTTCATTATGCTCTTGAAACAGAGCCTGAAAGCGACACCATTATTTTTACACTCTACCGACTAGTGCAAGAACTACTCAATAATATCAGCAAACACGCTAATGCCAGTGAAATCCACATTTCGCTTACTCAACATCAAGCACAATTACGACTGGTTGTTCATGATAATGGTATTGGCATTTTGCCTACACAACCTAATAACGGTTTTGGGCTACGAGGTATTGAAGAGCGGATCTGCGCATTGGGGGGAGAATGGGAAGTAATTAGTCAGCTTGGTACTAAAATAATTGTTAACTTACCCACAAATTCAATAGAAAAGCGTGAAAACTAGGAATTAGTCTTAGTCATCTACAACCTTCTCTCATTCTTTTTAACTGCATTTTTCTTACATTGGCAATATCAGAGAGGATGTTATGTTAGGTAAAAATTTGGCATCAATAAATAAGACCTATGATTTTTGGCGTAAAAATTTAATGTTGTCGATGATCATTGGCTATGCCACGTTTTACCTGACTCGTAAAAGCGTCAATTTTGTGATGCCCGTTATGCAAACGGAACTGCATCTAGATAAAAGTGATATTGGCTGGATAGCCAGCCTGTTTTATCTCACTTATGGTCTATCAAAATTTCTCTCTGGTATTTTCCATGACCAATACGGCTACCGTTGGTTTATGGGCGCAGGTCTGGTAATGACAGGGGTGATGAATATTATTTTTGCCTACTGTTTATCCTTTCCTGCCTTGCTTTTAGTCTGGGCACTTAATGGTTTCTTTCAAGGATGGGGTTGGCCCCCTTGTGCAAGGTTACTCACCCATTGGTATTCACGTAATGAACGCGGTTTCTGGTGGGGATTATGGAATATCTCCATCAATCTTGGCGGGATGAGTATTCCCCTTTTAACCGCTTGGTTGGCAACCCATTTTAGTTGGCAAATAGCCTTAGTTATTCCCGGCCTAATAGGCATTGTTATGGGGTTATGGCTTTGTATGCAACTAAAAGGAACACCAGCAGAAGAAGGGTTACCCACAGTAGGTGTATGGCGGCGCGATATTTTTGAATTACGTCAAGAGCAAGTATCGCCTCCGACCCCTATGTTAACCATTTTGAAAGAAAGCATCTTATTTAACCGAATGATCTGGTTACTAGGTTTTTCTTATATTTTAATTTATCTCATCCGTATGGCGATAAATGATTGGGGAAATATTTGGTTATCAGAAACCCATGGCGCTAACTTGTTAAGTGCTAATGCCATTCTTTCTCTTTTTGAGATGGGTGGATTGTTAGGCGCGTTATGTTCAGGCTGGGGCTCGGATTTATTATTCCGTGGCCAACGAGCACCAATGATATTGCTGTTTTCACTCGGGCTTTTTATCGCAGTAACAGCACTTTGGCTAATGCCAATTCATCATTATGCATTGCTTGCAGCCTGTTTTTTCAGTATCGGTTTTTTTGTGTTTGGACCACAGATGTTAATCGGACTTGCTGCCACAGAATATTGTCATAAAAACGCAGCAGGTACGGTAACAGGCTACTTGGGATTGTATGCCTATTTAGGGGCTGCAATAGCAGGTTGGCCATTAAGTCAGGTCATGGCGCATTATGGTTGGACTGGGATGTTTGTATTATTAACCAGTGCTGCGGCCTTAATGGGACTACTACTAATGCCATTGCTGATCGCTGATGTCAGTAAACGTGAGCATTTAGTTGGCCCACTTTCATTTTCCGATGACGACACATTTAAAAGGTTCTGAACATGAAACTGAAAACTCTCTCTACACTTGTTGCCGCCGGCTTAGCTCTTTCTACGGTAAGTTTATCCACCAGTGCCGCGGGTCGCTTAGTGGTTTATTGCAGTGCCACAAATGCGATGTGTGAAGCTGAAACTAAAGCTTTTGCTGAAAAGTATGATGTTAAAACCACTTTTGTTCGTAATGGCTCCGGCAGTACATTAGCGAAAATAGAAGCAGAAAAACGCAATCCGCAAGCTGATGTTTGGTATGGCGGAACAATGGATCCTCACTCACAAGCGGGTGAAATGGATCTGCTAGAGCCTTATGTATCCGCCAATCTTGATCAGATCATGCCACAATTTCGTGATCCGGCTAAACGCAAAGGAAACTACTCTTCTGCGGTTTATGTCGGTATTCTAGGTTTTGGTGTCAATAAAGATCGTTTAAAAGAAAAAGGTCTACCTATTCCGACCTGTTGGAAAGATTTAGTCAAACCTGAATACAAAGGTGAAATTCAAATCGCTGATCCACAAAGTTCGGGCACTGCATACACTGCATTAGCAACTTTCGATCAATTGTGGGGAACAGAGCAAGCCTTTGATTATCTGAAAAAACTAAATACCAATATCTCTCAATATACTAAATCAGGTATTGCACCAGCGCGTAACGCCGCCCGTGGTGAGGCCGCGATTGGTATCGGCTTCTTACACGACTATTCACTCGAAGTTGAAAACGGGGCACCACTAGAGCTTATCTCACCTTGTGAGGGCACAGGTTACGAAATTGGCGGTGTCAGTATCATCAAAAATGCCCGTAATATGGATAACGCTAAGTTATTTGTAGACTGGACACTCTCTAAAGAAGCACAAGAAATTAGTTGGAAAGAGGGTAAATCTTACCAAATTCTCACCAATACCACGGCTGAGTCTTCCCCGATGGCTTTGAAATTATCAGACTTAAAACTGATTAACTACGACATGGATAAATATGGCGATAGTGATGTTCGTAAGGAGCTGATAAATAAATGGGTTACCGAAGTAAAAATGGGTAAATAGCCTATCAATAGGGCGAGAGATGCTCTCGCTCTTTTTTTTACATAATAATAATGAGCTTTACTGTCGGGGGATTTATGTCTCACACACTCGCTTTGTCTGAAAAAAAGAGGTGGGATCCCATATTTTTATGGATCCTGATTGCATGGATGGCATTTATATTAATGCCTTCATGGAGCCTTGATTATGGTCTATTTGATTCTACCGCAGATGAATTACTTACCTCTTATGGCTGGAGTAACTTAAATATCAGTCTGCTCTGGTTTTTACTTCCCAGCATACTATTAATTCGTCCTTTACATCCTGTAGGGCGAGAAAATCGTATTCGTCACTATTTTGATGCAAGTTTTGCCTTTTTCTGCGCCTTTATCACTATTGTTACCGCAACGATGGAAGGTCGTGGTCTGGGTTATTCGGTTATCGTGCTATTTATTTCATTAGGAATGATAGCCAAGCATGCTTTAACACGCTTAGAGTGGTTAGGGGGTGATAGCTTTGTGATTGGCTCATTAATCACAGTTGTCGCCTTAATCGGTGTTTTTATTATCTTTCCAAGTGTCGCTATCTTTATTCCGATGTTTCAAGATAGTGCTGGCAATTTTGCCCCCTTTGAATTTATTGCCATTCTCAGCCAAGCCCATATTGTTCAGGTGATGATCAATTCAATCTTACTGTCTATCGCAGTTGGTATTGGCTGTACTTTTTTTGGTTTGATCCTCGCCATTTATACATCACGTATTGCAGTAAGATCAGCGATTATTGGTCGAGTATTTTCTATTTTACCTATTGTCACTCCCCCTTTTGTTGTGGGTTTAGGTGTGACCTTGATGATGGGACGTTCAGGTTATATCACTGAATTTTTGGCAACTTATGCAGGTTTAGAAAATACCAACTGGTTATATGGCTTTACGGGAATTTGGCTTGCACAAGTACTTGCCTTTACCCCTATGTCTTTTATGATCTTAGATGGTGCAATTAAAACAATCCATCCGTCATTAGAAGAGGCTTCTTATACCCTTAGAGCTAATCGCTACCAAACATTCTTTCATGTTTTTATGCCGTTACTAAAACCAGCATTAGCCAATGCCTTTTTGATCGTTATAGTGCAATCATTGGCTGATTTTAGTAACCCATTGGTGCTAGGTGGCAACTTTGACGTGATTGCCACTCAAATTTATTTCTATATCACCGGCTCTCAACTTGATTACCAAGCAGCAAGTACGTTAGGTGCTTCACTGTTGGTATTCTCATTATTAGTGTTCTGCATTCAATATATGTGGATTGGCAAACGCTCATATGTCACGGTGTCAGGTAAATCCTATCGTGGTGATGTTCAACCATTACCCACCTCCTTAGTAACCTTTGTCACTAGCGTGTTGGGTATTTGGGTTATCTTTAATATCTTACTCTATGGCAGCATTTTCTACGGTAGCTTTACGGTTAACTGGGGAGTGGATTACACCTTAACCTTTGATAACTTTATTAAATTATTTGGTCAAGGGATGAGCGACGGCGCATGGCCATCATTACTTGATACCTTACTTTATGCAGGTATCGCAGCACCTATTACCGCTATTTTAGGGCTTTTGATCGCCTATATTGTCGTGCGCCAAGATTTTAAAGGTAAAAAGAGTATCGAATTTACGACCATGCTCTGTTTTGCCGTTCCCGGTACTGTTGCGGGGGTCTCTTATATCTTGGCATTTAATGATTCGCCGTTTTATTTAACAGGAACGGCAGCCATTGTGATTATCTCAATGACCATGCGTAACGTGCCCGTGGGAATACGAGCAGGTATTGCAGGATTGGGGCAAATCGATAAATCGCTGGATGAGGCGTCATTAAGTTTAAGAGCAAATTCAATGCGAACTATTTTGTATGTGCTATTGCCTTTATTACGCCCCGCGATTTTATCCGCTTTAATTTATAGTTTTGTCCGCGCAATAACCACCGTCAGTGCGATTGTATTCTTAGTCACCCCTGAAACTCGCGTTGCTACCGCTTATATTTTAAATCGTGTTGAAGATGGTGAATACGGCGTCGCAATTGCCTATGGCTCGATTTTAATCATCGTGATGTTGGCTATTATTTTCTTATTTGACTATTTGATTGGCGAAGCCCGTGTTTCACGCTCTAAAGCCAAAAATGCACAGTAATACGGAGTATAAATCATGACACAATCACATTTCGTTGAACTGAAAAATATTGTTAAGCGTTTTGGTACAAACACGGTAATTGACACGCTCAGTTTGTCTATTCCTCAAGGAAAAATGGTTTCGTTATTGGGGCCATCAGGTTGCGGTAAAACGACAGTACTACGCTTAGTGGCTGGATTAGAAAAACCGACAGAAGGTAAAATTTTTATTGATGGTGAAGATGTTACTGATCGCTCAATCCAACAACGTGATATTTGTATGGTGTTTCAGTCTTACGCCCTGTTCCCTCATATGTCTTTAGGTGACAACATTGGTTATGGCTTAAAAATGTTAGGTCGCCCAAAGGCAGAGATCAAACAGCGAGTGGCAGAGGCTCTAGCCTTGGTAGATTTAGCAGGATTTGAAGATCGTTTTGTCGATCAGATTTCAGGCGGTCAGCAACAACGAGTGGCATTAGCTCGTGCTTTGATCTTAAAACCCAAAGTGCTGTTATTTGATGAGCCATTAAGTAATCTGGATGCTAACTTGCGCCGTAGCATGAGGGAGAAAATTCGTGAATTACAACAACAGTTTAATATCACCTCCCTGTATGTTACCCATGACCAAAGTGAAGCTTTTGCCGTTTCCGATATGGTGTTAGTGATGAATAAAGGCAAAATAATGCAATTAGGTTCACCACAAACTTTATATCGCCAACCGGCCTCTGAGTTTATGGCAAGTTTTATGGGAGATGCCAATCTCTTCCCTGCTACTCTAGGGGCTGATTATGTTGATATTTTTAATTATCGCTTACCTCGCCCCGAGAACTTTAACAGCAACAAAACCGAAATTAGAGTGGGTGTCAGACCTGAAGCTATTACCTTATCTCAACAAGGTGAAGCTTGCCAGCAATGTACAATAATCCATGTCGCCTATATGGGACCACAATATGAGGTGACTGTTGCATGGCAAAATCAAACATTGTTATTACAAGTGAATGCAACCCAACTTCAACCTAATGAAGGTGATAGCTATTATCTACAAATCCATCCTTATGGAATGTTTATCTTGGAATAATGGCTTTTATTTTAGTGAGTGAGGCACCCAATGGGTGCCTCTTTTTTTATCGTTATAAACTACAGCATCTTCCCCTGATGTGACATCCTGGTGTAAATACAGAAGTGATATTACAGATAAGCTTATAATCTTATCCTTTTGTTTTATAATGTTATTATTTGTTTTATTGTTATATAGTTGCTATTCCCCTTGCGCAAGATATTTTTGCATTTCATCAGTTGGCACCATACCGCCCCCCGTCGCCCATACTAAATGCGTCGCATTGTGCATTTTTTGACTATCAAGTGATAAACCTTGTAGATAATCTTTAGCTTGAGAAACATGAATAGCCCCTGTCATTCCAGCTAAAGCGGAAGGCTCTAACTGGATCCCTTCTTCTTTGTTTAACAAGCTCAATAAGTTATATAACTCTTGATCATCAATGGTGTAATAGCCATCAATCAAACGCTCCATTGCCCGTCCAACAAAGCCAGAGGCTCTACCTACCGCCAAACCGTCAGCTGCAGTAATATTGTCGATACCCACTTCTTGAACAGAAATACCATCATGTAACTGGGTATACACCCCAAGTAACATACAAGGAGAATGGGTTGGCTCAGCAAATAGACAATGTACTGCATCACCAAATGCCAGTTTTAACCCAAAAGCAACACCACCAGGCCCTCCGCCTACACCACATGGCAGATAGACAAACAGAGGATGTTCACTATCGACCGGAATATTAAGCGTTTCAAATTGATGTTTTAAACGTAATCCAGCGACGGCATAACCCAAGAATAATGTTTTTGAATTTTCATCATCAATAAAGAAACAACGAGGATTTTTTTCTGCCTCTTTACGTCCTTGTTCAACCGCAATACTGTAATCTTGCTCATATTCCACAACATTAACACCATGAGCGCGTAGCTTGTCTTTTTTCCATTGACGAGCATCCGCAGACATATGAACACTAACGCTAAAGCCCAGTTTTGCACTCATAATGCCAATCGACATTCCTAAGTTACCCGTGGAGCCGACGGCAATACTGTATTGGCTAAAAAATTTGCGGAATTCATCAGAAAATAATTTTTCATAATTATCCTCTGTGGTCAGAAGCCCGGCCTCTATGGCTAATTTTTCAGCGTGAGTGAGCACTTCATAAATCCCCCCGCGCGCTTTAATTGAACCAGAAATAGGTAAGTGGCTATCCTTTTTCAAACGCAATTGTCCCTCAATAAGGGTGTTATAGCGCTTTTCTAGTGCCTCTTTCATTTGAGGGATATCCACAACGGCTGATTCGATGATCCCCTCAGTTGATGCGGTTTCTGGAAAGGCTTTCATTAAATAAGGTGCAAAACGTTGTAATCTTGCCTGTGCATCCATCACATCATTTTGCGTTAAACCTACATAAGGAAGTCCCTGGTCAGTTGAGGTAACATTGGGGTTAAACCAAACCACCTCTTTTAAATCCACTAAATCACGTACCAGTGGATAATCATTTTTTAATTTATTTATATCTATCGTGGTCATCGTCATTCTCTTTTATATGACAAAAGAAAGCATAAAAGTGCCCCCTAATGCCACAAATGAAGCAATAAAGGTCGCGATACTATAAAAACGGAAAGTTTCGCTTAATGTGGCATTACAATACTGTTTTACTAACCAAAATAGGGAGTCTGTGACAATCGTACAGCCAATAGCCCCAGAGCCAATTGCCAATGTAATAATTTCAGGGCTAATATCTGGATACATTGGCATTAATGGTGCAACGATAGCGGTCGCCCCCATCATAGCAACCGTTGCTGATCCTACTGCTGCATGCAGAATAATCGCTACTAGCCAAGCTAATAAAATAGGATGCATATCCAAATTAGAGAGGATCACCGCCAATGAATCGCTTAAACCACTCCCTTTTAAAATGCCGTTAAATGCGCCCCCAGCACCAATAATTAACAAAATATTGGCAATAGAGCTAAAACTATCTTCTGTTTTTTTCAATAGGGTACTCATGCCCATATTACGGCGAATACCTAAAATATAGTAAGCAACAAAAGCAGCAATAAACATTGCCGTAATCGGGTTACCAATAAATTGTAATGCAATATAAACCGAAGTGCCTTTTTCCATATTAAGCTCTGCGGCGGTCTTAATCAGCATCAGAACAATAGGTAATAAAACCGTAAATAATGTCGCCCCAAGTGAAGGTAAATCTTTTTCTTGACGAATTTCCATATCAGAAAATGCTTCTGGTACGGTTTTAAAAGGTAAGCGCTCACCCAATACTTTTAAGAAAAGAGGCCCGCCCACTAATGAGGCTAATAATCCAACAGCAAGACCGGCAACGATCACCGTTCCCATATCGGCCCCTAACTCATTAGTGACAAAAAGCGCTGCAGGGTGTGGAGGAACAATACAATGCACGGCCATTAATGCAGTACATAAAGGGATGGCGAGTTTTAATAATGAGGTGTTTGTTTTTTTAGCAATAGAGAATGCTAATGGAATAAGTAGCACTACCCCTACTTCAACAAACAGGGTAATACCACAAATCAGTCCCACCAATACCATAATAACATCCGGTGATAACCAACGGCATTTTTGTAAGGTGATACCGATGCGCTCTGCCGCCCCCGATATTTCCATCATTTTACCGAGAATAGTACCCAAACCAATAATGGCGGCTAAAAATCCCAGCGTTCCCCCAATCCCATTTTCAATTGCACTGACCATTTCTAATGGGTTCATTTTCATTGCCATACCGACAAAAAAACTGGCAAGTAGTAGTGCTAAAAATGGATGAAACTTAAGTTTTATTATAGTAAAAACAATGAGCAAGATACTTATAATCAGAGTACCTAGTACCCATAGTGTCGGTTCCATAGATCAATCCCTAATTTTTATTTATTGTTAAACATATTGAATATTAATCATTCGACACTTACAAATGATGAAAATAGATACTAAGATGAATTCAATTAAGCCAAATAGGTGATCAGATGCACAAATATTTATCATTTAGATTTCATCTTGGCTATCTTTCACCTTAACATTAACTTGATTATTACCTTACGTTACTAATAATAATTAAATGAGAATAAAAAATGTTTGGATCTTCTAACGTGATTTTGAGAAATAAGCGCTTATCCAGTTATCAATTAGCACGACTTCACACTTTTGAAGCAACAGGACGGCATTTATCATTCGCTTTAGCCGCAGAGGAATTGTCCTTGACGCCTAGCGCGATTAGCCATCGTATTAATACACTAGAGAAAGAATTAGGGATAAAGCTATTTAATCGCTTTCATCGGCGTATTGAATTAACCGAAGAAGGTGAACGTATTTATTGGGCATTGAAAAAAACACTTGAAGATATTAATCAAGAGATTTTAGATATCTATAATCAAGAAATATCTGGCGTATTAACGGTGTATTCTCGCCCTTCTATTGCGCAATGTTGGCTTGTACCTCGTATTTCTGATTTTACTCAACGCTATCCTTCTATTGAATTAAACTTACTTACTGGCAATGACGATATTAATTTTCGTGGTTATGGTATCGATCTCGCTATCTATTTCGATGATAAACACCTGAAAAATCTCTATTGTGAAGATTTAATCTCAGAATCAATTATTCCTGTTTGTAGCCCTGAATATGCTGCTCGCCATGAATTAGTAGGTAATATTCATCACCTTGCTAATTGTACTTTGTTACATGATAGACAAGCTTGGAGTAATAACTCTGATTTTGATGAATGGCGCGCTTGGAGTGAATATATGGGATTAGGATTATTTCCAAATAAAAGTAATATTTGTTTTGATCGCTCTGATTTAGCTGTTATTGCTGCCGTTAATCATTCCGGTGTCGCAATGGGACGTAAACGCTTAATTCAAAAACAACTCGCAAATAATGAATTAATAGTCCCTTTTGATAATTGTGAGTTTTTTTGTGCACAACGCTATTATCTGGTTACCCGCGATGAAAAGAGTAACGCTAAAGTACAACTTTTTATTCAATGGCTGAAAAAACAGATCTTACAAGGGATGTGATCTGACAAAATAAAAAAGAGATCGGTTTAATCTAAACCGATCTCTTACTCATTGGATGATGGTGATGAAATTAATCCGCTAAAAAGTGTTTATCTTCAAGGACAATTAATGGCTCAATATCACTGTCTTTTTTTATCACTAATGTCAGATCAGAGCGTAAGCAACAACCACCATAATGTCCATCTACCGTAAAGGTACAAACCTGAATATATCGGTTAGACACTTTTGGTAAACACCATAACTCTTGATAAATATTTTCTTGATGTTCAAATTGACCACTGGTTTCACCTAATACATTTTCTTGGTGATCAACTAAACCAATATTACTACCACAGCGCCCAGCAATAGGCTTAACTGCATAACCACTCTGCGACAAACGTGGGGTTAAAGTGAACTCAGTATCAAGTAGATAAGGATTATCTGGGAAAAGTTGCCACAAAATAGGTAATATCGCTTTATTACTTGGAATAAGTGTCCAAAGAGGTTCAAAAACCGTGATTTCAGGGCGTAAAAGAACATCAACTAAACGAACTTCTCCCGCCGGATCACCAATACGAATAGGAATAAGTGACTGTTGTTCACTCTCTTCTCTTAGTTGATCTAACGCGGTTTCCCAAGCCCATGTTTTCCATACACATTCAACAATACGTTTATCACCATCAATTAACTGACCACGACTATTCCAATGCAGCTCTTTTAGTCCACGCAGAATTTTGCTGCTATAACCGGCTTTAGTCAGTGCTTGTTGCATAAAGCGAGCATGATAATCTTCTTCATTATCATCATCTTGAAGAATATGTACAAATGGCTTCGCATCACTGTGTTTCCAAGCATCTGATAACGCATCTAATAGACGTTCACCCGGGTTATAACCTGCTTTAATGCCACCCTGTTTAGCCCATTTTTCAATAATTAATCCGGCTTCAGTATGACAAGATGCAGAATCAGCGTTATATTCATACACCTTGATACCGCGCTCATC
This sequence comes from Proteus mirabilis ATCC 29906, assembly GCF_000160755.1. GTDB lineage: Bacteria > Pseudomonadota > Gammaproteobacteria > Enterobacterales > Enterobacteriaceae > Proteus > Proteus mirabilis. The sequence goes on from NZ_GG668578.1 coordinate 252,522, forward strand.
CATACAAAAATCTAACCGTCCAGTGATCATTTGATGACGTCTATTTTGCCATGATAGGCGGATACGGGGCCATAACACTTCAGGGATCGCAAATAAACGCAGTAAATTATCGTCTTTCAGCACTTTTTCCGTTGCATGCAAATACATCAAATGCATTTCATTACTAGCACGTATAAGTTCATGCTCAGCACTTTCTGAAATGGTGAAATATTCATAGCTGTCTTGATTAATCGTATGACCGTGCTGTGCTAGCACATAGGCTTTTTCTAACGGATCGCTTTCATCTAGCCATTTTCCAGCAAATTGCCCCTTGTTGGCTAATTTGGCCTCATGAATAGCTAACAATTCAGGGGCAACTTTAGGTTGAGGTAAACTGTAGGCATTAGGTTCTGTTTGGATCATCCAACCTAGCAAGGTGGTATTATCAAAGGTATCTTCGATAAAATAGCCATTATCACTCACTTTAAGCGGTAACTCTCGTGTCCATTGTTGACCTCGCGGTAACCTAGTGTGGATCACATTTTGTTCTGCAATACGGATTTTATCTTCTAATACTTCGGTAATAACCGCCACATGACCGGTGACTTTAAACTCTCCCCCTTCTTGCCAAATAAGCAACGCTCCTACCGTCGGTGGCTGTTTGCTGCCATTTGCAAAAGCTTGCAAGGGTAAAATATCGTCATCAATTGTTCTCCGTAAGAAACGTAACGAGAAGATCTCATAGGCCATTCCCACATCAGTAAAAACAACCCCGTAATGTAAATAGAGAAAACGGCGTGCAAATTCAACACATTGCCACTTATGCCCCATATACTCATTACCAATATAACTACGGAATGAATCATTGGCGGCATAATCTTCTTTATCTATACTGCTGTAATCTGAAGAGTAAATCGCAACACCACCAGGTGCATAACCGAGTAATGTTCCAAATGGTTCATGACGAATGATCTCTTTTACATTCATAATCTCGACCTTGACGATAATTAGGTAATGACTCTGTAATACTTATAATCACCATGTATTATAAGTAACCATCTTAACGCTATCGTCTATCTGATGTGAATGTAAATTTATCAATTTAGATAAAGTAAAAATAATCGAGTTGATTCGATGACATAAAGCTGATTGCGGATTTGACCTGACAAAAAAACTCAAAAATAGTCTGTTATAAATAATATATAACGCCTATTTTTGAGTGTAATCAGTCAAAGAGGTGTTTATCATTTGTTATTCTCCTTTCTTATTTACTCCTTCTCAATCATAAATGCGAGTCTATATAAGTAGAAAAATTGCGTTTATACAATATATAGCACTCTCTATCAAAAAAATGCCGTTTTTCATTCTGCCAAAGTAATTTTTTTTAACATAGGATAAAAAATTAATTATCAATAATAATTTTGTGACTATAAATAATTTACTCAACTAACCGATAACAAAAAGTATGAATTTGACTCATTCAAGTAGGAGAGCTTGAGCTCGTTAAAATTCAGCTTAAAAAACATTGATATTTAATGAAATATTATCAGTAGTTGATAGGAGGAAAGAGGTCACCAATGTCAAAAGTTTATCCTATTTCTCAAATTATTGGACATAAAATTCGCCAACAGCGCCAACACTTGCGTTTATCCGCTAAAGCAGTGGCTGAAAGAGTCGGCGTTAGCCAACAGCAATTTTCACGCTATGAGAATGGGCTATGTAAAATTGATGTTGATATGCTTTTCCTTATTGCTAAAGAATTAAATGTTACACCAACCGCTTTTCTTCCTTCACCGCTTAATGAAGATCCTATCGCATCTTCCAGCGCTGTCACCCAATCTAAGCTATTTTGGAGTGCACAGAGTCAAATTTAATGACCTAAATAACCGTTAATTAGGATCTATAGTGAATTTTTTCGCAAAAGGTATTATTTTGCATTTTTCAATATAAATACAAGTTAGTAACTCCCCCACCTTGTTGAACAGCACCCAAAAAATTGGGCTCTTTTAATCCAAATTGAAGGGTGCTTATTTAAAAAAGCGAATCGCCTTTATTCAACAGAAAAAACAAAACAGATAATGTCGTTTTGCTCCAATTTAATTAATGCCTCATTGAGTCATTAGGTTATTTTTTTGCTAAAATAAAAATAGTTATCTAATAACATCTGAACTCACTTAATAACCATAACATTAAAAAGTGGTAAAAATATGAACAACAACAACGACGAACTCAATAATGCTCTATATCGAGTCGCTTTAGTGTTAGATAAAGGGCTTGAATCAACAAGAGAACTAGCAGCTGGTTATGTAGAAACAATGGGATTGGGGTTTGATAGATCTGTTAGGAATCTATCGTATTTTTTTGATGGCTATGAAGATGTCTATGAAAATATAAAATATGAAGATGATAGATTTTTTTTAATGGTCAAGGAAACTTTTAAAGGTAATAACCCAATAAGAGCAATTATCATAAGATACTTAGAACACCTTTTTACTAATCTGAACGATGATGAAATGAATAATCTTAAAACCCTATTAAGAGGTGTATTCCTTACATCTGGGGCACTAGTAACAACAGGAGGAGTTCGTGTTTACATAGCCACAGCCGCATCTGAACTTATATATAATACGGTACTAAGAAATGCCATTGCCCACAAGTTAATTAGAGGTGGTGGAAATATAGCAATGGCTTTTGTGGGAGGGTATGGCATCATAGAGATGGCTTCTCAAGCAAAGGAAAGATTACGCTATAGCAATCCTACTCTGTATTATGACCTTGTTTTAATGAATTTAGAAATGGGGTATTTTATAGTAGAACCAAATATATCAAAATGGTTATATATGATAGGATCTGAAAAGAAAAGTGTTGATGAAGTTTATCGAGCAATAAATGGATTAATTTATAATTAATGGTAATTAAGTGATGAAAAATTTTTTCGTATCGATTCTTGATAGTATCAGATATAGCGTAATTGCATTTTTTTTACTGGCTATGTTTAGATTACCTGAATCATCATTTGTCGCAGGGCTATTGTTTTCACTTTTACTACTCCTATATCTAAAAAAAATATACTATTACCTACGTAAAGCAACTTATAAAATCTTCAAATAATATTTTGCTCGTTTATGGAATATCCACTTGTACCAGCACAAATATGGTTCCATGAAATAGACTCATATCGTAGTAATATTTTTTCATGGGAGACGATAGAGTATCCGTTAGATGATTCTGGTGAAGATTGTGTAAAATCCACAATAGTTGCATTACTCAATTTAATTTCAAAATATTTTTCTAAAATACCAAATTGGTTTATCCTGAAAAAGTCAAAATTAGCATCTAATAATTCATTATTAGATATGGCAACGCCTAATAACGGGGATGACTTATCAATTGGTTTAATGAATAAAACTGGATGGTGGACTGAATTTTGCATCCTGCTTATTGTGTAATTTAAACTTAAAACCTGTATTTGATCTTTATGGCCTGTTTGATATCTATTACCAATTGAATCAACTGTAGAACAATTAGCTGATATTAATCCTTGTTTTTTACCTTTTAAGGTTAAGTATTTTACGTCAGACATAACCACTCCATTTAATTCAGTCTATAATGATATTAACAGAATAATTTTAAAATTACATTAAAATATCTATCACAGATTATCCACTTCCCCTAAAATGAGACAGCTATAATTAGGTTATTGTATAAGTCATGATGAAAAAATCTTTTTCACTGAAACTCGAATCGTTAATTTTTAAAACTCGCTGATTTTGGTATGAAAGAAGAAGATATTTGTCGCGAAAACGGGATCAGTAATGCCTGTTACTATAATTGGAAATCAAAGTATGGTGGTATGGAAGCCAATGATGTTAAATGATTAAAAGATCTTGATGAGGAAAATGCCAAACTTAAAAAGATGTTTGTAGCAGTTAGCCTTGAACATTATGCAATGAAGGATCTTTTTGTAAAAAAGGGTTGGTAGTAGCTAAGAAGAAGTTCTGCGCTCAATCATTAAATAATGCAGGCTTATCAGTCAGTAAAGCTTGTCAGTTGACATTGCTATCTCGCTCAGCATTCTACCGCCAACCTATCAATTGTCTTAAAAAAGGCAGTGTGGTGAGCGATGCAATTCAATCAGTTTTAGCTAAATCGCCACAATCAAGATTTTGGAGCGCACAGAGTCAAATTTAATGATCTAATATGGAAATCAGTGATTGCTCGTCTTTGTCAGATAGTTAATAAGATTTCCATCTATTCTCTTTAACACTATGATTTTACTTAGTATTAAAAAGCAAACCTATTGAGTATATTTATCTATCATTTCTTAATAACAAAATTTTTTCTTTTAAAAAAGAGTTAGTTAATCTTATTTTTATCCTTTCCCACTTCAAATTAAACGATATTTTTCTTACATAAGTTTCTGCTATTTTTGCTATAAATCATGTTAATCTTAATAAGAATAATAACAATTATCATTCAATATATAAGGATTAAACATGAACTCTCGTTATGTGCGTGCTCTCACGTTGTTATCATTAATTCCCACTTCTGTCTTCGCTCTTGAGTATCCCGTAGGTCAACCAATCATTAAAAATGGCATGGAAATTCAAGGTGTCTATCTACAACCTATCACGATGGACACAGAGGAAGGCCATCATGCAATGAAGCACCTACCTGCTGATAAAGCTGATATCCATTTAGAAGCAGATATTCATGCTGTTGAAGATAATCCGAATGGTTTTGCTGAAGGTGATTGGATCCCTTATCTCACTGTTGAATATACCGTGACTAAATTAGATGCACCGGAGAAAAAACAGCAGGGAACTTTTATGGCCATGGTCGCCAGTGATGGTCCTCATTATGGTGAAAACCTAAAATTAGATGGCAACGGCCAATATAACGTTACCTATAAAATTTACCCGCCTTCTTACAATAAAGATGTCGTTTTTGGTCGTCATATCGACAAAGAGACGGGGGTAGCCGCTTGGTTCGAGCCTTTTGAAGTGTCATGGGATTTTAACTATAGCGGTACTGGCCGTAAAGGCAGTTACTAATTAGCTTAATTATTGATAGCCCTGTGTATAGGGCTATCTCCTCTATTTTGTTAAGTGAAATTTCAATGATTAAACATCTCTATCAATACACGCTATTACTGCTATTAATGATAGCAAGCTCTACTTTAGCCGCAGAAAAATACACCGTTGAATTAGAAATGAAAGAGGGGGAACTGATCCCTCGAGTTTTAAATGTTCCTGCTAAAACTCCTATACGGATCAAAATTCGCAATACTGGTAGTAGCCCCGTTGAATTTGAAAGCACTCAATTACGTAAAGAAAAAGTATTAGCGCCTGGGGCAAGTTCTGTCGTTGTGATTGCGCCTCTAAAACCTGGACGTTACACCTTCTTTGATGATTTTCATCTGTCTCACCCTCAAGGTGAAATCGTTGCGACTGAAAAGGCTGAATAAATATGGGACAAGTTCTATTTGTTGTTTGGCGAGAAAGTTTTGAAGCTCTGCTGGTGGTAGGGATCATTTATGCATGGATAAAACGCTCTCCTACCCCTAAACAAGGTATGAAATATCTCTGGGGAGGAGTAATAGTAGGAATACTACTCTCTATTCTTTTAGCTCTTAGCATTTATGGGGTATTTAGCTCCTTAGAAGATATCTGGCAATCTCTGTTTATGGTTATGATGGAAATCATTGCCTGCCTATTAATTGTTCAGATGGTCTATTGGATGAACAAACAAGGTAAATCACTAAAAGCCAATATCGAAAACGAATTGACACAAAAAACACAACAACAAAGTGTCTGGGGGATTTTACTGATCATCGCCATTGCCATTGCGAGAGAAGGCAGCGAAGTGGTTGTTTTCCTATCAAGCCATATTATGGCTCTCACAGCACAAACCGCGTTGTCTTTCTTGATTGAAGTATTCATTGGCCTATTGATAGCGGGACTAACTCTATGGTTATTTTTGCTAACATCAAAAATGATTTCTTGGCGTAAATTCTTTGTTATTACCGGATTTTTACTGCTTTTCCTCGCCGTTTCCTTGCTATTAAAAGCAGTAGAAGAGATAGCTAATCTACTTATTGAAATGGATATTGAATTACCTGACTTTTTGATTTATCCACTATGGGATCTTAGCCATATTCTGGATGATTCAAGCATTTTTGGTAATTTCTTAGTTTCATTCTTTGCTTATCGCTCACAACCCATCGGTTTAAGTGTTGTTACTTTTATTGTGTTTTGGTTGGTGGTCGCACTGTTATTTAAACAAGGGGATCGTCATGCCAAATAGCGCCCTATTGAAAGGTGATCATATTGTCATCTTGCTATTGATATCGCTATGCTCTTTTTCTGTTTCTGCAAAAAAAATCATTCAAGGCATTACTCAAGATAGTGAAAATATTGTTGTTGCTAAAGGGGATATTCCCACTCCTGAAAAATTTACAACCAATATTCTTAACTATCGGCAGAAAGCTGTTGATCAGTTGACCTTCGTTGAAACTGCATTAAAAAATGTCATTGTTAACAGTGAAAAAAATCAACTGACTGATGCCCAACTCGCCTATCAACAAGCGCATTATCACTATGAGGTGATCCGCCCGATTATTGCATTGTTTGGCGCTACTGAACGCCTATTAAATAATCGGGCTGATTTCTTTCTTGAAAGAGAAAACTCGCCCCGTTTTAGTGGATTTCATTTGGTTGAATATCAACTCTTTAAATTAGAGGATATGCAATCGTCAGCCGAGTCAGCCAAGGCACTGTTAAGAGGCATTAGTGATCTAAAAAAACGCTTAGCGATTGAAGATATTCCCATTGCTAAATTAGTGCAATCTGCAGGTGATAGTTTAGAGCTGATTTTAACCGACAAATTAGCCGGTATTGAAAATCAATATGCAAAAAGTGATCTGGGTGATGGGTATGCCAATTTATACGGATCACGCTTAATTATTGAGTCGCTATCTAACCATATTCCACTTCAGGAATATCAATCACTACGCAAACAGTATGACACTATTAGCAAACTATTTTTAAAATATCAGCGAGATGAAGAACTATTCCAGCCTTTAGATACGCTTTCTGATAGTGAGAAAGCAGTGCTCTTTGCACAAATAACACAATTAGCGGAGCAAGTTGCACAATTACGTAACGTGCTCAATATTGATGTCTATTATTACTATAAAGAAGCATATGGTGAAAAATAAAACTCTGTTTAAATCACTTCTCACAATCCCCGTTAACCACCATAAACGTACAACGTTAAAATGGTTAGGCGGTAGTTTACTGCTTGCCAGTATGGGCGCAAATGCCATCGAAAAAAACAAGTGTTCACCAACACTTCGTTATCAACGTGCTATTAACTACTTAGGAAAACATCAAGCTGGGGTTATCACGCCAGAACAAAAGCATGCTTCATTTATTGCACTTGATTTAACAGTAACAACCCCTGAGGAAGTAGAAAAAATTTTCCGAACCTTAACACAGCGGATTGCTTTTTTAACACAATCTCGTGAACTTAAAGAAAGTCATAATCCTCACCTTCCCCCCGCAGGATCCGGTATTCTAGGTAGCCAATTATACCCTGATGAATTAACCATCACAGTGGCGTTAGGGGATAGTTTTTTTGATAATCGGTTTGGTTTTCAAGCTCATAAACCCAAACGCCTTGAAGCAATGAAACCCTTCCCCAACGATCGCTTAGATCCTAAATGGTGTGGCGGTGATCTGTTACTTCAGCTTTGTGCCAATAGTCAAGAAAGTATCATTTATGCATTAAGAGATATTTTAAAATATCTTTCTGGGCAAGTGCATGCACGATGGAAAATAGATGGTTTTCTACCTGCTCGTGATATTGATAATCAACAAACGCCAATTAATTTATTTGGTTTTAAAGATGGCACAGGTAATGCCCCTGCCACTGACACTCATTTAATGGATGATTTAGTGTGGATCACCGATAAACAAAATGAACCGCAGTGGTGCTTAGGAGGTAGCTATCAAGCAGTGAGACTTATTCGTTTTGCCTTGGAATTTTGGGATAGAACACCTCTTGAAGATCAGGAGAATAACTTTGGTCGTCATCGTGCAACAGGCGCGCCGATAGGAATGAAGCAAGAAATGGACTCACCTGAATTTGCACAAGATCCTCATGGCGACAGGATACTCTTTGATTCCCATATGAGACGAGCTGAACCCAGAACCCCCGAACGTTATAGCGCCAAACTGCGTCGTCGCAGTTATAGCTACTCATTAGGGCTAACACCGTCAGGGCAATTAGATATGGGGCTTGTCTTTGTCTCATTTCAGAATAACCTTAAAAAAGGCTTTATTGATACGCAAAAGCGTTTAAATGGTGAACCGTTAGAGCGCTATATAAAACCTTTTGGTGGGGGTTATTACTTCGTATTACCCGGCGTCACACAAGCAAGCGATATATTAGCTAAAGGACTATTTACTTAATTTTTGCTATTTTCAAATACGTTTACTTTTCCAGTAAACGTATTTGATAAAAATATTCGCAATATTAAGATAAAACATGGCGAATTTTTGCTTTTAATGCATTACCTAATTCTATTTGGTTTTCAGGTTTAATAAATCCCATGGTCAATGCGGCTGCGACCATTTCACCTTTCCTATTAAATACAGGACATGCAATAGATTGAGCCCCAGGAATACCTTCAGCGGGTTGTTGGCGAATAGCAAAACCTTGTTGATGTATACTGTTTTTTTGCTGTATTGATAAATCAGCATCAATTTCTAAATGACTAAAGACTGCATAAGTCGCGCCTGCCGCACTCAATTTATGTGGAACGGGTGTATTTGGCAGAAAATCAATATCGACATGTTTAAAACTACGATTATATCTCACTAAATAGAGCTTCTTACCTTGAGCAATAACAAGTCCTGTTGACATATTATGCTCATCTCTAAATTCACAAAGCCTTTGATTAATTTCATCAACTAAAGAGAGGTTTGTGTGTGTTGCCTCAGCTAGCATTATAATTTTGCTACCTAAACAATACTGCCCTCCTTCACTCTCTTGATAGAGCATGTCACTACGGCAAAGAGACACTAAATATTTATGTAGACGACTTTTTGATAGTGAGCATGCCTTAGCTATCTCAGAAGAGCGTGCAGCACCTCCTTGAGATGCTAAAAACTCTAAAATAGTCACTGCGATATCAACAGAGTTAACCCCTTGAGAATTCTGCATTTATTTCTCCACGCCTAAGCCGTTATTTATCTTTATTTATGACGATAATTGTTTGTTCTTTTTTTATTCATTTTTATAGTTATTCACACTAAAAATTTTATGAAAAATAAGAATATAAATCATTTTCTGTTGATTATCTTCTTTATTTATCCTTGAATGATCTAACTCAAGTTTATTATTAATGAACTGAGTTTATATATAGTTAACATTGTTATGTGTGAGAATGTCCTATGTATAAAAATAAACAGTGGGAATTAGATAGAAGAACGCTATTAAAAGGAATGGGAGCTATTGGTTTGGCAGCTCTTTCCCCTAATGCGTTTAGCCTAGCTAATGAAAATAAACCCATATTTAACCAGAAAACTCGGATAAAATTATCTGAATATCAAACTTTTCAATCCACCTGTGCAATGGAATGTCTCCATTGTAACCTAACCGCTTTTACTCATCAGGGAAAACTAATCAAAATTGAAGCTACAGAAGGCTTTAATGTCAAATGTTGTTTACGAGGAATTAGCCGAACTAAATGGGTATATCATAAGGATAGACTCACTACACCTTTGCTACGTGTTGGCGAAAAAGGTAAGGCTGAGTTTAAACCTATTAGCTGGAATGACGCTTTAGATCTTATCGAAAAAAATATTCGAGAAACTATCGATAAATATGGCAACGAAGGGCTTTTTATTTCTACTCACGCTGGAAATATGGATTCCATCAAAAACGATATGGGTAAAGCCTTTTTCGACTATTTAGGCGGTTCTACAAAACAAGCCGGCTCTTTATGTTGCTCTGCGGTTACTGCAGCTATGATCCCTATGGTTGGCCTACGCTATGCAGATACGCGTGATACGGTAAAAGATAGCCGTTATATTCTATGTTGGGGCAATAACCCAGCAGTAACTATGCACGCCTACTTTAAAAATTATAATCAGGCTCGCCGTAATGGCGCCAGAATGGTAGTCATTGATCCGCGTTTTAATGAAACCGCAGCCAAAGCTGATGAGTGGATCCCCATTATTCCGGGTACCGATACCGCCCTTGCATTAGGAATGATCAAATTAATCATTGAAGAAAATCTTACAGATAAACCTTTTTTGCGTGCCCATACCGGAGCGGTGTATTTAGTCGATGAACAACAAAAACTACTACGTGATTCAGCTAATGATAAAGATAGCTATTTAGTCTTTGATACCCTAACTCAGCAAATTGTTCGCCATGATACCCCCAATATTGTACCGGCGTTAACTCATGATGAACTGCCAAATAAAATAAATTACACCACCGTTTTTGAACAAATCTATTTGCAAGCTAAACCCTGGACTATCGAAAAAACCAGTAAAGAAACAGATATTCCACAAGAGACTATTATTCGTTTAGCTCGAGACTACGCGACAATAAAGCCTGCAATGATTGTACAAAATATGTCTGGCGCACAACGCACTGAATTTGGTGCCTATGTTGCAGCAAGCCAGTTTTATCTTGCTCTATTAACCGGCAATATTGGTAAGAAAGGCGCGGGTATTTGTGATGCCGGTGGCGTGCGTCAGATGGCAAAATTTAATCCTATTATTCCCCCTGCACCAAATGTTAAACCCATTAATCCTATTCCTGTTGCAAAAGTGGGTGAATGGATAGTCAACGAAAGACCCCACCCGATTAATTTCTGGTGGATCATGACGATGGGGGTGATGACACAATTACCCAATACCAATATGGTACGTAAGGCGCTAAAAAAAGTTCCTTTTGTTGTTGTAGCCGATAATTTAATGTCATCAACAGCGCTTTATGCCGACTTAGTACTTCCAGTGACAACCATTTTTGAAGATACAAGTTTAATGGCCGGTGTGCGTAGCCAATATGTTCAATTAATGGAAAAAGCCGTTGAACCACCAGGAGAAGCAAAGCCTGATTATTGGATTTTTGCCCGTCTTGCTGAACGCTTTGGTTTCGGTGACGTATTTAATCAACCTATTGAGCACTATATTGATACTTGCCTCGCGGGATCAGGTATTACGCGAGAAATGCTAGAAAAAGGGCCTGTACGACCAGTAGAAGGCGATTGGATCCCATTTAAAGACGGAATATTTCGTACATCAACCCAAAAAGCACATTTCTTTATTGAAGAATGGCAAGATAAAAACTACTCCCCTATAGTCACTTATTATCCAGTAAAGGAATCGACAACAGGCTCCCCTGAATTAGCAAAAAAATATCCGTTAATGGCTGTGCAACGTAAGCTAGCACGTAGTGTTCATTCAAGCCATGGGATGAATGAATGGATTTTAGAAGTACAGCGTAATCAACCCAATATTTTAATACATCCTAATGATGCGTTATCTCGTGGAATAAACAATGGTGATTGGGTGTTTGCTTTTAATGATAGAGGTGAACATAGAGCAATAGCCGTTGTCACCACACACATAAAACAAGGTGTTGTTTCTCTTGATAATGGTTGGTGGGAACAACAAGGGGGGAGTAGTAGCCATGTAACAAATGACCATGTTGAACCTTTAGGTAATGGTCATTGTTGTAACAGTACCCTAGTTAATGTGAGACGGGAGGCATAATCATGGCTAAAAAACAGTATGGTTTTCTGATTAATAGTAAAGATTGTTATGGCTGTCGCACTTGTTCGATGGCTTGTAAATCAGAAAATGTTACCCCTCCTGGAGTCTTGTGGCGTAGAGTACGCGAATTCAATGAAGATCTGCCCAATGCGCAAGCTTTTATCACTATGTCCTGTAATCATTGTGACGATCCACAATGCTTAAAAGTATGCCCTGCCGATACTTATACTAAGCGAGCCGATGGGATTGTGATACAGGATCATGACAAATGTATTGGTTGCCAAATGTGCATTATGGCATGCCCTTATAATGCGCCGGTTTACGATCCTGTAGAAGGGAAGACCAGTAAATGTAATATGTGTGCCGATAGAATAGACGAAGGCTTAAAACCTCGCTGTGTTGAATCTTGTCCAACTGGTGCCATTGAGTTTGGCGAAATTGAAGATTTGCGCCAAAAACATATCACAAATTGGGCATTATTAGAAAAACGTTATGGGGTTCCTGATCATACCATCAGTCATCCTAATATTGTCATTATTGGTATGGAGGATTAACCATGCATGATTATCAAATGCCTTTGGTTCTATTCACCGTAATGAGTCAATGGGGGATCGGTGCCGTACTTGCCTTATCTCTTTATCAATGGCAAACACAAAACTCCGCCATGTTAAGCCCCAAAGCGTTACGTACAACGATTGCCCTTATTTGGTTAATTGAAGTAATTGGTTCTTCTATGTCAATGGGACACCTAGGCGATCCTCTCGGCGCTTATCGCTCAGTACTTGGTATTGCTCACTCATGGTTAAGTCGTGAAGCTATTGCCTTTGTTATGTTAAACGGTTTAATTTCCCTCTGGGCATTAGCAAGTTGGCTACAACCAAATAAAATACGCCGTAATAGCCTACTAGGTCTGTTCTGTGGCCTTATTGGCTTACCCGTTATTTTAATAACAGCACAAATTTATTATCAAATGCAAACACATGCGTTATGGCATACCCCCGCAACACAAATAAGTTTTATTGGTACGGCCCTATTATTGGGTTTTGGCTCTGTTATTCCTTGGTTACAGTTGCAAGGTAAAAAAACCATTCATACATTGCATTTCGGTGCTTTTATCGGCTTACTGTTAGTATTGATGGGATTAGTAATACGAGTTCAAATTTCAGGTGCTAACGTAGCGAGCTTATTGTTATGGTGGCAAGTCATCGCCAGTTTAATAATAGGATGTGTTATTATCACACTATCTCGTAGCTCTTTGTTTACAAAGGCTTTAATATCAATTATTACTATTTTTATCCTTTTTAGCGGTGAAATCGCCGGCAGAATGCTATTTTATGGCAATGTGATGTCCCAATCACCTTGGTTTTAATTTTTATTTTCCCTAACATGAGTCCTATTTATTTTGCCCCAAATTTATTTGGGGCTTTTTTATACTTCAAACAACATTCTTTTTAAGATATTAAGTGACATATCAATATTCTTTTTCTCTTTGATGAAATAATCATCTAGCTATCTTGAATAATAATAGGCAAAATTAACATCAATGAGTTAGCTAAATTCCCTGTTTATTATTAGAAAAGAGAGCGCTTCACATGACTGGATTAATTATTACCATCGCGTTATTGGGTCTTATTTTTTATTATTACAACCGTATTATCTCTATGCGTGAAGCGGTTATCTCAAGTGAAACAGAAATATCGGTACAACTCGACCGTCGTGGTAAAGTGTTTGATAGCTTATTAGCTACAGTAAAAAAATATCTTAGTCATGAAGCCGATGTTTTTACTAAAATCACCGAATTAAGAGCTAAAACACAAAGTAGCAATAACCAAGAAGCAAAAGCGGCAGAAGATGAGCTATCAAAAATTGTTTCAAGTGGTGCGATTAATGTCGCTGTTGAAAACTATCCTGAACTAAAATCAGATACTATCATGGCTAATTTACAAGAAGAGATTGTCTCAACAGAAAATAAACTCTCTTTTGCTAAACGTGGCTATAACCGTACCTTAGAGCAATATCGTGCGTTTATCGCCTCTATCCCTGCGGTATTTATTGTGAAGATTTTTCCAAGTCTCGTGATTAATAAAGAATACTGGCGTCTTGATGAAACAGCGATTAAATCAGAAGAAGCGCGCCGTATTAACTTTGATTAACACCACGCACCATAGCTTATACATAAAATAATACGGTAGATATTATTGGAGAATAATAAATGGATTTCAGAAATGTACTGCGAAAAAATGCCATTCGCACTCGGTTTGTGATAGTCACCTATTTACTATTAATGCTAATGATCGGCTTATTAGTTGATAGCGCGATAGGTGCCAATCCTCATTTAAGTTTAATTGATAATATGCTGGCATTTCTGACATTCCAATCACTGCCTATTGCTTCATTGATTATTGTTGCCATTTCAATTGTGTTGCTGATTATTGTTCACTTTAAAGGGCATAAAATCATGTTGACGGGCATGAAAGCACGATTAATTAATTCTGAAGAGCCATTAAATGCCCAAGAGCGACAATTATTAAATATCGTGGAAGAGCTTAGTTTAAGTGCGACTTTGGGCTATATCCCTAAGCTTTATATTTTAGATACACCAGAAGCCAATGCCTTTGCTGCCGGCTGGTCTGAAAAAAATGCCTTTATTGGTGTCACTCGTGGGTTGTTAAATCAACTTAATCGCCAAGAAATACAAGCCGTATTAGCCCATGAAACAGGTCATATTATTCATGGTGATACCCGTTTAACACTGTATGTGGGTATTTTAGCAAATGTTATTTTAACGGTAACAAATATCTTTGGTAGCCGCTTATATATAGCCTCTGGTAACCGTGGTGGTAAAAGTAATGATGCCGCCAGTAAAGCACGATTGATTTTAATTGTACTCAACGTTGTTTTACCCATTATTACTCAAGTGCTCTATTTCTATTTATCGCGGACACGTGAATATATGGCAGATGCGGCAGCGGTTGATCTCACCCAAGATAATCAATCAATGATCAATGCACTAAAGAAAATTGCAGCACAACACGAAACTGAAAATTTTGAAGATGGCTCTACAGGACGAGCATATCGCAAAGCAGCCTTTATTTTTAATAAGGGAGACTCTCTTTTTTCAACCCATCCTTCGATTGAAAATAGAATAGCAGTGCTCGAAGGAAAAAAGACTTTTTAAACCAACAGATTAAAACAAAAGCGTTTATCCATTATTATGGAATAAATACATGAAATAAACGCTTTTTGATTATTCTATCATTATAAGGTTGCTTAGCGCTGTTTTTCACCATGATGAAAAATAGCCGTGCGTAGACGCTCTTGCTGTTCATAACGCTGAGCAAAAGCTATTGTGTTATCTTTACCTAATTCCACCAGCAATTCATTCATCGTTTGTATGCTAGCACTGGCAATGGCCTCATCAACCTGCTTAATCACTTCCTCATAATGAGACATAATTATTCCTCTTTTCCTATAAAATACTTATTAGCTATCATATAACAAGAAAGGAGACGTTCTGTATTTTTAGTCATAAAAAAAGTGATTAAATGGAATTAAGTGGTCTATTTTTGGTTTCTTTACCTAATAACATAACCGCTAGTATCGCTATCACAATGGAAAGGCTAAAAATAAGAAAAATAGTGCTTATGTCAAATTGATATTGCACTAAATAGCCTACCATCAGTGGCCCTAATATTCCGCCAATACGGCCTATTGCCGTCGCCGTTCCAGCGCCTGTAGCTCGTATACCATCAGGATATTGTTCTGGGGTATAGGCATATAATGCCCC
Organism: Proteus mirabilis ATCC 29906; assembly: GCF_000160755.1. GTDB lineage: Bacteria > Pseudomonadota > Gammaproteobacteria > Enterobacterales > Enterobacteriaceae > Proteus > Proteus mirabilis. Next base: position 268,083 of record NZ_GG668578.1, read on the forward strand.
CCACGCACCTAAATTAAAAAATGATAACAACATACCGAACACTAATAGTGTGGTTGTGGAATCGGCTACGCTAAAATAGTAAGCGCTAATCGCGGTGCCTGCTAAATAGGTGATTAACACAAATTTACGACCATAACGTTCAATAAACCATGCTGCGGTAAAATACCCCGGTAACTGAGCGAGTGTCATGATCAACACATATTGAAAGCTTTTAATTAAACTAAAGCCTTTTAACATTGCGACACTCGGTAGCCATAAAAAAATGCCATAATAAGAGAACACCACACAAAACCATAATACCCACAACATCAGTGTTGAACGGCGATATTGAGGTGACCAAATCAATGCCATTGATTGGCGAAGAGATAAACGATTTTGTAATAATGACTGTGTGGAACTGGGTTCTGGTAACTTTGAACGCAAATAGAGTGCATAAACTGCGGGTAGTGCGCTCAATAACATAGCCATACGCCAGCCATAATCAGGAATAATAAAATACGCTATTAACGCGGCAATTAACCACCCTACCGCCCAAAAACTCTCTAATAAAACAACAATACGACCACGCTCATGAGCTTTAACACTTTCACTCACCAATGTAGAAGCAACGGGTAATTCTCCGCCTAAGCCCATACCAATAAAAAAGCGTAAAATTAATACCACCATTAAGGAGCTTGCTAATGCGGTTAAACCGCAACCAAGGCTAAATAGCAGCAACGTTAAGATAAATACCGGTTTACGACCTTTTCTATCGGCCATAATGCCAAAGACAAAAGCACCTACGGCCATACCGATAGAATTAATACTGCCAATCCAACCTAATTGCGCTGCTGTTAATCCCCAATCTTCTTTTAACGCCGTTAATAAAAAGGCGAGAAGCCCCACATCCATTGCATCGAAAGTCCACCCCATTCCGGCAATACATAACAATTTACGACGAGAAAGTACCGTTGGTTCTTTTGCTGTTTCGCTTGCCACTGCCATGCTTCTATCCTTTACCATCCCAAAGTTATTTGTTTAGTATACTAAACAAAGAAATTAGACTTGTTAATAGCAAAAGACAAATTTAAATAAAATTTAACATAACTGAATGAAATTTAGCTAAAAAAAATCGGCATCTGTTGTTGCAGACACCGATTTTAATTTTTATTACCTTAAACACTAATTTGTAGATTAGCTTCTTAAACCGCGACCTTTTTCAATTAAGTACCAGGCTACGATATAAAACACGGCAATAAACAGGCATAGTACCGTGATTGTCACCGTTAATGACACATCAGTGATCCCTAAAAAACCATAACGGAAACCGCTTATCATATAAACAATCGGGTTTAATTTAGAAACACCTTGCCAAAATGCAGGTAATAAGGAGAGTGAATAAAACACACCTCCTAAATAAGTTAATGGCGTTAAAACAAAGGTGGGAATAATACTAATATCATCAAAGGTTTTCGCAAAAATGGCATTCAACAATCCTGCGAGAGAAAAAACAATCGAGGTCATTAATAATGTCACCACAACCATTGTCCAAGAGTGTATCTCTAGTGGTACAAAAAATAGTGAAACCAGAGTGACCAATATCCCAACACAAATACCACGGGCGACACCACCACCCACAAATCCGGCAATAACAACATGGGTCGGTACTGGCGATACTAATAATTCTTCAATACTACGTTGGAATTTAGCGCCAAAAAATGAAGAGGAGACATTAGCATATGAGTTTGTGATCACCGCCATCATAATCAAGCCGGGAACAATAAACTGCATATAATCAACACCGCCCATATCACCAATACGCTTACCAATTAAGTTACCGAAAATAACAAAATAGAGCGACATCGTGATAACAGGAGGAATTAAAGTTTGTACCCAGATACGACCAAAACGGGTCACTTCTTTAATCCAAATCGTCTTGAGGGCTACCCAATACAACTGAATCATTCCCTCTCTCCTTTTTCTGTTTCTGTATGATCTTCATTAACTAAATGCACAAATAACTCTTCAAGGCGGTTAGCTTTATTACGCATACTTAAAACTTGAATACCTTGTGCATTGAGCTGAGCAAAAACCCCATTCAATCCTTGCTCTCTTTTCACATCAACTTCTAGTGTTGATGTATCGACTAAACGATATTGGTAATTTTGTAATTCAGGTAACGGACTTTTTGCCGCTAAGTCTAAAATAAAGGTTTCAGACTCTAATTTACTTAATAAACCTTTCATACTGGTGTTTTCAACCAGTTCACCACGCTGAATAATACCAATATTCCGACACAGCATTTCTGCTTCTTCAAGATAATGTGTGGTTAATATAATAGTGGTGCCCTGTGCATTTAAATGTTGTAAAAACGTCCACATTGAACGACGTAATTCAATATCTACTCCCGCCGTTGGCTCATCGAGGATCAGCAATTTAGGCTCATGCATTAATGCACGCGCAATCATTAAACGCCGTTTCATTCCCCCAGATAAAAAACGTGCTCTATCATCTTTTTTCTCCCATAAATCTAATTGGGTTAAATATGTTTTTGCACGCTCTAATGCCACTTTTCGTGGTACACCATAGTAGCCAGCCTGATTAAGGACAATTTGTAATACGGTTTCAAAAGGGTTGAAATTGAATTCTTGTGGCACTAATCCGAGTTGTCTTTTAGCATTAACCATATCGGTATCAGTGTCATAGCCAAATACTTTGACTTTACCACTGCTCTTATTCACCAAAGAGCTGATAATCCCTATGGTGGTCGATTTTCCTGCACCATTAGGGCCTAATAGCGCATAAAAATCCCCCGCTTCTACGGTTAAATTAATTCCTTTAAGCGCTTTGACACCATTATGGTAAGTTTTCGTTAACTCGGTTAACTCCAATGCATAAGTCATAAGTGGAAATTACCTTTTATCAACTGCATTATTCAGCATTGACTGAGCTGAAATCAGAAATAGCTATTCAACTAAGCCTTACTCCCCTGAGTGCAAATCAGGATAGGTATAGAAAATGGGCTTAGTTCAATAGGATCAAAATGGAATAAGATATTCTAGAGAAAAATAAGACGTAAATAAACCGTTTTACAGATAATGCCTCAAACAGATAAATAAATTTTATTTAACTATTTTAATAGTCAATAGAGCGAACACTGCAATTACTGATCAATAAAAATGACGATTAATTGTAGCTATTTTCCAGTATTAATCTCAATAAAAAGCCAATAATAACTAAATGTTATTATTTAGCCTGTTTGATAGCAATAAATTTATTGGCCTTATTACTCAATCTGACTGATAGATATTATCATGCGCTTTATTACCTCCAATAATTTATCAATAAAAAACGGACAGATACCGTTAACAGGTTTTATCCTCATCATTCGCCAGCCCAAATAAACATTAATATTTTTTATGAAAAAATAATTACCCTCGATTATTCAAAATAAGAATAATCGAGTTAACAATCAGTTATCTTTTTATACATTTGATTTACATCAAATAATGTGTTGATAAATTCATTAAACAAATACTGTAAAAAGTTCTATCTTATTTGAAAGCAAAAATAGACAAGCAATTAACTGTCACTTGGCTCAAAAAAAGCCTTCTGATTCATTTAAAAGTAATGGTATAAAAATACCCTTTCTTTATTGAGCTTAAACATCCAACAATAACACTAAAGCTATTTCGTGTTGGCCTACTGTCAGCGCAAATGGTGGGAAACTGAATTTACAGGCAGTCACATCATGATGAGAAAAATTGAAGAACTGTTAGCCAACAATAAACAATGGTCAAGTTCTGTTACAGAAGAAAACCCGCAATTTTTTAAAGAGCTGAGTAAAGGCCAAAAACCTCATTTCTTATGGATTGGTTGTTCAGACAGCCGCGTCCCCGCTGAAAAATTAATTAATGCCGCCCCTGGTGATTTATTTGTACACCGCAATGTGGCAAACCTTGTGATCCACACCGACTTAAACTGTCTTTCTGTTATTCAATATGCCGTTGATGTCCTACAAGTTGAGCATATTATTGTTTGTGGTCATTATGGCTGTGGTGGTATTGAAGCTGCTATTGAAGGGACTGAACTGGGCTTAATTAATAACTGGTTACTGCATATCCGTGATATCTGGTATAAACATAGCTCCATGTTAGGTGAACTCGCACCACAAGATAGATTAAATTTACTCTGTGAACTTAACGTGATAGAACAAGTTTATAACCTTGGTCACTCAACTATTATGCAAGCCGCATGGAAACGTGGACAAAAAGTGATGATCCACGGTTGGGTTTACGGTTTAAACAATGGTGAATTACACGATTTAGATATCACCTCAGACAGTCGTGAAAAACTAGAACTCTCTTATCGCCAAGCTATTGCAAAATTAAGCCATCCACGTTGATTTTCTAATATTAAACCCGCCAAAGCGGGTTTTTTAATATACGATATAAATCAACAAGATTATTCATCTAGTAGCGTTACATGACCAATATAAGGTAGGTGACGATAACGTTGTGCATAATCAATGCCGTAACCTATAACAAACTTATCTTCAATAGAGTAGCCAATCCACTCTACTGGCACATCCACTTCACGACGTGATGGCTTATCAAGTAGCGTACAGATAGCAATAGAGGCAGGCTCACGTAAACTTAAAATCTCTTTAACACGGTTTAAAGTATTACCTGAGTCAATAATATCTTCAACAATCAGAACATCTTTACCACGAATGTCTTCATCAAGATCTTTAATGATTTTAACGTCTCTTGTTGACGTCATTCCATTACCGTAACTTGATACTGTCATAAAATCGACTTCATGTGGCACTTCAATTTCACGACATAAATCCGCCATAAAAATAAAAGAGCCTTTTAATAAGCCAATTAAGACCAAATCGTGTTTTTCTTGACGAGAACGATAATGTTCTGTGATTTCACGACCTAATTCAGCAATACGCTGTTTGATCTCTTCTTCAGAGATCATGACATCAACAATATGTTTCATGATTTATTTCGATTGGGTTAACGGGGAAAGCAACCGATTGTACCAGAATTTCTATCATCATGCGACGTTGTCAACGAAGGAAAATAAGGGAATAAAATATTAGCTTTACTCCCTTTGCAAACTTTTATCGCTAATTTTGTTACTTATTACAGTAAAAATTATCGACTCACCGTAAAGCCCGCCATCATTCCTGTATCTTCATGTTCTAATAAGTGACAGTGAGCCATAAATGGGTGTTCCTTTGTCGCTAAATGGTCAAATTTTACAAGGATCTCGCTAATTTGCCCTTCCACTCTGACAATATCTTTCCAACCTTGGCGATGTTTTTCAGGTTTACGCCCATTTTCCGATAAAATACGAAACTGTGTTCCGTGAACATGGAATGGATGTAACATCATGTCGCCACGACCAGAAACCAGCCAGCGTTCATAAACCCCTTGTTTAACATCAAATGCAGGTTCGGTCATTGAGAATGGGATCCCATTGATGCTATTTGCATTATAAATATCAACATCCGCAGAGCCATGACCACAATTCATGCCGCCCCCCATCATGCCATTTCCATTGCCCTGACGCATATGACTCATACCATGGTGAATTCCCGCTAACGCTTTATCACCGTAACGCTCCGTTAGCGCCATCATACCTTGCATATCTAAACGCATATCCATACGTAAATGTAATGAACGTGTCGCAATATGACTTAGTGATGGTAATGCAGGAATTAAGGCTAATTGATCAGGTAAAATACCCACCGCTTTTTCTGCTGAAGGCAGTAGACGTAATACAGGTAATACATTATCAAATGGCGCTAATACCATCCCCATTTGTCGGACAGGTAAAGTGACAATATCGAAATCACGTCCATCTGAGGTATCAACCAGTACTTCAAAACGCTCCCCCATTAAAATAGGGAGTTCTGTCACTTTGACTGGTTCCGCTAATAACCCACCATCGCTAGCAATTACATACATTGGTCGGCCATCACTGGTGGCTAAATTAAGACTACGTGCATTACAACCATTGAGGAAACGTAATCTAATCCAACCTTTTGGTACAATGTGTTGCGGTTGAATCGCACCATTAGTGAGCATCATGTCGCCAAACCAACCTACTGCAGCACTCATCACATCAAGTTGATAGTCAATTTGACCGTTACTGTCTAAGCGTTTGTCTTGTAAAATAACCGGTAAATCATCCACTCCCCAGCGGTGAGGTAACTTTCGCTTGGCCGTTTCGTCATCCTCGATGATCACTAATCCCCCTAACCCCATTGCCACCTGTTTTCCGGTGATCCCATGAGTATGGGGATGAAACCAACATGTCGACTCCGCTTGATCTGGCGTAAAAGTTACTGTTCGTGATTTACCCGGTGCGATAGTTGCTTGAGGACCTCCATCTTGTTCACCACTTATCTCAAGACCATGCCAATGCACCGTCGTAGTCTCTGGCAGCGTGTTATTGATCTCAATAGTAACAGGTTCACCACGTTTTAATTTTAATGCTGGGCCTAATAAGCTACCGTTATATCCCCAAGTAGTTGTACTTGCTGTAGCAGTAAACTGGGAAACACCTTGTTGGATATTAAGAACAATCTTTTGTTGTTTGTCTGGGCTAATTTGAGGTGGAATAGCGAGTGAAGGCGTGTTAGTTTGGGCGAATGCGAGACGGCTCCAACTTGGTAATAGTGTGACGGCGCTTAATGTTGCCCCTAATTTTAAAAATTCACGACGTTGCATAATGTATTCCTTTGAATAAAATCAATTACTCTATATTTGTCATAATTAGGTAAATAAATTTATCGATAAACTATTGAGCAATGCTAAAGTCTCCCCTTACTGGAAGGTCAAATAGAAACCACACAAAGCAACGGGTCTTTGCAAAACTTTTAACTTAATTAAGTCAAATAACAAATCTTGTGAAATCATCACATATAGGAATGTCACCACTAATGAAAAAAATGTTCGCTTTGTTCTGCACTATTATTCTTTCTTTTGCCACGCTTTTTTCTTCTAGTGCAAAAGCACTCACTTATACTCAAGCAGAAGACTTAGCTGATTTAACCGCGGTATACCTGTTTTTAAATAATGATTGTGGTTATGAGCAGATCTCAAAACAAAAAATAGAACGAGCGCTGATTATTTTTTCACAATCTCAGCAGTGGGATGTCTCTAATTATTCAATGCTCCCAATGAGCAAGCTTAATGAAGATAGTTATCAGGATTTAAAAAATATACAAATTGCTCATAACAAAAAATGTCAACTACTAGCCCAAAAATCACTTAGCTTACTAAACTATTAATTGTATAAAAAAGCCACTCTATCAAACTGATACAGTGGCTTTTCAATTTATTATATCTGTCGATATCTTACTGTTATTGCTATTTTACTCACGTTTTCTTTTCTGCTTTCGTTCACTGTAAAACAAGGCAATAGAAGGAATACTTTGAATGATCAACATGCGCAATATATGATTCGACATCACAAAAGCCGCATCGACATTCATAGTGATCGCGGCAAATGTCATTGCTTCCATACTTCCCGGTGCCCAAGCTAATACCAGCGTTGTCCAGGGAGCCCCTGTTAAATAAGCTGCGCTCAATGCAACGATCACCGTTAAAATAACGTTGATAATGACCACCTGCACAGAGGAAAAAGCATTTTTAATTAACGAAGCAAAAGGAAAAACCACAAAATGTGCGCCAATATTCATCCCAATTAACACCATACTGAGTTCATTTAATAGCATTGGAAAAGCAATCGGCTCACTGACAAAAGATTGTACCAATATTGCACTGCCTAATGATGTCAACATAAACGGTGCTGGAAAATGAATTTTCTGTAATAAAAGCCCAGATACTAGCCCTAACGCGACAATTAATAATAACCACATCGATGACAACAGTGTCATTTCAGGTAATGTAAACTCCGTAAGGGTTGCTTTATCTGAGCCAACAATAAATCCAGCCATAATAATCAATACGATTAAACGAATAGTATGAGAAATAACAATTTTTTGTGGTGGTGTTTTGGTATGATCTGTTAAAGCAAGAATAGCCGCCATCGCGCCAGGTACAGCGCCTAACATAGCCTCTTCTTTTGTCCAACCAATATGACGATGAAACCATAAGAAACTGACAACAAATTGAATGGCTAAACAAATAACGAGGATAATCAAAAGAAGCACTAAATTATCCGCACTCCCTAAATGTACTTGGTTAAACATCAATCCAACAGAGGTGCCTAAGGTCAGTTGGATAAAAGTCAGTGTATGCTTAGGAACAGAGAGCTGCCATTTAAAACGATAAGCAATAATAACCACGACGATTGGCCCAAACATCAACGCCATCGGTAGACCAGATAATGTTAATAACCCACCAATTAGTGCACAAAACAGAATTCCCGGTAGTTTTTTTAAAAATGACATGTTGTGTTATCCAGTTTTTTTAATTATGGTACTAATCCTATCACTGGTATAAATATTTAATAAACAAATAATGATAATTTAAATATTATTTTTATTAATATTAAGAGCTAATTATGTCATTAAAAATTACTACCGCCCCGACGACGAATGAAATCAACGAAATTTATGAAGGCTTATTAACACATAACCTTCAGTATATTCAGATGGAGCAATATACGCCCTTAGCCGTTTTTAAAGAGGAAAATGGTAAAAAAATAGGTGGGATCACTGGTGATATATTAGGTAATTGGCTACGTATTCGTTATCTATGGGTTGATAAGGCCTATCGTGGTAACAATATTGGTACAGAATTACTGCAAGCAATGGAAAATACAGCTAAAAAGAAAGGTGCCAAATATGCTGAGGTGGATACTTTTAGCTTTCAAGCCCTGCCTTTTTATCAAAAGCAGGGATTTGAAGTTTTTGGCACCTTAGAAAATTATCCGATTAGTGACAAAAAATATTATTTAAACAAAGTATTATAAATATTTTATACTATAAAATATTTATTTTCCTTATTCAGATGAGAACGCATAGTCGCTATCTATTATGTTAAATCCATCTACATTTAATTGTGTAAATACTTGATCTTCAATTAATTCAACAATATCAGCATATTTTATATCACCTTCTTTTAAATTACCCTTATTTATATTATCTTCATCTAGTTCTGTTTCTTCCTGAATATAAGTTAAATTATATATTCCTTTCCCTATTAATTTACCTTGTTCTATCTCTTTCAGAAGAGGAATTAAAGTATATATTTCTTTCGATTCTAATTTACCTAGTTCTAACCCTTTCAGAATAGAAATTAAAGTATATATTTCTTTCAATCCTAATTGACCTAGTTCTATCTTTTTCAGAATAGAAATTAAATTATATATTTCTTTCGATTCTAATTTACCTAGTTCCATCCCTTTCAGAATAGAAATTAAATTATATATTTCTTTCCATTCTAATTTATCTAGTTCCATCCCTTTCAGAATAGAAATTAAAGTATATATTCCGTCCCATTCTAATTTATCTAGTTCTATCCCTTTCATAGTAGAAATTAAAGTATATATTTCGTTATCTTCTAATTTACCTCGTTCTATCTCTTTCAGAATAGAAATTAAAGTATATGTTTCTTTTCCTCCTATTTTATCTATTTCTATTTGTTCCAGAATAGAAGTTAAATCAGATATTTCATCGCCTTTAACATATTTATTTAATTTTCCCTGAATAATTTCACTTACTTCAGAAAGATTACGTTCAGAATCTAACTTGACATTATTAGTACTATTAACTCCATCAAGATCATCATCATCCCACTCAAAATCCCCCACAAAATAAGCGACATTATCATCTGTACTTTTATCCATTATTATTTCTTCACCACCATAAAACTTATTTATATATTCTTCAATCCAAATATTTTGCACTTTATTAAGTGAATACTTATATACGCAATCAATATTCGCTTCATTAAGAATTTCACCCATTATACTTTCTTCATAAAGAATTTTATTCATTATTTCCCGTAACTGTACTGGAAATTCTTCTTTAAGCTGCTCTACCTCTACCATAAGAGGAAGATTATATTTTGAAACACAGACTAGAAAATTTATTTTAGACAGAAATTTTTCTTTCTCCTTATTACTTGAAAAATTAGCTAGTATTCTTTCATTGCTATTTTTAAATCGAGTTTCATTATCATACCTTACCAACACTTCATTAAATATTTTTATAACATCTTCTTTTTTTATTCTTTCAACTCTTTCCTTAATAATATTTTTAAATTCATCCGCCAGACGATTATAATCTGTATTTGATGAATTTCTGCAAAAGGCCTCCGCTCGTTGCAACTCATTTAAATAATTGAAAAAACTATATCTATCTTTAAAACTTGAATTTTCATTCTCTATTAAAGAGAGAAAATGGTTTAGGTTATGATATTCAGCTGTAATTGTAGCTATCTCAGCTTTTTCCTTATCTACTGTATCTTTTTTTATTAGTTTATTATTAAACTCATCTATCTTACACTTTAAATCTTTCACCTTAATCTTTAAATCAGTAAGTGTTTCAGTATATCTATTTAAATTTCCATCTCTATTACTTATTCCCATTCTACCGGTTTGGCTAATTGCAAAAAACATTGTAAATCGTTCCATCATATGAATAACTTTTTTTATAAAACTGGGCTTAGCCGTTGTATTAGAAATATCCTTTATGTTCTTTGCAAAAGTTACATAACATGATCCTAAATAATCTTTCTTAGTAGATAACTCTATTCCCTTATTAAATACATCAATACCATTAACTCTATTCATTTTATTGCCCTTACATTAATAAATTAACTGTTTATTTTATTCTTTTTATCAATTTATACTTACAAAAATAACACAGTAGTAATTAATTAATCATTTACAATAAAAATCACATTTAATTTAAAATAGAAATAAAAAAAGATATCAAAAATGATATCTTTTTTTAGTTTAATGATTTGTATTCCGCTGTAATTTAAAAAATAATTTATCGTTTAATCATTCTTTTAAATCGTTATACACTGTTGCTCTTGAAACACCGAGATATTGCGCAGTAATTTCCATCGCTTTGCGAAGTGAAAGGTAACCTTCATCCTGTAAACACAATAGCAATTCGCGTCGTTGATGCGGTTTCAATGCTCTTGGTGTCACTGAATAAGTTGCAGAAAATTCATCAATACGTTTTTTCAACGAATCTTCTGTTACTGAGCTAAAAGTTTCAATGATATGATTTCCCTCTTCAAGAGTCGAAAATTGATTTAATACCATTTGTAAACCTTTAATCATCGATATATCAATATTTAAACATAAAGCAGCAACATAATTGCCTTGTTTATCTTTAATACCAATCGATGTACTTTTAGCTGTTCTACCATCAGGAAACTGATTAGGATAGTTTGCAACAATTTGTGGAAAATCAGACGATTCAATCCTTGCCATACCTAGCTCAGTTGCTCTATCCCCCACTTTTCGACCTGATAGATTATTTTCAATCACCATAATGGTATTTTCACTATCGGTCAGATCATGAAGTACAACTTCACAAAAAGGCGATAATGTTTTACCAATGCCTTGTGCAATATATTTTAGTTGTTCTACCAGCCACTCTTGGTCTGCAGTTTTGTGTGACATAACGATCCTACAATAGCTAAAACGTAAATGATTTATACAATTTTAACCGATTTATTCAAATAATTAATCGTTATCTATCGGAAAATCTGACTTTGCCTGATTTAAAATAGCTTTAGCCATCCATTGGGTCATATCAATGACCTGCTGATCGCTGATCATCCATTTTCCAGATATCTTTCATTACTAAAAAAACTTCAGAACCATAAATAAGTGAGAAAGCTTTTATCACTTTATCCCACATTTCTTGCGGATAATGCGCTTTTAATGGTTCGATGACTTTAAGTAAGATCTCTTTACGATGACCACGAATAAATCGTTTTTCTGTATATTCGCTTGATTGTCGCTCTTTAGCCCACTGCTGTAATGAAACCTGCAATGCGCCACGCAACGCCCCTTCATGTTTAAACATTTGTGGATAAGCAAGATTGAGCAACGCAGTAATGCGCTGTTGTGTATTATCTTCTGGAGTGGGCTGCCATGCAATGATCGGTGCTAAACTTGCATCAACAGTAGCACTAATTAAATCACTTTGAGTGGGAAAATAGCGATACGCCGTTGCCCTTGAAACACCAGCATGTGCTGCAAGCTCTGATACGGTAGGTAACATCCCTTGTTCAAAAAGTTGCAATGCCGTTGTCACCAATAATTGGTAGGTTCTTTTTCGAGTACCTGACATTGTATCTATTTCATTACGACTAAAACTCATAAAAATTCCTTCGCTATTACTCCACTTTTCGTGGCTACTATACTGATTTTAAGAACTATTCTTAATACGATTAAAGTTTACTTTAGGCGATTGAGTGTACCTAAGCGACATTTAAAAGAGAAAAAATAAAAATAATGAGACATGGGTCTCAAAATAATGCTATTATAAATGAAACTCAAGTCTCATTGTGATTATAATCTACACGTCAATAATCATAAAAGGTAAGGGAAGGCTTATGAAACAGTATGCTGGCTTCATTTATATTGCGACTACGCTTGATACTAAAAGCGCTGAAATTTTTTATGTCAGTGAATTAATAAAAAAAGCAGGCCTTCCTGTCAAAACCGTAGATTTGACAACCAAACCTACAGCATTAGAAAGAGAAGCTGACGTCACAGCTGCACAAGTTGCTAGTTACCATCCAGATGGAAAAAACGCCGTGTTTTGCGGTGACCGCGGGAAAGCTATCGCAGCAATGTCCGTCGCTTTTGAACGTTATTTAACCCACTGTGACGATGTCCTCGCTATTTTAGGATTAGGCGGCTCAGGGGGAACGGCATTGATTACACCAGCAATGCAATCTTTGCCCATTGGCGTACCTAAATTGATGGTATCGACTATGGCTTCCGGTGATATCTCCGGATATATCGGCGCTAGCGATATTTCAATGATGTACTCCGTAACAGATGTATCCGGCTTAAACCGTATCTCTCGTAAGGTATTGAGAAATGCGGCCAACCAAATTGCCGGCGCTGTTTATTTTTACCAAGACGAAAATAGTGTTGATAAACCGGCTGTTGCATTAACGATGTTTGGTGTAACTACGCCTTGTATTCAACAACTAACTAAAAAACTTGAAAATAATTATGACAGTTTAGTTTTCCATGCGACGGGGAGTGGCGGTAAAGCCATGGAAAAACTGATAGACAGCCACTTACTTCATAGTGTTCTGGATCTAACAACAACCGAAGTATGTGATTATTTATTTGAGGGTGTCCTTGCTTGTGATGAAGATCGTTTTGGTGCCATCGCCCGCACTAAAACACCTTGTATCGTCTCTTGTGGCGCGTTGGATATGGTGAACTTTGGTCGCCCTGCTACCGTTCCTGAGAAATATAAAGATCGTCATTTCTATCACCATAATTCGCAAGTCACCTTAATGCGTACAACACCAAGGGAAAATTGTCAAATGGGGATCTGGATCGCTGAAAAATTGAATCAGTGTGAAGGCCCACTGACGTTTATTTTTCCACAGGGCGGTTTTTCTGCTTTAGATATTGAAGGGGGACCATTCTGGGATCCTCAAGCAAACCAAGCATTTTTTGATGCATTTATAACAACATTTAAAGAGACCGAGACTCGTCAATTAGTCATCAGTCCATATCACATAAATTCTGCTGAATTTAATCAGCAAGTTTATGATTTACACCAGGAACTTATTTGTTAACCACGGAGAAAGAAGTATGACTTATTCACGTGAAGTGTTACTCAAAAAATTTAATGACATGATCGCACGTAAAGAGCCTATTATTGGTGGCGGTGCGGGAACAGGCCTTTCCGCAAAATGCGAAGAAGCAGGCGGTATCGATCTGATTGTTATCTATAATTCAGGTCGTTATCGTATGGCGGGTCGTGGCTCTCTGGCAGGATTATTAGCCTATGGCAATGCCAATGAAATTGTTATGGATATGGCAAAAGAAGTATTGCCTGTTGTAAAACAGACACCTGTACTTGCCGGGGTTAATGGTACAGATCCATTCTGCAATTTTGATAAGTTTTTAGATGACGTTAAAGCCATCGGTTTTGCTGGCGTACAAAACTTCCCAACCGTTGGTTTAATTGATGGTAACTTCCGCGCTAATCTAGAAGAAACGGGTATGGGTTATGCTCTTGAAGTAGAGATGATCCGTAAAGCACATGAAAAAGGCTTACTCACAACACCTTATGTTTTTAGTCGTGAAGATGCCATTGCAATGACACAAGCTGGTGCAGATATTATTGTTCCTCATATGGGTTTAACCACTGGTGGCAATATTGGTGCAGAAACAGCCGTTACTTTAGATGATTGTGTCGCCCTTATTAACGATTGGGCAAAAGCAGCAAAATCCGTACGCTCTGACGTGATTGTACTTTGTCATGGTGGCCCTATAGCAACACCAAAAGATGCGCAATATATCCTTGATAACTGTCCTGATTGCCATGGTTTTTATGGCGCAAGTTCAATGGAACGTTTACCAACAGAAGTCGCTTTAACTGCAACAACAAAAGAGTTTAAAAATATTAAACGCTAATCTCAAATCATCAAGTTTGCCTAAGCGTTGATCCTATTGCCCACATCATGTGGGCAATATTTTATTTGCAAGAAGCCTAACTGATTACACCAGTTTTGCGATTAATGTATTTAAATCCCCTGCTAAAAAATCAACGGGGGGAATTTCAATCACAGTATAGGCACCCGCTTGTTGTTTCATACTTGCTCTGGCTGCAGAAACCATAAATTGAGATGTTAATGCTGGATTATTAATATGCATAGCATATTCAAATAATTGATTGTGTGTTTTGCCTGACACCCCTTTATGGGTCATTTGTACTCCGTGACCAACATCTTTTAAGCTATCAACACTATCAACTTGTTTAATATGTGTTTCATCAGATGAGAAATAGCTGTCGGCCTTAATGGCTTGCTCAACCTGTGCAAAGTTAGCACCCGTTTCTAATTCAACATAAACCATACGCCGATGAACACCAGTACCTAATGGAATAGTCATTGATAACGCATCTCTTACCCCATCAATAGCTTTAGCGGCAACACTATGACCCATACTCATACCGGGACCAAAATTAGTGTAGGTAATACCTTTAGGTGCCATAGCTAACATTAAGGTACGAATAATAGAGTCTGAACCCGGATCCCAACCCGCTGAAATCACTGCAACACGGTTATGCTTTTTCGCCACCTCATCCAGTTCTGTTTTTAATGCAACGATATCACTGTGGACATCAAAACTATCAACGGTATTAATACCTAAGCTCAATATCGATTTAGCCAAATCTTTAATGGCTCTCGTTGGTGAACATAATAAAGCAACATCCACCTTACCTAAGCTTTTAATATCATTTGTTACTGTTATATTTCGCAGTTCATCTGGAATATTTTGACTATCACGGCGAACTACCCCCACTAACTCAAAATCAGGTGCTGCAAGTACTGCATCTAGTGCAAAGCGCCCAATATTGCCATAGCCCACAATAGCGACTTTTATTTTAGTATTCATTTATTTCCCTGTTCTCGTTGTTAATCATTATTGAATGATAATAATGTTTAATAATCAACGAATAAACCATATAAAAAGTTTTTTTGCTACTGGTTCATCAATTTAGCTATTCCCTTATTCATAAAGCATGTAAAATCGCTCCACTTTCCTCTGATTATATTTACAACACTATTTCACTCGTTTTTAAGAAGGTTTTCAATGCATCAATCTGATGTAGCGGATCGCTCACTTTTTTCCCTTAGCTGGCCTATTTTTATTGATATTTTTCTTCATCTTGCCACGCTATTGATTAACACTTACATGATAAGTCATGTCTCTACTGCCTATTTAGCTGCAATGGGCGTAGGTAACCAAGTTTTTGATCTTTTTATCACCATATTTAACTTTATTAGCGTGGGATGTAGCGTTGTTATTGCTCAATATTTAGGCGCCGGTAAGCGCGATAAAGCCAGTCAAGCTATTCATATTTCTATCGCCTTTAACTTTTTGCTGGGCTTTAGTAGTGCCATTATTATTCTCTTTTTTGGCTACAACATTCTAAATGTAATGAATACGCCAGAGCATTTAGTACAAGATGGCTATAACTATCTCCATATTTTGGGGATTTGTCTTATTCCTGAAGCAATTTCAATTATCTTAGCAGCCTGTTTGCGGGTTTATGGTAAATCGAAAGCGGCGATGTATGTGACGTTAATTGCCAATATTGTCACTGTTATCGGCAATATGATTGTACTATATGGTTTCTTTGGGCTTCCACAATACGGTTTAGTGGGTGTTGCATGGTCAACGGTTGTCGGTCGTATTATTGCCGTTGTCTTATTATGTGGTCTTTTATTCTATGGATTAAGAATTAAGTTCGATATAAGACTATTAGTGATTTGGTCTAAAAATATGTTAGCTAAAATTCTACATATTGGTTTACCTGCTGCAGGTGAAAACCTAGTGTGGATTCTACATTATATGACCGCCTCTGCCTTTATAGGATTAATGGGAGAAGTTCCTCTCGCCGCACAAACACTCTATTTCCAACTATCATTATTCTTAATGTTATTTGGCATTGCGATTAGCATTGGTAATGAAATATTAGTCGGTCATTTAGTTGGTGCAAAACGATTTGATGATGCATTTACACGGGGTTTTAAAAGCTTAAAAGCAGGTGTGCTATTTACTATTGGTGTGGTGATTATTTATTGGTTTATGCGTGATCCTATTTTGTATTCTATCACCGAAGATCAACGCATTATCGACCAACTGTTGCCTTTATTTATTTTATCGGTCTTTTTGGAGCCTGGGCGTACATTTAATATTGTTATGGTTAATGCGTTACGTGCAGCCGGAGATGCCAAATTCCCACTCATTACAGCCGTTTGTTTTATGTGGGGAGTTGCTATTCCTATTGGCTATTTCCTTGGTATAAAAATGGAAATGGGTTTAATTGGGATTTGGATAGGTTTTCTTTGCGATGAGTGGCTACGAGGCTTAACAAATGCATGGCGTTGGCGCTCTCGTAAATGGCAAGCTAAGCGCTTAGATATTTGATGCTCTTTCAAGGCCTAATAATATTATTAGGCCTTGAGAAACTAGCTATAAATAAGTTAACTTGCTACATTATTCATTAATGATTTTAAATTTATTTAAGCTTTATAATTCATGCTTATCATTTTATTTATCGCCATTTTTTACAAGATTTTTATCTTTAGCCAGTGAACGACTAACCGTCTCATTTATACTATTTGATAAAAAATATTTATAATTATTAATATTCCCAAATTCAGATTTTATTTTTTCGTCTGAAGTTAATATGCTATCGATGATTGATGCTAAAAATTTATTTTTAATCTCAGTTAAAGACAAGTCATTAGTAGATGATAAAATACTTTTAGAGTGAGAATGTAACTCATCCTCAAATTGTATAATTTTTCCTTTCTCTAATGTAGGTTTTTCTTCTAAAACAGAGATAATATCATTAATGATTAAATTTATTATTTCATCAACTTTAAACTTTTTGTGTACTTTAGATAAATCTCCAAATTTATCATTATCATCTTTCATTGAGTGAGGCGTGTTTATTACTTTATTATCTGATTGTATATTTTCATTCTTTTTCATATTTTCAATATTAGAAATATGAACTTTAAATTCTGAATTATTTGAAGTTTTATGAAAAAATGGTTTTATAAAAGAGGATATTGTATTATAACAACTTAATATAGCTGATTTCAATTTTGTATTAAATTTATAACTCTCATTATTAATGCTTTTTAGCGATAATGGAGTGTTTTTAAAATAACTTTTAATTTGCATATCTGCTCCCTAATAGATTTAGCAGAATTAAATATTATACTTTCGCTAAATTCTATCAATAAGTAATTAATTTTTAGTTAATTACTCACCACTATCTTCACAAATAATTTTAAACATCAAAAATCACTAAAAAAATCAATAAATTACACTAGCAAAAACTTATTTTTGTTTTTTCTAAAAATAATTATACTTTAAAATATTTTCATAATTAAAAACAGTTTTTTAATAATGAAAAAACAAAAATTAAACATTGATTAACATTAAAATTTTCTTGTAAAAAAAATTATTTTTTTATAATTCTTTAATGCTTTTTTTGTGATAAAAGTAACTGTTGTTCATTCTCAATAATGAGACAACAGAATTTTATTAAATAAAATACAAAAAACACAACGGAGTCTAATCATGAACATTGTTGATCGGTTTATTTCTTACACCAAGGTGAATACTACAACAAATAGAGAAAATGGCGCCGCGGGGATTATGCCTTCATCGGAAGGTCAGCGAGTCCTCGCTTTACAATTAGTCGAAGAGTTAAAGGCGTTAGGTGTTGAAGATATCAAAATTCGCGATACCGCCATTGTTACCGCGACACTACCTTCTAACCTTGATTATGAGGTTCCTACCGTGGCTTTCTTTGGTCACTTAGATACCAGTGCAGAACAAACTAATGATACTAAAGCACAAATTTTACCTTATAAAGGTGGCGACCTTTGCTTAAACAAAGAACTTGAGATTTTTTTACGTCAAAGTGAATTCCCTGAATTAGAAAACTATATTGGTGACGATATCATCGTAACAGATGGTACTAGCTTATTAGGCGCTGACGACAAAGCGGCTATCGCCTCTATTATGGATATGTTGCAATATTTTAAACAACATCCAGAAGTCAAACACGGTACAGTTAAAATTGGTTTTGTACCCGATGAAGAGCAAGGTTTACGTGGTGCAAAAGCCTTTGATGTAACAGAATTCGGCGCAGACTTTGCTTATACCTTAGATTGTTGTGGTATTGGTGAACTTGTATATGAAAATTGGAATGCCGGTGATGTTGAAATAACCTTTATCG
Source organism: Proteus mirabilis ATCC 29906 (assembly GCF_000160755.1). Lineage (GTDB taxonomy): Bacteria > Pseudomonadota > Gammaproteobacteria > Enterobacterales > Enterobacteriaceae > Proteus > Proteus mirabilis. The sequence goes on from NZ_GG668578.1 coordinate 287,041, forward strand.
GAACCTCAGCACACCCTATGTCAGCAAAAGGTAAATTAAAAAATTCACTGTTAATGGCTCATAAATTTATTGCGATGTTACCGGGCGGTGAAGCACCGGAATATACTGAAGGTCGTGAAGGTTATTATTGGGTAAAACAACTGGCGGGTAATAGCGCACGTACTGTATTAAAAATGGATGTGCGTGATTTCACAGAAGCAGGCTACGCCCATCGTATGGCATTTTTAAAACAACTTTCAGAGCAATGTGAAGCGTTATGGGGTGAAGGGACTGTTGTTTGTAAGCAAGCCGATCGTTATGCAAATGTCTTTAATAGCCTACAAGGTGAAAATCGATATCCTATCGATATTGCTATTGATGCTTATAAAGCCAATGGTATTACCCCTCGTCCAATCCCTATGCGGGGTGGCTATGATGGAGCAGCATTATCGCAAAAAGGATTACCTTGCCCTAATATCTTTACCGGGGCGCACAATTTCCACTCTATTTATGAATATCTTCCCGTTAAATCGCTTTATGCTGCCAGCGATGTATTGAAATCTGTCGTTAAGATCACCGCAGAGCGTTTTGCCCCCGGAGCTAAAGCATGATCCAAATTCTTGCGGTCTTAATTGTCGTTATTATTGTCGCTAGAATGATCTTAAAAGGATATAAAGCCGAGCCGGTTTTGTTAGTTGCTGGTTTAATCTTAATGGCACTAACAATGATATTTGGTTGGGGAGATATTCTGCCTAAAAATGTCAAAACAACCGGTATTAGCTGGCTAGATCCCTTTGAGGTTATGCGTGATCTCTTTAGTAGTCGTGCTGCAGATTTAGGTCTGATGATCATGGCACTCATGGGATTCGCCCATTATATGGATCATATTGGTGCTAATGAAGCTGTTGTACGTGTTGCAACTCGCCCATTGAAAAATATGCGCTCACCTTATGTGTTGCTATTTTTCTCTTTTTTACTCGCGAGTATTTTGCAACTTGCTATTCCGTCAGCCACAGGATTGGCCGTTCTACTAATGGGTACCATGTTCCCCATTATGATAGGACTAGGTTTATCTCCAGCATCTGCTGCCGGTGTCATTGCAACTTCATTAGGCGTTGCTTACACGCCAACAGCGATTGATGCTATTCGAGGTGCAAAAGCGGTTGACTTAGGCGTGGTTGAGTATGTGCTTTACTACCAAGGGCCTGCGGCGATTGCAACTGTATTAGCTGTTGGTATTACCCATATCTTCTGGCAACGCCATTGTGATCGCAAAGCGGGTTTTGTACCCCAATTAGGAAAAATAGCAGAAGAAGCCAAAAGTGATAAAAATATCCCCGGCTTTTATGCCCTACTGCCAATGTTACCTATTATTATGGCAGTAAGTTCATCAAGCCTATTTGTTGAAGGTATTCACCTTGATGTCGTCACTATTGTATTAATTTCAATGGCAATTTGTATGCTGATTGAAACATTACGCTTACGTGATTTTAAATCAGTGTGTGCAGGCTTCCAACATTTTCTAAAGGGTATGGGTTCTGCATTTAGTAATGTTGTTGGGCTATTAGTCGCAGCGGGTGTTTTTGCTCATGGTATTAAAGTCAGTGGTGCAATAGACAGCCTGATCGTTATGGCGGAATCTGTTGGTCTACCACCATTTGCCATGGCATTAGTGTTCGCTATCGTGACATTGGCTGCCGCAATTATTATGGGCTCAGGTAATGCACCTTTCCTTGCATTCGTTGAACTTATTCCACAAATTGCCCATAGCATGGGGGTTAATCCAATTGCAATGATTTTACCTATGCAGCAGGCGTCACATATGGGACGCGGCATGTCTCCTGTGGCAGGCGTGATCATTGCGGTTTCCAGTGGAGCTAAATTGCAACCCTTTGATGTGGTAAAAAGAACCGCTGTTCCTCTTATGGTTGGTTTTGTTTTCCACTGCGCCATTATTGCTATATTTTATTATTAAGTAACTCGCCTGAAGCATTTATTTGCTTCAGGCAATTTATAAATATTCACCATCTAAAAATTAATAGTAACTATTTTATTGTTAATCATTTTAAATAAAAAATAGTAAAGAATATTTTAATTATTATTTTACTATTATCTACATCATGCAAATAGATAAATATATTTATAAAAAAACCTCAGATTATTCTTATACCAAAGCTGCAAAAAGTCATAATATTCACTATGTTAAATAATGAGTGTAAGTGATGCTATCATCATCACTGGCTGGTCATTTATTTAACTATTCTGAGTTAGCCCACATTAAGTATGATATTATACTAACAATAGAATGAGTCATTCATTCTATTGTTTTTTATTTATAATCATCAACTATCATTAAAGAAATTATTTTGTTCGATTTGATACTATTACTGCTACATCAAATTCTTCAATAACCCTCACTGATCCAAGATAAAATATTACTAATTTAATATCTGTAAATAGTATTTTTTTCTCAAAATTTACACCCGCTTAGGAAATTCAGAAAACATTTTCTCCAATAGATTCAGTATGATCAAAGCATCAAAATTACAATATAACGCCTTGAATTATTAAACTATTTATTGGACATAATGCAATGAAAGAACAATTATCTTCCTACTGGAAAATATTAATTGAAGCTGTTAAGCAACAAGTGAAGCCAGCTTTAGGTTGTACCGAACCCATTTCACTTGCATTAGCTGCTGCCACTGCAGCTCGTTATCTGCAACATAATATCACCCGTATTAGCGCAGAGGTTTCTCCTAACTTAATGAAAAACGGAATGGGAGTGACTGTACCGGGCACGGGTATGGTGGGATTATCTATTGCGGCTAGTTTAGGGGCTGTTGCTGGAGATAGTGAAGCAGGTCTAGAAGTATTAAAAAATGCCACACCAGAACAAGTTGAGTTGAGTAAAAATCTATTAAATTCAGGCATTGTCTGCGTATCAATAAAAAAAGCCTGCCAAGAGGTGCTTTACTCTGAGGTTACCGTTGAAGATGGTGAAAACAGTGCCACCGTCATTATTGCAGGTGATCATACTAATATTGTTAAAATTATCCATAATGGTCAGGTAGTGCTTGATAAATTATCATCACAATCTGAACAAACGGCCTCGCCTTGCCAAATTAAGCAAGCCTTAACCAACACTAACACACGAGAAATCTATCAGTTTATTACTCAAGCTCCTGTAGAAGAAATTTCTTTTATTTTGCAATCGGCGCAATTAAATGACGCATTATCAAAAGAAGGCTTGAACAATACTTACGGTTTGCATATTGGTCAAACCTTACAACGCCAGCAACAACGTGGCTTGTTAGCTAAAGATCTGCTTTCTGAAATTATGATCCGCACTTCAGCGGCTTCTGATGCACGTATGGGCGGTGCCGTACTCCCCGCCATGAGTAACTCAGGTTCAGGAAATCAAGGTATTGCAGCTACAATGCCTGTTGTGGTGGTTGCTGAATATTTACAGGTTAGTGAAGAAAAAATGGCAAGAGCATTAATGCTTTCACATTTATTAGCCATTTATATTCACCACAAATTCCCGGCACTCTCCGCACTATGTGCTGCAACAACCGCATCAATGGGAGCTGCTGGTGCTATTGCGTGGTTAATGGAAGAACGCTATGAACCCATGGCAATGGCAATTAGTAGTATGATTGGCGATATTAGTGGCGTGATTTGTGATGGTGCCTCTAACAGTTGTGCGATGAAAGTGTCGACAGGAGCAAGTGCCGCTTATAAAGCGGTATTAATGGCGCTAGATGATACCTGTGTGACGGGTAATGACGGCATTGTCACTCATGATGTTGATATGACAATCGAGAATCTTTGTGCATTAGCTAGTCGAGCAATGCAACATACTGATGTACAAATTATTGAAATTATGGAATATAAAGCTGTTGCTAATGGCTAATTAGTATAAAAAAACACCCCATAATGGTTATTATGGGGTGAAACATAAGATCCCAGGAACAGGATCCTCCTCAAGTCCAGGAGCATGATTAATATTCGTTACTGCTATTTACTGCTTACTACTTACTGCTATTACATCACTACCAACAAACACTTTTCTCAAACAATCGCTATTACTCATATTATTTAGTGTTATGCATTAACGCATCGAAACTGGCTTTTATTTCTTCTTCTGGCAGATGAATACCAATAAAGACTAAGGTGCTTTGACGAGTTTCATTCTCTTGCCAAGGTCTATCCCAATCAGCGCTATATAATCGTTGCACTCCTTGGAATAACAACCGGTTAGGACTATCTTTAATATTTAATATCCCTTTATAACGTAATAAGTTATCGGCAAAGCTCAATAACAAAGACTCCATAACATCAGAGACTGCTTGTAACTCAACGGGATAATCAAAATTTAGTACAATAGACTGAATATCATCTTGTTTTTCTGGCTGAAAACGAAACAGGGGTTGTTTGACCTCTAAAGTATCATTCAACATAAAGCCTTTTACGTTAAATAATAGTGCTAAATCTATTTGCCCATTGATCACCGTATAGGTAGGCGCTCTAGCATTAATACGTCTTAAACGAGCAAGTAATTGTTGGCTCGCAGGTTGAATATCTGTTTTAGTTAATAGAATGCGATCCGCATAACCAATTTGAGATTGTGCAATAGCAAATTGATCTAACTGTTGCTGAGCATGGATTGTATCAACCAGTGTAATAATGCCATCTAATAAATAGCGTTGGCAGATCATTTCATGAGAAAAAAATGTTTGTGTGATAGGCCCCGGATCAGCCATCCCTGTACACTCAATCACTAGGCGATCAAACACAATGTCACCACGATCAAGGCTATCGCAGAGATCGAGCAAAGTATCTTCAAGCTCATTCGATTTACTACAACAGATACAGCCATTGGTGAGTGTTTTTATTTGTGTTGCTCTATCACCAATAATTTCATCATCGATAGGCACTTCACCAAATTCATTTTCAATCACCGCAATTTTATAGCCATGCTCCTCATTGAGCATATGGCGTAAAAGCGTTGTTTTTCCCGATCCTAAAAAGCCAGTCAATATTGTTACTGCAATAGGTTCCATTATTTGTCTCCTTTACAGATTATTAGCAACAGCGGAAACCACCTTTACCATCACCGCCACCATAACGGGCTTCCTGACGTTCACGGAAAAACTCGTTATAGGTCATCACTGGTTTATCAGGATGGTTGTCCTTCATGTGCTGCACATAGTTATCATAATCAGGAATACCTATTAACATACGAGCGGCTTGTCCTAGATATTTTCCAGCTTGCCCTAAATTACCAAACATAAGTTTCTCCTAAGCCCCGCACTCATTAAGTGAGTGCGAGGGTTTTTAGCCTATTCGCCTAAGATTAATGACCTGAAGATATCTTCACATCTTTTGGCATAGGTACATATGGTGTTTCTTGTGCTGACTCTTTCGGATTTTTACGTGCTTTCATTGCGGTACGGATACCGTAGAAAATAATGCTGTAAACAACCACTAAGAACAGAATACTTAAACCTGCATTGGTGTAGTTATTAATCACAATGTGGTTCATATTGGTGATTTCTGCGGCAGTAAGATCTGCCCCACCGGCTAAGATTTTCGCTTTGTACTCATTAGCAAGATAGAAGAAACCTTCCATTTGCGGATCATTACTGAGCAGTTTTAATCCTAGCGCCCATGTTGTACAAATTAATAACCATACTGCAGGAATAACGGTTACCCAGATGTATTTCGTTCTCTTCATCTTGATTAAGATGACCGTACCTAAAACAAGTGCAACAGCCGCTAACATCTGATTGGAGATCCCAAACAGTGGCCATAAGCTCTTAACACCACCCAGTGGGTCAACAACACCTTGGTACAATAGATAACCCCATAAACCGACACAACCTGCTGTACCGATAACACCAGCAATAAAAGAGTCTGTTTTCTTCAAGTATGGGATAAAATTACCTAACAAGTCTTGCAGCATAAAACGACCAGAACGAGTTCCTGCATCTAATGCTGTTAAAATAAAGAGTGCTTCAAATAAGATCCCAAAGTGATACCAGAAGCCCATATCTGCCGCAGGTAAAATTTTATGGAACACCATAGCAATACCCACCGCTAATGTAGGTGCACCACCAGCACGATTAAGTACAGAAGGCTCACCTATATCTTTGGCAGTTTGTAAAATCTCATCAGGTGAGATAACAAAGCCCCATGAGCTAACTGTCGCAGCCGCGTGTACGGTGACATCTTTTAATTGATCCATAATCATTGCGGTGTTTTCACCCCCTAACTCATGCAGATTTGGCATTGTAATGCCTAATCCGGCAGGCGGTGTATTCATCGCAAAATAGAGACCCGGTTCAATAATAGAGGCAGCCACTAATGCCATGATCGCAACAAATGATTCCATTAACATTGCGCCATAACCGATAAAACGCGCATCCATTTCATTGGCGATCAATTTAGGCGTTGTACCTGATGCAATCAGTGCGTGGAAACCAGAAACTGCACCACAAGCAATAGTAATAAATAAGAATGGGAATAGAGCCCCTTTCCATAATGGTCCTGTACCATCAATATATTGGGTCATCGCTGGCATTTTTAACTCAGGATTTAGAATAACAATCCCGATAGCTAAACCAACAATTACACCAATTTTTAGGAAAGTCGCTAAATAATCACGAGGGGCTAAAATCAGCCATACTGGCAGTAAAGCAGAGATAAACGCATAACCAATCAACCCAAAAGTAATAGTGGTGTCTTTAAAGGTTAATGCAGGTCCCCAGTAAGGATCACTCGCGATAACGCCACCAAACCAAATAGCGGCAATCAGTAAAACAATACCAATAACAGAAACTTCACCCACACGACCTGGGCGAATATAGCGCATATAGATCCCCATAAATAGGGCAATAGGTACTGTTGAACAGACGGTGAATACTCCCCAAGGACTTTCTGCTAATGCTTTCACTACAATCAGGGCTAGCACCGCAAGAATGATGATCATGATAAGGAAACAGCCGAACAGCGCGATAGTTCCCGGTACAGGCCCCATCTCTTTCTTTATCATCTCACCGAGAGAGTTACCATTACGACGCGTCGAAATAAACAGCACCATAAAGTCTTGTACGGCTCCAGCAAGTACCACCCCAGCTAATAACCACAGTGTACCGGGTAAATAACCCATTTGGGCAGCCAATACTGGCCCAACAAGTGGTCCAGCACCCGCAATAGCGGCAAAGTGGTGACCAAAGAGGACATAACGATTAGTTGGAACATAGTTCAAACCATCATTATTAATTACTGAAGGAGTGGCTCGAGTAGGATCGAGCTTCATTACTTTTTGAGCAATATAAAGACTGTAATAACGATAAGCGACTAAGTAGACCGCAACAGAAGCAACAACTATCCATAATGCACTGACGTGTTCACCACGGCGTAGTGCAACCACTGACAGACAAAAAGCACCAATAATCCCTAGGATCACCCAAGGTATGTGCTTAAGAAATGTATTTTTGTTCATGAGACACCTTTTTTTCAGGCAAGACCGAACAGCCAAAGAGTAGTACGGGACAATTGATAATAATTTGAGCGAATATGAAAATAATGACCCGCAGTGACATCATATGAAGAATGTCTGATGAATAGTGTTATTAAATCGCTAAACGGTTATATAGTGAGTTAAGCGGTCTATTTTCTCAGTTGAGTGGTTTTACTGATGTTAAAAGGTGATTTTTTTGTGATCGAGATAACAAATTTATGACTATCAATAAGTTAGAAAACTATTAATTACATAAAAAATCTTTTTTATTATGCAAAAAAGGGAGATTTAGATCACAAATAAGCAACAAATAGTCATTATTAATATAATTGAGGCGATATTAACAATATCAGTCAAGGTGACAGTAAAATCAAAAAAAAAGCACCTCATTATATTGATAACAAGGTGCTTTTTTATTAAATCTTTTGTGTATTAATAGTGGATCTTCTGGCGTCCCGCGATAGAGTGTGACAACGTGGTACCATCCACCATTTCTAATTCACCACCAACAGGCACGCCATGTGCTATTCTGCTAGCAGCAATATCATATTGAGCGCATATCTCAGCAATATAGTTTGCTGTAGCTTCACCTTCCACCGTAGGATTGGTGGCTAAAATCACTTCTGATATAGGCTCTTGGCTTAGACGCTCTTCAAGTCTATCTAAGCCAATATCCATGGGACCAATGCCATCTAGCGGAGATAGATGTCCCATTAACACAAAGTATCGACCTGCAAACTGCCCTGTCTGCTCGATAGCATGAATATCTGCCGGGCTTTCCACTACGCATATCTGACCATTTTGCTGACGTCGAGCATTAGCACAGATCGTACAACGCTCTTCTTCAGTAAATGTTCGACAATCACAACAGTGACCAATTTCAGACATTGCACGCGTTAATGCTTGTGCAAGTCGCATTCCTCCGCTTCTATCACGTTGAAGCAGATGAAAAGCCATTCGTTGCGCTGATTTTGGCCCGACGCCGGGTAAACAACGCAACGCTTCCATTAATGATTCAAGAAGAGGGCTAGTTTGCATTAGAATGGCATCTTAAAGCCTGGTGGCAATTGCATACCATTAGAGACTGATGCCATCTTCTCTTTTTGTGTCTCTTCAATGCGACGTGCAGCATCATTAAAGGCGGCAGCAATCAGATCTTCTAACATCTCTTTGTCATCTTCTAGCAGACTAGGATCTATTTCAACACGACGGCAATTATGAGCACCATTGATAGTGATCTTCACTAAGCCAGCACCAGATTCACCGGTGACTTCTAAGTTTGCGATCTCTTCTTGCATTTGCTGCATTTTTTCTTGCATCTGTTGGGCCTGTTTCATCAGATTGCCCAAACCACCTTTTCCGAACATAATTGTCTCTCTTTGTAAAAGCTACGCTGTATAGAAATATACAACATGTTGCGATTAAACAGGCCGGATACTCTCTTCATCCAATTCAGCATCAAAATAGTGCTGTAATGTCTGAATGGTTTTATCCGTAGTAATCGATTGACGCGCTAACGCCAACTTCTCTTCATAAATGGCTTGTCGCCATTCTAACGGCGTTTTAACCGTTAGATTATCATCTTCTATAATTGTGAGTGAAATTGCTTTTCCATGCAATTCACTTAGCGCATTTGTCAGTGTTCGTAGTGCATTTGCTGAATTTAAATGTTTCTGCTTACTGCGTAAATGCAAAATGATCGTTTCTTCACCGACCGTCTCTTTATAGGCATTTAACGCTAACTGCTGCACTAACTTCGGCAATGGCATTTTAGCTATTTCCGCCGCCCACTCGTCCCGCTGTTGCGACTCTTGCGCAATTTTAGCGGCTAATTCAGGCGTTTTTTCATACTCAAGAACTTCTTTGATCTCTTTCGGTGAAGAGACCACGGGCTCAGTTACTTGTGCCTGTGGATTTTGTGGCTTCCATTGATAAGCTTCTTTTTTCTTTTTCTCGACTGCAACAGATGACCGTTTTTCATTAACCCTTTGCTGGCGTTTTTCACTGACGGCTGCTAGCCGCTCTAATGCACTAGCAGCCGGCTTAGCCTGTTTAGGCGTCGCCGGTTGAGGCTTTTTTGGTGGCGTCTCTTGCTCGGCTCCCCTTATGGCTTGCCGTGCTCTTAACAGTTGTGCCGCAGGGCTATTTCCTAATGTAGCACTGTTTTCTGGCGACGGTGATACTTTAGGTGTCGCCGTTGCCATATTGCTTCTCACTTGAGGCGCCGATGTTTCAACTCGCTGTTGATTCGGCTGTGATGCTAAAGGCAATGTTTGCGCTAAAGGAGCCGTAGGGATTTCATCAATGACAGTTTTAGGATGAAAAGCAAGCGCCCTGAGAAGGGTCATTTCTACACCCATACGTCTGTCTGGCGCATAAGCCAGCTCTTTTCGCCCAACTAATAAAGTTTGATAATAAAGTTGTAAATCTTGTGGCGACACTGATTTGGCTAATAAACGTAAACGCTCTTGTGTAAATTGCTCTTGGGGATTATTTTCACTCGGCAAAAGTTGTAACATCGCAATTTGATGTAATAATGAGAGCGTTTCGACTAAAAAGTTTTCCCAATCCGTTCCTCTTAAAGCAACCTCATTAACCAACGACATCACTTGTTGACCATCTGCTTTTACTAAAGCTTCAATCAGTGCTAATGGTTGTGCATCATCGATCGTGCCTAGCATACGACTAACGACTTCTGTACTTACAATACCTTCGCCACTCGCAATTGCTTGGTCGGTTAAGCTTAATGCGTCACGCATACTTCCATCTGCTGCACGGGCAATTAATTGGCGTGCTCGCACATCATTTTCAATGTGTTCTGCGGATAGTACTTTCTCAAGCTGTGTCGCTATTTGGTCAACATCAAGTGCCCGCAGGTGAAATTGCAAACAACGAGATAAGATAGTAACAGGTAGTTTTTGAGGATCTGTGGTAGCCAACAGGAATTTAACGTGTTCAGGTGGCTCTTCTAACGTTTTAAGTAACGCATTAAAACTATGACGAGAAAGCATATGCACTTCGTCAATAAGATAGACTTTAAAACGACCACGAGCCGGCGCATATTGAACATTATCGAGTAGCTCTCGTGTATCTTCAACTTTCGTTCTTGATGCCGCATCGATTTCTATTAAATCAACAAAACGCCCTTGCTCTATCTCAAGGCAATTAGCACATTTACCACAAGGTTTACTGGTTATGCCTGTTTCGCAATTCAGCCCTTTAGCAAATAGACGGGCGATCGTCGTTTTTCCAACACCGCGAGTGCCAGAAAAAAGATAAGCATGATGTAACCTTTGGTGATCAAGACCATTAGCCAATGCGGTCAAAACATGACGTTGACCGACAACATCGTTAAAAGTTTGTGGGCGCCACTTTCGGGCAAGTACCTGATAGCTCATTGATTCCGCTAAATATGAACAAGATTTATCTCTATGCTAACACAGGGATAGCCTATTGAGCGAGATCTGTAGGAAACAAATGAGATATTGATGAAATTATCCACACACTTTAAAGCGGTGACTATTGTGCGGGCTCAATGTATTGGGTCATACATTTTGATACACCCGCACGATGATGGGCATTTACCAGCAAATGCATTAAGCATCTGATTGACACTAAAAAAGCATTAATGCCCTGGGAAATTAACTAATGTGAAGCTATGGATCCCTTCTTTTTCTAGACGCTCAATACCGCCTAAATCAGGTAAACAGATAATAAATGCAGCTTCTGTTACAGTTCCACCTAAACGACGAATAAGACGAGCAGTCGCTTCGATAGTACCACCAGTTGCTAATAAGTCATCAACCATTAATACTTTATCTTTATCCGTAATGCTGTCTTTATGGATCTCTAATGTATCTGTACCGTACTCTAGATCATAAGTTTCACTAAGCGTCTCACGAGGCAATTTACCTTTTTTACGCACTGGCACAAAACCCACACCTAAACGTAAAGCAACAGGGGCACCAAATAAGAACCCGCGGGCTTCGGTACCTACAACTTTAGTGATACCCTGACCTTGATAGTGCTCAACTAATAAATCAATCGTTGCCTGATATGCCGCGGGATTATCCAGTAATGTCGTAATATCACGGAATAAGATCCCTTCTTTAGGGTAATCAGGAATGGTTTCAATGCTGTCTTTAATAAATTGCAGTTGTTGCGCGTTAGCAGTCATAATCAGTGCCATAATAAAAAACGAAACGATAGAATCTATGCAATATGCCGTTAAAATGCAACAGAAAGCCAGTGAACAACTCTTTTTTGTTGCTTTAAGTCAATTCATGTTTTTAGCAAAACAGGTACAAAGCCCAAATGAAAAAAACAGATCCATTGAGTTTGTTTAAAAAACAGATCGACAATCTCGCCGAAACCTTAGCGCCAATTGCAAACAAAAAAATTGCAGCACCTTGCTTCGACACAGCACTATTTCACCACCGTAGTGATTCTCTTGGTGGTTATATGCAACAGATCCGCGATAATTTTACTCAGTTAATAACTTGTGTTGAGGCACAACGTAGCCAGCAAGTTAAGTTTCTGGCAACACAAATCCTACAACAAATTGAAGCATTAACTCGTGAATTATCGACACAAACACTAAGAAAGCAAGAAAACCAGCTTAGTCAACGCAAAAAAAGTGTCGATTTATACCAAAAACTTGCCCAACATCAGGATTACGAGCGCCGATTACAGTCGATGATCCAAGATAGAGAGCTTGCTTTAACTCAAGCACAAGGCTTTGTACGCCAACAAGAATTACAAAAAGAGATTGCTGCTCTTGAAAATCGCCTAGCGCGTTGTAAAAGTGCCCTAGTTTCTATAGAAAAGAGTATTGAACGACAAGAAGATAAATATTAATCGGAGCCATAATGGAATTAAAAGATGCCCCTAAATCAGTTCAGTTAGCGGTTGATTTGATTTACTTATTTGAAACCAATCATATTGATCCCAACACCGTACTTGAGGCACTGGAAATTGTGCGAGTTGATTATGAGAAAAAACGAGATAATCAAACCGCTAACTAAACATCTACTATTTAATTAAATGGCGTATTCGCTTCAGGTGTTGAACCATCAAGAGGGCCTTTTTTTATTTCTTGCACTTCTTCCCCTTGTTTATTATGCAGATACACTTCTAATTGGTTAAACGCGATATTGATATCATTTTCATTGCAAAGTTTATCAATAGCGCGGTTGACTTCGTCGATAGCAGTATTCCTATCCCCAAGCGTTCTAACATAAAAACGTAATTCATGATTTAGCGTGCTAGCCCCAAATTCGGTAAACAGCACCACAGGCTCTGGCTCAGTCATCACTTTGGGATTATCTTTTGCTGCTTTCATTAAAATGGTTTTCACTTTATCCAAATCAGAACCATAAGCAACACCGACTTGAATGATAATACGTGTGACAGTATCAGATAATGTCCAGTTGATCAGTCGTTCAGTCACAAAGGCTTTATTCGGGATAATAACCTCTTTGCGATCAAAGTCCGTTACCGTGGTTGCTCGGATACGAATACGACTCACTGTTCCAGAATAAGAGCCAATTGTCACCGTATCACCAATTCTGACCGGCCTTTCAAATAAGATAATTATCCCTGAAACAAAGTTAGCGAATATTTCTTGTAAACCAAACCCTAAACCAACCGTTAAGGCTGCCGCCAACCATTGTAGTTTTTCCCATGCTACGCCTAATATCCCCAGCGAAACAATTGTACCTATCGCAATAATAATATAGGTCAGAATAGTCGTAATGGCATAAGAAGCGCCTTGCTGTAATTTAATTCTTGAAAGAATAAGAACTTCGAGTAAACCCGGTAGGTTTCTTATCATAAACCAAGAGATAGCCATAATGGCAAAAGAGAGGAGTAAGTCAGCAACCGTCACTGCTTTAACCACATTACCTAACTCAGTAGGCAAATTATAATGCCAAAGCGTAATACCATCTAAGTAAGTAAAGATTGTAATAAAGTCAGACCAAATACCATAAAAACTGGAAGCAAAGATAATAAATAAGATCATTGTGGTTAATCTTAATGATTGTTGGTTTATCTGCTCCATATCCATCGGTGGCTCTTGGATTGGCTCGAGAGTGTTATCGTCCCCCTCTTTTTTCTCTTTAAGCATCGCTTGTCGGCGCTCTAGCGCTCGACGATACGCCAGTCGTCTTGCAGCAACAGTAAGGCCGCGTAAACTCGCGTGGTAAGCAATAAACCACAACATAAGTAGATATAAACTATCAATCCAACGATTGGCTAAACGTAGTGCGGTGTAATAATAACCAAAAATAACTAACCCCATTAAAAGTAAAGGCGAGAAAGTTAATAAGGTGATAACCACCGTTCTCACAACATGATTACCCTTTTCTTGCCACATTTCACGACAAAAAGGTAATGCACACAGACTAATAAAAAAGAGTGAAATAATTGTCACTAATTGACCAATCACATCGCCAACTAACAATAATGGGTTATTAATACCATAAGCGGAAAGTAAAATAATTGGCAACATGGGAAGCGATAAACGTAATAAACGTTTACGATTTTGTTGTACTCGCTCTAGGGGGATCTTAAAGTGATTAACGGCCACTCCATTATCCGACATTAAACGATAAGACCACTCAAACATCAGCCAAAATACCGCAAACTGCCAAGTAAAAGACCAGATAAACTCTTGTTGCACATTAAAGCTATTAATTAGCCAATATCCTATCGCTAACACAATACAAGAAAGGGGTAATGTTTTTAAGAAAACAATCCCTAAAGCCAATGGAGTATGTAACTGCGTATCTTTATTAAGCTTATTAATATCAGCACTTAATTTATCAAACTGCTTATCAAATTTTTTACGTTGCCAAATCAGTATGCTACTGAACAAAACTAGCGCAATCAGCACAGGATATGATTTTTTAGCCCCGGTCAACAGATTTTCATTTGACCAGTTGAGTTTAAAACTTTGAAATTCAGCCACTGCCTGCTCTGGAAAGGTTGAGAACCAACTGAGGTTAATCGGTTTATTACTGCTTACCCAGAATATTTGTTGCGCTAAGGTGCTTTCTAATGAACTCACCACACTACGTAGCTGTTGCTGATCCATCTGTAAATTAATAGATTCAGAAATTTGGCTACCCAGTTGATTATTGAGCTTATCCAGTAGATCTCGTCGCGCATCAATCAGTTGTAATAATGCATTATGTAGCTCTTTTAGCTCATTTTTATCAGTAATTTCCGGATGTGCGGCTTGGTACTCTTGCATTAATTGGTCGATATAGAGATTCGGCTGAAAAATCTGATCTCTTTGTTTATTGATTTCAAACTGTTCTAAACGTAAGTCAGCAATTTTATCCGGTAACTTATTGATAAAGATATCATCAGGTAGCTCAATTTGCTCTTCAAATAGAATACGAGAGAGCAACAGACTCCCTTTCAATACATCAATTTGCTCTTTAAGATTGCGCTCTGATTGGATAGCTCTATCTAGGCGGTTTTTGACCATTAAACTATGGCGATTTAACTCATTATTATTTTGTGTAGTAATAATCAGCTTATCGCTGAGTTTTTTATTAATATCAGCTTGAGCTAAATAAAAAGCGTTATTTTTAATCGCCTGATTACTCAGCTCTGCCGTCTGCGCCTCTTTGGCAACCTCTTCTGAACTGTCTAAACGTTTATCACTTAAGATCTCTTGCAGTAGTTGAGCATGCTCTTGAGAGAGGTCAATATAGGCTGAACTATAATCACGCTGTAATTGTAATAAGCTTTGTAGCTGTACATTAGATTGCAGTGTTCGTTTTTGAAAACTGTTTTGTTGTTGCAAATAATATTGTTCTAATTGTAAAAGTTGCACAGAAGAAGATCGCATTTGAGCTTTATCTGCACTGCTTTTATTTAATGCAATTCGTATTTGTTGCAATCTTTCTGAGTTATTAAATAAAACAGATTGCGCCCTTTCTGGTTGCGTTTGTAAAACAATAAGCTCATTACTGTAATTGGCTAAATCTTCCTGTGCTTTCGCTAAGGATTGTAAAACCTCTTCTAATTGCGACTCTAAAGTTGCAAGCGGTAGACTCTCTAAAGATTGACGGTAGTCATCAACTTCTTTGTTTGCTATTTTCTGTTTTAATTGACTTAATTGATTTTGAATACTGCGTAGCTTTTCTGGTAATTGCTCTACTGTCTTATTATAGTCGTCTGCTTTTTTCTCTAGTTGTTGAATATTATCAAGAAGTAGCAATGCCTGCTCTAGATCACCAATAGTGAGTTTATCTTCGGCACTTAAGTCACTACGTTTATTTAATAAATTAAGCTGGTTTTGAATACTTTCTTTGGTGGGTAAATTATTGCTGACTGTTTCTGCTTTAGCCGGGGTAAAAAGTATATTTCCTAACAAAACAAAGAGGATAGAGACAATAAATATTGTCGAAATAAAATGATTTAATCGAATAAAAACGTTAGATCCACGCATATTGAGCAACTTGTTCAATGAATATTGAAAAACTGCCTCTTAGTATAATCCAATTACTTGAAATTGGCAGTGTCATTAGAACAAGTCGCCTAGATGTTTCTCCCCTGAGAAAACAGAATATTGATCAGAAAGTCAAAATCTTATCCGCGTCGAGAGTCCATTGTGCTAAGTCCACCAATGTCCCAAGTTCAGCACCATCCACTAAAGGTAATTCACTGATACCACGAGTATCTGTACAGGTTTTGCATAACTTAACAGGGACGTTTTGTGCCGTTAAAATTTCTAACATTTGTTGGAGGTTGTAACCTTCTTTGGGTTGCTGATGAGCCAGTGCACCGGTTACCGCATCAGACATTAAAAAGATATTTAATTGCGTTTCTGGATGTTGCTCTTTTAAAGTAATAGATAAACGCAGTGCGTTAAATAATGATTCATTACCGTATGCTGCACCATTTGCAATCACTAATACTTTGCTCATGAACTTCTTCCTTATGTTTAAGAATAAATTAAGATAGCGCCGATATTCTCATATTTACGCTATGCTTAATCATATCAATAAAACTATCAACCAAATATTGACTTTCCTCTTTAATAGAAAAACTTTCTGGTGAAAATAACCAATTTTCAGCAAGCCCTGTCATCATAGCTCTTAACATAATCGCAGCTCTTCTTAAATCAAGGTTGGCTGGGAGTTGTTTTTTTTCGATACAGCGAGATAAAGATTGCTCTATTCTAGAGTAATCGGCTGCACATAATTCTCGGCGGATTTCAACAATTGGTGTCATTTCACCAACAAATTCGCACTTATGGAAATATATTTCTAGAAGTGCATTATGTTTCGGATCTTCGACAATTGATGTCAATATGTAAATAAGCAATTCTCTTAATACAAATAGTGGATCATCTGGATATTTTGATTGATACTCTAATTCTAATGATTCTATTTTTAAGTCGGTGAGTTCACACGCTTCAGTAAATAAATCCACTTTATTCTTAAAGTGCCAATATATTGCACCTCGAGTTACTCCGGCCTCGGTTGCAATATCTGAAAGTGATGTGGCAGAAACACCTTGCACAGTAAATAGCCTAAGTGCAGCATCAATAATCTGCTGTCTTGTCTCTTGTGCTTGGCGTTTAGTTTTTCGTGCCATTATTCCTCGATTTTGACTGAAGTTAATTTACATACATTCATGTATGTTTGTACTATACATCGCAATCATTCATCAACTTAATTATTTTTTATCCCGGGAAACAACTTTTGAATAGAGGTTTTCTTATGCGAAAAAACAGAGGGGTTTTGCCTCTGGCTCTGTTAGTGCTTTCAGGCAGCTTGGTTATTGCTGGATGTGGCGACAAAAATCAGTCTGCTGGAGGTCCACCTCCTGCTCCTGCTGTAGGTGTTGTTACATTAGATGCGAAACCACTGACTATCACAACAGACTTACCTGGTCGTACATCTGCTTATCGTATCGCAGAGGTTCGCCCTCAGGTTGGCGGCATCATCTTAAAACGCAATTACACCGAAGGTAGTTATGTAGAAGCAGGAACATCTTTGTACCAAATCGATCCTGCTATTTTTCAAGCTACATTAAACAGTGCTCAAGCTAATTTAGCAAAAGCGAAAGCGAATGCTGAAATTGCTCGCCTAACTGTAGAGCGCTATAAACCTCTACTCGGCACCAATTATGTCAGTAAACAAGATTTTGATACCGCAACATCTCAGTACGCTCAAGCTGTTGCTGCAGTAAAAGCAGCTGAAGCTACAGTGACTAATGCAAAAATTAATCTTGAATATACCAAAGTCACCGCACCAATTTCTGGCCGTTCAGGTAAATCAACGGTAACAGAAGGCGCATTAGTTGCACCTGGTCAGCAAGTGGCTTTAACAACCGTTCAGCAAATCGATCCGATTTATGTCGATGTGACACAATCGAGTGAAGATTATCTGAAATTAAAAAATGAAATTGAAAGTGGCATTGTTCGTCAAGAGCAAGGTAAACCTGTTGTTCACTTAACCTTAACCAATGGTCAATCCTACGCTCAAAAAGGTCATTTAGAATTTTCTGATGTGACCGTTGATGAATCCACAGGCTCTATCACTATGCGTGCAATCGTACCTAATCCTAAAGGTGAATTACTGCCTGGTATGTTTGTTCGTACAAAATTAGAAAATGGTATTCGTCAAAATGCTATTTTGATCCCACAACAAGCTGTTATTCGTACTCCTCGTGGTGAAGCAACAACCATGGTCGTTAATAAAGACAACGTGGTTGAAGTGCGTACTATTGAAGTATCACAAGCAGTTGGTAATAAGTGGCTAGTGAATAGTGGTGTTCAGGTTGGTGACCGCGTTATCGTTTCGGGGCTACAAAAAGCAAAACCTGAAATGAAGGTTACGCCACAAGAAGAAAATTTAGATGCAACAGCATCAACTGAAAAATCTGAACCAGCGAAGGATCCTCAATAAGGAGTCGATGATCTATGCCTAAGTTTTTTATAGACAGACCAATATTTGCGTGGGTAATTGCCATAATTACCATGCTTGCTGGTCTTTTGGCACTCATCAAACTGCCTGTTGCACAATATCCAACGATTGCACCGCCAGCGATTTCCATCTCTGCGGTCTATCCAGGAGCTGATGCAACCACGGTACAGAATACTGTAACCCAAGTTATCGAACAGAATATGAATGGTATCGATAACATGGTTTATATGTCTTCAACCAGTGATTCTGCAGGTATGATGAATATCACGCTGACCTTTGAAGCTGGTACTGACCCTGATATTGCGCAAGTCCAAGTGCAAAATAAATTGCAATTGGCAATGCCTCTTTTACCTCAGGAAGTACAACAACAAGGGATTAGTGTCGATAAATCTTCTAGTTCATTCTTAATGGTTGCAGGTTTTATCTCTGGTGATGGCTCGATGTCACAAGATGACATCGCCGACTATGTAGGTGCAACAATTAAAGATCCATTAAGCCGTGTCACAGGGGTGGGTGAAACGCAGTTATTTGGTACACAATACGCGATGCGTATTTGGTTAGATCCAGATAAACTGGTGAAATATAACATGACCACACTTGATGTTATTAATGCGATTAAATCGCAAAATAACCAAGTGGCGGCAGGTCAATTAGGTGGTACGCCACCAGTGCCTGGTCAGCGTTTAAATGTATCTATCATTGCGCAAACTCGACTTAATACACCTGAGCAATTTGCTGATATTCTGATGAAAGTCAATCAAGACGGTTCACAGGTTAAGCTAAAAGATCTGGGTATTGTTGAGATGGGGGCTGAAAACTACAGCACGATTGCTCGCTTTAATGGCTTACCTGCAGCAGGTATTGGTATTAAACTGGCAACAGGTGCTAACGCCCTTGATACCGCAACAGCAGTACGTGCGGCACTGGCTGATATGGAGCCATTCTTCCCTTCTGGATTAGAGGTCGTTTATCCTTACGATACAACACCATTTGTTAAGATCTCTATTTTTGAAGTGGTTAAAACGCTCGTTGAAGCCATTATGCTGGTATTTGTAGTCATGTATCTGTTCTTACAGAACTTCCGTGCTACATTAATTCCAACCATTGCTGTACCCGTCGTATTATTAGGGACTTTCGCCATATTGTCCGCGTTTGGCTATTCGATAAACACCTTGACGATGTTCGCGATGGTACTTGCCATCGGTCTACTGGTTGATGATGCTATCGTTGTAGTAGAAAACGTTGAACGTGTGATGCAAGAGGAAGGACTGTCACCTAAAGAAGCGACACGTAAGTCTATGGGACAAATCCAAGGTGCATTGGTGGGTATTGCCCTCGTGTTATCTGCGGTATTTATTCCAATGGCATTCTTTGGTGGTTCAACGGGTGCGATTTACCGACAGTTCTCAGTTACTATTGTATCAGCGATGGTGCTGTCTGTTTTCGTGGCATTGATTTTAACCCCTGCACTTTGTGCGACATTGTTAAAACCAATCCCGAAAGGCAGCCATGGTGTACAAACAGGTTTCTTTGGTTGGTTTAACCGCGTTTTTGAAAAAAGTAGTCACCACTATACAGACAGTGTTTCTCGTACACTGCGTGGTACAGGTCGTTACTTACTGATCTACGTCTTACTTGTTGCTGCTATGGCAATTATGTTTGTGCGTTTACCGGCGTCTTTCTTACCAGAAGAAGACCAAGGGGTATTACTGACAATGGTTCAGTTGCCCGCTGGATCAACCCAAGAGCAAACTCAAGACGTATTAGCACAAGTCAATGACTACTTTAATACTAAAGAAAAAGATGTGGTTAAGTCGGTCTTTACCGTCAGCGGCTTTGGTTTTGGTGGTCAAGGTCAAAACATGGGGCTTGCTTTCGTCGTATTAAATGATTGGGATGAGCGTAAATCAGACCAAGACAAAGTCCCTGCTATTGTCGGTCGTGCTAACCAAGCTCTTTCTCAAATTAAAGAAGCCTTTGTTTACTCCTTTAATATTCCAGCGATTGTTGAGTTAGGCTCTGCAGGTGGTTTTGAATTCGAGTTAATCGATAATGCCAACCTGGGACACGAAAAACTCATGGAAGCAAGAAACCAATTGCTTGGAATGGCAGCACAAGAGCCACAAATGTTGACGGGTGTGCGTCCTAACGGTCAAGAAGATACCTCTCAGTATCGTCTTTATATCGACTTAGAAAAAGCACAAGCTCAAGGTGTTGCGGTCAGTGATATCTACTCAACATTAGGTACGATGTTTGGTGGTAGCTACGTTAACGACTTTATCGACCGTGGTCGTGTGAAGAAAGTTTACGTTCAAGCAGAATCACAATTCCGCATGTTGCCACAAGATATTGCTAATCTTTATGTTCGTAACAATGCGGGTCAGATGGTGCCTTTCTCATCCTTCATTGATACTAGTAAAGATCCTTGGTTATATGGCTCACCACGTTTAGAGCGTTATAATGGTTTACCAGCTGTCCAGATCCAAGGTAGTGCAACACCAGGACAAAGTAGTGGTGATGCAATGCTAATGATGGAACAACTCGCCAGCAAATTACCAAGTGGTATTGGCTACGAGTGGACGGGTATGTCATACCAAGAACGTCTATCAGGTAACCAAGCGCCAGCACTGTATACTATTTCATTAATTGTAGTATTCCTTTGTTTGGCGGCACTCTATGAGAGTTGGTCAGTGCCTTTCTCAGTTATGTTAGTCGTACCTTTAGGGGTCATTGGTGCATTAGCATTTACTACATTGAGAGGGCTTGAAAACGACGTTTACTTTAAGGTTGGGCTACTTACCACCATTGGGTTATCGGCGAAGAACGCCATATTGATTGTCGAATTCGCCAAAGACTTAATGGAAAAAGAGGGTAAAGGGCTAGTAGAAGCGACGTTAGACTCCGTTAGAATGCGTCTACGTCCAATTCTAATGACATCGTTAGCCTTTATGCTTGGGGTTATTCCTCTGGTATTAAGTAACGGTGCAGGCTCCGGTGCGCAAAACTCAGTAGGTACAGGGGTATTCGGTGGTATGATTGCCGCGACATCCCTTGCTATTTACTTTGTTCCTATTTTCTTCGTTGTGATCCGCAGAAGGTTTGCGAAGAAAAACGAAGACTTAGAGCACCCAAACTATCCGCACCAAACTAAGTAATCATTATGCTATACCACAGCCAACATAATTTGTTGGCTACCCATCAAAAAGGTCGCTTAGCGGCCTTTTTGTTTTATTTTAATTTTTCGTGTTAATCCCGCCCCTTTATATTGTTATCAATTAAAGAAAAACATATCCCTAATCAATAAATCAGTTTAATTTTTTTCTTATATATGACTTTTTGTCAAATTTAACGCACTATTTTTTATTAATATCAGCTTATCACCAAGACTATTTAGCGATATAAGACATTTTTAGCAAACAAATACTAGGATAATCATCAAGTTAATTATCCTTACTTTTACGCTTCTCAACTAAATTTTTACGAAAATAGACAAATTTCTATCGCTCAGATAGTGACTTATGCAATAATAGTGCTATATTAAGCGTACAGTACTTTTATTTTGTACACTTTTTCAACTTGCATTGAATGTAGTTTCGTATTTAAATACCTTTTTCAAATTACACCATTACTATGTAGAAATAATAAAAACAATTATTAAACATTATTGGTATATGAATAAAATATAAAGTTGCTGTTTATTTTAAGATTGTTTAATTAATTCATTACTGAATTAAGCCGCAAGCTTCATTAATAGCTAATTTATCAGTATTAATTATTAGTGTTTCTTTAGCATAATTCAGTCACAATAAGCTATGGACGAATATTCACCAGAAAAAATAGATTTAGCTGAATTGTCATTTTTATGTGAAGAGCTATTACAGCAAGCATTAAGCTCATTAGATAAAGGTACCGCAGTTTGGAACAATGATCTAAGTAGCACAAAAAGCGTTGACCTTAATGCCCTAATTGATCACATTATGGGCTTTAGTTGGCTGTTTAAGATAAAATATCCTGATAAACACGCTATTAACACTTTAATGGAAGAGTGCATAGAAGAGACTTATCGGTTATTCGGTAGTGACTCCATTTCCTACTCGGAATTGAATAATTGGAAAGAGTTAAACTATTCACTGTTAACGCTTATCGATAAAAATCCTAAAAGTTATATCAAGTAAATTAAATTACCTTTAGTTTTATTTAAATTATAGAGAAAAGACAACATGACTAAAACAGACTATCTAATGCGTTTAAGAAAATGCACCTCAATCGAAACCCTTGAAAGAGTGATTGAAAAGAACAAATATGAACTGACCGATGATGAGTTAGAGCTATTTTATTCAGCTGCAGACCATCGCTTAGCAGAGCTAACCATGAACAAACTTTATGACAAGATCCCAGCATCTGTTTGGAAATTTGTAAGATAATCGTATTAGCAAGTAACCATTAGTATCCTCTTATTTTTACTATCTCTTTATAGTAATTGGGTTAATAGTTCTTATTTTTAGGTATCGTTTTATTCATGCTTTTTTAATAAGTAAAATGATTACACACTATCATGCCGTGCTTATAACGGCATGACGGCATAATTCTTACAACTTCTCTTATTATTCATCTATAACGCGTAGGCGATAATAGGTGAAAGGCATTCTGTTTCTTATTAATTCACCAAACCCATATTGAGAGTAAATATAGTTAAAAAAACTATTAATTAAACAATATGTAAATAGAAATATGTTTAGATGCAAACGTTCAACGATACGATTACGATGAAGAAAGTAACTGGATAAAAAATAGCGGGATTGCAATGCAGAAATTGGGTGGGGCCTTGCCAGCGACATCCCGGCACACACGACACCTGCCATGGCTGCTTCCTTCCGGACCTGACCGAGTTAACAAGTTAGTGTTGCGGGAGAACCAACAAGACCCCATAGATTGTCTTATTGCTAAGACGATATGCATTATCTTTTAAAGCTATCCAAATAGCAAGGAAAGCCCAACCAAGTGCTGATAAATTACTCAATAAGGCCTTATGCTTTGCCAAATTCTTTCAATTTATACCCTCTATTAGCTAATATCGCGATTGCTCCCCTATCAAATAAGGTGTTACGGCATTTTTAGCAAAATATAAACAGCAGATTATTTTTTTATCCGATAGCGGATTGTATATAATCAAAACTATAAAACATAATCTATCCGATGATATATAGGTAAACTATGAGCCAGGCATTAAAAAAACTTATCAACTTAATGGAGCTTGAAAAAATAGAAGAAGGCCTATTTAGAGGTCAAAGTGAAGATTTAGGTTTACCACAAGTCTTTGGTGGACAAGTTGTTGGCCAAGCTCTTTATGCGGCAAAACAAACAATTGCTGATAATCGCTATGTTAATTCATTTCACAGCTATTTTTTACGACCTGGTGATAGCCATAAGCCTATTATTTACGATGTGGAATCTATCCGTGATGGTGGCTCATTTAGTACTCGTCGCGTCAGTGCTATCCAACAAGGTAAGCCTATTTTTTATATGACCGTCTCTTTCCAAGAGTTTGAAGAAGGCTTTGAACATCAAGATATGATGCCTGAAGTCCCTTTTCCAAATGATTTGATCTCTCAAGATGAGATATTGAAAAAACTTGCCCCAAAATTACCCGAACCGCTAAGAACACTCGCATTAAGAGAAACACCTTTTGAAGCACGCCCCGTGCAATATTTTAGCCCGTTTGGTTATGAGAAAGCACCTGCGGAACGTTATGTTTGGTATCGTAGTCGCGGAGAAATGCCATCTGATCCTTTCCTACACCAATACTTATTAGGTTATATCTCTGATTTTGATTTTTTACCCACCTCACTGCAACCTTATGGTTTAGGTTTTATGGATCCGAGTTTACAAGTGGCTACCATCGATCATTCCATGTGGTTCCATCGCCCATTTCGTGTTGATGACTGGTTACTTTATGCTATTGAAAGTCCATCAGCCTCAGGTGGTCGCGGATTTGTGAGAGGAAAAATGTTTAATATGAGTGGGCAACTAGTTGCCTCTTCTGTTCAAGAAGGTGTTATCCGCCAAAAACGAATAAAATCAAACAAATAACGCAGTGAGAATATTCCCCCCTCAGTTGAGGGGGAATAGACCATTACTGCTCGTACGCTCTTTCGCCATGAGTGGTTATATCTAATCCATCATGCTCTTCTTCTTGTGAGACACGCAATCCCACTAGCTTATCGGCAATTTTAAAGGCAATGTAAGCCACAACACTTGACCAAATAAGCGTAATCACAACACTAAATAATTGAGTTAGCACTTGCTTACCTAATGTCATATGCTCGCTATAACCAATGCCCCCTAAAAATGAAGCCGTAAATATGCCCGTTAATAAACAGCCCGCAATACCACAAGTACCATGAATACCAAAAACATCACAGACATCATCTGCTTTTAACCAACGTTTAAGAACCACAACCCCCCAAAGCCCGATGATGCCAGCAATAATACCAATAACCAAAGCACCAATAGGGCCTACGGTTCCCGCGGCTGGGGTAATAGCAACTAATCCCGCAATACATCCTGAACAACTACCTAACATAGAAGGTTTCCTTCTCACTAGCCATTCAGCAAATGTCCACGCAAGAACTGCACCTGCGGTAGCTACAACTGTATTTAAAAACGCCAATGCAGCAATACCATTAGCGCTCCCTGCAGAGCCTGCATTAAAACCAAACCAACCAATATAAAGTACCGCTGTACCAGTAAAGACCATAGGTAAATTATGTGGTTTAATCGCAGTATGTTGATAATCACCTCGTTTACCTAGTAAGTAAGCACCAACAAGCGCTGCTACAGCGGCATTAATATGGACAACCGTCCCTCCCGCAAAATCTAATGCTCCATCATCGATAAGCCAACCACCTTCTCCCCATACCATATGGGCAATGGGAATATATGAAAAAGTAAACCAAATAACAGTAAAGATAAGCAGTGCTGAAAAACGAATACGTTCACCTAATGCGCCAACAATCAGGGCCACGGTGATCACCGCAAAAGAGCCTTGAAATACAACATGCACATATTGATTAATTTCACCAGCAACAGAATCGACTGAAATATTATTGAGAAAAGTAAGTGACCACCCACCCCAAATCTTATTTCCAGCAGTAAACGCCAAACTATAGCCAAACATAATCCAAAGGATAATCACTACACTGAAAATCAACATCACTTGCGTCATTAGTGATAATACATTCTTACTGCGTAGTAACCCGCCATAAAAGAGTGCGATACCGGGAATAGTCATAAAAAACACCAATGCACTACAGATCAGCATAAAACTGTTGTCCGCTTTATCTATGTCTATTGTGGTGGCTCCAATCGCTAACTGAGGTAATAAAAAGTATGTAAGTGCTAACGTAAAAAAATAACTAATAAATCGTTTCATTTGTTAGCTCCTCTACAAGGCTTCTTCACCAGACTCTCCTGTACGAATACGGATCGCCTGCAATAACTCTAAAACAAAAATTTTGCCATCTCCTACTTTACCAGTATCAGTAACTTGGCTTATGGCTTGTAGCACAGGCTCTAATTGCCCATCACAAACCGCTAATTCTATTTTTACTTTAGGAAGAAAGTTAACCTCATACTCAGCGCCCCGATAAAGCTCGGCATGTCCTTTTTGTCGCCCATATCCTTTTACTTCACTGATTGTCATTCCGTTAATCCCAAGCTCAGAGAGTGACTCTCTTACATCTTCTAATTTAAATGGTTTAATAATCGCGATGATATATTTCATATAATTGCTCCATACAGTTTTAGAAAGCGCCATACTGATAGAGCAAGAGATATGCCAATACTTATTTCATTGATAAATAAATAAAAAATAAATATCACTCACTAACTTAGTGCAATAAATGCTCTTATCATGTCCACAATGCTAAAAATTGGGGCAAAAAGTGAGGCAATAAAAAACCCAGCATTGGCTGGGTTAGGATGAATGGAATTTAGATTATATCACTCAACAACGGCTGGCTCTTGAACTTGTAATGACTCTTTAACTTGTTGTAATTGGTACATATTGTAATAGCGACCTTTTTGTGCCAATAGTTGTGCATGTTTACCTTGCTCAACAATCTCACCACGATGAAGCACAACAATTTCGTCAGCATCGATAATGGTTGAAAGGCGATGAGCGATAACAATTAATGTGGTTTTTTCTCTTATTTGCGTAAGGGCTTTTTGAACAGCTTGCTCTGTACCCGAGTCGATATTTGCCGTTGCCTCATCTAAGATAAGAATACGGGGTGGAAATAATAATACTCGAGCTAATGCTAATAACTGTTTTTGTCCCGCGGATAAGCGACTACCCTGTTCACCTAAGGGGGTTTCTAAACCATCAGGTAATGTTTTTACCCAGCTATTTAATTGTACTGTTGCTAATACTTGCCATAAGTGAGCTTCAGAGCAGTGACGCCCTAAAGTAATATTGTCACGCAAAGTGCCTGATAATAAAACAGGATCTTGCTGTACCATCGCAATACCGCTTCTTAATGCCTGATGGGAATAACATTCTAATGGATGGTTATCTAAGTAGATATGTCCTTTCTGCCATGGATAATTTCCCATAAGCAAACTGGCTAAGGTACTTTTTCCACTGCCAGTATGCCCCACAAAAGCGACAAAGTGGCGAGCAGGTATATCAAGATTAATCTCTTTTAATACCCACTGCTGTTTTAGATACGCAAACCACAAGCCGTTAATGGCTATATCTCCTTGGTTAATGGTATAGCTTGCATTGCCATATTGCTGCATCGGGGCGTCCATTAACTCAAAGACTCGTTCACCGGAAACAACCGCTTGTTGTAATAAAGATTGTTGAGACGTCAGAGTAATAAGAGGTTCATTAAGACGACCTAAATAGCTGATAAAAGCATAAATTACTCCAACACCAATCACAGCACTACCTTGATATCCAAACAGTATCAATAAGCCACATAGCACCAATGCAGAGAGCATACTGAGTAACGGGCGCAATAATAACCCGTCAAGTTTTAGTGCTTTCATTCGTGCTTGATAATGTTGCCAGCTATCATCTGACATTTTCTTACCGAAGCGAGCTTGTTGACGAAATTGCTGGATAACCGACATACCATTAATCACTTCATGAAAGCCATCATTAATATTGGCAAGATAATGACGCACATTGCGGACAATCGGTGTACTTAGCCGTTGATAAAGCATCATCACACCAATAACCGCAGGGAAAATCGTCATCGCCACTAATGCCATTTGCCATTCGAGTAGAAACATAGCGATTAACATCACAACCACCAATGCTATAGCACGAAATAGAGCAGGAAAGACGTTAACAAATAGATCTTTGATAGTTTCTGTATCATTGGTAACACGAGAAATCAGCTGTCCTACAGGCTGATTATCAAATGCACTTAATGGCTGTTTTAGCGCAGCACTCATCACATCTGCTCGTAACTGTTGTACCACCCCAACAGCGGCATAATTAAAGACGATTGTTTGGTAATAGTGCAATAGTGCCGCAATAATTTGTAATAGAATAAAAGCAGCAGCAAGACCTAATGCGCCTCGCCATTCAACTTGATGAGTCGCTACTTTAGCATCAATAAAATAACTAATAAGTAAAGGTCCACCCACTTCTGCAATCGCTGCCACCCATAACATCACCACACCTAATGTCATCGGTTTGCGATAGGTTTTGCCATAAGCTAATAATCTTTTTAAGGCCGGCAATAACGTTTTAATGGATTTATTATTATTTATCGTCATCTAATGCGGCCTCGAGTTGTTGATAATGGTACATATCTTGATACCAACCTGGCATTGCAATAAGTGTTTGATGAGTACCTTGCTCTATGATTTCGCCTTGTTTTAATACCAATATATTTGTTGCATCAACCAGTGCAGATAAACGGTGAGCACTAATAATAATGGTTTTCTCTTTACGCCATTGAGCCAGATTTTGTAAGATCTGGTATTCAGTTTGTCCATCAACGGCTGATAACGCATCATCTAATAACAAGATTTCCGCATCTAACAGTAAAGCTCTAGCAATGGAAATACGTTGCTTTTGTCCCCCCGAGAGCATGACCCCTTTTTCACCAACTTGAGTCAGATATCCTTCGGGTAAATTTAAAATATCATCGTGAATATTGGCGATTTTGGCTACTGCCTCTATCTCTTCTTTGGTAGCATCAGGGCGTCCTAAGGCTATATTTCCGGCAATCGTATCCGAAAAAAGAAACGGTGTTTGGTTGACAACAGCAAGTCTTCCCCGCCATTCATCCAATTTTAATTGGTAAAGGGGGACAGATTGAAAACGAATATCCCCTTCACTGACATCATATAAGCGCTGGATCAGCGCTAACAAAGTGCTTTTCCCCGCCCCAGTCATACCGCAAATACCCAACATCTCACCAGGAGAGAGTGTAAAATGAATGTTTTTTAGTACATCAACTTGCTGTTTGGGGTAATGAAACGCTTTAATATCTACCGCTAAAGTTCCTTTTTGATGCATTGGTGATAATTGACCATCAACCATAGCCGGTTGCTCATTAAGTAATGCATTGATCCTGCTATAAGCCGCACTACCACGCTCAACAATATTAAACATCCATGCCAGTGCTAACATAGGCCAAATCATTTGCCCTAAATACATTACAAAACTGGTTAATTCTCCCAATGTCATCGTGCCATTGAGAACAAAATAACTTCCTCCCGCCACAGCAAGTAAGTTAGCAAAACCAATTGCCATAAAAATCGTGGGGTCAAACAATGCATCGACTTTTGCCACTCGCATATTTTGTCGACCCGTCTCTTTTGCAACCGTTTCAAAACGTGAAGCATGTTGCTGTTCAAGACCGAAAGATTTGATCATACGAATGCTACTTAAACTTTCTTGCGCTTGATTATTCAATGAAGAAAATAGTGCTTGTGCACTTTTAAAGCGGTGATGTAGTTTATCGCCATAGCGTTTAATTAATATTGCCATTAATGGCATAGGTAACAATGAGATAAGTGTCAATTGCCAACTTAACTGAATACTCATCATCACTAACACCGCAAGTCCCATTACCATAGAGTCAACAAGGGTTAACACCCCTTCCCCTGCGGCGAAAACGACTTTATCAACATCATTAGTGGTACGTGCGATTAAATCACCCGTGCGATAGCGTTGATAAAAAGCCGATGATTGAAGACTAAGTTGGCGATAGATTTGCATACGTAATTTCACCGCCAGTTGGTAAGAAGCACCAAATAACCACAGACGCCAAATATAACGTAATAAATAGACAGCAAGGGCGATCAATACCATGATCCCGATCCACCCCATAATTTGCTGAAAAGACAGGCTATGGCTATCAACACCATCAACAATAATCCCGACGATTTTCGGAGGGATCACTTGTAGAACGGCGATAACCATCAATAAGAAAATAGCACCGACATAACGACGCCATTCGCTGATAAAATACCAACTGAGCTGTGAAAATAGAGCCACGCCTTAAATCCTAAGGTTGTACAAAAATAAAAGTGCCAGTTGGTAAAGAGGGATCTTATTCAGGTATCGGCATTGCCGTTGTGTATTTAATTTTTTCCATTGCAAAGTTAGAAGTTACGTCAATAAGCCCAGGAACGCCGTTAACCATGCGTTTGTAAAATTGGTCATAACTTTTCATGTCTACAACTTCAACATGCATTAGATAATCACACTCACCCGCCATTCGATAGAATGTCAGTACTTCTGGCATTTGCTTAACGAATGATACAAATTGTTCATACCACTCGCTATTATGTTGCTGTGTTCTTATCATAACAATAACTGTTAAGCCAAGCCCAATTTTTTCGCTGTCGAGTAATGCAACACGTTTACGAATATACCCTTCATCCTCGAGTCTTTTCAATCGTTTCCAGCAAGGTGTTGAGGTTAGGTTAACCGCCTCTGCCAAAGTATTCAGTGAGAGGCTTGAATCTTCCTGTAATAGCGTTAATAGTTTTCGGTCAATCTTATCTAACATAAATACTCCTTTAACATATGCCCCTACAAAAAATAGTAATAATCTACCCCTGCTATAAGAATAATCTCTTACTGATAATTTGGTGATAACTTGTCATAATATCTGCAATATTATGCGTATTAATCCTTAAAAAATATCAATATTCAGGAGTATTCTGATGAAAAAAACGGTCGTTGTCTTTAGTGGTGGACAAGATTCGACAACCTGCCTAATCCAAGCACTAGAGCAGTATGATGAAGTTCATTGTATTACATTTAATTATGGACAACGTCATAAAGAAGAAATTGAGGTAGCACAAAGAGTCAGTCAATTATTAGGTGCAACCGCACATAAAGTTTTGGATGTCAGTTTACTCAATGAACTCGCTATCAGTAGCTTAACACGTGACAATATTCCTGTGCCTGATTTTAAACAGAGTGAACAAAGCGATATTCCTAGTACCTTTGTACCTGGTAGAAATATTCTATTTCTTACATTAGCCGCCATTTATGCTTATCAGATTGGTGCTGAAAGCGTTATTACCGGCGTATGTGAAACTGATTTCTCAGGTTATCCAGATTGTCGCGATGAGTTTGTTAAGGCTCTAAATCATGCGGTAAATTTAGGTATTGCTCGTGATATTCAGTTTATCACTCCGTTAATGTGGTTAGATAAAGCGCAAACTTGGGCACTCGCTGACTATTACGGTAAGTTAGATTTTGTACGCCACAACACCTTAACTTGTTATAACGGTATTCAAGGTGATGGTTGTGGTCAATGTGCCGCTTGCCATTTAAGAGAGCGTGGACTTCATGGCTATTTACAAGACAAAAATGCCGTCATGGACGCCATGAAAAATAAAGTTGGCCTTAAATAATCTGTCAAAAATGTGTTAGCTTTGTTTTCTGTGCGTTTACACGCGTAGCAGTTATTTTTAATTCGTGACCTGTTTGGTTGCTAATAAAGTCGTCGAAGCCGTGATAACTAATTAACCAGTTGTTTTACCCAGTTTTCCCCTGTGATTTTCTCCGCCCTGAAAACAACAGAGCGGGGAATTATTCTATACCAAAACCAATTGACCTCCTCCATGCCCTAAAGGACGTGGCTCCCTACAGCGGTTCAGACCACAGTCTGACTCGCCTCGGTGGGTTCCTGCTTCAGCGAGTGGGCTGACTACTCCCTCCCTTACACAGGTAAGTACGGTATATCCTGCCGCTAATATGTTACGATCACCGATAGAATTAGACGGTTAACTGGATAACATCAATGCTAATCAGCAGACTGGCGTACATACTCCAATTTTTCTCGTAACTGATCTGTAAGTGTTAATGCTTTTTTAGTATTGATATCAACGAGTACAAAAGTCACTAATGCATCTGAAATCAATGCACCATCTTGTTTTCTCACTATTTTTTGAGACAACACGCCACTTTTAATACCGACTTCTGCAATATCACAACTAATGATTAGTTCATCGCCTAAATTAGCGGGCAAACGATAGTTGATATTAATATTCGCGACAACGAGTGCTAGACCATGCCGTTTAAACCAAGCGAGATCTAAGTGTTGTTCAATCCAATCCCATCTCGCTTGTTCTAAAAATTCAAGGTAACGTGCATTATTCACATGCTCAAAAACATCTAAATGGAATCCATAAACTTTAATTAATGTACTCATATGACTTTATTACCTCTTGATATCCCTAACAAACTTTAGCTAAGAGAAATTTCTATGTAATATCTTAAATATAGTCAAAAATATCAAATAGGGTATATTTCATCCGATTATTTATTACCCAAATTAAAATACCATCTGATTATTAATATTATATAAAGGCAATTCTGTACCCCTTTTTGATCACAAAAAAGGGGTACAGTATTATCGAGTAATTAGTTGATAATAATTAGATCTTTATTTTGTTCAATAAGCTTCATACCAATACCAAAGACCTTGGCGAGATCATCAAAAGAAGCAAAACGCCCCACTTTTTCTCGATAATCGATAATGGCTTGCGCTTTTGCTTTTCCGATCCCTTTTAGCGTCATTAATTCATCAAGTGTTGCACTATTAATATCCAACTTTCCTTGTGCACTAGCGTTTACCTCACTGACAGCACTCTCTTTTTGATCTCCTTTTTCAATCAACATGGTTGATGTTGAAGGCGATATATCATCGGCATAAGAGAGTGGTGATAACCCTAAACCTAATGTTAAACATATTGATGCCATAAATGCTGATAGTGTTTTTTTATCCATTTTAATCATCTCCTTTTTGTAAAAATAACTGTATATTCAACAGCAAACAGCGATTACTGAATGCCATCAAATAATGCCAAGCCTTAAATAATTCAGCAATTAGCAACCATATGAATTACGAGAGAGTAAGAAAAATAAATTGAATAAAAAAATAGCGTTACAAAAAATGACGTGACTGCTCGCAATTTCTAATCTTGAATATAATTTTAGCCATAAAAAAACCCAGTCGAAACTGGGTTTTTATTCAATCAATCTAAGATAGTTTATTGATAATCTTTATCAAAAATCTCGATTTTTGCTTTTTCTCTTAAATCGCTGAGCATAAGTTGTAAAGCTTCTTCTCCCATTTGGGCGCGATAGAGATTAGTCATAAATTCAAGCTGTTCTGCCGTTGGCTTACCATCAGTGACACTATCTAATTGGATTAAGACCACTTTTGAACCCGGTACATTAGACATACCGTACTCTTTTTTACCTTCTGCTGGTTTTGGCATAGCAAAAATAGCACTTTGTATCGGATCTGTGGCTGATGAATGAACCACGCTTTCTACCTCACCAAACGAGATATTTGCTTCTTTCAATGCCGCCTCTCCTTTACCTTCTTTTAAGGCTGCAAGGAGTTTCTGAGCTTGCGCATTCATCGCTTGAGAAGCTTTTTGCTGTTTGACCAGTGTAATAACCTTGTCACGTACTTTATCTAATGGTTGGGTTGATGCAGGTTTATATCCTTCGACACGAACAATATAAGCACTATCATTACCAAGGGTAACCATATCTGAGTTCATGCCTGTAGGGCCATTGTCATCAACCAGTGAACCACCAAAGATAAGCTGTGTTAACTTTTCGTTATTCAAGGCTGCTGGTACATTGTTTTCATCAAACCAATCTGTATTGATTACAGTGACGTTCCCTGCTTTTGCTGCTGTCGCTAGCGTGTCGTTATCATTTGAAGCGGCTTGACTCACTTTTTGCTGCAATGCGAAGAAATCATCAATGGCTTTGTTTTCACGCATTTTTACTAATAAGTCAGCTTTAATGTCATCAAAAGGTTTTACCACCGAAGGTTTCATATCATCAAGACGGAAAATAGCATAACCGTTGCTGATTTTAACTGGCTGTGAAATTTGCCCCTTCTCAGTCAAACTCGCATTTGCTAATTCTGGTAGCTCTTGACCAATAGTGATCCAGCCTAATGAACCATTTTGTTTAGCAGAAAAAGTATCAATAGATTTTTCTTTTACTAAAGTGACGAAGTCAGCGCCATTTTTCAACGCGTCTTCAGCTTCTTTCGCAGCGGTTTCATCTGCTAAGACAAGTAGACTGTATTTTTTTTGTCCGGGGACAGTAAATTCACTGATATTACTATCGTAATAAGCTTTAACTTCATCATCTGAAATAGTGATGTTGCTTAAATCTTTTTGGGCTTCTAACTGAATATAGCTCACTTTAACTTGTGCTGGAGCGATAAACATAGAGGTATTTTGGTCATAAAAGGCTTTTAATTCTTCATCTGATACCGTCTCTTTTTCAAGGAATGGTTGAATATCTAATGAAGCGAGACGCACATTACGACTTTGTAGCATTAAGCCGGCAAAGTCTTTAACTTCGCTCTCTAAAGCAAAGTCAGTGCCTTGAATAGAATAACGTAATTGTTGATTAATCAGATTTTGACGAATTCCTTCAGCAAAGGCATCCGCGTCAATATTATTCGCCGTTAATAACTCAACGTATTTTTTGTTATCAAATTTACCATCAGTTTGGAAATAAGGTAGCGCAAAAATCGCGTCTCTGATTTGCTGGTCGCCAGCAGAAATACCTAACTCTTGAGCAAATTGATCCAGCAAAGCTTGGTTAATCAGCACATTCAATGCTTGTTGGCGGATCATTTTTTGTCCCTCATCTGATGATGCGAGGGAAGCAAAATTGTCACCCATATCTTTTTGTAGTTGTGCTCGGCGTTGTTGATAAGCTTGCTCTAACTGAGCACGACTTATTTTATAACCGTTAACTTCAGCGGCATCATTAACACCAGAACTAAAGAGATATCCGCCCACACCAGTTAGGACGAAAGAGAGGATGATCACAGCTAATAGTATCTTAATAAAAGGATTATTAGCAGTTGAACGAATGTTGTCCATCATAACGAGACTAGGCTCCGTTTGGTGAAAAAATTATTTTTTATTGGTGTTACACGACTATTTTGAGCACAGCTAATTTAACATGCTCATCGCTGGCTTAATATCAAAATGTCGCAACACGCGACAATCCTTAGAAATAGCCAATCCCGTATAAAATTTGAGTCTTAACACACATCTTACAGATACAAAATAAACAGCTCTAATTGACTCATTGGTCAGTTAAGTCTTTAGCTAACCATGAGATGCTCTCATGTTGTCTATTTCAGTTATAGAACAACGCGCTATTCTATCAAATGACTACTTTAGTTTCACGTCTTATCACCAGAGAATACTCGGTTTAATCCCCTTTTCTGTGGTAAAAAAGAAAAGCGCATCCTTTAAAGATGCGCTTTATTTCTTAATCGATTCGTTTTCTGTTTATCCATAACGTCAACCCAATAACACATTAGGCAGAAAAACGATTTACTCAATTATTGATTTACTGCGTCTTTTAGACCTTTACCCGCACGGAATGCAGGCACTTTGGCCGCAGCAATTTGAATTTCTTTACCTGTTTGTGGATTACGGCCAGTACGTGCTGCGCGATCACGTACGGTAAATGTACCGAAGCCCACTAATGCAACGTCATCACCTTTTTGTAAAGATTCAGTGATTGAAGCTACCATTGCATCTACAACACGACCCGCTGCCGCTTTAGTGATATCTGCATTCGCAGCAATTTTGTCGATCAGTTGAGTTTTATTCACGCTTTTCATCCCCATAATTTATGCGTTATTTTTTACCATTAATGGCAAATTTTGCAAACGTCGTTATATCAAGCCTTTTTATATATAGCAAGACTGATAAAACAGGACTATTAATTAATAAACCCCATTAAATTAACGACACAAAAAAAGACTGGCAAGCTTTTATTGCTTATCCAGCCTTTTTTTTAGTGAAATATTATGATTCACATCACGATTTAGTGTTATTTGTTAGTCACTACTTCGATGCCAAATGGCGATTTCTCTAGGGCTAACGTTAAAACTTCCTCAATTGTTTTCACTGGGTGAATATCCAGATCAGCAACAATGTTTTCAGGAATTTCTTCTAAATCACGTTTATTTTCATCAGGGATAAGAACTGTCTTAATTCCGCCACGATGTGCCGCAAGTAACTTTTCTTTTAATCCACCGATTGGCAATACTTGACCACGTAAGGTAATTTCTCCCGTCATTGCAACATCTGAACGAACTGGATTACCCGTTAAACTGGAAACCAACGCGGTACACATTGCAATACCCGCACTTGGACCATCTTTTGGCGTCGCGCCTTCTGGTACGTGTACATGAATATCACGTTTTTCATAGAAGTCGCCATTAATGCCCAGTTTGTCAGCTCGAGCACGAACCACAGTCATCGCTGCTTGAATCGACTCTTGCATAACTTCACCTAACGAGCCAGTGAAGGTCAGTTTACCTTTACCCGGTACACTTGCCGTTTCAATCGTCAGTAGGTCACCACCAACTTCTGTCCAAGCAAGCCCTGTTACCATACCAATACGATTTTCTGTATCAGCACGACCATAATCGACTTTACGTACACCTAAATAATCTTTCAGATTATTTTCATCGATTTCAATATGCTTGATAGTACTATCCATCAGCAGTTGTTTAACCGCTTTACGACATAATTTAGAAATTTCACGCTCTAAGCTACGTACACCCGCTTCACGCGTATAATAGCGAATAATGCCCATAATCGCGCTATCGTGGATTGTTAGCTCATTCTCTTTCAGTGCATTACGTTCAATCTGTTTTGGTAACAGATGCTGTTTTGCAATGTTGAGTTTTTCATCTTCGGTATAACCCGATAAGCGGATCACTTCCATACGATCGAGTAATGGCGCCGGAATGTTCATGGAGTTAGATGTCGCCACAAACATAACATCGGATAAGTCGTAGTCCACTTCAAGATAGTGGTCATTAAAGGCGATATTTTGTTCTGGATCTAACACCTCTAATAGTGCTGAAGCTGGATCACCGCGCATATCTGATGACATCTTGTCGATTTCATCTAATAAAAATAGCGGGTTTTTAACGCCAACTTTGGCCATTTTTTGGATTAACTTACCAGGCATCGACCCAATGTAAGTACGACGGTGACCACGGATTTCAGCTTCATCACGTACCCCACCTAATGCCATACGCACATATTTACGCCCTGTCGCTTTCGCGATAGATTGACCTAGCGACGTTTTACCTACCCCAGGAGGCCCTACCAAACACAGGATTGGCCCTTTAATTTTGCTGACACGAGACTGAACCGCGAGATATTCAAGAATACGCTCTTTCACACGTTCTAAGCCATAATGATCCGTATCAAGTACTTCCTGCGCTTTCACTAAGTCTTTTTTCACTTTGCTACGGCTATTCCAAGGAACTTGTACCATCCAATCAATATAGCTACGGACTACTGTTGCCTCAGCAGACATTGGCGACATCATTTTTAATTTCTGAAGTTCAGCTTCTGTCTTTTCTCTCGCCTCTTTGGGCATTTTCGCCGCTTCAATTTTGCGTTTTAACGACTCCATTTCATCAGGTGCATCATCCATCTCACCTAATTCTTTTTGGATCGCTTTCATCTGCTCATTGAGGTAGTACTCACGCTGGCTTTTTTCCATCTGCTTTTTAACGCGGTTACGAATGCGTTTTTCAACTTGTAGCAGATCGATTTCTGATTCCATCATCGCCATTAAATACTCTAGGCGTTCTGTTACATCAGACATTTCAAGCACAGCTTGCTTATCTTTTAATTTCAAAGGCATATGCGAAGCAATGGTATCAGCTAACTTCGCAGATTCTTCAATCGCATGCAATGAGGCTAATACCTCTGGCGGAATTTTTTTATTCAGCTTGATATAACCTTCAAACTGATTGATCGCCGTGCGATTTAGTACCTCTTGTTCACGCTCATCAACAACGGGCGTGTCTAGATATTCCGCTTTAGCTTGGAAATACTCACCATTATCAGATAATGTGGTAATTTTTGCGCGGCGAATACCTTCAACAAGCACTTTTACGGTTCCGTCAGGCAGTTTCAGCATCTGTAAAACAGAAGCCACTGTCCCCACAGAAAAAAGATCATTAACACCTGGTTCGTCAGTAGATGCATCTTTCTGCGCAACCAGCATAATTTGTTTGTTGTCGTTCATCGCAGCTTCTAAGCAATGAATAGATTTTTCACGACCAACAAACAACGGGATCACCATATGTGGATATACAACGACATCACGTAATGGCAATACAGGTATTTCAATACGTTCTGGACGCTCAGGATTCATAGAGCTCTCTCTTCGTTTTTAGCTTAACGCTTTTACAGGTAATTTTATTCGCATCTCACCAAATAAAATTAATTCTACGGATTGTCAAAATATATAAGGGCAGTTTTCCGACATTCAATAGCATTCCCTATTAAAAAAACAAAATGAGGGAAAATTCCCTCATTTTTATTGCGTTGGCACGCGTTATCCTATTTTTTTGCCCTAAAAGGGAGAAAATAGATAATATCAGACAAGAGGTATTGCTGATTTTCGCTATATTATTCACCCGATGCCTGATTTTCAGGTTGACTATATATAATCAGCGGTTCAGATTTCCCATTGATTACATTTTCATCAATGACCACTTTCTCTGCATTTTCAAATGAAGGAAGATCGTACATTGTATCAAGTAATGCAGCTTCTACAATGGAACGTAAACCACGCGCCCCTGTCTTACGCGACATCGCTTTTTTAGCAATCGCGGTTAACGCATCTTTACGGAACTCTAAATCTACACCTTCTAATTTAAACAATGCTTGATACTGTTTAGTCAGGGCATTTTTAGGCTCTTGCAGAATTTGAATTAACGCATCTTCATTGAGCTCACCTAATGTTGCAACAACAGGCAAACGACCAATAAATTCAGGGATCAGACCAAATTTAATCAGATCTTCTGGTTCAACTTGCGCTAATAACTCCCCTTCACTCGCTTTCTCATTTTGGCTTTTCACTTCTGCACCAAAACCAATACCTGAATGGGTATTTAGACGTTGCGCAACTACTTTATCCAGTCCGGCAAAAGCACCACCACAAATAAAGAGGATCTTCGAAGTATCTACTTGTAAGAATTCTTGCTGTGGATGTTTACGCCCGCCTTGAGGAGGTACAGAAGCTACTGTCCCTTCAACTAATTTCAATAATGCTTGCTGTACACCTTCGCCAGAAACATCACGTGTAATTGATGGGTTTTCAGATTTACGAGTGATTTTGTCAATTTCATCAATATAAACAATACCACGTTGTGCTTTTTGCACATCGTAATCGCATTTTTGTAGTAGTTTTTGAATGATGTTTTCAACATCTTCCCCTACATAGCCCGCTTCTGTTAGCGTTGTCGCATCGGCCATGGTAAAAGGTACATCAAGATAACGTGCTAACGTTTCTGCTAATAATGTTTTACCACTACCTGTCGGGCCAATCAGCAGGATATTACTTTTCCCTAGCTCAACACCATCGGCTTTATCGCCATTACGCAGACGTTTATAGTGATTATAAACGGCAACTGCCAATACTTTTTTCGCCAGCTCCTGACCGATAACATAATCATCAAGATGTTTACGGATTTCATGTGGCGTTGGCAATTCACTGCGTTCATGATGAGGTGCTAATTCTTTTATTTCTTCACGAATAATATCAACACAAAGGTCGACACATTCATCACAAATATAAACCGACGGGCCAGCGATTAATTTCTTTACTTCATGCTGGCTTTTACCGCAGAAAGAGCAATACAGAAGCTTCCCAGAGCTATCTTTGCGCTTATCTGTCATCAGTTAACCTCACTTAGTTATTCCTCTTATCAGCAAATAAGAGGAAGAAAGACTTTTTTATCTAGAGATTAATAGCAGCTTTCTTTATATCAATCTATAACAAAGAAAACCTGTTAACTCCATAGCTATTACAACGGAATATGACTAGCTGCGTTGTGTATAAACTTTATCAACTAAACCATATTCTAACGCTTCGTTAGCGGATAAGAAACGATCACGCTCAGTATCTCTTTCTATTTCTTCAATAGATTTCCCCGTATGTTGAGCCATTAACTCATTCATACGCGATTTCACTTTCAAAATTTCTTGAGCGTGGATTTGAATATCTGTCGCTTGGCCTTGGTATCCACCTAAAGGCTGGTGGATCATGACACGTGAGTTAGGTAGACAAATACGTTTACCTTTTGCACCTGCAGATAATAAAAATGCACCCATTGAACAAGCTTGTCCCATACAAATAGTGCTAACATCCGCTTTGATATATTGCATTGTGTCATAAATCGACATACCTGCAGTGATCACACCACCCGGTGAATTAATGTACAGGTTAATATCTTTTTCTGGGTTCTCAGCTTCTAAAAACAACATCTGAGCAACAATGAGATTGGCCATATGATCTTCAACTTGGCCAGTCAGGAAAATGATACGTTCTTTTAATAAACGTGAATAAATATCGTAAGAGCGCTCACCTCGTGAAGTCTGCTCTATAACCATCGGCACCAAAGCCATATTAGGTGCGAATTGTTCCTGGGTGTCGTTAAATGACATATCTGTCTCCTATTGCATTCTTATTGGTGCCAATGACAACAATTTTACTTGAGATAATTGATCATGACCATTGCAAATGATCCAATCTCTCACAAGACATTCAAGGCGCCTCGCGAGGAGTGATAAAATGACTATAGAATTATCTGGAGATAATCGCTCAAATTTCAAGACAAAATTTGATAAATATACACAAACTGAAAAAAACCCGTGGTTTTTACCACGGGTTTTTGCTTAAAACCGATATCGCGGTTAAAAATTAACCCATCTGAACTTCGTTCATTAGTTCAGTGAAGTTAGTTTCTTTTTCCGTTACTTTAGCAGTTGCTAAGATTTTTTCTACCGCTTGCTCTTCTAATGCTAAATTACGGATGTTATTCATCAGTTGTTCGTTCTTATTGTAGAACTCAACAACTTCTGATGGATCTTCATAAGCTGAAGCCATTTCGTCGATCAACGCTTTCACACGCTCGTCTTCTGCTTTCAGTTCATTACTATTGATCACTTCACCTAACAGTAATCCAACGATAACACGACGTTTTGCTTGTTCTTCGAACAATTCACGTGGTAATTGCAGAGCTTGTTTTTCATCACCACCGAAACGTTGTGCTGCTTGACGTTGCAGAACTTCAATTTCGCTATCTACCGCAGCTGCAGGTACGTCAACTTCGTTAGCTTTCACTAAGCCATCGATAACTTGTGATTTAACACGTGTACGGATCGCATTTTTCAGCTCACGTTCCATGTTTTTACGTACTTCGGCACGTAAACCATCAACTGAACCATCTGCAATACCGAAGCGTTTGATGAACTCTTCAGTTAATTCTGGCAGTTCACGCTCTTCCACTTTTTTCAGGTTGATAGCAAATTGTGCTTTTTTACCTTTTAGGTTTTCAGCGTGGTAATCTTCTGGGAAAGTCACATCGATAGTGAATTCTTCACCTGCTTTATGACCGATAAGACCTTCTTCAAAACCTGGGATCATACGGCCTTGGCCCATTGCTAGTACGAAATCTTCAGCTTTTCCGCCTTCAAATTCTTCACCGTCAATAGAACCATTAAAATCAACAGTTACACGATCTTCTGCCGCAACTTCACCTTCTTTATCTTTCCACTCGGCTTGTTGTTTACGCAGAGTTTCTAACATGTTATCAACGTCTTCGTCTTTAACTGTCACGATAGGTTTTACCACTTCAATGCTTTCCAGATCTTTCAGTTCGATTTCTGGGAAAACTTCGAATTCTACAGAGTATACAAAGTCTTCACCTTCTTTGTATTGCTCTGGTTTGTAATCAGGTGCACCTACTGGGTTAACTTTGTTTTCGATGATAGCGTTGATGAAATTACGCTGCATCAGATCACCCAGAACATCATTCAGAACAGACATACCGTAACGTTGTTTAACCATAGACATTGGTACGTGTCCTTTACGGAAACCATCAATGCGAACAGTTTTAGCAGCTTTTTTCAGTTCGCTGTCTACAGCTTTTTGGATATCAGCGGCTGGTACGGTGATTGTGACACGACGCCCTAGGCCTTGAGTCGTTTCAACAGAAACTTGCATCTTGTTACCTCAAAATAAGTTTTAGTGCTCGGTCTACTTTAAAGGAAGCTAATCTACGGCAAGTAGTATTAGACTTAATACTCCTTTCAGAACCGGGGCCGCCACATTTAAAAAAACGAGGATCCCTGATATCAGAAGCATCCCGAAACCTTACTGAAAATTAGACGCGACATTATAACGATCTAGAGGGGTTGAGTCGAGAAAGAGCCGTTTTATTCCTCAATTTTTTCATAAAAACAAGGTTAACACTGCTTTTTAGCCCCATAAAGAACAAAAAATACGCATCTTAGTCATCATTTACTCACGATTAACAATCTTCTTATTAATCTTGTTGGCTTCCACCACGACATCCTGGAGAGTGTAATGCTTTATCTTGTTGTTCATCCCACTCGCTCAAGGTAAAAGTGTGCAGAGCTAAAGCATGAACGCCATTATCTAATTCATGAGATAACGTTTGATAAACATCACGATGACGTGACACACTGCGTTTATCATTAAATAAGTCACTCACAATAACGACTTTAAAATGGCTCTCCGAGCCTGCAGGTACATTATGACGATGGCTTTCGTTAATGACTTGCAAAAAATGGGGAGAAAAGCGTGAAATCAGCTTATTCTCAATATCATCACGGATCATCTCAGTCCTTATAACATAACAATCAAAAAAAGAAGTTATCTGTTAGTTAAGTGAATAAATAACTTTTAGTAATACAGATAAATGGCTTTCTTGTCTTAAACATTACCTATGATAATCGCTTATTTTTTCTCTTGAGTAAAATGCTCACCTTAACAAGAGAAATAGCGTGAG